>NZ_KE384058.1:0-36792 GCF_000423585.1 Salinimicrobium xinjiangense DSM 19287
ACAAATCTCTCAAAGTTTTATACATTGGAGACATAGGCTCCCAGTTCTCCAATTCTCTTTCTATTCCAAAACTGGCAATGGTCTTTGCATCTACCTTATCTGTTTTGGTTTTCACATTCAGACTTTTAATGTAGTTTTTTATTTTATTAGCTAACACCACTGACACCTTCTGGTTCTGAGAATGAAGATAGTAAGCAAGGTTTTCGTAATATACTCCTGTTGCTTCCATTACAAATCTTACCGACCACTCATCATCTTTTTTTTGTTTTAAAGACCAGGATAAGAAATTTTCAAATCCCTGATCTGTATTTTCAAAGGAACGAGTTCCTTTTATCTTAATACTGTTATCTTCTGTTCTTACTTTAATACAGGCATAGAAGTCATTCATCGAAATGTCAATACCAATAATTAGTTTACTCATAATATGTTTAAAGTTTAAGGAATATCTTCTTTTATCTTTCCTCGTGTTTATACGGAATACAAACAACATGGCCTGTTTCCTAGATACTATTCAGATTTTAAGAAGAAAAGAAACAAGTGCAAAGTCTCTGGGTCGATATACAAAATTTGTTATCTGGGGCGATGTTGCTATTCCTGTTTCTTCCTATTATTAATTTTGAGGATTCAAGTAACTAAGATTATATATTTTAAAGTATTTATAGTGAACAAAATTCCTATTTTTCAAACATACGAGGGGCGAAATATAGGTAGCCCGGGGTGCAGCCCCGGGATCAAAAAACACCCCCTCCACAAAGAGCCCCGGAGGGGCGACATATTTGGGATTGCAGTTACATCATTATGTTTAGTCATATGATAGGAAGTTAGATTTACAAGCGTAGAAGTACGAAGTTTATTTCAGTACCTCCCCCGCTAATAGGCGGGACTACCCTGCAATATGACTTTTCAGGAAGGTCCAATCAATTTCAGCTCCCTACTTCTGTTAATTGAACTTTTCCCCGTTTAGACATTGTCCAAAGCCGGATCCTAAGGGGACGGACAATCGTTAATAACATCTTTAAAACTTCAAACTCAGTACCAGCCGGTGTACTCCCCAAAATGTTAAGTTAATTCCTGCAAATCTACCTCCCAAAAAAGTCATTTTTCAGCAGCTACAGAAAGCAGTGGCCCAATACCGGAAAGGATCCAAATTATTGTCCCTTGTTTTAACACATTTTAATATATTTGCTGCCCCTACAGCGAAGAGCCTTTAACCTTCTCAAATTTTTTAATGAAATATTTTTTATCGTTAGCTTTTGCCCTGATGTCTGCTTTTTCTTATTCACAGACGGAAAATAAAAAGATCCGGCTGTTTTTAGACTGTCAGTCCTATTGTGATCAGGAATATATAAAGCGGGAAATTCCTTTTGTAGATTATGTGAATGACCGTTTTGAATCCAACGTTTTTGTATTATCAAATCATCAGGTTACGGGGAGTGGCGGCCGTGAGTACAAATTACAATTTACAGGAAGGGAGATCTTTGCCGGGGTGAATGATACGTTATCCTTTGTGAGGCAGGCGACTGCAACAGATGATGAGGCAAGACAACAAATAGTACAGACCCTGAAATTGGGTCTTGTTAGATATCTTGCGAAGACGGAGCAAGGGAAAAAAGTGCAGATCGTTCTCGAAGAAGAATCTTCAGAGAGTGGGGGTGCAACCGAAAAATCCCAGGAGGATCCATGGAATCTTTGGGTGTTTAATGCACGTCTTAACGGCTATCTCAATGGTGATAAAAATTACTTCAGCAATAGCTTCAGTACCGGTTTTACTGCTTCCCGTATATCAGAAAAGCTAAAAACAACTACATCTATAAGCTATGGTGTGAACAAGAACCGTTATGGTTCAGGGGAAGATGCCATAAAATTTTCTAATGAAAGTTACAGGGGAAGCAACACTACAGTCTGGTCTCTGAATGATCACTGGTCTGCAGGCGGTATTTTTGAAATCTTGAGGTCGGATTTTTCAAATTATGAATCCTCCTGGACCCTCACTCCTGCAGTGGAGTACAACTTCTTTCCTTATACGGAATCTAATAACCATTATGTTGGTTTGATGTACAAGATAGGACCTTCGTATTTTGACTACAGAGAAGAAACGGTCTATTTGGAAACGGAAGAATTCAGGTTTCGACAGAACCTTTCTCTGGCAGTTAGCCTTAACAAAAAGTGGGGGCAAATTAGTGGTTCAGCGGCCTATGGTCATTATTTCCATGATTTTTCTAAAAACAGGCTCACCTTTTCCGGGTATGCAGACCTAAGGTTGTACAAAGGTTTGTCCCTTAACATTAGCGGTTATTATGCCGTACAACGAGACCAGTTGAATATCGCTAAAGGGAATATTTCCAATGAAGACCTTCTTACCAGAAGAAGACAACTGGATTCAAATTATTCATTTTATACCAGTTTTGGAATTCGTTACAGGTTCGGGTCCATTTTTAATAATGTGGTCAACCCTCGTTTTGACGGTGGTGGAGGTGTGTTTTTCTTTTAAGGACAGAGGAAAAACATAAATTATCAATCCCTCATTTCTGAAGTCATGAATTCAGGTTTCCTCCATTCTGAAAACGTACTATCACTTTTCTTTTTTCTGAATGTACACCAGGTACCATCGAAGCTGTATTCATAGAGCACTTTGCCTTTGCTTTTAAGAACTCCCTGCTGCGGAGTCTGCTTTATTCTTATTGTCCAGTTTTGTCGGGTGCCGGCCAGGTTGAACAGCAGGTATTCAGGATAGATTCCGGTTCTTTCGAACTCGCGCATTCCGCCCTGTACGTGGATGATTTCTAACATTGTTATTCTATTTAATTTCTACTCAGATCCCTTTGGTGTGACCGGAAAATTCCGGGGTATACATGCTTTCTATAGAGGTGATGCCATTAGAGAATTTCCGGCAGGGGGATTTGTCGCTGCGCCGGTAGGGAAGACGTAGTAGCAGATGAAGGTAGTAAATTTTGATTGTATAGTGTATATTGAAAAGCACCAAATTTCAAATTCCAATGATTGAAGTATCTGCTTAATGTAAATTAGCAATTAGTACTTGTAATGAGGTGTCAAAAATGCCATTTTTGGCAGGTGATTATGGAGTGAGGCTGGAAGGCCTTATAAAGGTTCAGAATAAATGTGGGTAGAAGTCGATTTTAGCTTCAGAACTTATTATTAAAAATGTAATTTGCTTATCTAAGAAAAAATAAAAGTGGCGACAACAAAAATTACGGTAAACAACAACGGCTCTCTCATAATTAAGGGAGATTTTGAAATAGTGGATAAGAACGGAGACGTGTACGATCTTGGCGGCAGGGAGCAGGTCACCCTGTGCCGCTGCGGCTTGTCTGCCAACAAACCTTTTTGCGATGGATCTCACAGGAATCACTTTGAACATGAAGCCATTGCTTTTGATCTGCCTCCAAAGAAGGTGTAGAAATAAAGCATTTTTGAAGAACAGTACAGCACTCATGGGGTGCTGTATTTTTTTGGGTCTAATTCAGAAAATCAAAGCTTTTGAACCAGCAGGTACTTTTTTGGGAATTGAGCATTTGAAGTTATGATTTTATACAAGGGATTACCGGTTTAAATTGATTATACTCTCTTCGGGGAATTTCACCCGATAAAAACCTGATCATGAAGTACAAAATAAAAATAGAGGACGTCCAAACCCTTGAAGAGATAAGCAATTACTGGACAAACGAAGATTATATTCAGCTACTTGAAAAATTTGAATATCCCGATGCTGAAGATTCCGGTAAAGAAAATTTGAGGGAATTACTTTTTATGGCCATTACAGATTTCGAACCTTCTGAAGCTGCCAAAGTGGTTCTTACCTACAAACTCAGTGAGCATCTGTCTGAAGGTCAGATTGACCAGATCTCTAATGATATGCTGAATGATAAGGTGTGTGAGGAATATCCTGAAATGGAATTACAGGCACCTTTATTTCATGTTAATCAGCTGCTGTTTAAAGCTTACAATGGAAAATTCCCCAGCTCCAGCGCTACCATAATTGAGTGTGTTATATCCCCTCTTGAAGAAGAAAATGAAACCGTACTGCGCAAAGAAATGCTGTTGAGATTGTTCGATGATGGTTTATCTGAAAGAAATATCGTGAAAAGGTTATTTGAGGAACAAATGAATGGAGCAGCCGGTTTTCCTGAAGCCGAAAATATTATCTGGGAGCTGGAGATTCAGGATAAAGATCGGTACAGAATTACTACTTCAGGAAATCTTATCAAAAAGGAGGACCTTATCTCTTCTGAATGGGAAAGTGAGATCGAACTAACCCCAATGGAAAATTAGTATCAAAAATGACATTTTTGAGAGGAAATTCTCAGGGCAGTCAAAATGATCAATAAGTCGAAAGCTGCCTGAATTTTAAATTCACACCTTCAACATTCACACTTTCATTAAAGTTTTTCTCTACAATGACGAGTCGGCGGTTGAGGTCGCTGATGATCTTGTTGATCTCCTTTTCATCTCCTATGTTCCGGCTTTTGTTCAGCACTCCCTCGAGGGATTTTTGATAGGCTCTAAAGGTGAGAATATATTGTTCCCTCAGGCTTTCCACTTCATCTCTGATGAATTTCGCCTGATTAAGCGCATAATCCGGGTAAAAAAGCCTGTGGTTCACCAGGTGACTTTCATAAGCTGTTGGATTTGACCGGGTAACAGCTTCTATTTTTTCCTGTACCTCCTTTGCAGTATAATGCTTGTTTATAAGAGTGGTTAATCCTAAGGTGTCCTTAGAGTTTATGGTGTTTGGAGAGAGCGTGTTTATCCTTTCAATGGTGTAGGTGTTGAGCAGTTCGGTCAAAGCGTTGGTGCGAATGGAGAGATTGGATAAATTCTGGTCAAATTTCTCCTGGGCTACTGCCAGACCTTCATAATGCTCAATATAAACCTTGAGATCTTCTTTTAAACGGGTAACATCCTGAAGATTTACATCTTTACCCTGCACTGCCGTTCCAATCACGATGTCGATCACAGAGCGAATGGCTCCCACCACGGGCACTGCACTCGTAAAGCCTTCGGTAATTGGAGATTCAATGATATTATTCATAAAAGACATGAATTTGTCTGAACTCGCGCCGTTTATTTTTTTACCGCCTTTTATAATGTTCTTTTTCAAAATGGTATTTACCTCCTCTGTAAGGGAGAAACCAAGATCTGTATTCGACGGATTGTTTAATGCGGAAATCCTGCTGAGGTAAGTAGCTGTCGCATCAAACTGCCTTATGGCATTCAGGCTCACGTTTGCGACATACACAAATTCACTGGTGTTAACGATCTTGTTCTTTCTGAAGGTAAATTGTTGCTGTGCAGTGTGAAATTTGTCATCCCTGAATTCTCCGATGAGCCTGTTGTTTTCAGTAACGATCTGTTTAAAATTATCAAGATTTTGCTGAAGCTCTACAAGTGAAGCCGAAGATTTCTGAATCGAATCGGTACTTTTCTTAAGTTCGAAATACTTTTTGTAAAGAACTTCTACGGAATCTTTCATAGATTCTGAAGGCCCCTGACTGAAACCAAAAAAGGGAAATAACAGAATGACAAGCAGTACTTTATTTTTCTTCATAATAAAAAGAGGATGAGTTTAATACCAATAAATAATCTGCCGAATATATTATTTTAATGATTAGCTCCGACACCTGAAGTTAGATTTACGAAGGTAGAAGTATGAAGGGGAGTGAGCAGTATTCAGTGGTCAGTGATCAGTGATCAGTGATCAGTGATCAGAAAAAAAAATGATCAGAAAATTTGAGAGTCAGAAAATCTTTAGGTTTGAACCTTAAATCTTGAGTTTTTAAGCGAGGAGCAATATTAATAGTCCGGGGTTTTAACCCCGCGTTTAAAGAACCACCTGAGATGAGCCCTGTTAGGGCGCCGCATAAACATCAGATTATTGTTTAGTCATATGATATGATAGTGATCAGAAAGTGCAGTGTGCAGTCTCAAGCAGGCAGTAATGGAATTTAGATTTACGAATTTAGAAGTACGAAGTTTTCCAGAGATTAAATAAGAGGCCGAAAATCATTCGTGTATTCGTGGCGAAAAAAAAGAAGAATGTGGAAAGAAGACATCTTCATAAATCATAAACTTCAGAGCTTTCTCTTATAAACAAGCATAATCTGTTATTGAGTTTCCTTTAATTCTGATTATACATTACTCATTATACATTATCCATTCAAAAGTTTCCTCGTCGCATCAGCTTTTACCAAAAGCAAATGCTCTGTCGGAATGACAGTATTATAACGATTTAATTTTCTTTCAATCCGAATTTTGAATTGGAATCCTGAATTCCATTAAATCCCAGAATATTTTCCTATTTTAATTTCCCCATGAACATAGACCCTTCTTCTTCAGCAACAAATCGTACTATCGGATTTTCCGGAGCTTTGGGCATCGGGGTGGGAGCAATGGTGGGAGGCGGAATACTTGCCCTGGCGGGGGTGGCTTTTGCCGTGAGCGGACCTTCGGCTGTCCTTGCCTTTGCTCTAAACGGGCTGATCGCTTTTATTACTGCACTTAGTTTCGCCGAAATGGCTTCGGCGAATCCGCAATCGGGAGGAACTTATACTTACGCCAAGAAGGCTTTATCGCTTCAGGTAGCTTTTGGGGTAGGGTGGATTGTCTGGTTTGCCTCCCTGGTAGCGGCAGTGTTGTATGCTCTTGGTTTTGGAGCCTTTGCTGTTTTTGCTCTAAAACAAATTCCGGCTCTGGAGAGCAGCGGAGTCCTTGAGTTCGGCTTTGTGCCGGTATTATTGGCCTTGGGAGCCATAGGTTACTTTACTTTCAGCTTAACACGAGGTTCGGGCGATGGCGGCGCTGTTATTAATATTGGGAAACTCGCTGTATTTGCCGTACTCATAGCCGGCGGACTCGCTGTATTTGTGCAGACTCCTTTCAGTCATATTTCAGAAAGTCTGGACCCGTTTTTTTCGGGCGGGTTCAGCGGAGTGATAGCGGCAATGGGTTATACCTTTATCGCGCTTCAGGGTTTTGATCTTATTGGTTCGGCCGCAGGAGAAATTAAAAATCCGGAGAAGAATATTCCGAAGGCGATGATGGGCACACTCGCAGTAGGTCTGGCTATTTACCTGCCCCTGCTTTTTCTGATGTCGACCGTTGGCGTACTTCCGGGGGAGTCCATAACAGAAATGAGCAAACAGGATTCTGAAACTGTGCTGGCCGTTGCCGCTCAGAATTATCTTGGAGCTTTTGGTTTCTGGCTGGTGCTGGTAGCGGGTATATTCTCAATGCTTTCAGCTTTACAGGCCAATCTCTTTGCAGCTTCCCGGATTTCCCTTAGCATGGCAAAAGACCGGACCCTCAATCATCACCTTTCCAATATCAGCGAGAGATTTGGAACGCCTGTAACCTCTATACTTGTAACCTGCGGAATTGTAGCCATCCTTGTTTTGATCCTGCCCGATCTTGCCGCGGCCGGCGCAGCTTCCAGTTTGATCTTTCTGATCACTTTTGCACTGGCACATCTTATCATGATCCTCATGCGCAACCGCGGATATAAGGAAAGTGCAACCTTCAGGGCTCCTTTTTTTCCAGCCCTGCCCATCGTCGGAATAATCAGCTGTTTAGGTCTGGCTATTTTTCAGGCAATAGTGGTGCCGTCTGCCGGAATAATTGCACTGTTATGGCTGCTCACCGGGGCGGTCCTCTTTGTGTCATTTTTCATAAAAAAAGCCAGGGCTATAGAGGCGTCTGAACAGGCCCTGGATCCCGATCTTATCCGTCTGCGGGGATTAAGTCCGCTGGTGCTGCTCCCAATATCCAATCCCGCAAATGCGGAATCTATGGTCTTTTTAGCAAATGCACTGGCACCTCCGGTGATAGGGAGGGTCCTGATCCATTCCATCGTTATTCCCAGTACCGAAAAAGATGATCTTGAAAAGCGGCTTTTATCCAGTCGTGATGTTACGCAGTACGCCCTGAAAGCTTCTTTTGAAGCAGGTCTGCGTCCCGAAACCCTCACCACTATAGCCGATCATCCATGGGAAGAGATTGAACGGGTGGTCAAAGAACACAATTGCAGAAGTCTGCTATTGGGATTAAGTGATGTCAATGAATCTCAGACCAATAAGAACCTTGAAAAACTGGTTAAACATGTTAAGGCAGATGTGGTGGTATTCCGCCAACCTTTTAGCGGATGGAAAATTACGGCAGCACAGAAAGTCCTTATTCCGGTAGCCGGTTTCGAAAGTCACGATCCGCTCCGGGCACGTGTTGCTGCTAGCCTGTGGCGTGCCTCACAACCTGAAATAACTTTTCTCCAGGTACTGCCTGAAAATACCCTTTCAGAAACAATTGAGAAAAACAATCAGAGACTTTCCCGTTTTGCAAGCCGCATCATTCCCGGAAAGACCGAAGTTGCTATAATTCAGAATGATGATGTGGTAGCAGAACTTGTGCACCAGGCCTCCCGGCATGACCTGGTAATAATGGGTCTGGGTAAAGCGGGTAAACATCAAAAAGCCTTCGGACATGTAGCACTTAGCCTGGCTGAAAAAACAAATACTGCGTTGATCTTTATTAGTAAAAAATGAGGGGAAGTTAGAAGTACGAAATTGAAGATTCCAAGCACCAAATTCCAATTTGAGAAAAAGCCCCGGCGGGGCGACATATTAGTAGCCCCGGGTTTTAACCCGGAGTTCAAAAAGTGCCACCTCCAAAAAAAACCCCGGAGGGGCGAAATATTTCCGGTTGTGATTACAATATTAATTTAGTCATATGGATAGTGGTCAGAAAATTTGCAGTGCCCGGTTTAAAGTAAGCAGTAATGAAAACTTAGATTTATGAATTTAGAAGTACAAAGTTTTCCAGAAATCAGATAAGAGCCGGAAAATCATTCGTGTATTCGTGGCAATAATTAAATCCAGAACCAATCAATGAATTTTTAAATGAGCTGCAAGGTCATTACTATACTCACCAGCTGGGCATTTGTGGTAGCTCCAAAATCTTCACGTAGATCTCTTAGCTTTTTTTCAATGGAACTTTTACTGAAGGGAGCCATTCCTTTACTTTTAAAGCTTTCACTGATATCCTCCTGCGAATAGCCCTGGGAGATATACCTTAGGAGGGATAATTCATACTCGGTCAATTCCTTTAAATTTGTTTGCTCGAGAGTTTTGCGGATATCGGGAGAAAGATATTTTTCTCTCTCCCTCACTTTGACCATGGCTTCCTGAAGATAATGCATCCCGTGTCGGCCTTTGCATACATAAGCATCTACAAAAGAAACGATCTTTTTTACCCGTCCTGGTTGATCCTCTATGGAATGAATGATCACCTTTGTATCCGGCAACTCCTGTTTTATCTTCAGGGCAAGTTCATCCCCTGAAAAAATTTGTTCGGTCCTGTGATCCTGCTTAAAGGAAAGATCACAGATCAAAAGGTCAAAGGGCGTATTTTCCATAGCGGCCTTTTTCAACTTGAGGTACGCCTCGTCACAATACTGGCAATAAATTACTTCCCTGATTCCCAACTGCAGCAGGAATTCTTTTAGCGCGCTGTTGACGGCGTCTATGTCTTCGGCAATAAGTACTTTTTTGAACATCTACATAGAAATTAAAATGTTAGCGGAAAAACCTTTATCCTTATCGGACTGAAAATTAAAGGTCCCTCCAATAGAAACAATACGGTTTTCCACATTTTGAAGACCCGATGCCTTTTTTAGCTGTTCCGCCGCAGCTCCCACTCCATTATCATTATAGGTGATCTGTAATCTGGAGGCATTTTTTCTAAAATTGATACCAATAATTGATGCCTCACTGTGCTTGTTCATATTCACCATTAACTCCTGGAGCGACCTGTAAATGACAATCTTTGCTTCAGCATTGAGTTTTTCCCAGGCTATATCCTGGAACCCTGTGAGAAAGAGTCGGGCATGAGCTGGCGTGCTATGGGATAACATGTACTGAAGATCTTCTGCAAAGCCGGGGCCGGTGTGGACAGGAGTATTTTCCCTGGAGATGTTTCGGGTGCGGGAATAGATACTATCGAGTTTATTAAGAATCACTTCCCTGTCCAGGCTTGCAGGATTTTCCACTTCAGTGATCACGTTATAAACATCATTGGCCAGTTCGTCATGGATCCTTTTTGATATGCGCACCTCTGTTTGATGTATTTCCCTAATGGTCTTCTTCTTGTGGCCTTGCTTAATGAGATAGTAAACAAAAAAAGCCGAGGCCAGGAGGAGAAAGGCAGTGGAGATCGCGAGGTTTCTCCGGTTCCTTTCCTGCAAAAGCTCCAGTTTTTGATTTGAGGTGAGGGTTTCCAGCTCCTTTATTTCTTTGATCTTTTGCTCTTCATCATATTTGATCTTAGCAAAAAGATTCTTGACCCGGTTCCGGGCTGTGGAAAGGCTGTCGTTTATCCGCATGTATTCCAGAGAATATTTTTTATTCTGAACAGGGGGCGAAAGCTGAATCAGGTATCCCAGCGCCTGCGTTTGATCACTTAGGCTCTTAAGTTTTTTCGATAGACTGTGATATTTTTCAGCATATTGAAGGGCCTCTTCTGGATCTTCTTTTAAGTTCATTCTTGTGAGATGATTGTAACTTGTCATAAGACCAATCAGATCATTTTCCTGCTGCCTTGATTTCATTATATCCTTTACTTCATCCTCGACTCCTGATTTATTCTGCAGCCATTGGGTATAGTACAAATTGCCTTTAATTCTGTTGAAGGTTGTTTTATCTGTAGCCAGATGAAGAATTGAATCGTACAAGTTGAGGGATCTCTCATAATCTTTTTTTTCCTGATAGATATTAGCGATATTATTGAGAAGTGCCAGGCTGTCCCTTCTTGTTTTGGCTATCCTCAGGGCATTTTTATATTCATCTATAGCCTCATCCAGATCGCCAAGTTGCCTGTAGGTCATTGCCAGATTGTTGTAGATCCTAGGTAGAAAAATGGAATCTTCGGAATTTTGAAGAAGTTTTAAAGCCTGTATCTGGCTTGCCTGGCTTCCCGAAAAATCTCCCAGCCTAAATTGGGCTATACCCAATTCTACCAGGCGTCTACCTGCAGATGTACTATCTCCTGTAAACAAATATAACTTTTGTGATTGATGCATATCCCTTAGTACTTCGAGATGATTCTCCCTGTTGAGTTGAGCGCGGCCTCTTCGGTAGTAAGCTTTGGCCAGAGTTGAAGTGTCTCCTGTTTCAATCCCTTTTTCGATCATCAAATTAGCGTAGTGAAGGGAACTGTCATAAAGTTTTATTGCATCATAAAAGTAGATCTGGTGATCAAGGATTTCTGTTAGAAGCGTATCGTCAGGGGATTCTATTTGGGCAGCAGCCTGAGATAGCAACCGGAGTTTTTCACCAACATCTTCAACTGTTTTTGCTTTCTGAAATGTTCTAAATGCCTTATCTGTTCTTTCGATCGTTTGTTGTTCTAACTTCTGGTTTTCAGAACAACCAGAGAATAGGCTGCAAATTAAAAATAGGAGGGGGAAAGCTTTGTTCATGAATCCAAAGTTATAAAAAAGAAAAAGCCGCTTTCTACAGCGGCTTTGAATTTAATTCTAATTTCCACTTCCTGGTGGATCGGGTGGTGGATCCATAGGATCATCACCTCCACCACTACCTAAACAAAAACAGACCAGCAAAATCAATAAGTTAGGAAAGAAATCAGATGGTTTTTGAATTTCCCCCGGGCAACAATTATTTTGGAGCTTGAATCTTGAATTTTCAAAGTCCATCATAGGCGCCACATTTAAAAAATTCTTACAGATTTCGCAGGTGTTATTAGTTGTCAGGCTAAATCTTTATTTAAAACGCTGAATTCGCAACAGGCAACTGAACTAACAATAGATTCATCACTCCGCTGCACTACTTTCTGAATGATTCATGATCCATAATTCATCACGAGAGGAGCCTTTGCGGAAACATTTACCGGTGAGCGGCCGTTAAGTTTAGCGCACAATGAGAATTCGGTGTTGCTGAAGTTTAGTACAAATACCCATCCTTATCCAATAAACTAAAATACCAATACCGGTTAAATGCAGATGAGCCCAGGAGTTTCCGCCACAGCAATTGTCAGAACACTGTCGTCGGTTATTCGGGAACCGAAATTCTGTAACTGAAAATCGGTTGTTTTTATGTTTTTTCCTTCGAAGACAGAACCTATAATGTCTCCTAATAAAGCTCCGATCATAGATGATTCAAGATTTAAAATTCAAGATTGGGATTTCACGCCCGCCGCGCATCTCGCAACCCGCAACTCGTAACAGGTAACCGGCCACTTTACAAATAGGAGATTCTTCACTTCGCTATCGCTCGTTCTGAATGACAGAAATAGTTTCCACCTTCACTTCGTACTTCTAACTTCGTAAATCTAACTTCAATCATCTTCCAATTCCTCCTCAGTGATCCCATTGACATTGGCCAGGGTATTCATCAAGTTTTCCAGCTCATCAAATAGTCCGAGTAGCAGTTGCAGGTTTTGGTCTTTACTGTCGCGGAACATCTCCAGGTCAAACTTGAAGGTATCGCCTTCGCGGAAGGTTTCGTTGATCTCTGCATACTGTCCCGTCATACCGACGTTGATGATCCGTTCCATCAGTTCTTCGTGGATTTCTAGTAAAGCGCGGTAAGTGAGGATGATTTTATTCCGATAGCTCGTGCTCATTATAAAGAATTTGAAGTTTTACTCTTATTTTTTATTTCTTGTTCTTTTTCCATTGATGAAAAAGAACCAAAAAATCTAGGCTTACGAAACCCCGCCTAAATTTATCGTTCACTGCCTAAATTTTAGGAACTCGCGGGAGACCTCGGAGTAAAAAGAAAAACTCATTCCGCTCAAACAGCCTAAAATTTTACGTCAGCTTCACTTCAAATTTTACGGCAAACTTTCGTAGGCCGAAGAAATTACGTTTTTATTTTACAATGATTAAATAAAAGATATAACCTGTCAAAATTTTCCGGCTCCTCCCGACACTTCGGGATAGGGGAGGGGTAAAATGGAAAATTTTCTACCTCAGCACCCGTAGCAGGCAAAAGTCCTGGCTCCTGGTTCTTGGCTTTTGATTCTTTTTAATCCTGAACTCATAACTAAAAAAAGATTCTTCACTCCGCAAAAGCTGCGTTCAGAATGACAGATTCTAAACTCCTAAACTCCTAAACTCCTAAACTTTTACTTCGTACCTCTAACTTCTAATTTCGTACTTCAGTAAAATTCCATGCCACCTCTCCTAAATCAATTGTTTCATTCGTTCTCATTTCCAGAATACTGCCGAATGCATTGGGCACTGAAACATTCAAACATAATTCATACCCTCCAAATACACCTTCTGAAAGATGGGTTCTCTTATAATATTTGATCTCCTCCTGTATGTGTTGGTATTGTTCTTCTGTGAGCATGATCTCCAGTTTTCTCATTTTTTTAATTTTGTATTGTTCTATTAGAGATTAGGCAGTTTATAAATCATAACTCATTGCTCTTAGCTGAAAAAGAGATTCTTCGCTCCGCTGCACTTCGCTCTGAATGACAGGCCTAATCCAACTTCGTACCTCTAACTTCTAAAATCTAACTTCCGGTAACTAAGATAGGACGGGTGGGCGACAAAAGATGACGCGTGAGGATTCAAGATTTAAAATTCAGGATTCAGAATTAATCGGGATTACTGGGGATCTGATTTCGTTGAGGTTGAGTCCTGAGTTGTTTTATAGGTCTCTGCATCCCAAATGATATTCCAGGTGGAAACGTAATCCTCAATGGGACCTAAACCCACCTCTGCTCTCCGGCGGTTCACATTTTCGGGGTCGAGAAGAGGGGAGACGTAATATTCCCCGGTTTCCTGATCCATTGCAACCTGACTGCCATAGATCTGCTTTTTACCCTGTCGCAGCTCTACCCGGTCCTCAAGGAGGGCCAGATCTGCAGGGCTTGCAGCTCCTCTCTTTACCGCCTGCCGCAGCATGGGTAAGTACTCTTCCTGTGTTTCAAGTCCGGCATGCTGAATAACAAGAAAAAGCGCGGAATTTGCACTGCGGCCAATAAGCTCTGTTCCCAGCCAGCCATTTTCGTCCAGTACCTTTTTTACCTTGATAAGGTTGATGGAATCCTGGTTTCCAATAAGCTCCCAGTGTGCCCTGATCTCTTCTGAATCGCGCCCATACTGCTCCTGAATTCCTGCCGATTCCTGTCTCAGCTTTTGGTCGTCATAATAAACCACCTCCAGCAGGGCAGCTACTTCTGCCAGGCCTGCTTCGGCTTCCTTTTTGTTTTCACTTACTTTTGTCAGAACGTCCATCCAGCGCCCATCAGAGCGCAGGGAGTTGAAATTATCGTCTGAAGAGATCTGCCAAAGGTCTGAATATTTCCCTTCATCAGTAAGCAGATTAAGTTGCTCAAAAGCCTGATCTTTCTGCTTTGCCAGAGCCCAGGAGGTCGCAGCTTCATACCGGTGTGAAATACTGTCAATATCTTCTGCCGATTCAAAGGCTGCGGAATACTTTTCACCCGATTCACTATATGCTCCTGCTGCATTCAATGCCCGCGCTTCGGCTATCAAAACATTGTAGTTTCCGGAATGCTGCTGCGCACAGGAGCCGAGAATAAGCAGTCCTGTAAGGCTCAAAAAGAGGATTTTTTTCATGATTTTAATTTTATTAGGAATGTGGTTTAAGTGGTTCATTTTAGCAGCCTGATCTCTGTATCCTCTTCAATTATCTTAAGAGCTTCCTTCAGGTATAACTCAGGGTCGTAGTGCAAAGCGCTTTCGGTAATGACATGATCAAGCGCCACGCCTTCACGCTGCACACCACGGCCGTCGGGATAAAAGCCTCCCAGGCCGGTGAAGGAAGTGGTCTGCCCGTCTGCCAGGGTATACGTCCAGATATTTAAAGGAGCACCGGCCGTTTGCTCTCCAATAGTGGTCACATTCGGTGCAGCCTGTATGACCATTGCTAAATATTCAGCATAACTCATGGAAGAACGGTCTACCAGCAGAATCACCCTGCCTTTGTAATAGTTCCTGTTTTTCTTTCCACTTTTGAAAGGATCCAGTATAAACCGCAGTGGCGCTTTTCCATCGGGGTCTCCGTAGGAGGGGTTGGAACTTTCCGGAAAAAGGACTTTTACAAACTTCTTTTTCCGCGGAAAAAGATATTTTGAAATATCTGTATCCCTTATTTGTCTGGGATAATTCCTCAAATCCAGAACAATGGCTTTTTTATCTTTTCCGTGGTTAAAAGCAGATTTAAGTTCTGCGGAAGTAATACTGTCCAGATTGATATAAGTTACTTCGGGGGTGAGATCGTACCAGTATTCCTTCCACGGAGTGTAGAGATGCCTTACGCTGTCAATACTTCCGAAGGATCTGTATAAAGGAATGCGCTGTTGCTCTGATATGCCTGACTGCGGAGAAAGAACCCTGATCCTCAGAGAATCTGTTTTTCCCGATAGCAGATACCAATTCTGTATGCGGTTATGAAGATAGTTCCTGTTGGAAGCGGAAAAAATAGGAGCGAAGTTCTTTTCCACATAGTCCTTTACCGGCAGGCCCTCAATATAGGTTATTACATCTCCGGGTTGAATATTTGTTTGAGCTGTGCCAGCAGGCTCCATGACGCGGGTAATTACAAGGGAATCGTTGACGATCCTGCCGTTCATGGCGGGAGACCGGTTGTACAGGGAATCCCATAGGTAGGAAGAAGTTCGATAGGAGTGAGAATCATTCAGCCTGGCATTCATTTTCAGCTTTGCCACTTCAAATTTTTCAGTAGTAGTTGCTTCTGAAAATTCCCGGGTGAGCTCAGGTAGAATCTCTCGCCAGTCTTCATCCATAAGGTACTTGTTGACGTACCAGTATTGAATGGCATTCCAGAAATTGTAGAGCAGCAGTAGTCTGTGGCTTTCAAGAGACTGGTCAAAATCTGCCAGCGGTTTTTCATTTTCGAAATTCAGAAAATTGTTGAGAATTTCCCGGGAGGCGTAGTGATCTCCGATCCTCCTGTTGTCTTTTAGTTTCAAAAGTTCCCGGGTGAGTTCCGGTCCAAAATCATAATCCTGAATCCAGTTGTAATCTTCATTCCTTCTGAAAATGCCTTTTGCCGCCGAATTCCTGCCGGGTTTAAACCGGGTCTTTTTAGTATTATATCCCGTGCTTAGCTCAAGCAGAATTTTATTCAGTTC
This sequence comes from Salinimicrobium xinjiangense DSM 19287, assembly GCF_000423585.1. GTDB lineage: Bacteria > Bacteroidota > Bacteroidia > Flavobacteriales > Flavobacteriaceae > Salinimicrobium > Salinimicrobium xinjiangense. The sequence continues at coordinate 16,153 of NZ_KE384058.1, forward strand.
CTTTTGATCTCTTACCTCCCGGGACTTTTCCAGAACAGTCAGCAACTCCCGGTTCCAGTCATATTTTCCGCGGCTCACATCGGGGTGATGGTATTTCACAAGCCCCCATACCAGTCCTATTTGCTGATTGACTTCGTTCTTACTAAGCTGTTGACCATAGGTGAGGCCGGTAAAGAGGAATAGAATTAAAAACTTTTTCATATCAAATTTCATTGGGTAATACAGAGAGAAGGGAGGCTCAGATTAAATCTTCTTGTCAATTATTTTTCTGAGAGATCCGGTCAATCCAGGGCTTTAAGATCTTTCATGTCAACTGCCTTTAACCAGTTTTGGCCATCAAGGTTTAATTTTGTGGTATTCAGCAGAAATTTTTGAGTTTGGTAGGGACGATACCCTGCGGACATTTGCTGACTTACATCCATGATATAACCCAATTTCAGGTTTTCATCTGCATAGATCCTGTAAATGATCATTTGATCCGGATTAAATGGCAGAGACCTGACCCTTTTCCGAAGCTTTTCCGCCACCTCTTCAAATGTTATTTTTTCAGTTTCTAAAAAGATGGTTTTGTCGGCACTTATAAAGACATTGATGTAAACCACTTTGGTTTGTATTGTTTGGGTGAGGTCCTTTTTCTTTTGAGTTGATGAGGAGCCCGGCTGACTGGTGAAGCTGAAAAAAATAATAAACAGAATGCTGATGTACTTTTCCATTTAAAAACAGAATTAAATTTGTCAGCTGTAGGGAGGCTGGGTGGCAAAAAGACCAGGAATTGAGCAGGCTTTAAAAGCTGAAAATTAATTCCTGTTAAATATTTTAACAATAATAAGAAGAAGATTTTGAAATCACACTGATTCTTCGGAGAAAGAGGAAATCATTGGACGATTCGCGGCTAAATTAAGAGGTTTCAAAAATGTCATTTTTGAGAGGTGTTTAGAGGAGAGTGGAGAGGAAAAAGTGGAGCGAGGTCAGAGGGCTATGGAGAGAAAACAAAACCTATAAACCACAAACCACAAACATTCCGCAACTTCCACAAGCCTTACCTCAGCTTATACAGAGTTGTTTTTAAAATCCCTTCAAATCCGGGAGCCGGAACGGAAAATAAATGGTTTTCTTCTATGACCTTAAAATTAAAAGGGGCTGCAGTAAGGTCTACGCCACTTTGTTTTTTTAGCCTGATGCCCTGTCCGGAGATAATATCCTTATTGGGTTCAAAATCTTCTTCCGGTAAGTGCTCGGTGAGAATAACATACTGGAAATCGTATAGTTTTTCAACCAGCCTTTTGATTTCCGCATTTGATAAATGTTGCAACACCTGCCTCAGGATCGCGCAATCGCCCGAAGGCAGATCATCTGTTGCAATATCCAGAGCATGAAATTCCAAATTTTCTGCCTTGAATTCTTTGCTGTTATGTGCTATAAGCTCCGGAACTATATCTATTGCGATGTACTTTTTGGAGTACTTCACCAGTTCTTTCCCAATATTAAAATCCCCGCAACCCAAATCGCAAACTACCGGCGGAGTCTCAAGATCTTTTAGAAATGCGGTTACTACTGCTATATATGGATTCACAGTCTCAGGATGATGGGAGCCTAAACCGGAGTAGAATTCAGATTTGTCACCACCCCACAGGTTTTGTTCATAGATCTGTACCATGGCATCTTTTGTTAGCCAGGATTTCTTGATTTTTTTGTCTTTTGTCATTTAAAGGGAAAACTGGATCATCACTCAAAAGTAATTGATTAAAATGTGGAACCTGCAATGGGTGAAGCACCAAAATTTAATTTTGAAAAGTAGACAGAAAGCTGGGGACGGTATAACAATGAACAATGAACAATTAACAATTAACAATAAACAATTAATTTCCTTCCGCTGAATTATGCGATAAGATCCTGATTACACTTTTTTCCATAAGCTCTCTGGCATTATAGTCAAAGCAAATATCCGGATGAAGTTTTTACGCTAAATTTGGCGCTACAATACATTATGAAAAAGACTTTAGTAAGATATAGAAATAGTGCTTTTGGAAGGTTTGTTTTTCGCAATCAAAAGTACGCTCCCATTCTTTTTTTTATGGGTGGTTTCATTTTTGACACGTTGACCTTAGGGCGAATTGACCGTGTTTATGATACGGTGGTACTTTGCTCGCATATGAGCTTATTGTCCATAACGCTTTATTTATATAATACAGTGGATAATGACAAGTGGGAAGGTACTTTTATCAGACGTTATTCCCAATATTTTCCACTACTCATACAGTTCTTCTTTGGCGCACTTTCAAGTGCTTTTGTGATCTATTTTTTCAGAAGTGTGTCCATGTCAAAAACTATGTTTTTTTTCATACTGCTGGTCCTGCTCTTATTTGCAAACGAGTTTCTTAAAAAGAAAATCTCCAATAAATACCTTCAGTTTAGTGTTTATTTTTTTATAAGTTTTACCTTTTTCGCCTTTATGATTCCCACGCTGATCAGGAAAATGAATACCTTTATTTTTATCATTTCCGGACTTTTGAGTTTGTGGTCTACCCTGGCACTCATCAGGTTTATTTACAGGTCAAGCCCAGGCATAAGAGCTGAGATAAGTCTGAAAAAACTGATCGGTCTTATCCTTTCTATCTATATCACAATTAATGTTTTTTACTATTTCAATCTTATTCCACCAGTGCCGCTGGCTATGGATACCGGGTTGGTAGCTCATGATGTGAGAAAAGAAAATAACGAATACATCGTTACTTACGAGAAGAATCCATGGTATGTGTTTTGGCGTAAACATGATACCAATTTTCATCGTCAGGCAGATCAAAGAGTTTATGTATTCACTTCTGTTTTTGCACCTACAGATTTAAAAAAGTCCATTTTTCATAGGTGGAAATGGTACAATCCGGAAACTGAGAAATGGGAAGTGACTGATGACATTAGCTTTAAAGTTACCGGTGGGCGTGACCTTGGTTTCCGTGGATATACTCATAAAAACAACCTTAGGGAAGGCCAATGGAAAGTTGATGTAATTACAGAAGAGGAACTGGTACTTGGTGTTGTGGATTTTGTAATTAAAAACACTTCTGAACCTCATAATGAAGGAATGGTAAAGAAATCATTTTAAAACTGTTTCCTCAAATTTATGTTTTGTGCTTCTAACAGAATTTTCCTGCTCCCTGTTTCCCATTTCCGGTTCCTCCGTTTCCCGATTTAACCAATCCCCAATCCCCAATCCCCAATCCCCAATCACCAATCACCATTCACCAATCCCCAATTACCGCTCACATCGGCAAGATCCCTTTTGCAATATGATATTCTCGTCAGCGCTTCTGCTTATTAGTTGAAGTTGTAGTCCCAGCGGGGTTCCTTGTCCAGCAGGTGTTCAATAAAATAGTTCCAGCGCTTCTTAAGAAAGAAATTCAGAGCTTTACCGCTGTAGCCGTGCGGCTGACCCGGCAATATGAGCAGGTCAAAATCTTTTCCTGCATTTATAAGGGCTTCGGCCAGTTTAAAAGTGGCTGAAGGATTGACATTTTCATCCATGCCGCCGTGTACCAGCAATAATTTTCCCTGCAGATTTTTGACGTTGGTGACATTTGACGCCGCCTTGTATGATTCATCTACAGGCCAGTCCATATACATCTCGGGCCACCAGGCCTTTTCCATCCTGAAGTCGTGGTCTCCTGAACTTGCTACGCCTACTTTATAAAATTCCGGAAATGCCAGGAGGGCACGCCGGGTGTCATAACCTCCCGCTGAATGACCCAAAATACCCACGCGGTCAGTGTCTATCCATGCATACTGCTGTGCCAGGTGGCGGATCGTTTTTAGATGATCCTCCAGGTTATTTCCCATGTTTTTATAGGAGTGATTTCTGAAAGCTTTAGAGCGTCCCGCAGTACCAAGGCCATCTATAGCAACAACAATAAACCCTAATTCTGCCAGCGCCTGATTTTGAAATGCCCTGCCGAAGGATTTCGGGTACACCTGCGTGTGCGGACCGGTGTAAGTGGCGTCAATGGCGGGATATTTTTTATTGGGGTCAAAATTAGTCGGTTTCCAGACGGCGCCGTAAATCTTTTTTTCACCCTGGCGCAGCTAGCCTGCCGGTAACAACCCGCAACTCGCAACCGACAACTGAGAACTCACAACTGACTATTGAATTAACTAGAGATTCTTCACTCCGCTGCACTCCATTCTGAATGACAGAGTTTCATAACTCCATAACTCCATAACTCCTAACTCATAACTGTATTATTGCTTATCTTGTAGTAACCGGAACCATAAAAGAATAAGCAATGCCCGTAATCAGATTAGAAACTCACATAAAAGCCGATATTAAAATTGTTTTTGACCTGGCCAGGAGTATTGACTTCCAGTCGGAAGCGGTGACCTCCTCCAATGAAAAAGCGGTCGCCGGAAGAACCAGCGGATTAATAGGCCTCAATGAAACTGTCACATACCGCGGGAAACATCTGGGAGTAGTGCAGAGTCTTACCACCAGGGTCACCGAATTTGATCCACCAAACTTTTTTGCAGATGAAATGGTAAAAGGTGCTTTTAAAAGCATGAGACACGAACATTACTTTTCCACTTCCGGAGAAGAAACCATTATGAAAGATGTCTTTAATTTTGAAGCTCCGTTGGGACCCCTGGGCTGGCTTGCCAATAAATTATTTCTCGAAGCCTATATGACCAATTTCCTGAAGGGGCGTAACAAGACGCTTAAGGAATATGCGGAGAGTGGGAAGTGGCGGAAAGTGGTACCTTATAATGAATGAATTCCATTTTTAAGTAATTTTCCTTCGCTTAATAGGAACTCGCTGCATTTCATTATTGTTCCATTTTTTGTTGCGACTGTTACCTGTAGTAATATATTAAATTCAGATAAGGATTTGCTTCCTGTTCTTTTTCCATCGATGAAAAAGAACCAAAAAATCTAGGCTTACGAAACCTTGACTAAATTTATCGTTTGCTGCCTAAATTTTAGGAACTCGCGAGAGACGCCTGAGAAAAAATATGCTGTCTTTCCGCTCAAACAGCCTAAAATTTTACGTCAGCTTCACTTCAAATTTTACGTCAACCTTTCGTAGGCCGGGGATGAGGCGTATTCATTCCGGCATTTTCCAAAAAATCAAGCTAATCAAAATTTTCCGGCTCCTCCCGACACTTCGGGATAGGGTAAGTTTATACATTAATCAATATACATTATACAATTAGAAGCAGTGCGCAGTACCTCCCCCGCTGAATAGCGGGACAACCTTTTAATATGACTTTTTGTGATTTTGTTTTGTCATTCTAAAATGGGAAGCATGAAAAAGCCCTATTGAGGCGCAATATCATTAGCCCGGGGTTTCAACCCCGGGATTAAAAGAACCACCTGACAAGAGCCCTGTAAGGGCGACACATATCCATCAGATTGTCTGTTTAGTCATATGATAGTGGTCAGGAAATTAGATTTACGAAGGTCGAAGTACGAACGGAACAAAATTCGAAGCATAAATTTAAGCACCAAATTCCAGGCACCAAATTCCAAGGATTTTCCTGCCGTAGCTTTAAGCGAAGGAGGACCAAATTCCAAGCGCCAAGTTTTAAATTCCAAATTCCAATACTGCGAATTCCCATCCCGAATTAAAATGTACTTTCTTCGTGTTCTTTCATTTTTGGCTTAGTGATCTTAGTGTGAAACCTTTATGAGAGGTTTGAAATGAAAATTTGAGCATAAAGGAATTAGAGCATGAGTGAATTAAAAATATCTGTGCATCCGTGGCCTTTTTGAGTATGCGTGCGCAGGGAGTGGAATCGATCGCTGCAATGCCAATACTCACGTCCCAGGTAGCGAGGGGACAACCAACTGTGGCAATCCTATTACGGTTGGGAAGTTATTCATTTCGGTTACATTGAAAAGGTATTATATCTCATGAGGGAGATTGCCTGCCTTGCCGGCAGGCATAAAAGAAAACTTTTTCTATAGGAGGTGCCAATTTTGCTTCAGCAAATTAGAACCCTGCTCCCCCGGCTAAAATCACAACAGTAAAATCTCTAAAATATTTGAAAATTAATCAGTGATTGAACCTTTATACTTTTTTAAAATTAAAAGAATGCGGCCATGGATCGTAAAAATCCGACCTGAATAAAGACTGTTCCTTCATTGGAAAAATCGCTGTGAAATTTTCCTCCCCGCAATCCCGTATGCGGATATTTTGGAAAAACACGCGCATAAAGCACTCCGTGATGATCATGTCTCCATTCGAACATATAGCCGAAATAAGTGGAAAAATCCGGAAAAGCATATGCTTCCTGTTCCTGTGGAATTCTCTGAATGCTTTGGCCTTCCTCGATGTTAGTGATCTTTTCCTCAATTACCCCCAGGTAAATATGGTTTCTTGCCGGTGCCGTCCGGCTCCCATACCAGCTGATCTTTAGACCCGCTTTGGCACTATTATAATTATAATTACTTTCTCCGGAACCATATTCCTGGGAATCCAAAAGGTCTGATGCAGTGTAATTTCTTCCTCCTGTGGTGTATTCGGCAAATAGCTTCAGGTTTTTTAACCCTCCATAGACACGGCCTCCTGCGTGGTAGTTGAGCTGGGTAGCATCAAAAATTGGGGAGATACCCGGTGAGGCACCAACAAAACCATAACCTCCAAGGTAATTGGTCTCGTAGCCGAACTGCATATCTACATTAAAATCAAAAAGTATTTTTGTTGATCCTTTAGTAGTTTCAATATAGTCATAGTCATAAGTCTCGTATTCGCTGGCAAAGTACATGGGATGAATGGTGAGACCAAAACCAAGATCCATATTAAAAAAGAAATTACTTCCTTCATAAAGCGAATTGGGATTGGTAAACCCGTATTTACTATAAACAAATCCGCCAAGCAAATACATCAGTGTACCTGTGGCTGCTGCAGAACTATAGGCCAGTTGTTGATTCTGGTTATTTTGAGATTGCTTTCTGGCCTGGTAGCGCTGCATTTTTTCCCATTTCTCCGTTTCCGGACTTTTCCCTGAAGTATAACGGGAAGAAGTGGAGCTCTCCTTATAATCATCATCGTTAGTTTCAGATTCGTTACCTGTTTCTGAGGTTCCTTCTGAATAGGAATCACTTTCTGAACCAGAACTGTCACCCGATGAGGAGGAGGAGGAGGACGAGTTGGAATCTTCTTCTTCTTCATCATCATCATCACCGGAGCCGAAGCTGTTGCCGGAAGTAAGGACCAGGGTCCTTCTGGGCTCCATCTCCCGCACAAATTCAATTTTACTTTTGAGGCCTTCAAGATCTTTTTTGATGAAAGTTATATCTCGGGATTCTGTTATTTCTGAAGAACTCAGCTGAGAGCGAAGAGCTAAGATTTTCTCTTCTACCTCAAGCCTTTGGTTTGCGACACTTATCGCTTGCTCAAAGGCTGCAATGGAATTTGCCTGGTCGCTGTCAAAATTGTCATTGCCTTCTTTTGTAAGCTTAAGTTCGTATTCACGCCCGGTACTCTCATGCGCCCGTTGCCGGTCTCTAAGGCTCGAGCTTTCACTATACAAAGCGTCTATTCGATCTTCAATTTCTTTTCTTTTTGCTTCATATGCCTCTACAGCTTTTGAATGCCGACATTCGCATTCATTGTAATAATCATCAAGATCATCATGGCACCAGGAGCGCAGATCATCGGGTGCGGCAGCAGTTTCGCAATTGTACTTTGGATATTCTAAGGTTTGTGAAATAGCTGAAAAAGAGAAAGTAATAAATAAAAGACTGGTGTAAAAAAATTTCATAAAAGATAAAATTTGGATTTGAAAAGATAGATTTAGAGGACAAAACTATCCGATATAAAAAATGAATGCAATACCTAATAGTGGGTATTTTAACTTCTTTTTAAGAATTAGAAGTTCACCAGGAGTCATTTATAAGTGATCAGTGATCAGTGATCGGTGTCCAGTGTGAAATTAGATTTACAAAGTTAGAAGTACGAACGGAACAAAATTCAAAGCATTTACCCGCTGTTGCCTCAGACGAAGGAGGCCAAATTCCAATAATACATAGCTTTCTTCGTGCTCTTTATTTATTGGCTTAGTGCGCTTTGTGTGAAACCTTTTATGAGAGGTTAGAAATTAATATATAAACAAAACCGACAACTGAGAACTGAGAACTCAGAACTGAGCACTGAGAACTGAAAATTGAAAACAACCCAACCCGGAACAGGTAACCGGCAACAGGTAATTTCTAAATCCGTATTCCTATTCCCACATTGAGATTGGAGGTGTACTCCTCGCTGTTTAGCGGAGTCTTACTGTCAAAGTAGTAATTGTAAAGTGTAAAAACACTCAGCCAGTTGGACAGGGGAACATCGAGGCGGAATTGCTCCAGGATCCTGTAGTCTTCAAAATGTCTGTAAAGCGGCTGATAATAGACGGTATTAGTAACAGAGAATTTCTTTGATCCTGTGGTATAGGACAATGTGAAATAGGTGCTGTTACGGTGGTTGTAATTCGTGGTTCCGGCACGGTCACTGTACTCAACTTCATACATATAACTGTTGCCGGCATAACCGCTGAACCTTTCCTTATCTACCCATTTCACCCGCAATCCCGCGCCGACAAGGTTCCGCTGTTCCACAATAAGAAGCTGGTTATACTGCCCCTGAATAAAGCTTTCGAATCTCAATAGCTGACTGAACTTAAAATTGAACCGGCCATGAAGGAACCAGGCATTTTGCAGGTTTCCGCTTTCAGAATCTATCAGCTTATAATTTCCCAGTACAAAATAGATCTTCCGGAGATCCTTTGATTTCAGCTGAGTCGTCAAAGCGGCGTCCACCTGATTCACCTGACTCCCGTCATTATTCGTGTGATTAAAGGAAAAATCGGCATTCAGTGTGAATCTAACGGAATCTGTCTGCATGCGCCTCGACTCAATATTCACCAGCTGCGCAGAGAGGAGACCGGGAAGTAAAAGTGCGGTACTTAAAAGAAGAATTCTGATCATATTTTACAAAAGTAAAATTTTTAAGTGATCAATGATCAGTATTCAGTATTCAGTATTCAGTGGTCAGTGGTCAGGAAATTAGATTTACGAGGTTAGAAGTACGAATGGAACTAAATTCGAAACATTTACCCGCCGTTGTTTAAAGCGAAGGAGGGCCAAATTCCAAGCACCAAATTCCAAGCATTTACCCACCGTAGCTTAAAGCGAAGGAGGGCCAAATCCGAAGCACCAAATCTTAGATTCCAATTTCAAAGTTTACAAATTCCTATTCCGACGTAAAAAGCACAAATCAGAATCCAGATTTTCAGGTTAAGACAAAACTGTTATTCTTTATTCCCTAAACCTTAAACCTTTGAAACATACGAGGGGCGAAATATAGGTAGCCCGGGGTGCAGCCCCGGGATTAAAAAAACACCCCCTCCAAAAAGAGCCCCCGGAGGGGCGACACATATCCATCAGATAATTTGTTTAATCATATGGTAGTGCGGAGCAGGCAGTTTTATTAATGATAAAGGTACATTGTATAATGTATAACGGGATCTGCGGAATCAGAGGGAAAAGAAGTGATCAGTGTTGAGTGATCAGTGATCAGGAAATTAGATTTACGAGGTTAGAAGTACGAATGGAACAAAATTCAAAGCATTTACCCGCTGTTGCCTCAGACGAAGGAGGCCAAATTCCAATAATACAAAGCTTTCTTCGTGCTCTTTATTTATTGGCTTAGTGCGCTTTGTGTGAAACCTTTTATGAGAGGTTAGAAATTCATATATAAACAAAACCGACAACTGAGAACTGAGAACTCAGAACTGAGCACTGAGAACTGAAAATTGAAAACAACCCAACCCGGAACAGGCAACCGGATGAACTTCCTAACTAATTTAAAAACAATGGTTAAAGCCTATTAAAGCTCTTTGCTAAAAGGATTTTGATTCGTAGCTTAAAGCAAATAAAAAAAACGCCATGATAGAATTTAATACAGAAGGCATAGCGCCTACCGCAGCTTCCATTAGAGATCTTCACACCGGAAAATTCAGGGAGGTACTTCCCGGCATCCTGATGATAAAGGGTGCTAAGAACCCCCGGGGATTTGACCAGGGATATGGAATATTAAAGGGTAAGGACCTGGTCCTGATCGATATAGTGGAAGAAGCCTATAAAGAAGCCGTAGAGTACCTGTTGCACAATGGGTTCAACATCAAAGCCATCCTTATCACCGGTAAGGGCGTGACCAAAGATGCTTATGCCGACTTTGAAAGCCTTTCCAAAGATGCCGGGGACGCAGATATCTATGTTCACCCCGACATCACACCACAGGATTATGAAACCAAAGCACTTAACCGGAGAGATGAACTGCTGAGCAAATTTGACCTGGAACCCCATGTGGTGCCGGGTAAGGAGGGGCAGGTGGTACTGTACTGCAGCAAACACAACGGGATTGTCTTTACCGGAGACTCTGCCCTGGGATCTGATTACGGAACCGATGAACTCCTTTTCACCCGCGGAAGAGAACAAAAAGGAAAAGAGGCTTTTCCGGTTGAGGAATTCTGGCAGGGTTTTTCAAAAGATTTTGATTATTTCTTCCCACGACAGGGAAAGCCGGCCATTGAAGTAGATGTCCGTACCCGCACCAGTCTTCTCGACCGACTTGCGCGCGGAGAAGCCGGGCTGGAATAAACCGGCAGTCAATAAAATATGGTAGAACCACAGGTCCACAGGTCTGTGGTTTTTTTATGTGCATATTTATCTGTTTCAGTTGTCGCCAAAAAATTCCGGCAGGATCAATAAAGAATTGGGTTTTAATTATGAAGCAGCTGAACCATCTGTTAGATAATTGGGTGTATATTGTACTGAACCTCAATATAATAGGGAAATCAATAAATCCTTTATATTATGAAAAATTATCTTTTTCTTTTTATCGCAACTTTCCTGCTCCTGTTCACTTCTTGTGAGACAGAAGCTCTTGAACCCGAAATTCAGCAGGCACAGCTTGAAGCCGAGCTTCAGGCCCGTCATCACACCACAGCAGTTCAAAGCTTTCGGGCCCACCTTATTGGTGATGAGGAAGTACCGGCAGTGATGACCCACGCCACTGGACAAACCATTTTTAAATTGAGTAAGGATGGAACTGAATTGTACTATAAGTTAATTGTGGCCAACATTGAAGATGTAAGGGCAGCTCATATTCATGTAGGGGAATTTGGAGAGAACGGTGGAGTAGCAGCCTTTCTTTATGGAGGTGGACTCATTGAAGGTAAAACTAATGGTATTTTGGCAGAAGGGATGATTACCACAGATGATATCATCGGGGTACTGGCCGGTGGAACCTTGGAAGACCTTCTTGAGCTCATGCGGGCAGGATCAACCTATGTAAATGTACACACGACGCTATATCCGGGAGGTGAAATAAGGGGACAGATTGCCGCCAATAATTATTAGAAAGATTATCAAATAAAAAGCAGGTATTGATTTCGGCGGATACCTGCTTTCCTGATTTTAAAGTGCCGGTAAAATCAACTCATTTTATATGGAGCCGGGATCTGGAATATCCAACCCGAAAATCTGGCAGAATTACGAAGGAAATCGGCAGAGACTATTCAAAAATGTCAAATTCGGGTTAATTTTTGGTTTGGGTAAATTGAGATCCTTAACTTATTTGGAGATTAAAAAACTTGTGAGATGGCCAGAATCGATGTAGAAGAAAAAAGAGGGAACAGCCCAAAAAAGAATAATTCAAAACTTTGGATCATAGCTGTGATCGTTATCATTGCAATTATAGTTGCCTGGATCGCATTGTCTGACAGGAACAGGGCAGACGTAGATGTGCCGCCGGAACCTGTGGTGCTAAAAGACAAAACAGGTAACCAGCGCCTGATGTAAAATAAGTCAATACGGAAGAGCATAACAATCAGATCATTTCGAAGAACTGTCACGTAAGGATGGGTATGATGTTGCCAATGATCAACATTAAACAATACAATAATCTTCAGGAAGAAGAGTACCGCGGAAACCGCTGGAAATAGGGGAATTTTCCTGATAATTTTGTTACAAAAGTTTTACGGCCTTGATGCAACAGCTTATTTTTGCTCATGAGCCCGCTGCTGTCTTTCCGGGAGATGTTATCTCCTCCTGAAACTGAATAGCCTAAAAGTTTATGACGACTATAAAAAATGATTTTCTATCGGAAACCTGGAAATTACCCATGATTATTTCTCAGCCGGAAATTTTGTTTCAGCTTCGGCAATTGATCCTTCTGTTCCTTTTCTCTTTCCTGTTCCTTTCTCCTGCAGATGTCCGCAGTCAGTATTTCAATCCTGAAGACACTTTTATAGAGAATACCGGCGACGCCGGATTCTTTGCTCTTCCCGCATCTGCAGTAGCCACTAGTTTGCTCCTTAAGGATTACCGGGGGACCTGGCAGTTTTCCAAAAGCTTCGCATTAAATCTTGCAGTCACAGGGGCAGCCAAGGTGCTTATAAATAAACAACGGCCGCTACAGGGTGGGGATCATGCATTTCCATCCGGTCATACCTCGGTAGCCTTCCAGAGTGCCTCTTTTTATCATCGCCGCTATGGTTTCGTTTACAGCATTCCTGCCTATCTAGTGGCGGGATATACCGGCTGGACCCGCATCCACGCCACCCGGCATGACGGCTGGGATGTGCTTGCAGGAGCAGTTGTGGGGATTGGGAGCACCTGGTTCTTCACCACACCCAGAGAAGGGGAAAAAATGGAACTCAGCTTTAGCAGTTCAGATGAGCATTATATGCTGGGATTCAGGTATGTGTTTTAAAGATCAGGAAATTATAAGTTCGATTCTAGAAGTACGAAGTGTAAATTCCAAGCATTTACCCGCCGAAGCATTTAGCGTAGGAGGACAAATTCCAGGCACCAACTCATTGTTGTCCGGAAAAAGAATCTGGACCGCTCCGCTTCCAGAATCTAGAACCAAGACTTTTTAGTAAGATACTGAAATTCAATGTTGTGAAAATATGTTTTCATTGGTAGAATATTGGAAATTCAAAGAACTAAATACCACCCCCGCAGACTGATAGATAGATCTCTGATCAGCATTAGCGGACTTTTTCAGAGTTTCCTTATTTTTTTATCGGACAAACCTTGAACTTTGAACCTTGGACCTTGAACCTTGAATTTTGAATCTTGAATCCTTTTTTTGCCAGAGAGGCAGACTTCAGCAGCTAAAGGGCTCCTTCGACAAGGTAAGCAGTTTGATTATTATTAAAAAAAAGTTAAAATTTCTGATCGCTAAATAGGTATTTTTCCTACATTTAAAAATTGATTAACCGGAGTCTCCCTAAGCTTCAATTTATTAAGACTATCTGTCTGTCCTGTTATTTTCGATTTACAATCTATTCTCAATGAAAAAATTTTCTTTGTTACTCCTCCTATTATGCCCTTTACTTAGTCTGGCGCAGGAGAAAATATCTTTTGTCGATGGACGGGAGATCCTGCAGCAGGCCGCAGAGGCCGGAAGCGAAGGAGAATACCTGAAAAGCCTGGAGCTTATTAGTCGTGTACATCCAAAAGACTCTTCTTACATCAGCTCTCTGGTACCTAAATCCTATTATCTCCTGAATATTGGAAATAACGAAGAGGCGGCGAAAGTGGCCGAAAAGGGTTTGACCCTGAATTCGGGAGCAATGAAGCTCTCTTTTCATATCAACAAGACAGTAGCATTTCTAAATAGGGAACACTTTACAGAGGCTCTGGCTGCAGTTGAAGAGGGCCTAAAAGTCTATCCGCGTAGCTTTCAGCTGTGGTACAATAAGGGACTTATCCTTGAAAAGTCAGATCGTATACAAGAGGCAACAGCGGCTTATCAGCAATCTGTTCTTCTCAATCCGTCCAATGCACTGCCTCATTTACGCCTGGGGAACATCTGTTATAAACAGGAACTCACTGCACAAGCCATGATGGCCTTCAATATGTACCTGCTGCTTAACCCCGACGGCAAAGGGGCTTTCCAGGTTCTTGGCGAGGTTAATGAGCTGGTTCGGACCAAGAATCCGCACAGGGCGAAACCCGGTCTGGAGATCTCCGGGGATGATGCTTCCTTTGAGGACCTGGACCTTCTACTCGACAATAGGCTCGCACTTAATGACCAGTATAAGATAGATTCAAAAGTTGATATAGCCTATACTAAACAGAACCACTTATTGCTCTCTCAACTCGCTTCCTACGATGGAGAGGCCGGTTTTTGGGCTAAGATATATGTGCCGCTTTTCAATTGGGTTTGGAACAACGGTCACTTTGTTCAATTTACTAATGTGGTTTCTTTCTCTATTGAGAACGATGACTATAAGAAAATAGTGAGAAAGGATATTGAAGGTCTTAAAACCTTTAGAACTGCCTTGCTTACAGAATGGCAGAACCTGCTGCAGCCTCCCAATTTTAGAGTTTTTGAAGAAGATAAGGAGGTGTATTTCAGGTATGCCAATCTGAGGCTGGATGGAATAGGCAAAGCCGATGGAGAGACCCTTCATGGAGCATGGAAATTTTTCAATGCTGATGGTTTGCTGGCTGCAGAAGGATTTTTTGACGGGGAAGGGAAACGTACAGGTCTCTGGAAATGGTATAATGACAAGGAAAAAGTAAAGGAGACGGCGAATTATGAAAACGGGGTCCTCCACGGAGAGAACAAAGGCTTTTTTGACAATGGAAGGCTGCAGTATGTGGCCCATTATGAAAATGATGAGCTAAACGGGGAGCATTTGGTCTATAACAGGGCCGGGGCCCTGATCGAGAGAAAATTCTTTAAGGACAACGAACTTGAGGGGGACTATCGTTCTAATTTTCCGGTTGGGGAGGTGCTTAAGGAATTCGATATCTTCTACAAAAATGGGCTTGTAGAGGGAAAGGCTTATGAATATTATGCCGACGGAAAGATTTATTCTGAAATGAATTTCAAGGCAGGTGAAAAGAACGGGATAGAAAAAAATTACAACCGGGATGGCAGCCTTTCTTCAGAAATTAAATATGAAGCTAATTCAGCCGAAGGTCCGTATACTACTTTCTACACGAATGGAAAGGTGAATGAGCGCAGTCTCTACAGGAACGGGCTTTTTGAAGGTACCTACGAATCATTTTATGATGATGGCACACTAAAGTCAGTCGTTCCTGTGAAAGAAGGGCTGTACCAGGGGGTGGCTAAATATTACGACAGGGATGGGAAGCTTCATTATGAATACGACTACAAGAATGGAGAGATCATTGGCTACAGGTTCTTTGGCAAGGCCGGAAGTTTGCTTGCGTCAGGCAAAAGAAAGGGCGGGGAGTTCTACTACCGTTCTTATGCTCCTTACGGAGAGGTTACTGCGGAAGGCTTGTATGATATTTCCGGAGGCAGGAAAGGTCCCTGGAAATTTTATACAGATAACGGATCTCTTATTGGAGAGGGCATTTATGCTGAAGATAAGGCTAACGGCTTGTACACTGAGTACTATGAAACCGGTGAGAAGTTATCTGAAGCCAATTATGAAATGGATAAGCTTCAGGGATATTACCGCAGCTTCTATTCCGATGGGCAAATGAAGGGGCAGGGCTGGTACAAAGATGGGGAACAGCACGGGGAATGGCAGTATTATTATCCTGACGGAAAACTGCAAATAAAAAACTTCTTTCATAAAGGAGATTTTCACAACCTGCAGGAATTCTATGGAGTTGACGGCAAGCTTACCAGTACACTCTTGTATGACTTTGGACAAGTGCTAACGGAAACCTTCTACACTCCTGAAGAAGAGGTTCATGAAATAGCAAGACGTAATGAGGTAGGAGAGCATAGCATTAAATTACATCATTTTAACGGAAAAATAAGTCATGAAATTGATTACGTAAACGGGATCAAACATGGCAAATTCACTCAATTTGACCACAGCGGAAAAAAAATTGAAGAAGGGCAGTATATCAACGGAGAACAAAGCGGCACCTGGACCGGCTATTATCTTAATGGTGAAAAGAAGAGGGTGAATAATTTTTCCCGGGGTGACATGCACGGGGAGATTACAGGTTTTTATGAAGACGGTACTCCGGAAATAAAACACAACTTCGAGTTTGGAAGGTATAGTGGCGATTCGAAATTCTTCCATGAAAATGGAGCTCTTTCGGTATTGACCCCTCATGCTTCGGGAGAAGAACATGGTAGAAAGGAATTCTTTGACCCTTCAGGGAATCTGGAACTGGTGAGGTTCTATGAGCACGGCAGGTTTACAGCATACAGCTATCTGGATGAGAATTCGGAAGAATTACCTGTGATTCCGCTTGAAAATGAAAGCGGCATCATTCAGTCCTTTTATGATAATGGCAAGCCATCGAGGGAAATGGAGTACCTCAATGGTAATGTAGTTGGGCCATACAAATCATATTATTACTCCGGTATACTCAAATATGAAACCTTTTATCAATCTGGTGAATATCATGGGACTGTAAAGGAATATTATCCTGACGGCAACCTTCAGTCAGAAAAAAACTATCATTTTGGAATGCTTCACGGGCCATCCCGCAGCTTTTTCAAGAACGGAAAGTTGAAGGAAGAGATCAATTATATCTTTGATTTAAAGCATGGAAAAGCGGTCACTTATGATGAGAAGGGAGTTAAGATCTCACAGGAACAATACTTTAATGGAAATGTCTATGAAGCTGAAAAAATATAAAGCAGTTCTTTTTCTGGTTGCAGGCTTATCAGGTATTCAGGCTACTGCACAACTGGCGCCGGAAGTGGAGCTCTACCGGCAAAAACATGTCAATGCCCATGTGGTGAGGCTTAATCAGGAAACCAGGCTGGACATTAGTCTTAATTCCGGAAATCTGCAGATCGCCCAGCACCATCTTGAAGAAGATCTTTACCTCAGTGATGCCGCGGTGAATAATTCCCGCCGGTCCTTAAACTTCTCTTCGTTCTTTGAAATGGGGGACATTAAGGCCTCATCTTTTTTGTTTGAAAAGAATAAGTTCAGGGAATACAAAGTGGAGGATTACAGGCAGAAGGATGAGCTGGATAATTCTTTTCACGATGACACTAAATCTGTAAACTTTATATTTCCGGGGCTTCAGAAGGGAGCAAAATCCAAATTGGAATATTCAGAAACAATTAAAAATCCGCGCTTTTTGATGCCGTTCTACTTTGGGGATTTCTTTCCGGTAGAGAATAACACCTTCACGGTTACCGTAGACAAAAATGTCTCCCTGCGTTTTATGCAGTTCAATACGCAGGCGCTGAAGCTGGAATTTTCCGAAGAAGAGAAAAGAGGTAAAAAGATCTATACGTGGAAAGCGACAAATGTGGAGGAATATGAGAATGAAGCGGGAAGCCCTACCTATAAACGGGTTATTCCTCATGTGGTTCCTGTTATTTCCTCATACACCCATAATGGCAACACCATTAATGTTCTTAACGATGTCAATGATCTCTATTCCTGGTATAATTCTCTGGTCAAAGATCTGAATAAACAGGAGGATGACCGGGAGCTGGTAAATCTGGTAGCAGAGATCACGGCAGGAAAGGAGACCGAACTGGAAAAGGTGAGGGCCATCTACTACTGGACCCAGAAGAATATCAAATATATTGCATTTGAATATGCTCTGGGAGGATTCATTCCGCGGGAAGCAAATGAGGTCTTTCAAAAAAAGTATGGGGACTGTAAGGACAATTCCAGTATCCTTCATAAAATGCTTTCTCTTGCCGGGATAGAAGGAAAACTTACCTGGATTGGTACGAGGGAGATTCCCTATACATATTCTGAACTGCCAACTCCACTGGTGGATAACCACATGATCCTGGCCTACCGGAACGCGGGTAAGACTTATTACCTCGATGCTACCGGAAGATACATTCCGCTGGAATATCCTACCTCATTCATTCAGGGGAAAGAGGCACTAATTTCTAATGGAGACGCCGGTTTTGAAGTTGAAATTGTTCCTGTTATGCCTGCGGAAAATTCTGCGGTAATTGAAAATACCCGCCTTAAAATAGAAGGCAGTGACATTAAAGGCAGCTCAAAAGCACA
Source organism: Salinimicrobium xinjiangense DSM 19287 (assembly GCF_000423585.1). GTDB lineage: Bacteria > Bacteroidota > Bacteroidia > Flavobacteriales > Flavobacteriaceae > Salinimicrobium > Salinimicrobium xinjiangense. The sequence continues at coordinate 34,135 of NZ_KE384058.1, forward strand.
GGTCACAGGTTATAATAAAATTCGCTTGTTCAATGAACTGGAAGGGATATCCAATCCGGCTAAAGTGGAAGAATATTACAACGCAGTCTTTGAAAAAGGAAGTAACAGGTTTCTAATAAGTTCCCTGGAAGAGCAGAACAAATATGAATACGATCTGGATTTTATTCTTAATTATGACTTTGAGGTAAAAGGCTATGCGAAGGAAATAGGAGACGAGATCTATCTTAACCTTAATCTCAACAGGGACCTGTCCCATTATCGTACGCTGAAGGACCGGGTGAATGAAATAGAATACGACTATAAAAATTCCTTTAGCTATACCACAGAACTTGAGATTCCCGAGGGTTATGAGGTAGCTTATCTTCCCGCTAATGAAGAATTTGACAATGATCTTATCAAAGCCGCAATTTCTTATTCCCGAAAAGAGAATAAGGTGATCTACAGCCACGACATTCAGTTTGACTTTCTAATCCTTGATCTGGAACAACAAAGACTGGTGAATGACCTGATAAGCAAAGCTGAAAAAGCCTATAAAGAAGTAATTATATTAAAGAAAATTAAAACCTCGTGATATGAATAATTTATCCCTTATCCTATTATTTTTCCTTGGCCTGCAGACAGGTGTGGGACAGGAACAGCCTTATTTTATTGATTATGACTGGGAGAACAATCCGGTTTATAAGGTTGATACCTCTGTCACCGAAGATATTCTTGAATTAAAGAGTAAAGTTGTCACCGAATTCATCTATGATAAGAACGATGACCTGGTGGAATATTTTCTTGAGCACCGTGTAATGTGGCTGAATTCAGATCATGCCATTGAGAGATTCAACAAGGTTTATTTACCACATTCGGGCTCTACAGAATTATTAGTGAGTAAGGCAAGAGTGGTAACAGGCGACGGAAAGATCCTGGAGCTGGACAAGAGCAACATCTTTACCGCCAGTGATGAGGAAACCGGAAGGCAGTATAAATACTTCGCTTTTGAAGGTATCGAAAAAGGCAGTTTCATCGAGTACTTTTATGTGGAGCAACGAAATCCAAATTATAATGGGAACAGACTTTTCCTGCAGTCTGATATTCAAAAAGAACAGGTAGAATTTGATTTTTTTGCACCTAAGAATCTTGTGTTCACTTTTAAAGCTTATAATGGTCTTCCTTCTGTGGAGCGGGATACTCTTACTCAGAATAAGTTACACTGGAAACTTGGAGTTGACGGCATAGAAAAACTGGAAGAGGAAGAGCTTTCGGCTTATAATGCTACCCGTGCTTCTGTGGTGTATAAACTTGATCATAATCTCTATAATAATCAAAAGGATCTTTCTTCATACGGAGGAATTTCTCAGAATATTTATGCTTTTTATTATCCTGAGCACTCAAAAAAGACACAGAAAGCGCTGGATAAGTTTATAGCAGAAGTTTTTGGAAAAGAGCGGTCCGGGGAAGAAGAAACAGTCATAAGAAAACTGGAATTCTTCATTAAAAACAACGTGTACTATACAGAAGGAAGCGCAGACGCACTGAAGGATCTGGATGTAGTTTTGGAGAAGAAAGTGGCCAATGAAACCGGAATGCTAAAACTCTATACGGCGGCACTCACCGCTCTTGATATAAAACATGACCTGGTACTTACCTGTGATCGTCAGGATCTCAAATTTGATAAAGATTTCGAGGCATACAATTTCCTGCAGGACTTTTTAATATATTTTCCAAAGAACAAAAAATATCTTTCTCCCGTGGAGCGGGCTTCCAGGTATGGTTTTCCACCTGCCTATCTCACCGACACCTATGGGCTTTTTATAAAGAAAGTGAGTGTTGGAACCCTTACTTCGGGATTGGGTAAAATTGACTACATCGAACCTGTTAAGGCAGAAAAAACTACAGATAAAATGCTCATTAATGTGGAATTCTCACCCGGGGATCTGTCTGCCATTAATGTTCACCTGGACAGAGGTCTAAGCGGTTACTATGGAATGTATATTCATCCTTTTATGAACCTTGTTCAGGAAAAAGATAAGAAGGAATTAATAGATAATTTCGCCTTTAATCTTGATGAAGCTGCTGAGATCACCAATAAAGACCTTCTCAATGCCGATCCTGAATTATTTGGTCTTCAACCCTTACAGTTCGTGCTGGATTTTAAGTCGGCAGCTTTTATGGAAAAGGCAGGTAATAAATACATCTTTAAAATTGGAGAGCTGATAGGCCGCCAAATTGAGCTTTACCAGGAGAAGGAAAGAAAACTTCCGCTGGAAAATGAGTTTCAGAGGAGCTATTACAGAACCATAAAGATAGAAATTCCCGAAGGCTACCGGATATCTAACCTGGATGATCTCAATATACATAATACCTTTTCCTCAAACGGGGAGGAAGTACTTAGTTTTCACTCCTTCTATGAAGTAAAAGATAATATTCTCAATATCACGGCAGATGAGCATTACCGGGTGAACATTGTTGATGTGAATCGTTATGAAGACTACAGAACCGTCATTAACAGTGCTGCCGATTTTAATAAGATAAGTTTAATCCTGGAGCCGAACTTAAATTAGTGTTCAGTGGTCAGTGGTCAGTGGTCAGTATCTCCCCCGCTGAACAGCGGGATTACCGCGATTATGACTGTAGAAGATTTTGTGTGGATAGGAAAAAAAGCCCCGGAGG
>NZ_KE384058.1:37012-114174 GCF_000423585.1 Salinimicrobium xinjiangense DSM 19287
AAAAAATGCCCCCTCCAAAAAGAGCCCCGGAGGGGCGACATATTTGCGATTGCATTTACATCATTATTTTTAGTCATATAATAGTGGTCAGTGGTCAGTATCTCCCCCGCTGAATAGCGGGACTACCGTGCAATAAGATTTTAGGTAACTTTTTTTGATTTAGACTTTCAAAATGTGGGACAGCATATGTAAGCCCCGGCGGGGCGCAATATCAATAGCCCGGGGTTTTCAAAAAGTATGCAGTGTGCAGTTTTTAAGTAGCAGTAATACAATGGTCAGTGATTAATGATTAGGAAATTTAATGAAGATTTTCGGCTAACCATGGAATCCCATTATACCTTATTCCTTATTCATTATACCTTAAAAATTACGGTAGATCAACAACAAAAGATTGACTTATCATGGTATATCCTGCGAAGGGATCAAAAGTTCCCAGGGGAAAGTCGGCATCACTGCTGCCATCATAGGAAAATATCTGATCTCCATCGTCGTGGTGTAGATTTACCCAAAGCCTTTCACCTTGTTGAAGATCCAAATTCTCTTCCAGGTTAATGGAATATTCGGTATAATTTCCGGCTAATACATTTTCGGGTATGGAAATTATTTCAGACATCACCGGTGTGTTATTGCCGCTATCTCTTCTCACTACTATCCAACCATCCATAGGCATTGTGAAGTTTTCAACAAAAACCTCTTCTCCCACTAAAGGTATATCTGAAAGAGTAAAACTACCTATGGCTGCCGATTGTGGATTGTCATTTGGATCATCTATTGGAGCATTATTATCATCATCGCTGCTGCAGGAGATAAAGCCTGTTATTGCGGCAAACAAAACAAACAACATTAATTTTTTTAGGATTTCCATGACGCATATTTTTTAAAATTAATAGTCGAAAACAGGTGGTAATTCTTTTTATCTGCTATCTCCGGAAGGGATCATTTCATAATAGTGAGTGGTGGGAGATTTCCGGAGAGCATCACGCTCATGGGGACTTTAAATCAAAAATGAAAATAGAGGGACTTGAAAAACAGTTCTTTTAGCTCCACTTATGCCGCAGGCCTGTCTGTAAAGTTAGTCCTTCCTTTCATCGGCCAATGGGAATAACAGCATCCCTGGAGGCTTAATTTCTTATTTCCGGATCATACATTCCGGCACTTCAAAGCTACAGGGGATCTCAAACCGAAGGGGAAGAAGAATTTCGGTTTAAATGTTCATTTTTATCTTCAGTATATTAAAGATAATATTTATTCCTGAATTTTAAAAGACTATAAGTCAGTAATTTGAAAGGGGTGTCGGTGCTGTGAATTTCTGATAATTAAGCTTAGAAAGTAGCTTTTCTAATATTGTTTGGCGGAATCTTAATAAAAAGTCCTGCCTCCAGTCTCCAAAAGTCTCTCGGCGGCATGCAGACAGATGGGGGTCAGTTTTCTTTTACCGGACTACCCTGGAAAATATTTTACATTTGGCACATCCCGAGATTCTTCACAATTTCACCGCACATTCTGAATGACAGCAGGTATTGCATAATTCGAATTTCGTAATCATTGTTGTCCGGAAAAAGAATCTAGACCGCTCCGCTTCTAGAATCTAGAACCAAGACTTTTTCATAAGATACTGAAATTCAATGTTGTGAAAATATGTTTTCATGGTAGAATATTTGAAATTCAAAGAACTAAAAACCACCCCCTCAGACTGATAGATAAGATCTCTGATCAGCATTAGCGGGCTTTTTCAGAGGTTCCTTCTGTTTTCATCGGACAACAATTCTTCGTAATTCGTAATTCCTACTTCTAACTTCTAACTTCGTACTTCGCACTTCGTACTTCGTAATTCGAACTACTTCTTCGACTTCAATTCTGTATAATAATCTTTCAGCACATAAAAAGCTTTCTTCCTGTTCCCTTCATTGTCTATTAGGCCTTTTCTGTTCCAGCCTTCCTGGTAGACAGGGTGATTGCGACGTGGGGATCGAAAATCGGTTAGGATCCAGGGGGAGAGTCCACTGTAGTTGTCGGGCATGCGTTTCATCATTTCCACCTGTTCCTTGTAATACCACTCCTGGTATTCTTCGCTCCAGCGCGTCTCCTTGTCGCCCGAAAAACCTGCTTTGGCACCTGCTCCGGTTTCGCTAAAGAAAAGAGGTTTATCATAAGCTACTTCCCATTTTGCCGTTTTTGCATCTCCCGGCAATCCTCCGTACCAGCCCAGGTATTCATTGACTGAAACTATATCTGTAAATTCTCCCAAAGGATCGTCGATCATGAAAACCCCGTCATTGTTTCCCACCTCGAGCGCTGCCGAAATGAGTCGGCTGCTGTCCAGCACACGTGCTTCGGTGATAAGGCTTTTCATAAATTCTGTACGCACGGGAGAAACCGGGGTTTCATTCCCTACCGACCAGATGATGACTGAAGCCCGGTTTCTGTCCCTTATGATCATTTCCCGAAGCTGGGTTTTCGCTTTTTCAAGCACCTCTTCACTTTCGAAATCTATGGTCCAGTACACCGGAATTTCCGACCATACCAGGATCCCCAGAGAATCGGCCATTTTGGTCATGTTTGAATTGTGAGGATAATGCGCCAGCCGCACCATATTGGCGTTGAGGTCCTGTACATAACCAAAAAGTTGCCGCGCATCTTCTTTACTGTGTGCTCTTCTCATTTGCTGCGGAATTTCCTCGTGAATGCTGATGCCGCGTAAAAAGATCTTCTCTCCGTTAAGCAGAATGTCCTTTCCTGAAGTTGCGATCTTCCTGAAGCCGATCTTATCTCTTATTTGCTCGCCGTTAAAGCTGAAAATAACGTCATACAGCTTAGGATTTTCCGGCGACCATAGCTCCAGGTTTCTGGTGTTGAAACTGAAGTCAATACTGTCTCCCGAAGTTTTGATGCGCTGATTAATTTTTAGTTCGGGGATTTCCAGTTTTACTTCGGAAGCAGGGGAAAGGCTATTCAGTTTAATGGATCCGGAGAGATTAAATTGTTTTCGTTTTTTGGCCAGGTTAAAATCCTGCTCTTCATCCAGGTGCAGCGCGTATTGCTGAATGAAAGTTTCGGGAACTTTTACGAGGTTGACATCCCGGGTAATTCCGCCGAAATTCCACCAGTCTGTATTCACCGTCGGGATCTCCTGCGGATGTCTTTTGTTGTCAACTTTAACTACCAGAAAATTCCCCTGTTCTTTCAGCAGCGATTTAGGGATCTCGAAGTTAAAGGGAGTGAATCCGCCTTTATGGCTGCCGATTTTCTTGCCGTTGAGGTAGACGTGAGCATCGTAATTTACTGCGCCAAAATGCAGAAAAACCCGTTCCTTTTCCCCGGGCTTAGTGAAGTCGAATTCACGCTGGTACCAGACTGTACCTTCATAATACTTAAAAACTTCGGCCTGTGAATTCCAGTCCCCGGGTACCTGCAGAGTGAAATTTTCACCATAGTCATGCTCCACGCGATCCCACCTGTTTTCTGTAACCGGCCTGTTCCAGTAAGCTTCGGGATCATTTTCCCTGCGTTCTTTATAGCGGTAATCGTAAAACCCGGTTTCATAAGGATCTATGATATAACTCCAGCTACCGTTGAGAGAAACGCTGTTCCTCGAATCTATATTCATAAGGAGATCTTCCTGTGGCAAGGCAGGCAAGCTGAGGAACATAAAAATAATACAGAGGGCGGTGGTTTTAAACATAGTGTAAAATTTAAAAACTGTAGAAAAAATAAAGGTTTTTACGGGAAATGAGAATCAAAAGAGGTGTCAAAAATGTCATTTTTGGAAGGTCTTCATTCTGTTTAAATTTAACAATTTTTTTTTCATTGTACCTTATAAATTATAAAAGCGATGTACGGGCAACAGGCAACCGGAACCCTTAACTCATAAACCCGCAATCCATAACCGGCAACCCGCAACAGGCAACAGTAGACAGGCTACCCGCTACTCCTTACCCGACAAACGTGTAGTTTAACTATTTTTTTCTACTAATTTAACACATGTTCTTACAATTTGTTAAATTTGAGATATGAAGCATCTGGGAATACTATTACTTTGTTTGCTTTGCCTTCCCGGGTGCGGGAAAGAGGAAAATACTCCTGCCAATATAGCTCCAGAAAAGGGAACTCCAGAATATTATTACGAATTGGGATATGAATCATCAGATCCCGCCGAAAAACTGGAATTCTATAATACCGGTCTGGAACTGGTCGAAGATCCGCAGGATACAATATTACCTGCCTTGCTCGAAGGAAAAATATACGCAATGAGCAGGCTCGGGGAACTGGAAGCCACCGAAGTCTGGATCGATAGTCTTATAAAAGTTGCAGAACTGCAGGGGGATCTTTTCTATCACGCCAAAGGCTACTACAGAAAAGCTGTAATGAACCGCTATCTCTCGAATCCGGAAGCCGTTTTTGAAAATAATTTTCTTTCAAGGCAGCTCTACCTTAAGATGGGAGACACGGCTATGGCCGCAAGACGATCCCTGGATATGGCAAATGCACAGTATGAGCTGGGGGACCTTACCGGTGCCCAGGAATCGGCAACAGAAGCTTTGAAATTTCTGGATGCCGAAAAAGATGCTCACTATGTTAGTTCTGCACATAATGTTGTAGGTCTGTCTTATATGAACCTGGGATTCTATAAGGAAGCAAGGGAAGAATTTCATAATGCACTAAGTTTTGCCACATCCCGTAAAGACAGTATAAGTTACCTTCACAATATTGCTATTGCACACAAGAATGAAGGTAATTTTGGTGAGGCCCTGAATATTCTTGAAGATATCATTCATAGTTCTGAACCCGATACAGAATCCAGGAACAGATTTTTAGATAATTATTATTACATGAAATGGTTGCAGGATTCTGCCGTTAAGGTGGAGGATGAACTGCTTGCTGTAGTAGAGGCAAGGCTTCAACGTAATGACAGGGAAGGACTTATCACAAGTTACAGTCATTTATCTGATTATTACGGGAGTAAAGATCCCGTGAAATCGAAGGCGTACGCCGAAGCTATGTTTAAAGCGGCTAAGGAGAACCGTACTACAACCTCTGAAGTGGATGCTCTTTCGAAACTGATCTCTCTTAGCAGTGGAGCCGAAAAGGATATTTATCTGGACCGGTATATGAGTTTGAGTGACAGCTTACAGGAAGCAGGCCTGCGTAGTAAAGCTCATTTTGCGAAGGTGAGATTCGACGAAGAGCGAAAACAACAGCAAATTAACCTGCTTAGAGCAGAAAATGTGAGCCAGGCGCTTCGCACAGAAAAGCTCCGCACCCGCACAGTGATCATCTCACTTATTGCCTTTCTTATATTATTCACGGCAATGGCTTTGATATATTACTTCAGGCAGCGGGCAAAAAAGGAAAAACTAAGGGAAATTTATCTTACCGAACGAAGGATCTCCAAGCGCATACATGACGAGCTGGCGAATGACATCTATAATGTAATGAGCACGCTGGAAAATGTGGCTCCGGTTCCTGTGGTAGATAAGTTGGAAAAGATCTATCACCGTACCCGGGAATTCTCACGGGAAAATAATGAGATCGATACCGGCGAAAGCTATGTAAATGATTTGTTATCTATGCTCTCTCACGCCACACCCGCGAATGTGAAATTAATAGTCAAGGGAGAGCAGGAGATCAACTGGAGTCGCCTGGAGCCCGAGAAAAAGATCGTGCTTTACCGAATCCTTCAGGAAATGATGGTCAATATGAAGAAGCACAGTAAAGCCTCACTGGTTGCGCTTATTTTCTCTACGGAAAAAAATCTGCTGAAGGTTAGATATTCCGATAACGGGATAGGTACTACAGCCAATGAAATCCACTCGGGCAATGGCATAAAGAACATCTGTATGCGGCTGAAAACAGTTAACGGAAAACCTGTTTTTGACACCGAAGGGAAAGGCCTCAAAAGCGAAATTTCAATTCCGCTTATTTCCTGAAATTCTGCTGCAGCGACTGACTGTTTAGGTTGATACAAGGGACGCTTCAGGTCCCAAAAATGCTGTTTTCCCAAAACTTTTTTTCAGACTCACCTTTATATTTTATCTACAGCAGGATCTTAACAGCTCTTTTTCGGAAAAAAATTATATCTTGAAAAATTCAGAATTAAAGAAGTTCCCCATTAATGAAATATGCCGCACAAGTTCTAAAGAACGAAAAAGAAATTATAATTAATACCTGGATCGACCAGATCAAAGAGGATGTCTCGGCTACCCGAAATACCAGTCGCATTGTATTACGCGACCACGTGCCACAGCTATTAGATGACATTATTCGTGTTATGGACCGCTTTGATAAGTTCGATGTGGTGGAGGAGGAGATGATCTACCGGGAGATCTTTGAGAGCAGTGTAGAACATGGAAGGCACAGAGCCACATCTGAAGGCTATTCCCTGGGGCAGATCTTAAGAGAATATATCCTTTTTGATAAGGTGATCACCGTATCTCTAATTGACAATAAAGCTTTTTCGAAAGAGGCCGGGATGGTAATAAAATATTCAATCGAAAATGCCATGCTGTACTCTGCAATTGCGTTCACCGATTCGCTTCAGGAGATGAGACATAAGCTTATTGCCATGGTGGCCCATGATATGCGGAATCCTATTTCGGCTGCTCTTTTCGCCGTAAAAGCGATGAAGTATGAAGATGGACCCGAACGTTTCGATAAGATAAAAGAAATGGCAATAACCAGTCTTGGAAGAAGTGTAGATCTTATTGAAGGTTTACTCGATTCTGTCACTATACAGGCAGGGGAGGGAATGATCTTTAATTTTTCGCAGCAGAACATTGTAGACTATCTTCAGGCAGTATATCAGGAGGCTAAACAAAGTTATAGCAATCCGTTTATTTTGGAATGTGATGAGAAAGAGATCTCCGGAGTTTTTGACGGCACCATGGTGCGCCGGGTTTTGGAGAATTTTATAAATAATGCGGTAAAATACGGGCGCAGGAATGGTCCTATCAGCCTTAGTTGTAAGAACAATGGAGATGTAGTGGAATTCAGTGTGCACAATGAAGGCAATCCCATCCCGGCAGAAAAACAGGAAGCTATTTTTGAGTTTCTCGACACTTCTGAAGGATTAGGCCCGCTCGGATTAAAAAGCAGGGGGATTGGCTTATATCTGGTGAAAGCCGTAGCCGAAGCTCATTCGGGAGAATTGCGCCTTAAGAGCAGTGAGGAAGAAGGTACCACCTTTAGTATTTCGCTGCATAAATCAAGTCGGGAACCGGGAAAATTCAGGGGAGCCGTTAAGAAGTGATGACATAGCTGTAAAGTTAATTGAATATCTGGAACTCGAGCTGCAACCAAATCATAAACAGAAGGATAAAACAGATAAGCAGATAGGTGAAAATATGAGTTGTTTTCTGGAACACAACCGAATAGAAAAAATATTTTAGAAGATTTCTTCTCTGCTGAAACTCTGTCATAGGTAATTTTATATCCTGGAAAATGGTTAGCTTTGAAAGGGAAGTGAACAGACAAAGGTAAGGGATAAAAAAGGATTCACGGTCTGTTTCGAAGAATATGAAATTTGTCCAAAGCTCAACTTTTGGAAGGTTTAAATTGGGCGGAGAATGACATTTTTCTTAAGATCTTCACCTTTAAAACCTTCTGTAAAATCTACGGGCACAGAACGGAATCCATCTGCTGTTGTGTCGGGCACCATTACATTGAAATGTAGATGAGGTGTATCTGAAAATCCGGTATTTCCCGAAAGTCCTATGGCTTGTCCCTGTGTTACCCAATCCCCCTGTTTCACAAAACTTCCCCGCTGGACCAGGTGGGAATACTGAAAGAACCTTCCGGTTGATGGGTCATAGACGAGGATCCTGTTGCCGAGATTCAGCCACCGGATGTCGTTCCCGCCATATTTGTACTCTTCCATCATTTGTACCACGAATCCACTGGAGGCTGAATAAACAGTATCTTTAATATTTAGCTTAAAGTCTATGGCATAACGTGATCTGTCCTGGTTATGGCTGTATTTTCCATTATGTCCCTGCAAAATTTTCACTGCTTTATTCCTTGTGACCGGCAGGGCTACCGGACTATGAATTACCGGATGGTTCAAATCCCCGTAGTCAACTTTAAAAACAGGCTGCAGGTTTGTATGCTCCTTAAGAGGAATTTTGATTATTGTATCCTTCCCGGGCGGCAGAAGAACCGGTTGCAGGTTTTCCAGCAGTGGATTTAAATTGCTCTGCTGTGCCGAAACGTAAAAACGTATCGGTGCTTTTAGGAAGTTGGTGAGCTTCAGCTCTAACTCCTCATCCTGAATATCATATGATGCAGCTGCCTGTGCGGTGATGGGAATAGGAGTAACGGGCTCCCGTGGGGGAGCTGTCTTACATCCGGAGAGAAAGATAAGAAGGCATAATACCCTGATACTGATTTTCATTGGTTTCAAACTGAGCCATTCCAAATATATATCTCTTTTCGGAAATTAAAGGCCAGCCTTTTTTTGATAAAAATGTTTTCCTGTTTTATAAAATACCCTATATTTGCACCCGCAAAAAGGCCTCGTGGCGCAACTGAATAGCGCATCTGATTACGGCTCAGAAGGTTACAGGTTTGAATCCTGTCGAGGTCACAGATTTAATCCGCAACACACTGATAACAAAGTGGTTGTGGATTTTTTTATGCTTTTGTACCGCCCGATGTGTGGCCGGATCTCCTCATCTCCTTTTATCCGGTTTAAAACTATAATAACTCCACCCAGATTTTTAGAACGTCAAAAATTCAAGATAAAAAAGAGCTAATCAAATAATTTATTATTGATTTGTTAATTATATCCAATCCGTATGAGTGAAATTGATAAGATTTTTAAAGGCCTAGAAGAAACTTGTTACACATCCCTGTATTTCAAGGATGGTGATTATACCAAGATTAAACCAGAATATTTATTTACAACTCTAGTTGCTAAGCAATTTGCAACTCAAGAATCAGAATTTATTATAAAATTAGAAGAGCCAACTCAATCATTTGCAACTAACTGTGTTCCACAAGCTAATTCCCAATATAGATTTTCTAGTTTTAAAAATGTCTGTAGAAATGGTAAAATAGATATTGCCGTATATACAAATAAGCAACAGGATGGATACTTAAATGAATATATGCCATTATTTCCTATTGAAATAAAAGGAGTAAATCCTCAAAAAGTTAAATTTACTCAAGATGTAAAAAGAAACCTAGAATATTTTTCTATTGAAGATGAAAATACTGGTTCCTCAATTTTGAAACAAGCTTATAATATAGCAGTAGAAATTCCTCGCAGGTTTCTCTATGAGGAGGAAAAAGAATCTTTTGTAAATTCTGTCAAAAAGAAATATGAAAACTGGATTAAGGTTTTTGACCAAATCGCTTCAAGTTTAGGTTTAGACATCACTGTAGAAACGAGACCTATTTTAGATAGGCTGTACAAGGAATCCGATCAAATTAATCGAACTTATAATGAGACGGAATGGGATTTTTTTGATGATTGGCATTTGTACATCGGTGTAGTAGTTTCTATCAAAAAAGTTCAATTCTAAACTAGTAATTATAAATGGCAAAAATTCATAATCTTAAAATATCGAATTTTAAAGGCCTTAAAAGGTTTGAACAAGTTTTCGGAATAACAGACTTCATTTGTTTAATAGGTAGAGGTGATTCGGGTAAAACTACCATACTCGAAGCAATCTCTGCCGTTCTTTCACCTAATTGGAACCTAAGTTTTTATGACTCTGATTTCCATAATGGAGATATTTCCAATCCTATAGAAATAGAGGTGTCTTTATACGATTTACCTGCCACACTTATTCGGGAATCCAAATTTGGTCTCTTTATACGGGGATTAAATGTAAAAACAAATAAAATAAGTGATGAAATTGAAGATGATCATGTATCTATTCTAACCGTAAAACTTATAGTCGACAAAAATCTGGAACCTAAGTGGTATGTAATAAATAAAAGGGAAAGCCAACAACCCATTGAAATAAGAACAGGGGATAGAGCCAGTTTAAACGTTTTTCTGATTTCTGACTATGTTGATGGACATTTTTCTTGGAGCAGAGGGAATCCATTAAATGCATTACTTAAAGAAGAAGAAACTACTACAGAGAAATCTAATGTTCTTATTGATGCTTTTAGAGAAGCGAAAGAAAAGATTGATTCAACATCCTTCAGTCATTTAGATAATGTTGTCCAAAAAATAAAGCTTTCGGCAACTGCATTAGGTGTTGATATAAATGATACTCAGACAACCATTGATTTTAAGAACATTGCCTTAAAAGATGGAAGAATTTCTCTCCATGACCATACTGTACCCTTTAGGCTAAAAGGGAAAGGTTCAAAAAGGCTCATTTCAATTGCAATACAACTCGAGGTTGCGAAGACGGGGGGAATATTGTTAATAGACGAGATAGAACAGGGTTTAGAACCGGATAGAGCTCAACATTTAGCAAGAGTTTTAAAGAAAAAGAATAAAGGGCAAGTATTTATCACGACCCATTCAAGGGATGTTTTAGTTGAATTGACAGCAGGTGATGTCTTCAAAATGAAGAAGGGAAACATAAACCTCCATTCCTTTGACTCGTCTCTTCAAGGTTGCATTAGGAGAAATCCGGAAGCGTTTTTTTCAGAACGAGTTTTAGTTTGCGAAGGTGCTACAGAAGTTGGTATTTGTAGAGGTATTAACAATTTTAGAATAGAAAAAGGTGATCCTAATGCTGCACTTCTTGGGATAAGGTTTGCGGATGGACAGGGAGGTTCAAATCACGTTGAATACGCCAAAGCCTTTAAAAAATCCGGATATGATGTTTCTTTATTCTGCGATTCAGATGTTCCAGAAATAAATAAAGTTAAACCCAAATTAGTAGAACTCGGAATAAGAGTAATTGACTGCGAAAACAGCAAATCGATAGAAAATCATTTATTTGAAGATTTACCATGGGAAGCCGTGCTGAGTTTAGTTCAATATCGTATTAAGGAAAAAGGAGAGTCAAGCGTGCAGGATTCAATTGAATGGAGATATGATGGAGATTTTCCTTACCAGTGGAGGTCCAATGATCATCCTGCAATTCGCGATGCAATTTACCAAGCGTCAGTGACAAAAAAGAAGGAGTGGTTTAAAAGGACTGATCACGGTGAATTTGTTGGGAGAATTATTTGTGAAAACAGCGATGCTATCAAGGAAAAAAAATTAGGTCAAATTTTTCAGGAATTATCTAACTGGATGGAAAATGTTTAATCATCTTGAATTTATTTCCAGGCACAAAAGCATGTTAATAGCCCCCGCAGGTTTTGGGAAAACACATACAATTGCAGAATGTCTGAAGACATTCGAAAAAGGAGATAAACAACTTATATTAACTCATACGCATGCAGGAGTAGCATCTATTAAGGAAAAAATAAAAAATGAGGGAATTTCAAGTTCTATCTGTGAGGTAGAAACTATAACAAGTTTTGCTCAAAAATACGTCTTAGCTTTTTATTTTAAAAATGATATTCCAGACCAAGATGATAGTAAAAATTATTATTCATTTATTATAGAAAAAGCGATAGATCTATTTAAACTCAGTCCAATCCAACAGATAATTTCAACTACCTACAAAGGCTTATTTGTTGATGAATATCAAGATTGTACTGTTAAACAGCATAACCTAATTCTTCTACTTTCAGAATTATTTCCTACTCATATTCTTGGGGATTTTCTTCAGGGAATTTTTGATTTTAATGGAGAGCAACTTGTAGATCTAACCGATTCTCTAATGATGAGGGGATTTATAGAATCAAAATATGAATTGGACAAACCGCAGCGGTGGTTAAATGGGAATAATGCTTTTTTAGGTGCTGACTTGAAGAGCCTAAGAGAGGTGCTTATTGATCAAAAGGAAGTAGATTTTAGGAAATATAATTCGTTTGAATTGAAACTGATTTCTGAGAGAGATTTATATAATCCCCGAACAGAATATTGTCGGCAGATAAGGAGTCTAATGAAAGAAAAGAGTATTCTTTTACTGCATCCGGATTCAACTAGTGTTTATCCTCGTCTAAATATTATAAAAATGTTTAACAATGAGTTTACTTTAGTGGAATCTATTGATGATAAGGAATTCTATGTCCTATCCAAAGAGTGCGATTTACTGAGTAGAGAAAATGTGCGAATCAAGTTATTTGTCTTTTGTAAAAAGATATTTAATAAAACAGGAGTTGCCAACTGGTTAAATGAAAAGGGTTTAAAAAGAAAAATTAAACAAGAGGATAAGGAGTTACTCGAGCCTATAGAAGCTATTATTTCTTTTCTAGAAAAGGAATATTCACACTATAAGTATGCTCAATTATTAAAGAAATTAAAAACATTACCTGGCATAAAATGTTATAGAAGAGAACTTTTTAATACTCTTTGTATTGCACTTGAAGACGCCGAAAATGACGAAATTTCTGTTTTCGACTCAATGAAAAATAAAAGGAATCAAACACGTAGGATCGGAAGAAAAATATATGGTAAATCGATTGGTACCACACTCTTAACAAAGGGATTGGAATTTGATACAGTAGCAATTATAAATGCACATAAATTTAATTGTCCTAAACATCTATACGTTGCTATGACTAGAGCATCTAAACGATTAGTTATATTTTCAAATAAAGCAAAGATCCATTTTGACAGTGACAATAACTTTTAATTTTACTAAAGCGCACCAATTTTAGCAATTGCCAATTTCAGGCGTAAATCGTTCTCACCCTCCATATCCTCAAAATGTAATCCGCAATATCCCATCCCTCTTGTTTCTGGTCTGCAGTAGCTTTTTTCTCCACAAGATCAGAAATGAAGTACTTGATATTGGGCGGCAGAT
Organism: Salinimicrobium xinjiangense DSM 19287; assembly: GCF_000423585.1. GTDB lineage: Bacteria > Bacteroidota > Bacteroidia > Flavobacteriales > Flavobacteriaceae > Salinimicrobium > Salinimicrobium xinjiangense. The sequence continues at coordinate 49,837 of NZ_KE384058.1, forward strand.
CAGCAACTTTCTCGTTCCAGGTACCATGACAGCCGGCATCGGGAAAAAGTATCACTTCCCGGTTCGCTAAAGGTTTGAGCATTGAGGCTTTGAGATTCATTAAACCTCCGGTAGCCATCCAAATAAATTGAGGGTAGGCAATAGAGGCGATTACAGCTGTTTTCTCACTCTCCACTATAGCGATTGCCTTTTGCTTATCAGAATTCAGCAGGTGAAGCCCAAAGAGGCACTGCTTGAGATTAAAATCCTGGAGCTTCAAGACTGAATGAACCCAGTTCACTTTCTTTTTCTTTCCCGTGAGTCTGTTGTATAACATCATTTTCCCGGTCCGGACTTTATTCTGCTCGTCAGTTTGCCAGAAGACAGTCGCTCCTTTCCATTTTTTGGAAGTGCCTATCTTGTACTTTCCCATTACTTCTGCTATGGCAGCATTGCCTATAAAAGATTCCAGAAATATTAGAAAGTTATTCGGGTGTGATCCTTCGAGGCTTTTAAGAAACAATTCTTCATCAATAAAAGAGGCCGGTTGCGTTTTTTGTTTTGCCCGAAAAGCCACCTGCCTTAAAACTGCAGGATTTATGGTTGTGTTCTGGTGCGAATGATCAATTGAAAAAGATGTCTGACTCTGGAAGAACTCTTTCGGAGTTAGGTGATAGCCGCATTTTTGCTCCCTATCGCATTTGCCAACTTCTAATCCAACGTACTCTTTTTTTTCCTCGTCAATATACCGCGTAAATGTATGTTTCTCACCACAGGAGGGGCATTCATACCTGTTCTTTGAGGAGATGTAAGGTTCTAAGGTAAATCTATATTGGGACATAAAAAGGTTTTAAATGACTTGCATTAAGAACACCTTCTACACTGTTAGTGTAGAAGGTGTATAAAATGTTACTCTTCAGAAACTTTTTTTTCTGCAAAAACTACCCATCCGGTGTTTTTGCGATCTGTTTCAAAACCCCCATTTTCGAGACGTTTTCTGAAAGTGCGATCGGAACATGGTCGGTTGGTGTTTTCAAGGCAATACTGTCGGTATTCCTGATATAACTCCTTCAACTTAATTTCCTCAGTACAGGATTTATGGTAATCATTATCATCAATAAAGCTTAACACGGAATCACTTTCCCTTCTAAATTTATTCACTTCCTCTTCCACAATTGTGCTGGAGGTAAACTTCTTCTTTTCCAGTAATCGAAGCATACCTACCAGAATCCAGTTAAATATACCCGGTAATTCCTGTCTGATTATTTTGGTAGAAAGGTTTTTATCTTGCCTCTCTTCCGGAATGGTTACTCGAAAAGGAATGATCAGAAATCGTCTAAAGAATGCGTGGTTGTGCTCAATGTCCGTAGGAAGTTCATTGGCATTAAACATCAGTTTGGCATAGTCACGCATAATAAACGATTGCTTGTAAACCTGACGGACATCTATTGGCTCCCTGGAAACTAATTTCTTAAAGATTTCCGATTGAACTGAAGTACTTGTTTCACTGCAGTAGTTAAGAAGCTTATCCGATATCATAGATCGGGAATCCTTGTCTTTAGTAAGACTGTCCAGGCTATAACTCGAAAAGTTTTCTTCTCCCAGTAGAGCACTTATGATATCGAAAATGACACTTTTTCCATTGGATCCACCACCATATAAGAACAAGGCTTTTTCAAGCTTCAGTACGTTATTCTTGATAAAAATTGAACCGAGATATTCAGAAAGTATATCCTGCAATTCCTTGTCTGGTATAACTTCATCTAAAAACCTAGAGAAGAGAGTCATATTTGCAGTTTCCTCATATTCGAAAGGTAATTGGTAGGTGAGAAAATCTTCCTTTCGGAATTCTCTTAGCTGCTGAACATCTTCCGAAATCTCAAAAGTTCCGTTTTGGAGGTTGATTAAGGTTACCTGTTTATTATCAGCTAAAGACGTCTGAAGTTTACCCTCGCCCGCAAATTGTTTAAACAGGTCGTCTTTGAATCTATAATATTTCGCTTCAAGCTTCCCAGCTCCCATTTTTAAAGCAGCTTCCCCCAGAAAATACCGAAATTCCTCTTCATCCACTTTTTCCCAGTATCTCTTATTGAATAAGTAGATTAAGCCATTTCTGAATATAATATCTAATTCAAGCTCCCTTGCTTTTTCTATAATAAACTGGATGCTTAGAACAACGTAATATTTGCGCGGCAAAGGCTTTTCATTATCCATCCATTCTGCTTCAGTTTCAAAATCCTTCAACTCCAGATTTTGCAGGATGAAATCCAGATTATTGGAGAGGGTAATCTTTTTTTCTAATTGCTCTGCTTCATTCACTAAATCTTCAATCGTGATGTTGTCCTCTGCAGTTGAATCACCGTTGCAACCGTCTAATTGCTTTTCGGTTGATTCACTGTTGCAACTGTCGTCATTAATTGCAGTTGAATCCAGCGGTTGTTGAGCGGTTGAGCCGTTGTTTGGCAGTATTTTTTCATCATTTTTATCCGCTTTTTTGTCTTTGGTACCGTTGGAGAAATGGGTCTTATTTTCCTTTTCATCGGCACCTTTTTTTGGTGTGAATTTACCTTTTAGAGAAGAATTGTTCTCGTGATTTTTTTTCTGTAAATTTGACATAACAAATAATAGAGATTATTTCCGGACTGCGAATCCGGGAGTTAAAAAATTGAGCTTCAAGAATAACTGCCAGGTTATTTTGAAGCTCTTTTGTTTGAATTAAGAAGAATGTTTTCAATTTCAGATCTATTAAATCTGATCCTGGTACCGATTTTATGCGCATGAATAACGCCTTCCTTGGTCCAGTTGTGAATTGTTACCAGAGAGACTCCTAAAAGTCTAGAAGCTTCCTGTCTTGTGATCCAAACAGTTGGTTCTTTGGGAGAGAAAATTTTTGCAAGCTCCTGCAGCTCTTTCCTGAAGTCTTCTCTTATCTCCTTCCGTAATTCATCAGGAGAGATACCATGTAATTGAGTGATTTCTTTACTCATTTTTAATTATTTTAGATTAATTATTGAGTTGTAAAGATAAAGTGAGCCTAAGCAGACATACGCTGCACTATTGGGAAGTAAATGGGAAGCTATTGCGGAAATTCGAAAGTAATCAACAACTAATCAATCAATTGAGTTTGGCTTAAATGTAAAACTTTTTTTAAGTTTTTTAAATAGATCAATATCATCACTATCTGCAGCTACTCTTTTATCAAGCTTTTTAATATCTATGTTATGTTTGTTTTTTAAAAATTTGAGGTACGGCATTGGCTTTACTTTTTTATAGATGAAATCTTCATCCTTAAAAAAATCAAAGAGTTTGGTAAGGAGAGCAGGACCGAGGTTTGCCTCTTTCTTTTTCTGATCCTGAACTATGTGGTTAAATAAATGATATGCATATTCATTTAAAAAAATCTCTGGATATTCATTTTTTAATAAGGGCTTTTCTTGCCTCATATCACTTAGCTTTCCTTTTTCAATTTGTAAATCTTGAAAGAGGGACTTTAGGTATAAAAATTCTACAATAGCAAATTCATATTCATGGAAATCACTCATTAACCTTTCCATTTGTATAATCCAATCCTCCTGATTTTTTGGTGACAATTTTATCACCTGGTCTTGAACATCTGTTGGAAGTGAATTAAATACCATGTGAGGAAAACGCGAATAACAACTGTTTTCCGGAAAGGAGGATGGTAAAAGATTCAAAAACATACCTTTTGCTGTAAAGAGAGCTTTTAATTGTAAAAGACGCTCTTGTACTAAATCAATTTTCTCTTCAGTACTGATGCAATAGAATAATCTGTCATCATATTCCATCCGCTGCTCCTCCAGAATATAATCCAGATTATTATAAAAGTTCTCACTGAGATAATCGATCATCAACCGCATTCCTTCTTTCTGGGCGGGAGATTTTAGAGACCAAGTCCTGGTCAGCTCTTTGTAACTTTCTTCTTTTATATTTTTATTCCAGTCTTCTGTACATTCCTCAAACTTTTTTCTTAATCCAGTATATGTCATTTCTTCATTAAAAAATTTGAATAATCTAAAAGGTTAAGCCTCCGTCGGTCTATCCTTGTACTGACCTTCGGCCAGTTCTACATTTTTTTTATTAGGTTGTCCACTTCAGAAAAGAGGACTTCGCCGTGTAATTTTTTTTGACTGCCAAACGAATGCGGCGTAGGCGCCTCAATTGAATATCCGCCGACCGTCATCGCCGGGTTCTATATTTTACCTCCAACACCCTTAAACTTCTCGACAAATGAAGCAATTTTCTGAAATACGGTCTGCTTTTTTGTCAAATACTGTGGGTTTAATGGACTCATTTTCGGTAACACAGCATTAAGTGCTGTTCCATTTTCACTGGCATATTCCCGTTTTAAAGAAGCTGTTATATATCTTTTTGCTTCTTCTTCGTTTAGATCTTCATCCTTAATGATTTCAGATGCCTCTTTTTTCTGTTTGCTTTGTGCATAAGCGAAAAATGCATCTATAACACTTGCTTTTTCCTGAATTTCATCAAGGTCTGTTTCGTTAATAAAATCGACTACCAGACCCTCCTTGGCTCTACTGCCAACACTGGCACGAATGACCCGGCGGATCTCTTCAATCAAGGAAGCTTTGTCTTTGTTCTTTTTGTTGTGCTCAAAAATAAGCTCAAGAATATAATCCAGGTTGATCTCCTGTGATTTAAGCAGGTCTATTTCAAAGACGACATCATTCCAATCAATATCTGACTCTTCGGCTTCCTTCCCTTTGTTCTCACGTCTTAGCCAGTCACGAATATCATTATAGGTAGATCGATAATCCTGCACCGTTCTCTCCGGCAGCACTTCGATCTTTTGCATTGCCGCTATATCTTCATCTGACACAAAATGAGCCTCTTTAAAAGCTTCAACGGCTTCTGGATCTTTTAGGTCTATTTCCTGAAGAGTTTTGAGGTTGACAAATTCATCGTAGTTCTGCAAAATGTTTTCGACACGTAGGTATTCTCCAAACAGCTTTGAAAACTCCTTTTTATCATTTTCTGTGGCTATCTCGTCAGGATTAGGGAATTTCTCATTGAGCTCTTTCACCACATCTGTATAACCTCTTCGGGCTTCTCCGGTGACAATATCAGTAAAGCCTTCCAAATACTCCTGGTAGCTCTTTTCAAGGACAATATTTTTAGTGTTCTTGTCCCCGAAGAGCGTAATCGCATCAATGGTAGGTTGCTCCAGATCACGAAAAGTTATGATATTCCCAAAAGTTTTTGTAGCGTCATAAATACGGTTGGTACGGGAAAAAGCCTGCATTAACCCATGATAGCGAAGATTCTTATCTACAAACAAGGTATTGAGGGTGGGAGCATCAAAACCAGTTAAGAACATCCCTACTACTATTAGCAGGTCAACTTCCTTATTCTTTACCCGCTTCGCCAGGTCACGATAATAGTTCTGGAATTCTTTGCTTTCAACTCCATAACTGGTTTTGAACATGGCGTTATAGTCATTGATAGCTTTGGTTAGAAACTCCTTTGCACTGCTGTCCATGGCAGACGGTTCAAAGCTTTCATCTAGTATCTCCCCAATGGCACTCTGCTCTTCATTGGCAGCAAAGGAAAAGATAGTAGCTATTCTTATTGGCTTCTCATTGTCTTTCTGGAGCTGATTCAGCTCCTCGTAATATAATTTAGCCGCATCTACACTACTGACGGCAAACATGGCATTAAAACCGCTGTTTCCGCTTCTGGTCCGATGTGTTTTCTGGCGGTAGTTATCTAATATGTACTGAGAAATTTCCCTGATTCTTGTAGGGTGAAGTAGAGCTTTTTGGTTTTCTGCTGCACTTAACTTTTTTTCATCAATCTCTGTCTCTATACCTTTAAAGTGGGGGCGTACATCATTATAATCCACCTTAAATTTCAGCACCTTTTCATCCCTGATGGCATCTGTTATCACATAAGAATGAAGCTCCCGACCAAATACACTGGCAGTAGTTTCTGAACCTAAGGCATTTTGAGGAAAAATGGGCGTTCCCGTAAAGCCAAACTGATAGTATTTTTTGAACTTCTTTTTCAGATTCTTCTGTGCTTCCCCAAATTGTGATCGATGAGCTTCATCAAAAATGAAAACCACCTGTTTTTGATAAACGGTCAGGTCATTCTCACTTTTCATTAGGTTATTCAGTTTCTGAATCGTTGTGACAATGATCTTGTTATCATCTTTGTCAATATTCCTCTTTAGACCTGCAGTACTGTCGGATCCATTCACACTATCAGGCGAAAAACGCTGATACTCTTTCATGGTTTGATAGTCTAAATCCTTGCGGTCCACCACGAAGAATACTTTATCAATAAAATTAAGTTGTGTGGCCAATCGTGCCGCTTTAAAACTGGTCAGGGTTTTACCGGAACCGGTGGTGTGCCATATATATCCGCCCCCCTCTGAAGAAGTCCATTTTTTAGTTTGATAAGAGCTTTCGATCTTCCACAGGATCCTTTCAGTGGCGGCAATTTGATAAGGTCGCATTACGAGAAGCGTGTCACTGGTATCAAATACAGAATAATTGAGCAGGATATGTAAAAGGGTATTTTTCTGAAAGAATGTAGCCGTAAAATCCTTCAGGTCCTTGATCAGCGTATTGTCAGCCCTGGCCCAGTTCATGGTAAAGTCGAAGCTGTTTTTATTTCGCTCTACGGTGTTGGCAAAATAACGGGTGTCGGTACCATTGGAGATGACAAAGACCTGTAAGAACTTGAAGAGGGAAGCATTGGTGTTAAAACTCTCCTTTGAGTACCGATGTACCTGATTAAAGGCCTCCCGGATTGCCACCCCACGTTTTTTTAGTTCTACCTGCACCAGGGGCAGACCGTTTACCAGGATAGTGACATCATAACGATTGGCATGAATTCCTTTTTGTTCAAATTGGGAAATTACCTGCACCTTATTGCGGGCAATATTTTTTTTGTCAACAAGGTAGATGTTTTGAATATTGCCATCATCAAAGACGAAATCGTAAATATAGTCATCGTGCAATTTTCTTGTTTTATCAACCAGGTTATCGCTTGGCTTATCTAAATACTCCTCTACAAAACGAGCCCATTCCCCATCTGCAAACACCATGTTATTCATCGTCTGAAGCTGTACTCTTGCATTGGCAAGCATTGCTTTCATAGAAGTAAGGTTCGGACTTTCATAACCCTGGTTGATCAGATCCTGAACGAATTCCCGCTCCAGTGCCACCTCCGTTTGGTAAACAGCAGGAGCTTCGTTGGCTTCAGAGAACTTGGTGTATTTATCTAAAACAATAAAATTGTTGGATTCAGCTATGGTGTTATAGGTACTCATGCGGGCTCTTGTTGTGGGAATGTTAATAACATATCCCGGTAATATTTATACTGCTTTTTCCTTAGTTCTATCTCCTTTGGAAGACTCTCGCTGATGGAATGAGTGAGAGTGTCGAATTTGTCGAGGATGGAGACTATTCGTTCTTGTTCTTCTTTTGATGGTACTGGGATGATGACCTTACTTAATCCTTTTGAGTTAATAGCAGAAATTTTTCCCGATGAAATATGTCTCCTTATTTGGTCATGAAACTGCTTTGTACGGGTAAAATACGCTACGTATTTTGGGTGCAGAGGGCTTCTGTATGAAAAACACGCATCATGAATCACAACACCTTCATCACCTAACCAAGCTGTTCCTTTTCCAATGTCTTCAATCGTTTCACCAGCAGCAACAATAACAATATCTCCTTTTTTAGCTACTCTTAATTTTTTCTTCTCAACGAGTTCTTTACTTACAAAAGATTTCGTTTCATCTGCCCAAGTGCCATAATGTGTGTACATTTCACCATAATGAATAGTTGGTACCCCTTCAGAGATTAAATCGGTTCTTACAAATCGTTTCCCTCTTTGAAATTCACCAATTTCATTTAATGATTTCCACTCAACTTCAGACTCTTCAAAACTGAACAATTGCTCTCGATAGTACCAATACTGATTTTTACGTGCGTTAAGCTCTGTTGTTAGCTCTGCAGTTAGGTCTGTTGTTTGTTTTGTAAACACTTCTAAAATACGGACAATCTCTTTTTGGACTTTGAGAGGTGGGATGGGGATTTGTAAAGACTTGATAATGTCTGCATTTAAGTTGCTGACTGAACTACTATTTATTTTACTTAGCCAGTAATCTTGAACAATTTCGGATGTGAGATAAAGAAATAAATAATCAGAATTAAGCTTATCTCCAAAATCACTAATAGAAGCCCAGCCATCATGAATGGCTCCATTAATCTTAAGAATATATGGCCGGCCATAACTCATCGAATTAGACATAATTAAATCACCTTTTTTCAATATTCTTGATTTTTTAGCTCCTTCAAATGTGATTTTTTGTTTTGTCTTATTAACATATTTTGAATTAGGTACAGTGTCTCCGATTTTTATCCAAGGAACACCATTTTTATCATCCGTGATAAATTTCGCTATAGGACGAGGTGACGCACCTCTTTGGATTTTTGCAACCTCACCAAAATTCTCCCACTGAACTTCAACCCCCTCTAATAATTTCTCTAAATAACTCATGCTTCAATCTCCTTTATAATAGCGTCAATATTCAAACGAAGTGAATTTATCTTCTCTACAGTTCTGGAAACCTCTTCATTCAATACAGCTATATCAATCTTCTCACGATTATCCTTTGGGGCAACATAGGAGCTTACAGAGAGATTATAATCGTTTGCGGCAATTTTGTTGTTGTCTATAGATTTTACTACATGCTCAATATCCTGTTTGCTATCGAACATTTTAATAATACTTTCAATGTGTTTATCTGTAAGCACATTGTTATTCGTGACTTTCTTGAAGAAATCTTCACTATTCACATCAATAAACTGTGTTTTGGTGCCAATTTTATGTTTTGATAGCACTAGAATATTAACCGCTATTGATGTACCATAAAATAAATTTGGAGCTAAGGAAATAATGGTCTCTACATAGTTATTATCTACCAAATACTTTCTAATTTTCTGTTCGGCACCGCCACGATAGAAGATACCAGGAAAACATACGATGGCTGCTCTACCTTTACTAGATAGGTAATGCAGTGAATGTAGTACAAAAGCAAAATCGGCTTTTGATTTAGGAGCAAGCACACCGGCAGGAGCAAAACGGTCATCATTGATCATGGTTGGGTCATCATCACCGATCCACTTTACCGAATAGGGAGGGTTTGATACTATGGCATCAAAGGGTTTTTCATCCGCTAACTGTGGGTCTTTAAGTGTGTCTCCTAATACTAAATGAAACTTGTCGTAATTGATGTTATGTAAAAACATATTCATACGAGCCAAGTTATATGTGGTGTGGTTCACCTCCTGTCCAAAGAAACCTTCCTCAATAATATGGTTGTCAAAATGCTTTTTAGCTTGTAAGAGCAAAGAGCCTGAGCCTGCTGCAGGGTCGTAAATTTTGTTTACGGTTGTCTGCCCGTGCATGGCCAATTGTGCAATAAGTTTAGATACGTGCTGAGGGGTGAAAAACTCACCTCCCGATTTTCCGGCATTGGCAGCATAATTGGAAATCAGGAATTCATAGGCATCGCCAAAAAGGTCGATCTGGTTTTCTTCAAATCTCCCAAAGTTCAACGCTTCCACGCCTTTTAGCACTGCTGCCAGACGACTGTTCTTGTTTTCAACGGTATTCCCCAGTCGGGAACTGGTGGTGTCAAAATCGGCAAACAATCCTTTTATATCTGATTCGGACGGATACCCATTCGCAGAGCTTTCAATAGCGTCAAAAATGGATTTTAAATCGGTGTTTAGATTGGAATTGGTGTTGGCTGTTTTGGCAACGTTCGCGAAAAGCTGACTTGGATATATAAAATACCCCTTAGTTTTAATGGCATCATCCTTTATTTCGGGGGTTATGACATCATCTGATAATGTTGCATAATTCACTCTCTCATCGCCGGCTTCTATATAATTTGAAAAGTTTTCACTGATAAAGCGGTAGAAAAGTGTTCCTAAAACAAATTGTTTAAAATCCCATCCATCCACCGAGCCACGAACATCGTTGGCTATTCTCCATATTTTTGCTTGTAATTCTGCTCTTTGATTTGTACTTGTCATTATTTTATTATGTCGTTATTTAAACCAGTTTTATAGTATTCGCGGATACCGGGCAGTATAATTCTTCTGCCGCATTCCGGAGTTCAAGTTTTAAAATTGAGATCTGCTTTTACCATTTTAGGGGTAGGTGGTATTTTAAGGAGTGTAGTTAAGACTGATTAAGGGCAATAAAGTTAAGATTTATTTAAGAATAATAATTCGACCGTTTAACGGTGTTTAACGGTACCGTTGAAAACCATTAGCTCGACCGTTAGCTCGACCGTTGGCTTACCGTTAGATTTACCGTTGGACACCGTTACATGACCATTGGCGAAATTAGTAAATAGTTTTAAATCAACTATTTAACCCAATCGGTTTTGATCCAACGGTAAAACAAAAATTTCTAATTAGTTTTCCGGGTTTTTCAGGTTTGGATTAGATCCTGTAGGGAAGGAATGGGACAAATATAAATTAATAAAGTGGGATGAATATAGTTTTGGGTCCGTTCATGGGGCATACTATGAAATACATCAGATCAAATTGCAAAAAATTCATCTAATCATTTCGATGTAGGTTCCATTGTGGTCAGAATACATAAATCCTTCTTTTGAAAAATGATCCCAGGCTCCAGCCTGAATTTCTATTGAAGCACAAAAATTATTGGAAATAAAGATATGGTCTATATTTCTTCGTTTTTTGCCATTGTGATCCGGCTTTAGAAAACCCAAATCATGAAAGTCGTTTTCTGTTACACAAGACAAGCTATTATCAGCTAATTTTTGAGTTAATAGCTTTCGTCCCTGGTTCGTGCCGTAACCGTATTTAAGGCCATCTCTCGTCTGATTAAAAAGGCCAGCCACAAAAAATGGAACATCTGGGTAATTATCCATGATGTTTTGCCAGTTTGAGGACTGGTCAATTATATCTTCTAAATGCAGTTGCCACACCTTTTTTCCTTTGTCAGGATAGCGGTTGCCGCTTACACCAGCCATGTGGTAAGGGATGATAGTTCCGTAGATGATCACAGTGCCAAAAGGAGCTTCAACTAAACAACACGCCGTCCGGAAGGAATTAAAAGTCACTATTTCTTCTAAAATTTTCCACCGGGACCAGATGGTGATCCACGGTTGATCTTTGTATTGCTCAAATTCTCTTGATCTGACAGCATCATAGTCCGGGTGAAGATTTATTTTAGTCTTCACCTATAGTTTAATTTTCATGGCACATTTAAACCAATATAGTCACAGGGTTAGTATTTTATTTAATGATTACCTTCAGAACATTTTAGATCTGGATGAATTTATCCAAAAACTTCGCGTGGTAGAAAAACAATATGAGCAAACTCTTGATAACAAAATACCCGAGGATTCTATATGGTTCAAATTCTCTGACGACGATACTCTTATAACCACAATAGATGACCTTGAGAGGGATTTATCCAATTCAAATAAAGATTTTACATTGGAGCCGCATGAATTGAGAGATTTACGGTTCTGTGAGAGGTTTAGGGGTGAAATTCCCCTTTACCTACGCGACTTCCCTCGCTTTCCCTCGTTTGTTTTTTCTAAACCTGGTTCATGCTTAACCACATAAATATTAGATAAAAACATGTGATACCGAAGCTCATTCCTTTTCACTATTATATTTTGATTTAAACCTATCAGCACAATAGGCATAGAATAAAAAACATCACTCAGATTAAATTTTTAAATACAATGAATGGTTACAAAATATCTACAATTATATAGTGCAATTCAACCTTTTAGATTGGTAATTTATTACTCTTCACCTAATTCTTATTAACGTTTCCTTCTTAAACTTCTGCTGTATTAGCTGTACCTTTCAAATATTTAAAATTAGCCTATGCCTAAAAACTCCCCCCATAATAATCCGATCCTGGAACTCTCCGAAAACAAGTTCCCGGTGGTAGGGGTTGGGGCTTCAGCCGGCGGCCTTTCTGCTTTTAAAGAATTTGTGGGTGGAATTCCAGAAAATTCCGGAATGGCCTATGTGTTGGTGCAACATTTAGATCCCAGTCATGAAAGTATGCTTTCTGAAATTTTACAGAAATCTACCCCCTTACCCGTGCTTGAGATCACAGATGACATAAAAGTAAGGCCAGATCATATTTATATTATCCCCAGCAACAAGATGCTTCTAGCAAGTGACGGGGTATTAATGTTGAGCCAACGACCGGCACCTGAAAAAAATAAAAAAAATCTTCCCATAGATCTTTTTTTTAATTCTCTTGCTGTTATTCATGGGTCACACAGTCTGGGCGTTGTCCTTTCGGGCACCGCCAGTGACGGCACCCAGGGTCTCAAGGATATTAAGAGTAAGGGCGGGATTACATTTGCCCAGGATGAAAGTTCTGCAGAATGGCCGCAAATGCCAAACAGTGCAATTAATGCGGGAGCTGTAGATTTTATTCTACCCCCCTCCGAAATCCCAAAAAAAATATTAGATCTAATTAAGAATAAAAATCCTAAAATTCAGGGACAACAGGGTTTTAGTGATGAAAAAGATGGAACTTTTCAGCAGATCCTTTCCTTAATTCGGTTGCGTCGCAATACTGATTTCACCTATTATAAAGAAAATACCATTAAGCGAAGAATTCTGCGGAGAATGGTCATTAAAAAGTATAAAAGCCCCGAGGCCTATCATAAATTTTTACTGGAAAACTCCAAGGAAATTGATTTGTTGTATCAGGATTTACTAATTCCCGTCACCAGCTTTTTTAGAGATACCCATGTTTTTGAAAATTTGTGCCAGTCCATTTTGCCGCTTTTAATTGAGAAAAAAAAGGAGAGTGAACCTATCAGGGTATGGATTGCAGGCTGCAGCACCGGGCAAGAAGCCTATTCTTTAGCAATTTGTATTCATGAACAGTTGAGGAAGCACAGGTCCCACAATCCTAAAAAGATCAACAATTTAAATGGATTTACCAGTGATGTGCAAGTTTTTGCTTCAGATATTAGCGAACCAGCAATTTCATTTGCCCGAAAGGGAATTTATAAAGAGAAAGATGTTGAAAATATTAGTCCCGAACGTTTACAGGAATACTTCATTAAATATGACGAGGGCTATCAAATAAAAAAAGAGATACGGGAAAGTTGCGTCTTTGCAATACAAAATTTCCTGAAAGATCCTCCTTTTGGAAATATGGACTTGATTAGCTGTCGCAACGTTCTTATTTATTTACAACCTTACCTTCAGAAAAAAGCTCTAACCACTTTTCATTATTCTCTTAAGCAGGATGGCTACCTCTTATTAGGGAAATCTGAAAATGTGGGAAGTGTACCAGGATATTTTACAGACATCGATAAAAAAGTGAAACTTTTCAAAAAAAATAATATTCCTGAATCCTTTAATATTCCCACCGGAATCAGAAATAACGCAAAAAAACAGGAGTTCAAAGTAAATAAACCTACTCCTGTTAAACGAACTGATTTTCAAGGGACTGCAGATGAGATTCTTTTAAAAAAATATACTCCAGCCAGCGTAGTTATAAATGAAGCAATGGATATTGTGCTTTTTAGAGGCGGCACTTCTAATTATCTGGAGCAGCAAAGTGGTTCACCCAGTCATAATCTGATGAAAATGGCAAAGCCCGGGTTAGCTTTTGAATTGCGAAATATAATTCACAAAGTAAAAAAAGATGGAAAGCCTTTAAAGAAGAATCATATTTTCACTCATCAAAATGGAGACCGGCAACCAATCACGGTAGAAGCCATGGTTTTGCCCAAACTGGTCGACCCCCATTACTTAATAGTTCTTCAGCCTTCAGTTGACACCCTAAAAAAACCGGATAAAGTGCAAGGTTCTTCCAAAATAGATGAAAAGGATTTGCGTATAAAGGAGCTGGAAAATGAGCTGGCACAAAGCCGGGAAGATATGCTCGGCATTACACAGGAGCAGGAAGCTGTTAATGAGGAATTGCAAAGCGCGAATGAAGAATTTATGAGTGGGAGCGAGGAATTGCAAAGCCTTAATGAAGAGCTCGAAACCAGTAAAGAAGAATTGCAGAGCACCAATGAAGAATTAACGGTAACCAATCAGGAACTAGGCACACTCAATTTTCAGCTTACCGAAGAAAGGAATTTTGCACGTGCGATTATAAATACTACCCGTCAACCTTTAATTGTTTTAAATGGGGAACTGGAAGTGATTACTTCCAATAAAGCTTTTCATGAAGCCTATTGTGATAAATCTGGATATACAGAAGGTAAAAGGTTGTATGAGCTTAACAACAATCTGTGGGATATTCCCAAGGTGCGGGAATTGTTGGAATCGATCTTACCCAAAGACAAGGTTGTCGAAAATTTTGAGGTCGTTCATAATTTTAAAAGAATCGGGGAGCGTTCAATGATCTTGAACGCTATGGAGATAGGGGATAATAACTTAAAGAATAATTTAATCCTTCTATCAATAGAAGATATCACTGAACGTAAGGTGATGGCAAGGAAATTAGAAGACACTCAGCATCAATATAAAGAAATGATATATTCCTCACCATCATTAATTGCTATTCTAAACGGACCTGAATTCAGAATATCCATTGCCAATGAGCCTTTCCTTAATCAATTTGGGAAAGGTGAGGATATAATAGGAGCCTCTTACTTAGAAGCGGTTCCGGAACTGGTAGACCAAGGCCTTGGAAAGATCTTAAGGGAAGTGTATAAAACCGGGGAACCCCAATATGTCCATGAAACGCCTGTAAAGATTATACGCAATGGAAAACAGGAGCTGCTTTATTACAACTTTGGATATCAGGCTCAGCGTAATTCCAAAGGGGGTATTGAAGGTGTGGCTATTCTCGCAAACGAGGTTACTGCCCAGGCAGAGTTAAATAAAACCATCAAGGAAAGTGAAAGTCGCTTTCATCAAATGGCAGATCTTACTCCCGAAAAAATCATCTGTACAGATACCTCGGGGGAAATATATTATTTCAATAAAAGCTGGTTGGATTTTACAGGATTGAACCAGGAGTTATTAATAGCAAAAGGCTGGGAACAATTCATGCACCCGGAGGAAATAACTACTACGCGCAGGAAATGGAAACAATGTATCGCATCTGGAAATGCTTTTGAAAAGGAAATTCGTTTGCGGGACAAAAATGATATTTATAAATGGCATTTAAGTCGGGCTGTACCGGTTAAAGACGAGGATGGAAAAATTAAAATGTGGATTGGTGCGCTTACTCAAATTCATAAGATAAAGGAGGAAGAAGAACGTAAGGAAAGTTTCCTTAAACTGGCAAGTCATGAACTTAAAACTCCTATAACCTCTATCAAGGGTTATACACAATTCCTGCTGGAAAGGCTCAGGGAATCCAAAGAGGTCCTGCCGGGATCTATTCCTATTATTCCTTCTCTGGAACGCATCGACAGTCAGGTCACAAGATTAACCAGGTTGATATCTGAGATGCTGGACCTCTCGAGGGTTCAGGAAAGTAAACTTTCATTACAGAAGGAAAGCTTCAGCTTAAACCAAATGGTGGAAGAAAGTGTACAGGATGTTCAATATTCCAGTTCCTCAGCAAAAATCAAAATAGATCACAAAGACCAACTCATGGTTAATGGGGATAGGGATAGAATCAGCCAGGTCCTAATCAATTTGATCACTAACGCAATTAAATATTCCCCAAATAATAAAAATATTGAAGTTAAAGTATTTCAGGAAGGAAAAGATAAAGCCTGTGTTAGTGTAAAAGATCAAGGGATAGGAATCGATCGGGTAGATCAGAAAAACATTTTTAAAAGATTTTTTAGAGTTACAGGGAAAGATGAACAAACCTATTCCGGTTTAGGTATTGGTTTATATTTAGCTAAGGAAATTATGATTCGCCACAATGGAAATCTCAAGGTTAAAAGTGAGAAGGGAGAAGGTTCAGTATTTACTTTTTCACTTCCTCTGGATAAAATATAAGAAATCCCGATCTACAAAGTAGTTACCATAATTTTATTTATTTACACAGCATTCACAGCATTCACAGCATTCACAGCATTTGGACACCCCAACATCACCAATGAATTTTCGATAAGACGTTTAAGCACCAAACAGAAATTATGATGGCAAAAATTTTAATAGTTGAAGATGATCATAACTTAGGACTTATGATACAGGACATTTTGGAATTCAAAGGATATGATATCATCCTGTCCAGAAGGCCTGAGAATACAATACAGGATATCATTGAGAATGATGTAGATCTCGTTCTTTTAGATAAACTCATCTATGGTGTCGACGGCACAGATGTTTGTAAAAAGATTCGCAATACAAAAGCTACTGCGAACATACCTGTCCTTATGATGTCGGCTCTCCACGATGCAAGGAAAATTTGTTTAAAAGCGGGAGCAACAGATTTTATTTACAAACCTTTTGAAATGAAAATCTTTCAGGACAAGGTGCAGGAGCTTTTGGAAGAAATAAAAGTTTAAGTATTAGTTCAGGTAGGCGTATCATCCCCGCCTTCCTTCCCTGTTGTTTTCAAAATTGCTCTTATTCTGTCAATATGGACCTGTGACATTTTGGCCCTTTCAAGAGCTGCTTGAGAACCAACGCCTTTTTCTCCTTGTGCCATTGTTGTTAGCAGGTTTTTACGCTCCTCAAACATCCGCAGGGCAGTCCACATCGTTTCTTCGATCTTGTTTGTTTGGTCAGCCAAAAGGTAAGCTGCTGTATATGAATGTCCCACGTGGCACCGAAACCGTAGATCTGTATCTTTCCCTACCTGCCATAATACACCACCACAACCCGGACAGTTAAATGGAACCTGATCACCCAGTTCATTTACTGAAGACAGATCGCTCAGCACCCGTTCAGCTATCTTAGCTTCTGTTAATACATCGTCGGGAACAGCTTTACTTTTTTTTAATTTTTGCTGAGCAATCTTGAGGAGGAGGGCACCCATTTCTGAAACAGGCAGGCAATGATCCACTTTCACGTTATTCAAGGCATTTCGTGGCATATCGGGATATTCAGCCTCATCAGGATCCTGAACAATACAAATTCCTCCACAACTTTTAATAGCCTTCATTCCTGCTGTTCCATCATCAAGATAACCAGTGAGCAAAATACCGATAACCCCAGATCCAAAGGCTACGGCAGCTGATCGAAATAACGGATCAATAGCAGGACGCGACCGGTTTTCGTGGGCTCCTTTCGTAACCAACATTTTGAGCCCTTCACCAATCAACAAGTGCTGATCTGATGGTGCCAGGTATAAATATCCGGGCTTTAAATTGTTTCCGTCCTTTGCATGTTGACATTTTAAGGTATTTAGCTTATTAAGTTCGTCTAATATTACATTGCCCGTGGCATCAGGAGAAACATGCCTAACCACTAATACCGGAATGGGAAAGTCTTTGGGCATTTGGCTAACTAGTTCTTTTAATGCCTTGAGTCCCCCTGCAGATGTCCCTATTACAACTACCCGGGAATTTTTTTTGATGTTTTCGGTTTTACTGCTTTGTTTCATTTCTTTTAATCAATTTATAATTAAGTGCTAAATCCGAAACGTTTTTCTTGCCTTTCTGGTGCCCCATAGGGTGCCCCAAAATAGTTAAAGGTATCTTAAAATTTTATACTCTTGTAGCTATGAAATTCCTCAACATTCCTTTTATTACCCCTTGAACATCTGGGCTAATTCCCTTTAATGGTTCCAAATATTCTGGAGGTAATCCTGGATTGTATTTTTGTCCCTCAGGGATTACTGTTGCTCTGTAATGATCATATGAGCCTTTTTGTATGTCTCGATCTATTACTGTAATAATGCCATAATGACGCGGATCATTCTGAATTTTGTTCCATAGACTAATTATTTTTTCTTTTTCTCCTTCTATTACTTGAAAAAAATTTCCTTCAGAATATAGCAGGATTCCTTTTATATCCTTCTGGTTGTTATTCTCTTCGGAAAACTTTAAAAGCTCATTTATTTCTGAAGTAGTCAACTGCTTATCAGCATTGCTTACATAGCAAACGGCATGTCTCATATTCCTGACTTTTAATCTGATGCTATTTAAGTTACCAAAGAATAACCGAACTAATCCAACTATTAATTTAATATTAACTAACTATGACAGTTTTTATTTTTAAAAATCAATCTTACTCACCATATTAAAAACCTTTGCCACCATTGTACTCCTTCTAAATGATGTACCAATGCAGGTTGTAAGCAAGTTGTTCGGGCATTCCCGTATTGGTATTACTTAACCTCATTATGGTCAGATTCTTCAAGAAAAAGTAAATCTAGAAATGGAAAAATTAACTTCGAAATTGAAGATTTGAAATAAGTAAAAGAAAGCACTCTTAAAGGGTGCTTCTTATTCTAAGGAGGTGAAGTTTGTGTATTTATCAAGCAGTTCCTCCTATCGAGACGTAACTGTTTGATCTGCTGTTGAGTTCTGAATATCCTTCTCCTCTGAAGAGCCAAATTTTTCCATGTGATCATTATCAGGATTGCTTGTATTTTTCATCCTTACTGCTTATTTTTAACGTGCAGGTACAGAACCATGAGTGAGTTCATTGAGTGAGTTTATTTTCAGAAAGTTGTGGTAGCTGATATAAGGTTTAACGTTCTGGCATTAGAAGAGTTAAAATCCCGCCATGAAGAAGAAATGGGATAAAATCTCTGCTCGTAATACTTACAGTAGAGTAAAATTTTTAGAAATCTGTAGAAGGGTTTTTATCATACTATTCCTAGTAGGTGTAATTTCTTTCATATTGTATATTTTGTATTTGTACTAAACCAGCAACAGAAAATCCCGCCCTATTGGCTATATAAGATTCTATACTCATATTCCTTTAGGAGAAGTCCAAAACTGAAGCTTTTCCCATTGAGAGAAAGGCTTTTTTACTGGAAGATCTTCTTGAAAAAGCAAATACATTGTCAAGGATAGGGAGTTTTGAAATGGATGTCACTAATAGAGAGCTCTACTGGTCGCCCATGACAAGAGAAATTCATGGAGTTGAAAAAGATTTTATACCCGAATTGAATACTGCAATTTATTTTTATAAACGGGAGAGTAGGGAGAGAATAAAAAAAGTTTTACGGAAATCTATTGAGAAGAAAGTTCCTTTTGACGAAGAGCTTGAAATAGTTACAGCTAGTGGAAAGGAAATATGGGTACGAGCTATGGGACAACCCGAAGTAGAGCAAGGCAAATGTGTTAAAGTAAGCGGAAGTTTTCAAGATATTGATAAAATAAAGCGAGCAGAATTTGAAGTACTAAATGCAGTTCGGGAAAAAGAAACTTTACTGGAGAGTATTGGTGATGCTTTCTTCGCAGTCGATGAAAATTGGATAGTAACCTACTGGAATGAACATGCAGCAGATCTTCTTAATTGTCCGAAGACGGCTATCATAAAAAAGAACTTATGGGAGGTTTTTCCAGATGCCATAGGTACTCCTTTTCAACGAAATTATGAGGATACCATGCAAGATAAGAGGAAAAGGCATTTTGAAGCTTTTTTTGAAAGAACATCTGCCTGGTATGAAGAAACTGTCTATCCTTCCAATAAAGGTCTTTCAGTCTTTTTTAAGGATGTTACCGAACGGAAAAATGCAGATGTGAAATTAAGGGAATTAAACAAGTCTCTAGAGCTCACACCAGGGAATTGGTGACGGCTAATAAAGGTTTGGAACAATTCTCTTACATTGTTTCTCATAACCTGAGATCTCCTGTTGCTAACATACTTGGACTTGCTGATCTGTTACAAAATTCTGAATACCCTCATGAGGTAAAGGAACAGTTCTTTTCCGAAATGTTTTCGAATGTTGAAAGATTGGACGCTGTGATAACAGACCTTAACAGTATCCTGCAGGCGAAAGTAGATGTAAAAGCTAAGAAGGAGAAAATAAATCTAGGAGCATTAGTAGAAGAGATAAAATTGAGTATTCAACCCTTAATAAATGAGGAAAAAGCACAAATTAGTTACAGATTCGAAAATATTAAAGAAGTGGCTTCAGTTAAGAGTTACCTCTATAGTATTTTTTATAATCTAATCGTCAATAGCATTAAATACAGAAGGCCAGGAATCCCTCCTGAATTAGAAATAAGGATGGAAAGAAAAGGAGAGTTCATTTTGATTTTCTTTAAAGATAACGGTCTTGGAATGGACCTGACAAATAAACGGGATCAAATATTTAACCTTTATAAGAGATTTCACCATCATATAGAAGGAAAGGGTATGGGATTGTTTATGGTTAAAACTCAGGTGGAAATGTTGGGTGGAAAAATAACCGTAGACAGCAATGTTAACGAAGGTACATTATTCACAATTTTATTAAAGGAAACTGTCATACCAATACATGAAAAAAATGGAGCAACTGTATCACTATTTGGTGGTTGATGATGACAAAACCAGCAATCTTATCTGTGATTTTACCATTCAGCGTTTTAATAGTGGAGCGCAGAGGAATCTTTTTACGAGACCTGAAGAAGCGTTAGAATATATCCTTGGAAAAGGACTTAGAGCAGGAATCACTGTTTTATTCCTGGATGTTAATATGCCGACAATGTCGGGTTTTGAATTTTTGGGAGAATTCGAGAAGTTACCCAGGGAAGTTCAGGAGCAGTATAAGATTTACATGCTAACCTCATCAATTGAAGATTTTTCTTCTCAGGCAGAAAAATTTACCTGCGTTCAAAGATTTCTTTCAAAACCTATGAAGCTTTCTTATTTACAAGAGATTGCGTTAGAAATAGAATTAATTAAACTCTAAGAAGTTGTGAGATGTTTAGATTTAAGGTTGTAACATGTCATAAATGGTTTCTCATAAATGCTTTTGAGAGGTTCTTCTAATTTAAATTGTAAAATGAGTGTGCTGAAATACTAAGAAATTAGGTCAATTAGCTTAATCCATACCTTTTTCAAAATTATCCTTTTGCCTCTAAAGTAATATAAAAAACCCCTGCCGTAGCAAGGGTTGGATCCCTGAAAAGTTGTAGGGGAATTTAATCAGAGAAGTGTGATTTAATCAAATCAGAAAAATTATTGGTAATACCAGCAATAGCAGATAGCACCAACGATCTTTAGTGGATAAAGGATCTTTTAATTTTATCATCACATAAAAAAATTAAATTCAATTGGAAAGATTTGGTGAAAAAAGAAAAATAGTCTAAAGCATTTATGTAGTGGTTTTATTTCTTATTTCGTAACTGCCATAGAGTATTATCTTATTCATTGATTTTCAGTTCATTTATAACCTGATTCAATCCAAGGTTTTGAGCTTTCTTGCCCTCAGGTGTAATCACTACCCTTCGTCGTTTATGTCTACAAGCCATATTTGAAAAGCAGATTCAGGGCTTCATTAAACGAGTTCTCCGCTAAAATAGAAATAGAATCCTCCTCCTCAATAAGCCTAAGAATTTTTTCCATTGAAGTCATTTTATTTCATAAAAACCTAGAAATCAATATTCAAAAAATGCAAAAGATGTTTTGTAAGGAACATGATCTTGATCAGGTTTTAAATAGAAAAATTCATTTTGGTGAAGTATTATTAAAAGCACCAACCAAAACCTTTAACAAACTCTCAGGAAAGAATGGGGCTAATCTGAGAGTCTCTATGTAGACTGAAACTACCAACAAAAGAAGTGTTATTGACGGCCTCTATAAATCCTTTGCTGCAGGAGATATCCCGTCAGTTTTGGGAGCAATGGATGAACAAGTTCTCTAGAATGAAGCAAAAGGTAACGTCTATGCAGACGGCAATCCATACATAGATTTAGAGGAATGGGGTATTTGCGCGCGTGAGTGCAGACCACGAATATTTGATCCTGGAAGATATTCAGCTTCATGAAATGAGCGATAAGAGGTCTGGTGAATTCTGATTAATTAAAAAAGACATGTCCAGATATTTTCTCTAGTCTTTCCATGGGTGAAGCTTTAATGTAGTTATAAAAGACCTTTTCAGAAGAATGCCCGCTAATAGCCATGATGTCGATGATAGGCATATCAGCTTTATAGGCATTGGTACAAAAGCTTCGTCTGGCGGTGTGATTGGTTAAGAGTTGATGTTTTTTAAATGCAGTTTTGGTGCGGATTCCACCTTCAGTACGTTCAATAATAATTTCCTCATTGAGTTTGGCTTTTTTCCCAATGCTCTTTAGGGCCTCATTGATCTTTTGCTCCGGAATCATTTCAGGGAACTGCCCGTCCCTCTTTTTCAGAATGTCTTTTATAAATGGATGAAGTGGGATGTGCACTATTTTACCTGTCTTCTGTGTTTTAATTTCCAAATAGCTGATGCCTCTAAAGGCTTTAATGTTTGAAGTTGATAGGCTTTTGTAATCAGATACTCTTAAACCAGTTACTGCAGCTATGACAAAAAGATCTCGGGCAATATCTAAATGTGGGCGCTTTGAGTAATTAATTTCCTTGATGCTTTTTATTTCATCCATTGTGAGGTAAATGTGGTTCACCTCCTCTTTGGGTTTGGTAAAGGCTGATTTTTGATAGTCCAGGCTTTTGTGAAGCCCTCTTTCAAAAGCATCATGCATGACCGTCTTAATGTTCTTTATTTGGGTTCCAATGTAATTGTCGGTAAATCCTTTGTCCTGTAGCCATTGGATGAATTCGGAATGAAAAGAGAGGGTGATGTGCTGAAAAGCCAATTTACCACCTATATGTTCCTCATAATCTTCAAGAATTCGTAGGGTATTATTGTAGGGCTTTAGAGTACTTTTTGCAAGAGGTTTCCCAGTGCTTGGTCGCGGTTTGCTCTTGTAGTATTCATTAAACCACTTATAATGGTCTGACAAGTAAACTGCCTCTCTGTTATCTCCGCTTTTGTTCTGCCATTGATTGATCCGCTGCTTAAGGATCCTGTTATCAATAGGGGAATCTTCTTTCTCTAAATCCCTAAGCAGCTGACGGGAAAAAGTCAGAAGCTCAGCCAGGTCTGCATTAATATTACTGCTATCGGGTTCCGCTAATACGTTCTTTACTGCATTATTTTGTTCATCCCAATGTGCAGCCTTCTTGATACTCAATCCAGTTGCATATCGGTACTGTTTTTTGCGGCCATAATTGAAATGAATGTAGATATTCTGAACAGTTCCTTTCCCCTCGCGAAGTTTTACTTTTACAGATCCCATTATAAGTTATTTGTACCGCCCAATGTACCGCCCTTTTTTGAATTTAACTTAAACCTGCTTAAACTTTTATTAACAGAATCTCCATTGACACCCCTTAAATCCCTTTATATATTGAGGTTTAATTGAATAAAATATTAAGAGAGCTAAAGTGCGTATAATTAAAAAGTAGTCCTGTCGAGGTCACTTAAAGCACAAAATCCGCAGCGAAAGCTGCGGATTTTTTTGTTTTACGGAAAAGCTGAGCTTGCTCAAAGCTTTGGAGGAAAACAAAAAAACACAGCGCCGCCAGGCGGTGTGGATTTTGTATTTTCAGGCGGGGCCTCAAAGGAACTTTAATCCTGGTTCCGGCTGAGCTAACCCGAAGCTTTGGAGTAAAACAAAAAAACACAACGCCGACAGGCGGTGTGGACTTTGTATTTTCAGGCGGGGCCCCAAAGGAACTTTAATCCTGGTTCCGGCTGAGCTTACCCAAAGCTTCGGAGTAAAACAAAAAAACACAACGCCGACAGGCGGTGTGGAAGGAAATTCCAAATTACAAGCACCAAATTCCAATTCCACATCCTCATTCCCATCCTTATGGGGCATTTTGTGCTAATCTGAATATTCCTGAATCTTGAATCCTTGTTTTCCGATTAAAAAGAATGATTTTATGAAAACCCTTACCAATGCTTGTCAAAGACCTTCTCCAACAATTGGAAGGGGTGGTTTCCCTTTTTATAAAATTCTATATTAATTTATCAAAGAATATGATTTTTTACAGTATTGTCATTCAGGGTTTTCCATAAAAATCCTGGCTCTAGACTCTAGAAGCGGAGCGGTCCAGACTCTTTTACCGGACAACAATGATTACAAGCACCAAATTCCAACCTGTATTAATTTCCCGGTATTCTTGAACAATATTGAATCCTGAATCCTGAATCTTAAATCATTGTTGTCCGATTAAAAAAAAAAAATTAATTAATGAAAACCCTTGCTAATGCTGGTCATAGATCTTCTCCATCGGTTTGAGGGGGTGGTTTTCCTTTTTATTAAATTTCATTAATTCTACCATAGAAAATAGTTTTTCACAGTATTGTCTTTCTGAGTTTTATATAGAAGTCTTGGCTCTAGACTCTAGAAGCGGAGCGGTCCAGATTCTTTTACCCGACAACAATGATCTTGAATCTTAAATCCTGAATCCTGAATCCTTTCATCCTCAATTTTCTTTATCATTCCCATAAGTTTTTACAGTTATCTCTATTATCTCTGTTCACTTAATTTTGCGGAGTCATAATCCATAGGGCTATTCCTAATTAACCGGTAGACGGAAGAAAATTGTTGAAAATGATGAAAAAATTAATATTCCTGTTTGCTTTCGCGCTCATTACGGCCTGTGATGAGAGAGTTGAAAAAAAAACAGCGGAAGGCCCTGAGACAGCAATTGCTAATGTAACAACAGAGCAGCAAAGCCTTAAAATATTTGAGTCAGCCACTACCGGGGAAAATTATGAAGTATGGGAACAAGTGCCGAATGATGAGGTTTGCATGGTGAATAATGCCTACATGGGGAGGTTGCAGCTGGAGGTTCCTTTCCAGGGGAAAATGTATTACGGTTGCTGTGAAATGTGTGTAGAGCGCATTCCAAAAGACGAAGATATACGCGTTGCCATTGATCCCCTCACATCTCAGGAAGTGGATAAGGCTACTGCCTTTATTGTTCTCGCAGGTGAAAGGGGAGAAGTAGCATATTTCAGTAATGAAGAAAATTACAGGAGTTTTTTAAAATCAAAAGAAGAAGCCCTGGATCAAAAGATAAAAAACTAACATACTATCTATTAAAATTTAAAAATGAGCAAAATGAAAAATTTCAATTTTTTAAGCATGATTTTAGGTGTTTCCTTACTCATGATGTCATGTGGGGAAGATAAAGACAGGAATGCAACCGGTGATACTACAGGAGACACTGAAATGACAAATCAAGGGGCAGATAGGAATGCTGATGTCACTTTGACCCAACAGGAGCGTGATGCATTGATGCCTGCAGATGTTGTCGCCGAATTTAAAGGAGGTAATGAAAGATTTATCAAAGACAGCCTTACTCCGAGAAATCGCCAGGCGAGGATAGGGGCCACTGCCGGCGCACAGTATCCAAAAGCCATGATACTGTCTTGTATTGACAGTAGAGTACCTGTTGAAGAGATTTTTGACCAGGGACTGGGAGATCTTTTTGTGGGTCGTATCGCAGGGAACTTTGCAGATGAAGAAATGTTGGGAAGTATGGAATTTGCCACCAAGGTTGCAGGATCAAAGGTCATTGTGGTAATGGGCCATGAAAGTTGTGGCGCCGTAAAATCGGCTATTGATAACGTGGAACTGGGCAATATTACTGCAATGCTTGCACATATTGATCCCGCTATCGAAATGACAAATAACTTTGCTGAAGATCAAAGAACAGTTAAGAACGAAGAATATGTTAATGCAGTTATTAAAAATAACGTAAAACATACAATCGGCAAGATCAAGACTGATAGTCCAATAATTGCTGAAATGGCAGAAAATGGTGAAATCAATATAATAGGAGCCTATTATAATGTTGATACCGGGGCTGTAGAGTGGCTGGAATAGTAAAATTATAACTCAGAGATTACAACCGGCTCAGGACTTCTTTGAGCCGGTTCTTTTTTGGATTGATTCCGGGTATTTATTTTAAGTCTGAATTATTGAGGATGCCGGAACCTTTCACGCCTTACAAAATCAATTCTGCAGCCGTTGCCCTGAAGAACCAGGTTCGGAACCCGCACCCGAAACATTGCAGGACTGTTGTTGCTTCCTGGTTACAGGCTCCTCACTTTACAGGTATCTATTTGCTTGAATTTTTCTACATGCAGAGGGATGAAGTAAATTCAAAATTATAAGGATAACTTATATTTGCTATTAATTATTTTTTTACCAATCTCATTAAAAAGCTTGATTATTAATATTGGTCATACCAGTCGAACTTGTCTTTAATTATTTTTAAGCGTTCTTTTTTTAAGTATTCCAAATAGGAGGCAGCCGCAGGTGAAAACTTTTTTCCTTTCATCCATATTATTTGCCAGTTTGATCTTATAGGAAAGCCTCCTACGGGAATAATTTCCAGATCACCGTTTTTCAGTTCATTCTTGATCCCTATTATCGGCATAATTGAATAACCTAAGCCTGCTATTACAGCCTGTTTAACTGCCTCATTTGAGGTCAACTCCATTTTCTTTAATACAGGAAGGTTGTACTGCTTCATAAAACTTTCCATGACATGCCTCGTACCAGATCCTGCTTCCCGATATATCAATGGAATCTCCTTTAAAATATCTCTACTGTGATGTCTGTTTTCTAAAGTCTGTTCCCTTCCACCTACAAGAAATAACTTGTTCTCCATAAGTTGAATGCTTTCGATCTTTAAATGTTCAGGAAGAACAGAAACCAGAGCAAAGTCAATCTCATTCTTTTCCAGATTTTCTATAACCGCAGCCTTATTTGTGACATCTAAAGATAAAGTTACGGAGGGATGATCCCGCATAAATCCGGAGAGAAAATGAGGCATTACATATTTACCGGTAGAGACAACGGCAACAGTTAACCTTCCGATAAGTTCTCCCTTATAAGCAGCATTCTTTGCACTTATTGTTTCGGTTTCTTTAAGGATGTTTTCAGCCGCTATAGCTATCTCCTTTCCAAAGTCAGTAATATAAATTTTCCGGCCTATAACTTCGGTGAGTGGGAAATCGAATTGTTCCTGAAAGTTCTTAAGCTGCATGGAGACGGCCGGTTGCGAGAGGTGTAGTTCTGCAGAAGCCTTAGTTATACTTCGGGTCCTGGTAATCTCCAGAAAGATCTTCAGCTGATGTAAGGTGTAGTTCATAAGAAGTTCTTATGTTTTTTATCAAAAATATAAATTTCACATTATATATACAATGTTTCACATTTGCACCAGAAAAAAATCGACTGTGTTAATTCTAAAATCAAATCAGAAAACCCAAAAATTTTCTACACCATGAAAAATTTAAAGTTGATCGACGGAACCTTTAGTCCTGCAGATGCAAGAGATATTTTGCTCAACATGATTGGCAGCAAGATTCAGTTTCATAACAATAGAGACTTCAGTTCAGAAATTCGCATTGGTAGCTCTGATAAGAGCTCACGGGTGAGGCTGGCCGAACTACGGGAGACAAGGGAACAAATTATTTCCTTCCTGGAGAATGCTGAAAGGGAAGGTTCCACGGTAATTATTAATTCATCTGTAAGCCTTTCCTGTTCAACGGGAGATCTTTAAAGTTCGATGAGTAAAATTTTTGACAGGGCTATTTCCGAATTGAAAAATGGAGGAATTATAGCCATCCCCACGGAAACAGTATATGGATTAGGGGGGAATGCATTAAGTGAAGCTGCAGTAAAAAAGATTTTCGATTTAAAGAAAAGACCTCTTTACAATCCTCTGATTGTCCATATTGCCTCGGTCAACGAACTGGAAAAATTAGCAAAGAGTATTCCTGATGTAGCTTACAAGTTAGCGAATACTTTTTGGCCAGGTCCATTGACCCTGATTTTGAAGAAAAAGAAAATCATTCCTTCTATAGTTACTGCAGGACTAGATACTGTAGCTGTAAGAATTCCTGACCACAAGTTGACTTTAGAGCTTCTGAAAAAACTACCTTTTCCTTTAGCTGCGCCCAGTGCAAATCCATTTGGATCCATTAGTCCCACAAAACCTTATCATGTTTTAAAATACTTCGGGAATCAGCTTAACCTGATTTTAGATGGAGGGGAATGTCAAAGGGGAATCGAATCGACCATAGTGGGATTTGACAAAGCTGAAAACCCGGTTATATTCAGGCAGGGTGCTATAACGGCAGAGGAAATTGAGAAAGTCACCGGCAAACTTCGTTTTAGTATTCATGATAATCAAAGGCCTAAAGCACCGGGAATGTTATCCAGACATTATTCTCCTAATACTAAAAGTTGTTTTACAAATAATATAAAAACCACATTGGAATCCTTAAAAGGTAAGAAAGTGGGCACTCTCCTTTTTCAGTACCCTTTAGAAGATTTACCATTAGACCACCAGGAAATATTGTCAAAGTCGGGTGATCTGAAAGTGGCTGCAAAGAATGTCTATGCCGCAATGCACCGGCTGGATCAAAAGAATTTGGACATAATTGTTTTTGAACAGCTACCTGAGAAAGGATTGGGAATAACCATCAACGACAAACTGCGAAGAGCTGCTAAAGATTAAAGTAACCAGAACAGCACCTTAAACCCCTATAACACCAAATTTTATGAATTTAAATCTTTTAATAGAAAATTTGACAAGCCCGGCCTTACTTTTCTTTGTAATGGGTATTCTGGTAGTCCACCTAAAAAGTGATCTTGAGATTCCTAAAAGTTCATCGAAGTTTATATCTCTCTACCTTTTATTTTCAATAGGATTTAATGGAGGCAGGGAATTGGCGCATAGTCATTTCTCTATGGAAATCATTTGGACCGTTTTATTCGGGGTTATTACTGCCCTTATTATACCAATTTATACTTTCTATCTTCTTAGAAGAAAATTGAGCATTGAAAACTCTGGAGCTATCGCCGCCGCATATGGCTCTATTAGTGCTGTAACCTTTGTCACTGCCGTTTCCTTTCTGGAAATTCAGCAAATTTCTTACAGTGGACATATGGTTGCATTAATGGCTTTAATGGAAGCTCCTGCAATCATTGTTGGCGTGGCACTTATTTCATTATACGGGAAGAAAGACAATACCTCACCGAAAATGTCCAGTTTAATAGGCCATTCATTCTCTAACGGAAGTGTGCTGATGATCCTGGGAAGTTTAATTATAGGTTTTGTAGCAAGTGAAAGTCAGGCTCAGGGAATTGCCCCTTTTACTAATGACATCTTTAAGGGTTTTCTGGCTATTTTTCTCCTGGATATGGGAATTATTAGCGGAAGAAAACTGGCAGACTTTATTAAAAGCGGCTGGTTCACTACCCTTTTTGCTATAATCATACCGGTAATAAATGGATGTATTGTAGCCTGGGCCAGCGGTCTCGTAACAGGAAATGTTGGAGACAGGTTCATGCTGGCTATCCTGGCCGCCAGTGCTTCCTATATCGCTGTACCGGCTGCAATGAAGATGGCAGTGCCAAAAGCAAATCCCGGTCTTTACCTGCCCATGGCCCTGGCAGTTACTTTTCCTTTCAA
Organism: Salinimicrobium xinjiangense DSM 19287; assembly: GCF_000423585.1. Taxonomy (GTDB): domain Bacteria; phylum Bacteroidota; class Bacteroidia; order Flavobacteriales; family Flavobacteriaceae; genus Salinimicrobium; species Salinimicrobium xinjiangense. Next base: position 79,194 of record NZ_KE384058.1, read on the forward strand.
TATTACTTTTGGAATGCCGCTCTACATGGCTTTGATTGTGATATGAACAAGAGGACAGAAACGAATTATTTCACTTTTTAATAAATAGAGATGAGAACTTTGCTTTTGGAGAGGAGATCCTGTGCAACAGAATTCGGAGCTTACGGGCATTACTTCTTTAAATTTCTTTGAGATCGTTGTTTATCAGCAAGTTAAGCTTGTGCTAATTCTGAAGATTTATCTTCGAATAGTGATAACTTCAATTGGATATCTAAGAAAAGACAAATGTTCCGGTGGGTCATAGCTTTATTCTTTTGCAGCATAAACTGCTATAGCCAATTCTACACAGGAATTGCCATAGATCCTAATAAAGCTTTTGGTATTATCGACAATCCACGGACTGAAGAAGATCACCGGGGACTCCATTTTGACGTTGAAGTGGGATTAATTGAAAATGAACTGGCCTTCTATTTACTCTTCGGGAAATTTAAAGAGGCCAATTACCAGAAACTGGCTTTGGGAGCCGACTTATTTTTTCTGAAAAATAATAGAATAGAAACAGCGATTGGAGGCAGTGTGTCCAATATCTGGAAAAAACAAAGATAGTCCTTGGAAACCACCACTTATTTTGGATGGCTGGGACGTCTAACCGGCATCTTCTGGATCTATCCAAAATTCGGTCTGGTTGGTCATTTTCAGTACCAAAGCCGTCCGGACCTTGAAGTAACGGGTATCCTGGAAGGGAAAATCGGCCTCAGATATTTTTTCAGAAATTAACATGAACCCGTTTCCCGTTTCCCGAATTAACGAATTAACGATTCCCGACTCCCGTTTCCCGTTTCCCGAATTAACTAATCCCGATTCTCAAATCTTGAATTTTAAATTTTGAATCTTGAATCAAATGGTTGGCGCGGATTTACAATCCGTGACGACTCTATCTCCGCTTCCCGTCTCCCGTCTCCTGTCTCCCGTCTCCTGTCTCCCGTCTCCCGAATCCCGTTTCCCGTTTCCCATTCTTGTAGGATTTACCTTTAAAGAAATCTTTTTAATTACCTAAAACGCCGTTAAAAGTCTCTTAAAAGCAGATCTCAGTCGAAATATGCATTTTTAATTTGCGTTTTCTAAACCATAACCGCGGGTGAACCGCTAAAAACAATTTTTATGAAACTGAATTCATTATTAAAATTATTTTTATTAGTTCTTTTTGCCGGAACAATAGCTTCGTGTTCTACTGACGACGATGATGCTACCAATGGATCTGAGCAGACTTATGCTACTAAAGTTTATATCACAGATGCTCCTGTTGACAATCCCGAAGTAACGGGGACATTCATTACAGTATCTGAGGTGCGGGTCAATGGAAAAGCTATTGAGAATTTTCAGAAGACCACCATCGAGATCAGCAGTTTTACTAACGGGAAGACTGAACTCCTGGGAGAATTGAACCTGGAAGCAGGCACAACTTCAGATATTGTACTTGTTCTTTCTGAAACTGATGCTTCAGGAAATGGATCGGGGAATTATGTTCTAACTGCAGACGGACAGAAACATGCTCTTACGCAGACTGCGACAGAAATTTCTGTAGCCGATTCAGCAGAGATCCTTGCTTCCGCAGAAAATCAGTTGGTACTGGATTTTGACCTGAGAAAATCTATTACTTCAGGGGCTGAGAATGCCTACACTTTTAGCAGTGCAGCACAGTTAAGAAACAGTGTAAGAGCCGTGAATACCTTAAAAGCCGGGACTATCACAGGAAATGTTTCTAACATGGGCAATTATGACTCAGAGCAAATGCTGGTCTTTGCCTATAAAAAAGGAGATTATAATGATTCAGAAAAGAATCCGAATTCCGGCGGAGTACGCTTTGCGAATGCTGTAAGCAGCTCTGTTGTAAACAATAGCGACGGTAAGTTTTCCCTCCATTTTATGGAAGCAGGAGAATATGAGCTCTATTTTCATTCTTATGCAGACGATAATAATGACGGAAAACTCGAATTTGAAGGACAGCTGGAAATGGCCGGTTCCGGAAATCTGAATCTGAACTCTGTTAATGTAGATGCAAATTCTACAGTCTCTGTAGAAGTCCTTTTTAATGGATTCCTAAACCTTTAGAGTTTAGCTATAAATGCTGAATTAAAAAAAAAGCCATGGATTCAGAAATGAATTCATGGCTTTTTCAATTAACAATTAACAATTAACAAATAACTATTTGATAATTTTCTTATCGCGAATCACAGGATAAGGCGGAGTTTCCATCTCTTTTGGAGGATTCTCTTCCAGCTTTTGTAGTGCGATTTCTATGGCTTTTTCCAGCTGGGGATCTTTACCATTTATCACCTCTGCCGGAGTTTGTTCCACTTCAATATCGGGAGCTACACCTTCGTTTTCTACCCTAAATCCATCTTCGGTGTAAAAAGCAACGTTAGGTGCAGTTACAGAGCCGCCGTCAATGAATTCGGGATAGCCTAGAACTCCTACCAATCCGCCCCAGGTTCTTTTACCCACAATTGTTCCCAAATCAAACTTTCTAAACATCCATGGCAGATAATCCCCGCCCGATCCTGCTGTTTCATCAATGATCATCACTTTTGGCCCCTGTATGGAAGCACTTGGAGATTTGAGATCCTTACCATACCTGAAGTTCCAGTAAGCCTGTTCGGGTTTACGAAGGATATCAATGTAATAATCGGCCAGCTGTCCGCCGCCGTTAAAACGCTCATCTATGATGATCGCGTCCTTGTTTGCCTGTGGATAGAAATAGCGCTTGAAATATTCATGGCCTGCCGCGGCGGTATTGGGAACATACACGTAAGCCACTCGACCGTTAGTAGCTTCATGTACCTTTCGCATGTTACCTTCAACCCAATCCCTGTTCCTTAACGCCCATTCGTGTTCAACAGGAGTTACCTTTACCGTACGGGAATTTTTTATGCTGTTATCTGGACTAACCGTAAGCATCACGATCTTTCCTGCCGTGTTTTCAAAAAACTCATAGAGGTTGTCACTTCCCTTGACTTCCTTCCCGTTTACCTGTATGATATAATCTCCGGTATTCACATTCACCCCGGGTTCAGTGAGTGGGGAACGCATCTCAGGGTTCCAGTTGAGTCCGCCGTAGATCTTTTTTATCCTGTAGCGATTGTTTTCAATAGCATAATCGGCTCCTAAAAGTCCACCCTTTACTCTTCCGGGTTCATGAAGACGATCTCCGGTACCCGAAAATCTGTGATGACCCACTCCCAATTCGCTAAACATCCATTCCATTACTGTATAAAGATCGCTTCTGGTGGCAACATCGGCGAGGAAAGGTTCATATTTCGCTTTCATAGCCTGCCAGTCTACACCATGCATATTAGGATCGTAGAAATAATCACGGTTAACTCTCCAGGCTTCATTAAAAATGTTCTGCCATTCGGCAACGGGATCTATTTTCACCTGGATATCGCCGGTGTTAAGATTGCGTTTCTCGCCAATCTTCTCCAGTTCGGCTATACCCCATTTTCCGTCGGCAAGAAAAAGAACTTTTTCTCCATTTGCAGAGATCTGATATTGATTGGCCGGCATCACCTCCTTATCCTCTCTTTCTTTAAGATCGTATTTTCTCAAAGCAGCTTTGCCCTGCTCTCCGGGTGCATAGGCCAGGTAGTACAACATTCCTTCTTTAGGAGCGCTTAAGGCAGCATAATTACCGGCCTTCACCGGGATGTCGACAATTCGGGTATTTATGTTTTCAAATTCTATTTTAAGATCGGGAACTTTAGTTTCCTTTTTCTCCTTCTCGTTTTTCTTTTTCTTGTCCTGCTCTTCCTCTTCCTTCTGAATTTTTTCTACATCATTTTCTCTTGCAAAGGGAGACTCTACATCCTTCTGAAGCGTAACCAGGTAGATGTTACTGCTCATTTGCATGTCCTGGTTGGACTGGTCGAACCAGTTCACTACCGGGCCGGCATCTGTGGAAGCCAGCATATAAAGATACTTTCCGCTGGGATCAAAAGTGGGACTGGATACATTCGAAAGCCCGTCGGTGATGGGGAAAGATTTGTTCTGAGAAAGAGAGTAAACAAAAGCCTGCTCAAAACTTGTATCTGTCACAATGGTGTAAGTGATCCAGTTGGAGTCATGGGACCAGTCACCAAATAGATTCCTGAAAACCCCGGGAATATAACGTGCATCTGTAGCTATTTTGTTCACCCTTCCCGTAGAAACATTGATTACATAAAGATTCCTGCCGTTGTCTACATAGCTGATCTTCTTACTATCTGGTGACCATTGCGGGTGGGCATAAAACCCGGTTCCGTTGAGATCGAATCTTTTGGGTTCTTCTAACCCGGTCTGGTCCTGTACAAAAAGCTGGTATTCGCCACTTGCATCAGAAAAATAGGCTATAGATTTTCCGTCAGGTGACCAGACGGGGAACTTCTCATGAGCTCCCGGAGTAGAGGATAGGTTCATGACGTCCCCTTTTTCTCCCGGCACACTTACTACTTCTCCTCTAAAATCCATAACTACCCTGGCTCCGGTAGGTGAAATAGAGGCGCTGCGAATGTAATTGTCTCCTTTTACATATCGGGGCCGTACCTCCAGCAGATCGGTTCCAATTCCAATTTTTAATTTGCTGGCCTTTTTAGAGTTTGGATCAAAGGTGTGGAGATAACCTTCCTGTTCAAAAATGATCTCATTATTTCCCGTTGCAAGATCTATAACCGGAAATTCATTATAATGTGTAAGTTGCTCCACTTGCTTTGTGGCAATGTCATAGCTAAAGAGATTGAATTCTCCTGCCCGGTCACTTCTAAAGTAGACCTTATTCCCCAACCACTGTGGTCGCGTATCGTTGCTGCCTTCTGCAGGTTTGGGAATTTCGGTTACAGAATGATCTTCTGTATTAAAGATCCAGATGCGGGTAGCCGTTCCTCCACGATAATGTTTCCATTGGTTGAATCTTTCAGACAGGGGTGTGTAAGCAATGTATTTTCCGTCCGGTGAATAAGAAGCCCAATAGGCATTTGGAATCTCCAGCTCAGTAATTTGTCCTCCTGTCACCGGCACTTCAAATAATTCTGAATACCGGTTAGTAAAGATATTACGCTGAGAAGAAAATAATACAGCCGAACCTTCAGGAGTAAAACCCCTCACATAATCGGCATAGGGATGCCAGGTAAGCCGCTGTGGAATTCCGCCGTTTACCGGGACCACATATACATCTGTATTGCCGTCATATTCGGCATTAAAAGCAATCATCTTTCCATCGGGAGAAAAAACAGGATTGCTTTCTACACCTTCATCAATTGTAAGACGGGTAGGATTTGATCCGTTTTTATTGGCAACCCAAAGATCTTCGGCGTATATAAAGGCGATATGGGTATCACTAATTGCAGGTTTGCTCAGCAACCTTGTATCTTCCTTATTGATATTTTGGCTCTGTAAAATTGAGGAGCCAAGAAAGAACAGGAGGAGCAGAAAACAGGAGGATTTTAATTTCATATAAGAAGATTTATGTTTAACACTTATTCTACAGCTAAAGGTAAAGTTAAAATTTTTATTCTGCAGAAGGCGTTTTGAAGACCAATTGGACCGGTGACGATGTCTCATTCCTTGCCATCAGCTTGTACGGTAAATACCAACTATTGTTGCCAATCTTCATAATTATACCTGATTCAAAAAAATGTTTTGGAATATTAAGAAACTTTTAAGATTTTGGTCAGAGTTTTGCTTCGGGCAGATGCGCAGCTGTTGAAGAAGGAAAGGGGTCTATTTCCGAAGCCTAATTAATTAATCCTTGCAGGCTGCGAATGAACAGATCTTTTTTCGTGTTTTTACTATTGTTGCCGCTCTTCACTTCAAGTGCGCAGCAGACTGTCTCCGACCTTGATTTCCTCCTGGGAAAATATGATTACCGCACAGCTTCCAATTTTGTAAAAGTGGACAAAAACTATGCTGCTAAAAGCATCTATCTGAATGAAGTAGTCTATGCTGCCTTTAAGGAAATGCATCTACAGGCAAAACAGGAGGGAGTAGAGCTTAAGATCGTTTCCGGAACCCGAAATTTTAATGAGCAAAAGGCAATATGGGAAAGGAAATGGCGAGCTCTCGACAATATGGTCTCATTAGCAAAAGTCAATTTGATCCTTGAGTACAGTTCCATGCCTGCTACTTCGCGTCACCATTGGGGAACAGACATAGATATAAACAATCTCGAAAATTCCTATTTTGAAGAGGGCAGGGGCAGGGCCGAATATGAATGGCTGGTAAAAAATGCTCCGAAATTCGGATTTTACCAGGTATATACCGCTCAGGACTCCGGAAGAACGGGATACAGGGAAGAAAAATGGCATTGGTCATATATGCCTTTGGCTGCAAAATACCTGCAGAACTTCAATGAGCTGGTGGATTATTGTGAGATTACCGGTTTTGAAGGTAGTGAACTTGCCGAAGAAGCCGGGATGATTCCAAATTATGTAAATGGTATTCACCGGGAGCTGCACAGTCCGCTACCGCTAAGTATCCTGCCAAAGGGTATCGTTTACCTGCAGGATGAAGAATAATCTCTCCTGTAGTCGGGGTAGATCCCAATATTGTCTTCTATTTGTACAATACCCTGCAATAGTTATATTTGCTTCATGGCTAAACTAGATGAGTTTATAGCTGAATTCGCCTCTTTTGTTTGGGGCCTTCCGCTTTTATTGTTACTTACCGGAGGTGGATTATATCTACTCATTCTTTCTAAATTTCTTCCCTTCAGATACCTGAGACATGCCGTGGAAGTTTTACGCGGAAAATATGATGACCCCAATGATCCGGGAGAAATCAATCATTTTAAGGCACTTTCCACAGCCCTTTCCTCTACCATCGGAATGGGTAACATAGCGGGGGTCGCTGTTGCTATAGCCATTGGAGGTCCCGGGGCCATGTTCTGGTTATGGGTGAGTGCAGTGATCGGAATGGCTACCAAATTCTTTACCAACACCCTTGCAGTCATGTACCGCGGGAAAGATTCCGAAGGAAAACTACAGGGAGGGCCTATGTATTTTATTACTGAAGGTCTTGGCAGGAAATGGTGGATCATGGCAGCCTTTTTCAGTGTTGCCGGACTGGTGGGTGCCCTACCGGTGTTTAATGTAAACCAGCTTACCCAGGCAATAAATTATATTCTACTTACTCCAAACGGAGTAGAGGTGGATTTTATCTCGAATCTTACTATTGGGATTCTGCTTGCCATTATTACTTCAGTTGTGATCTACGGCGGACTGGAACGGATTAGTAATACGGTTTCCAGAATGGTGCCGGTCATGGTTGCCCTTTACTTTGTTTCGGTTTTGATCATCCTGCTGGTGAATTATGACCAGGTGCCTTATTATTTTGGTCTCATTTTCACAGATGCCTTTGCTGCTGAAAATTATGTGGGAGAGCCATTTTTGGGAGGTGTGCTTGGAGGTCTAATTATTCTTGGTATTCGTCGGGGTGCATTCTCCAATGAGGCGGGGATAGGTACTGCTCCTATGGCTCACGGGGCGGCGAAAACTGCCGAGCCTGTGAGGGAAGGTCTTGTGGCCATGTTGGGCCCTGCAATTGATACCCTTATTGTTTGTTCCCTAACCGGGATGGCCATTCTTGTTACGGGTGTGTGGCATACTCATGACGTGAACGGGGTGAGCCTTACTGCAGCAGCATTTAATGCCTCCATTCCTGTCTACGGAAATTATTTGCTGCTCGTATGTATTGCGATTTTTAGTATTTCCTCCCTATTCTCCTATTCTTACTACGGAAGCAAATGTCTCTCTTTTCTTATCGGGGCGCACCGGAAGCATTACTATAACTACTTCTATATTCTGAGTATCCTGCTTGGAGCGACAACTTCTCTCAGCATGATGATCAATTTGATCGACGGATTCTTTGCACTTATGGCTATCCCGACAATGACAGCCACACTTATCATGGCTCCGCGTGTGCTGAAGGAAGCCAAAAGATATTTTTCAAAGCTGAAGGAGAGCCGCCGGGTTCCTATCGAAAAGTAATTACCCGCCGCTCATCCATACTTCTTTGGGCGGCTTCAATGATCCTTATGACATCCCGTGCCTGCTCTGCTGTCACTGCGGGATCATTCCCAAGACTGATGGCTTCATACAGGCCTTCATAAACCCGCCGGTAATTGCCGTGCTCGCTTTCAACCTTTTTTTCTTCTTCTACAGTATTTAATTTTCCCCAGATCTCCTGTGGTTCTTTACCCCACTCCGATTCATCTTCGGGTTTTTTTCCCTGCTTTAGATCTTCTTCCTGTACATCTGCTCCATACTTTATAAAGCTGCCTTTCGTTCCGAAGACGCTATAGGTAGAGCCTTTTTCCTTCACCAGCATTCCGGCTTTCAAAGTTACTTTGAGACCCGGGTAAAATAGGAGGAGCTCGAAATTATCGGGCACCTCTGCACCTTCACGCTGAATGCGAATATCTGCAAATATTTCCCGCGGTAAGCCAAAGAGCGTAACAGCCTGGTCGATGAGATGACTTCCCAGGTCGTAAAGGATTCCGCCGCCCGGCAGATCTTTATTTTCTTTCCAACCGCTTTTCACCTCGTTTCTAAAGCGGTCAAAATGGGCTTCATATTCCACTACCTTTCCTAAAAGGCCATTTTCAAGGACTTTTTTTACTGTAAGGAAGTCGCTGTCCCATCTCCGGTTATGATTAACACTCAGTACCAGGTTATTGTCATAAGCGAGCTTTATAAGTTCGTTCGCCTCCCACACATGGGTGGTAAACGGCTTTTCAACAAGTACGTGTTTTCCGGCTTCAAGAGCCTGTTTGGCATATTCGTAATGCAGGTGATTGGGCAGGACCAGGACAACCAGATCTATGTCCTTATTGTTCAAAATCTTGTTGTAATCCCCCACAATTTCAGCTTTTGGAAAATCGTTCCGTGCAGCTTTAACGTTTTTGGAGCTGGAGGTAAGGATCATGTCTATCCTGAAGCCTGGAACACTTGAAAGAATGGGTGCATTGTAAATTCTTCCGCCGGGACCATAACCAACAAATGCAGTGTGCAGTTGCTTCATATTTTTCTTATGAAGATATGACTTTAAGAACAACCCGGAAAACAAAGAGCTCCAAAAATGCCATTTTTGGCACCTATTCTCCCTGCTCTTTGGCTTCGTTTAATCTTCCCTGAAAAATTGCCGCACTTGTTCCAGATTTTTTATTGTAGTTACACAGGACGAACTTAAAGGTTTTGGACAAAAATGAATTACAGAGGAATATTTCTGTGCCTTTTCCTGATCTTTCTGATTAATAGAGGAAGTCACGATGACGACGAATATCTGCGCCAGAGGCGGATCTTTTTTAAGTTCTTTCAGAAATTTCCAGCCATTGACCACGGGCATGTTGAGATCCAGAAGAACCAGAAAGGTATTTTCGGCGCTGTCCTTCCTTAGCAGATAATTAAGAGCTTCCCCGCCATTGCTGCAAATCACAGGTGCCGGTTCTATTTTTGAGCAACGAAGCTGATTTTTGTGTAACAGGGCAACAACCCTGTCGTCGTCCACTACCAGGATCTCCAATGGTGTGGAACTACTTGATCTCAATATCTATTTTTTCAGTTTTACCTACAATATTGCGAATGATGCTGTCGAGTTCATTGGCTGAATCCTGTATGTGAAAAAAGATTTCTTCTCTGGACATTTCCTGGCAATTTTCCTGCTCCAGGAGGTGTAACAAACCTTTTATCCGCGCCAGGGGAGCTCTTACAACGTGAGACTGCTCCCAGGCTATTTCTTTTAAAAGTTTGTTCTGCCGCTGTACCCTTCGAAGCAATTTTCTTGAATTTGTAACGTCCAGAACGGCACCTACCATACGGGTAGCCTTTCCTTTTTTATTCCTGATGATATATCCCCTGTCCTGGATATATGCAATTTTACCATCGGCCTTTAAAAAGCGATATTCCAGTTTCCATTTCTTAACCTCGGGATCGTGCACTGCACAGGCAAGGGATTTTCGCACCTTCTCCTTATCTTCTTCCACAACCTTGTTCAGCCAGAAAGAATGTACAGAGGTGGCTTCATTGGTATGATAGCCAAATATGTTTTTATAGCCTTTACTTCTTGTAACCGAATCTGTAGCTATGTCCCAGTCCCAGATCATCTCGTTGGTAGCCTTCATCGCCATTTTAAAGCGCTTGTTTGCTACTTTTAAGGCCTCTTTTTTTGCGGTGATCTCTGATATGTCACTGGTAGCCCCTATAAGCCTGACGGCTTTCCCGGTATGGTTTCTAATAATATATCCTTTATCCACAACCTGGGCATAAGTGCCGTCTGCTTTACGAAACCTGTATTCGGTTTTAATATAATTCTCATTTGGATTGCGAAGAACTTCCGATAATCTTTTTCTTTCCTGAATAAGGTCTTCGGGATGGATGTTATTCTTCCAGAATTCCCTTTTGTTTACCACATCTGAAGGGTATCCAAAAAGTTCTTTTCTGCTACGATGAAAGCGGGTAACATTATTACTGGTAAGATCCCAGTCATATATAAGATCTTCGGTGGCTGTTGCCGCTAACTGATATCTTTCATTGATGTGCTCGATCTCCCGCGCCTGTTCAATGATAGTGGTGACGTCCCTGGAGTTGGCAACAATTCCCTGTACCGCGGGATCATTCAATAAGTTGGTCGCAGTGGTTTGAGCCCAGCGATATTCTCCTGCTTTATTCATAAACCTGAAAGGAGAGATCTTTACCTGTTTTTGCTCCTTGAGCTGGTAGAATTGGTGTTTGACTCTTTCCCAATCTTCAGGATGAATGAAGTGAAAGGCGTTTTTTCCTATAAGGTCCTCCGGATCAAATCCCAGAATGTTCTTATAGTTCTCGCTAACAAAAGAATAATAGCCTTCAATGTTCAATATTCCTATAAGATCTGAACCTTCCTGAACGAGGGCGCGGAATTTTTGCTCACTACGTTTTACTTCCTCCTCACTTTTCCTAACCCTGTCAATCGCTGCTTTTTTTTCAAAAGCATTGGTAAGATTTTGAGTAAGGCTTTTTAGAAATGTGATCTCTTCTTCCTTCCAGGTTCGATCATTGGTACAGTCGTCAAAACCTACAAAACCAAACAGTTGTTCCTCCACAAATATGGGAAGTAAAAGCATGGATTTTATATGCTGCTCCTCGAATATCTCCTTTAGTGCCCCCGGCTTAAGTTCATGTCTTGTAGCGGTAAAAGGCAGGTTTTTGGTAAGGGGAGCAGTGATCTCTTCTACCTTGCTAATAGGCATGTTTTGCAAATCGGGATTATCTAACTGCGATTCTGCATTTTCACTACACCATTCCACCTTCTGACTAATTAGGATCTCACCCGTCTTTGGATCCTTATCGGCTCCAAAGTAATACATGCGATCTGCTTCTACGGTTTGGGCTATGATGCCGAAAGTATCGAGGAGGGCTTCATCATTAATTTCTTTTTCCAGCAGGGAGCTTATAAAGGCAGCATTTACTTCCAGAAATCTGCTTTTTTCTACCACTACCTTTTCGCTGTTGCGCAATTCAGAAATATCTTTAGCTATACCGTGAACTTCAGTTACCTTTTCATCTGAAAACATTGGCATCAGGAGTACCCTCAGGATCACTGTCTTCCCTAAAGCTGAAATGAAATCGGCTTCAAAAGAGGTGATCTTACCGGAAATGGCTTTGTCAAAGTGCTCCAGGATGAGGTCCTTGTGGTGGGGTGAGCAAAAAGGTAAAAAATTGCTGCCTACAATTTCTTCTATAGAAAGTTCTGCAAGTTTGGCGAAACCTTGATTGGCATGTAAAAAATTCCCTTCCAGGTCCAGCCGGTACAGTCCGTCGGGATTCTCACGAATAAAATTTTTGAATTGTTGCCGGTTAATATTTAATTCGGCTTCAATTTCTTTTTCTTTTTGGGCGTATAAATTTTCCCGCGTTACCTCCTTAGAGGTATGAAGTATTACCTCGATCTGTCCATCAGGATTTTTTAAAGGGATATTCTGAAAAGTAAAATAACGTTCCTGGTATTCCCCTGTGCTGCTATTTAACAGATCATACCTGCAGTTTTTGACAGCATCTTTTTCTCCTGTTCTTAAAACTTTTGTGAGGGAAATAAAAACTTCACTTTCATTAAAAGCTTCAAGCTCAGGATTCGGAGGAAAGACCTTTTCAAGATCTTTTTGAAGTATGTCAGCTCTGCTTATACCCGTCAGGTCAAGATATGCCTTGTTTACATCTGCCGTGATAAAACTATTATCAGGTTGAGGTTTTAAAACCAGGCATGCCTGAGGCAATGCTTCAAAAATTTCTTTCCAGCAATTCTCGGTCATGGTAGGGGTATAAAAAAACGCCTTTTACTATCTTAATATTTTGTTAAGGCACGTGAGCAAATATAATTAAAATATTTTCTTATTACCTACTGAAAATTATGAAGTTATGATATTTGAGCTTTAAAAATAGGTATTTAGACTTCCTTTTAAAAAATAAATTGCTGGAAAAATCCTACAAATCATTTGTACCTGATTTAGGTCTGCTTGTCTTAAATTTTTCTAATAAAAAAGATCAGAAAATAATCCGTGGAAAAAACGATCTGAATTCCGGAAAACAAATAGAGTTATTACCGGGACTCCATCTTCTTAATTGAATGGCAGGTAAAATTTATAAACCCGGAAATGAAAGAATTAATATTTTACAGGCACCAGCATTACCGGAATATTTAAATCCTCCATTAGGTCCTGTTCAATGCTGCCCACAAACATCTGATAAAAGAAATTACGCCTGTGATGACCTGCAATAATAAGATCTGCATCTAGATCACGGACTGCAGCCTTAATCATTTTAACCGTAGATCCCTCCAGTTGTACCCCCTCGGCTTTGATATCCTTTTGCTGAAGCCCGGCGGCAAGTCTTTGTACAAGGTCTTTTTCCTTCTTCCGGTTTTCCACTCTTTTATCCTGGGCAAATTGAGGTCCCGCTTCAAGACCAAGAAAATCATCCGGATCGGCTTCGCTAACGTGCAGTATCCAGACTTTTGAACCAAAAGCCCTTGCTATTTCTTCGGCTTTTCCTAAAAGGCGATCAGCGTTCTTCTCAACATTGATAGCAACCAATATTTTTTTCATGGTGGGATGATTAGTTCATTAAAGGTAGGAAATTTAGTTCTTTTGTGAAAGAAGGAGCAGCCGAAAATAAAAAGTCCGGAGCTTTTATGGCACCGGACTTTAATTATTAGTCTACCAGAGTTTCATTAAAAAGTTGCAGTATTCTTCTGTACTCATCTGTCCAGCTGCTGGGTTCCTGGAACCCATGATCTTCAACAGGATACACAGCCATTTCCCAGTTTTCCTTTTCTAATTCGATAAGTCTCTGCGCCAATCTTACTACATCCTGGAAATGAACATTCACATCAATCATTCCATGGGCGATCAAGAGGTGTCCTTCAAGACCTTCAGCAAAATAGATAGGGGAGGAACGCCTGTAGGCGATAGGGTCATCAACGGGTTCATTCAGGATATTTGAGGTATAGCCATGATTGTAATGGGCCCAGTCTGTTACCGATCTTAAGGCCGCACCTGCTTTAAATGTATCAGCTTCAGTGAAAAGGGCCATTAGAGTGATAAATCCGCCGTAGCTTCCGCCATAGATCCCCACTTTTTCGGGATCTACGTTATGTTCTGCAATGAGATATTTCACCCCGTCCACCTGGTCAGACAGGTCTTTGCCTCCCATATGTCGGTAGATTCCTGTTCTCCAGTCTCTTCCGTAGCCGGCACTTCCGCGGTAATCAATATCCAGCACAGTATATCCCAGATCTGTCAATAGATTGTGGAACATATATTCCCTGAAATAACTTGACCACCATTTGTGTACGTTCTGCAGGTATCCGGCCCCATGAACAAAAATAACCGCAGCACCATTACTGGCTTCGGCCGTTGGTTTATATAACCTGGCAGGTACCATTGCTCCATCCTGAGCCTCGAATTGGACCAGCTCGGGATCACGCCAGTCATAAGCTTTAAATTCATCGGACTGGCCGGAGGTAAGCTGCCTGGCTTCAGCCCCGGGAGAGGTCTTTTTCAGGTACAACTCCCATGGCTGGTTGGAGTAGGAGTACCTTATGGCCATATACTTTTCATCGGGAGAAAGCTCCACCTCATTATTTCCTGTAAGAGAAGTGAGTTTTTCCATTTTTCCTCCCTTGACGGGCATCTTGTAGAAATGTCTCTCCCCCGAGTGTACTTCTGAAGTAGTCAGATACCAGTGCTTTCCGTTTCGCGACAGGAAGGGATCAAACACCTCATATTCTCCCTTCGTAAGGGCTGTTTTTTGGCCGGAATCCACATTCAACAGGTAAAGGTGAGAATAACCTGTCTCCTCGCTTTGAAAATAAATAGTTTGATTGTCATCAAGCCAGCCTATGGTTCCACCACTCCAGGAATGTCCTATTCCGGGCCCTGCAATCCATGCTTCGTCTCTCTGGCGGTCCAGGCTTTTCAATTTTCCTGTTTCCAGATCCACGAGTGTGATCCATCGATCCTTGTTGTCTTCAGATCTTACGATCAAAATTGCATTTTTTCCATCTTCAGAAAAATAAGGACCATTTGTGTACACCTCCCTTACTTCCTCTTTCCATTCCTTGTCGGGGTAATCACTTACATAATCAGGAAGATCTTTGATCCCCGGCAGGTCATCTGTCTGCACTTTATATACTGTATCCTTTTCAAGATGGTAAATGGCGGTCTCAAGTTTTGCCTGCTCACTGCCAACCTTGCTTCGGGCAGGGAGATTTACGGTATATCCCGAAAGATCTGTATAATCGGGTACATCTGTATCTTTTGCGTCACTCCTGCTATATAGCTGAAAAGTAACATGGTCTCCTGCAGGAGAAACCTGCATATTCATAACTCTTTTGTCACCGGTATAATAGGTATAATCCGGGGCAGTGGCTGTCATTTCCCGATAAGCGTCTCTTGACTTTCGGTTCTCCTCCCGTTTTTTTACTTCTTCCAGCAATTGCAGATTTTCATCCTGAAGCCATTGATCCTGCTCAGAAAGTTTTTTCTCTTTTTCCTCTTTTTCTTTTCCTGAACGTATATTGGTCAGTTTCTTAATTGCCCCAGAGTTGAGGTTGTAAGTGTAGGCATTGTTCTCATAAATGAAACTGATCCCTGATTCGTCGGCCAAAAACTGCGGATTGGATATTCCATTACTTAGCTCAACCAGTTTTTTTTCTTCCCGTTTTTTTAGATCATAAAGAAATAAAATTCCGTTACGGGTAAAAACTTTTTTATTATTCGCCTTATTAAAATCTCCCTGTCGTGGAAGCAGTTTGTCTTCTTCCTGCCAGCTTACTTTTTCTATTTTTTCAGGATTTTTAATGTTTAACCTGTAAAGGGAATCTGCAGGATTATTTTCAGGATTATATCTAAAGTAGATATTTTCACTGTGTGCTCCCCAGGAAATATTGGATGGGAAGTTGCCTATCCACGAAGGATCCTGCATTATCTTTTGCACTGTTAGATCTGATGTCTGGCCGTAAATGTGCTGTAGGCTAACAAAGGCCAAAATGTAGAGGAAATACTTATTACTCATTTTGAAATTTAAATTGGAACGGCAATATAGAAAATCCCCCGGGAATCTATAAAATGTAAAAGCACCGAAAAATTCTTCGGTGCTTTTAAAAGAATAATTTTTATGCAATCAGCCGTGACTGCGTTCCTGTTTGAATTCCCCGTTCTGCTGATATTGATATTTGAGTAGCTTTTTAATCGATTTCAATTCAAAAATACTGTTCTCAATAAAGGCTTT
This sequence comes from Salinimicrobium xinjiangense DSM 19287, assembly GCF_000423585.1. Lineage (GTDB taxonomy): Bacteria > Bacteroidota > Bacteroidia > Flavobacteriales > Flavobacteriaceae > Salinimicrobium > Salinimicrobium xinjiangense. Next base: position 94,964 of record NZ_KE384058.1, read on the forward strand.
ATGACGGATAAGGATTTCCCTAAAAGATCCCAGGTGAATACGGCAAAGCGCCTCGTGGTATGACTGAAGATCTTTTTTATTTAGCTTTAAAGTTTTGCTGATAATCTTTCGCTGTGCTTCAGGTTCAAATTCTTCTCTGTCTCTTTTATACAATTTGGAAGGGATGTAGGGTTTTTTACCATTGTAAAAAGCAATTTCATCGGCTAATTCTACAGCGAACCTTGAACGGCGGGAGGCTAAATTTTGATAATAATGTTTTAGAGATGTGTCTGTGAGCTTCTCTGCAGACTTACGGCAGTGTTTGGACATCTCAAAGTTGTCTTCAATTAACTTCATTAGGATTAACTCCTTGATATCCTGGCTATTCATCACCTGAATTTTTTCTGTTTTTATAGATTATAAGTTATGAAAAAGACATGATTTTTCTACTGAATTTTCCTTACTTAACTATTATTTGGCACTTGAAGAAGAAGACGACAAAAATCCTCTTAAAATATTTTTTCCTGAGATAGATTTTTTATTTAAAACATAAAAGAACCGTCTACACGAGGCAGACGGTTCTTTGAAATATATAGGGGCTGTTTAAGATTTTGCCTGACGGTTCAACCGGTCTTCGGCCATATCTGTAAGGAGATTGTCAGTTTTATACTCTTCATCCAGAGTTTTCTGCAGTTTAGCGGCAATGTCATCATGACCTAATTCCTTAGCGTAACGTACTGCTGTACCATACCCGGAGATTTCATAGTGCTCTACACGTTGAGCTTCGGCTATTAGTCCGGCATCGCGTACATCCTTTTCAGTGTCTTCTTTCAGGAAAGATTCAGCCTCCTTAACGAGACCTTCCATTGCTTTACATTTTTCACCTGTAGGTTTGATACCGAGTTCGTCACAAACTTCTTCAATACGTTTAACATGACCTTCTGTTTCCTTAAGGTGTTTTTCGAAAGCCTTTTTCAATTTGTCATCATTGGCGTTTTTCTGCATTTTAGGAAGTGCTTCTACAAGTTGAGTTTCGGCACTGTACAAGTCCTTCAACTGGTGCTCAAACAGATCTTTTAAATTTTTCATTTTTCTAGCTTTTTAAGTTTACTCTAATTTAATCAACGCTAGTAGAGAAGGCCGTTAAATGAGTAATAAATCTTTGTTGAACTTTTACTAATAACACAGTAAAAACGGCAGTTCCTACAGGAATTAATTTTTATCTTGCGGTTTAAATTCAGCTTATGTTTAAAATTCAGGATTACATCAGAGATATTAAGGATTTTCCCAGGGAAGGAATTGTGTATAAGGATATCACGCCCCTGCTACAGGATCCCGCAGCTACCCGAAAATCTCTCGAGGCGTTTTTGTCATTTTTGGAAGGTGAAAAAATTGATAAGGTAGTCGGAATCGAATCCCGCGGCTTCTTTTTTGCCACCCTTTTAGCGCAGGAATTAAACGCCGGTTTCGTCCCGGTTCGAAAACCCGGTAAGTTACCTTATAAAACACATCAGGAAAGTTATTCGCTTGAATACGGTAAGGATATTTTAGAAGTTCATTGTGATGCTATAGAGAAAGGGGAAAGAATCCTTATCCATGATGACGTCCTGGCAACCGGTGGTACCGCCGCCGCTGCCTGTAAGCTGGTGGAGAAATTAGGAGGAGAGATTGTGCAGTGTAATTTCCTGATGGAACTGGATTTCTTGAAAGGAAAAGAAAAGATCAGTGCATATAAGGTGGTGTCGCTGATTAGTTATTAGTTAATTGGGGATTGGTTAATTGGGGAATCGTTAATTCGGGAATCGTTGAATCGGGAATCGTTAATTCGGGAATCGTTGAATCGGGAATCGTTGAATCGGGAATCGTTGAATCGGGAATCGTTGAATCGGGAATCGTTGAATCGGGAAATTAATAAAGCTCCACAGAATGCAAACCTGCAACCTGGAACTTGACACTTTCAATCTTGAATCTTAAATTTTGAATTTTGAATTGTTAGAGTGAATTCTTCGTCACCCAGGTTTTCCATCCAATAAGAGCTTTTTGAAATTTGGTGGCTTTTGCAAGATCGAGCTGCCTTTTCGAGTAGCTGGGCAAAACTTTCTTGTTGATCTTTGAGAGCGTTCTGAAAATAGTTTTCTTCATGCCGGTTGGTTTCTACCAAAGATAATGAAAAAGTCTTCAGTGGTAGTGGGCAGTATTCAGGAAGTTAAAAGTGCAAATTGAGAACTTGAACACAGAATTTTAGAACCGAATTGAAGTTGACCAGGGGTTTTAACCCTGTCAGGATTCCAAACCCCCTGACAGAGGTTGTGCATTCTGTAACCTGCAACCTGCTACCTGTGTCGATCTTACTCTTTTGTAATTATCTCAATAACCCCTTTTGAGGCTTTCTCTCCATATTTTTCAACTGCTTTGGCATCTTTAAGTACAGTGATAAATTCAATATCATCTACGGAAATAGTTTTCACATCAAAATCCTTTGGCATTTCTTTTCCGTTGACTACGTATAGAACATCAAGTGGGAGGGAGGCACTACCCACGTCCCTTACAGACAACCTGGTGCTTTTTCCATCTTTAGAATCCTCAAATCGAATGGAATGAGCTGAAAAGTGAACATTTCCTTTTTCTTTCTTTGACTGCCGAGATTCGGCAGAAGCGTTTTTCATTTCTCCGGCAGTTTTTAATTCGATCTCTATTACTCCGTTTTTACCTGGTTCTCCATATTTCTCTACAGCATTGTGGTCTTTAAGAACATTGATAGTTTTAATTTTTGAAGGATCGATATCTGAAGAATTGAAATCCTTTTTCTGAATTTCCCCATCGATAATGATAAGTGGACCATTTTCCTGGGTGATGAATATTTGATTTTTTTCGTTTTCGGTTTGAACCGCGATGATATCTTCAGGCTCCTGGTGAAACTTTACATCGGTAAGTTCAAACTTTGAAGGTGTTGATGATGTAGATCTTTGGGTGATTTCAGATTTTACGCCAACCAGGACCGGCGGCGCATTTTCCTTTACATGAATAAAGTTCTGACTGGAACTCATTTGTTTCAAATCCATGGCTTTTAAAGCCGCTTTAAAGTCTTCAATTATCACGCTTTGTGCAAGAATAATGGCTCCGTCTTTTGCTTTACTGCCGTACTTTACTTTTGCTTCTGCCGGACTCAGTGCACTCCAGCCTTCCTTGATCAACAAGTATTTCCCTGTCAGGCGGGAAGTGCTGTATTCCTTGCCCTCAATGAGATACAAAGGTGAATTTCCCATCCCCGAAAGAGCTCCTTCTGTGTTTACCGGCGCAGAAGCATCAGGGGTCATCGTTACCTGTTCACCATCGGTATAGATCAATAGAGGACTAATTCCATTCTCGTTTTTGAGAGAGAGGCTTCCTGTGGTTCCTGTTGACTTCTTTCTAAAAGATACAGCAACATTAGTTAGCAAACCTTCAGAAAATTTAAGATCCTCAAATTTAAGCTCTACTCCCAGTTTGTTGAAAAGACGTTCAAAAGAACGCAGTGCCTGTTCATCAGATTCTTTTGTAACATGAGCAGCAACTTCTGTCCTGGTAATCTGCGGCTTGTCTTGTACAGGAACTGCCATCGCTTCGGTCTTTACATTAAAGCTGAAGATGAAGAAAAACAGAAAAGGCAGCAGAAAACTTACCTTCCAAAAATTCGATTTTTGAGAAACATTTTTATTGAGCATCATAATACGTTTTTTAATGAAGGATTGATAGAATTGATTGGTTAGAGCCGGCTTAAAACGGGCGACTGATATTTTTAAAAGAGTCTTTTGATATTCCATTTTTGACACCTCTGTGGCTAACACTTCTTTGTCGGCCAGGTACTCGAGGTTTTGGACAAGGCTTTTTCTATAAAGCCAGGAAAATGGATTGAACCATAGCAGAAAAACGCTTAGGCTGCTAATTATCTGGTCAACAGAATGCCACTGGCGTACGTGTGAGCGCTCGTGCTTAAGGATCATTTCCAATTCGGCTGAGGTGTGCTGGTCCGGATCTATTACTATGTACTTAAAAAATGAAAACGGCTGAGTATTTCCATATTTCTGAATAAGGTAGTGATCGCCTTGTGGAATGGTTTTGTGAGAATAGATCAACTTCAGAAGGGAAAAGACTTCAACCAGAAACTTAAAAAGGAAAAAACTGAGTCCAACAAGATAAATTATTCCCGCCATTTGCCACCAGTCAAAGGATTCCGACCGGGTGGCTGTACTGGCTAATACTTCAGCTGAAAGATTTTCAGGAAAAAATGAAGCAGCAGAGCTCTCCACTTCGATGGTTCTCGTGATCTCCAGTGAGGGCAGGAGCAGGGAAGTGACAATTCCTGCCAATAAAAAGATGCGATTGGCTTTGAAGCTCGTGTCATTCTTCAGCAGGAAAAAATAGCCGGCGTAAAAAAGACTCATTAAACCTGCACTTTTAAGTAAATAAATAATAGCTTCTTCCATCACTTCTTCCTTTCAATGATATCCAGGATCTCCCTAAGTTCCTGCGCACTTATTTTTTCTTCCTTCGCAAAAAAAGAAACTACATTTTTATAAGAGCTGTCAAAAAATTTTTTTGTAGCCATATTCATAAATTGCTTTCTGTATTCTTCTTTGGTGATCAAGGGATAGTACTGATGCGTTTTTCCAAAGGCATTGTGGGAAACATAATTTTTCTCTTCCAGGTTCCGCACAATGGTAGATACCGTGTTGTAGTGCAGACCCTCATTAGGAAGATCGGCCAGGATGTCTTTTACAAAAGCTTTGTTCAACTTCCACAAAACCCTCATGATCTCCTCCTCCTTATTGGTTAATTTTTCCATATTCATATCTCTGTAGAACAAACATAACTAAAAATATCGTTTCATAACTATTTTTATAGTTATTATTTTTATTCTTGTCTTTAGGGTTTAATTAACCTCTTCAAAATTGCCAAGATTCATGCATTCGGCGGGAAACTTATATCTTCGCAAAAAAAACTGAATGAGCATCGTATACATTATCCTCGGATTTATTTTACTTGTAGTGGGAGGGGAGTTCCTCGTTAGATCATCTGTAGCAATCTCTCTAAAGCTGAAATTATCCCGGATGGTAATAGGCCTCACCGTGGTTTCTTTTGCTACTTCGGCTCCCGAACTTCTTGTGAGTCTTCAGGCTGCCCTCAACGGTTTTTCTGATATTTCACTGGGTAATGTGATAGGATCCAATATTGCCAATATCGGTTTGGTTATGGGAATTACGGCAATGATCTCTCCCTTACTTATTGACCGGGAGTTTTACAGGTTCAACTGGCCTGTCATGATGCTTTTTTCCCTGGCCCTGTATTATTTCCTGTTTACTGAAGATGTTCTTTCCCGTCCCGAAGGGATTGTACTTGTGATAGCCATAGTGGTTTACCTCATTCTTCTCATCCGTCGGGCACGAATAAAACCCGAATTACAACCCGACGAGGTGGACCCAGATCTTCAGGTGGCATCCAATTTTAAAACTGTATTATGGCTTATTATTGGAGGAGCGGCTCTGTATTTTGGTTCGGAGTTCCTGGTGTCTGGTGCTGTAGACCTGGCTTCAGCTTTAGGAGTGAGTGAAAGAGTGATCTCGGTGACCATGATCGCCATTGGAACCAGTGTCCCGGAGCTTGCTGCATCAATTATCGCAGCTGTTAAACAGGAGAAGGCGATTTCCCTGGGGAACCTTATTGGCTCCAACATCTTTAATATTGCTTCTGTACTTGGTATTACCGCAATTATTCAGCCCATTGCTGTAAAATCTGAAGCTATCCTTAACAGTGATATCTGGTGGATGCTGGGAATAGCCTTTATTTTGATTCCGTTGGCTTTCCTTCCGAAGCGTTTTTCTTTAAACCGGTGGAAAGGCTTTTTACTTTTTGCAGGATATGCCTTATTCGTTGCTTTGGCATTTATGGGATAGGGGTCAATCACAATAAAACATAAAATTTTTGTAAATACCCCCTAATATTTTAGGGGGTGTGATTAAAAAATAAATATCTTTGTTGCCGTTAACCCATAAAAATAATTAAATGGCAACTTTAAGATTCCAGGCACTCAAGGAGACTTTAAATCGCAAACCCATCGAGATCGTTGAAAACGAAAGACGTTCAGAGCTTTTCGGCCGTAATGTTTTTACCGAAAGTGTAATGCGACAATTCCTGACCAAGGAAGCTTACCAGAGTGTTTTGGATGCCAACGCTACCGGTAAAAAGATCGATCGTACTATTGCCGACCATATTTCTACGGGAATGAAAGAGTGGGCAATCACGAAAGGAGCTACTCATTACACCCACTGGTTCCAACCTCTTACGGGAAGCACTGCCGAAAAGCATGATGCTTTTTTTGAAACTATAGGTGATGGCCTGGCCATTGAAAAATTTGGCGGCGGACAACTGGTACAGCAAGAACCGGATGCTTCCAGTTTCCCTCACGGCGGTATAAGAAATACCTTTGAAGCCCGTGGATATACCGCGTGGGACCCCACTTCCCCGGCATTTATTTATGGGACTACTCTTTGTATTCCCAGCGTGTTCGTTTCCTACACGGGAGATGCCCTTGATTATAAAACTCCTCTTCTGCGTGCTCTTCACGCGATAGACGATGCCGCGACTAATGTGGCGAAATATTTTGACAAGAACGTTAGCAAGGTGCAGGCTACCCTTGGCTGGGAGCAGGAATATTTCCTAATAGACTCAGCACTGGCAGCTTCACGTCCCGATCTTCAACTTGCAGGCAGAACTTTACTGGGGCACTCCCCGGCTAAAGGTCAGCAGCTGGATGACCATTATTTTGGTTCCATTCCGTCACGGGTATTGTCCTATATGAGAGACCTTGAAAAGCAATGTATGTTGCTTGGAATTCCTGTTAAGACAAGGCATAATGAAGTAGCACCAAACCAGTTTGAACTGGCTCCTATTTTTGAAGAAGCTAACCTGGCAGTTGATCACAACTCACTGTTGATGGATATTATGCACAGGGTGGCAGATCGTCACAACTTTGTTGTGCTCTTCCACGAAAAGCCCTTTGCAGGAATCAATGGAAGCGGTAAACACAACAACTGGTCTTTAAGTACAGATACCGGAGTGAACCTTTTAGGACCCGGATCTACGCCGATGAAAAATCTTCAGTTTTTGACATTTTTCATTAATACGATCAAAGCCGTTCACGACAATGAAGAGCTGCTTAGAGCCACTATCGCCAGCGCATCCAACGACTTTAGACTTGGTGCGAATGAGGCTCCTCCGGCTATAATTTCAACATTCATTGGATCTCAGTTAACCGAAGTTCTTGATGAACTTGAAAAAGTCACCGACGGAAAACTTTCTCCTGCAGAAAAGACCGAACTTAAACTGAATGTTGTTGGAAAAATACCTGAGATCCTTCTGGATAATACCGACAGGAACAGGACCTCTTCCTTTGCCTTCACCGGGAACAAATTTGAATTCCGTGCCGTAGGATCTACAGCAAACTGTGCCGAGCCTATGACCGCTCTTAATGCTATAGTTGCAAAACAGCTAAGAGATTTTAAGAAGCAGGTAGATGCTTTGATCAAGGAGAAGAAAATGAAGAAGGATGATGCTATTTTCAATGTTCTTCGGGAGTACATTAAAGATTCTAAAAATATCCGTTTTGAAGGAGATGGTTATTCCGAAGAATGGGAGAAAGAAGCGGCAAAACGTGGTCTGAGTAATAACCGTAATACTCCTGAAGCCCTTAAAGCCCTTATAAAAAAGGAAACCATTGAGATGTACAAGGAACTGGGGATCATGAATGAGGTGGAAATAGAAGCCCGTCATGAGATCCAGCTCGAAGAATACATCATGAAGGTGCAAATCGAGAGCCGTATCCTGGGAGATATAGCACGTAACCATGTGATTCCAACGGCCATTCGTTACCAGAATATTTTGATCAAGAACGTACGCGGTCTCAAAGAGATATTTGGAGATAACTTTCAGCAGCATTCGAGAGAGCAACTGGAGATCATTAAAGAGATCTCTGAGCGTATTGAAAAGATCAACTCCGGCATTACAGAAATGATCGAGGCACGTAAAAAAGCAAATAAGATCGAAGATGCCGAAGAAAAAGCTTTTGAATATTGTAACGAAGTGAAGCCTTTCTTTGATGTTATCCGCTACCACTGTGATAAACTGGAACTGTTGATCGATGATGAGATCTGGCCATTGACAAAGTACAGGGAATTGTTATTCACAAAATAATTCTACTTAAAAATGCAATTTTAAGCACCCCTGTATTTGGGGTGCTTTTTTTATTGTTTAAATAGCAAGCTCAAAAAACCTAAACTAATTATCTTTGAACGGTAAATCGATCTACATGAGCCAGGAAATAAGTAAAAGATATGCCGGCCGCGGAGTTTCTGCCGGAAAGGAAGATGTTCACAACGCCATTAGAAATGTCGATAAAGGCTTGTTCCCCAAGGCATTCTGTAAGATCGTCCCCGATCATCTTACCGGCGATGAAGATTATTGTCTCATCATGCATGCCGACGGTGCCGGTACAAAATCTTCCCTTGCCTATATGTACTGGAAAGAAACCGGTGACCTTAGCGTCTGGAAGGGCATTGCCCAGGACGCGCTTATCATGAATATAGACGATCTCCTTTGCGTGGGAGCGGTAGATAATATCATGCTTTCATCCACGATCGGCCGAAATAAAAATCTGGTGCCGGGTGAAGTGATCTCCGCAATCATCAACGGTACAGAGGAATTGCTGGAGGATCTTAAAGGCTTCGGAATAACAGTCCACTCCACGGGCGGCGAAACTGCCGATGTGGGTGACCTGGTACGCACGATTATAGTTGATTCTACTGTTACTGCCAGGATGAAGCGTAGCGATGTGATCGATAATGCCAACATCAAACCCGGAAATGTGATAGTAGGCTTAGCTTCCTATGGGCAGGCAACCTATGAGAAAGAATACAATGGCGGAATGGGCAGCAACGGACTCACCTCTGCGCGCCACGATGTCTTCGGAAAAAGTCTGGCCGCAAAATATCCTGAAAGTTTTGATCCTGCAGTGCCTGAAGAACTTGTGTACAGCGGGTCAAAGCATTTGACAGATGCTGTTGAAAACGCACCGCTTGATGCCGGAAAACTTGTTCTTTCTCCAACCCGTACCTATGCGCCGATTATTAAGAAGATCCTGGAAAAGTACTCCAAAAATAACATTAACGGAATGGTTCATTGCAGTGGAGGCGCGCAAACCAAAGTGCTGCATTTCGTAGATAAAGTTCACGTTGTTAAAGACAAGTTATTTGAAGTGCCGCCGCTGTTCAAATTGATTCAGAAGGAAAGTAAAACCGACTGGAAAGAGATGTACCAGGTGTTCAATATGGGGCATAGGATAGAATTGTATGTAAATGAGAAAATTGCTGAAGATATAATCTCCATCTCCAAATCTTTTAATGTAGATGCAAAGATCATAGGTAGGGTTGAAGCTTCAGGAGAGAAAAAATTAACCATTAAAAGTGAATTCGGTCAATTTGAATACCGATAGGAAACTTTTGCCGGCAACAGAGAGTTTGCTGGCAGAGATAGCGGGAAAAGCCGATTTTCATATCATCGATGCCTATAAAAATGCGGTGCTCTGTTTTGGAAGCAAAGCAGATGCAGACGAACTTCTGAAAAAATTTCTTGAAGAACCTACAGAGCCCTTTTCCGAAGATCTGCTGGAGATCATTGGACAATGGGGTGATGAAAAACATGCCCGGGAAATCTTTAATTGCTGCATTACAGATATCCGGCTCAATGAAAATTTTCCTGAAGCAGTTCTGGAAGTACTTGGCCGACTTAAATTCGAACCTGCCAAACCTGTTCTTGCTCATTACGCATTCAGGTCGTCCCAATATTATCTAAACCGATCGGCTGTTCTTGGTCTGCTTCATTTTGACTGCAGGGAATATCAGCAGGAAATTAAAAATGCAGTAACCGGAGTTCTTTCAAAGAACACCTTCCCAGAATTTCTTCCTGCTCTTGTGTGCAAACTGGAGAATAGAAAAGAATTACTGGATCAACTTTTTCATTCCGGCTCTACAACAATTTCAACAGATTGTAATGCGGGCATATTTTTGGGATTCGCACTTTGTGGAAAAGATGGCAAGAAATATTTCAAGGAAGCTCTTTTTGATCCCAATTGGGAGGCTTTTTATAATGCTGCGCGTATGGTGGTCAAGGGAATGGATCATCTTGAGATAAGTTTTGAGGAATTGCTTCAGGAAGCAACTTTGATCAAGGATGAGAAGGTGTTGCAATATTATATGCTGGTGCTCATTTCGTTGTTGGAGATTAAGGTAAAGTCTTATGAAAATTCCGGAGAAAGTTTCGAAAAGATCTACCGGAGCCTGTTTGTTACCAAACTCTTTCTTATTCTCGCAGAAAAAGCCGGACAGGAGGATGATGCAGAGAAGCTGGAAGAGCTTTTGATCTTGAGGATGAAGGAGGAGGTGATGTTGAGGAATAGGAGATAATTTTTTAACATCTGCCAATTTTTCCCGCAGATCACGCTGATCTTCGCAGATTATAAGTTATTCACTTTACGATGAATTCCATCATTAATCTGTTCAACATTAAAATTAATTAGGATACCTAATTTGCAGCCTGTCAGCTTTAAATAGGTCAGTATTTGTTTGTGGTGTACGGGAGCAATAGCTTCAATTGATTTTACTTCAATTATTACTTTTTCCTCTACGAGAAGATCGATTCTAAATCCCACTTCAAGTTTTTCCTCATTAAAAATAACAGGAACTGGGACTTCTTTTCTCACGGTTAAACCTTCCTTCCTTAATTCTGCTGCCAAGGCAGCAACATAAACTGACTCAAGTAATCCCGGCCCGAAAAAATTAAACACCTTAAATATTGCTCCCCTAATCTTAAAGGAAATTTGATTTTCTTCCATTTCCAGAATTTATTAAATGTATGAAGATCTGCGCCAATCTGCGAAATCTGCGGGAAACAAATCGGGTTTAGATAAGGATAATAATTTTCCTTCAAACCTAATTATTAAATTAAGGAAATAGTTTATCTGAACCTGCAATCCTGCTGAATAATTTTTTACCTCCTCATAAATCCCTTAATGAAATCCGACGGATTTATCGTAAATTTGCCACTTTAAGGAGATGTTATGATCGAGAAATTAAATATTGTGAAGCAGCGTTTTGACGAGGTGAATGACCTGATCATTCAGCCCGACGTGATTGCCGATCAAAAGCGCTATATAGAGCTGAACAAGGAATACAAAGACCTGAAGAAACTCATGGAGGTTCGTGCAGAATATATGAGTCTTCTTGATAATAAAAAGGAAGCCGAAGAGATCATTGCCGATGGCAGCGATCCCGAGATGACCGATATGGCCAAAATGCAGCTGGAAGAGGCCAAGGAGCAGATTCCCGGAATGGAAGAGAAGATAAGAATGATGCTTGTTCCTAAAGACCCTGAAGACGCCAAGAACGTGGTGATGGAAATACGTGCCGGTACCGGTGGGGATGAAGCCAGTATTTTTGCAGGTGACCTTTACCGTATGTACACCAAATACATTGAAAGCAAAGGCTGGAAGCACCAGATCGTTGACTTCAGTGAGGGAACCAGCGGCGGATTCAAGGAAATCATTTTTGATGTGACCGGAGAAGACGTCTACGGAACTTTAAAATTTGAAGCCGGAGTGCATCGGGTGCAGCGTGTTCCGCAAACTGAAACTCAGGGGCGGGTACATACCTCGGCCGCTACAGTGATGGTATTGCCCGAAGCAGAAGAATTTGATGTTGAAATTGATCCAAAAGAGGTAAGAATCGATTACTTCTGTTCCTCAGGACCGGGTGGACAGTCGGTGAACACCACATATTCGGCAGTACGTTTAACTCACCTTCCAACCGGATTGGTGGCGCAGTGTCAGGATCAGAAATCCCAGCATAAGAACAAGGAAAAAGCTTTCCGCGTGTTGAGGTCCAGGCTTTATGAGCAGGAACTTGCAAAGAAAATGGAAGCGGATGCTGCCAAGAGAAACTCTATGGTTTCCAGTGGAGACAGAAGTGCGAAGATCCGTACCTACAACTATGCGCAGGGCCGGGTGACCGATCATAGAATTGGGCTTACTCTGTATGATCTTGGAAACATCATCAACGGAGATATCCAGAAGATCCTTGACGAATTACAATTAGTAGAAAACACCGAAAAACTGAAAGAGAACTCAGACGTTTTTTAAACATAAAAACTCAAAGCTGCCGCACTCCGGCAGCTTTTTTATTTCCAGCCAATGACCACCTCCCAACTTGTAGAACAAATACGCCTGAAAAAGTCATTTTTGTGCATAGGTCTCGATGTGGACCTTAATAAAATTCCTCAACATTTATTTAAGGAGGAGGATCCAATCTTTGCCTTCAATAAAGCAATTATTGATGCTACGCATGAGCTCGCTGTAGCTTACAAACCTAATCTTGCATTTTACGAGGCTCAGGGGATCAAAGGGTGGAAGAGCCTGGAAAGAACCATTCAATATTTGAACAGCAACTTTCCTGAGATCTTCACTATAGCCGATGCTAAGCGCGGAGATATTGGTAATACTTCGGGTATGTATGCGAAAGCCTTTTTTGAGGACTTCAATTTTGACTCCGTTACCGTAGCGCCATATATGGGTAGGGATTCCGTGGAACCCTTTCTGTCATACGAGAACAAGCACACCATTTTACTGGCTTTGACTTCTAACGCCGGAGCTTATGATTTCCAGACCCAAACTGTAGAAGGAGAAGAATTATATAAAAAAGTGATCCAAACTTCCAGGACCTGGAACAACGGTCAGAATTTAATGTATGTGGTAGGGGCTACCAAAGCGGAATTTTTAAAGGAAATCAGGAAATTAATTCCTGAGAGTTTCTTACTGGTACCCGGTGTAGGTGCGCAGGGCGGGAGCCTGAAAGAAGTTTGTGAATACGGCATGAGCCGGAATGTCGGTTTACTCATCAACGCCTCCCGGGCGATAATATATGCTTCTGAAGCTGCCGATTTTGCTGAAGCTGCCGCTGCCGAAGCGAAAAAGCTGCAGCAGGAAATGGCTGCATATTTGTAAAAAAGAGCTAGAAAAATCAGGTGTCAAAAATGTCAATTTTTGACACTTCTTATTTCTGAACCTTATGAGAAATTTCCACGACCAGTTAGACAGAAAAATTGAGCTGAAGGAGCTTCCGCAGCGAATCGCTAGCCTGGTGCCGAGTCAGACGGAACTGCTGGTAGATCTTGGTCTTCGGGAGCAGATTGTAGGAGTGACAAAGTTCTGTGTCCACCCAAAGGACCTCCGGAGGCAGAAAAAGGTAGTAGGCGGCACCAAACAGGTGCATTACGACAGGATTTCCAACTTAGATCCTGATATCATTCTCTGCAATAAAGAAGAAAACACCGAAGAAATGGTAGCAGAACTGGAGAAGATCGCTCCTGTCCATGTTTCAGAGGTGAAAACTATTGATGATTCTCTGGAGCTCATTCTGCAGTATGGGGAAATGTTTGGAGTAGCAAATAAAGCTTCAGAAATTGCAGAAGAAATAGATAATTTAAGGAAGGAATTTCAGGAGGAAATGGAAAAGGTGCCGGAGCGAAGGGTGGCATATTTCATCTGGAAAAATCCGTGGATGGTTGCTGGGAAAGATACTTTTATTGATCACCTGCTGGAGCTTAACCGCTTCAAAAATGTGTTTTCAGAAGGAGATTCCCGCTATCCTGAAATTAGTTTGGAGCAATTGAGGCAAAAAAAGGTTGAATTGTTGCTGCTTTCTACAGAGCCATTTCCGTTTAAAGAAAAAGATAAGGAGACGTTGAAAAAAGAGGTGGGGATGGACGGGGTCCACATTGTGGACGGTGAGTATTTTAGCTGGTACGGATCGCGGCTGAGAGCGGCTTTTCAGTACTTCAGGGAATTTCAGGCGATCTTACTTTGATCGCGCTCCATACGACGGATCTCCTGCAGAATCTTGCAAGCCTTGTCGTTGAGCAGATCGCTTCTTTTTTTATCGACCAAAGCGAGCTCAAAAGACCTGCGCATCAGGAAGGTGTATTTTTCCTGAAGCCTCTCCAGCGTAGATCGGGGTTCAAATAATCGGAACATATGTTTTGTGTTATTGATACAAAGATATCTTGCGAAATTTCGAACTTATCCTAACCTAAAGTTAACTTTTTGGTAAAACTGTGGCATTTGCCTCCGTCTCTTGTTAAAAACTTAGGACTTAGCAGCTTGAACTTCAGGTTCTACCGCGGTTGGATGGTTTTTCAAATTGTTTATAACGTCAAAATTAAGTGTTCAGTGGTCAGTGGTCAGTGGTCAGTGATCAGTGATCAGTATTTCCCGAATTTCCAAATTACAAGCACCAAATTCCAAAAAGAGATTTGAAAATTAGTTAATTTGAAAATTTGAAAATGAAAAGGAATTGAGAGCATGAGTAAATAATACAATCTGTGAATCCGTGGCTTAGTGGTCGGAAAACATTGAGTCTTAAACTTTGAACCACTGAAGGCAACCCGCTTTTTCAGTAAGCAGTTTCTTGTAATGTATAGTGTAAAATGTATAACTGGAATCTGCGGAAATCAGCGATATCAGCGGGAAAAAAGTCTTCAGTGTTCAGTGATCAGTGATCAGAAAAACTTTAAAATCACAAACCCCCAACTCGCAACTCGTAACCCGGAACTCGCAAGCCGCTTTTCAGTAGTAAGGTGGAATTCTAACTTGGCAGTGGACTTGTAATGTGAAACTTGAAACCTGCAACATGCAACAATTCAAACTTCAAATCTTAAATCTTAAATCTTGAACCTTGAATTTTGAACCTTGAACCCGTCAGTCTTGCAACGCAAACACCCTCTTCAGCAGGTCTGTTGTTCTGGAGGCGAAATTGTTCCTGATCTCCTTTTCTTCCACTGCGATCATGGTGTAGACACCTTTAAGGGCTTCCTGGGTGACATAATCCCCAAGATCGGGATTAACGTCACCCGTTAGAGGCAGGGCGTTGTAGCGGTTGATTATTTCGGTCCATACTTTGGTAGCACCAACCTTGTCAAGAGAGTTGGTGATCACCGGATTGAATTTGGAGTATAACGGATCTGTAGTTTTTTGAGCGAGATAAGTCGTGGCCGCTACATCATCTCCTAAAAGGATGTTTCGGGCATCGGTAAAAGTAATCTGTTTTACCGCATTGACAAAAATTGGGGTAGCTTCCTGCACCGCATCTTCGGCGGCACGGTTTAGTACCTTCAGGCCTTCATCAGCCAATGAGCTCATTCCCAGGTCGCGCAGTGTTTTGTCCACTTTTTGCAGTTCGGGCGGCAGACCTATACGCACCAGCTCATTATTAAAAAATCCGTTTTCCTGTGCCAGTTTAGTTACCTGTTTGTCTATTCCGAAATCCAGCGCCTGGCGTAAACCTGCGGCAACTTCGGCATTACTGATGCCCGTGCCTTCCTGCGGCAGAGAATCGGCTATTTGTTGTAATTCGGCACAACTTAAAAAGAATGGTACAAGAGCAAGGAGGAAAAATTTCTTCATGTGATAATTTTTGCTAAAGTTAGTTATTACCCAAAGATTAAAATCATAAACAAAAGTTATCCTGCAGCAACCGTGCCTTTAAATATTATTCAGAAAAACTGCGGCCGATTTTTATATCTTTTCAAAAATGGCATCTTCGCTTCTAAATTCGTAAATTGCACGCCCTAAAACGTTTTCGAAGAAATGGAACAACAAGCTCCTTATAAACCTAAGAATAAAGTAAGAATTGTAACTGCAGCTTCCCTTTTTGACGGGCATGATGCCGCGATTAATATAATGCGTCGTATCATACAGTCGACAGGGGTGGAGGTGATCCACCTGGGACACGACCGCAGCGTGGAGGAAGTGGTAAACTGCGCAATTCAGGAAGATGCCAATGCTATTGCCATGACCTCCTACCAGGGTGGTCACACAGAATATTTTAAATATATGTACGATCTGCTGAAGGAAAGAGGTGCAGGTCACATTAAGATCTTTGGCGGCGGCGGCGGAGTGATCCTGCCCGAAGAGATCAAGGAACTTGAGGACTACGGGATCACCAGGATCTATTCTCCCGATGATGGCCGGGAACTGGGTCTTCAGGGAATGATCAATGATCTTGTAAAGCAATCTGACTATCCGCTTGGCGACAGTCTCAACGGTGAAATGAAGGAGCTGGAAAATAAAACTCCGGGTGCTATTGCCAGAGTGATCTCGGCTGCGGAAAACTTTCCGGAAATAGCAAAAGACACTCTGGACAAGATACATTCTGAAAATAAAGAAACTGAAATTCCTGTTCTGGGAATTACCGGAACCGGGGGTGCCGGAAAATCTTCTTTGGTGGACGAACTCGTGCGACGCTACCTGATGGATTTTCCTGAAAAAACTATCGGGATCATTTCTGTAGACCCTTCAAAAAGGAAAACCGGGGGAGCCCTTTTGGGAGACCGCATCAGGATGAACGCAATCAATAATCCGCGGGTGTATATGAGATCCCTGGCTACCCGTCAGTCAAACCTTGCGCTTTCAAAATATGTTGCTGAAGCCATTCAGGTACTTAAAGCCGCAAATTATGATCTTATTGTGCTGGAAACGTCAGGAATTGGTCAGTCTGATACCGAGATCCTGGAACATTCTGATGTTTCTCTGTATGTAATGACACCGGAATTTGGTGCGGCTACTCAGCTGGAAAAGATCGACATGCTCGACTTTGCCGATCTTGTAGCGATTAATAAATTCGATAAGCGCGGAGCTCTTGATGCTTTGCGGGATGTGAAGAAACAGTACCAGAGAAATCACGGATTGTGGCATGAGAATGCCGACAATCTTCCTGTTTTCGGAACCATCGCCTCCCAGTTCAACGATCCCGGAATGAACACACTGTACAAGCAGATCATGGACAGGATTGATGAGAAAGTGGGCAGCAAGTTCAACTCGACATTCCACATCTCTAAGGAGATGAGCGAAAAGATCTTTGTGATCCCGCCCAACAGAACGAGATATCTTTCCGAGATTTCAGAAAATAACCGTAGCTATGATGAGAAAGCTGCAGCCCAGGCTGAGGTGGCTCAAAAGCTCTACGGAATCTATAAGACAATAGAATCAGTTTCAGGACTGAAGCTCGGATTAAACCAATACGGTCTGGATGAGGATGGATTTAAAGATGCATCAACTTCAGAAAATGAAGACCTGCTGAATCTTCTGAAAAAGGAATTTGATAAAGTAAAAATGGACCTCGATCCCTACAATTGGGAAATCATTACCGGCTGGGATGAGAAGGTGAATAAATATAAGGACCCGATCTATTCATTTAAGGTTCGGGACAAGGAGATCAAGATTGAAACTCATACTGAATCTCTTTCACATACGCAGATCCCAAAAGTGGCACTTCCAAAGTACCAGGCCTGGGGTGACATTTTAAGATGGTGTCTTCAGGAAAATGTTCCCGGGGAATTTCCATATACCGCCGGACTTTATCCTTTCAAGCGGCAGGGAGAAGATCCAACCCGGATGTTTGCAGGGGAAGGTTCTCCGGAGCGTACAAACCGCCGTTTCCACTACGTGAGTATGGGCTTGCCGGCAAAAAGGCTTTCGACAGCATTTGATTCTGTAACCCTTTACGGAAATGACCCCGACCGCCGACCCGATATCTACGGAAAGATCGGGAACTCCGGAGTTTCCATCTGCTGTCTGGATGACGCGAAGAAATTATATTCCGGATTTGACCTGGCCGATGCTATGACTTCGGTGAGTATGACGATCAACGGTCCGGCGCCAATGTTGCTTGGGTTCTTTATGAATGCGGCCATAGATCAGCAATGTGAGAAGTACATTGTCGAAAATGGATTGGAAGATGAAATAAAACAGAAGATCAAAAAGATCTACGAAGATAAAGGCATGGAGCAGCCAAAGTACCGCGGTGAACTTCCGGAAGGAAATAATGGCCTCGGATTAATGCTGCTTGGTGTTACCGGAGACCAGGTTTTACCAGCCGATGTTTATGCAGATATTAAAAAGAGAACCCTGAGCCAGGTTCGTGGAACCGTACAGGCAGATATTTTAAAGGAAGATCAGGCGCAGAACACCTGTATCTTCTCAACTGAATTTGCATTGAGGCTTATGGGAGATGTACAGGAATATTTTATTGAGGAGAATGTACGGAATTTCTATTCGGTTTCTATCTCGGGATATCATATTGCTGAAGCCGGAGCCAATCCTATCACACAGCTGGCACTTACCCTCGCTAACGGATTCACTTATGTTGAATACTACCTGAGCCGCGGAATGGACATCAATAAATTCGGACCTAACCTGTCATTCTTCTTCTCCAACGGAATCGATCCAGAATACGCCGTAATCGGAAGAGTTGCGAGAAAGATATGGTCAAAAGCGCTTAAGTACAAATATGGAGCGAATCCTAGGGCACAGATGCTGAAGTATCACATCCAGACTTCCGGAAGATCATTGCATGCGCAGGAGATCGATTTTAACGACATAAGAACGACGCTTCAGGCGCTTTATGCGATCTATGACAATTGTAATTCATTGCACACCAATGCCTATGACGAGGCGATCACTACGCCTACAGAAGCTTCGGTAAGAAGGGCGATGGCGATTCAGCTGATCATCAATAAGGAATTGGGGTTAACCAAGAATGAAAATCCGATTCAGGGAGCTTTTATCATAGAAGAACTTACAGATCTTGTGGAGGAAGCCGTGCTGCAGGAATTCGACCGCATCACGGAAAGAGGAGGTGTTCTCGGAGCAATGGAGACCATGTACCAGCGCAGCAAGATCCAGGAAGAAAGTCTGTACTATGAAACATTAAAACACAATGGAGAATTTCCGATCATCGGAGTAAATACTTTCTTAAGTTCAACCGGTTCTCCAACCGTAACTCCGGGAGAGGTGATCAGAGCAACCGAAGAAGAAAAGCAGAACCAGATAGAAACCTTACAGAACCTGCACGAGGCGAAGAAAGAACTGGAACAGGAGACCCTTGAAAAGGTGAAAAAAGCCGCTATTCAAAATGAGAATATTTTTGAGGAGCTTATGGAGGCAACTAAAGTCTGCTCCCTCGGCCAGATCACCACAGCTTTATTTGAAGTAGGAGGGCAGTATAGACGAAATATGTAAGCAGATCGCCCTTTTTCTCAACCGAAGGGCAGAGAAAAAGGTGCAGGCTGCTTATCCCGAGAGGCGCAGCCGA
>NZ_AUIG01000020.1 GCF_000423585.1 Salinimicrobium xinjiangense DSM 19287
GGAAACAGGCCATGTTGTTTGTATTCCGTATAAACACGAGGAAAGATAAAAGAAGATATTCCTTAAACTTTAAACATATTATGAGTAAACTAATTATTGGTATTGACATTTCGATGAATGACTTCTATGCCTGTATTAAAGTAAGAACAGAAGATAACAGTATTAAGATAAAAGGAACTCGTTCCTTTGAAAATACAGATCAGGGATTTGAAAATTTCTTATCCTGGTCTTTAAAACAAAAAAAAGATGATGAGTGGTCGGTAAGATTTGTAATGGAAGCAACAGGAGTATATTACGAAAACCTTGCTTACTATCTTCATTCTCAGAACCAGAAGGTGTCAGTGGTGTTAGCTAATAAAATAAAAAACTACATTAAAAGTCTGAATGTGAAAACCAAAACAGATAAGGTAGATGCAAAGACCATTGCCAGTTTTGGAATAGAAAGAGAATTGGAGAACTGGGAGCCTATGTCTCCAATGTATAAAACTTTGAGAGATTTGTGTAGAGAACTGCTAAGCCTAAAGAAAGAAAAACAGAGAGCTCAATCCCAATTACATGCTCTTGAAAAGGCTCACCAAAAATTGCACACTGTAATAAAGCTTAAGAGAGAACAAATAGCCTTTTTGGAGAAAGCTATTGATGTTATAAGAAAGGATATTAAAGCTACTGTAAAGAAGGATCCAATACTTGAGAATAGAATTAAAAAGCTTGAAACTATTCCTGGCCTTGGGTATGAAACAGTGGTTATTTTAGTATGCGAGACAAATGGTTTTACTTTATTCAAGAATATCCGACAGGTAGTAAGCTACGCAGGAATAGACATTACTCACAATGAATCTGGTATGTTTAAAGGTAAAACAAGAATATCTAAACGCGGAAACTCGAGAATAAGACAAGCTTTATATATGCCTTCACTGAGTGCTTGTAGGGCAAATGAACCTATTAAAGAACTATATGAACGAATCCATGATCGTAATCCGGACACAAAAAGAAAAGGGATTGTTGCAGGTATGCGTAAACTTTTAACCTTAAGTTATGTACTCTGGAAAAAAGACGAAGAATACAATAGTCACTACCAGTGGTCCAACTCCGCAACCCACAATTTATCCCAAAGAAAAGCGGAGCCCGAAAGCTCCGCACTAGATAGACATAAACCGATAAATCGATTTATACCTTCTTTAGTACAAAGTTAAAAAATCAAGAGGAAAAAATGAGGAACATTAGGATTTAATCATAGTATCTCTGGGGCTGGCAAAAGCAGAAAATTAAAATTTGTACTTCCAATGTCTAACTTCGTGAAAAGTCAAATTGCACGGTATTCTCGCTATTCAGCGGGGGAGATACTGACCACTGAACACTGAACACTTTTTCCCCTTGGAATTTGGTGCTTGGTGCTTGCTACTCGGAATTTTAAACTTCGTACTTCTAAAATCTACATTCTAACTTCCTGATCACTCTTTTTTCAATTCCATTTTTTCCGCAAAGAACTCACAGAAATCCTTCATGGTATCACGCATTTTTTCATCCTGGGTAGCACGATAGAAGGTATCACTCATGGTAACCAGCGTCTGGTGAAAAAACATTTTCATGTCATCAAGCGGCATATCCTTGGTCCACAAGTCGATCTTAAGCGTTTCTTTTTGAGCGGCATCCCACATGGAAAGCATCATTGCTTTTGCTTCCTGGTTTTCCACTCCCCCATCTTCGGCGCTCCAGTGCAATTCTTCGGGCACCCTGTTTTCATCCAGTGAAACTTTAATGTTAATGTTAGATTTTTTTGCTATTGCCATTACTTCTTCGGTTTATATTTTGATTTTTTAAAAATCGTTTCTGCATCTTCATTTATCATTTCTTCTACAGAAACATTGTTCTTTTCCATGTATTGTCTAACGATCTGCCAGCCAATATACTGCCCCAGTCTCGGCGGAGCCTCAGCATCAAGTTCAAGAAAGAATTTTGAAAAAGGTGCGGGATACAGAAATCGCGTTTGCAGCTGGGAATCGGAGGAGTACAAAAGCTCCCGCTCCACAAAATACCGCCATATCTGCTCTTCGTTAGCATTCGCCCATTCCAGTTCTTCCGGCAGGTATGTCATCTTTTCAGCATCACTCTTAAAAGGAATAAGCAGGTCTTTGAGATAAAGGATCTTTCCGTAGTAGATCATATGAGCGAGAAAGCTTCGGGAAGCAGGACCGGAAACAAATGTCCGGGCAAAAGCCTCACTAACGTCAACTACGATCTGTTCCTTGCGCATTTCCTTCTTAATATAATCCTGAACTCCCATATACAAGGGATGATCCATCCCCAGGTAAGTATCGAGTGCGACTAACAGCAGCGAATCGGCCCACACCACCTGGTTGCGATAATCAACATCTGATGTCAGCGTAACAACCTTCGGAATGGTTTCCTCGGGGAAGTAATATTTTATATGCTGAAAAAGCCTTTCCAGCTCCTCCTCAGTTTCCTCCAGATCTGGAAATTGGGAAGCGACAGCCTCATTCAATTCAAGCTGAATGCTGTCATTCATTTTCTCTACCCAAAGTATGTCGGGATACTGTCTTGGAAACAGAAATGAAAATTCTCTTTTTAGAGCCGGCAGACTGTCGGCCGTCGCATTTGCAAATCTCTGATCAAACCTTTCTACCTGCAAATCAATTCCAATCCTGGAGATCTCTTCCTCTCTTCTGTCATTATCTGCACAGGATAGAAGAAGAAGAAAAACAAAACAGCAGGCAAAGAGATACTTAAGCATATGTGAATTAAGAAGGGTTTAACGCGGGCTATTTTCTAAAAATTAGCTGAAGGATTATATTTGTTAACAAAGATATTATTTCCGACTCAAACTGACCAATATTATATGCAAACTAAAGAAGTTATTGATCACATCGTAAACTGGTTGAAAGATTATGCGGCGAATGCAAAAATGAATGGGTTTGTAGTTGGTATAAGCGGAGGAGTTGACTCTGCTGTAGTTTCCAGTCTTTGTGCAAAGACAGGATTGAGAACCTTGTGTGTGGAGCTTCCAATACACCAGTCTCAGGACCAGGTCACGAGAGCTCAGGAGCATATTAAAGGATTAAAGAAAAAATTTGCGAACGTCACCGATGTAGAGGTTGATCTTACCAAAACCTTTGACACTTTTATAAAAAGCGTACCAGACACAGAGGAAAGTCCCAAGGTCCATCTTTCCAGAGCCAACGTGAGAGCAAGACTGAGAATGACCACGCTCTATTATTTCGCCGGACTACATAACTACCTGGTGGCAGGAACCGGAAACAAAGTTGAAGACTTTGGAGTAGGTTTCTTTACCAAGTATGGTGATGGAGGAGTTGACCTTAGTCCTATTGCCGATCTCATGAAAAGTGAGGTCTATGAGATCGCAAAAGAACTTGATATAATCAACAGTATTGTAACTGCCGCTCCTACAGATGGGTTGTTTGGGGACAGCCGAAGTGATGAAGAGCAGATTGGAGCAAGTTACGACGAACTCGAACAGGCCATGAAACAGGCCGAAGAAGGAAAAAATGAAGAAGATCTTACAGGAAGAGAAAAACAGGTGTTCAGGATATATCAAAACCGCCACAGGGCCAATAAGCACAAAATGGTGCCAATTCCGGTTTGTGAGATCCCTGTTCATCTGAAATAAATGCTTTTAATCGAAAAAATTATTTTGCGAATAAATAAGGCATTATCTTTCATTCTCCCCCTGTATACACTATTAAAAACTAACAATCAGAATTTTACAAGGCCCTCACAAATGAAATTCTTTGTGCTAAAATTCAAACAATGACAAAAATTCTAATTGCAGACCATCATCCCATCACAAGAATGGGAATTTCTTCTCTCCTGGAGAAGGAAGGAGTGTATGAAGTAGTAGGAAAAGTGACAAATGGAAAAGACCTTTTCAGGTCCCTGAAAAGTAAGAATCCCGATGTGGTCATCCTGGAGATCGACCTTCCGGATATTAATGGAATCACTGCCCTTAGAACTATTAAAGCTGAAAATCCCGGCACCAAGATCTTAATCCTTAGCTGTCATCCCGAAGAGATGTATGCGTTGAATGCAATAAAGGCCGGTGCCGTAGCTTATCTTTCCAAAACTGCTTCTACTGAAATTCTTAGTGAAGCTGTGAAACAGGTAGCACGGGGAGGGATCTATCTCAACAAAGAGATCAGCGAAAAAATTAATACGGGTACTACAAGATCCAATAATCTGGTTTCCCGCTACAAGAAGCTCTCAACCAGAGAGATCGAAGTGTTGAATCTTCTTTCCACAGGAAAGAGAAACAAAGACATCGCCGAAGCTCTGGATATTAATGAAAAGACGGTAAGTACCTATAAGACCAGGTTACTTAAAAAATTACGTGTAGATAATCTGGCCGATTTGATCAACCAGTCAAGACTGCTGCAGATACGATCTACATAACCCGGTTTAGCTTATTGGAAAGCGTCTTTTTTAAAGAAATATAATCCATAATATCCTGAAGGATCACAGGAGATTCTTCGGGTGGAACTTCTTTTATTTCCCGGTTAAGTTCATGGATCTTCTGGTTCACAAGATATCTTCGTAAGGAAAGGATAGTTTCATTAACCAATCGCCCCACTCCTTCCTGTTTTCCTTTTACAAAGATCTCCATCCTTTCCCAGTCATGTAGCACATACTGCTCCTCATCCATTAAAATACCGGTAACTTCATTAGCATTTTCGGGAGGCAATTCATTGACAAAGGTCTCTAAGGAGAAATCATCTTCCTCGTTAAATTTATTAATCACCTGTTGATAGATGCGCTGAAAATGCTCATTGGTAAAGGCCACCTCATCTTCCTGCAAATCCAGAAAAATTTTTTCGTAAACTTTTGCCCGCACAATCTCCGGCTCCATTGTGATCTCTCCTTTCTCGTTCACCTTTACCACCAGGTCTTCAAAATCTTCCTCAACCATGCCGTAATGCAGGAGCAAACTAATAATAGTACGCTCAAGAATATAAAGCTCATCAACCTTCACCCTTGGGGCCGGTTCATTCCTTACCACCTCAAACTGCTGCGTCTTTTTGGGAGCGGTCTTTCCGCTTTGCTTTCCACTCAGCTGCGCCAGGGTAGTGAAGAGCACTTCTTCAGATATATCCATGATTCGGGAAGTCTCCTGCACATAAACTTCCTGCTGAATATGGTCCGGTATCTTGGAGATACTACTCACCATATCTCTAATGAGAGCAGCTTTTTTCACCGGATCGTTCTTGGCCTCCTCCATCAACAGAGAAGCTTTGTAGTTGATGAAATCCTTAGAATTTTCCTGCAGATAAAGCCCTATATCTTCTTCTGTATTTTTCTTGGCAAAACTATCAGGGTCCTCCCCTTCCGGAAAAGCACAAACCTTCACATTCATCCCCTGCTCGAGAATGAGATCGATTCCACGGATGGAAGCCCGCTCCCCTGCAGCATCACTATCGAAGAGAACGGTGATGTTTTTAGTTAACCTGTTGATCAGTCTTATCTGCTCGGGTGTTAAAGCAGTTCCCGAAGAGGAAACCACATTCTCTATCCCTGCTTGATTGAACTGGATCACATCTGTATATCCTTCAACCAGGTAACAGTTATCTTCTTTAGCTATAGCCTGTTTGGCGTGGTAAATCCCATAGAGGACTTTGCTCTTATGATAGATTTCGCTCTCAGGACTGTTAAGATATTTGGCTGCTTTTTTGTCATTAGTAAGTATCCTTCCGCCAAATCCAAGTACCCGGCCACTCATCGAATGAATAGGAAACATCACCCGACCTTTGAACCTGTCAAACTGCTTGTCTTCCTTAACTATGCTAAGACCGGTTTTTTCAAGATATTCCCGTTTATAGCCCTTTTTCAGAGCTTCATTAGTAAAAGCATTCCACTCATCAAGACAATATCCTAAACTGAATTTCTTTATCGTCTCATCTGTGAAACCGCGCTCTTTGAAATAGCTTAGCCCTATGGCTTTACCAAGATCTGTTTTGAGAAGAATATTCTGAAAATACTTCGCAGCAAACTCCGACACCAGAAACATACTTTCCCGTTCATCAGCCTGTTCCTTCTGCTCCTGACTCTGTTCTGTCTCCTCTACTTCAATGTTATATTTTTTTGCCAGATATTTTATGGCCTCAGGATAAGTGAAATGTTCGTGCTCCATTAAAAATGCCACTACATTCCCGCCTTTTCCACTGGAGAAATCCTTCCATATCTGTTTTACCGGAGAAACCATAAAACTCGGTGTACGCTCATCACTAAAAGGACTCAGCCCTTTAAAATTACTCCCCGATTTCTTTAAGGTTACAAAATCGCCAAGCACCTCCTCTACCCGGGAAGCTTCAAACACACGATCTATGGTATTTTTTGAGATCAAGATTTACTGCAGAAAATTTTTCAAATGTACGTTTTATAAAAAAGAGAGAGGATCCAAAAATTGGAATCCTCTCAAAAATATTAAAATAAAGGCTAATTCTAATTCGCATCAAATCTTAGTCCCACAGAAATATTATGCAGCGCAGGATTAGGATCTTTAAAGATCGGGTTCAGGTCATATTTGGCATAAAGAGAAGTACCTCCCCAGCCAATGTAGCCACTAAGACCGTAAATAAATTCATTGGTGTTGTAATCTCCCTTTAATTTCTGCTTTACACCCTCACCGTCTTCTTCGAACTTTAATTTTTGACGCTCCCCGAGGTTTACACCCGCGTACCCGCCGAGTCCGATCTTCAGCTTGTTATGTGTAGAAAACCAAACACTGCGGGGTGTTTCCACCTTTTTGGATGGACCGAATTCAAAATGTACCGGAAAAACCAGATTGTCCATTCTAAACTTTGATTTGTCCAAATCTATGGGAAATTCTTCAAGAGTAGTCAGATCCCCATCTCCTACAAAATACCTGTTATCTGTTGGTTTCAATCCGTTGAATTGAAATGAAAATCCATATCTAAATCTCATGAAGTTGGAGCGCTCAAACACTCTGGTCCTCCATGCAATTCCCAGTTCAAAGAACCGGCTGCCACCCACTTTGAAATCCGAGTCATTGATAGATTGACCTTCGGTGAGCGCATTATTAAATCCAACTGCCACCACCAGATGGGTAGAGGTCCTGCTGTAATGACTTTTACTAAACCAGTTGTCATTATCATGTTGTTCTTCTTCCTCCTCGTTCCAGGACCAGTCATCATTTGTATCTTCCTCCCGTAACAGCAAAGCTATTTGATTATCTATAATTGCCACCCGGTTCTGGATATTCATGGCATGTTTTTTAGCAGCCTCGCTCTTTAGCTTTTCCGCTTCTTCCCAATCAATTTCCTTTGCCTGTGCCCTCCTGTTAATTGACTCTACCTCTTTTTTAAGCGCCTCTTTTTCTTCGGCAATGATCTGCTCCTTTTGTTTTTCAAGTTGTTCAATCTTTTCACGATTGGTCTGTTCCTGAGCTGTTACAGGCTCGACCGATAATGAAGTAATGATAAGAAGCATTAGAAATGTAACTTTTTTCATGGTTTTCATGTTTTTTATTGGCTTCAAAAAGAAGTCCGTTAATTGATTGATTGATGATTGTTTGTGATTAAAAATCCCGGTTCGCCACCGCAGTTTTAGCTTTTGAAAAGCCTTCTTTCACCACCTCAAAAACTTTCTGCCGGAAAGACTGGTCCAGCTCATATTCCACCTGGTGCAGTAAATCCCCGGAATTGACGGTAAAATTCGAGTCAGGTTTTAACTCGGCAGTTGCCAGTAGCAAAAGAGCTTCTACTTCAAGATCGCTGTTATAGGCGCTATCCTGAGAGGCAAATTCCGGCTGATGTTCTGCTAAATGCAGGTTCTCCTCCGGCTCTTTGACAGCGGGTGCTTCGGAAAGAATTTGAGCAGCAATTTGTTCTTCTGCTTCTGAAGCTTCCGGAACAGGAGTCTCAAAAATGGCATTTTTGACACTTCTTTCTGCGGAAGGTTTTTTCTCTTCTTTCAGCTCCTCTTTCTCTTCGGAAGCAGCTATTTGAATAACTTCAGGCTCTGCATTTTTCTCCTCTAAAACAGGTTGTGCCGGCTCTTGTTCAACCAATTGTGGTTCTTCTGAAGCTATTGGAGCATCAAAGAAAGTTCCCAGCACAAAGAAAATTGCTGCAATGGCCGCAGCTGAAGCTATCCATGCGAAATACGGCCGCTTTTCCCTCTTCTTCTCAAGGCGCTGCTCCAGTTTGTTCCAGCCCGCGGCAGATGGCTGGATCTCCCTCTCCCGAAGTACCTTTTTTACGTTATTTTCAAATTTTTCCGGTTCCATATTCTGTCTTGTTTTCCTGTTCCAGCTTCTCCTGAAGCATTTTTCGGGCCTTAAAAAGCTGCGATTTAGAAGTTCCTTCTGTAATGTTTAGCATTTTTGCTATTTCCTGATGTTTGTAACCTTCAACGGCATACATTAAAAACACCATCCTGTAACCTTCGGGCAAACTGTCGATCAACTCCTGAATGTGCGCCGCATTAAAGTCGGATGTAAAGGAGTACGAAAAATTCTCATTTTCGGGCACCTCCTCTTCAGCAAACATAGAGCGTTTATCGGTTCGTAAGAAGGAGATCGCTTCCCTTATCATGATCCGCCGCACCCACCCTTCAAAGCTGCCTTCATCTCTAAAATCTTCCAGGTGAGTAAAAACTTTAAAGAATCCGTCGAGCATCACTTCTTCGGCATGTTGCAGGTCCTTCACGTACTGCCGGCAAACGCTGAGCATCTTTCCCGAATGTTTCTCATAGATCTTTCGCTGCGCCTGCCGGTTACCCGCGGCTGCACGTTTGATCAAAAGAGAATCATTTTTAAAGAGTTGAATTACTTTCACCTGCTTAGCTTTTCAAAGGCCTTCTATTAACATAGACGAAGGAAAGTTACAAAAGGTTGCCTGAGAGGGAGATTTTTTTTTCGAAATATCATTTCCTCCCAATTAATTGCCACTCAAAATTGGCAGTTTTACGACGGATTTACCCTGGCTAAAGGGGATGAAAATAGAGAAAAAACTTATCTTACAGCTTCTAAAATTCAGTAATAAAATGCGCTACTTTTTAAGCTTTGGCTTTCTCTTCCTTTCCTTTTTATCTCCCGCACAGGAACGTTTTATTAATGACATTTTTGAAGCAGAAGCGGCGGAGACTCAAACCTATGCAGTAAAAGACGGGCAAGAGCTTAAGCTGGATATTTACCGGCCAAAGAATGACACAGCCCGCTCCAGACCCCTGATCGTCTTTATGCATGGTGGCGGATTTTCAGGTGGCACCCGTACTAATGAAGGCGAAGTAAAATTTGCTCAGGCAGCGGCAAGAAAAGGTTATGTTGCGGCACAGATCTCTTACCGCCTTACCAGAAAAGGACAATCTTTCGGCTGCGATTATGAAGCCGAAGGAAAAATGGAGACTTTTCAACTGGCAGCGGAAGATTTTATGGATGCGGTAGATTTTATGCTGCGCTACAAAAAGAAATACGGCATTGATCCTTCAAAGGTCATAGTAGGCGGCAGCAGCGCAGGCGCAGAAGCAGTTTTAAATGCTGCTTACAACCGCGCGCTGATGTTTGAGAAACCTGCCAAATATAAGGATCTGCAATTCTCAGGTGTATTTTCCCTGGCCGGTGCAATAGTTGATGCCCGTTATATCACAGCAGAAAATGCCGTTCCCGGAATCTTCTTCCACGGCACAGAAGATAATTCAGTTCCCTATGCCTCCGCCCCGCATCATTTTTGCGACCCTGCAGAACCCGGTTATATCATGCTCGATGGTTCAAGAACAATTGCCAGCAAGCTAAGAGATCTGAACGCTTCCTATATGCTCTACAGCTTTGAAGGTGGCAGACACGAACATTCGGGAATGCCGTTTCAGTACTTTGAGGAAGTTTTCGGCTTTTTCAACAGCGTTTTTCTTAATAATGAAAAGCTCCAAATTGAAGTTTTAAAGTAATTCTATTCCCATGAAAACCTCCAGATCTTTATTTTTACTAATACTACTCCTCTTTTTCTATACTTCCGGGTTCGGCCAGGATAAATACTACAAAGGTAACCTCCACACCCATTCCTACTGGAGTGATGGGGATGAATTTCCGGAAATGA
Organism: Salinimicrobium xinjiangense DSM 19287; assembly: GCF_000423585.1. Classification (GTDB taxonomy): domain Bacteria; phylum Bacteroidota; class Bacteroidia; order Flavobacteriales; family Flavobacteriaceae; genus Salinimicrobium; species Salinimicrobium xinjiangense. Next base: position 10,083 of record NZ_AUIG01000020.1, read on the forward strand.
TCATGGAGTGGTATAAGAATAAAGGCTATGACTTTGTAGCACTTTCAGACCACAATATTATTCCTGAAGGTGTAAAATGGAAGACCATTCCCAAAGATTCGTTGTATCAAAATGCTTTTCGGGATTACCTCAAGAAGTACGGGGAAGACTGGGTAGAATACAGGAAAGATTCCGCGGGAACTCATGTGCGGCTAAAGACTTTGGAAGAATTCCGGCCCTTATTGGAAGAAAATGAAAAGTTCATGATCTTCAAAGCAGAAGAAATTACTGCCTATCTCGACAAAAAAGCTGTGCACATGGGTGCGGTCAATGTTCAGGAGTTAATTCAGCCGCGGGAAGGAAATACCATTGTGGAGCTTATTCAGAATAATATTGATGCAATAAGAGAACAGAGTGAGCGCACGGGAGAACCTATCCTGCAGCACCTCAACCATCCTAATTTCACTTACGCGATCACTGCCGAAGATATCATCCAGGTTGACGGCGAGCGTTTTTTTGAAGTGTTCAACGGGCATCCTTATGTCAACAATTATGGAGATAGCATCCACAGCAGCACCGAAGAAATGTGGGATGAAGTTAACATGGCTTACATCCAGGCGGGCAAACCACTACTCTACGGATTGGCCACAGATGACAGTCATCACTATCATAAATTCGGAAGCAGGTACAGCAACGCCGGCCGCGGTTGGGTGATGGTAAATTCGGAAAAACTCGATCCGCGTTCCCTTATTAAGAGTATGGAAGCCGGAGATTTTTATGCTACCACCGGCGTTGAACTCGAAGCTATTTCTTTTGATAATAATGCCCTTTCTATTACTGTTAAACCTGAAACCGGAGTAGATTACGAGATACGTTTCATAGGTGCGCACCGCGATAGAATGGAATCTGAAATATTAAAAACTATGAAGGGTACAGCAGCCAAATATAAGCTTTCGGCCGATTATCTTTTCGTGCGGGCAAAGATCATTTCCAGCAAACTCAAAGAAAACCCTTATCAAGAAGGCGATGTGGAAGTAGCCTGGGTGCAACCGGTTATTCCAAATTCTTCAGCTAAAAACTAGTCCTATGAAAGCGTCAAAATTTCTTTTTATATCCTTACTTTTTCTCACCAGTCTCGTCCATTCTCAGCGACAAGTACAAAGCCTCAACTCTGCCTGGAAATTCTCTTCTGAAGTACATCCGCAACGAATTGTAAACATCCCTCATACCTGGAATGCCGAAGATCCTTTCAGGGATGGGAAGGAATATTTCCGCGGGAAAGGCACCTATACCAGAACATTATATGCTCCTCAAAAATGGCAAAATAAGCAGGTCTTTTTGAAGTTTGAAGGTAGCAATCAAATCACCACGCTGTATGTCAATGATCAGCTGATTGGCGAACATCGCGGCGGCTACACGGGATTTGTCTTTGATATCACCGAAGCTTTAAAACCCGAAGCAGAAAACGACATTAGGATCGTGGTTGATAACAGTCATAATGTAGATATTCCTCCTCTCGATGCGGACTTCAATTTCTACGGCGGAATCTATCGTGATCTGTGGCTGATAACCACTCCAAAATTGCATTTTGAGATAGCAAATGAAGCTGCCGGTAATTTCCTCATAAGAACTCCTGAAGTTTCTGCGGAAAAAGGTTCTCTTGAAATCGAAGCCCTGCTGGTGAATAAATCCGGTAAAAGAAGATCGGTTAGCGTCGAATCAGAAATTTTCGATCCGCAGGGGAAATCCATAAAAACTTTGAGAAACAAGATCAGGATCAATGCCGGAGAAACTGCAAAAGTTGATTTTGCAGAAAATATATTGAATCCACAGTTGTGGTCTCCTTCCTCCCCGAACCTTTACAAAGCCGAAATCAGGCTGGTTGCAGACGGCGAACTACAGGATGTATTGAGCTCCAACTTTGGCTTTCGCTGGTTTGAAGTTGATCCCGAAAAAGGCTTTTTCCTAAATGGGGAGCCCCTAAAGTTAATTGGCGCCAACCGGCACCAGGATTTTGAAGGTCTGGGAAATGCGTTGCCAGATGAACTGCACCGGCGGGATTATGAAATGATAAAGGAAATGGGTGCCAATTTCATCCGGACCGCTCACTACCCGCAGGATCCTAAAGTGTACAGGATCTGCGACGAACTTGGTCTCCTGGTGTGGAGTGAAGTGCCGGTGATCAATGATGTCACAGATTCTGAAGCTTACCACGACGTTTCCCTGAAAATGCAGCGGGAGCAAATTCTGCAATTTTTCAACCATCCTTCGGTGATCATGTGGGGACATATGAACGAGATCTTCATTCGGCTTGTATTCAATAACAAAATAACCGAACCCGAAAAGGAGGCAAAGATCAAAACCTCTGTAGCCTTGGCCGAAAAGCTTGAAAAGGAAACGAAAAGACTGGATCCCGACCGACTCACTGTAATGGCGTTACACGAGAATGAGTTGTACAATGAATCGGGCATAGCCGATATCGCAGATGTTACCGGCTGGAACCTTTATTTTGGCTGGTATTCTCCGGGTCTGGAAAATTTCGGGAGATTCATGGATGAGCAGCATGAGCGATATCCGAACCGGTCATTGTTTATTTCCGAATATGGTCCGGGCGCAGATGTAAGAATTCAAACAAATGATCCCCAACCCTGGGACTACAGTGAAGCTTATCAGTTAAAATTACACCGGAGTTACTTGAACCAGGTATTGGATCGAGATTATATCTTCGGAATGGCCGCCTGGAATTTTGCCGATTTTGGATCCTCCTTTCGGCAGGATGCAATGCCATACATCAATCAGAAAGGCCTGATCAATTTTGACCGCAGCAAAAAGGACATCTATTATTATTACCAGGCGAGGTTATTGGAGGAACCGATGATCTATGTTGCCGGCAAGAATTTCAAGGAGCGTTATGTGCAAAATGGAGACGACCCGGTACGGATTACCGTATTTTCAAATGCTCCGGAAGTTTCCCTCACTGCAGGCGACAAGAATTTGTCTTCAAAAACTGAAGACGGAATTGCCATTTTTAAGATCCCATTGCCCGAAGGTAAGAACAAGGTAACAGGTACTACCGGGGAGGTTTCTCATTCCCGGGAATTTGATGTGCATTACCGGGAAAAACTGGTTAAAAGAATCGACAAAAATGATATTACAGTAAATGTCGGTGCTCATGTGCAGTATAAAGATCCGGTAACCGGGGAGGTTTGGATCGCCGATCAGGAATATACTCCGGGCAGCTTCGGGTATGTTGGTGGAGAAGTTTTTCAAAGGGACAAAAATAAGATCCAGGGGACGGCTTCAGATATACAGGGAACGGAAAATGATCCGCTGTTCCAGACCATGAGAGAAGGAATAGAAGCTTATAAGTTTGATGTTGAAAAAGGTACTTATGTAGTCACGATCATGCTTGCTGAACCACAATTCAATGCTTCGGAAGCTCTTATCTACAACCTCTCCTCTTCCGAAGAAAAAGTTGAAGAAACGGTCCGCAGTTTTGACGTCAAAATTAACGACAAACTTGTTCAGCAAGATTTGAATCCGGCCAGGGATTACGGGAAAATCAGGGCGATCACGATCAGTTATGAAGTAAAATCGGAAGGCGGAATTACTGTACATTTTATAGAGAATTCCGGAAAAGCAATACTTTCAGCCATAAAATTAGAGAAGCTGTAATGAAATATTTATGGTGTTTTTCCCTGTTTGCCCTAATCATCTTTGGCTGCAAAGAACAAGAAGCTGAACCCTCGATCCTGGTAGAACAACCTGAAGGTATTATCACTCCCGAAGGAATGGTGTGGATCCCCGGCGGCAAGTTCATGCAGGGAGCTGTCAAAAATGATCCTATGGCTCTTGATCATGAAAAACCCGCCCATCCAGTTATTGTAGATGGTTTTTTCATGGATATTACTGAAGTCACCAATCGGCAATTTCAAAAATTCGTTAAGGAAACCGGATACGTGACTGTAGCAGAACGTGAACTGGACTGGGAGGAGCTAAAAAAACAACTTCCCCGGGGAACTCCGAAGCCTCACGATTCACTTCTGCAGCCGGGATCCCTTGTCTTTAAAAAACCCGGGCAAAAGCTGCCAAATCTATATGACTTCTCACAATGGTGGGAATGGAAAATCGGAGCTAACTGGAAACATCCCGGCGGACCCGGAACTTCTATTGAAGGAAAAGAAAATTATCCCGTGGTACATATTGCATTCGAAGATGCAGCAGCTTACGCCTCTTGGGCCGGACGAAGATTACCCACCGAAGCCGAATGGGAATATGCCGCCAAAGGAGGTGCCAAAAATGCTATTTTTGGATGGGGTGATGACGCTGAAGTTTTAGAAGAAAAAGCCAACACCTGGACCGGAGAATTTCCCACAGAAAATACTCTGGCAGACGGTTTCGAAAGACTGGCTCCCATAAAGAGTTTTCCCCCAAATACCTTCGGCCTTTATGAAATGGCCGGGAATGTATGGGAATATACTTCAGATTGGTATAACACCAATTATTACAAAGAGGCTGCGGAAAAAGGAATGCAGAAAAATCCGGAAGGAGCAAAAAATGCCTTTAATCCGCACAATCCACAGGTGCCCGAAAAAGTTATAAAAGGTGGCTCGTTTTTGTGTCACGTTTCCTATTGCGCCAGCTTCCGACCTTCTGCACGAATGCAGAATTCTCTGGATTCTTCGCATGAGCACCTTGGGTTCAGGACGGTGGCTACACCGGAAATGCTGAAATAGTGATCAGTGGTCAGTGGTCAGAAAAGTCATGTCATTCAGAACGAGCGGTAGCGAAGTGAAGAATCTTTTTGAAGTACGATATTAGAAGGACGAAGTTCAATTTCCAGTCATTCAGAACGAGCACTAGCGAAGTGAAGAATCTTTAACTACACAGATTTCTCGTCGCCTCTTCTTTCTATCAAAGAAAAGGCTCTGTAGAAATGACAAATTCCCCTTATTTATTGTTCAAATACTTATTTAACTTCCAGATCTCTTCGTGCTCTTCTTTTAATCTCTGAGTGCTTTGTGTGAAATTTTTCATTTTTCAAATCATCAAATTTTCAAATCTTCAAATCTTTTTGGAATTTGGAATTTGGTGCTTCAAATCCTTCAGTCTTGATTCTTGGCTCTTGGCTCTAGCAGCAAGGCGATCTCTATTTGACATTCTCCGGCACCTTCCCCGAACCATATTTCCTCACATATCCTTCGTAATTCCGAACATCATCGTCTGCGAGTCGGGCGAAATTGCGGTAGGCGCGTTCTACCCTTTCCGGCGGAGTTTGCTCAAACTCAGCGTCAGTCACCTGATACTGTTTTTGAAGTGATTTGAGATTTTCATGAAGCTCTTTTTGTACTTCAGCATAAGCGGGATCATCATAAATATTTCGCAATTCCCGTGGATCTTCCTGCAAGTCATACATCTCCCATTGATCAATATCATCATAGAAATACATGAGCTTATATCTATCGGTCCTAATTCCGTAGTGTCTTTTCACCATATGAAAAGCAGGGAAATCGTAATAATGATAATAAATAGCGTCTCTAAAATCTTTTCCGCTTTCACCGCTGGATAACAAACCTCTCATTGATTTTCCCTGCATTTCCTGAGGGATCTCTGCCTGTGCAAAGTCCAGGAAAGTAGGTGCAAAATCCAGATTCTGAGTAAGAGCATCTATCTCTATTCCTGCCGGAATTTCCTTTGGATATTGCATCAGCAAAGGCATGGCAAGAGATTCTTCATACATGAAACGCTTGTCAAAAAAGCCTTTTTCGCCAAGGTAAAAACCCTGATCTGTGGTGTAGACGATAATAGTATTTTCCATGAGACCATTCTGCTCGAGATAGTCAAGAATCTTCCCCACACCCTCATCCACAGAGGCTACTGTTGCGAGATAATCTCTCAAATAGCGCTGACCTTTCCATTCGGCCAGCTCTTTTCCTTTTAAATTCGCTTCGTGAAAAGCATCATTTTTTGGGCGGTAAGCCTGATCCCAAATTCTTCTTTGCTCTGCAGTCATTCGGGTGAAATCACTGGTCCATGGGTTGTGGGCCAGGGAATCGCTGCCTTTTGCCACGGTCATTTTTAAGTCATGACCTTCATACATGTCTTCGTAAATGGTTTGCAATTGTTCCTGTGAAGCAATGGAGCCCTCATGTTCTATAAAGTAGGTTTCGGGCAGCGGGAACTGTACGCTGTCGTACATGGTGAGGTGTCGCAGTGCAGGCATCCAGTTTCGGTGCGGAGCTTTGTGCTGTACCATCAACAGGAAAGGCTCCTCGCTACCGGAGTTCTTCTTAAGCCATTCCAATCCCATATCGGTGACAATGTCTGTTGCGTAACCTTCAATGCGGGTAGTATCTCCTTCTTTTATGAAATCGGGATTATAATAATTTCCCTGGTCCACCAGGATATTCCAGTCATCAAAACCCTCGGGCAAGCCGTGGAGATGCCATTTTCCGAACAGCGCGGTGCGATACCCTGCTTCTTTTAAGTACTTCGGAAGCGTGGGCTGGGAACCATCGAAGACATTTCCGTTCATCCTGAAGCCATTCACATGGCTATGCTTTCCGGTAAGGATCACTGCGCGGCTGGGGCCGCAGATGGAGTTGGTACAGAAATTTGTGTTGAACCTGGCCCCATTCTTTGCAATCCGGTCAATGTTAGGAGTCGGCGCCAGCTGACTCACAGGATGACCGTAGGCGCTGATTGCCTGGGTGGCATGATCATCGGTCATAATGAACACGATATTTGGCCTTTTTGGCTCCTCTTGCTTTTCTTTTTCCCGCCCTTCATTGCAGGAGACGGTTAAAATGACTAAAAAAATCAGCAGCTTTGATCGCAAATAAAACTTCATATTTTTCCTTTTTTTGGCACCTGTTAAGTTAATCTCTTTTAATGATATTACTTCTTTCTGAAATGCCATTCTCATTAAAAGCTTCTATCTGGAAATAATACTCCTGATCTGTATTTAAAGCCCTTAGTTCATAAGTGTCTTTACCATAGACCATGACAGAGTGATTCAGTTTATCTTCTTCTATTCCCCAGTAGATCACATGACCTGTGGAATTCTTGTCGCCTTTCCAGCTGATGCTGGCATTCCGCCAGTCTTCCTGTCTACTGACTTCAAAGTTTCGGGGTTTCCCCGGCGCTTTTCCATATCCCTTCCCAAAAATGCGAAATTCTGATATAGCTAAATATTCATTGGGAGTATCAATGTTTTTATACCGGATATGCCTGGTATCCGTCGGAGTTTCGAGTTCAACATAAGCATGTGGCTGATCCAGCAGGTTTTCAGAATAATCCACCAGAGTATTCCAGTTCTTTCCGTCGGGAGAATGTTCTATGATGAACTGATGTTTCAGTCCCGGCTTTCTTCCGAAGATATCTGCATTGAATTCCTGGAAATTCACCTGCAGCGCATGCACCTTCATTCTTTTCCCGAGATCAATGCTCACCTCCAAGCCTTCTTCATTGCCGTTGGCTACCCAATAAGTACTGATGTCCTCATCGACCATTTTTGATGCATCGTATTGGATATCACTGCCTCTTTTTACCCGTTTCATATCTGCACCAATCACTTCCTGCTGAATTCCCTCGTCTACCAGAGAATTTGCAGTGATCTTCTTGTTGTAGGATAAAAGCATCCAGCCGGTAAAGCGGTTCTTATGTTCTTCTACCTCAATATCGGGCAGAAAATGCGGATAATCTCCGTATGCGGTATTCACATACATTTGTCCGTCCTTTTCAAAGCCTGCAGGAAAAAGTCCGATGCGACGTTCAAATTTATAATTCACTGCAATTGGCATGGTGGCAAAATGCCAGTAATTTCGGTTGTTGTCCTCTACCGTACTTCCGTGACCGGCACCGGTAACAAATCCGCCCGGCTTGTATGAGATTGGGCTGTAGGGAGCGTACTCAAACGGCCCAAGCGGATTCTTACTGGTGTAGACGCCATCGGCATATACGTTAAATTCTGTTCCGGGGGCACCATATTGTAAATAGTAAGTGCCATTGTGTTTGGTCATCCAGGGACCTTCAAGGTAAGGCGCCATGTCTGAGGAATGATCCTGCCCAAAGCGTTCCCAACCATGTTTTTCGGGATGTAAACTGATGAGAGCCTGTTCTTCGCCAACAGGCAGATAGTTATTTTCAGGATCCAGTTCCACTCCGTATAAAGGATGCACATTCGAAGATTCTTCAAACAGGTAAACTTTTCCATCATCATCTACAAACAAAGCCGGATCCTGAATTGCAATAGGAAGAACGCTGTAATTGGTTTTCCAGTCACCAACTTCGGGTGTTTCAGTCTCAATAATAGCCATTCTACCCGACGGATCTCCGGCGACAATTACCTTATCCCCATGTACTGCGGCTGCAGGAGCATTGCTGCCATTAAAATACCAGTTCTGCGGTGTGATGAATTGCCAGTTGCTCATATCATCTGAAACCCAATATCCATAAGACCGGGTAACAAACATGTAATATTTCCCATTAAAGTTGATCACCGCAGGATCTGCTCCGGCACGATAGGAGACTCCTGTATAGGAATTGTGCGCCACATAGGTATAATCTATATCTATAGGATTGCAATAGGTCTTAAAATCCCTTTTTTGGAATCCATTCTGTGCCGGGCTCCATTGAGAGATAAGAAGTGAAAGACCTAAGAATATAATGCGGCTTTGTAACATATCAGAGTGTAATGCAGTTTGATTTTTTATTCAACAAGATTAAAGGTCCCCTGCATCTCACAGTCTGAAGTACCACCAACAAAGAATTCAAATTCTCCGGGTTCGGCGACATACTCGAGGTCAGTGTTATAAAATTTCAGGTCTTCTACAGTCACAGGAAACTCAATAGTTTTTGATTCACCCGGCTTCAGATCAATTTTTTCAAAAGCAATAAGTTGTTTTTTGGGCGGAGTAATGCTTCTCACCTTGTCATGAATGTAAAGCTGTACGACCTCTTTCCCTGCACGGTCACCAACGTTGGTGACAGTTACGCTGATATTAACCGTACTTCCGGGACGTAGCGTTTCACTAGTTGCTTTTATTTTAGAATATTCAAAAAGCGTATAGCTTAGTCCGTGACCAAACGGCAGGAGTGGAGAATTTTGAACGTCAAGATAATTTGATTTGAACTTTTGAAATTCTTCTGTGGCCTGTGGTCTTCCTGTAGTTCTTTCCCCATAATACACAGGGATCTGCCCCACATTTCTCGGCCAGCTCATAGTGAGCTTTCCTGAAGGATTCACATCACCAAATACCACATCGGCAACTGCGTTTCCGGCTTCAATTCCGGGATGCCAGGCTTGTAATATACTTACCGGCATGTCCATTTCTTCGGAAATGTCCAGCGGTCGGCCACTCATTAACACAAGTACCACCGGCTTTTTAGTAGCCACAAGTTCCCTGATCAATCTTTTCTGACTTTCAGGAATCTGAATGCTGGTACGGTTTGCAGATTCCCCGCTCATTTCACTGGCTTCTCCCACCACGGCTACAACAACATCTGAAGCTTGGGCAACTTTTAATGCCTCCTCCAGCAATTGATCGGGAGATTCATCTGAAATCTCAATCCTTGGTCCGAAAACATTTACTTTTTTAGCAAATGCTGTGTCATTGCTAATATTAGCTCCCTTTGCGTAGGTGATCTGAGCATTAGGCGCTACATTCCTGAAGCCTTCCAGCACCGGGATGGACAGATTTCGGTCCCCGGTTGGAGCCCAGGTTCCCAACATATTAAATTTGTCGTTTGCAAGAGGTCCGATAAGTGCGATTTTTGCTGTCTTACTGACCGGAAGATTATTATCGTTTCTTTTTAATAAAACAAAGGATTGGGTAGCCGCGTGTCGGGCGAGCTGCCTGTTCTCTTTTGTAAGAATATCCTTTTCGGGCCTGCTGGCATCAGAATATCGATAAGGATCATCAAGAAGCCCAAGCTTGTGTTTTGCCTCCAGAATCCTACGGGCTGCGGTGGTAATTTCTTCTTCGGTCACCTTTCCTTCTTCCACAGATTTCTTAAGCGTGGTGAGGAAACCTTCCCCTACCATGTCCATATCAAGACCTGCTTTTAAAGCCATGGCTGATACCGCCTGAAGGTCACCCATACCATGATCAACCATTTCATTAACCGAAGTGTAATCTGAAACTACAAATCCGTCAAAGCCCCAACGCTCCCGAAGTATATCGGTAAGCAACCATTTGTTTCCTGTAGCGGGAATTCCGTCAACATCATTAAAGGAGGTCATTACACTGCCTACTCCTGCGTCTACGGCAGCCTTATAGGGTGGGAAATATTCGTTAAACATCATATTGCGGCTCATATCCACGCGATTATAATCCCGGCCACCTTCAGCAGCACCGTATAATGCGAAATGTTTAACAGTCGCCATCATGGTATTTGGAGCCCTAAGGTCATCCTGTTGATAACCTTCCACCATGGCTATGGCCACCTGTGAGCCCAGATAGGCATCTTCCCCTGCGCCCTCTGCTACCCTTCCCCAGCGTGGATCTCTGGAAATATCGACCATGGGAGAGAAATTCCAGTTAATCCCATCGGCTGTGGCCTCTTTAGCCGCTACTTTAGCTGTCTCTTTTATGAGCTCCATATCCCAGCTGGACGAAAGCCCTAAAGGAATGGGTACAGTTGATTTGTATCCATGAATGACATCAGATCCTATTAGCAAGGGAATACCAAGCCTGGAATTTTTGACCGCCAATTCCTGGGCCTGTCTTACCCTGTCCGGACTGGAAACTCCGAAGATTCCTCCCACATCACCGGCTTTTATCTTCGCTTCCACATCTTCACTCACCACAGATCCTGTAGCTACTCCGCCACCGGGGGTGAGTAAGTTAAGCTGACCTATTTTTTCCTCTAAAGTCATTTTCTCCAGCAGGGCTTCTACCTGCGGAATCCGTTCCTGTGCCTGAAGACTTGAAAGTCCTATAAATAACAGCATTGCGACTGACAGATTAAAATTTTTCATTTTTATATTCTTTAAAAATTGATAATTGGCTTTTCTTTATTTCACTTCCTGAACCTTGTTCTTTCTGAAATTCCATTTTCATTAAATGCTTCAATACTGAAGTAATATTTGGTACCACGGTCGAGATTTCTCATGAAATGCTCGTTTTCACCATAGATCAACCATGATTGGTATAACTTGTCTGGTGCGATCCCCCATCGGATATTATAACCCTGGGCACTTTTCACCGGTTCCCATTTAAAGGCAGCATCTCTTGGGTCTTTCTGACGGGTTACGGTGAATCCTTTCACCTTTGCAGGTTTTTTACCCAGGCCTTTACCAAATACCCTTATCTCTGATAATGCAAGGTTATTCCCAGGAACTTCCACATTGTTGTAGCGTACATATTTTGCTCTCACAGGTTCATTTAGGGGGGTATAGGCATTAGGTGTATCTTCAAAACTATTGCTTCTATCTACCACCGTTTTCCACTGTTTGCCATCCTCAGAAACTTCCACAGAAAATCTATGACGCAGGCCTTCGACACGGGTATAAATTTCCGAATCCTGATCATGAAAATTAAGTTGAAAAGCATAGATATCTCCGGGGGCCAGCATTTCAATCTCTACCCATTGTTCATCGTCATTGGCTTCAGCAACCCAAAATGATTTAGGACTTTCATCGGTCAGCAACTTTGTAAGAATTTCTCCGTCGCTGTTTTTTTCCAGAGGCATTTCAGTAATATCAAATTCTCCATCGGTAGAGGTACTCTTTCTCACCTGCATTTGTGAGGAAGAAACAGTTGTAATTCCTTTATAGGAAAGCAACATCCAGCCGGTGTGCAGACCCGCCTTAGTGGGATGATCGGGACCGAACAAGGGGTAATCTCCATAGCTGGTAATGGTATACATCAAACCATCCTTATCAAAATAAGTCGGAAACATAGCCAGCCGACGTTCCCAGTGAGAATTGGAAGCAAGAGCCACAGTGGCAAAATGCCAGTACTGCCCATTCGTTTGTTGCACTGTAATACCATGACCGGCACCGGTGGCAAAACCACCCGGCTTAAAACTATAGGGATTGTTCTTCATGTACTCAAAAGGACCAAGGGGCGTTTCCCCTATGTAAGCCCCATCTGCATATACATTGAACTGGGTTCCAGGTGCTGCATACTGGAGATAGTATTTACCATTGTGCTTGGTCATCGAGGCACCTTCCATATATCCTTCCTTTAAGGTTGGATGGTAATTATTTTCCCCGAAACGTTCCCAACCGTGCTCTTCTTCAACCAGATTAAATAGTTCTTCTTGTACCCCCGTTTCAATAAACCGGTCATCTTTATCCAGCATCTTAACACGAAGGGGATGAACATTAGAGGAGCCCCAGTAGAGATAGGTTTTACCGTCATCATCAATAAATAATTCCGAATCCTGGATATTATTTGATATTGAAGCCGTTGGTGTCCATTCCCCTTTTTTGGGATCATCGGTGTATAAAATACTTCCGTAACCGGCGGGATCTCCGGCAAAGTACACCAGGGAATCCTTGTAATTAAAAGCGGTTGGGGCGTTGGAACCCTCAAAAAACCATTGTTTAGGTTTTATAAATTCCCAGTTGATAAGATCTTTAGAATGCCAGTATCCAAAGGAACGGGTAACAAACATGTAATACTCACCCCGATACTCGATTACGGCCGGATCTGCACCGGAACGGTAGGAAATATTTTTGGCTGAATTATAAACCATGTAGGCATAATCAATATCCAGTGGATTGGCATAGGTTTCCGGTACCACTTCCTGTGAATAAACAAGGAAGCTCAATAGTAAAGCCGTTGCTGTGGATATGTAATTAAAAGCTTTCATTAGTGTCTTTTCATTTTTTATTTGAGAATAACCATGGTAACAGATATGGCTCAGAAAAAGCTGAATCCCAGCTGTTATGATTGTCATTTGGATAAAGTGATAATTTGGCATTTCCACCATGAGTGTTGATCTCTCTGGCCATGGTTTTTGAAAATTCCGGTGGTACTACATCGTCCTTTTCTCCATGGAAGATCCAGATTGGAAATTCTTTTGGGTATTTTTGAGCTATGGCAGGATCTGCACCTCCGCAGATGGCAAAGGCAGCGGCAAAGAATTCCGGTTTTCTGTAAATGATCTCATAAGTCCCCATACCTCCCATGGATAATCCGCCCACGTAGATCCTGTCCTGATCTGTGTATCTTTCAGCAGCTAAAGCATCAGATAATTCCATTAAAAGCCGCATTGCTTTAGTAGGTTCTCCTGTATTTTTAAAATGGAACTGCAGCGGAAAAGTATCTCTTTCCACCTCTACCTGCGCCCAATAATCTTCAGCCTCGACCTGCGGAAAAACAACAATTGCCGGAAAGTTCTTCCGAATAATATCATTTAAAAAAAGACTGCTGCCATGCACCAATTGTGCTTCATTGTCATTGCCGCGCTCTCCGGCTCCGTGCAGAACAAAAATGAGGGGATACTGTTTAGTTTCGGTAAAGGCTTCAGGATAAAGAATGCGGTAACGTAGCGTATCTACTTCAGAAATAAATTCCCAACGCTCAAACAGCTCTTGGTCCTGAGCTTCCGCAGAAAACTGGAGTGTCAAAAAGGCCAATATGAACAGCAATTTATTTTTCATAGGTGAAGTCAAGTTTCTTTAATGCCTTATCAACTTCGGGAGCCTGCATGAAGAGATCCCAAATTAGTCCTGTTCGATGGTTTTCGATCATCACTACAATTGGCCCCTGATCTATAGCCAAATATTGATCTGCAACCCATGGCTCTCCTTCGAGACTAAATGCGTCATAGAAACCTGCCGGGCCCCATAAAAGATCATGTTGATCTTCAAAAAAATAGCGAATCGCTCTCATGGATTCTTCGGGAGTATAGGGTAGGGAACTCACGGCAGCTGTGGGAGATACTACTCCCCGATCGTTATCGGGTGCGTGTGCTGTGTACCCAATGCTTCCATCTTCACGACGGGTATAACTTGCCGTTAAACCCCAGGATTCTTTGCTGTAGGTTTCATAATTTTTAGGGTTTTCCACACAATACAGATAATTGATCATTGAATGATTCCTGTTGAGGTCCCAGTAATTGGCATATCGATCTTCAAGCCCCCGGGGGTCAAGACCCAGATAAGAATAGTGCGCCCAGAACAATGGGCCTCCTTTGTCTCCTCTTGTATTGTGTTTTAGGATAAGCGGGATATCATAAGATTCCACATCTGTAGTGATGTTTCCGCTCCTTGCCCAACCTTCATGGTAAACTTCCGGGTCGATCGAATGATCTGGCGAAGCAGCTGCAAGAAAATAGGTGATGAGGCACTCGTTATAACCTTCGATCATGAAGTCCATCTCCCACTGATAATCTGGTGACCAATGCCAGTAAAGACCATCTTTGTTATTAGTGTACCATTCCCATTCTATATCTTTCCATAGCTCATTATATTTTTGAGCCACTGCCTTTTCTTTTTCATTTCCATTTTTCAGATACTCTCTTACCACAAGAAAGCCTTGAGCGAGAAAGGAAGTCTCTACAAGGTCTCCGCCATTATCCTTTGCACTAAAGGCCTGAACTTCTCCTGTTTCACCATTGATCCAATGGGACCAGGCGCCACGAAATCGGGTGGTATTGCCAAGAAAATCGGCAATTTTGTCCAGGCGATCCACGACTGAATCTCTCGGAATAAAATTTCTTTCCATTCCAACTACCAAAGCCATAAGTCCGAAGCCGGAGCCACCGGTGGTCACCACATGCGCATCATTTCTGGGATAATTTCCGTCGGGATGAAACCGTTCCCGGGCCATACCCGAATTAGGTTCAGCATAGTCCCAGAAATATTTAAGCGTTTGCCGCTGCACAATGTCCAGAAGCTCCTCATCGCTGAGGGTATCTTTTGCGCCAGGCTCTAAAATGATATTTCCCGGAATTTCTTCAGTATTTTTACAACTACTAAAGAAAATCAGGATGGCTAATAAAAATGTTGAGGTTAATTGTTTCATAAATAGTGTTGACTCAATTTGAATTATAAGTGAATCCCAGTTTATCCAGGCCTGCCAATATTTCTTCATCTTTCATAAAAAGCTCCCAGAGCAATCCTGTTCTGTAGTTTTCGATCATTCCTATTATTGGCCCCTGGTCAATGGCAAGATATCCATTGGCCACCCAATTTCTCTCTTCAGAAAAAGCATCATAAAACCCATATGGTCCCCAAAGTTCATTTCCAAGTTCTTCATAGTAGTATCGAAGAGCCTGCATGGATTCTTCGGGTGTGTAGGGAAAGGAGGATAGTGCCGCCGTGGGAGCAATTACTCCCTTATCATTGGTAGGACTGTGCGCAGAATAGCCGTCATAACTATCACTGGCTGTTAAACCCCAGGCATTTTCTCCATAGCCCTCGAAGTTCTTTGGATTAACAAGAGCGTAATTGTAATGGATCATGGCATGTGCTGTATTTTGTTCCCAATAATTTGCGTATTGATCCTGAAGCCCATTGGGATCAAGTCCTAAAAAGGAATAATGTGCAAAGAAAAGCGGTCCGCCGTAAGAAGGTCCTAATGGCATCTGAATATTATAATGATTCCTGTTAGTCACTATATTCCCATTTGAGGCCCAACCTGCATCGTATACCTGCTCTTCAATTGGATAAGTAGGTGACGAGGCCGCCAGAACGTAAACAATCAGGGCTTCATTCCATCCCTTTATTGGCAGATTCATCTGGAAATCAAAATTGGGAGACCAGTGCCAGTAAAGCACATTTTGCCCATTGGTGTACCAGTCCCATTCTACAGCTTCCCAAAGAGCAGTTATACGTTCCCGGATAGAGGTTTCATCATCTCCTCCTCCTGAAAAATATTGTCTGTTGATCAACAAGCCCTGCATAAGCAAGGCGGTCTCTACAAGATCCCCGCCATCATCTAATGTACTAAAGGCAATGGTTTGTGCCGTCTCTCCATTATACCAATGAGAAAAGGCGCCGTGATAAGTAGGAACTGCTTCCAAAAAGTCCAGAATTTTTTCTATTCTTTGAATAGCCTCTGTCCTGCTTATCCATCCTCTCTCTACTGCTGCGGGAAAAGAAGCAAGGCCTAAACCGGAACCTCCGGTAGTCACCAATCTCGGACTAAGGCCGCCATAGGCATCATCCTGAGAGCGTTCCCGGGCTAAACCAGAATTGGATTCAGCGAAATCCCAGAAGTATTTCAAGGTTTGCTGCTGCACAAGATCCAGCAGCTCTTCATCGGACAATTGAGGTGCAGGTTCCTCTCCGTTGCCGGGATCAGGAACATAAGGCTCCTGGTATCCGGGACCGGAGTCATCTGAACAGGCCATGAAAAAAATGACAATATTCAGTAGGGAAAAGTATTTTAAGAGACTTTTCATGAGAAAAATTTTACCGCTTTTAGGAAGAACAATCCTCAAAAATGTCATTTTTGAGGATTGTTCTATTTTTCAATTCTAGTTTGCCATATCGGCTTCTATTTCCTCTTCAGTAAGGGCTTTATTGTAGAACTTAAGATCATCCATTAGGCTGTGATCGGCCAGGTGGTTCCATCCTGTAAATCGAGGTGCCCCAGACATGATGGACACAAGGTCTGTTCCTGTCCAGTCTATAGGTGCGGAAAGACTTCCGGTATTAGCAAGATCTCCATTAAGGTAAATCTTGGTCTCAGTTGTAGAAATTGTGAAAGCAACGTGCACCCATTCTCCTGCAACCGCATCAACTACTCCGCCGTCATTCCAGCTTTCGCCGCCACCGGTTCCTACGTTCAGTTTAATACGTTGTTCTGTTGCACTTCCTTCTCTGAAAAGTCTGAAACCACTGGTTCGTACATTCTGCGCATCTGGATTGGCAGCATCCTCGGGACCCACTACAATTATACCTGCCCTGTTTGGGTCTGCATTTACTTTGTACCAGAAGGTGGCACTGAATTCCGAACTTAACAATCCATCTGAGGGCGTGGTAAGGTAAGAACCGGCCGCACCTTCATAAGAGCTGTCACCTTGTTGACTATCATCAGAAAAATCCGGATTTCCTACCGTTGTAATGCTTCGGTTTGCAATTTGGTCTGTAAAATCACCTTCAAAGGTCATATGTAATGTTACAGAAGAAGCATTGATAAGATTCTGTATCTCTTCCTGAGTCATTGCCGAATCGAACAACCTCAATTCGTCCATAGCACTACTGTCGTAAAGGTGATCCCAATAGCTAAAGGTTTCACCTCCATGACCTATGGTAAGCTCTTCGACTCCGGTCCAGTCAATAGGTGAAGCCATGGCTCCAGTATTTACCGGCATTCCGTTAATATAAATTACTGTCTGTGTCGGAGATACAGTAAATGCTACGTGCACCCATTCTCCGGCGTTTACATCAATTACTCCGCCATCATTCCAGCTTTCTCCTGCACCTGTTCCAACGTTCAGCTTTATTCGCTGCTCATCGGCACTTCCTTCTCTAAAAAGTCGGAAACCCTGGGTTCGGTTTTGATCGGCACCGGCCACAAGTATACCTGCACGGTTTGGATCACCTGAAACCTTATACCAGAAAGCAGCAGTAAAGTCTTCACCAAGTGACTCTATGGGAATGGTTAAATATGAATCTGGTGCGCCTGCAAAGGCTCCACTACCTGCGAAAGCCTCATCTGCAAAACCTGGATTCCCTACCACTCCGGGGGACCTCAACCCAACGAGTTCCATAAAATCTCCGTCAAAAGGCATATAAAATACTTCATTCTCAAACCTTGGCGAATAAGGGGGTTCTTTACTGAAATTTACAGTCTGTGTAGTTTGATTACCATCCAGATCTGTAGCCCGCACAGTAACCGTGTGTTCCCCACTGGTCACATTGCTAAAGGTCACTTCCCTTTCCACAATTCTATAATCGGTAAATTCAGAAAAGGTTTCAATAACTTCTCCATTCACCAGAACTTCAATTTGAGCTATTTCAATGTCATCTGTAACATCAAAATTTATATCTATAGTAGATACCTCCTCTACTGTTTTAAGACTAGTTCCTTCCCGTGGAAAATTAATGTTCACTACGGGTGCACCCTGGTCCGGTCCCGGATCAACTTCTGTTATTGGATCTATTCCTTCCCGCTCGCAACCTGCCAGTATAAACAGAAAGGCGAGAAATCCTAAAAATTTTCTATTGTAATTTTTCATTTTTTTATCTGTTTAAGGTTGATAAAACAGCATTCATGGGAGTATTTCTATCTACTGCAGTCGCATTGAGAGGCAGTGCATCCACCTGTGCCTGCGGATATGGCAGATACTCATGTTCTGCAGTAAAATTTCTGCCCTCATAGCTCAGTTCATTATAATTGTCGACACGTATCATATCAAAGTACCTGATTCCCCACTCCATGGCCAACTCGGCAAACTTTTCATCAAGGACATCCTGGGTAGTCACTCCCGTCAACGGCAACATATCGGCTCTTTCCCTTACAAGGTTTACTGCTTCATCTGCAGACATAGCGGTGCCACTGGCTCCCCTTGTTAGTGCTTCGGCATACATAAGGAGGATCTCTGCATAACGTATGACAATAAAATTCTTTCCTGCACTATAATTATTACGCCCATCTGTAAGTTGCACCGAAGGCAAATAATGTTTCCCACTTGCAAAGTCCGCTCTTGGATAATTATTCAATACATCTCCCGAAGGGGTTTCATTGCTAACAAATCCGGGGATGGTATAGCCTTCCTGTCGTACTTCTTCAATACCGTCCGGAGTAAAAAGCACACTGGTCTCAAGACGCACGGTTTCGTTCCTGTGGATCATAAAGCCTATGAATTTTATACTTGGCTCATAGAATCCCCAACCGCCAGACGCATTTTCTCTCGCAGGATTCCAGTTTTGAGGTCCAAAAGGAGCATAGAGATGATAGAACGCTTCCCCTGTCTCATTTCCATAATCGGAGTATTGAATTTCAAATAAACTTTCGTTACTTAATTCCCCCGGCTTTTTGAAAAGCTGATAGAAATCGGGATAAAGTGAAAATTTTCCGGAATTGATTATTGCACCGGCAGCATCTGCCACACCCTGGTAATTCTGAAGCTCCTGTTGGGCGAGGGCTTTCATTGCATAGGCTGTATATCTTGTTACTCCTCCCTGAAGATCTGTACGTTCATTTGGTCTGAGATCGGGAAGGTTAGGAATTGCCTCATCCATTTGATCTGAAATAAACTGCATGATCTCTTCCTTAGTGGAAACTCCCTGTGCTAATTCTTCCTCGGGTTGATTTGAAGTAATAATAAAAACATCCTCCCACACCCTCGCGAGGTTAAAATGGAACCAGGCGCGTAACACCTTAATTTCGGCAATGTATTGCTCGCCACGTGCAAAATCTGCCTCATTGGCAAATTCCATAAACCTCTCAATTTGAAGTATAGCAGTATTGAGGTTAATGATATCATTGTAATGAACGTTCCAAAGGGAATTGTACATCCAATAATCCCGGTTATAGGTAAATCGATCTGTATCGGCCAATGGCTGCTGATCTCCCAGACCACCTGCATTCACATCATCTCCACGTACCCCCATCAGGATAGGCTCCTCCCATCCTCTGGTTCCCACTTCATAATACGCACCTATTAATGGATCAATCATTTGACTGGAGTCTGTATAATCTATATCTCCGGTATTAAGCTGCCCCTCCTGGGTGTCCAGTTTATCGGAACAGGAACTAATCACCAGTGCAAAAACCAGTGCGGAGAGACGGATAAAAATATTTTTTGAGGTTTTCATGTCGTCTGTCTATTAAAATTTCACATTAATTCCTATTGTATAAACAGATGGCACCGGATAAGTTTGTCTGTCTACACCATTTGGAACTTCGGGCGTAAACCCATTATAATTAAAGAAAGAAAATGGTCTTTCTGCAGTAAGATATACCCGTGTCATGGGGAAATCATCCCTTTCCATGGTATAACCAAACTGTATATTCTGAATCCTGAAGAAATCTCCATCTTCAATCCAGAAGTTACTCAGCCGCTGGTTCCATGCCTTACGCATTCCCGCAGAGGAAGGGTATACATTACTCGTGCCTTCTCCGTGCCACCTGTTGACAGCAAGATCTGCATCCATATTGGTGTCATTGGTAAATATGATCTCTCCTCTTCTCCGGTTCAGGATCTTGTTACCCGCCTGCCCGTAAACATTTATAGAAAAGTCAAAAGCTTTGTAATTCATGGAAATATTTCCACCATAAGTAAGATCGGGTAAAAATGATCCCAGAATCACCCGGTCTTCATCATTTATCACTCCGTCGTTGTTCTGATCTCTATAAATAAGATCTCCCGGCACCAGGTTATTGGCTACCGCAACAGGATCTGCGTCTATCTGTGCCTGGTTTTGATAAACTCCTACACGTTCATACCCATAGAAGGCAAAGAGAGGACCTCCTTCAATGGTTCTTTGCCTGAATTCGGCAGAACCGGCATCAAGATAACCTCTTTCATCTTCAATTTCTGTTGCTTCATTTTTAAGAGTTGTCAGGTTGGCACCTATGGAGAATTGGAAATCCTGACCAATATTTCCATTGTAAGTGGCGCTTAATTCCAGACCCTGATTTCTAATCACACCTGAATTCCTGTCAACGCTTCGGTTTACAATGGGAATATATACCGGTAAAATGGCATTTTCAGTGTCTCTTATATAGTAATCGGCTGTAATGGAGAGTCTGTTTTCAAGTAATTCAAGGTCTGCTCCAAAGTTCATTTCCTCGATGACTTCCCAGGTATTATTAGAAAATACACTGGTAGAGGTAATGCCGGTATATTGTTGATCCCCAAATGGCACAGTGATCACATTAATAGTATTAGATCCTGCACTGGCAGCAACATTATCATTACCCAGTTTACCCCATGCGGCTCTGAATTTCAAATAATCCAGCACACCTACGTTTTCCATAAAAGCTTCCTCGCTTAGAACCCATCCTAAGCCCACAGAAGGAAAGTAGCCCCATGGATCAAGAGTAAATTTAGAAGAACCATCTGCCCTAAAAGTTCCGTAAAGCAGATACCGGTCCATATAGTTATAGGACACCCTTCCAAAATATGACATCCCGTAGTATCTTCTTCCAATTTCGCTTACATTATTATTAAAGGATTCAGGATCGGCAAAATTGAGATACCGACTTGATTCCAGCCTAATGCCCGCAATATTTTGTCCGGTAGCCGAAAAGACATTTGAGGCTTCATCTCTAAAAGAAGTACCGGCCATTGCTGAAAATCTGTGATCCCCGATTTGATCCTGATATGTTAGTACGTTATCCCAGTACTGATTTGAAAAAGTATTGTTCGCACGGGTGATAGATGATCTTATCTCATAATTATTACCCAAAGTATAGGGAAGATTCACATATCGCTCTTCAAGAGCCGTCAAATTATGACTGTAGGTTGTTTTAAAATCCAGTTTATCTTCAATAATGTCGTATTGAAAATCTATAGTCGCCAAAAGCTTACGGCTCTTAATCCGGTTTTCATTGAATTCCATTATAGGAAAAGGGTTTTGCGGACTTCTGTATCCAAGGATTTGAGCATTGGCATATTGTACAGGAGCAGCTTCCGTATTCAGCGGGTCCATTACCGGCAGAATTGGAACGGCAAAGTAAGCATTGAACCAGGCTGCATTCTCGGGAGCAAATTTTGTAGCATTACTAAAAATCAAATTTATCCCTGTCTTAAACCTGTCGGAAATATCAACATCCATTTTTGAACGTATATTAAATCTCTCGTACTCGTTTTTCATATCCAGGATCCCCTCCTGTGAGAAGTAGTTGGTTCCAACCGAGTAGGTAACGTTCTCTCCCCCTCCGGAGACACCGATACTGTGACTTTGAATTATCCCGTCTCTTAAGATCTCCTCGTACCAATCGGTGTTAACATCGGGAATATTTGGGTTTACTCGACTACGTCCAAACCTTTGCATGGCATTCATCACAAACTGAATATCGGCCTGCGAACCAGACTCAAAGGCCATGGTTGTGAATTGTTCGGCGTTGGCCATCTTTACAATATCCTGGGCTCTCTGCACCCCGGTATAACCATCGTACTCAAACTGTGGCTTTTGATTAATACGACCAGATTTAGTTTCTATTATAATAACCCCATTGGCAGCTCTTACTCCATAAATAGCTGATGAAGATGCATCCTTGAGGACGTTTATGGATTTAATATCTTTTGTACTCAAGAAATCAATGTTGTTGTAAAGAGTACCATCAACCACATAAAGTACATTTGTACCACTCGTATAGGTTCCAAGACCTCGCACCCTTACGTTCGGCGAATCTCCGGGAGAACCTATGGCAGTGATCTGTACTCCAGCTACTTTACCCTGTAAAGACTGCATTACATTCGAAGTAGGGGTTTTTTCAATTTCTTCGGACTGGATCGTAACAATAGAACCCGTTAAGTCAGCTTTTCTCTGGGTACCATACCCTACAACAACTACCTCCTCGAGCGCAGCTGCGTCCTCCTCAAGAATGACTGCGTAATCATTGGCTTCCAAAACAGGTAACTCCTGCGGACTGAAACCAAGGTAGGTAATCCTAAAGGTATCACCTTCTACCACTCCTTCCAGAGTGAATTTTCCATCAAAGTCGGTAATATCGAATATATTCTTCCCGACCACCTTTACCTCTGCTCCGGGTAAAGGAATATTATCGGGTCCTACAACAGTACCCGTAATAGTTTTTGGTTGCTGTGCATATCCCATACCGTAGAACAGGAGTGCCAGAAAAGTCAGTAGTAATTTAATTTTCATAAGGTAAACTGTTTACAAAATTTCTAACTAAAAGTACAGTAAGACGCGCTTCAGCGAAAACGTTATAGTACACAACCGCTACATCAGCTGGATTTTCCTCATCAAGATACTGTTTTTTAGTGAGTTATATATATTTTGAAGTAATATTCACAGTTTTAAAAAACCTTCTGATGTAGTAATGACGTAGTGGTTTTCAAAGATTTTTAGCCACAGAATCCCTTAAAAATGGGAAATAAGCCAGTTGGTAAGATTCTCGGAATTATCTACTTCAATTTTTTTTCTGAGCCTGTATCGGTGTACCTCTACCCCCCGTACACTTATTCCCATCAATGGAGCAATCTCTTTTGACGTCAAATTCATCTTTAAATAAGCACATAATTTTAGATCCCTGTTACTCAGTTTAGGATATTTAGCAAGGAGATCTTTGAAAAAATCTTCATGAAGTTCATTAAAATTAGTTTCAAACACTTTCCATTCATCATCATTCTTGACTGCATTATTGATCTTATTCATTATATGTTTTAGCCGGTACTGATTGGAAAACTTATTTTTGTCTTTACTGAGCTCTCCCTGGATCTGCATAAGCACTTCATTCTTCTTTGCCGCCATCATTGTCGAATTGGCCAGTTCCTTTCTCTTGAGATTAATCTCATTTATTAGTTGTTCTTTCTCAAGCCGGTTCATTTGCTCCTCATGCTCTTTCTGGTATTTCAACCTCAAATACTGCCTATGTTTTTGCAGTTTCATTCTATTGACATAATAAATAAGAGCTATAGAAAGCAGGAGACTTAGCATATACAGGAATTTCATATAATCCTGAAGGTACCAGGGTGGATCCACTACAAATTTGAAGTTGCTAAAAACAGAAGCTTTATGCTGAGAGCCCACTGCTGTCAATTTGAGATCGTATTCATCATAAGGTAAATTCTGAAATTCAATTCTTCCATCCTTAACCCTGCCGCGAATGGGAGAGGATTTTTGTCCTGTTAATTCATAATGTAAAGCCACAGCATCAGAAACCGGTAAGCCGGCAAGAATTGTTACTTCCCTGGCCTGATTCCTGGGAATATGAGGCACCCGTGTAAGGTCATAGTAATTAGATGCATCCTGCAATTTTTGAACTATAGGGGTACTTACATATTCCCCTGCTCTGCGGACTTTTAACTCTGCCAGGTTAATTTTGGCAAAACCGTCGTGAAGGGTAATATAAAAGATGGAATCATTAAACTTTAGCAGGCGCTCATTATTCTTTACGGTCCTGTTGTTTAGCATACCAGCAGTAATGGAGATTCGGTCCCCTTTGAAATCGGTGATATCCAGTAGATTTTCTTCCGAATCAATAAACCAGTAATGTTTCCCGTCATAGCCCAGCAGTCTTTTATTTTCATATTCCTGCCACTCCGTTAGAAGTTCGAGATCTTCAGTGAAAGGATTGTATCTGTACCACTTGCCATTTGTAAAAAATACTATCTGATTATTTACATCATAAACTTCAGCATGATAATCTCCTCCCGCATTCCCTGAAGGCACCTTAGTGACAGCAGTAATACTATCTCCTTCTTTAGTAAGTCCAATCCTATAGATCCCTTCATAAGCATCTGTAGCCCAGAGGGTAGAAGAATTTTCAGAAAGCATACTTTTAACAGGAAAATTTACACCCAGAAGTCGCTTCACTTGTCCATCCTCAAGGTTGTAGTGATCTATTCCTGTATAATTCCCAATCAATAATTCATTCTCTTGAAGTTTAATTAACTCAAAACTTCCGGTGCGACGGTTTACAGGTACAAATTCATCATTCACAATTTGGTAAGTACCATTATTGTGATTGCTGTACATTAGCCCGTCATAAACCTGAAGACCCCAACTATGACCTTCA
Organism: Salinimicrobium xinjiangense DSM 19287; assembly: GCF_000423585.1. GTDB lineage: Bacteria > Bacteroidota > Bacteroidia > Flavobacteriales > Flavobacteriaceae > Salinimicrobium > Salinimicrobium xinjiangense. The sequence continues at coordinate 34,682 of NZ_AUIG01000020.1, forward strand.
GCTCCTTCAAGTAATGTAATTTTTTCACCTGCAAGTTTAAATACACCTGTATTGCTCGCCATGTACAGGCTATTATCGTAAAACTCAATATCATAGACAGACCCTAATTCCCCGGTTTCATCTGTAAAGAATTTTACCGGAGAATGTATGTCCACTACGTCTATCCCATTGTCCAATCCCAGCCATACCTTTCCATTTGTTCCGGCCATGGAGAGAACGGTATTATTTTGTAATCCATCCCTCCGATTATATGATTGTATTTCTCCCGTTTCTTGATTATAATAGATAATTCCATTCTTCAAGGTGCCAACCAGAATTTCTGTAGCCGATAAAGATAAAACGTGATTGAGCTCGAAACGTTTAAGTTCTTCTTTTAACTTGTCATCAGTCAATTGCTTTGTTTCAAAACCGTCATAGAGAAAAATATTATCCCTTACACCTATCAGAAGTTGATCCTCATGCATAATTAATTCCCTAACAGTTTCCCCCTGTAACAAATCCTGTCCCGGTAGTGCCTCCAATTCCCCACTTTCTTTCAGGTAATGGATACCCGAGGTTGCAATACCTACCACCAGCCGGTCATTGAAAATTTCCATTTGATTAACATTGATCCTTTTGAGGGGAACTATCGAATCACCGTTGTATTTATAAATTGCTCCGAATGACCTGAAGTAAATTTCATCCTCATGGGAGATGATCTCCCAGAACTCTTCACTCTGTAATTCATAATTTCCTAATAAGGGCATTAAGGAGGTATAACACATATCTCCCATTTTATCTCTTTCCCAATAACCAAATTCGCGATATGCCCCGGTGTAAACCTTTCCTTTATGTGGATGGACCGCTCTTATGACGGAACCGCTTTCAAGTGAAAATAATTCCCATCGCTGCCCGTCGTAAGAAAGCAGGCCCTGGTTATTTGCAGCGTAAATTACACCGCGATCATCAATGGAAATATCCCAGTTCTGGCTGGCAGCCTGATAAGTTTGTGAAGAATAATTATGTATAGGTGGTGAAAGTTCCTGTGCTGTAGTAGAAAATATTATTAATGTATTAATTATCAGCAATTTGAGATAAAAATTTTCCATATTTATTAGTAGATTGAGCAGGTAATGAGCAAGTATTTTCCGTATTTAAAGGTAATCTTTTTTCCAGTTTTCAGATAAATTCAGTAAAAAAAAGAGGAATAGCCGGAAGTCAGAATAGGACAAAAACTCGTAGTGGGAAAAGAACCGGCAAGATGAAGTGGCCAGCAATTTCTAAACTCAATGAGGTAACCCGATCGTCAGGATAAGAAATTACTTTTGAAGAAAAAGTAGATGTTCAGAAAAGGTCAAAAACTAAAACCTGGAAAAATAGACGTAAGAGGAAACCTTTAGCTATTTACCAAAATCCATAATCTAACCCAACATAGAATACGAGAATACTTTGTTTAAAGAAATTGCAAACGAAGGAGAACCTGCAGTTATTTCTTTCGTTCAATCACGTAGTTGACCATAAGGACAAGTGAATCTTTATAAGAAGAGTCAGGATATTCATCCAGTAAAGTCAGGGCCTCCTGTTGAAATGATTTCATTTTGGCAACGGCGTAATCCAGGCCGCCATTATCTTTTACGAAATTGATTACCTCCCTTACGCGTTTGCTGTCTTTATTATGGTTCTTAACGGAGTTTATGAGCCAGGATTTCTCCTTAGCCGAAACATTGTTGAGCACATAGATAAGCGGCAGGGTCATTTTCTGCTCCTTAATATCGATTCCGGTAGGTTTCCCGATGCGTTCATTCCCATAATCAAAAAGGTCATCTTTTATTTGGAAAGCCATACCTATAAGTTCTCCAAAATGCCGCATTTTTTCAACTTCGGGAGAATCAGGTCGAACAGAGGCGGCTCCCAGACTGCAGCAGGCTGCAATTAAGGTAGCAGTTTTTTGCCTGATGATCTCGTAATAAATATCTTCGGTAATATCCAGTCGACGGGCCTTTTCTATTTGTAGTAACTCTCCCTCACTCATCTCCCTTACCGCAACTGAAATGATCTTGAGTAAATCAAAATCGTTGTTATCAATTGAGAGCAGGAGGCCTTTCGAAAGCAGATAATCCCCGACGAGAACGGCAATCTTATTCTTCCAGAGTGCATTAATAGAAAAGAAGCCGCGACGGCGGTTGGAATCGTCCACTACGTCATCGTGAACGAGGGTAGCAGTATGTATGAGTTCAATAACAGAAGCTCCCCGGTAAGTACGTTCATTCACTTTTCCTTCTGCCACCATCTTTGCCACAAGGAAAACGAACATGGGACGCATTTGCTTTCCCTTCCGGTTTACAATAAAATGGGTGATCCTGTTGAGAAGGGCTACCTTCGAAGACATCGACTGAGTGAACTTTTTTTCAAAAAGTTCCATCTCTTTTTCGACGGGCAGCTTTATTTTTGAGATAACCTTCATAAGGGCTGCTAAGATAGTTAAAAGATTAAATTTTTAACCCTCTCAAAAAATGGCTTTTTTGAAGATCTAAGCAGTAGCTTCTGTAGATTTATTTGCGAGTTGACCGCAGGCTGCATCTATGTCTTTTCCGCGGGACCGCCTTACTGTGCAAGTGATTCCATTGCGTTCCAGTTGATCTACATACATATCTGTAGTTTCTGAAGGTGCCTGCCGGAAAGTTTCATCCCCAATATCATTATACTCAATGAGATTTACCTTACAGGGAACGTACTTGCAGAATCTCACTAAAGCGTCAATATCCTTTTTTCTGTCATTAATGCCTTTCCAGACCACATATTCATAAGTAATACGGCTTTTGGTCCTGGCGTACCAGTATTCCAGAGCCTCCCGTAAGTCATCAAGCGGGAACGTAGCATTAAATGGCATTATAGAAGTACGTACCTCATCAATAGCCGAATGTAAAGAAACGGCAAGTTTAAACTTCACCTCTTCATCAGCCAGTTTTTTTATCATTTTTGGCACTCCGGAAGTTGAAACAGTAATTCGTTTAGGAGACATTCCCAGACCCTCGGGAGAAGTGATCTTTTCTATTGCCTTAAGTACGTTATTATAGTTCATGAGCGGTTCTCCCATGCCCATAAAAACAATGTTGGAAAGCGGCTTGTCAAAATACAGCCGACTTTCATTATCGATTGCCACTACCTGATCGTAGATCTCATCAGGATTCAGGTTGCGCATCCGTTTTAGCTTAGCGGTAGCACAGAATTTACAATCCAGGCTGCAGCCTACCTGTGAAGAAACACAGGCAGTAGTACGCTTGGGAGTCGGGATCAAAACTGATTCTACCGTAAGATCATCATGTAATTTTACTGCGTTTTTAATGGTGCCGTCGCTACTCCGCTGCATCTGGTCCACACGAATGTGGTTGATCACAAAGTTCTCACTCAGCATTCGACGTGTTTCCTTCGAGATATTGGTCATATCTTCAAAAGAATGAGCTCCTTTCCCCCACAACCACTCGTAAACCTGAGTTCCCCGGAAAGATTTATCCCCCTGGGAAACAAAGAATTGCTGCAGTTGTTCCTTGGTTAATGCCCGTATGTCTTTCTTGTCATTTTTCACGCCGCAAAAGTACGAAGTAATTCAGGATATAAAATTCAAAATTCAAGATCTTTCAAATCAGAATTACTAAAGTTATTTTTTTAAAGTACGAGCTTACAAGCAATTAATGGTCCAAAATCGGCAAATTAGAAGTACCAAATTCCAATACCCAAATTCCAATACCCAAATTCCAATTAAGATTTAATAAGGATCAAGAAAGTGCTGAAACACGTAAAAAAAAAACCTCACAGGTCTTTGAGAGCTGTGAGGATTGATGTTTATTTATACTGCCTACTAAAGACTGCGAACTGCTTACTTACAAAATAAGCATCGCGTCACCGTAGGTGTAGAAACGATATTTTTCTTTTACAGCTTCAGCATAAGCCTTCTTCATGAAGTCGTGACCTGCGAAAGCAGAAACCATCATCAATAATGTAGATTTTGGCGTATGGAAATTAGTGATCATACAATTTGCAATACTGAAGTCGTAAGGAGGAAAAATGAATTTATTGGTCCATCCACTGAATTCATTCAGCGTCCTGTTAGAGGAAACTGAACTTTCCAAAGAACGCATTACCGTAGTTCCTACCGCACAAACTTTTCGCTTTTCGGAGATAGCTTTGTTAATAGTATTTACAGCTGGTTTTTCAATAAAAGCTTCCTCGCTGTCCATTTTATGTTTGGATAGATCTTCCACCTCTACAGGGCTAAAAGTCCCTAAACCAACGTGTAAGGTAACTTCTGCAAAATCGACCCCTTTTATTTCGAGTCTTTTCAAAAGATGTTTGGAGAAGTGAAGTCCGGCTGTTGGTGCAGCTACAGCACCTTCAGATTTTGCGTATATGGTCTGATACCGCTCCTTATCTTCTGGCTGCACCTCTCTCTTAATATATTTTGGAAGCGGAGTTTCACCCAGCTCTGTCAATTTATCACGGAATTCTTCATAAGATCCGTCATAAAGGAAACGCAGGGTTCTTCCGCGGGAAGTAGTGTTGTCAATAACCTCGGCTACAAGACTTTCATCCTCTCCAAAATATAACTTGTTCCCAATCCTAATCTTTCTCGCCGGGTCAACCAGCACATCCCATAAGCGGGTTTCAGCATTTAATTCTCTCAACAAAAACACTTCAATACGGGCACCGGTCTTTTCTTTATTTCCGAATAAACGCGCAGGAAAAACCTTGGTGTTATTTAATACCATCACGTCATGCGGCTCAAAATAATCAATAAGATCCTTGAATTGCTTGTGCTCAATTGTTTGATTCTTTCTGTTCAAAACCATTAGACGAGCTTCATCCCTGTTTTCTGAAGGATACTCTGCCAAAAGTTCCGGCGGAAGATCAAAATTGAAGTGCGATAATTTCATTCCCATATAAGATACATTTTTAGAAGCTGCAAATATACAACCTCGGGATAGGGGTTGTCAAGTAAATGGAGGTTTATTTAAGAAATCTGTTAATTGATGCGGCTGTACAACGTGGTCTGTTGAAAATATTTTAACTAACAGCTGAATCTTCTACGGAAAATCCCAGCTGCTCCAAATTTTCCCAAAACTCCGGAAAGGATTTGCTCACCACTCCGGCATCTTTGATAATTATTGGCACTTTAAGAGCCAAAGGTGCGAAAGCCAGCGCCATGCGGTGATCGTTATATGTTTCAATAGAAACATTAGATCGAATTTCTTCGGAAGCTGAAAGCTGAAGGGAATCCTCGGTGATCTCCACTTTTCCCCCAAGCTTCTCCAGTTCGTTCTTCAACGCCTGAAGCCTGTCCGTTTCCTTGATCCGAAGCGTGTGTAAGCCGGTAATATAAAGTTCAACCCCAAGACCAAAGCAGCTAACCGCAATTGTCTGTGCAAGATCGGGACTGTTGGAGAGATCCAGTTCCAGTTTTTCCGGAAGCTCTGTCTGTATCTTTTCCAGCTTTATCTCACCTTCCAAAAAGGTGGTTTTTACTCCTAATTTCCGGTAGATCTCGGCTATACTTCTATCTCCCTGCAGGCTGTCCTCCCGATATGAAGTCAGAACAATTTCAGCCGATTCAGAAAGGGCTGCCATACCGTAGAAATAAGAAGCCGAACTCCAATCGGATTCCACGACCAATTCTTTTTCTTCAACAGATTGCACCGGTTGTATGGAGATACAATTGTTTCCAAACTTTCCGGAGATCCCGCATTGCTTCAGCAGTTGCAGGGTCATTTCTATATATGGAACCGAAGTCACTTTTCCTTCCAGATCAATATGAAGACCTTCAGGCAGAGAAGGTGCTAATAACATCAAGGCAGATATATACTGACTGCTGATATTCGCCTGTACTTTCACCTCATTCTTCAACAGCTTTCTGCCTTTTATTCGTAAAGGGGGAAAGCCTTGATTTTTCTCGTAGGTGATCTCTGCTCCTAATTTCCGAAGCGCATCCACAAGAATGGATATTGGCCGCTCCTGCATGCGCTCACTTCCGGTTAAGACTACCTCCCGACCTTCACAGCCGGAAAAATAGGCTGTTAGAAAGCGCATTGCTGTTCCCGCATGATGAATATCGATCACCTCTTTAGAAGAAGCCAGGGCACTTTGGAGCACCCTGGTATCGTCACTATTAGAAAGGTTTTTTATTTTTATTTCAGGATAATGAGCCTGCAGAATAAGCAGCCGGTTAGATTCACTTTTTGAACCGGTCACAGCTATTCTCCCGTTAATATTCGGATTGTCCTTGATAAGCTTAAGCTGCATCGTCCCTCCTCTTAAAGTTTTTACGCCTGCTGGTCATATACATGGCATAAACCAGGCTAATAGCTGCTTTAATAAGAAAATATTCCACCCATTTTCCATCTGCCCACTCATCTTCATAGATGGCAGCGAATTCCCCGGCCAGGATCTGCCTAAAGTGAGAAAGAATTAATGACAGCCCCACGAAGATCACAAAAAAGATAGTTCCTAATTGCAGTACCCTCATCCAGTATTCAGAACTTTTAACGTCTTCTAAGATGCGCATTTTACTGTAACTTTTCGTTGTTTTTATGTCTGTCTTTGTCCCGTTTGGTCTTGAGATTCAGCTTTTTATCAAAAGACTCCTGTAGATTGATCCCTGTCTGGTTCGCCAGGCATAGAACTACAAAAACCACATCGGCCAGTTCCTCTCCCAGGTCTTTCGATTTATCACTTTCTTTTTCACTTTGCTCACCATAGCGGCGGGCAATAATACGGGCTACTTCCCCTACTTCTTCGGTAAGCTGGGCCATGTTCGTGAGCTCATTAAAATACCTCACTCCATGTTCCTTAATCCAGGCATCTACAGCTTCCTGAGCATTTTCAATATTCATTAGATAGTTTTTTTCAAAACTATAGCTTCTGTTTGTTTCTCCACCATTTGAGCGTAAAATTCTTTCAGAATATTGTATTGGTCCGGAAGGAAAATAATCTTCTTAATGTCGAATTCCGACTCCAGCCTCAGGAATCTTCCGTTTTGACTTACCAGGAACTTAAATTCTCCTTCGCCATCGTTGATCCTGGTAATAATACTTTCGGGCATAGCCTCCACTTCGAAACCTTCAGGAATTAAAATATTCACTGTTGTATTTTTCAGCATTGGGAAATCAAAGAAAATCGGATACTTTCTCTCTTCTGCTTTAAAAGGATTTTCTGAAAGGCCTTTGAAAATAAAAGGTTTAAGATAAATTTTATCCTGAATTACATCCACTCCCTGAGATAATTCAAATCCATAGGTCTCTTTTACATCTGTACCTATTGCTTTAAGATTTTCCTGCTTCACCTCTGAGAGAATAATATTACCCTTTCCTTTTTCAATATTTACAATCAGACTTTGCTCTGTTAGTCCGCCAAAATTTTCACGATAGTTTCTTGCAAAGAGACCGTTGTGCAGATTTACAGATTTTCCTCTAAGCACCATGTCCTCCCCCAATTCATAGCTAAGAACAGACCTTTCCTGTGACTGAAGTTGCGGATTAAGGTTGACCCAGGCAGAAGTCCCATCCTCCCGGATGATCCTCCCCTGCCAGTTTCGTGCACGGGCGGGTAATTCTCCCATGGCAGCATGTGGATCTGTCGCATCCAGAAGAATCATTCCGTTGCCTGATTCAATGGCAGCAATTACATAATTAAAACCTTTTCGGGTAGGGTAGATAGGTATTCCATTACTTCGGGTACTCACCACAACCGGATTGACCTTGAGACCTGCATATTTTAACATTGCTGTAAGCAGGAGATTAATGTCACCAACATTTCCCTCGCCTTTATTAAAAGCAGTTTTACCCCCACTCTCGGCTGTAAACCCATAGTAACCGTTCCACTTTACCTTGTTTCTCAAAAAGTTAAAAACCAATTCTGCCCGCTCCATTTGTGGATTTACTCCTTCCAGCAATTTATCCAGATCCTTTTTGAAAAAACCGTCCCGGCTCACCTCCTTTTGAAATCCTCCGTCACTAAAGATGCTCTTAGCCACCCCTTCCCAGTCATGAGAGTAATTTTCTATCATGGAATTCGGGAATTTGGTATAAGTAAGCTCCCACTTAAGAAATGCCGCATAATTGTGTAAGTAATCTACATAATCCTCATTTTTAAGGGCAGGAACATTGTTGGTGTTGACTTCATAAACATTCTGATTGAACTCCAGCCTGCCACCGGAACGGGAGCCGGACATATGAACAAAGGGTTTTGAGCTTTCGTCGACAGGAATTATTAGAGGTGACTTGGTATTCGGATACTTTCTGAAGACGAGATATTCGGGAATAGAAATTTTTACTTCGAGCCGGTTTATGGGAATAGTGGATTGAAGAGGAGTATCATCTATGGAAGTGACAAATGGGGATCTCAAAGTATACTTGTATTCTATAACGCTGCCTTCCTGCACTGCAGGCATTGTTAGCTTTGTCGTAAGACGGTAATCACTAACTTCCTCCTGGAATATCCCGTTGTTCTTTAATTTTTCATCGATGAGTTTACCATCCTTCAAATTATAGGTATAAGCTTTAATGGAGGTTACTTTTTCTTTGTCTTTGGAATTCTGGTAATAAGAAATCTCCTTTGTTGCCCAATCAAAACCCTCTTTGGTATAGATCTTAATTCTCTCATGAATATCTGTTACCAATGTAAACCCGGTATGGTCGTTGTATTCGTAATATACGTTCTGACTCCGGTAAAGAATGGCTGCATCTGCCTCGTTGTCCTGTGGGTGAAATTCTTCCTCCACTTCTTCCGGGGAAACTTTTCCAAAGCGGAAGTCCTGGGCTCCTGCTCCAATACCAAGCAGCATCAATGCCGCGAGAAAATAAAATTTTTGCATGGTGGTTGATTTAATTGCTCCTTACAAGTACAGCTTTTTGATTGCTCAGAGCGTGAATAGAATACATGAAATCCCGAAATTCCCCCAAAGATTCTGCGGGCCAGGTTCCCTCGTTGAGCGTATAGGAGCGTTCAACCAGGATTATGTTTTTACCGTCTTTTTCAAGGAATTGAGGAGCTATATAAAAACTTCCAAATTCACTATTGATCGTTACCGCCTCGGGAAGAGCTTCAAGCTCAAAACCGTCGGGCAGACTGAACTCAAAAGTATCTGCTTCTGTTATGCCTCTGCCAATTTTAATTGGCAACTTCCTCCCTTCCCTGCCCGAGATGGAATAAGTGTCGATTTTAAGAAAGTTAAGAGGCAATAAAATTCTGCTGCCTGCCTTTGAAGTATATTTCTCTCCGGAAAATTTTAGTGTTTCAGTAAATTCATGTTCTTCGCGGTCATTTTGGAAAGCAGGCTTTTCAAGATTCAGATTTTTGAGGTGTCCCCAGTGCTTTTTATAAAATAGCACCTGATCTTTCTCTGGCACCGAAGTGATCCTGTAGATATTCCCGTACGGAATTCCCCTGCTCTTCCTGATTATTGAAGCTTCGAAGCTGCCATCCTCACCCAAATTAATGTGACAGTTACTTTCCTGCACATTTTCTTCCGGCGTATAGGTTTTTGTCTTTACAATCTCTCCACCTTCAGGTTTAACCAGGAGTACATGCCGGTCGTCTGTGAAATCCCCAATATAGTTGAACGGAATTGTTTGACTTGTACATTCAAGCCAGATGTCTTTGCCGTCATCCTGCGGAAGATTAAGTATCACGTGATTACCCTGGATCGAAACAAATTCCGGATCTATATCTTTTTTTTCTTCTCCGGAATATACCACCGCATAGTAAGATGTGATATTCTGAGAATCCAGCAGGGCTTTGGTATAATTAGTAAGTCCCTTACAATCCCCGTATTTTACCTGATCAACCTCGGCAGCGGGAATAGGCTCCCAACCTCCAATGCCTAACTGAACACTAATGTACCTTGAATTTTGCTGCACGTAATCATAGATGATCCTCGCCTTTTCTACATCATCTTTGGCATTCGCTGTAAGTTGGGAGATCTTGTTTATCGTAGTAGCGGGAAGCCGGTCCCGTCCTGCAAGCAAATTGTCATACTGCCATTTACCAAAATCCTTCCAGGTAGCTCCGCTTCCTTTTACTCCCACCAGGGAAAATTCATTTAGCGCCACCTGTAACTGAGGCGAAAATTCTTCCAGCAGCGGACTCAAGGGTTCAGACCTGTAAGCAGGAAAATTGGAAAGAGTATAAGTAAGCGCATTTAAAGATTGTTCTTTTTCTAATTCCAGATTTTCAAGGTTTCGTTCCTGCAATCTGTATTCAAGACTGGCGGGATTTAAAACCTTATAAGTAGATTTCTCCACGCTCACATAAAAGCCTCTTACAGGATTCCAGTCCGGTAAAAAAATCGTGCTGTTGGTCTCTACCTCGCTTTCATAAACAATGGTGTAGGGATATTCCCTTGGCGTGAATTCGGCATAACTTACCCGGGTATCACTGTATAAAGTACCGGAGGAAATAGCACTACGGTCATTAAATTGTTTGGCCCTGATCTTTTTGATTTCGGCTCCATTCTTATCATAAATAAAAAGACTCTGGTGCCTTATCTTGATATTATCACTGTAATAATCACCTGCAAAGGCATATCTGTCTCCTTTTTCATTGAGAATTGTCACCACTTTACGGTAATTTATCCTCATCTTATCTACAGCCTCAATAGAAATAGAACGGATTTCATCCCGGACTATCGCGTTAGCGTTTTCCTTTAATTTGGGATCAACAAGATTAGTGGAATAAGGAGAGCCTTGGGAGAAGAAAACTGTGGTGCTAACCAACAGGAACAGAAAGGTAAATAGACGTAACATTATCAGAACGGTAGGTTGGTTCTGCAATATAATAATTTAACTCTTTTTAACAATTTTTTTAAGGAAGTATTTCTTTCTCTCAGTCTTTTTCTAAAGAACAAAATTTGACTAATTTTTAGTGTGGTTGGTTTGAAGGAGTCATAATTTTTTATCAACCCTTTCAGGGTATAAAACCGCTGAAAGGCTTACTCAAGATATAAAACCGTTGCCTGAACTATTTTTCTACACAACCCTGTCAGTGGCTCCAGGCCCTGACAGTGGTTGATTTCCTATCTGTACGGCTTAACTTTAGTGTTCCCGACGAACCCTGTCAGGGTGTAAAACCGCTAACAGGGTTATTTTCGATTATGATAAGTAATGAAGTTTTCTCGATCACCAAACAATCCTATCACCTGTTCCTTGTCCAGATTTGACAGTTCCGGAGAAATTATAGTTTTATAGGACGACCAGGGATAATCTTCAATTTTCTCCACAACCCCATGAGCAACAGGATTATTATGAATGTAAAATACAATTTTACGAAGATAATCTTCGGAATCTATCTTCTTTCGTTCAAATGTTCGTTCAAAAAGCGAACCTGTCCGGTTGAATCTTCTATTAACAGCCTGTGTATAGGAATTAAAAAAGTGAGACAACTGCCGAGAAGGATCTTGAAATATTCCCGGTTTAATCTCCGCACCCTCTCTAAGTTCCTTTTCTTCTTTAAAATAGATCAAAAAATGAAAGTGATTCTGCATAAGGCATCACGCTAAAGTTGTAGCTACAGTATCCAGATACTTAGAGAACAATCGTAAGAAATGAAGATAATTCTCGTGCTCAAAAAACACGTCGGCACCATTATTACCCCGATTGTAAATGTGGTAATAATTTCCCCGTTCTATGCTTTCTATTTTCAAGAGATAAAAATTTATTTAATCTGTTATCAACCCTGTCAGTAGCTCAAAGCCCTGAGAGTGGTTGACTTTCTACCTGTACCGTTTAACCTTCATACTTTCGATCAAACCGCTGTCAGGGTGTAAAACCGCTGACAGGGTTACAGCACCGACAACCCTGTCAGTGGCTCTAAGCCCTGACAGGGGTTCGGAGAAAATTATTCCCTCTTCTTCGAATCTATTATGATGGTCACAGGCCCATCATTTAAAAGAGCCACTTTCATGTCGGCACCAAACTCTCCTGTACCTACTTTTTTTCCCAGCTGCCCTTCAAGTTCCCGTACAAATTTTTCGTACAAAGGAATAGCAACATCGGGCTTTGCGGCCTTGATATAACTGGGGCGGTTTCCTTTTTTGGTGCTGGCATGTAGTGTGAATTGACTTACCACTATGGCTTCCCCATTTACATCGAGTAGCGAATCGTTCATTACCCCGTTGCTGTCGTTGAAAATTCGCATGTTAGCGATCTTTTTGCACAGCCAGGTTATATCCTCAGTAGTATCTTCATTTTCAATTCCTACGAGGATCAATAAACCCAGCCCAATTTCTGCATTTTTGACACCCTCTATCGTTACAGAGGCTTCAGAAACTCTTTGAACTACTGTTCTCATTCCGGTTGATGATTGTCAAAGCGATAATGCTGTTCGTCTTCGCCTTTTAAAATTTGCAGATAACTTTTATAGCGGGACCAGGGAATTTCCCCGGCCTCCAGAGCCTCTTTTACAGCACATTTAGGCTCCTCCAGGTGCAGGCAATTGTAAAATTTACAGTCCTGTTTTCGTGCAAAGAATTCCGGAAAGTAATTTCCCAGTTCTTCTTTTTCAATATCTACCACTCCAAAACCCTTAATGCCGGGAGTATCAATGATCCTGGCACCAAAGTCAAGATCGAACATTTCAGCAAAAGTGGTAGTGTGCTGCCCCTGCCGGTGCTGCTCGGATATTTCCGTAGTTTTTAGATCAAGTTTTGGTTCGATAGCATTGACCAAAGTAGATTTTCCCGTACCGCTGTGTCCGGAGATCATACTGGTTTTATCTTTCATCAACTCCTTTACCTGCTCAATATTCTTACCCGTCTTTGCTGAAATCCCTATACATTGATATCCAATTTGGCGGTACATCGCCGCCAGGTATTTTACTTCGGCCAGCTCATCTTCGTTGTAGGTATCTACTTTATTGAAAAGCAGAATAGCTTTTATGTCATAAGCTTCCGCAGTGACAAGAAAACGATCTATAAAAGTGGTAAAGGTTGGCGGATTGTTGAGAGTGACCAGCAAAAAAGCCTGATCCACATTTGCAGCGATAATATGTGTCTGCTTGGACAGGTTGACAGATTTTCGAATTATATAATTTTCACGCTCCTTAATACCTGTAATTACTCCATTTTGCTCCTCTTCGGAATTTTCTTCAGGTTTAAACTCCACCCGGTCTCCCACGGCTACAGGATTTGTGCTCTTAATGCCCTTGATCCTGAATTTCCCTTTGATACGGCACTGAAAAAACCGACCGTCATCGGCTTTTACCTGATACCAGCTCCCGGTAGATTTGTAAACGGTTCCTGTCATAAATTACATTGAATAATTCAGGTTTCATCTTTCTGATAAGAAGGATGAACAACAAAAATTATATTTTCTTTTCTTTCCGCAAAATTACATCATAATTAATCAATACCTGTTATCTACATCTTTAGAAGCTGTAACAGCTGATTTATTAACACAAAAAACCCCATGTTTTTTGGATCATGGGGCTGCGCTTTACTTCATCGATCTCATAACCTTCTCCTGGTGGTCAATAGATTCCTGGTGAATGGCTTTGTAGATACGCATAATAAATTCCTCACTCAGGCCATTCTCTTCGCCTTCCCTGGTCATTTTTGTGAGGATCTCACTCCAGCGCTGGTTCTGTAAAACAGCTACGTTCTGTGCCTTTTTGGCTTTTCCAATCTCGTCACTGATCTTCATCCTTCTGGAAAGCACATCCAGGATCTGAGTATCTGCGATATCTATCATCGCTCTCAGGCTTTGCAGTTTCGTCTGGAATTCCTCACTTTCTGAAATTTCTTTTCTAATTTTCAGATCCTCCATGAACTGCACCAGGGTAGCCGGGGTGATCTGCTGTGCCGCATCGCTCCACGCATTATCTGGATCGTAATGAGTTTCCACCATAAGTCCGTCGTAATTTAGATCCAGTGCGGTCTGACAAAGGTCAAAGATGGATGTTCTGTTACCGGCTATGTGCGAAGGATCGAGGATCAAAGGCAGATCAGGAAATTTTGTCTGCAGGTCAATAGGGATCTGCCATTCAGGGTTATTTCTGTACCTGGTTTTCTCGTAGGTCGAAAATCCGCGGTGGATCACTCCCAGGTTTTTAATGTCACTGGTGTAGAATCTTTCTACAGCTCCCAGCCATAACGAAAGGTCTGGATTTACAGGGTTCTTCACCAGTACAACCTTATCGGTTCCTTTTAAAGCATCGGCGATCTCCTGAACAATAAAAGGAGAAACAGTAGTTCTTGCTCCTATCCACAGAATGTCGATATCGTGCTTAAGCGCCAAATCTACGTGATTTGGATTGGCAACTTCTGTAGTGGTAAGCATTCCCGTTTCTTCCTTGGCTTTTTGAAGCCATTTTAGACCAAGGGCACCTACACCTTCAAAATTCCCGGGGCGGGTTCTGGGTTTCCAGATACCGGCTCTGAGCACAGTTGCATCTGTATCTTTTAACTGGTGTGCAATTTTAAGCACCTGCTCCTCGGTTTCCGCACTGCAGGGGCCTGCGATCACAAGTGGATGCTCCAATCCAAAATTGTCCAACCAGGTTCTGAGTTCTTTCTTATTTTCCATTGTAATTAGTTTATTCCGTTCAAAATTGTTTTAATATGATTGGTTCTTTCCATTTCCAAAAATACCTCCTGAAAATCATCTTTTTCGATAAGATCTTTAAATCTCGAAAGATTATTTATGTACTCCTCTAACGTCTCTAAAATATTCTCTTTATTCTGCTGAAAAATGGGCGTCCACATAGCAGGTGAACTTTTTGCGAGCCGCACTGTGGAGGCAAATCCACTGCCTGCAAGATCAAATATGTCCTTTTCATTCTGTTCTTTCTGAAGCACGGTTTTTCCTAACATAAACGAACTAATGTGCGACAGGTGAGAAACATAGGCTATATGCCGGTCATGAGCTTTGGGATCCATATACCTGATGCGCATTCCCAGCTTCTGAAATATCTCCAGGGCTCTCTCCTGAAGCTTGAAAGCTGTCTTTTCCACTTCACAAATGATGTTGGTCTTATTGCGGAAGAGATCTTCTATTGCTGCCCCCGGCCCTGAGAATTCTGTTCCTGCAATAGGATGGGCCGCAAGGAAATTCCGCCGGTTTGGATGGTCGGCTACAGTTTCACACAATCCTGCCTTGGTCGATCCTGCATCAAAAACCAGGGTGTCGTTCACTACCTGATCCAAAACCTCAACGGCCACTTTTTTGGCCACATCAACAGGAACGGCAATGATCACCACATCTGCCTCCTTTACCTCCTCAAGATTGGCAGAGCGGTCAATGATTTTCAATTCTTCAGCTTCAAGAAGATGAGCCTCACTCGCGTCACTCCCGGAAATTTCCACACCCGGAAATGCCTTTCGCAACCCAAGGGCGAATGATCCGCCAATTAATCCTATACCTACAATGTGGACTTTCATGCTGTTATTCTGTTACAGGCTTTAATAATGTTTTCTTCCGGCGCACAAAGGGAAAACCGGATGTAACCTTCTCCCTGACTCCCAAAAATGAATCCCGGGGCCACAAAAATATGATACTGCTTTAGAAGATGATCTACAAAAGCTTCCGAAGTAATTCCTTTGGGCACTTTGCACCATAAGAACAAGCCTGTCTGATCTTCAGAAAAACTACATTCCAGGGCCGTAGCCAGTTTCAGGATCTCTTCTTTCCGTCGCAAATAGATCTTGTTCTGTTCATTGAACCATTCCTGCGGAAGCCTTAAAGCCATGGCTGCACCGGCCTGCAACGGGAAGAACATACCGCTGTCCATATTCGTCTTCACCTTTAGGACCGAATTGATGTGCTTTTCACTTCCGCAGAGCATCCCAATGCGCCAGCCGGACATATTAAAGCTTTTGCTAAGGGAATTCAGCTCCAGCACGCCATCTGCATCATCGGCATATTTCAGGATACTTTCGGGCTCCTCATTCAGTATAAAACTGTAAGGATTGTCGTTAACTATAAGAATGCGGTGCTTTTTTCCGAAGGCGATAAGCTGTTCGAAATTTGCCTTTTTTGCCACCGCACCTGTGGGCATGTTCGGGTAATTCACCCACATCAATTTCACTTTGCTTAAATCCCGCTTTTCCAGTTGCTCAAAGTTCGGAAACCAGCCGGTTTTTTCACTGAGATCGTACAGCACAGTGCTGGCCCCTACCAAACGACTTACAGCAGCATAGGTGGGATATCCCGGATTGGGTACCAGCACCTCATCTCCTTCATTTAAAAACGCCATGGAAATGTGGGTGATCCCTTCCTTGCTGCCCATTAGGGGTAGGATCTCGGTATCGGAATTTAGGGCTACCCCATAAAAATTCCGGTAGAATTCTGCTATGGCTCTGCGAAAGTCATTCGTGCCACGATACGGCTGATACTGGTGCGCATCTGGATTGAGCAGCGCCTGATGCAATGCAGTCATCACCTGCGGCGGCGGCGGCAGGTCGGGGCTTCCAACTCCCAGATTAATAATGGGCTTTCCGGAATCCTGTAGCGCCCTCACTTCCTTTAATTTGGTCGAGAAGTAGTATTCCTCAACATGGTCCAATCTGCTGGCTTGTGCAATCATAATAAGCCGTTTTTATAAATTCCTAAAATTTTTATTTCTTCAGTCAATTCTCCCAGAATTCCGAGCACCTTATGCAATTCCTCCTCTTCCTGGAAAAGCACGTCAATAAAGAAGGCATATTTCCACGGAACATCTACCACGGGTACACTCTGAATTTTCGTCATATCCAGGTCAAAATCCCGCAGAATATTCAGCACACTCACCAGGCTTCCTTTTTTATTTTCAAGAATGATCTTGAGAGAAGCCTTATTTGATCCGGTCACCACAGGCACGGAATTTTTAGACGAAAGCACCAGGAAACGCGTGGAATTGCTCTTCATATTCTGAATACCTTCATTCAGAATATCCAGATGATATATTTGGGCGGCAGTCTTACTGGCGAGAGCCGCCACTCCCTTCAGCTTTTCTTCGCTTATCCTCCTCGCAACATCTGCTGTGTCTGTATCTTCAATTAGTTCAATATGGGGATAGTCCTTGAAGAAATTATGGCATTGTAATAAGGCCATGGGGTGAGAACATACTTTTTTAATATCGCTGATCTTTTGCCCCGGAAGTACCATAAGGTTCATGAAAATGGGAATGTAGTGCTCGCCTTTTATCTGAAGATCATTATCATCGATCAAGGCGTAATTGGGAAGTATAGTGCCGGCAGTAGAATTCTCTATGGCCATCACTCCGCTAACAGACCTGTTGGTGAGCAAACTGTCAACGACATCTTTGAAGGTCCGGCATTCATCTACCTGCACATCCTGTCCAAAATATTCTCCGGCCACCTGGTGGTGGAAAGAACCTTTTATTCCCTGTATGGCTATTTTTTCTTCCATTTTATGGCAAAAAAAAATCCCGATGCTTACATCGGGATTTCTGTTATAACTATTAACTTAATTATACGGCACTCCCGATCCTATCTCTTGAATAGAAATAAAAATAATACCAGGCGTTCCAGATAAATAAGTTGTTCATTGTCCTTTTTCTGAAAAGCTAATGTAGCATATATTTTCAGAAAACGATATTTTTTCCTGAAAATTTCACGAGAACGATTTCGCTAAAAATGATGTCCCCGGAGTTCTACTCCCAAAATTTCCTTGTTTTGAAAAACTTAATTTACTTTTGGAAAAAAGCTGCTATGTCCATTCAGGTAAATAAGATCTCAAAATACTACGGCGAACAGAAAGCCCTTGATGAAGTCTCCTTCTCCATTCAAAAAGGTGAAATCGTGGGTTTTCTTGGCCCCAATGGTGCCGGAAAATCGACACTGATGAAGATCCTTACCGGTTATTTACAGCCTTCCTCGGGAGAAGCCACGGTCAACGGATACCCTCTTGCTGAAGACATGCTTTCAGCCCAAAGAAGCACGGGATATCTCCCGGAACATAATGCTCTCTATACCGAAATGTTTGTGAGGGAATACCTTGAGTTCAACGCACTCATTTATAAGGTGCCAAAAAAGCGAATTGAGGAGGTAATTCTTCAGACAGGACTTTTACCCGAAGCCAATAAGAAAATCGAGCAGCTCTCCAAAGGTTACCGGCAAAGAGTCGGCCTGGCAAATGCCCTTTTACACGATCCTGAAGTTTTGATCCTCGACGAACCCACCACCGGACTCGATCCTAATCAGTTGGTGGAGATAAGGGAGCTTATAAAAGGCATTGGAAAGGAGAAAACTATTTTATTCTCTACACACATCATGCGCGAGGTAGAAGCTTTGTGCGACCGGGTGATCATCATCAACAACGGTAAAATTGTAGCTGACAAGCATCTTGAAGAGCTACGGGATGAACAGGTACAGATCATTGAAGTTGAATTTGATTACCGTATTGAGGAAGTGGCGCTAAAACGACTCCCTCACCTACTGGACGTAAGGAACACCGGTGGATTTGTATACGAACTTTATTTTGACACTGAAAAAGACATGCGCCCCACGGTCTTCGATTTCGCCCATGATAACGGATTAAAAACCCTGCAGCTCAACCGGAAGAATAAGAACTTAGAGAATTTATTTTCTGAGTTGACGCTGAAGAAGTAGTAGTTTTTATTCAACCCTTTCAGGGTTTGGAACCCTGAAAGGGTTTTGTCATACCAGACCTGCAAGGTTTTTGAAACCTGGTAGGATTGAAATATCCTCGGCACGGATTACAAATCCGCGCCATCTTCCTGTTCGCCGGACGGTGATCCGTGCCAGGAAATTTAACTGCTCCCTTGGGTCGGACAAAGGTGCCGCTTAACCGCTGACAGGGTTAAAAACCGCTGTCAGGATTTACTCGAAAATCAACTTCCCGGAATAAAACGTCTCTACCTCCACCACAGGCGGCCGGTTGACAGAGATGACATCTCCCGTACTTCTTATCTCCCCTTTCAATACCTGCTGCGGATTCACAAATAATTTGTTCGTTCCACGATGCTGAATTTCCACGGTACCTGCTTCCAACTCCTGCGCTTCCACCCTTCCGTCGCCATTAGCGATGTACAGGTTAAGATAATCTGTGCTGCCGCGAAGGAAGAAATTGGAAAAATCATCCCCCGTTACCCGCACATAATCTGATACCAAATGCAGATCGAAATCCCCGACTGTATATACTCCTTTTAACCGTTCCTGGTTAAGGCTGCGCAGCCAGATGTTTGAAAAATGCAATTCTCCAACACTCTTTATTACCCTGTTTCCGGCATTTTGAAGCCATTGGAGGTCGGGAACGGTGACGTGGATGTCGGTAATATTGTAGTCACGCACAAAATTGCAGCCGTTGTCATTCCGCAAAATGAGCCTGCCGTCAACAACTTCAGCAGAGATCTCGCTCATCAGGTTTTCACCCGTCTTTACCCTTACCCGGTGTTCGGTTCCCTGTTCAATGAAAAGGTTGATCCCTTTGTAAACAATGAGCTCATCAAATTCATCCACCTGAAATTCTTCTTCGATCATGCTTCCGGCGGTTTGGAAACAATCGGGGGCATCTTCGGTATCACAGCTCACAAAAAACAGCAGTCCGAAAAAGGGCAAAATCGGCAGGTATTTTTTCAGCAGCTGTTTCATAATCGATATCCTATTGAGAATTCAACTGCTTCGGCATTGGCCCCATGTGAGCGCACGGTTACAGATCCAAAAATATCATCCCAAATCTCTCTTTGCAAACCTATCCTGTTGTAGATCCTGTCGACATACCTGTCATAGGGATAGTAAAGGTAATATCCAAGGTGTGTAATAAGGGAAAGCTTCCTAAAGGTAAGCTGATGCCCTGCAAAGACCCCCACCCGCTTCGCGTCTTCATCTCCCGTAGTGCCTACCAGCGGAAAAGCGACCGAATAATAATGAATATACTCCTCCATGGCCCGGGAAAGGAAAAACTCTGCTCCGGCCTGTAAAGTACTTTTGTGGTTCAACGCTTTATCTGCATAGGCCGAAAATGTTAGGAAAGGATAGGATTCTGAACCTATGACTCCCATAGTATTCACCCCGCCACGTAATACAAGGTTGTACCTAATGGGTGCCGAAAATGGCATTTTTGGATCCTTAGGAATATACGCTCTTTCCAGGTCATGGTTGAAATCGTAATTCAACCCGACGCTCCAGGCCAGGGAGTTGGTGGAACTGTTTGGCGATTTCCAGTCGGCATTTGAATAATGGATCAATGACAGACCTGTCTGGAATCCGAGGCCGCCAATGAGATTTTCAAACTGCAGGTTTCCGGTAAAAATTGTGGAGCTCAGCAGGCGTGAACCATAGGCATTGTTCCGGAAGTTTTCATCGGGATGATACGGGTTTGTGGTCACTGCCAGTCCCTGTCCGACTTTCAGCAAAAGATGCCGCTTTAGTAAATAGAATCCGAGGTGGGCATAGGCTCCGAAATTCTCTCCCAAATGCTCATTTTTGAGATCCTGGTAAGAGAGGGAGAATCCCACATTTGGATAATTATACCGCCTCTCCCAGGCCTGATCTCCATAGGTCTTCCGGTTGAAATGCAGCAGCATTCCGTAGGGAGGTTCCGTGATCAAATGAGAAATATTAGGGTTGTGCTCCCAAATGCTTCCGTAGAAATAATTCGCCTCTACAGAATAATGCTTCTCCTGTGAAAAAACAGAATAACTAAGGCAAATTAAAAAAAGGAGCAGCAGTTTTCGCATGGGGGAGGAGCGCCGGAATTATTTCTTTACCGGCGAACCGTTCAGGATGATCTCTGTGGTGATCTCGGCCGTTTTCTCCAGCATTTTAGCCACCGAACAATATTTTTCCAGGGAAAGATCTACTGCTCTTATGGCCTTATTTTCCGGAATATCGCCGTCAATATAGATCTTCAGGTGAATACCCGTAAAGACATTTGGCACCGCGCCATCCACTCTAAAGCCTTCCACATCCATCTCCAGATTTGTCATCTCCAGCTGCTGTTTTTTCAGGATCATGACGATGTCAATCCCGCTGCAACCGGCGATGCCCATAAGAAGCAATTCCATAGGGCTTGCCCCCTGCGGATTCGGTTCACTCTTGTTGTCGAGTTGAATTACGTTGCCGCGTTCGTTGACAGTTTCAAAATGATAATTGTCGTTCAGCCTTTTAAGATGGATCTTCATTAGGGTAATTTTTCCGCTAATTTAATTAAATCTGTAAGAACTCCGCGTGCCGTCACCGCAGCTCCTGCCCCTGCTCCTTTTATCACCAAAGGCTGCTCTCCATAGGACTCCGTGAAGATCTCAAAAGAGGAATCAGCGTTCTGAAGACTTCCAAGGGCCGAGGTTCTTTTCTCAGTCACCAGTTTTACGTCCAGTATTCCAGTTTGCAGGTCCAGCTCCCCCACATGTCTAATGACCTCATCCTGTTTCAGCTCTTTTTTTAGCTTTAGAAAAAGCGGATCAAGATCTTTTTTATTTTTCTGAAAATTCTTCAGGCTTGATTGCCCGTTGAGATGCGACGGCACGAGATCCTGAATGGTGATCTCCTCAAATTCCTTTTCCAGCCCCAGTTCCCTGCCAAGGATCAACAGCTTTCTGGCCACATCTTTTCCTGAAAGGTCCACCCGGGGATCGGGTTCGGTGAAACCTTTAATTCCGGCTTCGGAAAGTATTTCAGAAAAAGCCCTTTCTTCGGCACAATAGGTATTGAAAATATAACTGAGGGAGCCCGAAAACACCCCTCTTACCTTTGTCACCCGCTCGTTGGAACGATGGAAGTTTCGCAGTGTTTCCACTATGGGCAGTCCCGCGCCTACATTGGTCTCATAGAAGAAAAATTTATTGTGCTCCTGAAGCTTTTTCCGAAGCTCCAGATAGAATTGAGAGGAGCGGGTGTTGGCCACCTTGTTTGCTGCGACAATATGAAAGCCGGCTTCGATAAGGCTAAAATAATTATTCACAAAATCCTCACTGGCCGTGGCATCTACCGCAATGAGATTTTCGTATCCCTGTTGCTGAACATATTCGAGAACATCCCGGAGTTTGTAAGGAAATCCAAAATTCACCAGATCGGCTTCCCACGAAGGCTGCTGATTCTCCTTCTGGAAAAAGGCGGTGGTGGAATTCGCGATCACCGGGAGATTAAGCTCCACTCCTTCCCGTTTCCGAAGCTGTTCACGGGCCTGTAATAGCTGGTTTATAAGCTTGCTGCCTACATTACCGGTTCCAAAGAGTACTATATTGATCTTTTTCATTTTCGTTAGTTTCTAAATTAAAGATTGGCGCTAAAAATTTTGTTAGCTGCTCATATTCTATGAGAAAGGCGTCGTGCCCGTGAATCGATTTGACCTCATAATAATTCACATTTTGCTTTACTGCGGAAAGCTCCCGGTAAGTTTCCCTGATCTCCCCCGGAAGAAAGAACAGGTCGCTGTCAACTCCTATCAGGTGAATATTCCCGCTGACCTTTGCTGCAGCAACTGAAGCTTCTTCCTCCCCGCAGATATCTATGGTGGTGAGCAGGTGGTTCATCAACTTATAGGCTGCAAGTTCAAAGCGGCTTTCCAGCCTCCGGCCGTGATAGCTCAGCCAGTTCGCCACCTCAAACTGCAGGTTTGATTCATTCCTTTTTCTGCGGAACTTGGCTGAAAAGGATGCCGGGGTGCGATAAAAGGTCATGGCGTGCATTCGGGCGTCGTGCAGCGGATCTGATGAATTATTCAGGATCTGGTCCTGCACCTTGCACTGCCCCAGTACCCAATCGGTCGCCTTTAGATCGGTCGCGATAGGGATCAGGTTTTGGATAAGGTCAGGCTTTAGAGAAGCCAGATGCCATACCAAAGCTCCGCCTATAGATCCGCCGATAGCCGCAAAGAGACTGTTGATCTTCAATTCCTCCAATACAAGAGCAAAAATTCGGGCGATATCATCAAGGGTGAATTCGGAGTAGTTATGCAGCAGATGCTCCTTTTTTCCGCCGGCTCCATTTCCCGGAACGTTGATAGAAAGAATGGTAAATTTATCTGTGTCTATACATTTTTCCGGACCCACAAGTTCCTTCCACCAACCGTTTTCTCCTGTGACATCAGCATTTCCGGTAAGGGCGTGGTTCACCAGCACAACCGGAGCCGTTCCGGGTTCCCTCCCAAAAAACCGGAAAGAAACACGGAACTGCTGCAGGGTTCCGGCAGAATTTTTAAAATCGGGAATAATTATTTCCTGTAACATAAGTTGATCTTTAACCGGAACAGCAAATTGGTCTTCGCTGTTCCGGGTATAAATTAAGCTGTTTTAATTGCATTTTTGACAGGTATTTGTGCAAGTGCCTGCTCCAGGTCGGCTTTAAGATCTTCCACGTCTTCCAGTCCAACAGAAAGTCTCACAAGATCCTTGGTCACTCCGGTGGATTCCTGCTGCTCATCATTTAGTTGCTGATGTGTGGTACTTGCAGGGTGGATGATAAGGGATTTTGTATCTCCAATATTCGCGAGCAGGGAAAAAAGTTTTGTTTCATCTACTAAAACTTTTGCCGCTTCATAGCCTCCTTTCACACCAAAAGTGACCACTCCGCTTTGGCCTTTTGGAAGGTATCTTTGCGCCAGTTCATAATAAGGACTGCTCTCCAATCCCGGATAATTCACCCAGCTAACCTCTTCTTTCTGCTGCAGCCATTTCGCCAGGGCCAAAGCATTTTCACTGTGCTTTTTGATCCTTATCTCCAGCGTCTCCAGTCCCTGTAGGATCTGAAATGCGTTGAACGGACTAAGTGCCGCGCCAAGGTCGCGCAGACCTTCGATCCTGACCTTAGCAATAAAAGCTGCTTCCTTCAGGACGTCGTGGTAAACGAGCCCGTGGTAACCGGGAGAAGGTTCTGTGAATTCAGGGAATTTGCCGTTGCTCCAGTCGAATTTTCCGGCGTCGATGATTACTCCGCCGAGAGAAGTTCCGTTGCCGGCGATGTATTTGGTAAGGGAATGGATGACCAGGTCGGCCCCATGCTCAATAGGCTTCACCAAAGCAGAAGTCGCGACAGTATTGTCTACTATGAAAGGAACTTTGTGCTCTTTAGCCACTTTGGAAATAGCCTCCAGATCCAGCACATCCAGCTTTGGATTCCCCAGAGATTCCACGAAAATGGCGCGGGTGTTTTCCTTTACGGCAGCCGAGAAGTTCCCGGCGTTCTGCGGATCAACAAAGGTGGTGGTGATGCCGAGTCGAGGTAAAGTAACTCCGAGCAAATTGTAAGTTCCGCCGTAGAGGCTGCTGGAGGCGACAATGTGATCTCCGGATTTAAGCAGCGTGAGCAGCGTGGTGCTAATGGCCGCCGTTCCTGATGCTGTGACCACAGCCGCAATCCCTCCTTCAAGCGCAGCCAGCCTTTGCTCCAGCACATCGTTAGTCGGGTTGTTGAGTCGGGTATAAATAAATCCGGGTTCTGCAAGCGAAAAGAGGTTGGCAGCATGATCTGAATCTTTAAAGACGTAAGAGGTAGTCTGATAGATAGGAACTGCTCTGGTTCCTCCGTTTGCTGTTACGTCATGCCCAGCGTGAAGGGCGTTGGTCGAAAATTTTTGTTGTGTACTCATTTTTTTAATGTTTAAGGTTTAAGGAATAAGGAATAATGGTTATTTGTTAATTGTTAATTGTTCATTGTTGCGGGTTGCGGGTTGAAAAGGCCACGAATTCACGTATGTTTTTAGGTCTTTTCACTTTTCTAAAATTGGAATTTGGTGCTTGAAATTTGGTGCTTAATACTTTTTTTAATCATTGCTAATTGTTAATTGCTAATTGTTTAAAAAGAAAAAATCCCCCTGGCTGGCTTGCCAAAGGGATTTTAGAAATTGAATATATAACTAACTTAGATCCTCATTTTTTGGCAATAGCGGGGTGGGGCGCACATCATGCACATCATACAACACATCATCATTGCTACTGCCTTGTAATTTTTCATGTTTTTCAAATTTTGGCTTTCCGGCCTCTCGTTTTTATAAGGTCTTAAAAATATCATTTTTGGCACCTTATTTTTTTCCTGAATTTATTGAAACAAAAAAGCCGCTGCGGTGGCAGCGGCTTTTTGCTTTTTATCTTTTTCAGATTCATGCAATAGGACGCGCTGCGGACTTGCTCCACATCATACACATCATATTACAAATTACCTGATTCATTTCTCTTTTTGTATGAAGCAAAGTTAACGACAGAAAAATTTAAGGAACAAATAAATTTCAGATTAATTTTAATTTTTGAGCATTGGCAGGACTTAACAGCCCGTTTTGATTCCCAGTTCAAATTTCCGCTTTAAATTTCCTCGTCACGGATTGCAAATCCGCGCCAACGGCTGCTCATTGGTTATTGATCATTGTATATTGTTAATTGAAAGATGCGCTAAGGATTGAGCGGTTGTTGGAGCTCTCCCGAAGCCGGGAGGCTGAGGGAAGCGACCCGCGAAAGCCTGACGGCACGACCGGGAGGGAGTGCCGGAGCGCCCAAATTATTCTTAAAACTGAGATAAAGCGGCTGATTTAAAACTATTTTTATACATTTGCTCCTGATAAAATCACAGGGAAAAATTTGACTGATTGCAACCCTTATAAAATGCTAAAGCAGTGAAAACTCCTCTAGCGCTTCACGTCAAATTTCTTCTGAAATAATCATTAAAAAAAGACGAAGCATGCCATATTTATTTACTTCAGAAAGTGTTTCTGAAGGCCACCCCGATAAAGTTGCAGACCAGATTAGCGATACCCTTTTAGATAATTTCCTCGCCTTTGATCCCGAATCTAAAGTTGCCTGTGAAACTCTGGTAACTACCGGACAGGTGGTACTTGCCGGAGAGGTGAAAAGCGATACTTATCTCGATGTTCAAACCATCGCCAGAGATGTGATCAACGACATTGGTTACACTAAAGGGGCGTATAAATTTAGCGGGGATTCCTGCGGAGTGATCTCCCTGATCCACGAACAATCCCAGGACATAAACCAGGGCGTGGATCGCGGCAACAAGGAAGAACAGGGCGCCGGAGACCAGGGAATGATGTTTGGTTACGCGACCAAAGAGACCGAAAATTATATGCCGCTGGCTCTCGATATTTCTCACAAGATCCTTATTGAGCTGGCGAAACTGCGACGGGAGGATAATGAAATTAAATACCTGCGGCCGGATTCAAAAAGCCAGGTAACGATCGAATACAGCGATGACAATGTTCCGCAGCGTATCGATGCTATTGTTGTTTCTACTCAGCATGATGAATTTGATGAGGATGATAACCGCATGCTGGAAAAGATCAAAAAGGATATCATTGAGATCCTTATCCCACGGGTAAAGGCACAGCTTCCGGAGTATGTTCAAAAGCTGTTCAACGATCAAATCAAATACCACATCAACCCCACCGGAAAGTTCGTCATTGGCGGACCTCACGGGGACACCGGACTTACGGGTAGAAAGATCATTGTTGACACCTATGGCGGAAAAGGAGCTCACGGGGGAGGTGCATTTTCAGGAAAAGATCCTAGTAAAGTAGACAGATCTGCTGCCTATGCTGCAAGGCATATCGCCAAAAATCTTGTGGCTGCGGGAGTTGCCGACGAGGTGTTGATCCAGGTTTCCTATGCTATTGGAGTAGTAGAACCAACTTCCATCCTGATAGAAACATATGGTTCCAAAAAAGTGGATTTGAGCCACGGTGAGATTGCCAGAAAAATTCTGGAGATCTTCGATATGAGACCTGCTGCTATTGAACAAAGACTGGGTCTTAGAAGTCCGATCTATCGGGAAACTTCGGCGTATGGCCATTTTGGAAAGGAACCGCGTAAGGAAAGAAAAGTATTCGAGAGTCCGTATAACGGCAAAAAGTCTATTGAGGTTAATCTTTTTACCTGGGAAGAATTAGACTATGTGGATAAGGTAAAGAAGGCGTTTGATATTGAGTAGTTAGTAGTTAGTATTGAGTATTGAGTAGTGAGTATTGAGAGGTGAGATGTGAGAAAAATCACTTTCCTAGCTCCAAAAACACAAACCCGGAAAAAAATTTCCGGGTTTGTGTTTTTTAAATCATCTGGAAAATAAGCTTCTTCTAATAAAGCACATCTCCTTCTGGTTCACTTCTCCACTTCCTTTCCCCTCCTTTTTCCATGTATTTTTTAAACTGCTTCAGGTCATTTTTTACTATTTTTTCAAAAGCAGGATTTAGCAATTTGGCTGCATATTCTCCCACCTTCCCGGATGGAGGACGGTAAGATATGGTGGTTTCCACAATTGTCCCCTTACCTGAGGGAGCATCCTTAAATCGTACTTCTCCGGCGTTCTCAATGTCTGCATCTGCAATTGAGCTCCAGGAAATATATTCATTTTCGATATCCTGCTCAATCACAGCCTCCCATTCTATAGTCCCAATCCCTCCCGGAATCTCTGCAGTCCACTGGGATCTCATTTCATCAATTTCCCTGATATCTTTGATGTGGCTCATAAAATTGGGCAGATTCTCAAGATTTCTCCAGTAGGCATAAAGCTCCCGGCGGGAACGTTTGATAGTCTGTTTGGTCTGAAGCTCAATAGAACGGGCTTTTTTTGAAAAGGGCCATGTTCCCTTAGCTGCTCTAAAAAGTAGTGCTCCCCCTGCCAGCAGTCCTGCCGCTCCCAAAATACCTTTTAAGGAGGAGGTATTTCCGGACGGATCATTTGATCCTGCTTCTCTGTATGGTCGCCTGGTCTTCCGGACTTCTGCTTCTGAAAGGTTTGGGTCATGAGTTCCTGATGGATACCCTGTTTCCCTTTCTATTCGGTCCTGCCGTGCGTCGCCGGAAAGTCTTGTTCTTTTACTTTTGACATTCGTCTTCATCTGATCTTTTTCCATAATGCTTTTTTTTAGTCCCTTAAATTTACGACTGACAAAGCTGAAATCAGGATTATACATCCTAAATAATTGCTAATTCTAAATTTTATCGGGCTGATTTATAGTATTTTAACGATACATGGATTTTATCCCCGCATTTTCAGGAAAGCATTTTAGCCTTTCAGAAAGCTTTAACAGCCTTCCCTTTCTTTAATCCCTAATTTTAGAAAAACCAAAATCCTCTCCTATGGCGTTCTTCGGAAAAGTTAGAAATACCATCAACCTCTTAAAAAATATTGATCTTGACCAACTGACAAAGATCAACAAGCACATAGACCTTTCGGAAGCCATGCAAACCCTTGGGCAGCTTGATGAGAATCAGCTCAAGGGCCTCATGAAAATGCTGAAGACCAAACGCCGCAAAGGTCAGAGTGATCTTCCACCTATTGATGGTGATTTTTACAATCTCGATCTCAAGCTCAACGAAGAGCAACGTGAGTTACAGATAAGGGTGCGGAATTTCATGGAAGATGAAGTGCGTCCCCTGGTCAACGACCACTGGAACCGGGCGAAATTTCCATTTGAGATCATTGAGAAATTTAAGAAGCTAAATATTACCGGAGTACCTTATGAAGGTTATGGCTGCCCGAATTTGCCATTTTTGATGGAAGGTATAATTGCCCAGGAGATCGCCCGGGTAGATGTATCTATTTCCACCTTTTTTGGCGTTCATAGCGGGCTGGCAATGGGTTCGATATATCTCTGCGGAAGCGAAGAACAAAAACAGGAATGGCTGCCAAAAATGCAAAAACTTGAGACTATTGGCGCCTTTGGCCTTACCGAACCTAATGTAGGCAGCGGCGTGGCCGGCGGACTCGAAACTACCTGCAAATTCGATGGGGAGCACTGGGTACTCAACGGACAGAAAAAATGGATTGGAAATGCCACTTTTGCAGATGTCATAGTGATCTGGGCCAGGGATGAAGATTCCAATCAGGTGAAGGGATTTTTAGTCCGAAAGGAAAATCCCGGCTTTAAGGCCGAAAAAATGGAAGATAAGATGGCGCTGCGAATCGTTCAGAATGCTCTTATAACACTTACAGATTGCAAAGTTCCCGAAAGCGACCGACTCCAAAAAGCCGAATCCTTCAGAGACACTGCCAAGGTGTTAAGAATGACCCGGGCAGGTGTAGCCTGGCAGGCTGTGGGCTGTGCCCGAGGTGCTTATGAAAGCGCCCTAAAGTACACCAAGAAAAGAGAGCAGTTTGGAAGACCAATTGCTTCCTATCAGTTGATACAAAACCACCTGGTAGAGATGATCGCTAACCTCACTTCCATGCAAACCCTCTGCTTTAGATTATCAGAGCTGCAGGACCAGGATCTGCTCAAAGATGAGCACGCGTCCCTGGCTAAGGTGTATACCAGTATGAGGATGCGGGATGTAGTAAGTCGCGCGAGAGAAGTGATGGGCGGTAACGGAATCCTTCTTGAGTATGATGTCGCGCGGTTCGTCGCCGATGCCGAAGCTATTTACAGCTATGAAGGAACTAAAGAAATTAATTCTTTAATTGTGGGAAGAGCGATCACGGGTTACAGTGCGTTTGTGAATTAAAGAAAGTCTAGAGTCTAGATTCTGGAAACTAGACGAGTAGGCAGTACGCAGTATGAAGTAGGCAGATTAAGGAGTGGTCAGTGGTCAGAAAATTATATATAAGCAAATAAAAAAAGTCTAGGCTCTAGTCTCTAGTTTCTAGTCTCCTAACCATAACAGTGAATAAACCATGTCATTCCTCATCATCAGTTCTCAAAGAGACCCCAAAGGCTGGGTACAGGCATTAAAAGAAAAACAACCCGACCTTGATCTGGAGGTATATCCTGATGTAGCCGATCCTTCAAAAGTGGAATTCGCTCTTTCGTGGAAACATCCGCACGGGATCTTTAAGGACTATCCGAACCTGAAGGTAATCGCTTCTATGGGCGCGGGAATTGATCATATAATTGAAGACCCTGATATTCCGAAGAATATCAAGATCACCAGAGTGATAGATGAGCAGCTAACAAGAGATATGAGCGTCTTTGTGCTCGCCCTTATCATGGATTATATAAGGAATCTTTCTTTCCACTATTGCAGTAAGGAATGGAAACCAACAAAATACCTGCGTCCCGAAGAAATTCAGGTGGGTATCATGGGCATGGGCATTCTTGGGGTTGGCGTAGCCGAAAAGCTCATCAGGAACAAATTCCACGTCACCGGCTGGTCCCGAACCAAAAAAGAGATCCTGGGTGTTACTACATTTCATGGGGATAATGAGCTAAACAACTTCCTGTCAGAAACAAATGTCCTGGTTTGTCTCCTGCCGCTGACTTCTGAAACTGAAAACATTCTTAATAAACAACTTTTTGAGAAATTACCTGAAGGAGCTTATGTTATTAATGTTGCGCGGGGACCTCATCTTGTCGAGGAAGACCTGCTGGAAATGATCCAAAAAGGTCATTTGTCGGGTGCAGCATTGGACGTGTTCAGAAAGGAACCCTTACCCGAAGATCATCCTTTCTGGACCAATGACAAAATAAGGGTTACACCACATATCGCCAGTGTGACCAATCCGAAGACGGTAGTGCCGCAGATCCTTGATAATTACAGGAGAATGCAGGATGGAAAGGAACTGGAGAAGGTGGTTGACAGGGAGAAGGAGTATTAGTGATCAGTGATCAGTGATCAGGAAAGTAAAAATAGACACAACCGACAACCGACAACTGACAACAGACAACAGACAACTGACTTAACAAAGAATAAACAAACCAACACCATGAAAGAATTAAAGAACATACTAGTAGCGGTTGACTTTAATGATGCCGTCGGAGACCTGCTGGGATATGCAGAAGGAATTGCTGAAAAATTTGGCGCCAAAGTGTGGGTACTGCACGTGGCCGAACCCGATCCTGACTTTGTGGGTTATGAGCCTGGGCCACAGTACATAAGAGATTTTAAGGCAGAAGAATTCCGCGAGGAACATCGAAATCTTCAAATGTATTGCGATACTTTTCTTAGTGCCGAAATTGAAAAAGAAGCATTGCTTATCCAGGGCTCTACTGTGGAAGCAGTACTGGAAGAAGCAAAAAAGCTCAATTCAGACCTGCTTATCGTAGGTACCCATAAACATAGTTTCCTGCACAACCTGCTACAGGAGAGTGTTTCCCTGGAACTTTTGAAAAAGGCAGACATTCCACTACTGGCTATTCCAATTGAGGAATAGCAGATGAGTAGAATTCCTTCAATTGTCCCCGGTTTCCAATTTTCCTCTTTTTATCTACAACTGTGGAGACGCCCAAGTTGGGCGTCTCAACCGGTTTCCTAGAATTATTATTAATTACAATGATCCCATGAAAATGATTTGGCATTACCACAAATTCTCCTAATTCAACAAATGGAAAATGACCGGGAATTTCTTCCCAAAAATTATGGACAAGATTCCCTATTTCTGATTTTTCCATTTTTCCTTTCCCGACCTTCCCAAAATAATTTTTTCGGTCTTTGGTGCAGAGGGTGACAAAATAGGCTGCATTACTACTATAATCCCATCCTGGTTTTCTCATAGAGGGTGCGATATTTTCCACGGAATTTTTCAGGCATGGGTACAGATCTTTTATTTCTCAAGATATTAAAAAGCCCCGCAGATTGCCAGGCTTAATGATAAAGAGAGCTCGCTCACAACGAGGCCACCATTCATCTTGAAAATAACAGCTATAGCCTCTATTTTATCCTTGAGGTCGTGATCACAAGGTTTGCCGTAGCCCAGGATCTTGCCAGATCACCTTCCAGTTGATCCACCCTTTCCCGGTCACCCATATTTTTATATGCCAGCTTTAGACCGTGTTGGGCCCAGCCGTTTTTGGGCAGGATTTTAAGATCTTCCTCAAAAGTTTTAACTGCATCGGCATATTTACCTGCTTCTGTTTGTACGGCTCCAAGGTTATGGCGGACAGAAAAGAACCAATCCGGCGGCTCCTGGAAATTTAGTCCGTCTTCAAGGGCGACTGCCTCTTTCAGCACCCTGATACTCTGCTCATAATTCCCTTCGGAAGCAAGAATCTCTCCCTTGAGGACTTTTTTCGCAATGTCTACAATAGTTTCCATGGAATTTATTTCCCAGATCGTCATCTCCTTCAGGCGTTCATCCTTCGCCAGGATCTCGAGCTTTTGAAGTTCGGCTTTGGCATTGGGGATATCTTTTTTTCCGAGGTAAGCCATTCCGCGAGCGTAACGTGAGATAGCTTCAGGATACAATAGCGAATCTTCTACCTCTTTACCGAGAATCTTATCCCATTCCCCGAACTTTACCTCCACAAAATACGGGATCATATAGAAGTGCTGCAAAGTAGACCAACCCGGCTCCTTCATAATATCCGGATGAATCTTTTCGGCCAGCTTATCTGCTCCCATAAGGGCCCAATCTTTATTACCCTCAAGAGTTGCAGTTGCTGCCAAAAAATGGTAGTTGTGTGGATAATATACCAGCGGATACGCGCCCTGGGCATGACAGGTTGTTACATATGCGCTGTCAACTTTCACCGCTTTTATATTGGCAAGACTGCCTTTATGGTAATCTCCCGTTTGAATATAGGTGTGCGACGGCATATGAATAAGATGCCCCGCACCCGGCACCAGGCCGTCATCAAACTTTTTGGCACTCAGGATTGCCCTTTCCGGCTTGTTGGAGGCTTCAGTGGCATGAATGTAAAAGTGATGAGCGCCGGGATGATCGGGATATTCCTTCATCACCTTTTCCAGGAGTGTAATTACCGCCGGTGTCCATTCCCTGGGTTCTCCGTTCTTATCATACAGATTCCAGGGATACAGATCCATAACCGATTCTGCATAAAGAGCAGCAATTTCAGGATCCTCATCATACTTTTGATACAGTTCTTTCATGGCTGCGGAATAATTCAGGTCAAGATCCCGTCGATCTTCAACAGGTTCTGCTACATATCGCCTCACCAGGGCATTGATGAGATCCTTCTCTTTTTCCGTAACCTTCCCGGATAATTCTTTTGCTTTTTGCACCGCCGTAAAGGCTCTTTCATAATTATCCGGCTCCATTCCCGCGTTGTAATTAGGCCCCAACACATAAGCAAAACCCCAGTAGCACATGGCGCATTCAGGATCCAGTTTGGAAGCGTAATAGAAGGATCTCGCAGCCTCGGCATGATTGAAGCCGTAGGACAACACCAGCCCCTGATTAAAGTACTGCTGAACCTTCGGATTATCTGTGGTTATAGGATAATGCAGTACGTCAAGACCTTCAAGCAGGGGTGCAACGTTGTCTTCCTGATACCATTCAATATCCACAGTCTTTGGGGCACATCCGTAGTTTGCTCCGACCTTTTCCTGTGCTAATCCTTCCTCTTCCACCGGCTGTGAATTTTTACATGAAAACAAAACAAATGGCAACATCAACAAAATTAATTTCACATTTCTCATACCCTCTCATTTTAAACTACTAAAATTAATTTAATTAATTGATTATCAATTAATAAGCAACTATAGGTTTATCCCTACAGTCATAAGTTTCCGTTTAAGAAAATTTATATAAGAAAATAAATGAGTTCCCGGCTAGGAGCTACCTAGCTTTTCAGGGTTTTTCCGAATATACTCTGAGATCCTGTTGAAGGCTATATCATCTCTTATGATATGATCATAGTACCTGGATTGCCAGGAAAAGTTCGGATCGATCTTCCTCGCATGAATGGTACAGATCCTTTTAAATTGGTTGATCATTACACCAATTGTCCCCGGTTTCCTATTTTCCTCTTTTTTATCTACAACTGTGGAGACGCCCAAGTTGGGCGTCTCAACCGGTTTCCTAGAATTATTATTAATTACAATGATCCCATGAAAATGATCTGGCATTACCACAAATTCCCCTAATTCAACAAATGGAAAATGACCGGGAATTTCTGCCCAAAATTTTTGGACAAGATCCCCTATTTCTGATCTTTCCATTACTCCATTACCAACCTTCCCAAAAGATTTCTTCCGGTCTTTGGTGCAGATGGTTATAAAATAAGCCCCATCATTTCCGTAATCCCATTCAGGTTTCCTCATTGAGGTGGTTCGATATTTTCCTCGGAACTTTTCGGGCATGGGTACAGATCATTTTCATATTAAGATATAAAAAAATGCCCTGCAATAGCAGGGCATTTTTTATGATTAACAGCTGAGCCGCGCTATAGCGTGGCTACCCGTCATGCATTCACATCCAGGGCCTGATCTATCCTTGCAATAAGATCATTCCAATGGTAAACGCTCAACTGATCATTTGTTCTGTTTCTTCTTGATTTAAGATCTCTTCTTAGCTGCTCGAGATCTCCACGCATTAGCGCGATGATATCTGTCGAAGTAACTTTGTTGTTGCCTTCTTTCTTCAGGTTCTGAACATATTTCGCGGCGGCATCCACATAAGAACGCTGAATGTTTCTTCGGTATGCATCCACCTTCTGAGATTTGTAAAGCTCTTCAAAAATGCCTTTTCTAAGATCGTTCATCATCTCTACTGCAGTGTAGGCTTTGTTGCCATTCACCTGCTCATTAGTGATCATGCGCTGCAGGCGGTCATCATCCAGCAGATCATTAAGTGCACGGCTCTGCAGGCTTTGCACCCTTTCAATAGCACCTGTAGGCTCAATTCTTTGAAGCAGCTCCCGGTCCAGCAGCCAGGTTGGCGTAGAGAAAGCATGCTTATTCAAAAATGTCACTGCAGCCTTTTGTTTTTCTTCGGGCACATGGGTATAAACTGTTCCTTCCTGATCGGCAGTCTTTCGAGTTTCATACACGCCACCAACATTTGCTACCACATGAGAAACGTAACCTCTCCACATTCCGGTGAGTTCGCGATAGACTTCAGATAATTCCGAATAATCTGTATTATCTTTTGAAGTCCAGGCAATCAAATTCGGAACCACCTTTTTCAGGTTGGCCAGTCCATATTCACTGGCTTTAATTTGATCGTCACCAAGACTTTCTCTTTGCGACTGCGGATCAATTCCGCCATAACCACTTCCGAATTCATACCAGGGATCTCCTTCTTTTTCTTTGATCCACTGACTCAAAATGGGCTTTTCTTCTTCAGGACTATCGGCTTCAGGAATATACCTGTACCCCCAGTTGATCGCGTAAAGGTCATAAGGTCCCATCATCCTGATGTAGCGTACACCTTCGTCTCCCGGCTGAGCCACGTAATTGACCCGCGCGTAATCCATAATAGAAGGCGTCAGCCCGTATTGCCGCGTAAATTCCTTTGAACGAAGCGAATCTGTAGGATAAGCCGCACTGGCTTTCATATTGTGAGGCAAACCAAGGGCATGACCTACCTCGTGGGCGATCACCATGCGCATCATCTCCCCTATCTCTGCTTCGGGAGTATTAAGTGTACGGGCAGACTCAAGCTGCGCGCCTGCTTCGATCATGTAACGGTTTCTGTACGAGCGCAGGTGGTTGTGATACCAGATGATATCACTCTCGATGATCTCCCCGGTGCGTGGATCGGTCACCGAAGGTCCCATTGCATTCCGCGTAGTGCTGGCGACATAACGCACTACCGAATACCGAACATCTTCGGGGCTAAAATCGGGATCTTCCTCTTTAGTTGGAGGATCTTTGGCGATGACAGCATTTTTAAATCCGGCAGCCTCAAAAGCCACATTCCAGTCTTCAATTCCCTGCCTGAAGTAAGGTCTCCATTTTTCGGGCGTGGCAGGATCAATGTACCAGACTATAGGCTTTACCGGCTCTACCAGTTCTCCGCGTTTGTAGGCTTCAATGTCTTTTGGAACCAGTTTCCAGCGGTTGATGATCCTGTAGTCATCACTCTTGAGCTCATCGGAATCATAATTAAATTTTCTGGTGGTGAACCAACCTACGCGATGATCGGCCAGGCGCGACTGCATCTTCTCCTCCGGAAGAAGGATCATACTCTGGTTCATCATCATGGTAATGGTACCGGCCTGATCTCTTTCGGGCGGCTCTTCGGCTTCATAGGTCATCACATGCTTCACCTCGATATTTTCGGGAAAAGCATTGGCAGAAGTGATATAGGAGCGGGATTTATCCAGCTTCTTTACTTTATACCGCTTCCGTAGATCGGGCGAAACCCCATTAATAGCAGCTACTTCCTCCTTAAAAAGATCACTCACTTCAATTACTGCGGAAGTTTTATCCTCGTTATAAGCTGCAATTTTTGAACTGAATAGAATAGGAAAGAAATTATTCGCGGCGACCGATTGATAGATAGGTGAACCTTCCTCGCTTTCGTTCTCGAAGTTAATTACTCTCATATCAATGTGATTACCTCTTCTTGACCAACGCACTACCTGCTCATTGGCCTTTGAACCTGCATTGACATAACCGCCGCCATAACCCGCAGGCACTCCGGCGATCCTGCTTACTAGTAGCATGTCTTTTTCCAGCATATTGAGGGGAACTTCAAAATACAGCTTATCTCCCACAAAATGGGTCGTGAAAAGACCTTCATCACTCTTTGCTGAGGCAGGGATCACCTCGCGATAAGGCTTAATGTCATCCTGAGACTTCTTTTGAGCGGGGGCCTGACTTGTTTGTGCCGGTACTGCCTTATTGGTTTGGCAACTAACGCCAACCGCTAATAGCAGTCCGTACATCGGTAACTGTTTTATCATGGATAAAAGGGATTTTAGGGTGCGTAAGATAATAAAAGGCTTTTTAAATCCCGAAATGTTCTCATGGCTTTAGTGTTCGGATCAAAAAAACTCTCCTGAAACTTCAGGCATAGAACGCTCCTCTAGGACTAGTGCGAATTTCTAATCTGCGGAAAAGACATCTTCCTGAAACAGGACCTCCCGAAAAGAAACATCATCTGCTGCAAGAACCAATACCGTCGTAGGCAATGGGGCAATAAGTTGCTGCATATTTTTATAGTATTCCATAAAATTCTTACCTGGTGTAGCCAGCCCCAGTAAAACCAGATCGGCATCTTTTGAAGAACTTTGCAGCACCTCTTCAAATGATCGTCCAGCTGAAACTATCATTTCCAGGCCGGCTTCTATTCTTAATCTTTGAATAATCGCAGAAACATTCCACTTTGCATCTTTTGCTGAAATGGAACGTATAGTCAACGAGGTCTTTTTCGACTTTTGCTTAAATTGCACTACCTGTCGAAATTAAAGCTGATGCGCTGTAGGAGGATGGAGGAATTTCTTCATCTTTTTGTTTATTAGGTACTATTGCTATTAAAAAAGTCCTTACGTGAAATTAATTAAAAAGATCGAAAGCAATTTATGGCTGCAGTACTTTGTAGGAATTGGCAGTATTTTAATTATTTCCTTCATCTGCTTTCTTTTTAGTGATATAATAGGTTATCACGTTGTGGCCCTCGTTCTGCTTCTCGCTGTTTCCATCCTTGCTATGTTCCTCAACACTTTACCTATTGTTACTGTTGCAATACTGAGTGCTTTAATGTGGAATTTTATGTTCATTCAACCTAAGGCAACCTTCAATATTACTACTCCGCAGGATGCTCTACTTTTTTTGATGTACTTTGTGATCGCGGTGATTAATGCTGTCTTTACTTCCCGACTTAGAAAATTGGAAGCAGTGGCACGACAACGTAAAGAACGGGAAAATACACTCCACCTTTATAATACGCTGCTTAACTCCCTTTCGCACGAACTTAAAACTCCCATTTCCACGATCATAGGTGCTGTGGACACTTTAAAGATGAGCTCTGAAAATATTTTGGAAGTCAATAAAAAAGAATTGTACGACGAGTTAGAACTTGCAGGAAACCGTCTACACAGGCAGGTTAACAATCTGCTCAGCATGAGTCGTCTGGAATCTGATTTTCTTAAACTACAACTTGATTGGTACGACATACAAGAAATAATCCATACGGTTATTAAAAATAACAAGAGCTCCTCCCATCGGGTAATATTCTCTGCTTTAGAAGTCTTTCCTCTATTCAGAGTTGATGGAACCCTTCTTGAGCAGGCAATTAACAACATTCTTCACAATGCTCATGAATATACTCCGGAGGGTACCACAATAATCATAACTACAGGAATGACACAAGCCGGCTTTAGAATAGAAATAAAGGACACGGGTCCGGGTTTTCCTGAAGATAAAATAGATCAGGTTTTCGACAAATTTTACCGGCTGCCCAATTCGGTGACAGGAGGGACGGGGCTAGGCCTTTCAATATCAAAAGGTTTTGTTAAAGCCCATAATGGCACTATTAGTTTAAAAAATATACCTTCAGGTGGAGCGAAATTTTCTATTGAAATACCTGCAGAAAAGGCTACTTTAATTAATACAGAAGATGAATAAAGGAGAAATTCTCGTTATTGATGACGAACCGCAAATAAGGAAATTGCTCAAGATCGTCCTGGAGAGCAATGATTATAAGGTAGTTCAAGCTTCAAATGGAACCGAAGGAATTCATCTGGCAGCAAACTATACTCCGGAACTAATTATTCTCGATCTCCAACTTCCGGATATGAGCGGCCACAAGGTATTAGAGGAATTGCGCAACTGGTTCGAAAAATCAATAATCATCCTTTCGGTAATCGATTCTGAAGAAGACATTGTGAGAGCACTTGATAATGGTGCTACAGATTACCTTTCAAAACCTTTTAGAACCGGAGAACTTCTGGCGAGAATTCGCTCCTCGATACGCCTAAATCAAAGTGTGGAATTACAGCAAAAAATTCTTTCAGATGACATTGAGATCGATCTTACTTCCCGTACCGTGTATAGAGAGAGTGTAATTGTTAAGCTTACATCTACTGAATATAATCTTCTCGTTCTTCTAGCCCGGAATCAGGGAAGGGTTTTGACCCACCAGTACCTTCTTAAGAATATATGGGGTTTGAGCGCCCAATCAGAAACTCAATATTTAAGGGTCTTTATTGCACAGCTAAGGAAAAAATTGGAAAAAGATCCAAATCATCCTGCACATTTCATTACAGAAAGCGGAGTTGGCTACAGATTTTTATAATCTTTATAAAATCTTTATACCCTTAAATTTTTTTTTATACTCTGCTTATGTCTTCCCCGGTATCTTTGCGTATCTATTATTATGCCGAGAAAAAATAAAACAGACGGACAAAGAGGAGGTGATTTTTCCCATCTTAAAAGGCCTGCTATAATCATTGGTGTCTTAATTGTAGCATTGGTGATTTTACTTGATCATTGCTCCCGCACAGGCCAACTTTAATATTTAATCTGTTGAACATAGCCGATAAGAAAAAACGGGAAAGAATTAACAGGAGGCTACAAACCTTAAAGAATTTCTCATTTTGGCTGAGCCTCCTAACGGTATGTCTTATAGTGTTCGATCTGGGTTTCACTCACAGATCTGAAACAGAACTTTACCTAACCGATTTCTACCTGATTGCTTTGCTCACAGGAAGTATTACAATACTCGTGAGATATGTTGTATCCCGGAATAAATTTCCCCTGAAGGTTCGTTTTTTTGATGGTGCCATCTTTTTGTTAAATATTTTTCTCGTACTAATAAAACTAGATCTTCTTTTACAAACCTTCCCGTTTTTGAGCTTTTTGAATAATATGGGGTGGTTATATCTGGCTTTGTTAATTTACTTTATCCGTGAATTTTCTGCCCGCCGTTTGCATTATAACCGGGAGCTGCTCAATCCTGCACAACTGTTTATTGCAAGTTTTCTGGGGCTTATCGTGATGGGAACTCTCCTTTTGATGCTTCCCCGAGCCACTTATGAGGGAATTTCGGCCGTAGACGCTCTTTTTACGGCGACCAGTGCTGTATGTGTGACCGGGCTTATTGTAGTGGATACAGGAACATATTTTACCACGCTGGGCCAAACAGTTATTTTAATACTTATTCAATTGGGTGGTTTGGGAATAATGACCTTTGCCAGTTATTTCTCCTATTTCTTCCGCGGAAAAAGCTCCTATGAGCATCAAATTATGCTGAAGGATATGACAAATTCCGAAAAGATAGGAGAGGTATTTGATGTGCTAAAGAAGATCGTCCTTCTCACTTTTTCCATAGAGGCTGTAGGAGCAGTTTTTATTTTCCTGAGTTTAGAGGAAGGGACTGTGCAGGGTTTCATTGACCAGGTATTCTTTTCTGTTTTTCATAGTATATCAGGATTTTGTAATGCGGGTTTTTCTACTCTGGAAAACAGTCTTTACGAACCGGAATTTAAGTTCAATTACTCTCTTCAACTTATCATTCTTGCGTTATTTATACTGGGAGGGATTGGTTTTCCCATTCTCTTCAACCTGTACAAATATTTTGCGTATTACTTTAAGAACCAATATGCAAAGTTTCAACACCCTACCTATTCGGTTTATACTCCCTGGGTCATTAATTTAAATACCAGAATTGTTCTTGTGACAACCTCGATCCTGCTCCTGTCAGGAACAGTTCTATTCTATTTTTTTGAATATAATAACACTCTGGAGGAGCATTCCTGGTTTGGAAAAATAGTAGTTTCACTGTTTGGAGCAGCAACTCCAAGAACAGCCGGCTTCAACTCTATTGATACAAGTGCCTTAAATTTCTCAACCATTATGATCGTGTTCATACTTATGTGGATTGGGGCATCTCCGGGTTCTACGGGAGGTGGGATCAAAACCAGTACTTTTGCTTTGACAACTCTCAACTTTTTAAGCCTGGCACGTGGCAAGGATCGGGTAGAAATTTTTAGAAGGGAAATTTCAGATCTTTCCATAAGAAGGGCCTTTGCTTTTATGGCGCTGTCCCTAATGGTAATAGGCACTTCCATATTTTTGATCGCTTCTTTTGATGAGGAAAAGACCCTACTTAGTATAGCCTTTGAAAGTTTCTCTGCCTATAGCACAGTAGGTCTCAGCCTTGGAATAACAGCCGAGCTGAGTTCAGCTTCAAAAATAGTGATCATTGCCACTATGTTTATTGGTAGAGTAAGTATGCTAACCATATTAATTGCCCTTCTGAGAAGAGTGAAGTATCTAAACTATAAATATCCACAGGAAGAAATCCTAATGAATTAAGAGTATGAAATATATAATTATTGGTCTTGGAAATTTTGGAGCCTCTCTTTCGGAAAAGTTGACAAAGATGGGCAATGAGGTCATTGGTGTAGACATGAATATGAGCAAGGTCGAAGCTATAAAGGACAAAATCACACATGCTGTCAATCTTGATTCCACAGATATTACTGCCGTATCAAGTCTGCCCTTAAAGGATACTGATGTTGTTATTGTGGGAATAGGAGAAGACAAGGGGGCCAATATTATGTCCACGGCTCTAATGAAGCAGCTCAATGTGAAAAGGCTTATCAGTCGGGCGGTTTCACCCCTTCAGGAAATGGTATTGGAAGCAATGGGCGTGGATGAGATCATTCACCCCGAAGAGGAAACAGCAGAAAGATGGGCTAAGAAGCTAAACTTACACGGGGTAGTAGATTCTTTTGAGGTAAACCGGGATTACAGCATTATCGAAACTGAAGTTCCGGCCGAATTCGATGGCCGCACACTGGAAGATATAGGATTAAAGCGGAAGTATGATATCATTGTACTTACCACCATCAAGATCACAAGAGAAAAGAATGAAATTGGTACAGACCGGGATGTATCGACTGTACAGGGAGTAGCCTCTGCAAAAACTATACTTCATAAATTTGATATCATGGTCCTCTACGGACATAATAAAAACTTGAAAAGGCTTTTAAAAGACCAGGAAAGATAAGAACTAATACAGCAACTTTCAGTAGCTCATTTCTGACTTTTTTTTCTGCTGAGGAATAGAACTTTGGAACTCTGCATATCTTAATTTCCAACGGCACCCCCGTCTTCGATCCTAAATGAAGAACTGGATGCTGCACTTCTGGGTTTTTCGAGATTCCTAAAATAAATTGTTATCAGAATTTCCGGGGATTTACCCTTTAACAGAATTCATTTAAGGACCTTTAAAAAAGCCATTTTGGACACCTCTTTCTGTAGAATAAAAAAGTCAGAATAGCCTGTAGAAGATTTTCAATCCGGCGGAGGGCTGGAGGACGTCTGAACCTATGACATCAAGGTCGCCTGTAACTTCATCTGTTCTTGTTTTTTTCGCTTTATTTTGATCCATGAGCATGAGCATCAATCCCACTTCCAATGCCACTCCGAACTCAGAAGTAAGATTGAATTCCCTTCCCAACCTCGGGACGAGAAGGAGATTGGTTCGTTTTTCCCATTCACCTTCGCTGCTCAGAAAAGTCAGACCGGATTTTATGAACCAGGGTCTCAAAGAGGTATATCCCGAATTCCCGGCAAAATGATAATAGTAATCTGCGGAAATATTAAAATTTTGATTTTTATACGCCAGATTAGTTCCTATGCTTAGCCCGTATTGTTTTTGATCCACCCTCATTCTCAGTCCCAGATTGACCATTTCGGGAGTGCCATTTCCGCCGGTAAGATTGTAATCCTGCTGGGCAGTGGCTGTTCCTGCTGCAAGCATAAAGACCAGACTGGTGATCAGGTAGGTAAATAAACTGTTTTTCATATTCCGGGTTCTTGCCTGAAACAAAATATCTGTGATTTCAACAACTTTCTGGAGTAGCAGCAGAAACCTACAGCAATGTAAAATAAAAATTTGAAAATTGCCTTTTTTTGCTATTTCTCCGGCTCTCTTGCAAATGATCTGTAGGTTGTTTTATATTGTTATTCTTTAAATCCGAAGATTTTCATGATCACCAAACAAGAATTTTCTACTGTTCACGAACGTATTAAACCTTATATTCACCACACTCCTGTCATCACTTCCAGGCTTCTAAATGAATTATCTGGAGCTAATTTGTTCTTTAAATGCGAAAATTTTCAGCGCATGGGAGCTTTTAAAATGCGTGGAGCCACTAACGCGATATTAAATCTTACTAAAGAGCAACAGGAAAAAGGGGTGGTTACACATTCTTCGGGTAATTTTGCCCAGGCCCTCTCCTTATCGGCCAAAAGCATCGATGTGCCGGCTTATATTGTAATGCCATCAACTGCACCGCAGGTAAAGAAAGAGGCGGTAAAAGGTTACGGCGGAAAGATCACGGAATGTTCTCCCACTTTGGATGAAAGAGAGAAGGCGGCAGAAAAGATCATGAATGAAACAGGGTCAACATTCATACATCCCTCCAACGATATGGATGTAATCTACGGGCAGGGTACCGCAGCTATCGAGCTGCTGCAGGAACAGCCCGATCTCGAACTGATTGTCACTCCGGTTGGCGGCGGCGGACTCATTGCCGGGACTGCTCTTGCTGCACATCACTTCGGAAAGAACTGTAAAACTATAGGTGCCGAACCCTTCGAAGCCGATGATGCTTACCGTTCCCTGCAAAGCGGAAAGATTGAAGAAAATGAATCGGCCAATACCCTCGCCGACGGACTTAAAACTCAACTCGGTGACAAGAATTTTCCGATCATCCAGGAACTAGTCTCTGAAATTATCAGGGTGGAGGAAAAGGAAATCGTTGCTGCCCTAAAGCTCATATGGGAACGCATGAAGATCGTGGTGGAACCTTCCAGTGCCACGGCACTTGCTGCAGTGCTGAGAGAGAAAGAAAAATTTAAAGATAAAAAAGTGGGGATTATTATCTCCGGCGGAAATGTGGATCTGCAGAAATTACCTTTCTGAAGTACGATTTTAGAAGTACGAGGTTAGAAGTGCGAGATTGGAAGTACGATTTTAGAAGTACGAGCTTAGAAGTACGAAGTTAAAAATACGAAGTTAAAAATACGATTGATCTAATTGAGGTGGGTAGTTTTTTAATTCTTTGGAAATTTGGATAATATTCCAAGAAGGCATTTTTTCCAAATGCTTTCCAGGATTTTATATAGAAGTCTTGGCTCCAGGCTCTGAAAGCGGAGCGATCGAGATTCTTTTCCAGGAAAATAATTTATTAGAATTACCAATTTTAAAGTTCACGGTGGTGGGAAAAAGCCTTCTTAATACCTCCTCAAAATACTTTCTATCTCCTTTCTGTAAATTCCGGTATCCAAAAAATTATTATGCCCCAGCCCTTCGAGGGTGATCAAAGTATCCTGCGGTTTAAGATGTTCTTTAATTTTCAAGGAAGAGCCGTAGTAAACGATCTCATCCTCACTTCCATGGAGCACCACCACCGGTGCATCTGTTTGCTTTACGTATTTACCCGTTTCAAGTTTGTACCTGATAAGAAAGGAGGGAAAAAGATTCAGCGGAAACATCTTTTTTGCAAGGTCTGGCAACGAATAAGGCGGTGCCTGCAGGATCAATAGCTTTGGTTTATTCTCTGCAGCCAGCTTTGCAGCCGAACCCGAACCAATGGAATGCCCCAGCACTATGATCTCCTCTTCGGGATACTCATTTTTTAATTCATCATAAAGTGCCTGTATATCCTCATGTAGTTGAGCTTCACTTTCTATACTGCCCTCACTTTTACCATAGCCCCTGTAATCGGGAATAAATACATCATAGTTATGTGCTCTAAATGTTTCGGCGACACTTCCCCAGCCTTCAAGCGATCCGGCGTTTCCATGCAGATAAAACACAATCCCTTTGGGATCTTCTGCTTTGAATAACAGGGAGTGGAGTTTTTTTC
Organism: Salinimicrobium xinjiangense DSM 19287; assembly: GCF_000423585.1. GTDB lineage: Bacteria > Bacteroidota > Bacteroidia > Flavobacteriales > Flavobacteriaceae > Salinimicrobium > Salinimicrobium xinjiangense. The sequence continues at coordinate 79,048 of NZ_AUIG01000020.1, forward strand.
CATCCTGCATTTCAATATAGCGTTCTTCGAAATTTCGGAAATTTTGGAACTCGAAATCCTCTGCCAGTGTCTGCGGATAAAAGATCATTTTTTCCTGGAAGAAGTACAGCAGAGTGCAGATAAGCAGGTACAGAATTAGAAGGATGGAGAAGAAAGTGATCAAATTAGATTTCATTTTTAAGCCAGGGATCTTAAAGAAAAGATACAAAATATTAAAGGAATAGCTCTTCCTTTATTTCCCGCAGATCCCGGAGATTTTCGCAGATCACACAGTGGAATTGGTTTATTGAAGATTGAAAAGGGCCACGAATTCACGAATTTTTCTCTAATCACTCAGACGTACACTCGCACTCTTATCTCTCCCTGATAATTGCTAATTGATCATTAGTTGAAGCCACAGATGCAGGGATATTTTTATATCCACTCAAATGAGCTCACTCGCACTCTAATCTCTCCTGATAATTGCTCATTGTTTATTGATCATTGTTTAAAGCCATGAATACACGAATGTTCTCTAATCACTCAGACCTATTCACTCGCACTCTTATCTCCCCTGATAATTGATAATTGTTTATTGATAGTTGTAATCAGGATGAGATTTCTCGTCGCATTCTCTTTTTACCAAAAGAAAATGCTCTGTCGAAATGACAACCCATTCATTTTTATTGTTCATCTTTAATTGGAATTTGGTGCTTGGAATTTGGCCCTCCTTCGCACAAGCTTCGGCGGGTAAATGCCTGGAATTTGGTGCTTGAACATTGGAATTTCTTTTTTCATCTTCAAATCTTCAAATTCTCAAATCCTCAAATCGTTTTGTTCATTGTTAATTGCTAATTGTTTATTGATCAATTGCGTTCCCGGTAAAGCTTCTCCCCTATTTTGCCTTCATCACCCAGCGCCCGACCTTTAATTAACCAGGCGGTTCCGAAGAAGAAAAGTGCAAGAGCTTCTAAAATCAGGGTGGAATATCTGAACAGTCTAAAATTTTCTGAGATCGGGATCAGGATGATAAGAACGAGAATTGCACTACCACAAAACCTGTAGATATTGTTTTCATTTAACCTGCTTGTCGGAATATCTTCAGCTTCATTTTGTCCGATGGTGAATACATTTATGGCTAAAAGTGCGAAAATTCCGAAGAGCAAAGCAGCAAAACCGTAATGAAGCCAGCCCAACCAGGAAATCTGATAAGGAATGAGCGTAAGTACATATCGGGACGCTCCTCCGGGAGTAACGGGAATTAAAGCCACCCCCACTGCCATGATTCCGGCTATGTTGGTAAGTAACTGATCGTTCTTTAGGATCGAAGGATTGTCATGACCTTTATAACTTATCATAAATAAACCCACAGCAGCCAAAGTGCCGGTGAAGATGTCCCGTAAATTGGTGTAGTAATAATCACTGATAGATGGCTGCACTGCAGTTTTAAAAAAGGGAATAAATGATAAACCTATCAGTAAAACCGGAAGAGCCAATCCAAGATAACCTATCGCTCTTCTAAGCCTCCTGTAGGTAAAAATGTAATTCTTATTTTTATTGAGAATAATTTTCAAATTTCGGAACTGGTAAAAGATTCCTACTAAGATAATCTTTCTCCGGACTTGGATTAATTGAAAGCATAACAATAAAAGCGCAAAGGTTTTTAGCCTTTGCGCCTTAAAATTCCAGGTTTTAAAAACCTATTCTGCCTTTAAAATCGTAAAAGCATCGGTTGAACCACCGGCAAGGAGGACATCAAGATGTGCAACCAGGACGTAAGGTGAATTCTTCCTCATCGTAATAGTGGTAGTAAACTCATTTGGAGTCAGGATTTCCTCCACTAAAGTCGCTGTCTCCCATTTATCTTTTGTTCTAAAGGTTTGAACTCTGGAATTTTCTCCACCAAAGTCATTGCTTACCACCAGAAGTTCATTCGGATTTTTTAGATACAATCCATCAGGAGAAAAAAGAGGTGCGTCAACATTTATCTGAGACCATGCATGGGGGTCATCTAAAGGCACTTTTATCAGAATATTCCCGTCTGCCTTTCCAACCAGGAGAAATCCACGGGGATCGTAGTCAATTCCGTTAAGTCCGAAAGCCCCGGGAGCAGGAGCAAGAGCAGGGTCTTCGAGAAAGATCTCTGCCTCTCCCTGCGGATTCAGCTTGTAGAGAATACCTGCATAGCTGTCGGTCACATAGGCGTTGCCTTTATGATCTACTGTAACATCGTTAGCGAAATGTCCGCCTGGTCTTAGAGGGTGGAGTTCTGTATAAAATATAAATTCTCCCGAAAGATCGTAAGCCGCAAGTGCCGCCAAACTTCCGTCAATGTTCGAATTGGTAATTAGCACTCTCTTCCCGCTTTGATCCACATGCAGACCAATAGTAGAGACAAAGTCTGGGTTAGTTACCCACACGGAATATTCACCATCTATCACCTGTCCCACATCACCTCTGGTAATGGAGGAGATAAGGAACCTGTTGTCTCTTTTGTCATAATCAAGTCCTTCGGGATATAGATCAGGTTCATAAATCACAATACCTGGTTCATTTACCACCTTCACTTTTAGATCCAATTGTAACAGATCTGGATTTTCGTGATTCTCTTTAGAACATGATAAGCCGCTTAATCCCAATACCATGCAGAGAACTGCTGTACAAATCTTCTTCATAATATTTATTTTAGTTTAATTAATAATCGATTTAAAAAGGGGAAAGAGATCGGAAACAGAGAGAGAATTAGCTGATGTTTGTTGACAGCTTTGGATTTCTACTACTCATCTTTCGGAAGCTTCTCAAACTCCCTTCTTCGGCCTTCAAACCAGGCATTCATCATTTCGGGAGAGGACATTCGGGATTGCAGGTCATTCATAGCCCGTATATGTGCTTCATCACCTTTTCTTATCATTTCCATCCCGTGTTCTTTACTTTGGGAAGCCATGTCTTCAAAAGTGCCGGCATGAAATTCTTCTTCACACGCACCACCCAATTGTCTGCAAGTCATTGTTTTCATTCTGATATTTTTTAAATGATTCCGGTCGTTTGTTTGCTCATTCAACTATTGCCCGTAGTTTCCTCTTTATGGATTTTTCTCTTTCGGGGTTTTACTTTCGAAACTTCAGGACGAGCGGTAAGGCCGAAAAGATTTTCTACTGCATCATACCAATCTTTATCCTTAGCTGCATTAAAGGAGATCCACTCCTCATCTGTCATGGATGCACGCCATTCCAGGAAAGGTGTGGCATCGGGACCTACCGGATAACGTAGCTGCCAGCTGTTGCTGTTCGCGATCTCAAGAATGTTTTCTGCTACTATAGAGGCTTCAGTAGGATTCCTTAGCGAAGCCGCAAAAAGTCCGCCGAAGCGGTTCACCTGTGGATAAAGAGAACCCCCTGACCTTATGATGTTGCGGGCCATTTTGGTATCAATAATTCCCGGTTCCACTATCGCTACCCGAATGTTATAGGGTTTTACTTCCTGGGCCAGGGCCTCGCTTATCGCTTCCAAAGCAAATTTGGTCGCATTGTAAGGTCCCAAAGGGGAATTGGCAATCCTGCCCGCTACTGAGGCTACATTAATGATACATCCACTACCCCTTTCGCGCATTTTTGGCAAGACAGCTTTAATACACCTTAAGCAGCCAAAGTAATTTGTTTCCATGACGACTTTGAATTTCCAGATATCGGTTTCCTCTACCGAACCATGAACTTCGATCCCGGCATTGTTAACCAGCACATCAATATGATCCAGCTCCCTCCAAATTTCGTCAAAGCCTTGCTGTACGGACTCATCTGAATCTACATCCATTCTGCAGATACTTATATCTAAAGCCTCCTTTTCAATTTGTTCTTTTAAAGCCTCTGCACAATCGGGCTCCCGCATAGTAGCGAAGACCCTATAACCTTCCCTGCCAAAGGCCAGAGCCGTTTCCAGGCCTATTCCCTTACTTGTGCCCGTAATAACAACCGTTTTCATATCTGTGGTTTTAAATAAGATTCGGTACTTCAGGGGGAAGGGGGGAATTCATTTCGGGGGAGAAAATGGAAAGCGGAATAATACCTGCTAAAAAGCTGAACCTCAAGCAGTCTCTTAAATATCGGTTTTTTTTCTGAAGGTTAAGATGAAAACAAAAAAAAATTAAATATCCCCCTGAAGCCTACTGACTTGAAAATCATTTGAGCAGAAAATTACCGGGGAGAAATGGAAGTTTTAGAAGGTAAACTGGAAGTGGTCTTTATTTTTAAATACGCCAGTCATTTAAAACAATAAATTTTCGGCTCCTGACATTTCTCATGGTTTTTAGTTTATATACTCACTAATTTTCAGATCTATAAAAAAGAAGATTATGAAAACTCTCAAAACATGTAAAGTAGGGCTTCTCTTTCAGGTAAAAAGGTTTTTCAGGTATTCTGTGATCATGGTTTTCCTGTTGTTATGGAATCCCAACCTGTTGGCCCACTGCGACAGGGAAAATGGACCGGTGGCAATAGCTGCTAAAGAAGCCCTGAAAACGGAAAATATCGACAGGATCCTGATTTGGGTAGGAGAAGAAGAGGAGCAGGAGCTCCGGGAAAAATTTCAGCAAAGCCTACAGGTTTTTAAGGAGGGAGGAGGTGCTGCGGAACTGGCTGAAAAATATTTTATGGAAACAGCTGTAAGACTGCACCGCGCGGCAGAAGGAATGCCTTTTGAAGGTCTTAAACCTGCAAGTCCCAATCCGCCGGATATAGAAGCGGCAGAGAAAGCCCTGGAAACAGGCAATTTTGAGCCGGTAAAAAATCTTTTGTGCAGCGCACTGGAGGAGGAAAGTTCAAAATGGTTTGAGAAAGCCAGAACTTCTGCAGAGAATAAAGAAAAGAGTGTTGCCGAAGGTCGGGAATGGGTGAATAATTATGTTAAGTACATTGTATATATACATAAGCTTTATCAGGCCATCCAGGCCGGACCTCCCCATGGAGTGGACGCGCATTAATTTCGAGGGGAGATAAATCTCGGCTACCTTTTGCACGCTATTTTTTTTCGGCAATAGGTTTAAACCTTCCGGAAAGTATTTTTTTGGTTGATCTCCTGCGGTCTGCCTTTCCTTTTTTGTAGATCCTTTTAGAGGAGCGTACTTACATAAGCCATGAGGAAAACAAAACCTGGTTCAACAAACCATAAGATACAATATCAACATCATCAATTTCCCGCGGTTTATTTCCGTCCAATACAATGATCCCATGAACATGGTTCGGCATTACCATAAATTCCCCCAAATTAACATTTTTGAATGGTTTTAATTTCAACCCGCAGAACATCTGCAATCACACCTGCCTGTGACAACTGCATCTTTCCATCCACAATTTTCCAAAATAATTTTCCCGGGCTTTGGTGCGAATAGTTATAAAATATGCCGATCTCATCCATAATCCCAGTTCTGGAGACGGAGAGATTCATTTCTGTATTTGTTCATAATTCCGGTAATAACTGCTGTAAGTTAGGCAATTAAGACCCTTCATAAAAAATCCTCCTGAACTCGCACTTCTCTTTCCTTCTGAATCTAAAGATCCAGCCATTCCTTAAAAGCTGAAGCTTTACTACTGCTAATTACCTGATTTAGATTTCATAAAAATATTGACATCTGCAGTTTACGGAAACAAAAAAAAGGACCTGATCTTTACATCAGGTCCTTTTTTTATTATCTGAGAATTTTATCTCTAAAAATTACAGCGATTTATTGCTTGCAAGTAGATCGATCACCACCGTACGGTTATACGCACGTTCTTCGGGAAGATCATTTCCAAAAGGAGACTTTACAGTATCTTCACCAAAACCATGAACCTCGAACACAACATCTTTTCTATTTGATTTAGCAAGTGCCACTTCAAGTATCTTTTTCACGTCATTGGCACGGGCTATAGATAATTCCTGATTTCTCTTTGTCTCTCCAATAACATCTGTATGTCCATGGATGACCACTTTTCCATTCTTCGGAATTTTTGCCGCTACGATCTCAGTAAGGTATTTTTCGTACATCGCGATCGCTTTTGAATTATCAAAGTCATAGATGATACTAAATCTCATACCTTCTTCCACTTCAGACGGAGACCATAGTACAACGTTTATTTTAGAATCTTCAGTTATGGTCTCACCATCTTTGGCAGTACCGATCATTTTCACTTTGAAGTCGCCTTTGGTATTGGTTCCTAAAATGGTCTTTCCGGGGATGCTCACTTCTTCGTCAGTATAAGGTCCGTAGTTTTTAACCGTTCCATTATCATCTGTAAGTTCAAGTCTCCATGTAGAGAATGCTTCTTTTGCTCCGGCATTCTTAAAGGTAACATTGCTGGAAGCAGGTGCTTCCTGAATACCTCTAAGTTGTACCGACTTCATGGCAGCATTAGGGCCGCTCTGGAATTCCATTAGCAAGGCGGGAGAAGTACTTTCAATAGTTACCCTTCTGTCCTCTTCACGTAAAAGATCCAACTCCAGTTTTCCTCCAGTTTTTTCTGAAGGAAGTTTTGGTTTGTTCTTTCCTTCAACAGCAATTCTTGATGCGTTGATCGCAAATACATCCACCAGGTAAGTTTTGACAGATCCTGCCATTAGTTTTCCGTCTTCGGGACCTTTTTCAGATGAACCAACAAGAGTTATTGTTGTGTTCGGATTCTTACCCATACGGTCGCCAAGAATATTCAAAACATGGTAGTAAACCGCCATTTCACGTTTAGAACGTCCGGAAAGATCTTTTGGTGACTTAACTGCAACCTGATCTTCCTTAAAATCTTTTACCTCATCCTTGTTCAATAACTTATATCTGTTAGGGATCTCTGTTGATCCTTTTTCAAAATATATGTAGTTGCTCAAAGGAAAAGTTTCGGAAACAAGGCGCTCTCCTGGTACATTTCGTGGCGAATCAACTGCAAATTTAAATTCCGGTCTTACCACTGCAACTTCTTCAACTACAGATTTACGTCCCACACCAAACTTAATGGCTGCACCGGCTCTTATCGTGGTAATATTCCATGATTCTACTGAGCGTGGATTCTGACCGAAGTAAGGATGGAAAGCTACAAAGGGAGAAAGAACAAATTGCGTTCTCTGCTTATTTGAAGAAAGAGGAATGTCAAATCCCGCTCCCACTTGCATAGAGATAAGCCTGTCCTCCACCTCACTAAAGTCGGCATTGACTTCAGGATCGGCTATTTGATCTGGATATGCAGGATTTGTTCCTTTCTGATAAGTAAAAGACTTATCCAGGTTGAACGCCAGTCTTGGACCGGTGAACACATAAAATGAGTTCTTGAAAGGCGCGATTCGCAGACTAGGTTCTATTGTGATATAGCTAAGATCTGAAGAAAGGTCCATAGGACAGTAACATGGTGACATCACCTGATCCCACTCGCCCTGGCGATTGTCATATCCTGCCTGCAGCATGATCCCCCAAACTGAATTTGGGAAACGATATTCTATAAGAGGTGCGGCAAAAAGACCAACTCCGGTCCCGTCATGAAAAGCTGTGGGCACCATTAGATCGGCATTTATGCGCTGAGTGGTTCCGCGATAGAAATTGAAGTTAGCACCGGCGGCTACACCAAACAACCAGGTTGGCTTTTCGTACCCGGTTTCCTGTGCCAGTGTAGGCATCTGGAAACCTAATGCGATTATTATAATAAAAAGTATTTTTTTCATATTTTGGTTATAAGAGGACTGTGCAGGGCACAGTCCCATTTTATAATTGATTTTAATTTTACCGATCCCTAAGCGGATCATTATTTTTTAGCTGTGTTAGAATCCAGGCTTACAGATCCCGTCCTCGCCAATGCTCTTCCATTAAGGACTGCACCGGTATTCAGGGTGATCGAGATATCAGCAAGTATATTTCCGTAGAAAACAGAAGTGGTTCCAAGAGTTGCAGAAGTACCTACTATCCAGTAAATATTTTCAGCTTTTGCACCACCCGAAAGAACAATACTTGTCCCCGGATCTGTGATCAAAGTTGATCCCATCTTAAAGATCCACACCGCATTTGCATCACCATGTAAGGTTAAGACTCCCTGTGGGCCTGTTCCTGAAATTCCGGTTGATGATGAATTAACATACAACCCCGGGGTAAGAGTAAGACCTCCAAGTTGTCCCGGTAACGAAATAGCATTTAAAGATCTGGACTGGCCATCATTATAGGCTGTGGTCAAATCCTTTTTGGCCTGGTCAACTATAGGATCAGCCGTGGTATAAAGCTTTCCAATTACATTGGTCTGGTCCAGACCGTTGATCGTGGCGGTTGGGAATGAACCCACATCACCTGTTAACCTGGTAGTAACACCAGTGTTTGTGATCCCTGCTCCTGCAAGCACAACAAAGTCTCCGGCAGATCTCATGTTGATACCCTGGATATTGGAATTGTTCACCTGAGTAAAGTTCGCTGTGATGTTCTTGTTAGCGTTCATAGTAACGCTGAGGGGATTGTTAGTTCCTGAAGCATCACCACTCCACGATGAAAATTCATAACCATTAGCCGGGGTGGCTGTAAGTCTTACTGTACTTCCGCTGTTGTAGGATTGCTGATTAGGATCCTTAGCGACAGTTCCATTCTGAGCTGTAACATTAAGGGTATAAGTGTTAGCAGGTATCAAAGTAAAGTTAGCAGTAATGTTCTTGTTAGCGTTCATTGTGATTGTTAACGGATTTGTAGATCCGCTGGCGTCACCGCTCCAGGAAGAGAACTGATATCCTGTGGCCGGGATGGCAGTAAGCTTTACCGTAGTTCCACTACTATAAGTCTGCTGATTTGGATTCTTAGCGACAGTTCCGTTTTGAGCAGTTACATTTAAGGTATAGGTGCTAATTGGTACCAAAGTAAAGTTCGCAGTGATATTCTTGTTAGCGTTCATCGTAACTGTAAGGGGATTTGTAGATCCGCTCGCGTCACCGCTCCATGAAGAGAATTGATATCCTACAGCCGGGCTAGCGGTAAGCTTTACCGTAGAGCCACTATTGTAAGTCTGCTGGTTTGGATCCTTAGCAATAGTTCCGTTTTGGGCAGTCAGGCTCAATGAAAACTGAATAGGAGTAAAGTTTGCAGTAATATTCTTATCAGCATCCATAGTAACAGTCAGGGGATTTGTAGATCCCGTGGCATCCCCGCTCCATGAAGAAAATTCATATCCTGCGGCTGGCGTAGCAGTAAGTTTTACTGTAGTGCCGGTGTCGTAAGTTTCCTGGTTTGGATCTTTTGCAACAGTTCCGTTTTCAGCAGTTAGGTTTAAAGTATAAGTTCTTACTACGAAATGTGCAACTAATGCAATGTTCCCATTCATTTTAAACTCGTAGTTTGCATTTGTCGAAACAATTTTGTCACCAACTGTCCAGTTTGAAAATGCAAAACCTTCGTTAGCCGTTGCTACAACACTAACGGTAGATCCTTCATTAAAATCTCCAGATCCTGTCACAGTTCCACTGGTCTCGGGAGCAGCAGTTGCTGTAACTTGAGGAATAGTTGTAAAGCTCCATACATAATTTTCCTGCAATGCATTACCCATAGGATCTTTAATCCCTGTGGTTACAGTTCCTGTGTAGATAACATTTGGCAGGAGATTGGCAGCCGGGGTAAAAAAGGCGGTAGATTCTGAATAGGTAACAGTTCCGGTTACTTTATTGGTTCCGGTTATAGTAAAAGTTTCTGAATTTACAGTCTCAGGATTAAGTTCTTCATTAAAGATCACAGAGATCACCTGGTCGAGAGGGACATCTACATCCCCGTCATCCGGGATGGTCGACAGTACAATAGGGCATACTCCCACGACCTCAACGACATCATCTTCGGAACATCCCGAAGTAAAAAGGGCAAGTGCAAATGCAAATGCAAAGGCAGGGGTTAATGATAATTTTTTAAAACGCATATATTTTTTTTGATAGTGTTATTGGCAAGGGGCCAGAGTGAAAATTTTCACGCTGCAAATGTGAGGGACAAGTCCTACTGAAATGTTATATAATTCACACTATTGGCTACAGTTTAACTATTGATGTTCAGGTGCCATTCCTGTTGGGCCGGAGTCATTTTTAGAAGCTGCTGACAGCTTCCTGGGAAGGTAAAAAAGGAGAAAAGGAAATTATTTTTCGAGAGGTAAAGCAATTATGCCTGTTGGAGTTCAGCCATATCTTCCCTTTTCTGCCTTATCAATTTATAACATGTGGGAGAGATGCCGGTAACCTTTTTAAACTGGCCGGATAAATGTGCCACGCTGCTGTAATGCAGGTTATAGGAGATCTGAGACAAGCTGATTCCGCCGGTGAAAAGCAGTTCTTTCACCCTCTCAATTTTGCCGGAAATGATATACTGATGTATGGAGAACCCATATACTTCTGAAAAGATGTTGGCCAGATAAGTGTAATCGTAACCCATTTTTGCGCTCAGGTGTTCAGAATAGCTGATTATAGGATGTCCGTCTGAATACTCGATCATTTCCAGGATGGCAGTCTTTATCTTTTCGACCAGAATGACTTTTTTAGCCTCGTGCAGTTTCAATCCCAGGGGTAGAAGATTGATCTTTAACTGGACCCGTTGCTTTGGCGTTAGCCCGTCAGGAAGCTCCACCACCCCAATATCAATAAGCCCAAAAGGGATCTTCAGCCTTTCGAGTTCTCCTTTTACCAGGGCTTTGCCGGGTAAACCGACCATGTTTTTTATGTATAATTTCATTGAAATTGGGGGTAAGGCGCAAATAAACTCTCGAATTGACCGGGATTTAAAACAACCTCTAACCGATAAAAGGGAAGCGTTGAACGCTACAACAATAGTACGCATTTAAAACACAGTAGGACTTGTATTACAGGTTTATTAAAAGTACGAAGTTGGAAGTACGATTTTAGAAGTGCGATTTTAAAAGTACGAAGTTAGAAGTTGGTTTCTAGAAGTCAGATGTTAGAAGATGCCTTATTGCCTTAAAATTTTACAAACCTTCATTTCTCCTGGAAACAATTGATCCTCTTTCCAGTTCACAGGATTCTTCTGAATGTATTCGGAAATTCTATAAAATGATTGTTGGTCCCGGATGATATGATCATAAAATCTGATTTGCCATGCAAATTTTAACCCCAATCTATTGGGGTGTTTTGTAACGGCCGATTTATAGGATCCTACAATAGATGAAATCGTATTTTTCCCCCGATTTTGAAATTGGCCGATGGTTTTTTCGGAATCCTGGCCGGGTTGGATTGGATTGCCCCGTTGATATTGTAGGGGCAAGGCATGCCTTACCCCTACAATACCAATATCAATATTATCAATTTTCCAATGTGTATTCCATCCAAGATAATAATTCCATGAATATGGTTCGGCATTACCACAAATTCCCCTAAATCAACTTTTTTTGAATGGTTTTTAATTTCATACCACAATGCCTCTGAAATTACCCCCGCCTGTGACAACTTCATTTCGTCATCCACTTATAAAATATGCCGCATCCCAACCATAATCCCATCGCTGCAGACGGATTGATCCATTCCTGTATTTATGCTGAAGTTTGGCAGGCATGACTCAAAAGCCACAATCTGTTACCACAACAGTATTCTCATCTCTCAAAGTGGCGATCTGCTCAAACTCCTCCGGGATATCATCAATACAGATTTGCTCTATATAAGGATAATTGGCAAATCCCTCTTCCCCATATCCTATATCTTCGGCAATCAAAGTATGCAAGACAGAAGAATTCTTCAGGATCAGCGTTTTGATCAGGTTCTCAGAAATATCCAGCCATTCCAGACTGGTTAAACAATGGAAGTCGAAAGTTTCGGGTTCGCCGCCATTAAGGTGGGACATTTTTAGTTCTTTAAGGGAAGGTATCTGGCAAAAATCAATATTCAAAAAGCTGTTACTTATATCCAGTTTCGTTAAGCTGTTCGTTCCTGCCAGGTTAACATCCAAAAAATTGACAGGAAGTTTTATATTTTCTTCTGTGTAGCCTAAATAGTAGGGTCTGTTGTTTATTAATTTCAGCTCTTTCAAATTAGTGAGGCCTGAAAGGTCCAGAGCTTTATAATGATTTGTTGTAAGGACGTTCACCTCCAGGTATTCGAGATTTTTCAAATCTGTGAGATCATAGCTAAGTAATTCTGTTTTAGGAGTTTGTTCTACCGAAAAAATACTTAGTCCACTTAATGTCAATCGTCTGAGATTTACAAAATTTTCAATACCTGTAAGATTTACAGATTCTTTGATCTCGGGATTAAAAAAATCGATGACCAGAGCTTCAATTAGTTCTGCTTCTGTACGCTGAATCTCACCATCATTGTTCAGGTCCACATTGCGATCTCCGATGTTATCATTATTCGTGTCATTGCAATATGTGCTTATGAGCACTTGTTTCAAATAATCATCGGTAATGTCAATTCCGCGGGGCGGCGGCTCCTGATGAGGATCCCCCAGGTTCTCCGGTTCACAGGAAATGATCAATAGCAATAGCAATAGCAGAGGCAGCAAACTTCTTTTCATAAGAACAGAATTGGTTACTTAATGAAAGGTCTGGTCGCGGAGGTAGGGATGCAAACTTGACCTGAAATGACGATCAAGATAATTATTTTATTGAAAATTAGCAAGTTACGCCTTATCCTCAATTATTTTAAATGGATATAGGAAAGTTCCTGCCCCACAACTCATTCCCGGAGAGGCTTTAAAAAATAAGATTTTAGAGTAGTAAACTAATAACTACAATCTGTCACCACCACCGTATTCTCATCTCTCAAAGTGGCGATCTGCTCAAACTCCTCCGGGATATCATCTATACAGATATGTTCCAGATAAGGGTAATTGGCGAATCCATCTTCCCCGTAACCAATATCTCTCGCAATTAAAGTATTCAAAACCGAAGAATTTTTAAGGATCAGCTTATCAATATGATTATCGGAGATATCAAGCCATTCCAGATTGGTTAAACAATGGAAATCAAAGATCTCCGGCTCCCCTCCTTCCAGGTAAGACATGTTAAGTCTTTTGAGGGATGGCACCTTACAGAAATCTATATTTAAAAAACTATTGGTAATATCCATAACCGTCAGGTTAGAAGCACCTTCTAGTTTAATATCCATAAAAGCTATAGGCTTGTTCCAATCTTCGAAGTCCAATCCATAGTCAGGCCTGCTATTGAGCAATATCAATTCTTTTAAATTCGAAAGGCCACGGAGATCTATAGCCTCGAAGGCGTTTGTGCCAAGATTGCTAAGCTGAACATATTCAAGCTTTTTTAGCCCGGAAAGATCATAGGTAATCAACTCTTCATTTTCGACCTTGTTATGCCTGTGATCACCGGACATTTTAAGGTGCCTGAGATTGAGAAAATTCTCGATTCCGCTGAGATCCACATATCTTTCGAACTCAATATAATTAAAATGAAGGATCAATCCTTCGATCAATTCCGCTTCACTGCGCTGGATCTCCCCGTCGTTATTTAGATCGATGTCGCTATCGCCTTCATTATCTCCATTTGTGTCTATGGAATTGGTGCTTACCAGCGCATGCTTAAAATGCTCATCGGGAATTTCTATGATCTCTTCAGCTACCGGTGGTTCGGGTTCTTTATCCCCCGAACCTTCGGGTTCGCAGGCAGTGGCAAGAAAAAGTGCAGAAAATAGCAACAGGGGTAGAAAATACCTTTTCATGAATGGTTGGATTCGTTAATTCACTACAATGCAATATGAACGGCCGGTCGCGGAAGTAGGAATGCAAACATTCACCCGATTCGCTGAACAAGTTAAATATTTTATTTGAAAATCAGGTTATTATGTACGGGCGGAGAAAAAAAACAAAAAATCAGTTTTGCTTCTGGATGTTTTCTGAAAAAAGTGTTCGCTTTGAAGAGGTTCCAAAAATGGCATTTTTGGCAGGTGTTTATGTTCAATTTTCTGTAAACGGCCTGGGTGTGAATCTTTAATAGAATTCCTACCCGCCCAGGTCAATAGCATCCCCTTCTTTCGGAATTATCAGCTTTTCAGAAAAGGCATTTTCTTTCGCAAATTTCCTCAGTTCACTTCGGCTAAGGCTACAGTGATTTAAAGCCTCCATATGAATAGTTATAATCGTGGCAGTCGGTAAAAGTTTGTGGATCCTTTCAACATCTTCTTTTCCGGTTAGTATAGCACCAAATCGCCCGTCCTCCATCCTGGCACGGCCGGCGTTGACCACCACCACATCGGGTTTCAGGTTTTTTATATTCTGCTCTATCTCATCGATCCAGATGGTATCTCCCAGGAAGTAAACAGATCTGTCCCCTTCCGCGGAAAAATAGAAGCCCGAGGATTCTCCCAGGAATTCAGCCATTTCGGGTACGGTATAGGCTGCATCGTTTCCATGTTGGCAGCGGGTTTTGGTGATCTGTAGTCCGTCAAAATTTGTCTGCTCAGGTAAGACCTCAACATCAGTAAAGCCCTGTGATTCTACTTTTTGAGCATCCCCGGTATTCTGAACCAGGATCTTTAAGTCTTTAGGCAGAATTTGCTGCGCCATGCGATCCCAGTGATCGGTGTGCAGATGTGTTAGCAGTACAGCATCTACATCAAACAAACTTTCAGGTTTTACAGGCAACTCAACCAGCGGATTCCTCACATCTGAATTCACTGTTCCGGGAAATCCGGGATAGGTATCCTTTTGAGCAAACATGGGATCCATTAAGATCCTCTTACCTCCGTAATTATAAACCAGAGTTGCATTCCTGATGAACTGAAGCTGTGAAGGCATAAACGGACTGTTTTATTAATGCGAAAATAGAGGTTGACTTGTATGGTTCATTGATCATTGCTAATTGTTTATTGTTAACTGATCATTGTTTTACAGTAGAATGCAGCATCTGCAGTTTCCATCCCTCGTCGGTTAAAATAGCAGTTGCGCTTTCTATCCAGTTCATCTCCCTTACGATCTCCTCCCCTTGCTTAAACTTTGCGTTGTTGTGGTAGGCTACCCAGGCCATCTTCCCTTCAATTTTAATCTCAATAAAATCAAAATAGTTCAGGCGTTTCACAGTAGATCTTCTTTCTCCCGATCTTTCCACATAGCTCCTCATCTTCTCCATATCCCACACCTCTCCTGTTTCCAGCAGTAGAAAATCTTCAGTGAGGCAGGTATCCAGCGCCTGCGGCTCATAATCTGAAAATATCTCCTGAAAAGTTTTTTCTATAAGTTCCTTGATCTGCTCTTCATCAGTTTTCTCTGAAGTCTGCCCGAAGGTTGTCATGCTCATAAAAATAATGGCAAACTGAAAAGTTGTTTTCATAATAAGTGATTCCGTTGAAGTACGATTTTAGAAATACGAAGTTAGAAGTTTTGGCCTGCCTTCGCTAAAGCTTCGGCAGGTAAAAATTTGGGATTTGGAATTTGGTGCTTGGAATTTTCGCAAAGAGGTGTCAAAAATGACATTTTTAAATAGATTTTAGAAGTACGAAGTTAGAAGTGGAATTGTTGTTCGTTTAACTATCATACCTCCGGAAATAATGAATCCTCTTTCCAATTCTGAGGATTCTTTTGAATGTATTCTGATATTCTTGCAAAGTATTGCTGATCCCTGATTATGTGGTCGTAAAAACGGGATTGCCATGCAAACTCAAGATTTGATCTATTGGCATTTTTCGTCACAGCTGATTTATAAGAACCTACAATTTTATCACCTTTAATTTCAAAAGCTTTATTATCATAAAAATGACTTTCATCCCGATTCGATATATCAATAATTTCAGATTTGCTAATTAATCTTTCTCTCATATCGGTGTTACTAGTTTTTATTTAAATTATTTTCAGCCATTTCCGTCCCTTCCTTCCGCTCCATCAAAACCTCCAAATTCCGAACAAACTTTTCCCTAATACGTGGATTGGCATATTTTTCGGCCATTGCGATTTTTTCAGTACTGGGTTCGTAGTAGTACAGGTTCTTTCCGTTCTGCTTGTTCATCTGGTGAGAAATATACCATTCGGTCAGCTTGTACAATTCTATGCTGTTGGGATTCCAGTTTCGGTTGTTATAGGCCTCCAGGATCTGCTCCAGTTGCTCCTCTTCCATAGGATTTGGATTCTCTCTATAATTCCAGGCCAGGAATTCATTTATTGCACCTAATTCAATTTCGGTCCTCAGGTAGTTTTCGAAACTTTTATTTCTAAGATCTTGTGCGAAATTCAATTTGGTGAGAATGCTGTCCCGGTGAGCACTCACCTGTCCCCAAACTTTTTCGGGATCTTGTTGCCCGGAAGCAGATTGCTCATCCACAAACTTTCTGAAATTTATACTTTTATAGTAGTCTCTTAGTACGTTGTGCCGGTCATCGCCATAGGTTACCTCATCCTTTTTTTCATTCCAGTGGGCAATATTGTAGTTCTTCCCTTGCTCCACATAGAACAGAGGATCAAATCCGAAGAATTTTTCACAGAATGAGTAGTAATAATGATCGGGCCTGTCCCTCAAAACCATATATGTACCCGGAGGTCTTTGTCTATTATCAATGGTTACAAGTGCCGGCTCCGTATTCAGTAGACTAAAGGCGAAATTTCCCTCGGAATCTACCACAGTGGAATCGAGCATGTATTCCTCCATGTAATCGAGATGGCTGTATTTCTTCAGGTAAATGGTTTGCCCGGCTAAGGTTTTACTGTTTCCGGCAATAGTTGTTTTAAAAGGATCGTCGCTACAGCTCCAAAAGAGAATAGCAGCAAAAAGAAATGACAGATTTTTCATTTGGATTCTTTATGTTTCTGCCGGAAGTAATACATCCAAAAAAGATGATGCAAAGCCGGGAATTGAAAAAGCTGTAGGGATGTTAAAAATAATATAAAATCTTACAAGACCGAAGATTTCAGAAGAAACTTTTAGATCTAATCCTCCAGAGAATTTCTCTTCTTCCGTTTAGACATTTAAACAAAAAACCAGACCGACTGACGCTTATGATCATCGGTGTCATTATTTTTATATTTTGCACCTCCCCAAAACTCTGAGTCAACCTGATATAATACTGGTATTATGTGCTTTCCCCCGCAATTTTTGCCGTTATTTGCAAATTGCATGTATAATGAATGCACCCTACATTATGCCTAAAACTCCCCGCAATAACGCCCGTCAATTACGAAAGCTCGATTTTGATCTGGCTAATTATTTTTCCAATACGATCATTCCGCAGCTATTAGTAGATGCGGACCTTATTCTAAGGATCTTCACCCCGCCGGCGATGAAACAGTTCTCTTTATCCTATGATCACGTGGGCAGCAGCATTCATGATATAAAGGACAATATTCGCTACCCTACCTTTGTTGAAAATATTGAGGAAGTGATCGCGACCGGTGAAAACCTCGAGAAGGAGATACAAACTACAGATGGTCTATGGTACCAAATGAATATAGTGCCCTATATTGAACATGAGGAGGAAATTACCAACGGGGTCATCATTACTTTTATAGATATTACCAAACGGCTCAACGCGATCAAGGAGCTGGAGAAGCTGAATGCTCAACATGAAACGCTAATGTTCGCACTGTCTCACGACATAAGGCAACCTATTTCGGCCATTACCTTACTGGCAGAAACCCTGACTCAGGCCTACAAAAATCACGATCTGCAGCAATTCGATAAGTGGATAAAGAACCTCAGGCAGTTTTCTAAAGGCCTCGCATCTCTGGTAGATGATTTCATTACAGATAACGGAAATATGTCAAAAGAAGAGCCCCGGGAGCTAAGACTGAATATTCAGGAAATATGCGCCGATGTGCTTACTGCTCTAAAATATGAAATTAAGCTCCACAGGATAGAGGTTATAAAGAATTTTCAGACTTCAGAGATCATTTTTCCGAAGAACAGCCTTAGAAGCGTGGTTTACAACCTGGTGCACAATGCTATTAAATACAGAGACCCTGATAAAACGGCAAGGATTGAGATCTCAACTGAGAAAGTGGAGCGTTTTGTGGTCCTGTGCGTACAGGATAACGGACCCGGTATAGCAGAGAAAGATCAGGCCCGGATCTTCGAAAAGTCTTTAAGAATAAGAGAGGATGTACAGGGAACCGGCATGGGACTTTATGTAGCCAAAAGGATGATCGAAGCTCATGGCGGCAGGATCACTTTGGAAAGTAAGCCAGGTGAAGGCACTACTTTTAAGGTGTTCTTCAAAAGTGAGTTCTCTCCTAAAAAACATTAGCAGCACATCCCGAAAAGAAAATTTAAATTTGTTTTAAGCTCCTCCCTCTACAGCCAGCACTGTAGCTGTCCAGACTATTACACAGGAGAAATAGATCCCAATCGTGTTAGCGGCAAAAGCTCTTTTTGGTTCGAGTCCGAAAAGGAAGGCAGCGATAGTACCCGCGTAGACTCCGGTGCCAGGGATTGGCATCATCACAAATAAAAGCAGGCCCCAAAAGCCGTATTTCTGTACGTTCTTGCCTGCCCCTGTCTTAGCACGCCTGGCCACGAAAATTGCGGACTTCTTGTAAAATCTCCACCGCAGAAAATGACGATTGATAAAGTGCAGGAAAAACTGCATCAGCGGGAAAACCAGAACGTTGGCGGCAAAGCATACTACAAAAGCGATGTAATAATTCACCCCGTTCAGGATCGCATATGGCAGTCCCACTTTGGCTTCTCCAAATGGCGAAATACTCCATAGCGCAGCATAGAAAGTCTCCAGCACAACAATTTTTTTTGCGAAAATAATTGTTACTTCTGTTAACTCCGGATATTCTTTAATTGTATTTCAAAATTTAACTACTATTGGGAAAAGGACTTTTTTCCCATTCAGAAGATGGAACTAGTAAATGGGAAACGAAAGACCAACGGCAGCAGCTCCTACAAACTGCTCCAGGTCATTATGGAAATACCCCGTGAGTTTGATATCTACATTGGTGAAGGCCTCCAACACTAAGCCAAGAGAGACAGGAATATGCAGGAAGACGCCGCTCTCCTCTATACTTTTGGCAGGCATGAAGGTTTCAAAGGAACCAATGGATGCTCCAATTCCAATTTCAAAAAAAGGTGCTACAAAGGGTATGGGTGCAGTGAGCCTCGTTTTCCCGCCAAACAAAAGAGCGTTGGCCGATGACCTGTACCTTGCCTTTACCTCATCGGACGAGTTTTCCTTAAATTTCGTCAGGATCAATCCGGCATAAGGTCTAATGTCGATCCAGCTCGCCGGACTCAATACATATTCTCCCTGTGCAAACACCCCCGGATCCTGGAGCAGATCCATTTGCTCATATGGCGCACTCAAACCGGGCCCTAAAGAAATATAACTGGCCCTTTCTTCGAAAAATTGAGCCTCAACCTGAGCTGAAGTTAAAATTGCAATAATTATTAAGAGTACTTTTCCCATTCAGCGCATAAATATAGCAGAAAGCTTCTATTTACAAGGGCTTGCTAAAAAAAATTCGGTATGAGTTTTCAAAAAAGCAGTTTTGGGTGCAGTCTTTATTTTCCGGAGATTTACAGCTTATTTTAGAGAATCTTTATTTCTGTCGCAAAACCAAACCATAAAATTAGTCTCACCTCAACGGAATCGCCACTCCAATCGCAGCAGCCCCTGCCACTTGTTTCATGCTCTCATGGAAGTAATAGGTGAATTCGACGTTCACGTTATGTTTGGGCCCGAGTTCTACTCCCAGAGAGAAAGGAATATGCACAAAGACTCCGCTGTCATCCAGGTTCGTGTCGAGCGTAACGGTTTCAAAAGAGCCGGCAGACCCACCCACTCCCAATTCCACATAAGGGGCGACCCAGGGAATAGGTATGGTGAAGCGGGCTTTTGCGCCAAAAAGAAATGCGTTTGCAGTGGAAGTGTGATCTTCGGGATTAACACCGGGCTCTCTTTCTCCCATTTTTGTAAGGATCAAACCGGCATATGGCCGCAGGTCAATCCAGTTGTTCAAGCTAAATACATATTCTCCCTGTGCATAAAACCCGGAACCGTAATATTCCACCTCATCATAAGGCGCACTTATCCCCAGCCCTATAGAAAGATCAATGGCTTTCTCCCCGACAAACTGTGCCTTTACATGTGTTGAGACCAGGAGAATAAGGACTAATAATATTTTTTTCATAAAGGATGCAGATTAATATTCTCCCGGTAACATCACGATGTCTGTCACAAAACTGTGGTCTTTATCAAAGTACTTGTAAACGAGCGTGGTATTTGTTTTCCGAAGATCTTCAGCTTCAGGCATTGCTTTTAGCTGAGTGGTGATCTCAGGTTTTAAAATGTTCTGAAAAGCTTCTACATCAATATTGTCACGATGTTCCAGAAGTAAGGTATAATTGTTCTGAAGTATGTCTTCCCCGGGCGCGGTGACACTGTCCAGCCGCGTATTTTCATCAATTACAAAAGGACAATCCCTGTTCATGATCTCAGCTCTTTCCTTAAGGCTGTATTTTGAACCTATTAAATTATTCGCTTCAGAGTTGAAGATCCTGGGTACCAGGTTCACGGCAAATACAAGAACAGCAACCATTACGGCTGTTCTTATAAGTTTGATTTTTTTATTCTGTTCCATTTTCAATTTGAGAGTTTTTTAATTGATCCTGATAATCAAAGAGCTAGTTGTTCTGGTCCTTATAGAGGTCTGGCGTTACAGAGATCTCTGCAATAAACTCCCGGTTCCTGTCATAATAATTATAGTCTAATGTGATATTGTTATCCCGGAAGACCTTGAGATCGGGGTGATATTTTACGTTTTCAATGACGCCCGGTCTAAGATATTTGTTGATGGTATCAACATTCACTTCAGATTTCTCAGTGCCGGTGAGCGTATAGTAATAAATAAGATTGGTTTTTCCCCTGGATGCAGCACTATCCAGTCTTGTAAATTCATCGATCTGCACCGGCGATTGCCTGTTCAATTCCACGGCCACTTCCTTCAATTCCGATTCCAGGTCGGGCTTAAAAAGTTGCTGAGCGCCGTAGAAGAAAAGTGCAAAAAATATCGCTCCCACTCCGAAGCCTACAAGGGTCCCTTTTTTCGATTCTTTTTTATTCATCTTTTAAGTATTGTTAGAATTCTTCGGAAGGACAATAACAGCTTTTACTCCTGAAAAAATTCTATTTCAGAAGCTAAGAACACCAACAGGCGCAGCTATTAAGATCATTGCGAAAACGGTTGTTACTTAGCAGCTCAACCGACTTTTTGTAGGGCAGAAGGGGGTGTGCAGCGTAGGAACGAAATTATAAAATTTTCTTAAATTATTGAGAAAAATTACTGAAAAACAGGAAAATATTCAGCCGGGAAAAGAAAGCTTTTTAAACCGGCTTGCTCATAATTTTCCGAGGCTTATTCCCAGGAGATCTTTAAGTCCAAAATGTTTGCGATGCAACAGCCAGGATACAATCATTCCAAATATAAAGGTTGAGGTGGCGGTTTCGATCATATGACTCAGTCGTACACTGGCCAGGGGTATTAAAGGATTGGCAATGATGTGACTTAAATGAGGAACAGCCAGAAGCAGTCCCACCAGTAATGCTGTTGACCAGGGATTTACCAGCGATCCCCGGATTATTGGCATCGCTACCACTGCAAAAAGAATACCTCGTAAGAGTTGCAGGATCACCAATCCCGGAGAGTTTACAAATGTGGTAAGGGTATGCTCCCAAAACGGCGTTATCTCTCCCGGGCTTCCGTAGAATTCCCTGAGTTCGGGATTCTGCCAGGCAATAAAATAACCCGCGCACCAGTAAATCATTAGATAGATCACAGCAATTACTGCTAGTTTTGTAATTAACTGTCTGCCGGGCATGACAAGATTTAGATTTTCATCATTTCTTTTTTCAGCCTTCCATTTTCCGCAAATCAGAACAGCAAGGGGAATGAAGCCAAAGGATACCGGCAGGCCCATCAAAAAGAGTCCTGGAAGCAGGGCGGCTGGCACCGTTAGTTCTGTTAGGAAATACCAGGTCTCTACCTGTGTAATAAAAGTTGAGGCCCCGTAATGAGCTAAACCTAATAGCAGTACAAGCCGCCACCCTCTCCAGCGCGAGGAATAAATGAGCCCCATTATCAAGGCGGAGTTCAAAAGGCTTAAAATCAGTAACCCGGTTAATTCCCCCACAAGCCCAGGTTCAGAGGGTGTATCAGGAAATTGGGCTGCTACTGCCAGACTACCAAAGATCCAGGCAAAAAAATAAAGTACTGTGAGAACGCTCAATCTTAATACAAAAGCAACAACAGTTTTGTTTTTCATGATGATAATTTATCGTATTGAAGCAATATGCAGTGGGTTCTTAACCAAGAGATCACCGGCAGGACAATTACTTTGATCAGGAGCAAACAGCGCATAATAAAAAGTAAAGAGACTCTTTAAATTTAAGATTATTCACGTTTAAATTTTTGAAATCTCTCAATAAAAATTCTGATCTGTGTAATTATTTCTTCAGAAAAATCGAGCTGGTTTCTTCCTTTCAAATTTCCTTATATTTAGCGCTTTAAAAATTTTAACTCAATTAAGATTTATGATCTCTAAACACCTACTGGCGTTAGTATTCCTAATGACCACTTCTGTATTGTTCGCGCAGGAGAAAGAAAAAGACAAGAAATGGGATGTCAATGACCCCTATACCTCCGACTGGAACATCAAAGAAGTTGCCCTCGATACCGATGAAGGTACCTGGATGAACCTGGATGTGAGTCCCGATGGAAAGCAGATCGTTTTTGACCTTTTAGGGGATATTTACATTATGCCCATCACCGGCGGAAAAGCTACCGCACTTACCAGCGGAATGGCTTATGACGTGCAGCCGCGTTTTAGCCCCGACGGAAGAAGGATCTCCTACACCAGCGATGCCGGCGGCGGAGACAACATCTGGATCATGAATGCAGATGGGAAAGATGCGAAACAATTGACTAAAGAGAACTTCAGGCTGCTAAATAATTCGGCCTGGATGCCGGATGGCAATGCCATTGTTGCCCGTAAACACTTTACCTCGGGGCGCTCTCTTGGAGCCGGGGAAATGTGGTTATATCATTTGGGTGCCGGCGACGCGGGAATTCAGCTGGTAGAAAAGAGAAATGACCAACAGGACATCAACGAGCCCAGCATTTCGCCCGATGGCCGTTACCTGTACTACAGTCAGGACATGTATCCGGGCGGCGCTTTTCAGTATAACAAGGATCCTAACAGCCAGATCTACGTGATCAACCGCTACGACTTCCAGACGGGAGAGATCGATCGCGTTACCGGCGGACCAGGTGGTGCTGCGAGACCGCAGGTATCTCCTGACGGAACCAAGCTGGCTTTTGTAAAGCGCGTTAGAACCAAATCTGTGCTTTTCATTCACGACCTGCAAACAGGAGAAGAGTGGCCTGTGCATGACCAGTTGAGTAAAGATCAACAGGAAGCATGGGCGATCTTTGGGGTGTATCCCGGTTTCGACTGGCTGCCAAACAATAAAGAGCTTGTTTTCTGGGCAGAAGGAAAGATCAGGAAAGTAGATATTGAAAATACCAATGTTACTGAAATCCCTTTCGAGGTAAACACCAACATCAAGATCGCTGAAACACATCAGTCTCAACACCAGGTTTTTTCCGAAGAATTTAATCCGAAGGTGATTCGCCACGCCGTGACTTCGCCTGACGGAAAAACCCTTGTCTTCAATGCCGTGGGTTATCTGTGGAAGAAAAGCCTTCCTAACGGAACTCCGGAAAGGATCACCAAAGCTGAAGAATTCGAGTTTGAACCCAGTTTTTCTCCCGACGGAAAAACCATTGTTTATGTGACCTGGAGCGACGACAATATGGGCGCTGTAAGAACAGTAGGCCTTAACGGAAGGAACGCCAAAAAATTAACTGCTGAAAAAGGCATTTTCAGGAATCCTTCTTTTTCGGGCGACGGCCGCATGATCGTCTTCAACAAGGAAGGCGGCAATTCTGACCTCGGAAGAACATTTACCAAGAATCCCGGAATCTACCTGATGAATGCTTCCGGAGAGAACGTAAGAAAGATCACAGATGGAGGAGAATTTGCCATGTTTAATTCGAACAATGACCGTATTCTGTATCAAACGGGAGGATATTTGTTCGGAAATCTTACCAAATCCCTTAAAAGTGTCGATCTCAACGGAAAAGATGAGCGTACGCACATTGAATCAAAATATGGCGGCCGCCTGGTGCCAAGTCCCGACAATAAATGGGTAGCTTTCAGCAACCTTCATAAAGCTTATGTTGCGCCACTGGTGATGACCGGTAAGACTGTAGAAATTGGACCTAACAGCAAAACTATTCCGGTGAGTATGCTGGCGAAAGATGCAGGAATCAACCTGCATTGGTCGAACAACAGCCAGAATGTACACTGGACTTTGGGCGATGAATATTTCATCAATAAAATTACTGAGCGTTTTACCTTTTTAGAGAACTCAGTAGATTCAATTCCGCCGGTAACCGAGCAGGGAACAAAGATCGGATTGAAAGTAAAGACAGACGTGCCTTCGGGACAGGTGGCTTTTACCAACGCCCGTATCATCACTATGAACGGCGAACAGGTGATCGAGAACGGAACAATTGTAGTGGAAGGAAACAAGATCGTGCAGCTTGGAAATGCTTCCGAAGTAAATGTGCCGCGTAACGCCAAAGTTTATGATGTAAAAGGCAAGACCATCATGCCCGGAATGGTTGATGCGCATGCTCACATTGGCGCTTTTAGATATGGATTAACTCCGCAGCAGCACTGGCCTGCTTTTGCCAACCTCGCCTACGGAGTTACTACTGCGCACGATCCTTCTGCCCTTAGTGAAACTGTTTTCGGAATGGCCGAACTGATCAAAAGCGGAGAAATGGTTGGACCGAGATTGTTCTCTACCGGAATCATCCTTTACGGGGCCGAAGGAGATTTTAAAGCGGAGATCAACAGCCTTGACGATGCGAGATCTGCCTTGAGAAGGACTAAGGCTTTTGGCGCGACTTCGGTAAAAAGTTATAATCAGCCACGCCGTGAGCAGCGCCAGCAGGTGATGCAGGCTGCGAAGGAACTGGGTATGAACGTAGTTCCTGAAGGCGGAAGTACTTTCTTCCACAACATGAACATGATCGTAGACGGGCATACCGGGATCGAACACAATATTCCTGTAGCACCCGTTTATAAAGACATCAAAACCCTGTGGGGCAACAGCAATACCGGCTACACTCCGACTCTGATCGTGAACTATGGCGGAATCAACGGGGAATATTACTTCTACGACAAGACCAACGTGTGGGAAAACGAAAAACTGCTGAATTTCACTCCGCGCTCAGTCATCGATTCCCGTTCGAGACACCGCACCAAGCTGCCGGAAGAAGAATATGAGCAGGGACCAATCCTTGTTTCGGAGACTGCAAAGGCACTTTCTGATGAAGGTGTAAAAGTGAACATGGGTGCCCACGGACAATTACAGGGTCTTGGTGCACATTGGGAGCTATGGCTAATTCAAATGGGCGGCATGAGCAATATGGAAGCCCTTAAAACTGCTACCATCAATGCCGCGGAATATATTGGAATGGGTGAAGAGATCGGTTCTTTAGAAGTCGGAAAACTCGCAGACCTACTCGTACTTGAGGAGAATCCGCTGGAGGATATTCAGAACACAAACACCATCATCTACACCATGGTCAACGGCCGACTTTATGACGCTGAGACTATGAACGAAATTGGAAACCATCCGAAGGAAAGAGGACAGTTCTACTGGGAAAACAACCGGTACAATGAAAGCTTTGGCTGGCATGAAGAAGGGCATGCGCATGGGTGTATGGCGCATTAGACCGCTGGCGCTATTAGATGTTAGATCGCTGCGCTGTTAGATTTTAGACTTTATTGATATAAAAAAGCCGGAATCCCAAAGGATTCCGGCTTTTTCTTTGGGCTAAAACCCAAGGCTATTATCATTTTGATCCCCCACCTGAAGGTGGGGGCAATTAATTTCTTTAAATATGAATTGCCTCCGGCTTTAGCCGGAGGATTAAAAGTTACAAGAACAAAGGGCTTTAGCCCAACCTTCTTTCTTTGTATTATTTTCTACTTATCTTGCACCGCTTTAAAGTCTTGGTTCTAGCAGCGCAGCGGTCTTATGATTCAAATTCTTATACATTACTTCCTCCACTTCATTTTCATTGGTGCCATTGCATACTGGTATGACAAAGACAACTGGAAAAAATACTGGCTGATCCTCCTCGCGACGATGCTGGTGGACGTGGATCACCTGTTCGCAGATCCCATGTTTCATCCCAACCGTTGCAGCATCGGATTTCATTACCTGCATTCGGAATATATTATTCCGTTATATTTTCTGGGGGCTATTTTCATTAAGCACAAGATCATACGGCTGGTGATGATCGGGCTGACCTTTCACATGATCACAGACTTCCTTGACTGTCTGTGGATGTATTGGAAATGTGAGGAGTGTTCGGCTACGGAGGTATTTGAAGCAGTGTTTTAATCTTTCAGAGTCTAGAGACTAGAATCTAGAAACTAGATTTTAGACTCTGGTATCTAACCAAACTAATTAACCATTCTCCAATTAACCATTCTCCAATTAACCATTCTCCAATTAACCATTCTCCAATTAACCATTCTCCAATTAACTAATCACCGATTAACCAATCACCATTAACTAATAACCAATTACATTTTAACTTTTATTAAAAAATCTAAATCCATTATATTTACCAGCGGAGTTTTCACTGCTCCGCCAACAACAGCCAAAAATCTCTGAACATGCACGTAGCCATTGCGGGAAACATTGGGGCGGGAAAAACCACCCTTACTAAATTATTAGCGAAACATTTTAACTGGGAAGCACAATATGAGGATGTACTCGAGAATCCGTATCTCGAAGACTTCTACAACAAAATGGAGCGCTGGTCTTTTAACCTGCAGATCTACTTTTTAAATTCCCGTTTCCGCCAGATCCTTGAACTCAGGGAAAGTGGAAAAGCCGTTATTCAGGATCGCACCATCTACGAAGATGCTCATATCTTTGCGCCCAACCTTCACGCCATGGGACTTATGACCAACAGGGACTACGAAAATTACAAATCGTTGTTCGATCTTATGGAAAGCGTGGTAAAAGGGCCCGATCTTTTAATTTACCTGCGCAGCAGCATCCCCAACCTGGTTTCCCAGATCCACAAGCGCGGGCGGGATTATGAAAATTCAATATCCATCGAATACCTCAGCCGACTCAATGAGCGCTATGAAGCCTGGGTACATAACTACAACAAAGGAAACCTGCTCATCATCGACGTAGACAACATCAACTTCGTTGACAACCCTGAAGACCTCGGGAACATCATTACCAGAGTGGATGGAGAACTTCATGGACTTTTTAAGTAGTAGTGAGTAGTTAGTACTGAGTAGTGAGATTTTAGACGGGAGACGGGAGACGTGAGATTTGGAACGGGGAACCTCGATTGACAAGCACCAAATCCCGAATTTTAAATTCCAACTAGAATGGCTTTTGAAGATTAAAGTCTTGGCTCTTGGTTCTTGATTCTTTTTCACAGTCCGCAACCCCCTTTTTACCCCCGGCCCCGTAAAGGGGGGGGGAAGGGCATTCTGCAATGAAGTTAGAAGTACGACGCTTAAAATTTCAAGCACCAAGCACTAAATTCCAAACAGAGTAATTTAATCCAACAATAGTCTTGTTTCTTGGTTCTTGACTCTTGGTTCTTTTTAAACCCGAAACGCGCGACCCGCAACTCGTATCGGGAAACAACCGGCAACAGGTAACAAGTACCCCGTGATCTGCTTATTGGTCATTGTTAATTGTTTATTGATCATTGTGAATTGATTATTGCCTTGATTTTCATTATCTTAAACAGAAAAAATCATGAAAACATTCATATTTTTCTGCAGTTTCCTTCTGCTCTTTTTTCTTCCCTTTACCGAGCAGGATAGATATCAGCAACAGCGTGAGAAAATGGTGAAGCAACATCTCGCTTCCCGCGGCATTGATAATCAGCATGTTTTAAAAGCCATGCGTAACGTGGAACGGCATAAGCTGGTGCCACCAAATATGGAACGATTTGCATATGAAGACCGGCCGCTGCCCATTGGCAAAGGACAAACAATTTCGCAGCCTTTTATAGTAGCCTATATGACGCAGACTATAGATCCAAGACCGGGAATGAAGGTACTGGAAATTGGTACCGGTTCAGGCTACCAGGCGGCAGTACTGGCCGAGATAGTCGATGAAGTTTACACTATTGAAACGGTGGAATCCCTGGCGGAGACTGCCAAAAAGAATCTGACTCAGATGGGGTACGACAACATTCACTTCAGGGTAGGTGACGGCTTCTATGGCTGGGAAGAACATGCGCCTTTTGACGCGATAATTGTTACCGCAGCACCTAAAGAGATCCCTCCCCGATTGGCCGAACAATTGAAGGTCGGCGGAAAGATGGTAATACCAGTCGGCCCCACTTCCGCTACTCAGGAACTCCGGCTGGTGGAAAAGCAAAAGAACGGGGAATTAAAGGTCAAAAATCTGATGCCGGTGAGGTTTGTGCCGTTTACGAGGAGGAATTAGTATTTAGTGATCAGTGGTCAGTGGTCGGTGGTCAGTAATCGGTAGCTTCGGGTTTTAACCCGGAGGCTAGAATTTTTTATTCCGTATTTGAAACAGCCCACCTCACCCTGCGGGCACCCCTGCCTACCGGCAGGCAGGCCTCCGGAGGAGGGGATGAATTGTCATGGAGCATCCGTTTTCACGATCATTGAGATTGCTTCAGTCGCCTAAATCTTTCCTGCATTGGGCAGGCAGGTTCGCAATGACGTTTCACATACCTCAAGCATAAAATGTTGGACGTTGACCCGAGAAGGGCATTCTGTAATGGAAATAAGAAGTACGACGTTTAAAATTCCAAGCACCAAGCACCAAGCACCAAGCACCAAATTCCAAATTCCAAATTCCAAAAAGAGAAATTTACTCAGACAAAAGTCTTGTTTCCTGGTTCTTGGCTCTTGTCTCTTTTTTAAACCGGCAACCCGCTTTTTCAGTAAGCAGTTCCCAGTAAAAAGTAGGCAGTAAAAATTGAGCGGTAACAGACAACTTGGAACATGCAACCTGCAACTTTCTTCAAACTATTACTCCTTATTCCTTACCCCTTATTCATTTAATAAAACCCATTTCCCTCGCGTGTTCCTCTGCCTGTTTTGAAGTTTCGACCATAAGCACAGGAACGGTTTCGAAATTATCTACTATACTATGTACTCTTTTCATTTGTCGGCGGTGGTTTACGCTGCGGAGATAAATTGCCAGAATACGGTCAGGATATTGGGCAGCGATATCGGTGTAAATCGCAGGATCATGTTCCCCACTGTCTCCTATGAGGATGAAATTGAGATGCGGATAGGTCTTTAAAATGTTAATGATCTCCTTTTGCTTATGAGGCTTTTCGGGCCGGAGAGTTTTATCAAACGGCGTCCTGAAATGCCGAAGCAAAATTGGCCCCTTAGGGAATCCATTGATTTTTAAAAAAAGGCAGAGGTACTGATATAAATTCCACGGACTATTACTCAAATAGATCATGGGATTTTTTTCATCCCCTGTTTTCCCGTCATGAAGATCACGATAAAATTTTGGAGAACCTTCAAGCGAGATCCTATGATGAGCGTTCTTAAAAAGTGAATTTTTGATGAGTCTCCATTTCAGAAAAGAAGTAACCCCCGTATGAAGGATGGTATCATCAATATCACTGATAACCCCAAAGCTGGCTTTTTTTGGCGGAATAAGCAATTCGGCTTCAAAATTGTTCCCGTTGGTAATAATACTGTTGGGAACTTCACCGGCGAAAGAGACATGCAGCTTAACCCAGCCTTCGTCATCGGCATAATCGCGTAAATTCAGAGAAATTGTTTTATCAAAAAGGAAATAACCTGCAGCATTTGTTTCTGTCTTGAGCACCTCTCCATTTGGAAGTAGCAAGGCAACCTCTGCACCCGGGATCTCATAGCTGTCAAACTGCTTATAGGTATTGGCAAGCGTCCTTAAAAATGACTGGTCTTTATGCATTTGGAGCTTATCGTCGTCTATTGCCCGCCCAAGTAAATAGAGATGGCTGGCGGTACCGTAACTGTGGTAGGTTGCCAGTTTGACTTCAGGTTTTGCAGTGAGATGATCTTTAAGCCTGGAAAGGATCCGCATAAAAAGGTTTTAAAAATGACATTTTTAACAGGTCTTTCAAGTTACATTTAAAAAGAAAAAATCCCCTGCAATGCAGAGGATTTTAAAAATTATTTAGGAAAATTCTTTCAGATCACTCTATTTCAGGAGTTACTTCTGAAGTTTGTTCTGCCGGAATTTCTTCGGAAGAATTTACAGCACCGGCTATCTTTTCCGCAGCAATTAACGTCTCCGACTTGTCTGTAGAAAATTGAGCCACAGGTTCAACTTCTGCCTCTTCCTGAAGAATAGTTACCTCATCCACCTCAGGAGTATTGGCAACTTCCATATCATGACCAAGGATTGGAGCAATAACAAGCCCAATCAAACAGGTAAGTTTTATAAGAATGTTCATTGAAGGACCGGAAGTATCCTTAAAAGGATCTCCTACAGTGTCACCGGTAACGGCAGCTTTATGAGCTTCAGAGCCTTTATAGGTCATCTCACCGTTGATCATCACTCCGGCCTCAAAAGATTTCTTGGCATTATCCCATGCACCTCCGGCATTGTTCTGGAAGATCGCCCAAAGCACACCACTTACGGTCACCCCGGCCATATAACCTCCAAGCATCTCTGCGATAAGGCGGTTCTCATATCCAATTGCCATTGGAAGAAGTACAATAAGAATGGGAAAACCAATGGTTAGTAAGCCCGGAAGCAACATTTCACGAAGAGCTGCTTTAGTGGAGATCTCCACACATTTGTCGTACTGCGGCTTTCCTGTTCCTTCCATAATTCCGGGAATTTCACGGAACTGGCGGCGAACTTCATTCACCATTTCCATAGCTGCCTTTCCTACCGATTGCATTGCAAGGGCAGAGAAAACCACGGGAATCATCCCTCCAATGAAAAGCATGGCAAGTACAGGGGCTTTAAAGATATTGATCCCGTCAATTCCTGTAAAGGTTACATAGGCGGCAAAAAGGGCCAGCGAAGTAAGTGCCGCAGAAGCGATCGCAAATCCTTTTCCGGTTGCAGCGGTAGTATTCCCAACGGAATCAAGTATATCTGTTCTTTCTCTAACTTCGGGTGGAAGTTCACTCATTTCGGCAATTCCCCCGGCATTATCGGCAATAGGTCCAAAAGCATCAATTGCAAGCTGCATTGCAGTTGTAGCCATCATGGCCGAAGCCGCTAGTGCTACCCCATAGAAACCTGCAAAGGCATAAGAAGCCCAAATGGCAATAGCGAAAAGAAGCACTGAATAGAAAGTTGAGATCATTCCGGTAGCAAGACCGGCAATAATATTTGTTCCGGCACCGGTGCTGGAATTCTGAACGATAGAAAGAACAGGCTTTTTACCAAGTCCTGTATAATATTCTGTAACGGCAGAGATCACTCCTCCCACGACAAGACCAACAAGGGTCGCATAGAATACGCGAAGGGAAGAAACTACCTGAACTCCTTCTCCAAAAAAGACCATTTTCATACTGGAAGGTAACATCCAGGTTACAAGGAAATAAGAAGAAATGGCAACAAGTATGATCGAAAACCAGTTTCCTTTGTTAAGCGCAGATTGTACCTGTGCTTCCTTAGCAGAATTGCTGCTGATCTTTACCAGCAGGGTACCAAGTATAGAGAAAATGATTCCGAAGCCGGCGATCATCATTGGTAAAAGAATAGGGCCGATTCCGCTGAAACCTTCTCCTACAATATTACCGCCCATATCGTTGATCACATAATTACCTAAAACCATGGCAGCAAGAACTGTAGCTACATAACTTCCAAAAAGGTCGGCTCCCATCCCGGCGACGTCTCCCACGTTATCACCTACGTTATCGGCAATGGTTGCAGGGTTACGCGGATCATCTTCAGGAATTCCGGCTTCTACTTTACCAACCAGGTCGGCACCAACATCGGCAGCTTTGGTGTAGATACCACCCCCCACACGGGCGAACAGCGCTATAGATTCGGCTCCAAGAGAGAATCCGGCAAGAGTTTCAAGCACAATGGTCATTTGATGAACATTAGTCCATTCTCCGCCCATGAAAACATGGAAAAATATGATAAAGAAAGTAGTAAGACCAAGAACGGCAAGTCCGGCAACACCGAGACCCATAACAGTACCACCACCAAAAGACACTTTTAGCGCCTGTGGCAGGCTGGTTCTTGCAGCCTGAGTGGTACGGACATTAGATTGAGTGGCGATTCGCATTCCGATATTTCCGGCGAAAGCCGAAAAAATAGCCCCAAAAATAAAGGCTACAACAATAAGGATATGTGTGGTAGGAACTATAAAGGAAATTCCCGCCAGCAGAATACTGGCCACGATAACAAAAATAGTAAGGATCTTGTACTCTGCATTAAGAAAAGCGAGTGCTCCTTCGTAAATATGAGAGGAAATATCTTTCATTTTTCCGTCTCCTGCATCCTGCTTCAATACCCAGGTGCGTTTTGCCCACATAAAAATGAGCCCAATGATTGCCAGAATAGCCGGCAACCAAATCATCAGTGATTCCATAATTTTTTGTTAAAATTAATTAGCGCGCTAAAGTTAGCAAAAGAGGGGAAATTACAGCTTACTAAATATGATCTTTATCAAAATCGACTAAAAACATTTGCAAATTCGCAACTATAGCAATGGGGCACCCTGTAAAAAAGGAATTTACTTATAGTAATAAAATGAATCTTCGGAATCTGAACTAAAAGGCAGAATCGAGTAGGAAGATAGGGATTAGTTCCCTATCTGTCCTCTCACACCACCGTACATACCGTTCGGTATACGGCGGTTCCTTAATTTATGTTCTTACTTTTAGATAATAATCCAGCAGGAACGGATAACCAGCCTTTTTAAGTCTCTGGGTGGTAATTACCCTTGTAAGGATAAAACTGTTAGCTGTATGCCAGTAGCTTTTCCTCGTGTTGGCATATTGCCACGCTTTGTACTTATTCAGGCCGAGCTTCATCAACATCTTTCCCTTTGTACGGATGCGCTTCCATTGTTTCCAGATGCACATACGAAGACGTCTCCGATACCAAAAATCTATATCTCTCAACACACTTTTGATGTCTGCCAATTTGAAGTAATTCACCCAACCTCTAACAAATTTGTTAAGTGCTTCCTTTCTTCTGGCATTTCCCCATCCATCGCTCCTGGATGTCAGCTCTTTTAAATGCTGTTTCATCTTCTGGATGCTTGATGGATGAGACCGGAGCCTTCCTTTTCGCTTATATCGGTAAAAGGTATATCCAAGGAATCTAGTTCTGTTGATATAAGATACTTGTGTTTTCTCCTTATTCACTTTCAGGAATAGCTTACTCTCTATGTAAGGAATAATATTCCCAAGCGTTCTCTCTGCACTTCGCTTGCTTTTGCAAAGGATTAGCAGATCATCCGCATAGCGGACGAACTTATGTCCTCTTCTTTGAAGTTCCTTATCTAACTCATGGAGCATAATATTGCCCAAAAGCGGACTTAATGGTCCTCCCTGAGGCACCCCCAGCTTCGTTTCTTCAAACCTATTTCCGGTGACTACTCCGGCACGAAGATATTTGTGGATGAGCGAGATCACCCGCCCGTCCTTTACCGTTCTTGACAACACCTCCACAAGTTTACTGTGGTTTACCGTGTCGAAGAACTGTTGCAGGTCCATATCAGCGGCATAAATATAGCCGTCGGTGATATAATCCCTGCATTTCTTCAGT
Organism: Salinimicrobium xinjiangense DSM 19287; assembly: GCF_000423585.1. Taxonomy (GTDB): domain Bacteria; phylum Bacteroidota; class Bacteroidia; order Flavobacteriales; family Flavobacteriaceae; genus Salinimicrobium; species Salinimicrobium xinjiangense. The sequence continues at coordinate 112,783 of NZ_AUIG01000020.1, forward strand.
GCCTGATGAGCGTTCTTGCCGGGTCTGAAACCGTAGCTGTGTGATAAGAACTGCTGTTCGTAAATAGGAGAAAGTACCTGAGTAATGGCTTGTTGAACCACCCGGTCTACCACTGTGGGTATTCCAAGTAGTCGTTTCTTTCCATTCTCTTTGGGTATCTCTACCCGTCTAACTGGATTGGGACGGTACTTTCCGTCCCGGATGGATTGTAGTAGCTCATCCTTGTTTTCCACAAGATAGTCCTTTAAGGCATCGACTTCCATCTTGTCCACTCCTCCCTTTCCTTTGTTGCTCCGTACTCGTTTATAGGCACGGTTCAGGTTTAAAGGAGACAGGATCTGTTCTAGTAATCCATCTTCTAAAGTAGTAACATCTGTAAGGTTGTTTTCAGTTATCCTCATGTAGGTCTGCCCTGCCGCATAGCTTTCGGATTCCGTCCTATCCTTTTGCAGCCAGGTACCTTTCGATATTTTCTGCATTCTTCCCTTCATAAGGTAACAGTCATTGACTACTTACTTCTTAAGGTTCACCCCTTCCCGGTGTAGTCGATTCTTCCGGTACTATGGGCTCGGCTGACTTCTCACAGTAAATCTTATTTCAACCACAGCTTCATACTCTGTTTCAGTCTGTGTCTGTGAGACCTCCCGCGATAAGACGTATCACTTTCATTCCATGTGCCTGCATCATCTACACCCCGATCTCTGTATAGCTTTAGGACTTCGCTTTGTATTGCAAGCTCATCCAGATCGGATATGCCTTATATGATGTTCGTGTTCCTCGGGCCGGAACTTTGCCGCCGGCTTCCTTCAGATTCCACCTCGCGATGGACACCCTTACCCTTGGCTAATGATAGGTAGCTATAAACCCTCATAGCGGACTTGCACCGCCTAGTGATACGCCAT
>NZ_AUIG01000021.1 GCF_000423585.1 Salinimicrobium xinjiangense DSM 19287
CCTGTGGAAGAAAAGCAGCGAAGAAACAATGTAGAAGCCACTATATTTCAGTTTGTGGTAAACATTAGAAATAAAAAAACCAGGTATCGGGGGCTCATCAAGAACCGAATGTGGGCATTTGCCCGCGGAATGTGGATAAATCTAGTGAGGATAGCCAAAAACATGGAGAAAATGTGTCCCTGGAGTCCCGGGAAATCCCAAAACTCTTTATTTTCTGGATTTTTTCACCTTCTAAACATTAAAAATCCTCTGATTTTCTCGTTTATCATAATGCAAATAAGAAACAACAATTTAATCGTCAAATAGTAGCCTCTCAGAGCTTTTCGAAATTAGGCTTTTTAGAGGTGACTCAAGGTTTAAAGTTTAAGGTTCAAGGAATTTAAATTATAAACCGCTTAAAATCTCAATACTCACTACTCAATTCTCAATACTATTTTCAGGTTTAAACAATTCACAATTGAACAAGAAAAATGTGCCATGAAAGTCGGAACAGACGGCGTTCTTCTCGGCGCGTGGACTTCTCTTGACCACCATCCTTTTTCTATCCTGGACATTGGAACCGGCACGGGAGTAATTGCCCTTATGCTGGCGCAGCGGAGTCATGCTGAACTCATAGATGCTTTGGAAATTGATGAAGACGCATACGAACAGGCCGTGGAGAATTTTGAGAATAGCGACTGGGGCGACAGGCTCTTTTGTTATCATGCAGCTTTTGACGAATTTGTGGAGGAGATGCAGGATGAGGAAAAGTACGAGCTTATAGTTTCTAATCCGCCGTTCTATTCTGCCGACTATTCTTCGGGAGATGCGAAGCGGGATCAGGCGCGGTTTGCAGAGGCACTTCCGTTCGAAGAACTTTTAGAAGGTGTATCCCTGCTCCTTTCAAAAAAGGGAAAATTCAACGTGATTATTCCCTATACCGAGGAGGAGAAATTCCGCTACCTGGCTGCTGACCACGGACTCTTTCCACAGCGCATCACCCGCGTTAAGGGAACTCCGGATTCAGCAGTAAAAAGAAGTCTGCTGGAAATGTCATTTTTGGAAGGTCAGCCACTGATAGATGAATTGGTCATCGAAACCGCCAGGCATCAATATACGCCCGAATATATTGAACTCGTGAAGGATTTTTATTTGAAGATGTAGAGCTCTGCAAGTCCTTGATAGTTTTTAACATCCTCAATTTTTGTATCTTTAAAAGAAAAATCGATGGATTTAGCTGCTGAAAAATTTAAACTTATGGAATGGCTCATCTCGATTGAGGATGAATCTATTGTAAAGAGACTTCAGGAAATAAAGGATGAAACATCAGTTTCGGGTAAGTCCTACAAAATTTCTGATACGGAAAAGCTTTTTCTTGAAGCCGGTTTAAAAGACCTAAAGGAAGGAAGTGTCTATTCTCATAAAGATGTAATGAGAGAGGTAAAAGAAAAATACGGCATTTAAAATGCAAATCGTCTGGACACGATTAGCCAAGGTCACCTATTTTGAAATTCTGGAAAATCTTAAGAAACATTGGACTGCCAAAGAGATCCGTGTTTTTCATCGGCTCACTGAAGAAAATCTTACTCACATTATTTCTGGAAAGACACTACATCCAATAATTGATTCCAACTCAGAAATTCGAAGAATTGTTGTTCACCCTAATGTTGCTCTCTTCTATAAAATTCATCACTCAAAAAATGAGTTAATTTTAATTACTTTCTTCAATAACAGAATGGATCCTAAAATATTGAAAAAGCTACTGAAAACAAATTTGTAGATTTACTAGATTCTTCCTACTTCCGCCACCTCACCTGGAAGAAATCCAAATCAGAAAATATTCGACCCCGAAGGGGTCGCACCTCCAAATCTTTCTTGTTCTATAAACATGTGACCTTTTCCGGGTCAGGACTAGACTTTCCGAAGCACAGTACGTCCAAACTTTTAGTACACAAAAAAATTCTATGGAACTAAGAAAGAATTGCTGAAGCAGTAAAATTAACTCTTTCAGGTTTTAGAACCCTGAAAGGGTTAAAGTATATATTCCAGACCTCACAGGTTTTGAAAACCTGTGAGGTCTTTCTCCTTAATTAAACTTTTTCCCGCTTGCCCCTAATTTCAGTTTGCTTAAATTTACTCTTCCAGACAAACAATAAACAACTACAAATGAAAGCAGACCAGTTTCAGGCGCCCGATTATTACAATCTCGATGAATTACTTTCCGACGAACATAAAATGGTACGCGATGCTGCCCGCGAATGGGTCAAGCGGGAGGTATCACCAATTATAGAAGAAGCGGCTCAAAAAGCCGAATTCCCGAAGCAACTTATAAAAGGCCTTGCCGAAATTGGTGCATTTGGTCCATATATTCCTGAAGAATACGGCGGCGCCGGACTCGACCAGATCTCCTACGGACTCATCATGCAGGAGATAGAAAGAGGCGACAGCGGAGTACGTTCCACAGCTTCTGTACAATCTTCACTGGTAATGTATCCTATTTTCAAGTACGGAACAGAAGAACAAAAGAAGAAATACCTTCCAAAGCTGGCTTCAGGAGAGATGATGGGCTGCTTCGGACTTACAGAACCCGACCACGGCTCGAATCCCGGCGGGATGACTACTAATTTCAAAGACAAGGGAGATTACTACCTGCTTAACGGAGCAAAAATGTGGATCTCAAATGCGACTTTCGCAGATATCGCTATCGTGTGGGCCAAAGATGAAGAAGGACGCATTCACGGACTCATTGTAGAACGTGGGATGGAAGGTTTTACAACTCCGGAGACACACAACAAATGGTCCCTGCGCGCCAGTGCAACCGGCGAACTTGTCTTCAACAACGTGAAAGTCCCCAAGGAAAACCTTATGCCCGAAAAAAGCGGATTGGGTGCACCTCTGGGCTGTCTCGACTCTGCCCGCTATGGTATTGCTTGGGGTGCAATTGGCGCTGCAATGGATTGTTATGATACAGCCCTGCGCTATGCAAAAGAAAGAGAGCAATTTGGAAAGCCGATTGCGAGCTTCCAGCTGCAGCAAAAGAAACTTGCCGAAATGATCACCGAGATCACCAAAGCCCAATTGCTCGCATGGAGACTCGGAGTTATGAGAAATGAAGGCACTGCCACCTCAGCCCAAATTTCCATGGCCAAGAGAAACAATGTCGCCATGGCGATTAATATTGCAAGAGAAGCCAGACAAATTCTCGGCGGAATGGGAATAACAGGGGAATACAGCATCATGCGTCACTCCATGAACCTGGAAAGCGTGATCACCTACGAAGGTACTCATGACATCCACCTGTTGATCACCGGACTGGATATTACCGGGATTCCGGCTTTTCAATAATAAATATTACCAGACCCCACAGGTCTTTGAGACCTGTGAGGTCTTATTTTAAATTAAACCACGTTGGATAATGTCATCCGGAAAACGATTAACAGATGCTTACCAGAATGCATTCCGGATCCCATTCGATGATGATTCAAAGTTTATCATCTTCAGCGATTGTCACCGTGGCAACAACAGTTTTGCCGACGACTTTGCAAACAACCGCAACAGCTACTTCCACGCTCTCTCCCATTACTACAGAAATGGTTTTACCTATTGTGAACTGGGGGACGGGGATGAGCTATGGGAAAACCTGACATTCGAATCCATTTTTGAAGCGCATAAGGATGTTTTCCTGTTAATGAGGATGTTCTTTACAGAAGGCAGGTTGTTTCGCATTGTTGGAAATCACGATATGGTCTACAGCAATCAGGACTATGTGGAAAAGCATCTCTATACTTACTGCGACACAGGAACAGAAAAAGAGCTTCCGCTTTTTCCCGGAATTAATTTTCCTGAATCTCTTATACTGGAACATAAAACCACCGGACAGGAAATCTTAATGGTACATGGACACCAGGCAGACTGGCTGCATTACTACATGTGGAAAATTGACAGATTTCTTGTAAGGGTACTGTGGAGACAACTGCAGATCTTTGGAATTGGAGATCCTACCAGTCCGGCAAAAAATAACATCGAACTTAACAAGATCGAACGCAGAACCAAAAAATGGATCGTGGAAAATAACGATCAGTTCACTATTACAGGCCACACTCACAGACCCCGGTTTCCGCGGCCCGGAGAGATCCCGTACTTTAATGATGGCAGCTGTGTACATCCAAGATCTATCACCGGACTGGAAATTGAAGAGGGTGCAATTAGTCTGGTAAAGTGGCAGGTGGCTATAAATGAAGAAGGATTTCTAAAGGTGATCAGGATAGTTCTTGAAGGACCACAAAAGCTGGCAGCTTACCAAAAGGCCAAACATAAATAAAATAAAAACAGGAGGGTACTATTGATGCACAGCTGTTGATCACGGGACTGTATATTACCGGGATACCAGCGTTTCAAGTTAGGTTTTAATCAAAACTTTATCGCTAATCTTTGAAATATTCGCCAAAGCCATAGCTGAAGAATTTGAGCAATTTTGAATCTTGAACTTTGAATCTTAAATTATTACATAAGATCATAACAAGGGCAGCGTTTACAGCGTTTGCCCTTTTTATATTTTTCACAGCACTCCGTCTTCAGCTCAACCGGCTTTTTTGGGATCACCCCGTCAAGCTTTAGATAATCCTTTGATTTCTTTGAATAGAAAATTATGACGTTAAGGATCATATTACCTGTGAATTTATTACTTCTCAAAAAGGGCAAAAACCAGACCTCTTTTTTAATCGGCGTTATAGGGAGCTATCTTCACTTCAAGGCCTTCCAGTTCCTTATCTATAGGGATCTGACAACTAAGCCTGCTGTTTTCCTGCACAAAGAATGCCTGGTCCAGCATATCCTCCTCCTCATAACTTTTTTCGGGCAATAAGTGGTCCTTGTTGAGCATATAACACTGGCAGGAAGCACACATGGCCATGCCTCCGCAGATCCCTATGGTACCTTCGGGCGCAAGCTCGTGGGTGCGTATGACCTCCATGAGATTCATGTTCATATCTGTAGGCGCATCTACTAAATGAGCCTCTCCTTCGCGGTCGATTATGGTGATCTTAATATCTGACATTTTAAAAAATGGAACCTCACAGTCCCGACGGTTCGGCACTGTGAGGTCTGGATTTTAAGTATTAATTTATACTCTTTACTACTTCTCTCTTAGCTTCCTTTTTGCTGCCGTCGAAACCATTGACCCCACTTACGGTAGTGTATTTCATCACATACTTCTTATCGGGGAAAATCCGCTGGTAAGCGCTTTGGCACATAATGGCAGCTTCGTGGAAACCACAAAGGATCAACTTTAGTTTCCCGGGATAGGTATTCACATCCCCAATTGCATAGATCCCGGGAATGTTCGTTTGGTAATCGTAGCTGTTGTCTACCTTTATCGCATTCTTTTCTATCTCCAGTCCCCAGTTTGCAATAGGTCCCAGCTTTGGCGAAAGTCCGAAAAGCGGAATGAAATAATCGGTTTCCCTGATCTCTTCTTCGGAAGCCTCTCCTTTATGCCTGATGACTACAGACTCAAGAGTTTCAGCACCCTTGAGACCTACTACTTCGGCTTCAGTAATAAGATTGATCTTTCCGATCTTAGCGAGTTCAGATACCTTTTCAACGGAATCTAATGCCCCGCGAAATTCATTTCTTCTGTGGACCAGAGAAACTTCCGAAGCAACTTCAGAAAGATAGATGGCCCAGTCCAGTGCTGAATCTCCTCCGCCTGCAATCACCACACGCTTCCCCCGATAATCTTCAGGTTCCCTGATCATATAGGCAACTCCGTTTCTGTTCTCGAATTTTGCGATATTTGGGATAGGCGGCTTACGTGGCTCAAAACTTCCGAGTCCGCCGGCAATAACCACTACCGGTGCCTGGTGTTTTGTGCCTTCACTGGTCGTCACAATAAAACTGCCATCCTCAAGCTTTTCTATAGTCTCTGCCCGCTCTCCCAAAGTAAATCCCGGTTCAAAGGGACGTATCTGCTCCATAAGGTTATCTACGAGGTCTCCCGCCAGAATTTCGGGGAAAGCCGGGATATCATATATGGGCTTTTTGGGATAGATCTCTGAGCACTGGCCTCCCGGCTGTGGCAAAGCATCTATAAGATGGCACTTGAGTTTTAATAATCCTGCTTCAAAAACGGCAAAAAGACCCGTAGGCCCCGCACCGATGATCAACATATCTGTTTTAATCATTACGTTCTTTTTAATAAAGTACTGAAAATGCTATTTTTCGATATTCAGTACTGTTTCAATTTGAGGCACATAGCGTTTGATCGTCATTTCGACACCAGACTTTAAGGTCATAGTATTCACACTACAACCCACGCAGGCGCCCTGGAGCTGTACCTTCACCAGCCGGTCATCTTCAATACTGATCAGGGAGATATCTCCACCATCATTTCTTAAGAAAGGTCTTATTTCTTCAAGAGCCCTTTCCACATTTAACCTAACTTCTTCGCTTGTCATGACTATTTATTAACTGCACTACAGCCAGCCATAGTGGTGATTTTAATTGCTTCGGTAGGAGGCAAACTCTTGTTGCGGTTTACCGTTTCCTGTACCACATTTTGAGTGAGGACTTCAAAAGCTTTAGATAACGGAGTTCCTTCCTGCAGGGCAGCAGGATGTCCAATATCTCCCGCCTCTCTTATGCTTTGCACCAGTGGAATTTGTCCAAGGAACGGCACGTTAAGATCTTCGGCAAGCATTTTAGCCCCTTCCCTTCCAAAAATGTAATATTTATTATCGGGTAACTCTTCCGGAGTAAAATAAGCCATATTCTCAATGATCCCTAAAACAGGAACATTAATCGTTTCCTGCTGGAACATAGCCACCCCCTTGCGTGCATCAGCGAGGGCCACATTTTGAGGCGTACTCACTACCACAGCACCAGTAAGAGGCAGAGACTGCATTATTGAAAGATGGATATCTCCTGTTCCCGGAGGCAGATCCACTAAAAGGAAATCAAGTTCTCCCCAGGCTGCATCAAAGATCATTTGATTCAAGGCCTTTGCTGCCATTGGTCCTCTCCAGATCACTGCCTGGTTTGGCTGAGTAAAGAACCCAATAGACAAAAGCTTTACGCCATGGTTTTCTATAGGTTTCATCTTTGACTTACCGTCGATATTTACCGATAAAGGCTTTTCTGTCTGTACATCAAACATCATCGGCATTGAAGGTCCATAAATATCTGCATCCAAAAGACCCACCTTAAATCCCATTTTTGCGAGGCTAACAGCAAGATTGGCAGTAACGGTAGATTTTCCTACCCCACCTTTTCCTGATGCCACTGCAACTATATTCCTGATCCCAGGGATGGATTTACCCTTGATCTCAGTCTTCTCGGGCGCCTGAACTTTTATGTTTACTTTGACTTTTGCTTTTTGATGTACATGCTCGTGGATAGCCTTCATCACATCTACTTCTGCACGCTTTTTAATATGAAGCGCAGGTGTAGTAAGCAAAAGGTCCACTACGACCTCATCTCCAAAGGTCATGATATTCTGGACTGCACCACTTTCCACCATGTTTTTACCTTCTCCAGAAACCGAAATAGTCTCAAGAGCATTCATTATATCTTTTCTGTTAAGTTTCATGCTGAATTATTTCTAATTTCCCGAACCTTATATAGATTCATTCTAAATGCAAATATAAACGGAAAAGCTAAGAAAAAGAACTTATTAGCCTTTTTTAAGGATCAATAATACTGATTGAACTATAGGCTTAGAGTTCTCCTGAAGGATCCCAGAAATGCTTCTGAAAATCAAGGACCTGATCTTCTTCAACCCTTACTCCTTCTGCTTCCAGAAGTTGTTCCATAAGTCTGGTACCCGGGAAATGATGTTTTCCGGTAAGGAGCCCTTTTCTGTTCACTACCCGGTGAGCAGGAATATCTTCCATTTTTGAAGCATTATTCATGGCCCATCCTACCATTCTTGAACTACCTGCAGATCCAAGATACCTGGCAATTGCACCATAACTGGTCACTCTTCCTTGAGGGATCTGCCTCACCACCTCATAAACTTTATCAAAAAAAGAAGTTTCGCTCATCACTGGGTAAAAATCCTGATAAAAGTAATTACCAGCAGCACGAGCATTAGCGCCGCCATGAAATAATTGGAATATTTCACAAAAAAGGTCCCCTCTGCCTCGATTTTAGCAAAGAAAAGTGCATATAGATAAAGGGTAGTAAAGGTGCCAAGGGAGGCAGCCAGAACAAAGGCTGTATTGTTGAGCAGATGATATTCAATATCTCCGTTTACGTTCAGCGCAGCCGCAAGAGCAATAAAAAAGGGAACAGGAAAAATGTTGAGGGCACCGATCATTATTCCTTTAAAAAAACTTTTCACTCCCGATGTGGGTGTCACTTCCACATCCTTCCTTTTTCGCTGAGCCATAATAAGAAAGTAGAACATCATGATAAGGAAGATCACAAAACCTGCCCTCAAAAGTATACTGTTGATATAGGTATTATCAAAAATGTAGCGGGCAAGCATAATAGCAATGGCAGCCTGCAGCAAAACCACAACAGAGGCCCCTAGAGCCATATAAATTCCGCTGGCTTTCCCCCTTTTTAAGCAGGTTTTGGCTACACTCATGTTCACCAGGCCGGGAGGCACAACTCCAAGTAAGGCTGCAAAATAAGTAATAAGGAAAATTCGGGTTTCCTCCAAGGCCGTTATTTTATTCTAAACTGTATGTAAGTTATAGGTTTTCCCTGCTCAAGATACTGCTTTTCATAAAATGTCTGTATCCCGGTGACTTCTTTGGGAGAATATTCGTTTTTATACACGTTGTGATTGGCCTGCACCACTTCATGACCTTCACCATGAAGTAAACCCAGGGTATAGCCATGCATAAATTCGCTATCTGTCTTCAGGTTGACAAGGCCTCCTGGTTTTAATATTTTTTTATATCTCTGCAGGAATTCAGAGTTGGTCATGCGGTGTTTGGTGCGTTTGTATTTGATCTGAGGATCGGGGAAAGTAATCCAGATCTCATCGACTTCATTTTCATCAAACAAGTAATCAACCAATTCTATCTGACTTCTCAAAAATGCCACATTTTGAAGTCCTTCTTCCAATGCAGTTTTTGCACCTCTCCAGAATCTCGCGCCTTTAATATCAATACCAATAAAATTTTTATCGGGATAGTTTTGAGCCAGGGCTACACTGTACTCCCCTTTTCCGCAGCCCAGTTCCAGGACAATTGGTTTGCCATTTTTAAAAAAACCACTACTCCATTTACCTCTCAGTCGAAAATCTCCTTCCACAACTTCTTCCCGGGTTGGTTGAACCACATTCGAAAAAGTCTCATTTTCTCTAAATCGCTTTAATTTATTCTTACTTCCCACCTGAAAATTTAATATTTTGGTAAAATTAAATAAAATCCCCCACAGGCCTTTCATTTATATTTGTTTTATGCGAAGTAGAAAGATTCTGGTTGCTCCTATAAACTGGGGTTTGGGGCATGCCACACGCTGCATCCCGCTTATAAAAAAGCTGGAAGAAAAGGGATTTACTCCTGTTATAGCTTCAGATGGAGCCGCTCTTGAATTGCTTAAAAAAGAGTTTCCAGATTTGAAGGCATTCGAACTGCCTTCCTACAATATCACTTATACCAGTAAGGGCAGCCTTCTTAAATGGAAGCTTTTGCTCGATACTCCTCACATTCTCAAGAACATTCAGAAAGAAAAAAGAGCTACGAGGATCCTGGTGGAAAAACTGAATCTCAATGGAATAATTTCAGATAGTAGGTTTGGGGTAAGATACAAACACCTTCCTAATGTGTTTATCACCCATCAGCTCAACGTACTTTCAGGTAATACCACCTTTTTGAGCAGTCGTCTTCACCAGCAATACATTAGAAAATATGATGAATGCTGGGTTCCCGATGCCCCCGGGAAACCTAATCTCAGCGGTTTCCTTGGTCATTCCAAAACAAAAAATGAATCGGTAAAGTATATGGGGATCATAAGCAGATTTCACAAGGAGACGCTACCACAAAAATATGATTATATGGTCCTGCTTTCAGGGCCTGAGCCGCAAAGAAGTCTGCTGGAAGAAATCCTTTTCAACGAGCTTAAAACATTGTCAGGAAAGATCCTTTTTGTAAGGGGTCTGGTAAACGAGAACATACCTTCATTAACAGCTCCCAATATGGATATAAAAAATTACCTTTTTGGGAAGGAACTGGAGCAGGCGATAAACAGCAGCAAAGTTGTTATTTCAAGATCGGGTTATACAACTTTAATGGACCTGGCAGTATTACAAAAGAAAGCATTCCTGATCCCAACACCGGGCCAGTTCGAGCAGGAATATCTTGCCGGAAGAATGGAGAAATTAGGTTTTGCTCCCTCCTGCAAACAGGATGATTTCAATATTAATAAACTATTGAAGTTAGAAAACTACTCCGGATTAAATGACCCCGGATTTATCTGTGACTACTCCCGACTTTTTAGCCTTTTTAAGGGTGAATGAGAATTCGCTTCCCATTCCGTAGCTACTTTCTACAAAAATCCTTTCCTTATGTGCTTCAAGCAGGTGCTTTACAATTGCAAGGCCGAGGCCTGAACCTCCTTCTTTCCTCGAACCGCTTTTGTCCACCCGGTAAAACCTCTCAAACAACCTTGGAATATGCTCTTTTTGGATACCCTCTCCATTATCGCTGATTCTTACAATGATCTTCTTTTTGGAATGATCTTCAATGGAAACCTCTGTAGTGCCGTCATTCTTTCCATACTTGATGGAATTCACTATAAGGTTTGTTACCACCTGTTGAATTCTTTCTTTATCTGCTCTCACCCAAACCGGAGCATAAGGAGTTTCAAAGCTTAGTGTGATATTTTTTTTAGCTGCCTTCATTTCTAAAAGGTCAAATACGTTCTGTACCACTTCCACAATATCAAAAGCTTCAGGCTTAAGCCTTAGTTCGCCTGTCTCCAGCTTTGTGATCATATCCAGGTCCTGCACTATGTAAACCAGGCGCTCTACACCTTTAGCAGCCCTGGCGAGATATTGCTTCCGCACGGTTTTATCTTTCATTGCCCCATCCAGAAGAGTTTCTATATAACCCTGTACAGTAAATAAGGGAGTCTTGAGTTCGTGAGATATGTTCCCCATAAATTCCTTCCGATAGGAATCCCTGATCTTGAGCGCCTCTATCTCCAGTTTTTTTCCTTCTGCAAATTTTTGCACCTCCAGGGACAGGCTATTCATATCTGTAGTAACCTGCTCCGGTTTTAATGGGGTTGCACTGAGCATGCTCACATTCTCGTAGATCTTCTTGATCTTTTTATAGATGAAGAATTCCACCCTGTACTGGATTATTAAAAAAGAAAATAAAAAGCAGCTAAAAGCATAAAGCAGAAGTGCCCATTCTGAATACGCGTCGTGTAGAATAAGAAAAACTGCAGAGATCCCTGTGAGAAAGAGCGTAATGTAAATGGAGGTTCTTACCGCAAACTTATATGATCGCTTAAAACCTTTTGCCATTACTCTACGAATTTATACCCAACACCTTTAATTGTCTGAATACTGTTATCACCGATCTTTTCCCGAAGTTTTCTAATATGCACATCAATAGTACGGCCTCCCACCACTACTTCATTACCCCAAACGCGCTCCAGGATCTCATCGCGCTGAAAAACCCTTCCGGGTTGTGAAGCTAAAAGATACAATAACTCAAACTCCTTGCGCGGAAGAACAATTGTTTCCTCTCCACGGGTCACCTTATATTCTTCCCTGCTAATTTCCAGATCTCCTGCTGTAATAATTTCAGATTTAGTTACTCCGTTGTCATTGAGACGTCTTAATAGGGCCTTCACCTTACTCAACAGGATCTTGGGTTTTATAGGTTTAGTGATGTAATCATCGGCACCCGCATCAAAACCGGCCATTTGAGAATAATCTTCCCCTCTAGCGGTAAGAAAAGTAATAATAGTATTGGCCAGGTCGGGGTCTTTTCTCATTTGAATACAGGTTTCCATTCCATCCATCTCTGGCATCATTACGTCCAGGATAATCAAAAGAGGTTTGTGCTTTTTTGCAGCCTTTAAAGCCTCAATTCCATTCTCGGCAGTAGTCACTTTATAACCTTCGGCGGCCAGGTTATAACGAATGATCTCGATGATATCGGGTTCATCATCAACCAGCAGGATACAAATGTCGCTTTTTTTCATTTTATTAGGTTCTATTACAAATATCGGTTAAAGAAAATAAAAAACAGCAGGCTTCTCAAAAGTGTAGAAATTAGATAAAATTTTAAAAAATGGAATTTATCAAATACCAAATTTTTCCTTTTGATGCTTAAGTACCTCTGCTTCTCCGTAAAAAATTATTTCCTGTGCTATATTGGTTGCCAGGTCTCCCACTCTTTCGAGTTTCTTAATAACAGTAAATAAAAGAAGAAATTGATCAATTAGATTCACATCATCCTTAATTGTATTAATTATAATGGAGATCGAATTATTATTGATCTCATTTAAAACCTGCTCCTTTTTAAAGACTTTATGAGCAAGTTGACTGTCGGCATCAACATAGGCTTGAAAAATATCTTCGAGCATGGAAAGTGCATATCTGAACATTTCTTCTACTCTGAGTTTATCCAGGAGTTTCTTGGCTGGCACTGTATTTATTTCTACTGTATACTTTGATATTCCATAAGCGTAATCACCGATTCTTTCCAGATCGAAATTAATTTTTCTGAGTGCCAGTACAAACCTTAAATCACTGGCAACAGGTTTATGTAAGGCAAGAAATTGTTCGCAATCCCGATCTATTTTCAAATCAAGGGCATTCACCCTATGCTCCATGCGTATCACGTTCTCTGCCAGCTCCTTGTCAAGGTTAAGAAAGGCTTCTCTGGCATTTGTTAACTGAATAGTGCAGAGGTTGAACATTTCAACACCCGCCTGGTTCAAGGCTTCCTTATTCTGTATTAAATTTATCATAGTTTTTCCTCCTCCCCAAAAAGTATTATAGTTGAATTCTTTTTCTAATGCCAATATCCAATACAGGTATAAATAAAAAAGGTTGCCTGGCCAGGGCAACCATTCTATACCTCAAGTATGAGTTGACAAAAACATAAGAAATATAGATTCACTTAGGTATACTATAAGCAGTACGAAATTATCGATTCTCATGCTTTTCAATGTAAACTAAAAATTATCAAATGATTACTGAAGCGTTAGCCCAAATTAGTAATTGTAGTTTTTAAGAAAGTCACGAAACCACTTACCAGAAGCTTTAACCGTCCTCTTTTGAGTTTGGAAATCTACATGAACAAGGCCAAAGCGGGGACGGAAACCCTCGGCCCATTCAAAATTATCTGTAAAAGTCCACACGAAATAGCCTTTGACATTTACTCCTTCACGCTTTGCTCTAAGAACTGCAGCTAAATAATCCTTAAGATATTTGATCCTCCTGCTATCTTTGATCTCGCCATTCTCGAAAGTATCTTTAAAGGCTGCACCATTTTCGGTAATATACAAGTCTCTGATATTAGCGTAGCCGTCAAATTTCTTCAGCATTTGGTAAATAGAATGGGGATAAACTTCCCAATTCATTTCGGTTAATTGGACCTGTCTTTTTTCAGCCTTAATATTTCTCGCTTTTATATAAGGAACAAACCAGGAATGCCTCACAATTTCCCGTGTATAATTTTGTATCCCTACGAAATCAAAATCAAATTTTAATAGCTGCTCATCTCCGGGAAGCTGATACTTTTCAAGTTTTCTGAGAAATTTCAAATCTTCTAACGGGTATCCCATTCCCAATGCCGGCTCTAAAAATAACCTGTTTACCAGAGCATCTACCCTTTTTGCCGCCAATCTATCTTTTCCCCGCAGAGGTTCAATTAAAGAACAGGAAAAATTAGTTCCCACCCTTGCTTTGGGATGGTGATGTTTTATAATTCTTGCTCCTTCTGCCTGACATATTGCGGCATGATGAACTGCCGGTAAAAAACTTTTCATACCTCTTTTCCCGGGAGCATGCATTCCCAGAAAATAACCGGCACCCACAAAGACCAGTGGCTCATTTAAAACCATCCAGTTCTTAACTCTGTCTCCAAAATTTTCTACACAGAGAGTTACATAATCTTTGAACCAAGCAATAATTTCCCTGTTGGCCCAGCCTCCTTTCTTTTCAAGGGCATGAGGCAAATCCCAGTGATAAAGCGTCACCCATGGCTCTATTTCAAGATCCAGACATTTATTAATAAGCCGGTTGTAAAAAGCTATTCCTTCTGGACTGGCAGGCCCGTGACCATTAGGTATCATTCGGGGCCAGGAAATAGAAAACCTGAAATTTTTGATATTCAGATCTTTCATTAAAGAAAGATCTTCTTCGTATCTTAAATAAAAATCACAGGCAACGTTAGCGTTTTGGCTCTGAAATATTTTATCTTTCTTACTGGTAAAGACATCCCAGATAGATAAACCTTTGCCACCTGCCCGATGACTGCCTTCTATCTGATAAGCGGCTGTTGATATACCCCATATAAAATCTTCTCCAAAATCCTCCTTTTTGAAAGATAGAAGTTCCTCCGGCTCCTCGTAATATAAATTGGACATTACAACCTGGAATTACTAAAGAATAGGTAATACGTATTTTTTTTCGCCATCTATCCAATCGAGGATTTCACTTCGCCTATTAAGATTTCATTTACAGCGCTGAGGTTAGACACCAGGTGATCATTTATTAAATCCTCAACTATCTCACTTGTCCTATCGGGAAAATTTACTGGTACAACCAAATCACTACACAGCCAATCCTGAATACGGCCAACCTGTTTTTTCTTAAGGTTTTTAAGTACAGTAACTCCCAATTCTTGTAGGGCAGCAGCATTACAATGCTGCTCATATTGATTTTCCATAGGTACTACCAGTAGCTTTTTCTTTAAAAAAAGAGCTTCTGAAGGGGTTTCAAAACCTGCCCCACAAAGTACACCTGCACTTGAAGCCATACTTTCTAAAAAGGTCTCATTCTGAATGGGACTCAGGCAAATTTTTCCGCAGTGATACACTTTATCATTATGTTTCGAAAAAACCTCCCACTTTACATCTTTAAATTTTTCAAGAATTTTTATGATCTTTTTGTCACTATATGATGGGAGGTAAACCGTATAATGGCCTTTGTTGGTCACTGTGAGGTCACGCACCTGTTTCCTTATTACCGGTGTAAAAGTTTGGTCGTTAAATCTTAAAAAGTGAAAACCATATTTTGCCGTTGCAGGAGCATAATGTTTCAGGATAAATCTCCCGATTATGTCCCTGTGTTTTGGGAGAGGTGCATTTGGGGAAAGTACTGCACATTGATGACTCAGGGCAATACAGGATTGTCTATTGAAAAAACAAGACCAGGCAGAAACAGGTTCAAAATCATTGATCACGATATCGTACTGATCCACCGGAATCTTTTTCATCTCCCTTATAAAATCCCATAAATTATTCTTAATAAGGGTCTTCCACAAGTCCACTCCACCCTTCTTTCCGAAAATAAAGCTAAGGCCCTTCATCTGGTATTTTATGTAATATGGTAAAGCAATGTCTGCCTGTGTCCCGCTTACTAGAATATCTACTTCCCCCATATTTCGCAGCACAGGAATTATATCTCTGGCCCTGCTTAAATGCCCGTTTCCTGTTCCCTGAATTGCATATAATATCTTCATCCTACTTAACTAATAAAAGTGGCTTTAATTTTTTACGGCTTTACGAAATTTAATTCGCGTACCAGATTTTCAAATAATTCATTACTGTTTATTTTTGAATCCTTAAAAGTTTTAGCCCGGGCGGCCATTACCCTGTGATGATCTTCATGAAAATGATATAGTTTCCAGCTCCCTTTGTTGTATTCCAGTGAAGTAAGATTTTCTATCCAATCGCCGGAATTGAGATAGATCACTTCGCCTTCCTTGCCTTTAATATTTTTTATTACCGGCTGGTGGATATGACCACAAATAACATATTGGTATCCATTGGAAATGGCAATTTCTGCTGCAATTTGTTCAAAGTCGTTTATAAATTTTACCGCACTCTTTACACTGTTTTTTATTTTCCTGGAAAGAGATAATTTCCCTCTCCCCATCCTTTCAGAAAAATAATTGCACATCCTGTTGATTAGGATAAGGCTGTCGTAACCTTTTGCTCCCAACTTTGCCAGCCATTTAGAATTTTGCATAGTAACATCAAAAACATCCCCGTGAAAAATCCAGGTCTTTCTGCCGTCCAGATTGAGTACCACCTCATTTACAATTTCAAGGGAACCCATTTCAAAACCAACAAATTTCCTCAACATCTCGTCGTGATTACCGGTGACATAATAGACTTTTATACCCCGGGCCATAAATCCTGTTATACATTTAATGACCTGCATATGTAGATCTGGCCAATAGCTCTTATTAAACTGCCAGATATCAATTATGTCCCCGTTAAGGATTACTATTTTGGGCTGTATACTTTTAAGATAAGAAACCAGCTCCCCTGCATGACAACCATAGGTGCCCAGGTGAACGTCTGAAATCACGACAACTTCAACTTTTCGTTTTTTCATCATTTTGAAATATTTTTTCATATAAAGGATTAAAGAAATTAGATCTGTGATGTCTACCGGATGAAAAAAAAGAAGATGAAAACGAAAGCGATAAACACAGAATTAAAATTTCCTCAACAAGAAAATTATAATTTTCTCTGTTGCGCCTGAAGGACCCTAAGAACCAATAAAAGAAAAAGGAGAAAGACAGAACATGGTGATCTTGTGAAAGACCTTGATGCTCGTCAACTATTCGGTTTTTCAATATAAGAGATTTAAGGTTTAGGCAATTTAAAAAGGGATTATTACCTCATGGTCACCAGAATATTAAACTGATTTTAAGAATTACACTTTATCAAATAAAAAAAGGGTATAAATTTCTTTACACCCCTGGTTTTGGCTTAATCAAACAAATCTTACAATTGAAACCGGCCATGGCTTTTAGATTGATCAATTTATTGAAGCAAACCTACTTGAAAAAGCGCGAAATTATATTAAGACAGTGTGAAGTCATTAATAAGAAAAGCTTTCTCTAAGGAATTAAGAAAGTATTTACGTTAGATAAATATTCCATTCTGTTTATTTCGTTTAGTGGAAATTAGTTCAGGTAAGCATTAATACACTTATAACAGCAGAACTTATGTATTCTATCCCAATTGCGATTACAATAAATCCAATAATCCTTGAAATGGCATTTATTCCCGAAGCACCCAGGAACCTGACAATATAATGCGAGCATTTTAGCATGAGAAAGGTAGCAATACACACGGCAGCTATAGCTAAAACAACAATGATCTTTTGAGTAAAAAGCTCATATTCGTCATACAACCCAATTAGCAAAGAGATGGAGCCGGGACCTGCGAGCATGGGAATAGCCAAAGGTGTTAATGACACTTCTTCCCGCTGCAAAGCATCATCTTTCACCCTCTGTTTTTCCATTCCTTTATGTTTAGAAAAGGATCCTGTAAGGAGGGCAAAACCTGAAGCGGCAATAATTAATCCCCCAGCAATTCTTAAAGATTCGATACTTATTCCAAAAAATTGAAGAACATACTTCCCAAGGAAGAAAGCTATTCCCAGAATAACCATAACATTAATAGAGGTAAACAGGGAAATCCTGGAGCGTTCATTTAGGGAATGTTCCTGGGTTAAACCTACGAATATGGGCAGTGTACCCAAGAGATTAATTACAGAGAATAAAGCAGCAAATACAACAATAAATAGTTCCATTTTTTTTCTGCAAAAATGGTTCAGCTTTTTAACTCATAATCTACAATTCTATTAATTGTATATTATATAATCTTAAACACAAAGTCTTCGGGTAAAACTTGTAATTCTATTTTTTTCGCCAAAACCCTGATGAGAGAATTTTTGAGGCATGCCGAACTATATATGAGTTTAAAACCCAATCCGTAAATTTTTCCAAAAAAAAATCGCCGAGTTACCTCAGCGATTTATAAATCAATTTTTTGAAAATTTTATTTACTTACAAGTCCTTCGTCTCTTACACGGTGAATTACTGAAGCAATGGCATTGTCCTCAAAATCCACTTCAGAAAGCCTGTCTTCACTCCAGAAGAACCATTTACCTGTTTTAGTACCTTGGGAATATTTCCCCAGGGCTGTAGTATTTCCTTCTATGTCGTAAGAAATCCATTCTCCATGGAGTTTGCCGTTCTTATATGTTCCTTTTTGGGCTATTTGCCCATTGTCATGATAAAATGTTGCCTCTATAAGATCTCCTTGTTGACGCAATTCTTTTTTTACATCATTCTCCTGCGCCGTTACCATTCCTCCACTGAATATGGCCAAACATAACAGCAGTAGTTTAATTGTTTTCATCTCTGCCTGATTTTGAGTTCTCTCTAAAGATAAGAAAATTTTAGTTTTCCGAAACATTGAGGTAACATTAAATTAACATTGGCTCCGCAGTTGTCAGTTTTAATAATTCTTGAAATTCTTTTCGCATAATATTCAGATAACCTAGTGGTGATAGTTCTTTAATCTGAGATTAACACTACAGTTACATTACACCTCTTTCTTTGCGGCATTGAAATTCGACAAAAATGAAAAGTATTTTAACATTTGCTATAACCGTCCTTTTCACCATGGCCGTGTATGCGCAAAATCCAGAAACCGGTACTATAGCTGGAAAACTTGCAGATAAGGAAATGCAGGGGGAACCTCTTCCTTTTGCTAACGTTCTCATTAAAGGAACTACTAAAGGAGCTACTACAGATATGGATGGCCTTTATTCTCTAACTAATCTTGAGCCGGGAACTTACACTGTTGTTTTTAGCTTTTTAGGATATGAGACTTTAGAAGTGCCAAACGTAGAAGTTGTTGCAAATAAAGTTACAGAAATAAATACAGAACTTGGAAGCAGTGCGGCCTCCCTTGATGAAGTGATGATTACCACCGTATCCAGAAGAGATTCTGAAGTGGCTCTTTTACTGGATCAGAAAAAAGCAATAGCCATTAAGGAAGGTATTGGAGCCCGTGAATTAGCCAAATTGGGCATCTCTGATGCAGCTAAAGCCACAACCCGGATTTCGGGAGTGACCAGCAGTGAAGCATCGGGTGATATTTTCGTAAGAGGATTGGGTGACCGTTACTTATACACAACACTTAACGGACTTCCCATACCCTCAGACGATGTGGAAAGAAAGAATATAGACCTTGAACTTTTTTCTACCGGCGTGATCCAGAGTGTAGCTATTAGCAAGACCTACTCTTCGGGTAGTTCGGCAGACCAGGCTTCAGGTAATATTGATATTACCACCAGGGAATTGGTTGGAAAAGGTGAACTGAGTTTTGGCGCAGGTGCAGGAATAAACACCAATGTTATAAAAGAGGGAGTGTTTAATAATTTCAAGTCCTCTCCCAACATGGAGAATACAGATTTTGGTTTTTATACCGGCGGAAAGGCTTCAGAATATAAATTAATTCACCAGGACTGGAATCCCGGTACTGCCGACTTTCCAATGAATTACAAGTACAACCTTACAGCCGGAAAAAGGTTTGGACAAAAGCTTGAGGTTTTACTAACTGCGTCGCAAGACGTGGACTATCAATTTACAGAAGGAGTATTTCGGGAATTCCGCGCTAACTTTGTTACAGATACTATAACAGATGCAACTGTTTATTCCAAAACAGTGAATACAACAGGACTGGCAACTGTTGCCTATGAGCTGGATGCTAACAATAAGCTTAGGGCAAATAGCCTTTTCATCAATAAACTTTCAGACAATGTTTACGAAGGCGGAAGAAACCAGGAGGGATTCATTTTTGAAGAAACAGATCCGGGTGAAGGGCTCTCTCAATTTGTAAGAGATCAAAATACAAAACAAACCCGCCTTTGGGTCAATCAACTACTGGGAGAACACAAGCTGGGAGAAAGAAACAACCTGGATTGGGCTGCCGGACTGAACCTTGTAAATGCCGACGAACCGAACCGTATAAGAAATGAGGTCAATTTTAATGACGACGTGGTATATCTTGGAGATACCGGAGGTTACCAGCAAAGAAAAAGTTACCAGGAAATTGACGACTATGAATTTAACGGGAGGATTCAGGATAGACAGGAAATACTTACAGCCGAAAACAGGCAACTTGATCTAAATTTTGGAGGAACTTACAGATACAAAGAAAGAGATTTTATTTCACGTTTTCTTGGATTAATCGAACCTTCCAAAAGAACTTTGACTCCTTCTTCAATAGACAATCTGGAGGAAGTTTTCTCCGAAGAGAATCTTAATAATGGCACTATTAGTATCAATAATACCCTTCAGGCAGACAGGTACAGGGCTAACCTGGAATCGGCCGCAGGATTTGCCACTATTAATTTTGGCCTGGAGAAACTAAATATCAATGCCGGAGTCCGCTACCAAAAGGATGAACTTTATGTCGAGTACAACGTGGGGAACATTCCGGGAAGAACTGGCACATCAAATCTTTCCTACAATAATTTTTATCCTGCTGTCAACCTTCGTTATGCGCTAAACGACAAATCGAATCTTCGCCTCGCTGCCAGTAAAACCATTACCCTGCCTGAATTTAAAGAAGTAGCTCCTTTCGAGTACGTTTCCCAAACCGGACAGGTCACCAGAGGTAATCCTAATCTAGAGGCGTCAACAAATTACAATCTTGATCTTAAATATGAAATCTTTCCTTCTGGTGGAGAATTGTTATCCCTTACCGGATTCTACAAAAGAATAGAAGATCCAATTAATCAGGTTCAGGACAGGGGTTCTGCAGGTATCTATTCCTATTTTAATGCGGGAGACCAGGCGAAGATCTATGGACTGGAATTGGAAACAAGACTGGAACTAGTAAGAATGGAAAATGGTGCAGCCTATGACTTTAATCTTGGATTTAATGCTTCCCGTATGTGGCACTCACAAGATCTTAAGGAACTAAGAAATGAAAATGGACAACTCCTCCGCACCTTTAGATATAAAGGTCTTACAGAAACTGGGCTGCAAGGTGCATCGGATTGGATCTTTAACGGTTCTTTAAACCTGGTTGTCGGCACAGAAAATCCTTTTATGGCAAGTATTGTCGCGAATTATGCTTCAGACAAAATCTTTGCGCTTGGTGCTCCTGAAAGGCAATCAGACAGTGAAACTTTTTACAATGATGCAATTATTGAAAAAGGTTTTGTAACCCTGGACGCAGTCCTTAGTCAGGATCTGGGAGATCACTGGGGTATTAAATTCACCGGAAAAAACCTTCTAAACCCAACAGTAGAAAGAGTACAGGATGTAAGACCCTCTACAACAGGAATAGAAACTACCGAAACAGTTAGATCTTACACCAGGGGCGCAGTACTGTCGCTGGGAATTAACTACAGCTTTTAATCTTAACAAACCACTTTAAAATAAATTAATTAAAACAGACACAATGAAAAAAATGACTAAAAACTTAGCTGTCCTTTTCTTACTATTCAGCGGCTTGATATTTACAGCCTGTAGTGAGGATAACGACCCAATCATCGATAACCCACAAGTTGAAAACGATGAATTGAATGGAGAATTAAATGAAAACCTAACTCTTGATCCATCTGTAGAGTATAAACTTACAGGATCCTTTGAAGTACTTGCAGGTAATACCTTGACCATTCCAGCAGGAACTAAGATTGTGGCCAGTAAAGGCACAGAAGTTTATATAGCCATACATAAGGATGCCGATATAGTAATTAATGGTACTCAAGGCAATCCGGTTGTAATGAGGTCTGCTAATGGTCAACCCGGAGACTGGGGAGGACTTGTGATCCTTGGAAATGGAATTACTACAGAAGGAGTTGATGTAACTGCCGAAGTAGGTGGATTTAAATATGGAGGAACGAATAACAGTGACAACTCCGGAACTATTGAATATCTTGTTATTGAAGGCGCAGGAGCTCAAATAAATGCAGATTCCCAATACAACGGTTTATCCTTATATGCAGTTGGAAGCGGCACTACAATTAATAATGTAGCAATCCTTGATGGTGCCGATGACGGTATAGAATTCTTTGGAGGTGCAGTATCTGCAACTAATTTATATCTTGAAAACAACGAAGATGACTCAGTGGACTGGACCGAAGGTTGGAATGGTACAATTACAAATGTTTATGTACTTCACACTATAGGAGGTTTCTCTACTGCGATTGAGGCCGATGGAGTTAATAACAATCCACAAATCATCAACTTCACTGCTGTTTCTACAACTGGTGGAACTGCACTACAATTCAAAAAAGAATCGGGCGCTACTTTTGAAGGTCTTTCTTTAACTGGTTATGATACTTCAGTAGATATGCGAGATAATGGCCCCCTAGCCAACGTAGTTGTTGAAGGTAATGTAGCAAATCCTGAGGTGAATTATACTATTCCCGCAACTGTTTCTGCAAATGCTTTTACCTGGATCAATAACAGAAGTAGCGTAGATTCAAATATTCTTCAAGGCACAGTAGATGGAACAGTAACTCTTGATCCTGCTGTAACCTACAACCTTAACTCTTCATATATTGTTCAGGATGGAGGTAAACTGGTTATTCCTGCAGGAACAAAGATCGTTGCAAGAGACGGCGGTACAGATGTATATATCGCAGTACTTAAAGGTGGTATGATCGATATTCAGGGAACTGAAGCAAATCCTGTAGTGATCTCATCTGCCAACGGAAATCCAGGAGACTGGGGTGGACTTACAATAGTTGGAGATGCCACAACTACTGAAGGTGTTGATGCAGTAGCTGAAGTTGGCGGATTTGTTTACGGGGGTAACAATGATGAGGACAACTCGGGAAGCATAAAGTACCTTGTGATTTCAGGAACCGGAGCCCAAATCAATTCTGAATCTCAGTATAACGGCATCTCCTTTTATGCTGTTGGATCTGGCACAACCGTAGAAAATATTGCTGTACTCAGTGGAGCTGATGACGGTGTGGAATTTTTTGGAGGAACTGTATCCGCTACCAATCTTTATCTTGAAAATCTTGAAGACGACGCTGTAGACTGGACAGAAGGCTGGAATGGAACCGTTACCAATGTGTACGTTAACCACACGATAGAAAACTTCTCCACTGCAGTTGAAGCCGATGGTGCTAATGGCGATCCAAAACTGGTTAACTTTACAGCAATTTCTACTACCGGAGGGACTGCACTACAGTTCAAGAAAGAATCTGGTGCAACTATTACTAACTTATACCTGGAAGGTTACGAAAAGAATATTGATATGAGAGATGGTGGTCCTTTGGCTAATGTGAAGATAGATGGTGCGATTGCCGTACCGGAGGATGCCTATAACCTCGGATCAAAAGTTGATGTTTCAACCTGGACCTGGATTGACGCCGAACTTTAGAAATTTTCAGCAATCGCTAAAATTAGAAAAGGCTGCCTTAACGGTAGCCTTTCTTATTTTATTGCACAAAATGACACTTTAACGTTTCTTCAACTAAAAATTGGTGCGGTTTTTGAAATTTTTATTGTAATTTTGATTTGATACTTAGCTGAAAATGAAACAACTCTACTTGTACCCCCTTATGATCATTGGCCTTTTGCTGTTCGCAAATCCGGCCTTTGCGCAGGTATCTCCCGTTGAAACTCCTGTTAAAGAAGTTCCTATTGAAGGTCTTTCTATTTTTCCTAATCCTGCTTCTGGACAGAAGGTTTATATTAATACAAAGGATGGAAAAGCTAAAAAAGTAGAGATCTACAATGTACTGGGAAATGCTATTCTTTCTGCCCAGCTCATTGGAAATGAACTGAATATTTCCACTCTTGAACCCGGGGTTTACATTATGAAGATCCAGGAAGGAAAGAGCACTGCTACCCGCAAGCTCGTCGTTCGATAAATATCTCATTTAATTTATTCTTTACCTTTGCAGCTTCAACTCCGCTATGAAGCAGCCTAAGGATATATTTTCCATTACTACTGCCAAAGATTTTGACGCAAAATCTTTGCAGGTGTTCCGGTATCAGTATACTAACAACAAAGTGTACCGAAACTTCTGCGATCTGCTGGCCCGAAATCCTGAAAACGTACATGTTACTAAAAACATTCCTTTTCTACCCATTAAATTCTTCAAGTCCCATAAGGTAATTTCTTCAGAGGAAAACACAGATATTACTTTTACAAGCAGCGGAACTACCGGGCAGCAAACCAGCAAACACTACGTAACTGATCTCTCCTTTTATGAGGAAAGTTTCCTCAGGTGCTTCGGGATTTTCTACGGAAGTGTGGAAGACTATGTGGTCCTTGCCATGTTACCTTCCTATCTTGAACGCACAGGATCCTCTTTGATATACATGGTAGAGGATCTAATCCGGAGAAGTAAAAAACCTGAGAGCGGATTTCATTTACATGACCTGAATGCGCTGGTTGAAAAAATTAAGTATCTGGAGCAGAGAGGTCAGAAAGTTCTTCTTATTGGAGTTTCTTTCGCTTTACTCGACCTTGCTGAAACTTACAGCCTGGATCTTAAACATACCATTGTGATGGAAACCGGAGGCATGAAAGGCCGCAGAAAAGAGATGATCAGGGCTGAACTTCACGAGACCTTAAGGAGAGGATTAGGTGTGGAAAACATCCACAGTGAATATGGAATGACCGAATTACTTTCCCAGGCATACGCCCTCAAAAATGGCATTTTTGAATGTCCTCCATGGATGAAGCTGCTTATTCGTGATCCCGAAGACGCCCTTAGCTGGCTACCAAACGGGAAATCTGGCGGAATTAACGTTATTGATCTTGCCAATATTAACTCCTGCTCTTTTATCGCCACCCAGGATCTGGGAAAGAATCTAGAGGATGGAAAAACAGAGATATTAGGCCGTTTCGACAACAGCGACATCCGGGGTTGCAACCTGATGGTTTTTTAACACAAAAATTTTTTTGGTACCTGTAAGGAATTGATTTTCTGCCGACTTACTGTTCGGTTAGATTATGTTTTCATAATTGGTTGGTTAGTTAGTAGCCCCCTTCGCTCTCTAAAGCAAGGGGGCTTACTTATTCTATTCAACCCTTAAAATATAGGTATTCCTCTTTCCTTTATTAATGATCACGTACTTGTTATTAAGCAGGTCCTGAGGTGTGATGACATAATCTTCAGAAACTTTCTCTTTGTTTACAGAAATAGAATTCTCTTTTAAGGCTCTGCGCGCTTCGCCATTTGAACTCAGGAATTCTGTTTTGGCCGAAAGTGCAGCGATCATATCCAAACCTGCCTCTACCTCTTCCCTGTCCACTTTAGCTTGTGGCACTCCTTCAAAAACGTCGAGGAAAGTTGCTTCATTCAACTTCTTTAGATCCTGAGCAGTACTTTTTCCGAATAAAACTTCAGATGCCTGTACAGCATTGTCGTACTCTTCTCTGGAATGTACCATTATTGTGATCTCTTCGGCAAGTTTACGCTGTAACTGCCGCAGGTGAGGTGCTTCAGCATGTTCTTTTACAAGGTTTTCAATCTCTTCTTTGGAAAGGAAGGTGAAGATCTTGATAAAACGCTCTGCATCCTCGTCACTTGTATTCAGCCAGTACTGGTAAAATTTATAGGGAGAAGTCCTTTCAGAATCCAGCCAAATGTTTCCTGATTCACTCTTTCCAAATTTGGAACCATCCGCCTTGGTGATCAGCGGACAGGTGAGAGCGTAACCCTTTCCATCCCCGATTCTGCGAATAAGCTCTGTCCCGGTGGTAATATTTCCCCACTGGTCACTGCCACCCATTTGCAGGGTACAATCAAGTTCCCTGTAAAGATGTAGGAAATCATAGCCCTGTACCAACTGATAAGTAAATTCAGTAAAAGACATGCCTTCGGAAGCATCTGAAGAAAGTCTTTTTTTGACACTCTCCTTGGACATCATATAATTCACTGTAATGTGCTTCCCAACATCCCGAATGAATTCCAGAAAACTGAAATTTTTCATCCAGTCATAGTTGTTCACCATTACAGCAGCATTCTCCTGGTCACTTTCAAAATCAAGAAATCGGGATAACTGATTTTTTAGGGCATTCTGGTTTTGCAACAAAGTCGCCTCATCAAGAAGGTTTCTTTCATTAGATTTTCCTGAAGGATCTCCAATCATTCCCGTCGCACCACCTACCAGTGCCACAGGCCGGTGACCTGCCTCCTGCAGGTGCTTGAGCATCATTACTCCCACCAGGTGACCTATATGTAGAGAATCGGCAGTTGGATCAATCCCCACATAGGCAGAGCGAAACCCTTCCATTAGGTGCTCTTCGGTACCGGGCATTACATCATGGATCATCCCTCTCCAGGTCAATTCTTCAACAAAATTCTTTCTCATTTTAATACTTTTCAAATAAAAACAGCCGTAAAGATACCATAAACCATCATTTTTCCTACCCGCTTTTAACTATATTTACCCCATGATTTTAGTTACCGGAGGCACAGGATTAGTGGGTTCGCATTTGCTGCTGGATCTTATTTCAGAGGGAAAAAATGTGCGGGCAATATACCGCACTCAGGAAAGTCTTGAGGCTGTAAAAAAGGTTTTCTCCTATACACATCCGGAAGCTGAAGCCCTTGAGCTTTTCGATAAAATTGAATGGCAGAAGGCTGATATTACCGATGTACCATCTCTCGCCCCGGCTTTTGAGAATGTGGATCTGGTGTACCACTGTGCAGCCATGGTATCTTTCGATACCTCAAAAGATAATGAACTGCGAAAGGTCAACATTGAAGGAACTGCCAACGTGGTCAACTTTTGCATTAAAAATGAAGTAAAAAAACTTTGTTTTGTTAGTTCCATTGCAACTTTTGACCTCAAACCCGGAGAAAAGGAAATTACCGAAACCTCGTTCTGGAATAAGGAACTAAACCATAGCATGTACGCCATCACCAAATACGGAGCAGAAATGGAAGTGTGGCGGGCAAGTCAGGAGGGCATCCCCGTTATCATAGTTAATCCCGGAGTCATTATTGGCCCAGGTTTCTGGAATAGTGGCAGTGGAAAGATATTTTCAAAAGTAAATTCCGGACTTGATTATCACTTCCCTAAAACCACAGGTTTTGTCGGGGTTTGGGATGTGGTAAAAGTCATGCAGCTATTAATGTATTCTTCTGTGAGGAATGAGGAGTTTATTTTAGTATCAGAAAATCTTTCCTTTAAAAAGGTCTTTGAAATGACCGCAGAAGAACTTGGAAAACCTGCACCCTCTAAAAGGCTAAAAAAATGGATGGTTTTCACCGGCTGGATCTGGCAGGAGGCTTCCGGGGTATTCTCTAACAGGGAAAAACATCTTGATAGCAGGTCTTCAAAAAGCCTTTTTCAGCACAGCTTTTATTCTGCTGAAAAAATTAAAGCTGAATTGAATTATAATTTTCAACCTGTGCACCAGGTGATTGAACGTACTTCAAAGATGTTCAAAGAGGAACACACTACCTGACGGTATCCTGAAAAACTTTTCTTTCTCTCTTTCGCGAAACCGGTTGTGGCAGATTAATCAAAATCGTGTCCTGAAGCAGGGAATCGACCTGTCTCTTGTTAAGGGTATCAGATTTAATTAGCTTTCTTATTGAATCCTGCCTCTTTTCTTCAACTTCCCTGATGGAATCATACTTCTGCATAAGCGTTTCCAGCCTTACTTTCACCTTGTCATAGATCCTTTGGTACTGCTTGTAATTTTCTGCATAATAATTATTACTCCGCACCAGTTGCACGCTGTCTATCCCAAATTTCTCCATAAGGTATGGATAGGGATTAATTCCCTTTTCCTCCATAAGAGCCTTGTTATAACTGCGGGCACCGTGAAGCAGGGAGATCTCGGTTAGCACGTCCACCATCTTATTCTCGGGTATGAGATCGTCAGGTTTGGGGGTGCGGTTAATTTCCTGACAGGAAACAATTACAGAAAAGATAACTATGACTGAGACTATCTTCTTCATATTAACGGTCAAACGTGAGACGTTCGGCTTTGACAAATGAATTAAATTTAAAGTTCCTGTACACCAGGTTTCCATTTACAAAGGTATGGGTCACACGAGATTTAAAGGTGATTCCTTCAAAGGGGGACCAGCCGCATTTGTATAAGGTATTGCCGGGTTGTACCGCCCAGGGGGCGTTAAGATCCACCAAAACAAGGTCTGCCTTATAACCTTCCTTTATAAAACCACGTTTTTCAATATCAAACAAAATAGCAGGATTGTGACAGAATTTTTCCACTATTTTTTCAAGACTAATCTTTCCCTGATGATGCATTTGCAACAAGGCAGGTAAAGCATGCTGTACCAAAGGCCCTCCACTGGGTGCTTTTGTGTAAACATTCTTTTTCTCTTCCTTGGTATGTGGAGCATGATCTGTAGCCAGAACATCAATTTTGTTTTCTATGAGACCTTTTAGAAGGGCATCCTGATCTTTTTTAGTTTTTACAGCCGGATTCCATTTAATAAAAGTTCCTTTTTTCTGGTAATCTTCCTCATTAAACCATAGATGGTGAATACAAACTTCTGCTGTGATCTTTTTGTCCTTCAGTGCTTTTTTACTGTCAAAGAGTTTCAATTCTTTTGCGGTAGAAAGATGAAATACATGAAGTCTTGCCCCGGTTTTTTTTGCAAGGGCAACTGCCCTTGAAGAAGAAATGTAGCAAGCTTCTTCACTCCTGATCTTTGGATGCAACTCTATGGGAATATCCTCCCCATAACGCTCTATACATTCCTGAAGATTATTTTGAATTGTCTTCTCATCTTCACAATGAGCTGCAATTATTACAGGAGATTCTTTAAAGATATTTTCCAGCACCTTCTCATCATCAACAAGCATATTTCCAGTAGAAGATCCGAGAAAAAGCTTAAGGGCCGGGACCTTTTTGGGATCTATTTTCCTTATCTCTTCAAGGTTATCATTGGTTCCCCCAAACATAAAACCATAATTGGCATAAGAGGTTTCTTCTGCAATCTTATATTTTTCCTCAAGCAACTCAATGGTAGTGGTTTGAGGCTGGGTATTAGGCATTTCGAAATAAGAGGTGATACCTCCTGCAACTGCAGCCCGGGAACCGGTCTCAATATTTTCTTTGTGAGTCAATCCCGGCTCCCTGAAATGAACCTGATCATCGATCAAGCCCGGAAAAAGATAATTCCCCTCGGCATCAACTATAGTAAGATCAGGAGATTTGGCACTAATACTCGTAGCAATCTCTTTTATATATCCTTCCTCAATAAAAACATCCCCTTCGAAGATCTCCCCTTCATTGACAATCTTTGCATTCTTAATTAAAACCTTCTTCATTATATTGTCATCTTGTTAAACAAGCTATTAATTTTCATTTTCACTACTCCAAATACCGCCTCCCATATAATGGAGCCGCTCATTTTGGATGTACCTCTTGTACGGTCGGTAAAAATAACCGGCACTTCCACAATCTTAAATTGAGAAAGATATGCTTTAAACTTCATTTCAATTTGAAAAGCATAACCTACAAATTTAATTTTGTCAAGGTGAATTCTTTCCAGGACTTCCCTTTTGTAACATACAAATCCCGCTGTAGTATCTTCTACAGGCATTGCAGTTATTAACCTCACATACTTCGAGGCCAACCAGGAAAGCAGTACCCTGCTCATTGGCCAGTTTACAACATTCACACCGGTCTTGTAACGGGAACCGACTGCGACGTCCGCCCCACCACGACTACAGGCATTATATAGCCGGATAAGATCATTCGGGTTGTGAGAAAAATCGGCATCCATTTGAAAGATGTACCGGTATTCTCCTTTCAGCACCCACTTAAATCCTTCAATATAGGCCGTACCCAGACCGGATTTCCCTTTGCGCTCTATTAAAAATAATTGATCCTGATAGGTCGGCTGAAGTGATTTTACAATCTCCGCAGTTTTATCGGGAGAGCTATCATCCACCACCAAAATATGAAAATTGCGCTGGAGAGAAAATACATTCCTGATGATCCGCTCAATATTCTCTTTTTCGTTATAGGTGGGTATTATAACGATCCCATCTGGCATAAAATACTTTTGGACAAATGTAACTATTTTTAAAGTTTAGGATTCAGTTTTAAGATGTCTTTTAATCGTTTATATTTTACCTTTGTAGAAAATAAATTTATTGGAAGCTATAGAAAGACACGCAGTTTCACAAGACTGGATCACCTTATTAATGGTGCTGGCTTTTGTGTTACTGGTGGTGGCCAAATATGTATTTTCCCAGCGTTTTGCTCACTTCACTATGTTATTTGCCACAGATAAGTACCTCCTGCTTAAAGGTAAGGATCCTAATCTTTTTCACCCTTTCAATATTGTAATGTTTGCAGTTAATGTAATTTCTGTAGGTTTATTCATCTACATTTTCTACCTCACCTTTGCAGATCCTTCTCCCGAAAGACCAAAAGTTTTGTTCCTGCGCATTGTAACCGCATATACTGCTTTTGTCCTGCTAAAGTTCTCTCTCGAAAAAATAATTGCAGATGTCATTTCCGTAAATCAAAGGATGAACTATTACCTGTTTTATAAGCTCAGTTACCGGAATTTCATGTCTCTGATTCTCTTGCCGGTAGTTATCTTCCTAATCTATGTTTGGCACCCTACCAGTTTAATATTATTCATCATTCTTGGAATTATCCTGCTCATGAATTTTATAACTCTGATAAGCGTGTTCAGAAAAAACAGCCAGTTTATTTTCAACAATTGGTTTTATTTTATTTTGTATCTTTGCGCACTTGAAATTGGCCCCTATTATATTTTATATAAGACGGTTACCAGCTTGCAGGGCGAATAAAAAAAATGTATATGAAAGTGAAAACAATTTTGGTTTCCCAGCCAGAACCGAAGGTTGAAAATTCTCCTTATTTTGATCTTGAAGAAAAACAAAAAGTTAAGATAGACTTCATCCCTTTTATTCATGTTGAAGGGGTCTCTTCAAAGGATGTAAGACAACAAAAGGTAGATCTTTCAAACTATACTGCCATTATACTCACCAGCCGTAACTCTGTAGATCATTTTTTCAGAATTGCCGAAGAAATGAGGTTCAAAGTACCCGATACGCTTAAATATTTTTGTCAAAGTGAGGCAGTAGCTTATTACCTGCAGAAGTATGTAGTATATAGAAAGAGAAAGATTTATGTGGGAAAAAGAACATTTGCCGAGCTTTCTCCTCTTATAAAAAAATATAAAAACGAGAAGTTCCTTTTACCATCCTCAGACATGCTGAAACCGGATGTTCCCAAAACCCTGAACAAGTTAGGAGTGGATTGGAAGAAAGCGATATTTTATAAAACCGTAGTCAGTGATCTTTCACATCTTAGGGAGGTATTTTACGATATTCTGGTGTTTTTTAGCCCCAGCGGGATTAAATCTTTGTTCGAAAACTTTCCTGATTTTAAACAGAAGGATACCAAAATTGCTGTTTTCGGAAATACTACAGTAAAAGCTGCAAAAGAACATGGTCTAGTAGTAAACATTCAGGCACCAACGCCCGAAACTCCCTCTATGACGATGGCTCTTGAAAAATACATTAAAGAACAAAATAAGAAGGTTCAATAAAAGATCTTCTCATAGAAATAAAAAACCGGCAGTTGCCGGTTTTTTTTATTGATTACAATACAAGGATTACGAGGCATTTGGTGCGCCCGCCATAATTTCTGCATTTGCCTGTTTTTCAAATTTCTGAAAATTCTGC
The DNA here is from genome assembly GCF_000423585.1 of Salinimicrobium xinjiangense DSM 19287. Lineage (GTDB taxonomy): Bacteria > Bacteroidota > Bacteroidia > Flavobacteriales > Flavobacteriaceae > Salinimicrobium > Salinimicrobium xinjiangense. The sequence goes on from NZ_AUIG01000021.1 coordinate 31,629, forward strand.
TGGAAGGAAGTAGCCAGGGTCTTCGCTTTTCTATCGTAGGCCTCTTTATCTCTCCATGTATTCCGCGGATTCAAGACCTCAGAAGGCACATTTTCACATTCAAGAGGCATCTGCAAACCAAAAATCGGATGCTCCTGGAATTCTACATTTTCCAGTTTCCCCTCAAGGGCAGAGGAGATCATTTCTCTGGTATATCTTAACTTCATTCTGGAACCAACACCATAAGGTCCTCCGGTCCATCCGGTATTAACAAGCCATACATTTACATTATTCTCCTTCATTTTGGCACTTAACATTTCTGCATATTTGGTGGGGTGCAGGGGCATGAATGGTGCTCCAAAACAAGCAGAAAAACTTGGCACCGGTTCATCAACTCCGGCTTCTGTTCCGGCTACTTTGGCCGTATATCCACTAATAAAGTGATAGGCTGCCTGGCCCGGGGTAAGTTTACTAATTGGAGGCAATACTCCAAAAGCATCTGCTGTGAGAAAAAAGATATTCTTCGGATTCTCCCCTATAGAGGGCTCCTGTATGTTGTCAATGTGATAAATGGGGTAACTCACCCTTGTATTTTGAGTGATATCGGTGTTTTCAAAATCCACTTCTCCATTATTATCAAGGATGACATTTTCCAGAATGGCTCCCGGTCTTATTGCCCGAAAGATATCCGGTTCATTTTCTTCGGTAAGATTGATCACCTTAGCATAACAACCCCCTTCAAAATTAAATACCCGGTTTTCTTTAGTCCATCCATGCTCATCATCCCCTATTAGCTTTCTCTCAGGATCTGCCGAAAGGGTTGTTTTCCCTGTACCCGATAAACCGAAAAAAATAGCTGTATCTCCATCCTCTCCCACATTGGCAGAACAGTGCATGGGTAAGGTGTTCTTATCTACCGGAAGGATAAAGTTCAAGGCAGAAAAAATTCCTTTCTTGATTTCTCCTGTATATCCTGTACCTCCTATTAAAGCGATCTTTTTAGTGAAGTTCAATATGGCGAAGTTGTGCTGCCGAGTTCCATCTACTTCAGGATCTGCTTTAAAACCTGGGGCATTGACCACCAGCCAGTCCTCTTTGAAATTATCCAGCTCGTTATCCTCTGGACGAAGGAACATATTATAGGCAAATAAATTTGACCATGGATATTCGTTGATCACCCTGATGTTTAGTCTGTAGTCATCATCTGCACATGCATAGGAGTCACGTGCGAAGACTTCTTTGCCCGACAGATAGTCTGTGACTTTTTCATAAAGAGCATCAAATTTTCCCGGATCAAAAGGGATATTGATATCTCCCCACCAGACCCTGTCTTTGGTAATATCATCCTCTACTATGAACCTGTCCTTGGGAGATCTTCCTGTAAATTCTCCTGTATTGACAGCCAAAGCCCCCGAAGAAGCTTCTACTCCCTGTCCTTTTTCAATTGTGATCTCATGTAGCTCCTGTGGAGAGAGTTGATAATGGATTTCTGCATTAGTAATACCATACTGCTCCAGCGCAATCGTTTTCGTAAGTCGTTTTTTAGCCAACATAAAAAGTTTAGTTGTGTGGTTTGTTTAGGGGAACAAAAGTAGAAAAACTTAGAAAGAAACAGCGGGAGCTATTTTCTTTTATTTCTTTTTTAACTTAAAGAAGCTGATTAGTAACACAATCCATGCGAAAATCATCAACATTCCTCCAACAGGTGTTATAAGGGCAATTACCCGAAAATCAAATGAAGTGAGGCTATTAGTGGCTAAAAGGTAAATTGAACCGGAAAAAAACAACACCCCAAAAACTGTTAAGTAGAAGCAAATTTTTTTAACTTTTTCTGAGGCTACAGGTAGTCCTCCCAAAAACAGAAGAAATAAAGCATTGTACATCTGGTATTTAACTCCTGTTTCAAAAGTTTCTAAACTTTCCAGGCCTATTGCTGATTTTAAACCATGAGCAGCAAATGCTCCAAATATAATTGCTGTTACCCCAAATATTCCGCCGGCTATTAATAAGCTCCTGTTCATAGTATAATTTTTAAAGACGCCTCCAATTAATTACATTCGTTATCCAAACAATTAACAAACATACTCAAAGTTTAGCCTTATGCGCAAAATTCTTATCATAGGTGCGGGGAAATCCACATCTGTCCTCATTGAATATTTATTACAAAAATCTGAAAGCGAAAACATCGAGATCATCATCGGAGATCTCATTGTGGAAAACGCCCGGAAACTTGCAGGAGAACATCGCAGGGCAAGAGCGATGCAACTGGATATTTTTGAGAAAAACGAAAGAGAACAGGCTGTTCAGGATGCCGATCTTGTAATATCCATGCTTCCGGCAAGATTTCACATAGAAGTAGCCAAAGACTGTCTAAGGTTTGGGCGGAATATGGTTACAGCTTCTTATGTGAGTGATGAAATGCAGCAACTGGATGAGGAGGTTAGGAAGAAAGGTCTGGTATTTATGAACGAGATAGGGGTAGATCCGGGAATAGATCATATGAGTGCAATGAAGGTTATTGACCGTATTCGTCAACAGGGCGGAAAAATGCTGCTTTTCGAATCTTTTACCGGCGGACTGGTTGCTCCCGAAAGTGATACGAATCTCTGGAACTATAAATTTACCTGGAATCCCAGAAACGTAGTAGTTGGGGGACAAGGGGGCGTAGCGAAATTTTTACAGGAGGGGAAGTTCAAATATATCCCATACAACCGTCTCTTTAGAAGGACCGAATTTCTGGAGGTTAAGAAGTATGGGAAATTTGAGGTCTATGCCAACAGGAATTCTCTCAAATATAAAAGCATATACGGACTCGATGATATCCTCACATTATATCGTGGAACTATACGGCGGGTAGGCTTCAGCCGTGCATGGAATATGTTTGTGCAACTGGGGATGACAGATGACAGTTACACCATGGAAAATTCCGAAGAGATGAGCTACCGTGATTTTGTCAATTCCTTTCTTCCATATTCCCCTACAGATTCAGTAGAATTAAAATTCAGACACAACCTCAAAATAGATCAGGATGACATCATGTGGGATAAACTTCTGGAACTTGATATTTTCAATCCGGATAAGAAAGTTGGTCTAAAAAACGCGACCCCGGCAGAGATCCTGCAGAAGATATTAATGGAAAAATGGACCCTTTCTCCCGAAGACAAAGACATGATCGTTATGTATCACAAATTTGGCTACGAGATCAATGGGGAACAAAAACAAATTGATTCCACCATGGTACATATCGGAGAGGATCAAACCCGCACTGCTATGGCACGAACAGTAGGATTACCTGTAGGTATAGCAGCGCTAAAGATCCTTAACGGCACAATTTCTACCCCGGGAGTACAAATTCCTATCACAAAAGAGATTTATGACCCTATCCTGAAGGAACTGGAAGAGAATGGAATTTCCTTTAAGGAAGAAAAAAAAGAATACCTGGGATACAACCCTTTTGGAGAGGTAGGGAATTAATATTCAGGCACCTGTAACTGATCCTTATCAGGTTCTGAGAGTTTTTACTTTTATTATTTGGAACAATTCTGAATAAGATATACATTTGTCGGCAGAATGAATCTGCTGTACAAGTCATATTATTTTGCCTCCTACCAATGTGATCACAGTCGTAGTTTTTACATCGACTTTGGCCACAAACAGGTTAAACTTAGCTTTTGCCAGCTCCTGGCCATAAGGCAAAAGGTGCAGGCGATCGATTTATCCTCTCACTTTGACAAGGACCTTAATTACAGCGGAATTGAAATCCTAAGCCTTTGTAACCGGGAACATTTGTTTGTATTTGATACTTTACAGGTGATCGATCTTAAGCAACTCCTCAAAGCCACTTTTGGTGTCCTGGAACTCAATTCCCTGGTAGCTCATTAAACTCTTCTTGATTTAGATTAATTATAAATTTCTTCGCAATCGGGGAAAGCTGTTTTCTTTTCGTACTTTTAAAAAAAGAACGAACATGAAAGATATTGTAAGACAGAAAATAGGAATTAATGTAGATGTTATGGACCTGCTTAATGAGCAGATTTCCAAAGAGGCACATTCTGCAGCAGTGTATCTAGCCATGGCCTCATGGTGTGATCATAACGGACTGGTGTATAGTGCAGAGTTCTTCTACAAACAATCGGCCGAAGAACGGGAGCACATGCTTAAGATATTTAAGTTCATCAATGAAAACGGCGGCACTGCGTATTCTCCCGAGGTGAGTAACATAAATCATGAATACAATTCCCTTCAGGAAATCTTTGAAACTGCGCTGGACCAGGAGATACAGATCACAAAATCCATCAACAATATAGTTACCAAATGTCGGAAAGTACAGGATTATGGATCTGAAAACTTTCTACAGTGGTTCGTGAAGGAACAAATGGAGGAAGAAAACCAGTTCCGAAGAATCCTTGAGATGTTCGATCTTATGGGTACCGATGGTATTGCACTGAAACTTATTGACGAACGTATTAAACACGAGTAATCTACCTCCCGTTGAAAACTAAAAAGGACGCCGTTTGGCGTCCTTTTTAGTTTGCTTAAGTTTTCCATTTTTAGTCTCTTCCCAAATAGATACTCAGAAAGTAGAGTAAGGTAGCAAGAGAACCAATTGCAGCCACCACATAAGTACGGGCAGCCCATTTAAGAGAATCTTCTGCAGCTTTATGTTCCTGGGAATTCAGCATATTTTCTGTCTCCAGCCAAACAAGTGCTCTTTTACTGGCATCGTATTCTACAGGAAGAGTAATAAAGCTGAATAAAGTACCCATTGCATATAGAATAATTCCTATGAGCAATACGGTTTGTCCCACCCCTACCGACACCATCGTCATAAGGATCAAACCTCCAAAGATCGCCCACTGGGAGAACTGTGAAGCCACCTGTACCACCGGCACTAACTGACTTCTCATTTGCAGCCAGCTATAAGCATTGGCATGTTGAATGGCGTGTCCTACTTCATGAGCTGCCACTGCAGCTGCTGCCGCATTTCTTTGAGTATATACTGCTTCACTCAGATTAACTGTTTTCTTAGAAGGGTTATAATGATCTGTCAACTGCCCGGCGGTGGAAATCACCTTAACATCATTGATCCCATTATCCCTAAGCATTTTTTCGGCAATCTCACGACCACTCATCCCGTTTTGCAGGTGCACCTTTGAATAGTGCTTGAATTTGCTCTTTAATTTATTACTAACATAAAGACTCACTACAAAGATGAGTCCGGCGATGATATAATATCCCATCATAGTTTTAAAAATTATTTTGTTGAAACTCTAATAACAAAAATTCGGCCAATTTACATTTTTTTCTGAAACTGCAACTTTGTCCTATCCCGCTGCTGCTGCGACTTCAGGAAAAAATTAGCCAACAATATTTACGATCTTGCCCGGCACAATGATTACCTTCTTAGGCTCCCTGCCATTCAACTGCTGCTGCGTCTTCTCATGAGCCATCACCGTCTTCTCGATCTCCTCCTTACTCATGTCTAATCTTAATTCCAGAGTGAAACGCATTTTCCCATTAAATGAAATAGGGTATTCCTTGGTGCTTTCTATAAGATATTTTTCCTCGTATACAGGATATGCTGCCGTTGTGACCGAACTGTCATGCCCCAGCTTCTGCCAAAGTTCTTCTGCAATATGTGGTGCATAAGGTGCAATAAGAACAACCAGCGGTTCTAAAACCTCCCGAAAATTGCATTTTTGAACCGAAAGTTCATTGACGCATATCATAAATGTACTGACAGAAGTATTAAAGCTAAAATTCTCAATATCCTCTGTCACCTTTTTAATAGTCTTGTGCAGCGTTTTTAGAGAATCGACTGAAGCTTTTCCATCACTCACTTCAAAATTATTGTCATGGTCGTGATAGAGGTTCCAGAGTTTCTTCAGGAAGTTGTGGACACCTGTGATCCCGGCCGTATTCCAGGGTTTTGCCTGCTCCAGCGGACCAAGGAACATCTCGTACATTCTTAGGGTATCGGCTCCATAATCCTCACAAATATCATCGGGATTCACCACATTGTACTTGGATTTGGACATTTTTTCGACTTCGCGTCCAACGATATATTGACCGTTTTCAGTGATAAACTCAGCATCGGCAAATTCGGGCCTCCACTTTTTAAAAGCTTCTATATCCAGTTCATCTGAAGCGTTGACCATAGACACATCTGCATGTATTGCCTGCACGTTATGAGCTTCAGACATTTTTTTGGAAACGAATTTATTCTCCCCTTCCAGCCTGTAGACAAAAGCACTGGTTCCCAGGATCATCCCCTGATTGATCAGCTTTTTAAATGGTTCCTCAACAGTCAAAAAGCCTCTGTCAGTAAGGAATTTCGTCCAGAATCTGGAATAAAGCAGGTGTCCGGTGGCATGTTCGCTTCCGCCAATATACAGGTCCACATTTTCCCAGTATTGCAGCGCTTTTTCAGAAGCAAATTGCTCCTCATTATGCGGATCCATATATCTGAAGAGATACCACGAGCTTCCTGCCCATCCCGGCATGGTGTTCAATTCCAGCGGATACACAGTTTTATGGTCAATCTTTGAATTTTCAACCACCTCATTCTTTTCTTTATCCCAGGCCCAATCTGTTGCATTTCCTAAAGGCGGTTCTCCTGTTTCTGTAGGTAAATATTTTTCTACTTCGGGAAGACGCAACGGTAAATGCTCTTTTTCGATCATCTGCGGAAGTCCGTTCACGTAATAAACCGGAAATGGTTCTCCCCAATATCTCTGGCGGCTAAAAACCGCATCTCTCAATCTATAGTTCGTTTTTCCTTTCCCCTGCCCGATCTTCTCCAGCTCTAAAATGGCTTTTTGAAGGGCTGCTTTATATTCAAGGCCGTCAAGGAAATCTGAATTCGCGATCACAGTTCCTTCCTTACCTGAATAGGCTTCTTCAGAAATATCAACATCCTGAAATATATTCCTGATTGGAAGATCAAAATGCTTTGCAAATTCGTAATCTCTCTGATCCCCACATGGAACTGCCATCACGGCTCCTGTCCCATAGCCCGCCAATACATAATCTCCAATCCAGATTGGCACCGGCTCTTTAGTAAAAGGATGCTCGGCATAAGCCCCGGTAAATACTCCGCTAATGGTCTTGACATCGGCCATTCTTTCACGCTCGCTCCTTTTGGCCGTAGCTTCGACATACGCCTCCACCTCATCTTTATGCTCGGCCGTAGTGATCTTCTCCACCAGCTCATGCTCCGGCGCAAGGGTCATAAAAGTGACTCCGTAGATCGTGTCCGGACGCGTAGTAAAAACAGGTATCCACGCATCTTTATCATTAATCCTTATTCCTTTAACCTTAAACCTTACAGATGCTCCCACAGATTTCCCGATCCAGTTGCGCTGACTCTCTTTTAGACTTTCGGTCCAGTCGATAGTATTTAGCCCTTGGAGCAGTCGCTCTGAATAAGCTGAGATACGCATGCTCCACTGGGTCATTTTTTTCCTGATCACCGGATATCCTCCTCTTTCTGAAACTCCGTTGACGATCTCGTCGTTGGCAAGCACAGTCCCCAGTTGATGGCACCAGTTTACTTCAGATTCGGCCAGGTAAGTCAATCTGTATTTTAGTAGTTGTTTTTGTTTTTCTTCAGAAGAGAAGCTGTTCCATTGAGACGAACTGAACTGCTCCACATCATCATCGCAGGCTGCGTTCACGCCACTATTGCCTTCTGCAGCAAAGATCTCTTCAAGTTCAGATATTGGTCTGGCTCTTTCAGAATTATGATCGTACCAGGATTCAAAGAGTTGGATAAATATCCACTGCGTCCATTTATAATAGTCAGGTTCACTGGTACGCACTTCCCGGCTCCAGTCAAATGAGAATCCAATCTGGTCCAGCTGCTCGCGGTAACGATTGATATTAGCTTCTGTAGTAACAGCCGGATGTTGCCCTGTCTGGATCGCATATTGCTCTGCAGGTAGCCCAAAGCTGTCATAACCCTGCGGATGCAACACATTAAAACCCTTATGTCTTTTAAATCGGGCGTAAATGTCACTGGCAATGTATCCAAGGGGATGCCCTACGTGCAATCCTGCTCCCGACGGATAGGGAAACATATCGAGCACGTAATATTTTGGTTTATCAGAATTATTTTCGGCTTTGAAGGTCTGGTTTTTTGCCCAGTACTCCTGCCACTTTTTTTCAATTTGATTGAAGTTGTACCTCATTTTAATGATTCAGCGTCACAATTTTACAAGTCCGGAAACCTTCCGGAGAAGCGCAAAAATACGTTTAATGTACGAAAGTGAAAAGTTTGATCGTTTTAAAGAAAGGGATTGATTTACTTTCTTATTTTTACACAAATTTATGCAGCCGTCCTATGAGTTCATCTTTTGAAAAGTATCAAAAAAGACGTCTTATTTCTTCTTATTTTTCGGTCGTGATCAGCATAGCGCTGGTCCTTTTTCTACTCGGATCACTGGGGCTTTTGGTGCTCAACACCAAAAAGATTGCCGATCATTTTAAGGAGCAGATCGCTCTTACCATATACCTGAAGGATACCGCTAAGGAGGTGGAGATCAACCAGCTCAACAAAAGCCTTGCTTTAGCTGAATACACCAAATCCACCACCTATGTAACCAAAGAAGAAGCGGCAGAAGCACACAGCAAGGAAATTGGAGAAGATTTTATGGAATTTCTGGGTTATAATCCACTGCAGAATTCCATAGACGTATATCTAAAAGCCGACTATATTACCTCGGGTGAGGTTGATACAATTGCAGAAGAATTAATGGCAAAAAGTTTTGTGGATGAAGTGGTATATGACAAGCCACTTATTTCCCTGCTTAATGAAAATGTTACTAAAATAAGTTTTTGGATCCTGGCCATAAGTGCGGTATTTACTTTTATTGCTGTGCTGTTGATCAATAGTTCCATCCGCCTGTCCGTATATTCTAAGAGGTTTATAATTAAAACCATGCAGATGGTAGGAGCCACGAAGAGATTTATTCGGAAACCCTTTATCTGGAAAAGTGTGAAACTGGGAATGATTGGAGCCCTTCTGGCTTTGATAGGCATGGGAATTGTTCTTTACTATATGGACAAAAGCTTCCCGGAACTGGCACTCTTAAATGACATAGGTCTTTTAGCCGGGTTATTTATTGGTGTATTCCTTTTAGGAATTATAATTACCTGGTTAAGTACCTTTTTTGCCACCCAAAGATTCCTGAACCTGAAAACCGACGAGTTATACTATTAGATGAGCCACGGATGCACAGATAATTTTAGGGAGACTCCGGAATTATTAAAGATGCCTGAAAAATACTATTTTTGAAACCCAAAGACCTCTATATATCTGCGGCAATTAATTGATATTAAATGAACAAGAATAAAAAGCCTTTACACAAGCAGGATCTTAATTTCGTATTTGGAAAGAAGAACTATGTAGTTATGGGAATTGGTCTCGCTTTTATTGCTCTGGGTTTTATACTCATGGCCGGAGGCGGGAGTGACGATCCCAATGTTTTTAACGAAGAAATTTATAATTTTAGAAGAATTCGCCTTGCACCTACCCTGGTACTCATTGGTTTTGCCATTGAAGTTTACGCAATCCTACTTAACCCCCGAAAATAATTAATGGAAGTTGTTGATGCCGTGTTCCTTGGAATCATCCAGGGACTTACTGAATTTTTACCTGTTTCATCCAGCGGACACCTGGAAATTGGAAAAGCTTTATTAGGAGATAAGAGCATTCCCGAGGAGTCTTTGATGATCACCGTGGTTCTGCACTTTGCTACCGCTCTTAGTACTATGCTGGTCTTTAGAAAAGATGTAGCCGAGATCTTTCGTGGCCTGTTCTCCTTTAAGTGGAATGAAGAAACAAGATTTTCGATAAAAATCATCTTATCTATGATACCGGCTGTTATTGTAGGTGTCATGTTTGAAGAAGAATTAGAGACTCTCTTTGGTGGAGAACTTACTTTTGTCGGCTTCATGCTTTTAATCACTGCATTACTGCTTTGGTTGGCCGATAAAGCAAAACATACAGGAAAACCAGTGAGTTATAAAGATAGTATTGTGATAGGAGTGGCACAGGCCATTGCAATTCTTCCGGGGATTTCCCGAAGTGGAGCAACAATTTCCACTTCAGTGTTGCTGGGAAATGATAAAGGAAAAGCTGCCCGATTCTCTTTCCTTATGGTAGTACCGCTTATTCTGGGAAAAATAGCCAAGGATATTTTAAGTGGGGATCTTGCAAATTCAACTGTAGAACCCATGCCTCTTTTGGCAGGTTTTATTGCTGCTTTCATAGCCGGCTATGCCGCCTGTACCTGGATGATTTCGCTTGTGCGTAAAAGTAAACTTTCCTATTTCGCTATTTACTGTTTTATTGTTGGTACAATTGCTATTTCTTACGAATATTTCTTTGCAACTTAGATAATGACTGAAGAAGACTTTAAGGCCGGACAAATACTCCTTTTTGACAAGCCGCTGGAATGGACCTCATTCCAACTGGTTAATAAGGTGAGATGGCTAATAAAAACAAACTTCAGGATTAAAAAGATTAAAGTTGGCCATGCGGGAACATTAGATCCTTTAGCTTCGGGATTACTCATCCTTTGCACCGGGAAATCGACAAAACTTATTGAAAGTCTTCAGGGACAGGAAAAAGAATACACCGGTACTTTTACACTCGGTGCTACCACTCCTTCCTACGACATGGAAACCGAAGTGGACCAGACCTATCCTACAGATCACCTGACGGAAGAGAAAATTCATCAGGCAACAGCAGCTTTCTCAGGAGATATCCAGCAGCGGCCACCTGTGTTTTCAGCTTTAAAGAAAGACGGAAAACGGCTGTATGAATACGCCCGAAGCGGAGAAGAAGTAGAGATTCCTACCCGGGAAGTAAATATTTCAGAATTCGAGATCACGAAGATCGATCTTCCAAAAGTGCATTTTAGAGTATCATGCAGCAAAGGAACCTATATTCGAAGTCTCGCGCATGACTTCGGAAAGGAGCTCGGCAGTGGAGCATATCTGTCCTCACTTCGCCGCACCCGGATAGGAGAGTATAAAGTTGAAAACGCATTAACAGTAGATTCTTTCGTAAATGAGTATCTTTCCCCGGAGGAAGAGACTTAACAATGGATTTTTTTGACCAACATAAGGCACTGATCATTACCATCCTTATCTTTTCGATATTGATCCTGTCCATGTACAACATCAATATCTCCAATGAATCCAAAAAGATAAGAGAAACTCTTATTGAGCTTAATGACCTCCGACCCGAACCTGCTCCCGAAGAACAACAACCAGAACCCGAAGAGACCGAACCTCCTGCCCCGCAACCTCAGCAACCAAATTTCGAAACCCACAGAGCTTATAATCAGAACCAGCAGGAGAGCCAGAAAAACCTGGAGTCCAGGCTGGATGAGATCTTCCAGAAGAATGCAGCCAAACAGGACGCTTCAGAAGAGGAATCTACTGAACCTGCAAAGGGAGACGTAGCGCTCAACAATAACAGAACACGGGAGCGACAAAAAGCTTCTGAAGGAGATAACAGCACTAAAAAGACCTCTGTAACGCCGGGAACCATGAGAAGTAGTTCTATTTCTTTTTCTCTCCTGGGTCGCACGGCGGTAGATATTCCAAATCCTATTTACACCTGTGACAGGCGGGGCCGGGTGGTGGTGAATATAACAGTGAATGCGGCAGGAGATGTCGTGAGAACTTCAATTAATAAAAATGCATCTTCCACAAGTAATCAGTGTCTTACAGACATGGCCCTGGAATATGCAGCCGGAGCAAAATTTTCCAGGCTGGCCGGCAGGGATTCCCAGCCCGGCACTATAACTTATAATTTTCAGAATTAATGGAAGAAAAGATCCGTTGTGGCTGGTGCGTGGGTGATCCCCTTTACGAAACTTATCACGACCGGGAATGGGGAGTGCCTTTAAAAGATGATGTCTCAATTTTTGAGTTTTTGATCCTGGAAACTTTTCAGGCCGGACTGAGCTGGATCACCATTCTTCGGAAAAGAGAAAACTTTAGAAAGGCCTTTGATAACTTCGATTATCTAAAGATCTCAAATTATCCAGAAGCCAAAGTTACCGAACTAAGGCAGGACAGCGGCATCATAAGAAATGGCGCTAAAATTCGTGCGGCGATCACCAATGCCCGGGCTTTTATGAAGGTGCAGCAGGAATTCGGAAGTTTTTCTAATTATATTTGGAGCTTTGTTGATGCAAAACCTCTACAGAATGACTGGCATCATTTAAAGGAGGTGCCCGCCACCACTCCTGTAAGTGAAGCTTTAAGTAAAGACCTTAAGAAGAGAGGATTTAAATTTGTGGGACCTACTGTAGTATACGCGCATATGCAGGCTACGGGAATGGTGAATGATCATATCACCCAATGCTTCAGGCATAGGGAAGTTAAAAAACTATAAACTTCAAAATATGATGTTTCAAAAATGGCATATTTCGCTACTCTTCCTAGCGGTGTTATTCCTGGGAAACAGCAGAATTGCTCTGGCTCAGTCTACTCCCCGTTCGCTCCTGTGGGAACCGGAATTTGATATCACACTGCCTTCAGATAACTCCTGGGAATTTACTTTTGGACTTGCCAACAGATACCTGTTCCAAAGTGATTTGAACGATGAGCGGATCCTCGAGGACGATCAACAGCATTTCGAACTCAATCAATTTACCACTTACAAAACAAGCAGCAATGCTGCATTTAGTTTAGGCTTCAGGTACAGATTCCGGGAAATTTTTGAGGGTAGCAGGCAAGATGAATTCAGGATCATCGAACAATTCACCTATAAACATCGCGGCACTTTTCTAACTCCGGCACATCGAATAAGATTTGAACAGCGTTTTAGAGAACTTACTATTTACAGGTTACGCTACAGAATAGGTATTGCTCAACCTCTTAACGAGGATTTTGGACTCAGCTTTTCTACTGAATTCCTTTATAGTATGGTAAAAGATCTTAGGCCGGAAACAGATCAACGTTTCACGCTCAAAATTGGAAATTCTTCCTTTAGAAATCTGGATCTAAGTGCAGGGGTTGAATTACGACGGGAGGATTATACAGGAGCGCCTTCAAGTGAGATCTATATTCTTAGCAGCGCCAGTATCCAGCTTTAACCAAGGTATTCAAGAAAGACACTGCGGGGGATCTCACCGGCACCCAGGCTTTCAAGGTGTTCTGTATATATCTGGCAGTCTATTAATTTCACTCCTTCTTTTTCCAATTTTTTGACCAGGGAAATGAATCCGTATTTTGATGCATTGCTGACCTTTGTAAACATGCTTTCCCCACAGAAAATTTTCTTTTCTTCCAGATAGATTCCGTAGAGACCACCCACCAGAACCTCTTCCTGCCAAACTTCTACAGATCTTGCAACCCCTATTTTGTGAAGATCGAGATAAGCTTCTTTCATCTCAGAAGTGATCCAGGTTCCAGGTTGTCCCTCCCGTTTCATTGTTGCGCAGTTTTGCATTACTTCTTCAAAAGCTTCATTAAATGTCACTTCAAAAGCATCTCTTTTCAGAAGTTGTTTCATGCTTTTGGAGATCTTCAGGTTTTCGGGAAACAAGACCATCCGGGGATCGGGGCTCCACCAGAGAATAGGCTGAGAGCTGTCATACCATGGAAATATTCCGCAGGAATAGGCTCTGAGAAGCCTTTCAGGAGAAAGATCGCCACCATAGGCCAAAAGACCTTCTTCAGTCGCAGTCTCCACGGGAGGAAAATCGTCTTTTGGAGTAAGAAATTTCAAAAGCAGGTTTTTTTTCAGAAGTAAAAATAAAATAAAAATAGAATGCAGAACTCTTTACCCATCTAAGCTGTTAAGAAAATGACAATCCAAACTAATCCGGCTTTCAACCGTTACATTTTAATTAAATTGAGAATAAGACCCAATGAGACTATTTTTTAATGATCCAAAAAGCTAAAAAATCTTATTCTTCTTCGACATATTTACTCCTTTTTACCTTCCTGTTATTTTATCTTCCCCTGCATTCCCAGGATACACATGCACTTTTACTGGAACCGGTCGTACGGGTGGTAATAAATGATACGGATAGCTGGTCCTATTCTTTCGGAGTGGCACATCGGGGCATTCTGCTCGAAACCTATGATAAAAAAAGGATAAATGGATATAATACCGAGCACCTGGAGTTCAATCATTATACCCGGTATAGAATTTCCGGGAGTTCAGCTGTGGCCCTGAGATTCAGGTACAGGATCAACACCTGGTTCAATGAGAGTCGTACTAACGAGCAAAGGATCATTCAGGAGTACCTTTTGGTTCCGGGAAGTTCATTCCTCAACCTCTGGCACCGGGCGAGATTTGAACAAAGATTTGTAGATGATTTTACCATCTTTAGAGGCAGGTACAGGATCGGAATAACACAAGCGCTATCTCAGGAATTTTCTATAGGTGCTTCTACCGAAGCCCTCTACAGCCTGTCTTCAAAACTTAAACCCCAGCCCGAACAGCGTTTCATGCTAAGCCTTGAAAATACTTCTATCGATGATCTGGATCTAAATGTGGGGTTGGAATACAGATTGGACAATTACATAAGAGATCCGGTGAGACACACATTCATTTATACGTCGGCCACTATTTACCTTTAGACCATTTTACCTGTTAAAGTTAAAAACCCCGGAACTTTCGATCCGGGGCTTTTAAAATATATTTGATTTCCTTAGAATGGAAGATCGTCGTAATCTTCTTCATTAAGATCACTTGCAGGCGCAAACTGATCTGCCGGAGGTACCGCACCACCACCCTGAGGCTGGGCTGCAAGATTTTCTATTCTCCATCCCTGGATAGAATTGAAGTATTTAGTCTCTCCCTGTGGATTTACCCATTCCCGTCCACGAAGGTTCACCCCTATCTTAACAGGTTGTCCTACAGCGAAGTTATTTAAAAGGTCACATTTGTCCTGCACAAACTCTACAAGTATGTGTTGTGGATACTGCTCCTCTGTAGTTACCACTACCTCTCTTTTTCTAAACCCATTACTTCCAAAGGTCTGGGTTTGACCTATCATTTTAATTTTTCCTTGTACTTCCATATCACACGTTTTTTGCTAATAATATTTTCCAGGCTGTCCCCGGGTCATCGTTCTCTAAATATTTTTTGGCTTTCAAATGAATTTTCTCCTCATCATTATTTTTAATTAATTCTGAAAGCTCGCTGTTTCCGTTCAATAGATCTTTCACTTCCTGAGCAGTCGGCAACTTCTCAACATTTCCAAGTCTGCCCAGATCATTTCCGGAAAGATACCTGCTGTTTCGAATGTCTTCGGCAATAGAGTCAATTCCAATACCTAATGTCTGCAAAGGCTTGGGCACCTGAAACATACCGGGAGTTGCCCTGGTGTACCAGTTGCCTCCCATTCTCGCTACAAGATCAATTTTGTGCTGATCAATATAGCCTTTTTCATCTAAAATATCTTCCTGAATATGCATTTTTAGCACCTCACAAATAACAAGATTTCCTGCACCGCCTTCGCCCCCTAATTCTACTATTTCATTGATCCTGCATTCAAAATGCACCGGAGACTCCTTTACACGAAAAGGTCTCACAATGTCTGACCTCATCATGGTGAGGCCGGCCTTTTTAAATTCATTTACTCCTTCGGCATATTCTGTACTGGAAAGCGATACCTGCTGCACAATGTCGTAATTCACCACATTGATCACTACTTCTTCCGTAGCTTTCGCATTATTATAGGTGTGCTTTACAGTATTATCTCTTCCACGACGCGCAGGAGAAAAAATCAATATGGGTGGGTTAGCACTAAAAACATTAAAAAAACTAAAGGGCGACAGGTTAGGCCTTCCCTGCCCATCAATAGTGCTGGCAAAAGCAATAGGTCGTGGACCAACAGCTCCCAGCAGGTATTGATGCATTTGGGCAACAGGAATTTCTTTTGGATCTATGCTAAGCATTTTCAAGATTTTGGCAAAGGTAACGAAACAGCTTAAGAGATGAAAAATACCCTGCACAATATTAATTTCCTTAAAACGCTTATATTTAATCACAATTAAAGTACTGCCCTACATGAGGTTTTCAGACAAACGAAACTTTCGCCGCTGGTTTATTACAATTTCCTCCCTCATCATTATTATGCTCATTGTCTGGAATGCAGTTGCCTTTTTTCAGCGGATCAAGGAAGAGGAAAGACAAAAAATGAATATCTGGGCATCTGCCCAGGTTTATCTGGACCAGGTGGATACAGATACTGGCCTTGATCTTTATCTCGAGATCATCAACAGTAACTCGAGTATACCTACCATTCTGGTAGACGAGAATGGAAAAATAGTGGACGCCATCAACATTCCAACCGAGATCACAGAAAACGAGGAAAGGCTTTCAGATTATCTTCAGGGGCTAAAAAGCACTAACGAACCTATAGAAATGGATTTGGGCGAAGGTCGTATCAACCAGGTATTTTACGGTAACTCACCCATGCTTACCAAGCTTAAATATTATCCTCTGGCGCTCATTTTAATTATCATCCTTTTTATTGCAGTAGTATATTTCTTTTACAAGACCACAAAAACCAGCGAACAGAATAAATTGTGGGCAGGTATGGCCAAAGAAACTGCCCACCAGATAGGCACCCCACTTTCCTCTCTCATTGGCTGGACAGAAATTCTTAAGACAGAAAATGTAAATTCAACCTACATTACCGAAATTGAAAAAGATGTAGACAGGCTTCGGACTATCACAGAACGCTTTTCCAAAATAGGATCTTCCCCCACCCTTGAACCTGAAGATATTGTGGAAAGAACCGGGGAATCATTTGAATATCTCAGGGCCAGAAGCTCAAAACTGATAAAATTCAGCCTTAACATGCCCGATGAAAGGATAATGGTAAATATGAATGCCCAACTTTATAGTTGGACCATCGAGAATCTTGTGCGAAATGCCATCGATGCCATGAAGGGGAAAGGAGATCTGGAGATAAAAATGAAACACGATTCTAAAAATGTGTACATCCTTATAAGTGACACAGGAAAAGGAATCCCTAAAAGTAAATTCAAACAGATCTTTGAACCCGGATACACTACCAAGAAAAGAGGCTGGGGACTTGGTTTGTCACTCGCACGCAGGATCATCGAAAAATATCATCAGGGCCGGATTAGAGTGTTAAAAAGTGAGATCAACAAAGGAACTACTATTGAGATCCTGTTACACAAGGCTAATATTGTTGCATAACCTCTTTTAACTGCGACGGAATTGGCAGCGCCTTATCTTCACTGAAATCAAAGAAAACAGCAATATCCCTACCTTCAGCACAAACTTCTCCCATTTCATTCAGGATTACCTGGTCCAGGCCAAAGCTACTGTTTTTGATATACGCCAATTTGGTTTTCACTGTAGCTGTTCCTGGATAAAACAGTGATTTTTTAAAATCACAGTGCGTGGAAACAAGGATAGCTCCCTTGTTAGATTCAGAAAATAATTTAGCGAGCCCCGTTGCCTCCCAAAAATTCACCCTGCCCGATTGCAAAAACCTGATAAAGGTGAGATTATTGACATGCCGGTACATATCGAGGTCGCTAAAATCTATCCGCAGGTCGAGTGAAAGCTTATAATCATCTAAATTCACCCGATCTTATTTTTAATGTCCTCTGCAATTTGACTGAATTCTTCTTCAGAAAAAGAAAGGCTTTGGCCAAAATTCATATCTCCCATGCTGTTAAGGGGAATAAGATGTACATGCACGTGGGGTACTTCCAGCCCCACCACAGCCATTCCTACTCTTTTGCAGGAAACGGCCTTTTCAAGTCCTTTAGCCACCTTTCGGGAGAACGCCATGAGGCCCATATATGTTTCCTCATCCAGATCAAAGATCTTGTTAACCTCTTCTTTAGGAATACAGAGGGTATGCCCTTTAGCATTAGGCCTGATATCTAAAAAAGCCAGAAATTTTTCATCTTCAGCAACCTTATAAGCGGGAATTTCCCCGTTGATTATTTTGGTAAATATTGTTGACATAGTTTAATTTTTAAAGCAACAAGTTAACATTTTAAGCTAAAGCTCAGGCATAAAAAAATCCTTTCCGCAGAAAGGATCCTTCAAAAAAGCATTTTAGGCAGCCTAGTCACGTGTGATCTCCAGGATCTCAAATTTCATTGTCCCCGCAGGCACATTGATTTCTGCCACCTCACCAACTTTCTTTCCAAGAAGACTTTTTCCGATAGGACTATCAACAGATATTTTACCGGCTTTAAGATCGGCTTCACTTTGGGCTACAAGTTTGTATTTTACTTCTGTTCCATTGGTAAGGTTCTTAATTCTCACTGTAGAATGAACAAGGGCTTTAGAAGTATCCAATTGGGACTCATCAATTAGCCGGGCGTTAGAGTAAACTTCTTCCATTTTTGAAATTTTCATTTCAAGAAGTCCCTGGGCTTCCTTAGCTGCATCATATTCTGCATTTTCACTAAGATCTCCCTTATCACGGGCTTCGGCAATAGCCTGAGAAGCCTTTGGCCGCTCAACATCCCTTAATCGGTTAAGTTCGTCCCTTAATTTCTTTAGGCCTTCTGCGGTATAATATGATACTTTACTCATAATTTCATCGTTTATATAAATAGAAAAAATCCCATTCGCCGACGGGATTTACACAAATATAGTAAATTAAAATATCCAGTACAATTAGAATCACGTAGCTTTGGCAAAACCTGATATGAAGCATATTTTACCTCTTTTACTCCTGGTCTTAACCTGTTTGGCATGCTCATCTGACGATGACCTGCGTCAGAACCCATACCTTCCTAACCTGAATTTCTCGGTTAATATGGATCTAAGCCTGCCGGAATACAACCAACTTAATTTTCCGGGAAATAAATATATCACCAGAAATTACGGAATAAATGGAATTGTCATTTTTAATTTAAACAACGATCAATACCTAGCTTTTGAACTTACAGATCCAAATCATGTCCCCCAGGCCTGTTCGAGCCTTACGGTAAACGGTACTGAAGCAAGCTGCTCCTGCGACGGAAATAAATACGACATCATCACGGGACAGCAAATTGCAGGGGAGGGAACTTACACTCTTAAGCCTTACCGCACCCGCAGAACAGGAAATGTATTGCAGATCTCGAATTAAGACATTAAAAAGAAAAGGCATTTGAGGAGAGGTTCCTAAAATGCCTTTTTTGAATCTTCTTTAGAATTTCAGGGTCATCCCTACCAGGAAATTTCGGGTGGCCTGCGGATAATATCCTGCACCATCATAGGTCACCCCTTCATAATCGTAAGTGTAGTAGTACCCGTTAGACACATATTCTTCACTAAATATGTTATTGATAAGGCCTGTAAGAACCACTTCCTTAAACACAGGTGCCGATCTCCAGGTGTACTGCACATTAAAGTCATTTACAAAATAGCTGTCCAGACGCGCTTCTTCATTCTGCAGGTTACTCATATACTGCTCTCCCACATATTTTGTAAGGAATTTAAGCTCCAGCCCATCAACGGGCCTGTATTCAAGAATATTTCCGGCCACTACTCCCGGAGAATATGAGATATCTGTTTTACCAAAGCTTTGCAGTTCTCCATCCCAGCTTGCGAACCAGTCATCATTTTTATTCCGGCTGATTGCGACATTAGGTCTCCAGCTGAATTTTGGATGTAATACTACTACGGCATCCAATTCAAGACCCAGCCTGTAGCTGTTCCCGCTGTTTCTCCTTATGGGGGCCCCCACATCATTCAGCTCTCCCGTAAGCACCAGCTGATTGCGGTAGTCCATATAATACAGGTTTGAATTAAGCTGAAAGTTCCCCGACAAAAATCTCCAGCCCAATTCATAATCATTCAGCTCCTCGGGTTCTGGATTTCCCGCTTCATAATCTGTACGGTTTGGCTCCCGGTGTGCCCTGGCAAATGAAAAATAGAGCCTGTTGTTTTCTGAAAATTTATAGGTCAGTCCGGCTTTAGGATTGAAGAACGTATGTGTGTCATCAACAATAAAAGGAATATTTTCTTCCTCCACCCCGTCAACTTCATAATGTATCCTTCTTAACTGAAGATCTCCATAAAGGCTAAGTGCTTCTGAAACTGCCACGGTTGCCTTCCCATACACATTAAAATCACTTTTTTGAGATGAGTTGTCGTAATAACGCTGCAATGGCAAACTGGGCGCAAAACGGGTATAAATGATTTCTCCAAAATGGTCTCCTTCATAGTTATTCCAGGCGCCACCAAGAATTAGCTCCAGATTATCTGTATCATATTGCACATTAAAAGTGGTTCCGTAGAAATCATTGACCAGCCATTTTTGGGTAACCAGGTCACTTCGGGTGATTTCCTCACCATTAGCTACAAATGGTTCCAGCCCATATTGGGTGAGTCTACGATTTGCCCGGTAGGACTCATAAAATCCTCTTCCATAGGTATAATGAAGGGCAAGGTTGGATGACCAGCCGCCACCATACCTCTCATTCCACAGTAACTGGAAATGATCCTGCTTATAATCATCAACATGATTGTCGTAAAACTGTAAATTCCCATCGTTGTCTTCATAAGCCCCGGCAGGATTAAATCTCCGGTTTTCCTGTAGTTGATCTGCATCTATCCCATCCCAGGCCTGGTAAGTTACTTCGCTTCCGCCAAAGGTGAGGGCTTTTATCAAACTGGTTTCTCCCACGTAAGATCCCTGGAAGAAATAAGATTTTAAATCTGAAGAGGCACGATCTATATATCCGTCACTTTTGATCACAGAGGCTCTTCCGGAGAATTCCCAGTGGTCATCAAAAATTCCGGTGCTGAATTTAACAGTGTGCTTTCGGGTATTATAGGATCCAAAACTGTTAGCAATCTCTGCAGAAGGAGCATAGTTATATCTGTCAGTTAGTATATTCAGACTTGCTCCAAATGCGCCGGCCCCGTTTGTTGAGGTTCCCACCCCTCGTTGCAGCTGAAGGTCTTCAACAGATGACGCGAAATCTCCCAGGTTGACCCAGAAGGTTCCCTGGCTTTCGGCATCATTATAGGGAACTCCGTTGATGGTGACATTAATTCCCCGGGCTTCTGTACCTCTTACCCTGATGCTGCTATAACCAATTCCCGCACCGGCGTCGCTGGTAGTAACCACATTAGGCATATATTGCATTAAAGTAGGAATGTCCTGTCCCAGGTTGCGATCCTCGATCTCCTCATTGGTAAGATTGCTGTAGGTAATGGGAGAGGCTGCAGTTACACGAACTGCTGAAAGAAATACCTCATCCAGCACTTCCTGTGCATCGCTCATGTCAACATTGAGTACAAGATCTTCAGAGAGGTCAATCCTTATTCTCTTTTGGTTCCCGAAAGAAAAAATAAGATGATGTACTCCCTCTTTCAACTGAAGCTCATAATTACCCTGAGCATTGGTTTGAGTAAAGCGGGAACTGCCATCGGGTCGTACGAGCACACCGGCAAGAGGCGTTCCGCCATCTGTCACTGTTCCCGACACCTGGAATTCCTGTGAATAACCGCTACCTGCGGCAAGTAAAAAACTGAAAATTAAGAAAACATGTTTCATTCGTAAAAAATGGTTACGAATAAAAGGGGCTGTTATTCCTGTTGTTATAAAATAAAAAATCCTGATAACCATTAGCGGTTAACAGGAGTGCTATACTTGCAAGATGCTGTTTTTGCATCTTTCCCTTGGCAGCATTACCTGCCCAGGTTCTTTGGGTATGATCTCAGCTTCCTACGGCTTTCACCGAAGTAGGCACCCCTTTGAGACGCGGCAAAGGTAAGAGCTTTTTTTTGATTTAACCTAATTTTTGAAGGTTTGGAAAAGAAAGCTTTTAATTTTACAGAATCAGGTTAATTATGGCTAAGAAAAGGTCTTCTATAACGTTCACGGTATTTGCCGGTTATCTTCTACTTACGGTTCTTATGGGACTTGCGGTATGGTTTATTTATAATCAGGTAATTGATTATGCAAGCATGACCGGAAGAAGTGCCTCCGGAAATCAAAAACTCCTGCTGGTGGGAGATGCTGCCACCAAATTATATGAAGCGGAAAGCCTTAGCCGCCAGTTGATCCAAACCGGAGATATCGAGGGGCTGGATACTTATACACAAAAAATAGATTCTATTAAGACTACCCTGGCTTCCCTCCAAAATTTTCGCACTGATAGTTCCCTGGACCAGGAGATTGACAGTATCAACGTGCTTTTATCCCGTAAAACTGAAAACCTCAAGGAACTTCTCGAACTTAGAGCATTGGGAGAGACCGAGAGTTATTATGCCCGCGTACTGAATGAACTGCAAAGGGTAGATGAAAATTTCGAAAGAAGAAATTACGAGCAGCGTTTCAAGGACTTACAACCTCATCAACGCCAGCTGCTAATAAAACTGCTTCAATATTCAGATGCCGAAAACCCGGAACCTCCCGGGATCACTATAGATTCCCTGGTCAATTCGGTTAAAACAGTTTTGAGTCAGCTGGAGACGAGGGAAAGAAGATACAGGGCTGCTCTCAGAGCACAGGAAGATCAGCTGCTGGCAAATGAAGTGGAATTAAACAGTAGATTGAGAATCCTTTTTTCAACCCTGGAAACAGAAGAGAGACTTGCCTCTCTTGACCAGGTAGCAGCCTGGCAGAATACAGTAGAAGAAACCTCACGGATCATAGGATTTCTTGGAGCCGCCAGTCTCATTGTAATTCTCACTTTTGTTTTTCTCGTTACCCAGGATGTAATAAAAAGTCAGCGTTACCGTAAGGAACTTGAAGCAGCAAAAACTTATGCCGAATCCCTGCTCTCCAGCCGGGAACAATTTATGAATACTGTTACACACGACCTTAGATCCCCTCTAAACTCTGTAATTGGCTATACGGGTTTGCTAGAAAAGAGTGGACTGAACAAATCACAGAACCGTTACCTGCGGCAGCTCAAGAAATCTTCAGATTACCTGTTACACCTCGTAAACGACCTGCTGGACCTCTCGCGACTTGAAGCCGGAAAAATGTCTATTGAGGAGCTGGCCTTCAATCCGAAGAATTTGATCGAGGAAACAGTTGAAAATGCAGTACCTCCCGAAAAGCCGCGGGAAGTAGAGGTAATCACAGAAGTAGCTAATGAACTGGATAGACCAGTGATCACAGACCCTTTCAGGATCAAACAGATCCTCACAAATCTGGTAAGTAATGCCTGTAAATTTACACCCGAAGGCAGTGTGAAGGTGCGGGCCTGGCTGCGGGAGTCGAAACATAATCCTGTGCTATGTATTGAAGTAAAAGACACCGGTATTGGAATTTCCGAATCCAGGAAAGAACGTGTTTTTGAAGAATTTTCACAGGAGGACAACAGCATTGAGAAACGCTATGGAGGTACAGGTCTCGGATTGGCAATCAGCAAAAAATTAACTGATCTTTTACAGGGAAGGATCAGCCTTGAAAGTGAACCCGGAAAAGGCAGCACCTTCCTGCTGGAAATTCCTGTGGATTATGCAGCCCAGAACGAAACACCCGGTCCCGGCACAGCTGTACAGATAAAGGATCCGGAGAAACTCAGTGTCTTAATAGTCGATGATGAACCGGCTCAACTGGGACTCTTAAAAGAACTCATCAGGAGTACAGGCATGTCATTTCGCACTGCAAAAAATGGCAGGGAGGCGCTTGAGAAGCTAAAGAATGCAGAAGCAGACCTTGTGCTTACAGACATTCAGATGCCTAAGATGGATGGATTCGAGCTTCTGAGAAAAATCAATGATGATCCCAAATTACAACACCTGCCTGTAGTTGCGCTTTCGGGGCAGCCTAACATAAGTCCTGCAGAATACCTCAAAATGGGATTTCGCGGTAGCCTTTTAAAACCTTATTCCTCGCAGAAATTACTGCAGATCATTGGGGATCTGCTCAACATAAAATTAGCCAATGTAGCCGCTCCCGCTCCTGTTTCCAAAGATCCGGACAAAGATTACAGCCTTAATGAAATAAGAAATTTTGCAGGAGATGATACTGAAGCCATGGATGCCATTCTTACCGCTTTTATAGAAAGCACCAGGTCAAATCTTCTGGCGCTGGAACTTGCCCATAAAAAAGCTGAAAAAAAGAAGATTTCTGCCGTTGCTCATAAGATGCTACCAATGTTCAGGCAACTACAAGTCCCGCATATAATAAGCAAACTAGCTGTTCTGGAAACTGCTGAAAGCAAAAAACAGCAAGAAGTTAATGTGAAGCAGCTTATTGGAGAGATAAACAATCTGCTAACGCAATTACAAAAGGAAATTAAAGCTTGATCCCGTACTGCTTCAGTTTATTGTAAAGTGTTTTCCTGTCGATGGAAAGCATTCGTGCAGCTTTACTTTTATTACCGTGGGTTTTTTCCAGAGCATCAAGGATCAGTTCCTGTTCATTTTTACTCTTGAAAAGGCTAAAGTGTTGCTCTTCTTTCTGTTCTTCCCTGGCAGCAAGAACTTCGGCAGGCAAACAGGTGGAAGAGATGTATTCTGTTTCAGAAAGAAGCACCGCCCTTTTTACCACATTTTTAAGCTCCCTAAGATTTCCCGGCCAGTGATAAGACTTAAATGCAGCTATGGTTTTTTCAGAAAACCCGGTTATATCTTTTTCAAGTTCCTTATTGGCACTATCAAGAAAGTAATTTGCAAAGATCATTAGATCTTCATCCCTGTCTTTAAGAGAAGGTACTTTTATAGAAAATTCATTCAGCCGGTGATAGAGATCTTCCCTGAATTCACCTTTTTTAACCAAAGCGAACAGGTCCTCATTTGTTGCTGCAATTACCCGAATGTTTACATTGATCTCTTCATTACTCCCCACCGGCTTCACCTTACGCTCCTGCAGAGCACGTAACAGCTGCACCTGCAATTCGTAATTAAGGTTTCCTATTTCGTCCAGGAATATCGTACCACCATTAGCCGCTTCGAAATGCCCGGTTTTATTATTTACCGCTCCGGTAAATGAGCCTTTAACATGCCCAAAAAATTCACTTGATGCCAACTCCCTGGGAATGGCGCCGCAATCTACTGCGATAAATGGAGCAGAATTTCTTTTACTCTTATCGTGAATACTTTTTGCGATCTGCTCCTTTCCTGTTCCACTCTCTCCCATTATGAGAACAGACATATTGGTAGGAGCGACAAGCTCGATATAATTATTCAGTTTTGCAGAAGCCTCGCTTCCTCCTTTGATATAAGTATCTTCTATTTTTGTCGGCTGTGCTTTGGCAGTTCTTACCGCAGGTACATTCCCTTCATCCTGCAAGGCCTCATTAATAGCTTTCATGATTACCTCAGGATGGAATGGCTTGGCGATATAATCTAAAGCCCCTTCCTTGATCGCATTTACAGCCATACTTATTTCGGCGTAGCTGGTCATCATGATCACCCCGGTTCTTTCACCTTTTTTATTTATTGCCTGCAGGATTTCCAGCCCCTCCTTGTCGGGAAGACGTACATCAGAAATTACCACATCATATTTCTTTTTCGCTACAAGATTTAGTGCTTCTGTTGCAGTGTATACAGCATCTACTTCACAGTCTTTTTTGACCAGAAAGGTTTTGAGCATGGTGCAAAATGCCACATCATCTTCAACTAAAAGAATTTTAGCCATAGGGTGTTAGAAATTATTGACAAAATTAGAGTTTTATGCCCCTTAAAAACCAAAAATAAGCATAAAAAAAGGGAGCTATAAAAAATAGCTCCCTTTTCGACAATTTTCCCTTTTGGGTAAAATATCCTCCGTTTTACAGTTCACCGGTATTGCTCTCCTGTTGGTGAAAAACAATTAATCTAACACATGTCCCGACGGTGATACTGCCACCAGGAGTCGGTTTCTCCTAGTTAGGGTGTACAATCTAAAGACTACTTCTCATCGTAAGCCTTATCTTTCTTTTTGTCTTTATCAATCCAGTTTCCCTGGGCATCTGCATAAAGCTCTTTTTCCTCCCCTTCGGCAGTAGTTACCTTAAGTTTGAATTTTTGTTCTCCTTCATGTTCCTTTACATGAGCTTCTGCGATTGTAGCACCGGCAAAGTCACGTTCTACGGCCTGTTGTACCTCAGCAGGTAATTCCTGAATTTCAATTTGCCTGAAATCATCCTGTACTCGCTGTTCTACAGTTGCATCAACTTCAACCTGTGCTACCTCCTGGGCGGAAATGGTTTGAGCTGAAAATAACATTGCTGATGCTGCTACTACGCTAAGACATATCTTTTTCATAGTTCTAAGTTTTAAAAGTTTAATTTGTTTTAGTTCGTTTGTTTGAGAATACTATTGGAAAAAGTGAGCCATTTTTTCACCTTTACATTCAAACCCCTGTAAAACAAAGGGATTAACTTTTATTTTAGAAATGAAAATGCGTAGAACGGGAAATCTTTTCCCCAGATTTATGTAGAAATTTTCCCCAGATCTTACTCTTTTAAAGGATCTTTTCGGGAAGATTTCTTTTTTGAAAGCTTCTTTTTCTCCCTTAGCCGCTTCAGTTTTGCAGCTTTTGAAGGTTTAGTTTTCTTTCGGGGCTTAGGTTTTTTAAGAGACTCTTTAATAAGATCAAGAAATCTTTGAGTGACAATTTCTTTATTCTTGTGCTGACTTCTGGATTCGTCACATTGAAGAATAAGTTCCCCGGAATTGGTAATACGGGACTGGAGTTTCCCGGCAATTCTCTCTTTTTCTTCTTCAGAAAGCCCGAGGGAATCCTGAAGCATAAAGTGGAGCTCGACCTTAGAGGCAACCTTATTCACATTTTGTCCTCCTGCACCCGAACTCCTTACCGCTTTATAATCAGCTTCCTGTATGAGCTGTTTTTCATCCACTTATTTTACCTGATGTGAAGGTTTAAGAAGATCTGCCACTGTTTTTACCGGATTGAAGGTTTCAACCGGAACTTCAACAAACACAGTATTCCATCCAGCCATAGCTCCATTCCACAGGCCGGGAAGTTCAAGGGCTTTTAGTTCTTTTCCGTCTTTTGTTTTACCGGCAATAAAGCTGGTTTCCTCGTCTATAAATTCTGAAAGATCAAATTTTTCTCCCATGTAGTTTTTAAAAGAACTAACTATGTCTACCGGATTAAAATGCGTGGCCTCCTGTGCAATTTTACTTTGCTGATAGTTTTCGTGGTCTATTTGAGAACTTTCTACAATCTGAAGAGATATCTCTCCATTTTTATGAGTGACCCAGAAAGGACCACCTCCGGGCTCTCCCTCGTTTTTCACCATTCCACAAACTCTGATGGGACGGTTAAGGAGTTTTTTTATAGTAGCTGTTTTCTCCTCTTTTTGAAGTTCGTCAAAATTTATACTTAAACCGGCATTGAGTTCCTCCTGAAGAAAATGCACCATTTGCTGAAGTTGCTCATCCCGGGTTTCAGTTTCAAGCTCCTTCAAATATTTAAAACTCTTCTCCTGTAGTCCAAGCAACTTACCGGCTAACATCCTCTTATAGGATGCCAAGAGTTCCCGATTGCGCGGAGTAACCACGTTGTCAATATTTTTGATAAAAACGAGGTCCGCATCCTGGTCGTTCAGGTTCCTGATCAATGCCCCATGCCCACCGGGCCTGAAAAATATTTCGCCGTTTTCATCCCTGAAAGGTTCATTTTCCTTTGTAACCGCAACAGTATCGGTTTTTGGATCCTGGTATGAATAGGTGACCTCAAAATTATGCCCGGTTTCTTTCTGAAGCCGTGGCACCACCTCTTTAACCTCCTGTTCAAATTTTTCCCTGTGCTCTTCAGAAACTGTGAAATGTACACGCACCTTCTTATTGGAGGCAGCATAATCTACAGCCTCTACGAGATGCTCTTCCACGGCAGTAGCAAGATGATCTCCATATTTGTGGAACGGCACCAGTCCCTTTGGCTGGTCACCCAGGTTGAGACCATCTTCCTCAAGCATATATTTCACAAAAAGGTAATTCTTTTGATCTTCAGAAAGATTCTCAAAGTCTTTTTCTGTCCGGGAAATTCTTTCTATTAAGCTTTCATAAAATGGGAGATCTTTTATCCTGCCAAAAAACACTTCAAGGTTTCTGTCATTTTTACGGTCGATATAGTCTTCTAAAGAATCATTACCGGGATCAAATTCCCTGAGCAGGTTGTAGAATGCCTTAAACATTCGGGTGGCGGCACCCGAGGCAGGAACAAATTTGATTATTCCCAAACCATCCCTGCGGGAGTCGTAATACTCTGAAAGTTTTTTACGGTCATCTTCAGAAATGACCTGAATTCCGTTTTTTACGGTGGCCGCCTCCCTGATATTGACCACTACATTGCCTCTTCTAAAAATTTCTATTTGCTGTTGTACTTTTTCGGGAGTGATTCCTTTTTTTTGGATCTGTGAGATATCCTTTTCGCTAAAGTTCAATTTGTTTATTTTTTAATTCGTCAATAATCCTGATAGCTGCCTGAAACCGCTGTTGCAGGTTTCCACGCAACACCCGGTAGGGCAAATCATTTTCATCAAGGGTATTTTTGAATCTGGCAAACATCATATCCCGCTGCAGGGGCCGGTCGCGCAGATCGTCTTCAACCCAGGGAACGTCAATATACGTTAAAAAATAGAGATCATATTGAGCCTTTAACGCATGTTTAAGAAGTAAAGGTTCTACAAATTCGTTGTAGTAAGCCTTGGAATAAACCACCAGTTCCAGAAGATTGGTATCGCAAAAAAGGAGCTCGTTAGCCACTGCTGCTTCTTTGTTCTCAAGACTCATCTGCCCCTTTGCAATGTGCATTAGATCATGAGGTTCACAGGCTTTTCTTTCCTCATCCCACTTTAGCTGCAGGTACTCCCGCATATATTCGGGTACCCACCGGGTTTCATAGTGTTTTGCCAGCATTCTTGCCAGAGTGGTTTTCCCCGTGGATTCGGGACCAAAAAGCACAATTTTTAAGAGGTCACGTGACCGCCGCTGCTCAAGCTCTTCTTCCATGTTTTATATCCATAAACTGCTATAATTGTAAAAAGCAGGTATTGAAAACTTGTAAATGTAAGACCCTTATAGAAGTATAGCGGAACAGAAATAATGTCTCCCACGATCCAGTAGATCCAGTTTTCAAGTTTTTTCTTTGCCATTAACCACATTCCAACAAAGAAAATTGCGGTGGTTACAGTATCAACATATGCAGTCCAGTTATCCCACTTGTCAAAATAATCATAGACCCCAAAAGTGAACAGCAATGTAAGCACAAAAATTAAGAGGCTCCAAAAATGCTCTTTTTGAGTAGCCTTTGTTATGGGAATAAAATGAATGGCGTCAACCTTCCTTGTCCATACATACCATCCATAAATGCTCATGCTAAAGTAGTAGAAGTTGATCATCATGTCTCCCAGGAGTTCCCATTGCCACAGGAGGTAAACAAATATTGCCGTACTTATTATACCCGTGGGATAGACCAGGATATTTTCCTGTTTCGAGAACCAGACAGAAAGAAAGCCGAAGATCACCGCAATGATCTCCAGGATAATAAAAAGTGTAGGATAATCTGAATACTGTTGAAAAAAGAAATCAAAAATCGGCTGCATAGTCGCTTCTGTTTCCTTTCACAATTTTCATACTTAGCAACACATGATCTGAAGCCT
The DNA here is from genome assembly GCF_000423585.1 of Salinimicrobium xinjiangense DSM 19287. Taxonomy (GTDB): domain Bacteria; phylum Bacteroidota; class Bacteroidia; order Flavobacteriales; family Flavobacteriaceae; genus Salinimicrobium; species Salinimicrobium xinjiangense. The sequence goes on from NZ_AUIG01000021.1 coordinate 61,152, forward strand.
GAAAAGTTTCTTTTACTTCTTCCGTAAGGAATTCCATCACCTTATCATATTCACCATACACCTGGGTGCTCAGCGGATTTTCCATTACCGTTAATCCCGAACTTCGGAGTTTCTTAATAAAAGCTTTGATAGGTGCTTCAAAGTCATCCTGAAGCGGAGTGAGCGCAAGTTCTACAGAAATTTGCATGTTTTTAGTTTTTGTCTCCTCAAAATTAGGAAGATTAGGACGTAAAAAAGGACTTTTTGGAAAATTTTGCTCCTTCTGAAGGATTTTACAGGAAAAATGAACCGTTTTCGAAGGCTGTACCAATTACTACCATTGCCGCACCTGCTTTATATGCCGCCTCCAATTGATGAGTATTTTTTATTCCTCCACCCACAACTACCGGAAGTCCTGTGGCCTCTTTGACCGCTTTTATAATTCCGGGAGCAACAGGATTTATGGCGCCGCTACCGGCCTCGAGGTAGATAAGCTGTTTCCCGGAAAACTTTCCTGCCAGGGCTGTATCTACTATTACCTGCGGCTCATTTTGGCAAAGCGGTTTAGTGCCGCTCACTTTTTGTACCGCACATACCTTTCCCCCATCAATGAGAAGATAGGCCGTGGGTATTACTTCCAGCTGAGTGCTGCGTATTACCGGGACCGACCGCAGCTGCTGACCAATCAGATATTCTGGATTTCTTCCCGATAACAGGCTTAGAAAGAGTAAAGCATCTGCCGCAGCCGATATTTGTTGATGGTCACCGGGAAACAAAACAACCGGAAGACCGGTTTCAGCCTTGACTGAAACAACACAGGACTGAAGCTCTTCTGCAGTAGCAGTGCTGCCGCCAATAAAAATATGGGTTGTTATCGCAGGGATCTTCCGTAGAAACTCTTTTGTGCTTTGGCGATCAAATTTTTCAGGATCAATAAGAACTGCGAGCATTTTTATGCCTTCCGTTGCTTTTCCTTTAATATCCTGTAGCACCATCTCCATTAAGAAGGTGTATCCATTTTTTTCAAGGTATATACACAGGTAAAACCTTCAAATTCCAGGAATTCAAATTCATACCAGCTCGTTTTGCCGTTAAAGGTGATCTTACCCGTAGTTCGGTTTTGATCAAAATCGAAGTCGGTGATATTAATATGCTGCAAAAAGCTCACTTTCGGCTGCGCATATAGTTTGTAAACGGCCTCTTTTGCCCCCCATACAATAGTGAGTTTTCTAATAAGAGCATCAAAATTTGCAAGAGTACGATATTCTTCAATGGGAGTGAATTTATGCGCGATCAACAGGATCTTATCCCTTTGTTTTTCAATGTCTATCCCCACTTCCCGATCGCTAATGATAATTCCGGAAAAATTAAAGGAATGAGTAATGGAAATACATTTACCGTCCCTGAGGTGAGGTTTTCCCGCCTCATCATAGTAGAGGTCATGATCTGTATATCCCGCTTCGGCCAGCAGGTGTCTTACGCTCATAAAACCCCGCCTGTGGAGTTCGCTTTTCATGCCGTCCACTCTTTTCCTGCAGTGTGGAGTCAAATCAATCCCATCACTCAGACTCTCCAATGACTCTTCTATCTTCCAAATGAGGACATTAGTTGCAGGATTTATTGTTATTCTTTTGTAAAGGGGCATAAAAAACTCTTAGATATTCTGTACTTTTGCACTTCTTAAAACTGTAATCAAATATAACAATATGTCAACGAAAACGGTACCTTATACCAAGTATAAAGTTAAAGATATTTCCCTTGCAGACTGGGGGAGAAAAGAAATAGAACTGGCCGAGGCCGAAATGCCGGGTCTTATGTCACTGCGTGAGGAATATGGAGCAGAGCAGCCTTTAAAGGGTGCAAGAATCGCAGGATGCCTTCACATGACCATCCAAACTGCAGTTTTAATTGAAACTTTGGTCGCTCTTGGAGCAGAAGTCACCTGGAGTTCATGCAATATTTTCTCTACACAGGATCAGGCTGCAGCTGCAATTGCTGCTGCGGGTATTCCGGTGTATGCCTGGAAAGGAATGACCGCCGAAGAGTTTGACTGGTGTATAGAGCAAACCCTTTTCTTTGGAGAAGAGCGTAAGCCACTTAACATGATCCTTGATGATGGAGGTGACCTTACTAATATGGTACTGGATAAATATCCTGAACTGGCCGAAGGAATTAAAGGTCTTTCCGAAGAAACCACTACCGGAGTGCACAGGCTTTATGAGCGCATGAAAAATGGAACGCTTCCAATGCCTGCGATCAATGTTAACGATTCTGTGACCAAGTCTAAATTCGATAATAAGTACGGTTGTAGAGAGAGTGCTGTTGATGCGATTCGTCGCGCTACAGATGTGATGCTCGCCGGAAAGAGAGTTGTAGTATGTGGTTATGGAGACGTAGGTAAAGGTACTGCTGCTTCCTTTAGAGGAGCAGGTTCTATCGTGACCGTTACAGAAATTGATCCTATTTGTGCCTTACAGGCTGCAATGGACGGGTTTGAAGTTAAAAAACTTGAAACTGTTCTTCCAAAAGCAGACATCGTGATCACCACTACAGGCAATAAAGATATAGTTCGCGCAGAACATTTTAAGGCCATGAAGGATAAGACCATTGTCGCCAACATTGGCCATTTCGATAACGAAATCCAGGTAGCCTGGTTAAATGAAAACTACGGGAACACTAAAAATGAGATCAAACCTCAGGTAGATAAATATACTATCGATGGTAAGGATATTATTCTTTTGGCTGAAGGCCGCCTTGTAAACCTTGGCTGCGCTACAGGACACCCAAGTTTTGTAATGAGTAATTCCTTTACGAACCAGACTTTAGCTCAAATCGAACTATGGAAGAATACAGATCAATATGAGAATAAGGTCTACATGCTTCCGAAGCATCTGGATGAAAAGGTAGCTGCACTCCACCTGGAAAAGATCGGTGTGGAATTAACAGAACTCACCGAAGAACAAGCCCAATATATCGGAGTAACCGTAGAAGGTCCTTTTAAACCGGAATACTATAGATATTAGTACTGAGTACTGAGTACTGAGTATTGAGTATTGAGTATTGAGTATTGAGTAGGAGATTTTTAATCTGCCCTGTATTCATTATTCCTTATACCTTATACCTTATACCTTATACCTTTAAAAATCCTCTTCAAAAATGACATTTTTGAAGAGGATTTTTTTATGAAAAGCCACGGGCTTTTAGCAATTCACGGGCTTTCTCCTGTTGATCTTCGGTAACCTGCACCCGCATTCCTGTAATACCAAGACCGGCAATGCCAGAGGCACTGTCTGTCGCCATATCTGAAGTTTGGTAGTGAATTCCATTTTCTTCGAGCAGATTCCGGATGATCGAAATCTTAAAAGAATCCGGACTGTTGTAGATAGTGACAAATTTCATAATGAGAGTTTACTGATTGAGTTGGAAGATAATAAAATATCACAGATACACCTTCACAAAAAAAGCCTCCGGAAATTCCGAAGGCTTTCTGTAAGAACATGAATCGGTTATTTACTACTTGCCAACATACATTCTTCATAAAGAGCGATCTTTCCATTTAGAATGGCCAGACCTTCTTCCTTTGAAGCGTGATGATTGATCCTCACTTCTTCTCCATCGGGCAAATACACGATGTAAAATCCTTCCTCATAAGAGGAAAGCTTGATCTTCTTTCCGTCTTTAACAGCATTCCATGAGCTATCTGAAGGATCAAATACCATTTTAAGTTCCTTCCCTTCTCTCTCCCCAGAAAGCACCTTAATATTGATCTCATTTTTAGTGGCGATCATTTCATATGTCACCCCTTCCTTTTCGATAAGCTGTTTCTCAACTTCACCTTCATTCATGGCAATGGGATTTGAACCGGACCAGAATTCCACCAGATTAAAAATAAATACATCCCCTGCATAGAAAAGAGGATAAATTGGAATAATATTCAATCCCCAGAAAATAGCATTATTTACAAATTTATTGTCGGCCACATTTTCATTCCAGTCTCTAAGGCCATTCCAGGCACTAAAAGAGCCTAAACAACTGGTACTTAAAAAAGCTAGTGACATTACTGAACACATAAGTAATTTTCTCATAATTAATTTAATTTTAGTTAGTTACATCAAATTAAAGAAAAAATGGAAACTCTGACCTTCTCAGGCAAAAATATAAATGCTAAAGTTTTCGAAATTTTCTACGGATTGTTTTAAAAACTAGAACAACCAGACCTTAATTATTACAGATATTACTATAAGCAAAATCAGGGTGATTACCATCCAAAGCCAGAAGCGGGCCATTGAAACGGCACTCCCATCTTTATTCCCGGTTTCCTGCAATAAGCCGTGTTCTTTTAATAAAGCCTGAGCCCTTTTGAGATCTCCCTCCTCTACCTGCACTCTGACTCCCAATGGAAAATTGGGTCTGGCAGACTTATCCAGAAATCTATACCTGATATTGTATTGATTAAATATGGTTTCCAGAAGAATGAGCTGGTTCTGCCGGTCAATATATAAAATAGTCTTGTAGCCCATGTTAGAACCTTGGAAATATTGGATCAAGTATTTATCTATTCCACATTCATGAACCAGGTTATGAGAATTGCCACCAGCACAAGGATCAAAGCCGCCAGAAAGATGAGGATCCATTTCTTTCCGGGCATTCTCCTCGGTTTGTGAGAGTGAAGGGAATCTACTCTCAGAAATCCTGTTTGATCCAGGAGCTCCCGGGCCTTCTCCCGGTCCTTTTCGGCCACCTGAATTCTTTTCTGTCCTTCATGAGTTCCGGAAGTTTCGGGCTCAAGTATCCTGTAACCTATTTTTTCTTCCTCATAGACATTTTTCAGGATGGATACTTCCTGTTCATCTCTTGTAGAATAGATAGTGAAAAATTCCATATCCTCAGCGTGTTGGTTCCTTATAAAGATAAAAAAAACCCTTCTGAAAAATCAGAAGGGTTTTAATATCTCTAAAAGAAATCTCTTATGCCTGGAACGGTTCGATTGAAACGTAAGATTTATTGTCTTTCTTTTTAGTAAATTTTACAATACCATCTACTCTGGCATGTAAAGTATGATCCTTTCCTGCATACACATTCTCACCTGGATTGTGTGCAGTACCTCTTTGTCTAACGATGATGTTTCCGGCTACGGCAGCTTGTCCTCCAAAGATCTTCACACCTAAGCGTTTCGATTCAGATTCTCTACCGTTCTTGGAACTACCAACTCCTTTTTTGTGAGCCATTTTATTTCGTTTTTACTGTTAAACTTTTAGCTTAAAGCAGCTATTAATTCGGCTTTTTTCATTGAAGAGTAACCCTCAATCCCTTTTTCTTTAGCCATTTCTCTTAATTCAACAACCGTGTTGTTATTAAGGTCGTTGTTAGAAGCTTCCTCTTTTTTGTCAGATTTTGGCTCCTCTTTTTTAGCTGAAGATGCTTTTTTACCATTCACAGAAATTCCTTCAATGGAAATTTCGGTTAAAGACTGGCGATGACCATTCTTTACACGGTAACCTTTTCTTCTCTTCTTTTTGAAAACAATTACCTTGTCTCCTTTTAAGTGCCTGGTGATCTTAGCATCAACCAAAGCTCCTTCTATAGCTGGGGCGCCAAGGGTAATGTTATCACCGTCACCTGTAAGAAGAACTTTATCGAAAGAAACACTGTCTCCTTCTTCTCCTGCAAGCCTGTGAACAAATACCTTCTGGTCTTTTGCAACTTTAAATTGCTGCCCTGCTATCTCTACAATTGCGTACATAGCGTATTTAATTAAGGGTTTACTTTCTCGCCCCGATTTTTTTCAAGGCGGGTGCAAATATACTCCTAATTAATTAATTTGCAAAGGCTTTATTTAATATGTATGTTTCTTTCCCTCAGAGGTATTCCAGGTAGGTTTGTAGAGTTGCATTATGGCAAGAGTAACTACAAGAGAGGTAGCGAAACCCATTAGGGCCACCGAAAATATTAACATTCCAATAGGCACAAACCAGTCGGTTTCCCACATGGTGATCAATTGATCCTGAAAATTCGGATTTAATTCGCTGGTATAGAGAGCAAAGAATCCGGTGAACAAGAAAGTCGCAATAAATCCTGCCATAAGTCCGGCAACAAATCCTTTTTGATATTTAAATTTTCCGCCTTTCTTTTCTTTGTAATGTTTAATGGCAAGAAAAATCCCCACCCCTGTTATTACCAGATTAAATATACTGTAAGCGGGATTGGTATGCAGTCCAAACAGGGACAACAGTAAAAAATATGCAATCAACGCAATGGCAATATATATTCCATACATTAATGGAACGGATGATCGTTTCATGGAGTTGGTTTTAGTGATTTTGATAAATTTCCAAAAAATATGAAGAAATATCCCTTAATAGCTTGTTAATTTAGAAGCAGACGAGCTCTACCATCTCCTTTTAAAAAAATTCTGTAACAAATTTCATTTTCGAAAGACCTATAACCGTATTTAATATTAAACCTTTATATAATGATCAACAAACTTAAATTAGCTGCCTTTGCTTTGTTTGTGGGAGTAACCACCACCGCACAGGAAGTTGAATTTGTTCAGTACTCCCTGGATAACGGTCTGGATGTCATCCTGCACCAGGATAACACGGCGCCGGTAGTAACTACTTCAGTAATGTATCACGTAGGTTCAAAGGATGAGAATCCTGAAAGAACCGGATTTGCCCACTTCTTCGAACACTTGCTCTTTGAAGGAACCGAAAACATTGGAAAAGGAGAATGGTTCAAAATCGTTTCTTCTAATGGTGGAAGTAATAATGCTACCACATCTGATGACCGGACTTATTATTATGAAAATTTTCCTTCCAATCAGCTTGAACTTGGATTATGGATGGAATCGGAAAGAATGTTACATCCGGTAATCGACCAGCAGGGAGTCGACACCCAGAACGAAGTTGTAAAAGAAGAAAAAAGACTGCGTATAGATAATGCTCCCTATGGAAATATCCTTACTGCAGTGAAGCAAAATCTTTTTAAGAACCATCCTTACAGATGGTCTCCTATTGGTTCAATGGAGCATCTTGACGCAGCTACTTTAGAAGAGTTTCGTGCTTTTAACGACAAATTCTATGTACCCAACAACGCTACTCTTGTTGTAGCCGGGGATATTGATATTGAAAAAACAAAAAAACTGGTAGAAGCCTACTTTAGTGAAATCCCTAGAGGCGAACCTGTTGTAAAAGAAGAGTTCGTTGAGGAGCCAATTACTCAGCAAATGGAGGCTACTTATCACGATCCAAATATTCAGATCCCCGCTATTGCCCTTGCCTGGAGAACACCTTCAATGAAGGAGCGTGATGCTTATGTACTGGATATGATCTCATCTGTACTTTCTGATGGAAAATCTTCCCGACTTTACAAAAAACTTGTAGACGACCAGAAGCAGGCGCTTCAAATCGGCGCTTTCAACATAGCCCAGGAAGATTATGGTCAGTATGTTGTATTCGGTTTGCCATTGGGCGAAACTTCGCTGGACACGCTTGTTTCTGAAGTAGATGAAGAAATCAAAAAACTGCAGACAGAGCTAATTAGCCAGAGAGAGTACGAAAAACTACAGAATAAATTCGAGAACAGGTACGTAAACTCCAATAGCAGTGTTGCGGGTATAGCAAGTTCCCTTGCTACTTACCACCAGCTTTACGGCAATATTGATCTTATCAATGAAGAGATCGACATTTACAGATCCATTACCCGGGAGGAGATAAGAGATGTTGCCAACAAATATCTAAATCCAAATCAGCGCTTAAAACTGGAATACCTTCCGGAGGCTTCTGAACAATAAAAATTTAAGATCAAGATGAAGAACAAAATATTAGCATTAGCAGTACTGTTCCTTGCGACTACAGCAATACAGGCTCAACAAATTGACCGCAGCACACAGCCGAAAGCAGGTCCTGCCCCCGAGATCAACCTGGGAAAACCTGAAACCTTTACTCTTAAAAACGGACTGAAAGTTCTGGTAGTTGAAAACCACAAATTACCCAGGGTTTCCATGACTCTTACTATGGATAATCCTCCTCATGCCGAAGGTGAAAAAGCTGGCGTAGCTTCTCTTATGGGAGCAATGTTGGGCGAAGGCACAAAGAGCATTCCCAAGGAGAAATTTAATGAAGAGGTAGATTACCTTGGAGCTAACCTGAATTTCTTTTCACGGGGAGCTTCAGCAAATACTCTATCAAAATATTTTCCCCGGGTACTGGAATTAATGGCCCAGGGCGCTCTTAACCCTGATCTTAACCAGGAGCAGTTTGAGACTGAAAAGGAGCGCAGTCTGGAAAATCTTAAGAGCAGTGAGAAAGATGTGGCTTCAAATGCAAGAAGAATAAGCAGCGCCCTTAGCTATGGGAAGAACCACCCTTACGGAGAATTCACAACTAAAGAAAGTGTAGAAAATCTTACTCTTGCCGATGTTCAGCAGTACTATCAAAACTTTTATGTGCCTCAAAATGCATATCTGGTTGTGATTGGAGACGTAAAAACTCCCGAAGTCAAAAAACTTGTTGAGAAGAATTTTAGTTCCTGGAAGAAAAAGGAGCTTCCAAAGACCAACCTTCCTGAAACTAAAAACGTTCCTCAAACAGAAGTGAACTTTGTAGATTTTCCAAACGCAGTTCAGAGTGAGGTACAGGTAACCAACACTATTCAGCTAAAAAAAGGAGATCCGGATTATTTCCCTGTGCTAATCGCAAACAAGATCCTTGGTGGCGGTGGAGAGGCAAGATTGTTCCTTAATCTACGTGAAGACAAGGGATATACTTATGGTGCCTATTCAAGCACAGGAGACGATAAATATGTAGCCCGTTTTGTCGCTAGTGCCAGCGTTCGTAACGCAGTAACAGATTCGGCTGTTGTAGCCTTCCTTGACGAGTTACACAGAATTAGAAATGAAAAGGTATCTCAAGAAGAGTTGGCTAACGCAAAGGCCAAGTATACGGGAGATTTCGTAATGGCTTTAGAACGTCCTTCCACAATAGCACAGTATGCTCTGAACATTGAAACCAATCAGTTACCCGCTAATTTTTATCAGACTTACCTGCAAAAGATCAATGCAGTAACTATAGATGACATTCAAAGAGTAGCAAAGAAATACTACCTGGCAGATAATGCGAGGATCGTAGTAGTAGGCAAAGGAAGTGAAGTAGCCGAATCTTTAGAGAATCTTACCTACAATGGAAAAGATATTCCGGTGAAGTATTTTGACAAATACGCAAATGCAATCGAAAAACCGGATTACAACAAGAGTGTGGATCCATCGGTGACTGTTTCTAAGATCTTTAATGACTACATCAAAGCCATTGGTGGCAAAGAGGCTGTTGAAGACGTGGAATCGGTTTACATTATGGCTCAGGCTGAAATCCAGGGGCAAAAAATGGATCTTGAATCAAAAGTGACAGCTTCGGGAAAATCTTCCCAGGAAGTTGGAATGGGAGGTAATGTTATCCAGAGACAGATCTTCAATGGAGCTACAGGTTTCGTTGCTGCACAGGGACAGAAAATTCCTTTCACTGAAGACCAGGTTATTGCTGCCAAAGCCGAAGCTCATCCATTTCCCGAGCTAATTGCAGATAATGCAAGCCTGCAGGGATTGGAAGACGTTGATGGTGAGGAAGCTTATGCCGTAAAAATGGATGAGAACACCATCAACTATTACAGCAAGAACAGCGGTCTAAAGATCAAGCAGGTAAAAACTATGCAACAAGGACCACAAACGATGACCATTCCTATTGTTTACAGTGATTATCGTGAAGTTAACGGAGTGAAATTCCCCTTTAGCTTAAGCCAGACAATGGGCCCAATGACATTAAACTTTGAAGTATCGGAGGTGAAAATAAATGAAGGAGTAACTGATGCCGATTTTGAATAACTGGAATAGCCTTTAGAAAAGAACCGGCTTAAAGGCCGGTTTTTTTTATGGATATAGATGCGGGAAAAGAATCCAAAAACTGAGCCTTATTGTTCAAGGTTGAAAAGGCCTTTTGGAGGATATCGGTTTAAAAAAAAACTTAATTGTATTTCGCGATGAATAATCCCAGGAATTAATGAGGGCTTCTGGATTTAATCAGAACTAATGATATAATAACAAAAGTTGCCACTCAAAAATGGCAAATATCTTAACAATTTCTTTTGTCCCTAAGAGTTATCTTACTATACAAATAGAGAGTCATCTGTAGCAGACGAAGCTAACTCAGTTGCCTGCACCTTTACAGAATTCTGTTCTTCTTTCTGAAGATCAGCAAGTTCAGCCGCTGCGAATTGCCATGCGACCAGAAGGAAAAAGCCTATAAAAAAGGCGAAACCAAAAAATAAACGTTTTTTCATAGGAGTAGGGTTTCCGATGTTTAACTTAAAGTAAAGTTAATTTAAAGTTAAAAGGATTCCAAATGGAATCTACAATTTTCTTCGGCGGCTATTCACAATTAACACTCCCAGGATGATAATAACTCCTGAAATTATCTGAAAAAAAGTAAACTTTTCACCGTCCAAAAATCCCCAACCCAGCGCTACAATTGGCACGAGATAAGTTACTGAAGTAGAGAATACAGGATCTGAGATTTGTATTAATTTGTTGAAAACTATTAAGGCGGCACCTGTACCCACCACACCTAAAAGGCCGATATAAAGTAAACTTAAAGGTACCTGGGGAGCAGTAAGGGCTTCTGCGGAAAAGAATCCTGTCGAAGCCAGCACAGCAAGCGCAGGGATTAGGATCACAATAAAATTGCCCGTGGTAATGGAGAGCGCCGGAAGCGTTTGAAGATGTTTTTTGATCACATTTGCGTTGAAACCATAAAACAGGGACGCCAGTATCACCAACAGGGAATACCAGTAATTCTGATCTGGATTCACCTGTGCTCCACTCCATATTAAAGCCGTAGTCCCGGCAAGACCTATCATTACACCAATAAATTTCTTTTTTATAAAAGCGGCCTCAAAAAGCAGGATGCCTACAATCATAGAGAGTAACGGAGTTGTGGAGTTGAGGATAGATACTATGGCACTATCGATCTCTGTCTCGGCAAAGGAAAATAAATAAGCAGGAAAGAAAGTTCCAAAGAAGCCTGAAAAGGTAATCCATATCCATTGTTTACCTTTTATCTTTCTTAAACTTTTAAAACCTATGAGTAATAAAAAAACAGCAGCGAAGACGCTCCGAAGTGATCCTACCTGCAGCGGCGTAAGCCCCACCAAACCTTTTTTAATCAAAATAAAGGAACTTCCCCAAACCAGAGCGAGCAGGCAGAGGTAGATCCATTTAAGTTTATCATTGCTCATGTGGAGATTTTAAGGCCGCAAAAATAGGGAAACAAAGAGATTTTATTCCCACTCTACAGTCTCCATTAAATGGCGAATATCCCTTTTGAGGTAGGCGGCAGCAGGAAGAATAGAATCAAAATTAGGTTGAGCTTCAAAGTAAACAGAACCCGTTAAAAAGTGTTTCACACTGTCTGTGAGATAAAACTGAGCCTGGGAAGCAGCATTACCTGAAACCTGATAAAACATTCCATAAGTACGATGCAGGTCATTTTTATATAAAGAACCTTCTATGGCATCGGCTTTAATAGTATGCTGTAAAGGTAATTTTTGGGCATCCCTAAGTAAAGAATCCAGATTGTTCCTCACCGGCTGATAGGTAATGAAGATAGTTCCACGAAGCCTTTCGTATTCCAGATTTATCCAGCAATCCCGACTTGCCCGAGCCGGTTTTACCCGGGCAATTATATTTTTTTCAAAACTGTAGGGACAGTCCGGGTCATAGGATTCATAAACCGGAAGAGGATATTCAAGAGCAAGATAAGCTCCTGGTTTAGGCTGTACCTCATCTCCACAGGAATATAATCCCCCTAAAAGAAGCAAAAAGATCAGCTTTTTCATACCCCCTTAATATTCACTTTTATTTGTTTTATTCTTTTCTTATCCACAGCTTCGACGGTAAAACTAAAAGCGTCAAAGAGTATGACATCATTCTTTTTCGGGAAATTCCCTGAGATCTCGAGAAGGAATCCTGCAAGAGTTTCCGCTTCCCCCTTATTCTCTTCAAACAATTCCGGATTTTCAAGTTTTATCACCCGGTAAAAATCCTTTAAGGGTGTTTTCCCTTCAAAAACGTAGTTGTTTTCATCAAGCTTGGAAAATATGAGATCTTCGTCATCGAATTCATCACTTATATCTCCTACAATTTCTTCTATGATATCTTCCAGAGAAATGAGTCCGCTGGTTCCACCATATTCGTCTACAACGATCGCCAGATGATTTTTCTTGTTCTTGAAATCATTGAGCAGATCATCGAGTTTTTTATTTTCAGGAACGAAATAGGGCTCTCTGAGCAGAGAAGTCCATTCATAATTTTCCTCCTCCAGGAATGGCAAAAGGTCCTTTACATAAAGAATACCCGTGACATTGTCAATATTATCCTTATAAACAGGAATCCGGGAATAGCCGTTTTCTATGACCTCCGGAATAATTTCGGAATATGGCTGGTTCTCGTTAAGGGCGAAAATATCCATTCGCGGCCGCATTACCTGCTTTGTATCAGTATTCCCAAAAGAGACAATCCCTCTTAGTATCTTTTGCTCCTCTTTGGTAGTATCATGCTGACTCGTCAACTCAAGCGCCTGTGATAATTGATCTACACTCAGCCCCAGGCTTTTATTACCCAGTCTCTCATGGATACTTAGGGTCACGGCTCTCATTGGAATACTTAGGGGGGAGAAAATCTTATCAAGGAAATTGAGAGGATAAGCCATAAAATGGGAAAATACTACCCTGTTCCTGCTGGCGTATACTTTGGGGAGGATCTCTCCAAAAAGAAGAATCAGAAAAGTGACTACAACCACCTCCAGTAGAAACTGAAGATCAACTCCCATGACCACTGTGTCTATATTTTCAAATGCCGCGTCTGTGAGATTATCAAACAGAAGGATTATGGCTATATTGATCATATTATTGGCTACTAATATTGTGGCCAACAATTTCTTAGGCTTGTCCAGAAGATCGATAACGATCTGTTCCTTTACGCTCCTTTTGGTCTCTTCGGCCTCAAAGTCGGCAGGCGTAAGAGAAAAGAATGCCACCTCTGCACCAGAAATGAGCGCAGAAGAAATAAGCAGGAGCAGTGTGAGTACTACACCAAAAAGCTGCGAAAAATTATCTACAAAAAGAGGAATTAAACTGGCAGGATCAGGATCCAAATGTTTAGCTTTTAATTAAACTTAGAACGGCAGGTCGTCGTCATCCTCCTGCGAAATACCCGGAGATTGATTTGATGCCGTATTCTGACGGGGCTGATTCTGGTTTTGATTCTGAGATTGTTGCTGCCCGTATGAAGATCCCGATTGTTCTCCAGAACTCCCTGAATCTTTTGGTGTCAAAAATGTAAAATCTGTACAGTATATTTCAGTAGAATATCTTTCATTTCCTTTGTCATCCTGCCACTTCCTGGTTTTTATGCGACCTTCCACATAAACTTTATCACCTTTTTTCAGGTATTTTTCACAGATTTCGGCGGCTTTATTTCGCACTACAATATTATGCCACTCCGTATTGGTCACCCGTTCTCCACTGGTTTTATTGGTATACACTTCATTCGTAGCAAGGGGAAAACGACCAATAGAGCCTCCTCCTTCAAAATAGTGCATTTTCACATCATCTCCGGTGTGGCCAATCAGCATTACTTTATTTAAGGTTCCGGTCATGTCTTGTAGTTTTAATAAATTTAAAAATAGGAAAAATTGTAAATAATTACTCCTCCCAAAAAGGTTAAAATACCAGGGAATTTCTTAGGAGCTAAAGATCAAAGGTATCAATAAAATTTCCGATTAAAACCGGCACCGGAAATTTATTTGCTTCTTCAAAGCTCACCCCCTGCCCCGGCAGACTTTCAACTTTGCAGATCCAGAATTTGGTGTAGATATGTTGATGCGTAAGTTTATGTACAATAGGTTTTTCATTGTACAGAGCCAGTTTTTGCGGTGCGCTCAGGTATTCCGGCACATTCTCCTCCTGCACAAGATTTTCTGCATCGGCTTCAGAAAGGGTTTCTACTAAAGGAAATTCATACAATCCCTGCCAGATGCCTTTGCCTTTTCTTTGATTAAGGATTGTTTCTCCTTCTTCGGAAATTAAAACAAGGTAATTGAAATGTCTTTTTCGAACCTTTAGCTTCTTTAGCTTTACGGGAAGTTCATTGATCCGGTTCTGGTTAAATGCGATACATTCTGAAGCAAACGGACAGCTATTACAAAGAGGATTCCGCGGTTTGCATAACTCAGATCCGAATTCGATAAGCGCCTGATTAAAATTAGCCGGATCTTTTTTGTCGATCAGCTCCTGGGCCAGTTGCCGGAATTGTTTTATTCCGGTTGTGGAATTCGTGGGAGTTTCAATTCCAAAGATACGGGAGAGTACGCGAAATACGTTTCCATCTACCGCAGCTTCAGCTTCATTAAAGCACACAGATGCAATAGCGCTTGCTGTATAATCTCCAACTCCTTTTAATTTCAGAAGTTCTTTATGGGTAGCGGGAAATTTTCCACCAAGGTCAAAAGCTATATGTCTCGCTGTGAAAAGCAGATTCCTCGCCCGGGAATAATAGCCAAGACCCTGCCATAGTTTTAGCACCTCTTCTTCGGAAGCATTTGCAAGACTAACAACATCGGGATAGGTTTCCAGAAACTTAAAATAATATGGTTTTCCCTGCTCAACCCGGGTTTGCTGAAGAATTATTTCACTGAGCCATATGGCGTAAGGGTCTTTTGTCGCTCTCCAGGGCAGATCTCTTTTGTTCTCTAAATACCAACATATCAATTCTTTGGCGAAATTCATTCGGGCAAAATCTTTAATGCAATGATAATTCTTTATTCTCTTACTATTTAATGGGTTAGGATTGAAAAGTTGCCAATTTAATTCATATATTTGCCCCTCGAAAATTTACAAACCCCATTTAATAAATCATACGAAAATGACGAAAGCAGATATCGTGGCAAAAATCTCCGAAAAATTAGGAATGGAAAAAGGAGATGTTCAGGCTACTGTGGAAACCTTTATGGAAGAAGTAAAAACTTCATTAGAGGCTGGTGATAATGTTTACCTTAGAGGATTTGGAAGCTTTATTATCAAAACCAGAGCAGAAAAAACAGGAAGAAATATTTCCAAAAACACTACAATTAAGATCCCCGCACATAACATACCCGCTTTTAAACCGGCCAAAGTATTTGTTGAAGGCGTTAAGAGTAATGTGGAAGTAAAATAGAACATACTGCCCTTAGGGGCAGTACCAAATAAATTATTAATTAAAAACTCACACTATGCCAAGTGGTAAAAAGAGAAAAAGACATAAGGTAGCGACGCACAAGCGTAAAAAAAGAGCAAGAGCTAACCGTCACAAGAAAAAGAAGTAGTTTTCACACTACTTTTTTTATTTAAAACGTTCTTTGAAATCGAGATTTATATTCAGAAATGTTCTGGACTTAAATTTCTTCAGGATTTTAAAACCCTGTGAATTTTATTGTTTAATCCACCCCAGTGTTACATTGGGATTAAAATCAATTTAGAGTGAACAAAGAGTTAATTATTAGAACCGGTTCCTCTGCTGTAGATTTTGCCTTATTAAAAGATGGAAAACTAATAGAACTGAACAAGGAAGAAGACGACAGTAATTTTGCCGTAGGTGATATTTTTATCGCCAAGGTAAGAAAATCTGTTCCCGGTTTAAATGCCGGCTTTGTAAATGTAGGCTATACGAAAGATGCTTTTTTGCATTATCACGACCTTGGTCCGCAAATACTTTCCTTGCTGAAGTTCATAAAACGTGTAAGCACAGGTAAATTAAAGGATTATACCCTCAAGGATTTTCCTTTAGAAAAAGATATTGATAAAGACGGAAGCATTGCCGATGTCTTAAAATCAAATCAATCACTACTGGTACAGGTAGTAAAAGAGCCAATTTCCACAAAAGGCCCCCGAATAAGTTCAGAACTTTCTCTCCCGGGCCGTTACATCGTACTGGTGCCTTTTTCCAACCGTGTTTCTGTCTCTCAAAAGATAGAAAGTAAAGAAGAAAAAGACCGCCTTAAACGACTTGTAAAAAGCATTAAACCAAAAGGCTTTGGAATTATCGTACGTACCGTAGCAGAAGGCAGAAAAGTAGCAGAACTCGACAACGACCTTCAGAATTTAATGAGCCGTTGGACAGGAATGTGTAAAAAACTGTACAAAGCACCTCATCCCTCAAAAGTGTTGGGAGAATTAAACCGTGCATCTTCTATTTTAAGAGATGTATTCAATGATTCTTTTACCTCAATATGCGTAGACGATGAAGCTTTATACACACAAATTAAAGATTATGTGAGCGAGATCGCTCCAAAAAAAGAATCCATTGTAAAATTGTACGACTCAAATATTCCGATTTTCGAAAAATTTGGAATCGAACGACAGATCAAAACTACTTTTGGCCGCACAGTATCTATGAACAAAGGGGCATACCTGGTCATTGAGCATACAGAAGCTATGCACGTCATTGACGTGAATAGCGGAAACCGCTCAAACAAATCCAAGAACCAGGAAGATACAGCACTTGAGGTGAATCTCATTAGTGCTACCGAAATTGCCCGCCAGCTGCGCCTCCGCGACATGGGAGGGATTATTGTTGTAGATTTCATAGATATGAACAAAGCTGAAAACAGAAAGGCTTTGTACGACCATCTCAAAGAAGAGATGAGTGACGACCGCGCAAAACACAAGATTTTGCCACCAAGTAAATTTGGTCTGGTACAAATTACCAGACAAAGGGTTCGACCCGAAATGAATATCAAGACAAGGGAGGAAAATCCCAACAAAAATGGGGAAGAAATTGAAGCTCCTATTGTTTTGGTTAACAGGATCCAACAGGATCTGCAAAAGCTTCTTAAAAAAGACTATAAAAAGATAACCCTTAGTGCGCATCCTTTTATAGCAGCCTTTTTAACAAAAGGTTTTCCATCACCCCGCTCCAAGTGGTTCTTCGACCATAAAAAGTGGGTTAAAATAGTGCCAAGAGATGCTTACACGTATCTTGAATACCACTTTCACGACAATGACGGGGAAGTGATTCAATAACATTAAGAGACGCCTTTCATTAATTTGGGAGGCGTTTTTTTATTGGTGAGTATCGAGATGTGAGATATGAGTATTGAGATCTTAGATCGCTGCGCTTCTAGAAACCAGGACCAAAACTGGCTCTTCTTAAAAAAGCTTAATTTTGAATTTTGAATCTTGAACTTTGAATAAAGAATCGGGAAAATCTTATACAGTCAAGGAAGCTACCTTAAAGCTCATGCAGTATTGCGCCTACAGAGATCGCTCTCAAAAGGAGGTGGAAGAGAAGCTTGTGGAAATGCGTATGATCCCGGCTGCCAGGGAAGAGATCATCATTAAACTTATGCAGGAGAACTTTCTGAATGAGGAACGTTTTGCCCGGAGTTTTGTGAGGGGGAAATTCCGGATTAAAAAATGGGGCCGACATAAGATCAAACAGGAGCTTAAACTTCGTGAGATCTCCTCCCCACTCATCAAACTCGCAATGACCGAGATAAACGAAAATGACTACAGAAGCACCTTATATTCCCTCGCCGAAAAAAAACTGGCGCTGCTTTCTGAAACCGATAAGTTCAAATTGAAAAAAAAGCTGGTGGATCATCTGCTTAGAAAGGGCTATGAAGGCTCTTTGGTTTTTGAAGTTTCAGAAGAATTGATTGCCTGATATTTCTTTTATTTCGCCGTTAGCCTTAATCACTAACTAGGTATCAATTCTATTCTTCTTGTTTGTTCTCTTCACTGCCTGTTGATTCTTATAATCAATCCATTCCTGACCTTTCCATTTTCTCATCGCATTATCAAAATGCCGCATAAAGAACAGGTTGTATAAAGCTTTGCTTAGGTTAGGCAAATGTCTTGGTGCAGCCCTTAAGCTCATTGAAAATCCCGGTGTGAGATAGGTCATTTGATGCCAGTAACCTTCGGGCATATACAACGTTTCCCCGTGCCCCAACTCTGTCACCATTCCTTTGGCTTTTTTAAGCGCCGGAAATTTCTCAAAATCGGGTTCCATGAAATCTATATCTTCCCTTGTGATGAGGGCATGAGGTACTTTATAAAGATTTTTTGTTTCTGAAGGGGGGAATAGGATGCAACGCTTCTTTCCATGAAAATGGAAATGCAGGATATTAGCGAGATCTATGTCATAATGCATAAAGACCTTAGAATTTTCTCCCCCAAAAAAGAGCATAGGGATCTGCTTTAAAATGCGCAGTCCTATTTTAGGATAGTCAAAATCTTTTTGTAGAGAAGGCACTTCCCTGAGCAAATGATATAGAAAAATACGGTAACTGGTAGGACCTTCTTCCAGTAGATCAAGATAGTCTGACATCTTCATGTGAAGATGCGGCTCATTAAACTTGTATTTGGAAGAAATTTTTTCTCTACTGTCAAACAGAGGTACGGTTTTTTCTCCCGCCATCTCTCTTATATAGTTGAGATCCCATTTTTCATAGGCCGGCCAATCTTTGATCAACTGCTCGATCACCACCGGCTTCTGAGGTTTAACGTACTTCTCCAAAAAAGCATCTTTGGAGATATTTTTTTCTCTCGGGATTTCTGCTAAGTCAAGTCTCTCTTTCATTTTTCCCTTTTTGCAGTTAATCGAACCAGCTTAAAGCCCTGGCGCCTTTTTCTGCTGCGCCGCCATATTTCTTTCAATGGTATGTCCGGGCCTGGTCCATCTCGGTTTTTCCCCTAAGGCCATATACTGCGATTCTTCAGCATTAACACTTACCGGCTGTTCTTTCTTCACAAAAGGCTTTTGAGGATTTAGACCAAGAGTTTTAAACATCTCCATATCCTCATTCACATCGGGGTTTGGAGTCGTGAGCAATTTGTCTCCGGCAAAAATAGAATTGGCTCCGGCAAAGAAACACATTGCCTGTCCTTCCCTGCTCATTTGAGTTCTTCCGGCAGAAAGTCGCACCTGAGTTTCGGGCATTACAATCCTGGTGGTGGCGATCATGCGCACCATTTCCCAAATAGAAACCGGTTCCTGTTCCTCCATAGGAGTTCCTTCCACAGCCACCAGCGCATTAATGGGAACAGATTCCGGCTGCGGATTTAATGTTGAAAGCGCGACCAACATTCCTGCACGATCTGCTGCACTTTCCCCCATTCCAATGATTCCGCCGCTGCAAACAGTTACAGCAGTTTTTCTCACGTTTTCTATAGTATCCAGCCTGTCCTGATAACCACGGGTAGAAATAACTTCTTTATAGTATTCTTCTGAAGAATCTAAATTATGATTATAGGCATAGAGACCTGCTTCAGCAAGTCTTTTCGCCTGATTTTCGGTGATCATCCCTAATGTGCAGCAAACCTCCATTCCCAGGCGGTTTATTGTTCTAACCATTTCAAGCACATCATCAAATTCCTGTCCGTCTTTGACATTCCTCCATGCCGCGCCCATGCATACTCTGGAACTTCCCGCTTCTTTCGCTCTCAATGCCTGCGCCTTTACCTGGCTCACGCTCATTAGATCATTTCCTTCGATATCTGTATGATACCTGGCAGCCTGGGGACAATAGCCACAATCTTCGGAGCAACCTCCTGTTTTTATTGACAGCAAAGTCGACACCTGCACTGTATTAGGATCGTGATTTTGACGGTGTACAGAAGCTGCTTCGTAAAGCAGGTCCATAAATGGTTTGTTATATATTTCAAGAATCTCTTCCTTAGTCCAGTTATGTCTAGTTGTTGTCATGAAAATTAATTTATATCAAAAATAGTCAAAAGCCTTTTTTTAAAAGGCTAAATACAAAAGTTTTCTATTCCGGCTACGGAAGGCTTACCAGTACCGAAACTGCATTACCTCCAAAACCTATAGCATTTATCAGTATATTCCTCAGTTTTTCAGGTTTGCGTATGCCTGAAATGTACGGTACGGTTATAAACTCCTGATGTTCTAGCATTAAAATAGCCAACTCCAGACTTAACAGTCCCGAAGCTCCAAAGGTGTGCCCCAACTTCCATTTATTTGTAGTGAGAGCCGGAAGCTGATCTCCAAAAACAGCCTTTATAGCCTTGACTTCAGAAAGATCGCCCTTTATTGTTCCCGGCGCATGTAAAACTACAGCATCAATCTCATTTGGAGACAGACTCCCCATGGCCATCTTCATGGATTTTTGAAAAGCAGATCCATTGGCTGAAATAGACACAGGATGCTCTAAGACTTCGGTGGCATACCCCACGCCTGAAATTAAAGCGACTGCATTATCCTTTAATCCGGCTTCCATGCATACTACTGCAGCCCCTTCCCCTAATACCATCGAATTTTGCCTTTTTTCAAGGTCCAGAGCACGACAGGGATATTCTGCATCTTTTCGCGCGTTGATCTTCATTGCCTGTACCTGAGCTATAGTGAAAGGAGTTAAAGCAGCTTCACTTCCCCCGGCAAGAAATTTATCTGCCATTCCAGAGTTTAACCAGGCAACTCCATTCAAAACGGCATGCAGTCCTGTAGAACAGGTAACCGAATGGGAGATCTCAGGGCCGGTGCTATGCAGGTCCTGTGCCACCCAGGAGGAAATATTACCAAGGGTAGTACTGGGAGAGGCAAGAGTTTCTACCCTTCCTGTTTCCACATACATTTTATGGTGTTTTTCAAAAAGAGCAGTTGCTCCCCTTGAACTGCCAATGTTGATCCCAATGTCACTGCCTTTCTTCCAACCCGCTGACTCAACCGCCCTGCGGGAAGCATGTACAGCAAATATGACCGAATCATCTACCTGTTTAAAATCTGATTTTTGAGCCCTGATGTTGAGCAAATCTTCCTTTAATTCCTCCGGCAAAAAAGCACCAAAAGAGTCATTCCCTTCAAAATTATGTTTTTGAAGAAAGTGATTATTGTTTTTATAGTTTTTCCAGATCTCTCCCGGCCCTGATCCAATCGCTGAAACAGAGGCCACAGAGGTAATGGAGATAGGAGTTTTCAAATTTTACTTTTGGGCAAAAATAAGGTTGAAAACCACTTTTTCGGGTGAAAAAGAGAATTATTTTTCGTTATAGTAAAGGTTCAGGATTGAATCAAGAGGCTCGTTGTTTTTTAAACTTAAGGTAACTTTTTCCAGAACAGCAGCCGGCACCAGATCCATTAATGGTTGCTGCACCTTTTCAAAATCCTGAAAAGCTTCATGCAACTGCCGGTCCCACTTCTCATGGTACTTGAGCAGATCATCGGGATATACGGTATCTCTTCCTGCACCCTCATCAACAGCCTTAAACGGTTCCGAAACATTGAGGTAACCGTAATCATCTGTTAACTGCTCTCCCGGCTGAATATCCCGCACAGCTACTTCAAAATCGTATGCTGAAGAGAGACAGTTCGCATGAAAACTGTGATTCACATATTTGGCCTGATCCCAACATAATACCAGCTGACCCTTATTATTCCTAAAAGAATATTTATCTACCTGTTTTTGCATTTCGGGATGCATTCTTTCAACCTCTGTAGTGCTTAGCACCCGGTCAAGATCATCCTTCACCCAGGTGATTGTACCCCGGGGAATCAATTTTTTGGCTACCACACCATAACCTATCTGGTCATTAATAAACCTGACCTCAGTATCGGGATGCATCATAAGTTCAAATTTCTATATCGTCCGGAAAATAGATAAGACCGCTCTGCTGCAAGAAGCAGCAGCCAGAACTTCAACCTGTTTAAAAAGGTTTTTTCATGTAACCGTTCAATAATATTCTTATCCTAAAGTATAGAAAATTGGAATCCAAAAAACCTAAAGTATTCTTAGAATTTAAAATTTATCCAGGGCTCTTTCAATACTGGTGTAAATTTCCACAAGTTGTTGATTCGAAGTAATATATGGTGCTAAAATATAGATCGTATTCCCCAGGGGGCGAAGAAATATACCTTCTTCCATGAAGTGGGCGTACAACTTATTACGCAGATTCCCATAGCGTTCCATTTCTACATTTAATTCAAAAGCCAGGATCACTCCCAAAACCCGTAAATTTCTGACTTTAGGATTGTCCTTTAGTTTTTCAGCAAAATCTTCATGCGATTTGGCAACCCGCTTTATATTTTCCTGCATTTCAGCAGAAATTAGTAATTCAATTCCGGCCAGGGCCGCGGTACAGGCCAGGGGATTTGCCGTATATGTATGTCCGTGAAAAAGTCCTTTGGACAGCTCATCAGAATAAAAAGCGTCAAAGACTTCTTTAGTGCAGGAAGTAATGGCCATAGGCAATAATCCCGCAGTTAATGCTTTGGACATGCAGATGATATCAGGTTTTGCTGTGAGATGATCTGACGCGAAATTCTTTCCGGTTTTACCAAATCCGGTCATGACCTCATCGGCAATAGATAGAATGTGGTTTTCCCTGCATATCTTCAGGATCTGATCCAGACCATCAGGATCCATGAATTTCATTCCGGCGGCACCCTGCACAAGAGGCTCATAAATAAAACCGGCAATATTTTCTTCAAAAATCAGCCTTTTAAGATGCTTAATGACTTCAGCGTTATTCTTTCCCACAGGAACGGGAAGACGCAGAACCTTCAGAAAATGTTCCTCAAAAGCTCCGTTATATACAGATAATCCTGAAACTGACATGGCCCCAAAAGTATCTCCGTGGAAACCTTCCTCAAAAGCCAGCAGCACTTTGCGGTCATTGCCGAGGTTATGATGATACTGCAGCGCCATTTTTATACCTATCTCGGTCGCTGTAGAGCCATTATCGCTAAAGAAAAGTTTCTCCTGGTTTGCCGGTAGGATCTCTATTAATGCTCCTGAAAGTTTCACCGCGGGTTCATGGGTAAAGCCGCTAAACACCACCTGGTCCAGCTGCTGCATTTGGGCAGCTACTTTTTGCGTGATGTTTTCATTACAGTGACCGTACATAGCCGTGTACCAGCTGGAAATACCATCAATATATTCCTTTCCTTCCTCATCGAACAGCAGCGCGCCTTTTGCTTTTACTATAGCCAACATATCCCCGGAGGTTTTATGTTGCGTTAAAGGATGCCACAGGTGCTTTTTATCACGTTGTGAAATGGATAGGGACTTTGTTTTCATTACATCAAATTATTTCTGAATATTACGGCATATTCAAGGATCACATTCTGGTCAAAGTAAGGCTCCTGTTCGATCCTGCCAATCACCGGAAGCCCTGTCATTTTTCTGATAATCTCCTCCGTAGAAGGATGTTCTTCCCCGCTAAAGATGATCCCCGCACAATTGAGGTTCCTGGCTTTTAAAGCTTCAACAGTTAACAAGGTGTGGTTGATGCTCCCAAGGTAATGCCGGGACACCAGAATAACATTATAATCGGGCTTAATGAGATCGGCAATGGTTTCTTTATCGTTTATAGGAACGAGTAATCCGCCGGCGCCTTCGATGACAAGTGAATTCTCTGTTATTGGCTCTTCTATCTTTGCGGCAGAAACTTCCACCCCATCGATTTGTGCAGCCGCATGCGGACTCATAGGGGTCATTAAGGCAAAAGCGTTTTTGTGAAAAGTAGTTTTTTTATTAGAGATCAGTCTTTTTACTTTATGGCTGTCTGAGTTTTCCAGATCTCCTGCCTGTATAGGTTTCCAGTAATCGGCTTCCAGGGCTTCGGTCACTATGGCTGCTGCAATAGTTTTTCCAACTTCAGTCCCAATGCCGGTTATAAAATATTTCTGACTCATTGTAGTTTAAATTTGTTTTTACAGACGTTGCAATAATATTCCCTTTTGATATAGATTGGCAACGCAGTGAATAAAAAGGAAAGGCTAAAAAAGAAAAAAGACTTAAGACCTTTCACATTGGTCAATAATTCAACTTTTTCACTATTACATTCCAGACACCTGATTTGAACACCATCATCATCAACCGAATATTTACTGATGGAACCCAGAACCTCCATAGCCTTCGCTTCATCCTCCTTTCGCACCTTCAGTTTAACGCCTCCTATGGCATTACTCACCAGGGGATCTGTATCTATAGTATGGTTATCTGCAATAAAAACAGTAATTCCTTCAGCTTCCAGGCGTCCTTTGATGATCTGTGCTTCCGCAGAATATTGGAATACCGCTACGCTTGAAAAATTTTCATTCATATTATTCCTCTTAAAGCATTAAAAAGAGCGTGGATTTCCTCTTCTGTATTAAAGCTGTGAAGACAGATCCGCAGCCGCTCCATGTGTTCGGGTACTGTAGGGGAAAGGATTGGCCTCACATCAAAGTTTGCTTCTAAAAGTTTCCCTGAAGCTTCCTTCACCAGTTCATTTCCGGGAAGGATACAACATTGAATTGCAGATTCACTTTCCAGAAAATGCTCCTGAAATCCCCTTTTTGACACCTCATCTTTAAATCGGTCTAAGTTCTTCTGTAGTTTTGCCACTTCAAAGGCTCCATCCTTCTCCAGGAATTCATATGCAGCAATAATTGTTGCAACCGAGTGCGGCGGAAGAGCAGTACTATAAACGAAGCTTCGGGCGTAATTCACGAGAAAATCTTTCAGCTGTTCATTTCCCAGAATAGCTGCTCCATGTGCTCCTAAAGCTTTTCCGAAGGTAACAATACGGGCAAAGACCAGATCCTGAAGGCCTGCTTCAGCTATTAATCCCGGCCCTTTTACGCCAACGGCATGAGCTTCATCCACGACAAGAAACAACTTTTGTTCTTCAGCAAAAGCGGCGAAAGCTTCAAGATTGGGTGTATCACCGTCCATCGAAAAGATACTTTCGGTCACAATATATACCTCTCCAAAAATGTCATTTTTAAGCCGGTTTACTTTAACTTTTAGATCTTCGAGATCATTATGGCGAAATTTTAAAGCTTTGGCAGCACTAAGCCCAATACCATCACGAATGGAGGCATGGATGAATTCGTCATAAAAAATAACATCTCCACGACGCGGCACAGAGGAGAAAAAGCCAATATTGGCATCGTATCCTGAATTGAAGATCAGAGCAGCTTCGGCACTGTGATAAGCCGCCACAAATTTCTCGGCTAACGGGTAAAGCTGGTGATTTCCGGTTAGAAGACGGGAGCCTCCCGAGCCATTCCTGAAAAGGAAATTTTCTTTAAGGATCTCGCCGGCACGTTGGAAAATTTGCTCATTTCCCGCGAAGCCGAGATAATCATTGGAAGAGAAATCTACAGCATCTTTAGAAAACTTTAAGTGCCTCAAAGAGCCCAGGGTTTTTCTCTTCTCAAGGCTTTTAATTACTTTTAATGGTAAGCTGCTCATAAAACAAAATTACAGATATAAAATGGAGCTATTAGAATTTGGAATA
Source organism: Salinimicrobium xinjiangense DSM 19287 (assembly GCF_000423585.1). Classification (GTDB taxonomy): domain Bacteria; phylum Bacteroidota; class Bacteroidia; order Flavobacteriales; family Flavobacteriaceae; genus Salinimicrobium; species Salinimicrobium xinjiangense. The sequence goes on from NZ_AUIG01000021.1 coordinate 86,457, forward strand.
AAAATTGGCGCCGCCCTACTCGCCGGACTTTTAATAGGCATAGAGCGTGAGATCCAGAATAAAAATGCAGGTCTCAAGACAAACGCTCTCGTCTCTCTTGGGGCAGCAGTATTCGTTCTAGCTTCTCTTCATTTTGAAGGAGAAGAATATGTGGATATGACAAGGGTAATTGGGCAGGTCGTTACCGGGATAGGTTTTATTGGCGCCGGGGTTATTCTACATAAAGGAACTGTGGTAAGAGGCCTTACCACGGCAGCAACAGTGTGGTGCAGTGCGGGAGCGGGTTGCCTGGCAGCTATAGGTCAATATAAAGAGTTGGCAGTATTAACAGTTCTAATTGTGCTGATAAACACTCTTTTTGGTCCTGTGGATAAATACATTCGGAAAAAATTCGACAATGATGAGGAGAACAGATTGGAAGAGTAAAGGGCGGTTTAATTCTCCTCCTTTTTTTCCTGAATAAGATCTTCCCCTTCTCCGGGTTCTTCGGGAGCAATAGAAAAATTCCTTTCGGCTTTGTACTTCCCTTCAAGATCATCACAAACAGACTTTTCCCAAAGCTTATTACCCGCAATATAAGAAGCCCTTCCCATTATATGCGCTCCCACAGGGGCGGTTAACAGAATAAAAATTATGATCGCCAACACCCTTGTTGTAGTTGACGTATCGTTAAAGTAAAGAGCTGCTGCTATTAAAAGCAATCCTACTCCAAGAGTTGCTGCCTTAGTTGTAACTGCCATTCGAAGGTAAGTATCGGGCATTCGTAAGATTCCCACAGCTCCCAGCAGGACGAAAATTGCTCCAAAAGAAGCTAGTATCATTATAATAACATCAATCATTTCTTTTTCCTTTTTTCAAGATAAGTCGAATATGCCACAGTGCCAAGAAAAGCAATTAGACCAAATATTAAGGCAATATCCAGAAAGGTTGGCTGATTGGTTTGAATGCTGTATACTGCAATGACACCAATTCCTATTGTGACTACAAGGTCTACTGCCACTATGCGGTCAGAAATGGTGGGTCCAATCAAGAACCGGTAAAATACCAGCAAGATGGAAAGTGCCAAAATTGGAAGTATGATAAAATATAAAAACTCTTCTACTGTCATGAGGAAATTTCAATTATACGTTTTTCAAAACCATTTTTAATTCCCTTTATGAATTCCTGTTTGTCATATATGTACATAGAATGAACGTACATTATTTTTTTGTCTTCAGAAACATCAAGGCTGAGTGTACCCGGAGTAAGGGTAATAAGATTTGCCAGAAGGGTAATTCCAAAGTCAGATTTCACATCCAGCGGTAAGGCTACAATTCCAGGTTTCATATTCAATTTCGGAGTACTTACCTCGTAAGCCACCTCCAAATTTGCTTTTACCAGTTCATAAAGAAAGAAAAAGAAAAATGAGATCACCCTTGGCACCAGTTTGAAATAGCTCTTCTTTCCGGTTCCTCTGGTTACCATCCACAGTAAAAAGAAACTCAGAAAAAAACCAAACAGCACATTGGCCGGTTCAAAGGTTCCTGTGACGGCCACCCATAAAATGGTTAATAGTAAATTTGCCAAAAACCTGGTTTTCATCTTCCGTTCACTTATTATTTATTAAAAACAGCGTCAATATATATCTGCTTGTTAAGCAGTTCTTCGGATATCCTGACAGACAGATTTTGAATGCTTTCGGCTCCAAAACCTATGTACAATGTAATGAGGGATAAAAAGACGATCGGGACTATCAACTGGGTCTTTTTATAGTTCCTTAATTTATTAAAATACGGAAAATTTTGCTGTTCCGGAAGTTTTTGTCCCGTCTTCCAGAAAACTTCTGACCATAACTTTACGATAATAATCAGCGTTAAAAAGCTACCTAAGAGAATTGCCGCAATGATCCAGTAATTATTAAGGTCCCAGGCTGCGGAGATGAGAGAAATTTTAGGCCAGAATCCCGATAGTGGTGGGATTCCCACCAGTGAGAACAGAGGTATGGCAAAAAGGAAGCTCATTAGCGGCCGGTCGGCATAAAGATCGCCCAGCTTTTTTAGATCTCCCGTACCTTTAATCCTGTTAATTACCCCGCTAACCATGAAAAGGTTGGTCTTTACAAGAATATCGTGGAACAGATAAAAAACAGCTCCTGCCAGGGCAACTTCGGTCATCATTCCTAAACCGGCAATCATATAACCTATATGACAAATGACGAGATAGGAGAATATCTTCATAACATTATTCTGTACGAGTGCGCCGATAGCACCACTAAAAAGCGTTAGAAATGCTATTCCTAACAGGACATTCTGAATAAAAGGGTCTATTTCAAAAACCAGGGTAAACATGCGAATAAGTGCATATATCCCCACTTTCGTCAGCAAACCTCCAAAAATGGCTGAAACCGCCGGCGGCGGAGTATGGTATGAAGCCGGAAGCCAAAAGTATAAAGGGAAAATAGCCGATTTAATTCCGAAACCTACCAGGAATAAAAGGGCATTCACCTGTACAAGGGTCCTGTTCTCAATTTCGGCAACTTTAGTCGCGAGGTCAGCCATGCTGAGGCTCCCTGTTAGCCCATAAAGAACAGCGATAGCCGTAAGAAATATAACCGATGCCAGGAAATTAAGTGTAAAATATTTTATTGCTCCCTCCAGCTGAGATCTTTCTCCACCAAGAGTTAAGAGCACAAAAGAACAAATGATAATGATCTCAAACCAGACATAAAGGTTGAAGACATCACCCGTTAGAAAGGCCCCACAAAGACCCAGCAACAGGAAGTGAAAGACGGGATAAAATCCGAATTTCAGACGTGCAGATCGCAGGGAACCGGCAGAGAACATAGAGACAGCCAACCCCGCAATTGCCGTAAGCAAAACAAGGGACGCGGCAAAAGCATCGGCAACAAAACTAATTCCGAAGGGAGCTTCCCAATTCCCCGCCTGTATACTTTTGGTGCCATTTTCCCAGACGTGAGCAAAAAGCCATATTGAAAGCCCAAGATTTATGAAACTCCCTATAATACTAACCGCTTTTTGCCAGCTGATCTTTTTCCAGAGGAAAATAAGAGCTATAGACAAAAACAACTGAAACAATAAAGGGTACATTACTATTTGTTGCATCATACTTGGGCGTCTGTTGTATTCATTTCATCTATATCATCTGTCTTTACGACCTGGAAAACCCTTTTAACAAGAACAATGGCAAAGGCCTGTAATCCAAAACTAATAACGATAGCTGTAAGTATAAGGGCCTGCGGAAGTGGATCTGTATAGGCTTCTAAAAATATCTTCGAATTGTCAGGAATAACAGGAGGACTACCCTTGGCTATACGTCCCAGTAGAAAAATAAGCAGATTGGCCCCATTCCCAAGCAGGATCACTCCAATGATCAATTTCACCAAACTGCGTTTTAACATCAGGTAAATGCCCGCCGCATATAAAGTTCCTATCATAGTTGCCAGTAAGACTTCCATAGCTAAGCTGATTCTGAAATTGAAAAAATAATTGTAAGTGTAACTCCTATCACTACAAAATAAACACCGATGTCAAAAAAGAGGGCAGATCCTAAATTTCCCACTATTGGCACCGGATCGGGCCACCAGAGACCGGACATAAAAGGTAAATCCACAGCCAGTACAGGAGCGATCCCGCTCAACAAAGCCAAGGCCAAACCTATGGGCATTAATATTGCCGGATCTATCCTTAAAAGTCCTTTCGTATTTTCAAGTCCGTTAGCAAAGGCATGTAAAACAAATGCAATGGCTGCCATTAAACCTCCAACAAAACCTCCCCCGGGCAAATAATGTCCCCGAAGTAAAATAAATACAGAAAAAACCAGCAACAAGGGCAGCATATACTTTGAAGCAGTTCTTAAAATAAGAGTTTTCATGGTGGTTCTTTTAATTTATTTTTTTGGATTCTCGCTTTTGTCAAGACGCAACTTCAGCAAACTAAATACTCCAAGTGCAGCGATAGTTAAAACAGCAATTTCCATAAATGTATCTGCTCCCCTAAAGTCTACCAGGATCACGTTTACAACATTCTTTCCTTTAGCCAGGACATATGCGTTATCGGCATAGAATTCACTTACTTCCTTGTCTACCGGCTCATTAAGTACGGCAAGAGAAATTAAGAATATAACGATCCCCAGTGATGAGGCAACAATTCCATCTCTGATCCTGGCCTTATAATCGACGATGTCCAGATATTTTGGTAATCCCGAAAGGACCAGGACGAACAGGATAACAGTTAGAGTATCTATAGAGAACTGGGTCATTGCAAGATCGGGGGCACTGTAGATCACAAACAGCAAACAAATAGCATAACCTACTATCCCCATTCCTACTACGGCTCCAAGACGGGATTTAGAAGCGACTACAAAAGCTACCGCTACGAACATCACTATCATAATGACCACTTCGTAAAAAGTAATTTCAGAAAAGGAATCTGAATTAAGGACAAATCCGTTTCCTCCAATAAAAAATGAATATCCTACCATGCCTACCAACACCAATACTATAGTGGTTACATAATTTCTTAGGAATCCGTTTTGAAGGATGTAAGTCCATTTTGCCGAAAAGGTTTTAAAGCCATCACCAAAATCAAGAATAAGAGACTTAGGTGCTATAAAATCCAATTTGCTAATATCTTTCTCTTTCTTTGCTGAAGGTTTGAAAAAGAAATAAAGCAGAGCTCCCACTGCCAAAGTCACGGCACTAAGACCCAACACCAGATTGAAGCCGTGCCACAATTTTAATTTTACCTCACCGCCTTCCCTTCCGACGGAATCAACAACCGGAGCAATCAGGCTGTCATTTATAATCCCCGGGAAGATCCCTATGATGATTCCCAGTACTGCCAGGATCAATGGCGGCACCCACATGAGGAAATTTGGCAGGTGTACTTTAGAAAATTTTTCCGGAAGTTTTCCTGTAAAAGGTTTGATTCCTGCGACGAATCCTGCGTAAAGAATGAGGATATTCGTTGCTATGGCAAGAACTGTAAGAAATAAAGACCAGGAACCCATGTCCAGAGTAGACTCATAAACCAGGTCTTTTCCTATAAATCCTACGAAAGGGGGCATTCCCGCGCTCGAAAGTGCCGCTAAAAAACCTGCGATTGCCACAGGCATCATTACCTTTCTCAAACCGGCTAGACTGGTAACGTCACGACTACCTGTTTCATGATCAATGATCCCGGTAATAAGAAACAGCGTAGCTTTATATAAAGCGTGTACCACAATATAAACTGCGGCAGCAGTAAGGGCGTATTGAGTACCTAAACCAATGAGGAAAACCAACAGCCCTAAGATTGAAATTGTGGAATAAGCCAATACCCCCTTAAGATCTGTCCGGAATAAAGTATGGACCGCTGCATAGAACATAGTGATCCCCCCAACAGTAATCAATGTCGTATTCCATACATCCTCTCCTCCCAGTACAGGTGTAAATCGCAGTAAAAGGTATATACCGGCTTTCACCATAGTAGCCGAGTGCAGGTAAGTAGACACAGGTGTAGGAGCTTTCATAGCCCCCGGAAGCCAGAAGTGAAAAGGAAACTGAGCTGATTTCGTAAAGGCCGCACCAAAAAACAGGATAAGGATCCAGATATAAGAATCACTCTGGATGATCATGTCGCTTTGCCCAATCATTTCAGTAATACTGTAGGTTCCGGCAACACTTCCAAGGAGGAGCGCTCCTGCCAACAACAAAAATCCGCCAGATCCTGTTATGGCTAGTGCAAGAATAGCCGATTTACGGGAATCCTCGCTGGTATTATTAAATCCAATAAGAAAAAAAGAACTTATACTCGTAAGCTCCCAAAAAATAAACATGGAGAGCAGATTATCACTCAGCACCAGCCCCAGCATAGCTCCCATAAACATGCCCAGATAGCCATAGAACCTGTCCAGGTAATCATGGCCCTTTAAATATGAGGCGGTATAGGCAAAGACAAGGAATCCAATCCCTGTGATCAACAAAGAGAATAAAAGGGAAAGCCCGTCAAGCGTGAAATTTAAATTAAGCCCAAAGGAAGGTACCCATTCATAGTTCTGTCTTATTACTTCCCCACTGGAAATTTGAGGAATGAATGAGAGAAAATAAATGAATAGTGAAAGAGGAACGAGAGCAGAAAGTACAGCAAGTCTACCTTTTATAAATTTTCCCGCAAAAACAAGAAAAAGAGAAAAGATGAAACCTAAAAGTATTGCTGTTAGCATAGTGAACGTTCAAAATTCCTAGAATAACAAATATAGCAGGAAAAAGTGAGGTTTTAAACCCGCTCATGGCTTTTAATAATTGAAAATTCCAATGAATAAATAAATAATAAAATTGGAAAAGTATATCAAAAATCCGGTTTTTGGAGCAGCAGAAAAAAGAGCTTCAGCAGCAGAAAATCAGAATAACTGGTTATCAATAAATTAAAAGCACCTGCTCCTGCCGAAAGTAGACGAAGGTTCAAAAGAAGTAGCTGTAGCAGCCATGAATCCGGGTTTTTTTATAATTTACCGGTCATAAAAAAAATTATGCGACCCATTATCATTTTTCTATTATTCTCTTCAGTTTGTTTTGCACAGACCAATACCTACACCATATCTTTTGAGAATGCAGAACAGCATGAAGCAAAAATCACAGTTAACTTCCCTTCTCTTGAGCAGGAGCCTCTTATTGTTAGAATGAGCCGTACATCCCCGGGACGTTATGCCCTACACGAATTTGCTAAAAATGTTTATGGAGTGAAGGCGAGCAATTCCCAGGGAGAAAACTTGAAAGTCACCAGACCAGATCCATATTCCTGGGAGATTAAGGGCCACGACGGCACTATAAACCTGGAGTACAACCTATTCGCAAACCGGGCAGACGGCACTTATTCTCAAATCGATCAAACCCATGCCCACCTGAATATTCCGGCTACTTTTATGTATGCTGAAACTCATGAAACGAGACCGGTAGAAGTAACGTTTAACACCGAACATTTTCCAGAATGGAAAATAGCCACTCAACTGGAGAAATTGGGAGCAAATAAATTTGCAGCCCGGAACCTTCAGTATTTCATGGACAGCCCTACAGAGATAAGTGATCATAAGTTGCGGGACTTTGAGCTCGACGGGCAAACCATAAAATTCGTGCTGCATGGCCCTGCTTCCACTGAAGAATTTAATGAATATTTTAATAAGGTGCAGAAAATAGTGAAGCAACAAAAAGCCATTTTTGGCGAGTTACCGCAATTTGATTTTGGAGAATACACCTTTCTTGCATGCTATATCCCACATGCTTCAGGAGACGGAATGGAGCACCGTAACAGCACAATCCTTACCAGCCCCAGAACTTTGTCTGAAGGAGGAATGGAGAGAAATATAGGAACTGTAGCCCATGAATTTTTCCATGCCTGGAATGTGGAGAGGATAAGGCCTGAGGATCTGGAGCCATTCGATTTCACCGAAGCTAATATGAGTGGTCTGCTCTGGTTTGCTGAAGGTTTTACGAGTTACTATACTCCCCTTACACTGGTTCGCGGCGGAGTGACGACTCCTCTAGATTATGTCAACAGCCTCAACGGCACTTTCAACTATGTATGGAATTCCCCCGGCAGGGAATTTTATAATCCGGTGGAGATGAGTTACCAGGCTCCTTTTGTTGATGCTGCAACTTCTGTTGATCCAGTGAACCGGGAGAACACTTTTATTTCCTACTATTCCTACGGAAGTATGTTGGGTCTGGCTCTTGATCTACAGCTGCGTCAAAAAGGGCAAAATCTGGACGAATTTATGAAACTGGTTTGGGAAAAATATGGAAAAACTGAAATACCTTACAGCCTGGAAGATCTTGAGAACACTTTAGCCAATTACGCCGGACAAGAATTTGCCGCAGATTATTTCGATAACTATATCTACGACAGCAAAATGCCCGATTTTGCTGATCTGTTTAAATCTGTCGGACTAAAATTGGAAAGAGGATCCAAAAATGCATTTTTTGGCGCCTCAGTCACACAAGATGCAGACAGCTTTTATATTAGCAGCAATCCTCAAAAAGATTCGCCGGCCTATGTTGCAGGTTTGTCCCAAGGTGACCGGATAATATCTGTAAATGGAATTACCTTAGACTCTGATACTGCCTGGGAAGATGAATTCGAAAAATATGATCCAAAGGAGGTCTTGAAAATTGAAATAGAGAGGTTCGGCGAAACATTACAAAAAACAGTAGAGTTACAAGAAGATCCTTCCTATAAAATATCAATAGATTCCAATGCCACAAAGAAAGCTGTAATGGCAAGGGAGCAGTGGTTGTCTGCCAAATAAGTTCCTGGTCCAAGGTTCAAGGTTTAAAGTTTAAGGTTTCAAGGTTCAAGGCTCAAAGTTCAAGGTTCAAGGTTGAGTCCACTCTAAAAACAAATTTACTTCAATTAATTCTAAGAATGGATTATCTTTAAACCACTTTCCAATGTACTATCATGTTTAGAAAAACTCAGGATTCTTCTCAATCAGATCTCTTCTCTGGTTTTGGCCAATTGCTTGATGACAAGAAAGATAAGAAGCTAAACGATCCAAAGGCCTGGTACAATATTTTTTATAAATACTTTGTTTCCAGGATTGATGAAGAAAAATTTGCTGTTCTTTTTTCCTCTACCGGTCGTCCCAATGCCTCAGTGAAGACTTTGGTGGGGATGATGTCTTTAAAGGAAGGTTTTGGCTGGAGTGATT
>NZ_AUIG01000022.1 GCF_000423585.1 Salinimicrobium xinjiangense DSM 19287
AAAGCTGGGAATCACTCCAGCCAAAACCTTCCTTTAAAGACATCATCCCCACCAAAGTCTTCACTGAGGCATTGGGACGACCGGTAGAGGAAAAAAGAACAGCAAATTTTTCTTCATCAATCCTGGAAACAAAGTATTTATAAAAAATATTGTACCAGGCCTTTGGATCGTTTAGCTTCTTATCTTTCTTGTCATCAAGCAATTGGCCAAAACCAGAGAAGAGATCTGATTGAGAAGAATCCTGAGTTTTTCTAAACATGATAGTACATTGGAAAGTGGTTTAAAGATAATCCATTCTTAGAATTAATTGAAGTAAATTTGTTTTTAGAGTGGACTCAATCTTGAACTTTGAATCGCGCTTAGCGCCTCGGATGAAACTCTTCCACAACCCTGCGCAGATGAGAACGGTCCATGTGCACGTAGATCTCGGTGGTAGTAATGCTTTCGTGCCCGAGCATTTGCTGGATGGCTCTTAGATCGGCGCCATTTTCCAGTAAATGAGTGGCAAAGGAATGCCTGAAGGTATGGGGGCTGATCTTTTTCTCCAAACCTGAAGCTACCGAAAGTTGCCTGATAATGGTAAAGATCATCGCCCGGGTAAGTTGCTTACCTCTCCGGTTAAGAAAGAGGGTATCTTCATGACCTTTTTGGATATCCTGGTGAGATCTTAAGTGTTCCCGGTAGAGCCTGATATATTTCTGAGTAACATCAGCAATAGGAACAAACCGGGATTTATTTCCTTTCCCTGTGACTTTGATAAAACCTTCTTCAAAGAAAAGATCTGACAGCCTGAGGTTGATGACTTCTGAAACCCGGAGTCCGCAGCCATATAAGGTTTCCAGAATGGCCCGGTTTCGTTCTCCTTCAGGTTTGCTGAGGTCAATTGCAGCGATAAGGGAATCGATCTCTTTTGTGGAAAGTGTATCTGGAAGTTTTCTGCCTGTTTTAGGAGATTCAATTAATTCCAGCGGATTTGTTTTACGGTAATCTTCAAAGACCAGGTAATTAAAGAAACCGCGTAAGCCAGAGATCACCCTTGCCTGGGAGCGGGCATTGACCTTTTTCGCAATAGAATAAATGAATTGCTGTACTTCCTCTTCAGAAATAGAAACAGGAGAAAGCCTCATTTCATTCTCCTCCAGCCAGTTCATCAACTTTACCACATCAAAGGAATAATTGGTGATCGTATTGTTTGACAGACCTCTTTCAATTTTGAGGTAATGCCGGTAATCCTTTAATGCGTTTTCCCACTTCATAAGCTAAAGATAACGGGTTAAAAGATCCGAATTACAAATAATTTAGCAAAAACTTTCATTTTCTTAACAGTGACGCTCCTACATTTGTCCCTGAACTTTAAAACATAGAATTATGAAAAAGTCACTTTTATTTATTGCAGCAATGATCTTAAGTACCACGTTTGTAGCTGCACAGGAATTCGTTTATTTTGGAGCAAAGGGAGGGGTTAACTTCTCTAACTTCTCAGGAGACGGATGGTCAGGTTTTGATGATGGAGACGCAAGAACAGCATATCACTTAGGTTTGGTTGCCGAAGTGCCGGTATCCGACCGTTTCTCAATCCAGCCCGAGGTGCTGTATTCTGCACAGGGTTATGACATTGTAAGGCGTGAAAATGGAGCTGATTTGGAACACAAACTTGATTATGTTACTGTTCCCGTGCTTGCAAAGCTCTACGTCTATAGAGGCTTAAGTCTCGAAGCTGGCCCTCAGTTCGGATTTCTTGCAGATCATGAAGTAGGGACCGGAGAGAATGACATGGACCTGGGAGATGACAACATCAACAACTTTGATCTAAGTCTTGGGCTCGGGGCATCTGTAAAACTGAACAAATTCTTTATTTATGGCCGTTATAACGCGGGTATGACCGATGTTTATGATGTGGATGGAGTTGATGTCAAGAACTCTGTAGTTCAGGCGGGAGTCGGGATTCTGTTTTAGTAAAAAAAATCATTAAGAAAAAGCGGGAACTGTGTTTCCGCTTTTTTTTATATAACGCACTGTATATCAGAATATAAAAATTAAATGCTTATCTTTAATTCATAGTAACCAATTAAAAATCAGCATGATGAAAAAATTACTTCTTATTGCAGTACTGGCATTAATTAGTTTTAGCGCTGCACATTCGCAAACGAGCACCACCGGTCTTCGGGTGGGCGTGAACGCTGGTATTCCCATGGGTGACGTGGATGATGCTTCCAGCTTTAAGATAGGAGCCGATCTCGCTTATATGATAAGCCTCATGGATATTGTACAGGTGGGGCCAATGGTAGGCTATTCCCACTATTTTGGCAAGGATAACCTAGACGATTTTCAGTATTTACCCATTGCCGCATCCGGCCGGTTAGGGTTGCCAAGCTCCCTTGTAGGTGGTTTCGACCTTGGATATGCTGTTGGTCTTGGTGATGAAAGTGACGGCGGACTCTACTGGCGACCTTCTTTAGGTTTCCGGCTTTTTAATGTTGGTCTTATAGTTTCATATGAAGGGATCAGCGACGACGCTATTGACGTATCTTCTCTCAATCTTGGAGTAGAGTTTAACTTTTAATTTTAGAATAAAACCACCTGTTGTTTCAATATAACAGGTGGTTATTTTTATATTTGAGTTTGTAAGGCAGGTGTAGGCTGCCTTTTTTTATGCCTTTATTTTATACATTTACCTTATGAAAATATTGATCATTAATGGCCCTAATCTTAATCTCCTGGGCAGCCGCGAACCCGGAACCTATGGGAGTGAAACTTTTGACTCATACTTTCAAAAGCTAAAGGAAAATTTTCCCGAAGTTGAATTAACGTATTTCCAATCCAACATAGAAGGGGAGCTCATAAATAAGTTACAGGCAGCCGATAAAGAGGTGGATGGCATTATTCTCAATGCTGCAGCTTATACCCACACTTCAATTGGGATAGGGGATGCTGTAAAAGCCATTACTACCCCGGTAGTAGAAGTGCATATTTCCAATACTTCTGCAAGGGAAGAGTTTAGGCACCGTTCCTTTATAGCACCTAATGCAAAAGGAGTGATCCTTGGATTTGGTCTACAGAGTTACAAGCTCGCTCTTTATAGTTTCCTCTAAATCAGTTTAAAAGATAACATCGCGTAGTTCATCGTTTAAATGGATGGTTATGTCTGATTTAGATGAGAATAGTATAAGAAATTAACTTTTTTATGGATATTCGTGCTCTAACTTAAATCTTTTATTATGAAAAAAATATTTTTTCTAGCTGTTTTAGTATGTGCCACAGCAATGAATGCACAGCAGCTTGATTTTGGAGCAAAAGCTGGAGTGAACTTTGCAAACCTTACGGGAGATGATGTGGATGACATTGATGGCAGAACCTCTTTTCATGTTGGTTTGGTGTCAGAATTCAATTTGTCAGAACGTTTTGCTATTCAGCCCGAAGTTCTTTACTCATCACAGGGTGCAGAAGATGAAGATATCACCTGGAAACTTGATTATGTATCTATTCCAATAATGGCCAAATTCTTTGTTACTGAAGGTTTTTCTCTTCATGCAGGACCTTATTTAGCTTTTAATGTAGTGTCTGAAGTGGAGTCAGAGGGAATTTCAGTAGATCTGGCCGATGAAACAGAATCGGTTGATTTTGGAGCTGCTCTTGGATTAGGATATGAACTGCCAATGGGTCTTTTCTTCCAGGGAAGATATGCCATGGGGCTTTCCGATATTTCTTCAGAAGGAGATGCAAAGAATGGAGTTTTTCAATTATCAGTCGGATTTATGTTTTAGGAACAAATAATTTAAACGGAAGCGGGAGAGAGATCTTCCGCTTTTTTTATGTTTTTTAAATAACTTGCAGGTATGAAAAAAGCCTTTATCAACTGGAGCTCCGGGAAGGATGCTGCTTATGCTTTGTACCTGCTTCAAAACAAAAAAGAACTTTCTGTTGAAAAACTGGTCACCACTATTAATTCTCAGGTGGACCGGGTTTCCATGCACGGCCTTCGGAAGGATTTGCTGCAAAAGCAGGCAAGTAGTCTTGGAATTCCACATCATATTATTTCCCTGCCCGGGGAAGTTTCTATGGAGACATATAACCGAATAATGGAAGAAGAGGTTGAGAAATTACGTGCAGAGGGTTTCACCCACAGCGTCTTTGGGGACATTTTCCTTGAAGACCTTAAGCAGTACAGGGAGCAGCAGCTTCAAAAAGTGAATATTCAGCCGGTGTTTCCGCTGTGGAAAAAGGATACCGGGATGTTTATGAAAGAATTCCTATCTGCAGGTTTTAAAGCTATAACTGTCAGTGTGAATGCCCGACTGCTGGACCAATCTTTCTGCGGAAGGATCATTGATGATCAATTCCTTTCAGACCTACCTGAAAATGTAGATCCCGCAGGAGAGAATGGGGAATTTCACAGTTTTGTTTTTGACGGTCCTGTTTTTTCAGCACCAATCACCTTCCAAAAAGGCGAAATTGTAGAGCGCTCTTTCGCTCCTGCCGGAGATAAAAATGACAATTGCTTTAAAAAGGAACCTAAAACCTGGGACACAAGTTTTTATTATTGTGATCTTATTTAGGCCGGGTTTCAGGTTCAACAAATGCTTCTAACAGCAACCTGAATCTGGGGTGCAACCGGCATTCTGCGTCTGTAAATCGAGCATTTTAAGTTTCGGTTTATCTTTTTTAGTACCCGGTTTTTCTGCATAAACGGTAATGCTGAAAATGCCTGTATCTCCTTTTTTGAAGTCTGTTATTTCTTCCGGAGAAAGATATTTTGTAAGAATATCATCGGGAATAACGATAGGTTTTTCTTTTTGAAGGATGATATGGCTGAAACCTGCATCTTTTATGTATTGCAGATAATCATCTTTCTGGATAGCACCTGCTACGCAACCGGCATACATTTCTGCATCTTCGCGTAAAGCTTCAGGTAATTCACCTACCAGTACAATATCAGAAATACTAAAATGTCCTCCCGGCTTCAATGTTCTGAAGATTTCGGCAATGACTTTATTTTTATCCGGAACAAGATTAAGTACGCAGTTACTTACAATGACATCTGCAGTGTCGTCATTCACAGGCATGTCGTCAATATCTCCCTCTCTGAACTCCACATTGTTGAAGCCAAGTTTATCTGCATTGATGCGGGCTTTTGTAATCATTGCCGGAGTAAAATCAATACCAATGACTTTTCCTTCCGCTCCTGTCTCATGACGGGCAACAAAGCAGTCATTTCCTGCACCCGAGCCCAGATCGATCACAGTATCACCTTTTCTAATGCCGGCATATTGAGTGGGTAAGCCACAGCCGAGCCCAAGATCTGCATCTTCGACATAGCCGCCGGTACCGGTATAGTCGTCCATCATGATGTTATAGATCTTACTTGATGGAGTGGTGGCACCACAACATGAAGCAGCATTTTCCGCTTTGCCCTGTCCGGCAATTTTGGCGTAGCGTTCTTTAACCGAATCTTTAAGTTCCTTTTCCGTTTTCATATCAAATATTTTCTGAAATAGATCAATTATTAATCATTGTAATATTACGATAAAAAGAACAAATTGAAAAATTTTTCCTTGAGTTTATAAAGACAATCCTTAAATTTACTGGTAGATAGTTCTTTACTCCGGAATTAGCAATTTTGCAGAAGGTTTTTCTGGAAAGGCTGTACCCGAAAAAGAGTGAAACAAGGTATACTATTGAGCCTCATTAAAGAAAAGAGATCATGAAAATTTCTTTATTATTTTTCGCAGTCTTTTCAGTAGGAACAATTTTTTCTCAGACCTTAACTCCAGAATATGAAACTGAAATATTCACAAGGGATACATTAATTACTGTTAAAGCAAAACCTGATTCGGGTTTTAACTATGAATATTTGGTCTTTATTCCGAAGGCAACAAAGAAAGGAAAGGAGCAATGGTTAATTGTCGAGCCTAATAATTCGGGCTTCACTTCAGATTCTATTGAAAAACACCATGATTCTGCAATTTTTGTGGCTACCAAAAGGTCACTTGGAAATTACATTTCCAGGGAATTAAAGATGCCTCTTCTGGTGCCGGTTTTTCCCCGACCTAAATTACACCACAAAATATACACTCACGCTCTTGATCGTGATGTCATGCTGGGAAGAAATGAAGATTTTTTTCGTCCTGACCTGCAGTTGATAAGTATGGTGGAAGATGTGCGAACAAGACTGGAAGAGCTGGGGATTCCTGTAAAAAAGAAGCTGCTCATGAGCGGTTTCTCGGCTTCAGGGAGTTTTGTGAACCGGTTCTTGTTTTTACATCCCGAAATTGTACAGGCGACAGTGGCAGGAGGTGTGAATGGTATTCTTATGCTTCCAAGGAAGGAGATGAATGGAATTGAATTAAATTATCCTCTTGGGATCAATGACCTGGAGGAGATCACGGGTAAAAAATTCAATTCAAAATTGTACTCGGCGGTACCTCAATTTATATTTATGGGGGCTCTTGATGGTAATGATGCAGTGCCTTATGATGATGCTTATGGTGATGAGGAACGAAAGGTAATCTATGCGACAGTTGGGAAACAGATGCAACCTAACCGGTGGGAGAAGTGTCAGCAGATCTACAGGGAGGAGAAAATAAATTCACATTTTCGTATTTATTTGGGAGTGGGGCACAGGTCTGACGAGAAGATCAATCTGGAGTTAATTGCGTTTATCAAAGAACACATTTACGAAGATGCGACAAAATAATCGAAGGCAGGAGGAGTTCTTTTACCACAAGTTTTTTACTTTTTTCTTCCAGCCCCATAATTTTACTCCTTCAGATTCCTTAATTAAAAGTTAATTCCTACATTTGGCCCGCTTCCCCTACGGCAAACAATATTTAAAGTAAACATCCTGAGTTATGGAGAAGATTTTTGTTGCTGTTTTTACCACCGTTTTGTTTACCATTTTTACTCCAAAAGAAGAGGAGTGCGAGCTCTCAGGAAAATCGGCGGGTGCACCGGAAAGTTTCACTTCTGAAAAAGCCTACGAAAAGAAAGATATCTTTGGTCCATTTTCTACTCCTGATCTTGAATTTATAAACACGCCGATCAAGTTTGTAAGAGGAACTTATTAAATTAATTTATAAAGCCTTTATTGATTTCTTAGATCCATATTTGTCGTAGAAGGTTGATTTTGTGCTAATTCCTGATCTTGAGTCTGATCCCAGGGAAGGATCCATATAAAAAGCCTTTTTTCTCTTTGAAATTTCTAAATAAGCTGCTTAATTTGCAGTTCGAAATAGGGTCCAGGTTTCAGAACTATTAAGTAATGTAATTATAAACCTCTTTTTCGAAAACATGAATTCGGGATGTGGCGCAGTCCGGTAGCGTATACGTCTGGGGGGCGTAGGGTCGCAGGTTCAAATCCTGTCATCCCGACAAGCACAAAAGCGATGCGAAAGCATCGCTTTTCTTGTTCAAGGAGGTGCGCAAAATTTATTTTGCAGTACCGACTTGAACAAGAAAAGCTGACGGCGGAGCCGGCAGAGCTTTTGTATTTCCAGCGCCGGATGTAATTAGGATTCTTTAAATCCTGAACCTTTTGGGTAAATTCCAATTTTAAAGCACAAAATTCCAATTTGAGACAGAATGACGGCGGAGCCGACCTTTACATCCTGAACTCTTCGGGTAAATATCAATTTACAAGTCATTGTTGTCCGGTAAAAGAATCTAGAGCGCTCCGCTTCTAGAATCCAGAACCAAGACATTTTTATAAGATGCTGAAATTCAATGTTGTGAAAATTCAAAGAACTAAGAACCACCCCCCTCAGACTGATAGATTAGATCTCTTATTAGCATTAGCGGGCTTTTCTGAGGTTCCCTCTTTTTTCATCAGACAACAAATGATTACAAGTACCAAATTCCAATTTGAGACAGAATGACGGCGGAGCCGGCAGAGCTTTTGTATTTCCAGCGCCGGATGTAATTAGGATTCTTTAAATCCTGAACCCTGGGGGTAAAATTCAATCTTCAAGCACCAAATTCCAATATTCCTTATACTCTACGACTCAAATTATAACCGGGATGTTGGGTCTCTCTCTCTCTCTCTCTCTCTCTATTTAATTATGTGTTTCGTGAATTTCGGTAAGCTTCATATATATCCAGTGGTTAGCCATTACCTCTTTCTGGTCATTCGTATCATTCCACAGAAAGAGGCCTGTATTAAGTAATAAATTTGCGGTTGAATTCGGAAGTCCTTATTCAGTAACAGCTTTCCGAAGAATTCTAATTTAAATTTTTTATCATGAAAAAGTCAGTCGTTTATTTAATGTTCCTTATGTGGACAGGTATTATGAGTGCTCAAATTACAGAATTAAGAGAGGCACGGGTGGGGTTTGATCCACAACTACCTGAAATAACGGTGAGTGGTAATACCTATAGGATTAAAATCCAGGAAAAATATTCAGGTGAGTTTGAAAAAGACCCTATGGCATACCTCGATAAGTATTGCAATATAGAAGCCTTCATTGATCTCATACAGGATGAAAATCATATTGAATATTTCGTAGAGCTCAAGAGCACTAAAGGGAACATGCAGGCAAAATATTGCCGAGAAGGGAATTTAAAGAAAGTGACCTGTAAACTAAAAAATGTTCTTCTTCCCGATGATCTTAGAGAAGAGGTTTACCGAAATTATAAAGGATGGACCATGGTAGAAAATATTCATGTGGTAAAGGGGCGTAATGGAGCAATTGGAGAAGAGTATTTTAAAATAAAACTGGAGAACGATGGACGCATTCAGAATTTAAAACTTAAGAGAAATAGAATGAACGGGAGAGAAATAGCGGGCATTTAAGATATCTAACCCGGCTCGCAGGAGGACTGTCAAAGAAATCATTTTTTTGCATTAAAGGCAAAGTTTCAACCAGGTTGGAGAAGTTAAGGGATGATTTGTTTTGACAGTCTTCTTTTTACTGTTTTAAAAGCTTTTGCTCCGGGGACAAAAATGTCCGAAAAGCCCCGTAATAATAGGGATTTTGTAGAAATTTTCGGACGGTTATTCTTCTTTATTAAAACAGGAAGACGTAAATTTGACCAGTATTTCAGGAATTCATTTCTAACCTGTGAAAGCTTTAGTAATAGATGATGAAGGACTCGCCAGAAAGCGGGTTATAAACCTCCTAAACAGGATCTCAGAAATTGAAGTCTTAGGAGAATGCAAGGGTGGGAAAAAAGCTGTAGAGCAGATAAACGAGCAAAAACCAGATCTTATCTTTCTTGATCTTGAAATGAAAGAGCTTGATGGTTTTGAAGTTCTTGACAGGATCAATATAAATTCCAGACCCATAATTGTTTTAATGACTTCACAGAGTACAGATGCCTGTAAAGCATTCGATACCGGAGCCTGTGATCTGCTTCTTAAACCGTTTAAAGATGAACGGTTTTATAAGACCATCTCCAGAATTCTTAAATCTGCACCAAGGGAAGTAGTGAATATTGAAAACACGGTAGAAAATCTTTTGCGTTTGTATACGGGAAAAACAAGGAATCCTGCTTTTAAGATTCCGGTGAAGCAGGGAAATAAAACTGTGCTGCTGGATCCCCGTGAAATTTTTTACATTATTTCTTCCGGTTATTATGCAGAGATCTACACAAGAGACCATAAATATGTTCTCCGTGAATCCTTGTGTGCGCTGGAGGAAATTCTTGATCCCGATCTTTTCTTCCGTATCCACAGATCTGCTATTGTCAATCTTGATCACGTCAAAGAACTCATTCATTCAGAATATGGGGAGATAGACGCAAAAATGACCGATGGTCGTCTCCTTCATACCAGCAAATCACACAAAAAGCATTTCCTGGAAAAACTGGGAGTTTAAGCGTTCAAGCCGACCGGGGTATAAATTTCTCCTTTTATCAAGATTTTGTTCTGCCTGTGGAATACCGGTTAAAGCTAAACTTTTATAAAAACCGAAAAGCATGAATTGTCTCAGGTTTTCCAAACCGGAGAACTTCCACACCAATATCTAATGGCTGCTAAACTTATCCTGACAGAAGTGTTTTAACAATAAAAATTCTGTTAACCTATTAGCTTTATTGAATGAAAGTATTGAAATTAAGAATGAATTTAAAATATCTCTGTTATGATTAGTACAAAGATTCACGGATATCTGGATTACATCATGGGGCTCACTCTTATCCTTCTGCCTTTGATCCTAAAAATATCTTCGGGTGCAGCCAGTACAATTCTTGTTGTTCTGGGAGCGGGAGTGATTGTCTATAGTCTTATTACAGATTATGAACTGGGATTGCTTAAGATCCTGGCAATGAAGACCCATCTTATCGTTGATATTATTGGAGGCATTTTTCTAGTTGCCTCGCCCTGGCTCTTCGGCTTTGCAGATGAGATCATCTGGCCGTTTGTTATTTTAGGTGCCCTTGAAATAGGAGCCGGTCTTCTCACGAAAAAAGAGCCGTCTTATGAATCTCATCCTAATCACCATAAAGGAGAGTAGAGGGAGAATTTATCACAGAAGCAGAAGTGCACCTACATATATAAGGATCCCCGTGAGCATTAGAATGAGGGTATAAGGCAGGATCTCCCGGGCCTCCAGCTTCGTGATTGCGAGCAATGGCAAAGCCCAAAAGGGCTGTAACATATTAGTGATCTGGTCTCCATAAGCAAAGGCCATAATTGCTTTGTTGAGAGGGACACCCAGTTGCAGTGCACTTTCGATGATTACCGGACCCTGTACTGCCCACTGTCCGCCACCACTGGGAACAAAAATATTTACCAGGCCTGCGCTAAAGAAGATGTACACAGGGAGACTAGCCTCTGTTGCAATTTCAGCAAAGAAAACAGCTATATCATTTACCATTCCTGTTTCCCTCATGATCCCCATGATACCAAAATACAGTGGGAATTGGATAAGAATAGCCCCGGCACCAACGATTGCTTCATCCAAAGCCCTGAGAAAGGAAACGAAAGAGCTGTGCATGAGGATACAAAGGCTTAACATGAGAAAATTAAGCATGTTCGGAGTTAAATTTGCTTCAAGTAAGTTAGAATGGTAGTTGGCAAAAAAGGCGGCCAGGAGGAGAAGACCAAAGACTGTTTTCAGAGCAGGGGAGTGGTCCAGCTTTTCGGCTCCGAAAATGAAAAATTTTTCTTTAGTTCGTTTTTCCTGCGGAAGGTTGACTTCTTTTACACTTGTGGCTTTTGAGACAAAATAAAGTACCCCAGGTATAATAACCAGTAAAAGTCCGAAAATTATGAGGTTCCAGGAGGAAAAAATTGTTATTTCAGTTGAGATATACTCCGGAAGCCCTGCTGCTATACCGGTGTTTTCTGCTCCCGGAAAGAGACTTTCTAAATGCCCTTTTTCAGCAGCCTTGAGAGGTGCGCTTCCGCTCATGCCTCCATGCCAGACCATAAGACCTACATAACCTGAAGCTCCCAGCAGCGGATAATTGATCTTGAAATTTTTTTCCCTGGCTGTTTCCGCCACTTTACGAGCCATAATAGCTCCAAATATGAGGCCGAGTCCCCAATTGAAAAATGCTACTATCATGGTAGAAACAGAAACCATAACAACCGCACTTGAATTACCCTTAACCAGAGAGGTGAGTTTACTTGTGATTTTTGCCACCGGTTTGCTGAGAACGAGAATATGTCCTAAAACCAGGATCAGCATCATTTGCACCGCAAAAACCAGGAGGGAAGGATCCCACATGCCTTTTTGCCAGGAATCAAGAATATTTGTTGCATCGGAAACTCCTGTATTTCCGGTAAAGAAAAAAGCCAGGAGCATGGTGAGGAGAGTAAGCAGTACCGCCAGCGTAAAAGGGGCTGGAATAAATCTTCTGAAGCCAGACTCTATAAGCCTTGTAATATTCATAACCTCAAATATGAGGAAAAAGTTTGAAATTAATCCTCATGAATTTGATGGGAGCAGGTTAGAAGCTGTGAATTGAAAGTGAGTTGAAAATAAAGAAGTTGAAGGTGTCAAAAAAGGCAAAATCGGGCCTGCTTCCGGGAAGGAAGTCATTGAAGGTTGCAGTAATAAGTTACTCTTCTCTTATCAGTCTCTTAAGCTGTTCGGTCATTTGAGGATCGGCATCCAAGCCATGTACATCACGGGCGTGTTGTGTAGCCTGTCCTAAAACTTCTTCGTCTGAACCCGCTCTGATGATACCATCGCAGTCAAATCCTGCATCACGACAATGTAATGTTCTCATGATTATAATTTTTGGAAAAATTATGTTCTTTTCAGAACATCGGCAATAGGGGAAACTACTGCTTTATATTCTATCTAAGCAGTCTGCGGGTAATGAAATTTGTTTTTTGAAAATAGCTGCTGTGTGCCGCACCCAGGTTTAAAATTGTGGTGAAGAGTCCCGAGAAAATAAAAAGATATTGGTATGCTACAGCATTGTAGAAGGAATTCAGAATAAATACAGCCAAACCTACAAGGAGAATAGAACAGAAAAAAGAAAGCCACTCATCGTGTTTTATATGGAGACGGTTAAGAAACCATTTCAACAACGGATTCTTTTCTTCATAAGCACCCTCTTGCCGATAAAAGGAGATATAGGAAACCAAAAATTTTGAGGCTATAATCTCCAGAGCAATCAGCACAATTAATAGATCCATAGATTTTAAGTAGATGATACTGAACCTGCTAAATTAATCCAATATTTCAATTCCACAAGTTTTTTTAAGAAAATTTAGGTTATTCAGCTAAAAATAGCGCTATTCATCGATTAAAAAGTTTGTAAGTAGGACTTTTTTGAAGGAAAATTCTTCCATTTAATTAGATAAAATTTTAATTCGAACAGAGAATAGTTTAATTTTACTGCAGATAAATTCCCATGAAAAAGCCTCTTAAAGTTAGACTCTATTCTCCGCGGGAGGAGCTTTTAAACGTTATCACCCACGCTGCCGGCCTGGTGTTTAGTATTCTAGGGCTTTTCCTATTAGTATTCAGGGCATTGGCCTATGACAGTGCAAAATTATTGTTGAGTTTTGTCATTTTTGGAAGCTCCCTTATTTTGCTTTACGCAGCTTCAACTCTTTACCATAGTACCCGAAATCTGCGAAGACGGTTTATCTTTAAAATATTTGATCACGTCGCGATCTTCATATTAATTGCGGGTACATATACGCCCTTTGCGCTTGTTACCCTGCAAGGCCGCACCGGCTGGATCATTTTGGGAGTAGTTTGGAGTATAGCTATTCTGGGAACCATTTTAAAACTTTTCTTTACCGGAAAATTTAAAATCCTGTCCACTTTACTTTATGTAGCAATGGGCTGGGTGATCATATTTGCCATTGAGCCCCTGATGGAAAATCTTACGTCGGCCGGACTTTGGTGGCTGTTAGGGGGCGGACTTGCTTATACCATTGGCGCAATTCTCTACAGCATAGGTAAAATAAAATTTAACCATGCGATGTTCCACTTCTTTGTTCTACTAGGAAGCTATTGTCATTTTGTAGCCATCTACTGTTATGTATTACCTGTTGTGTAACTCCCGCTTAAATTATATTTTACCTGAAGGCTAAATTTTAATCTGACCAAATGACTAGTAAGAAAGTGAAAAGAAGTGAACAATATAAAGTTAATGAAGAACTCATTACCCGTGACTGGCTGGCTATCGACCGCACCCGGATGGCTAATGAGCGCACCTTCCTGGCGTATTTTCGTACCTTTATTGTAATACTTGGTTCAGGGGTGGCAATTCTTCGGGTAGAGATACTTGAGGACATGCTCGATCTGGGAGTATTTCTTCTGATAGTAGCTCCCATTGTGCTCATCGTTGGCCTGGTGCGGTTTATTTATGTGAAAAGGCATATCCGGAAGTATTATACTTTGAACGAGTGATCTGTGCTCAGAGACCGGAAAAAAAATAGAATTCCTGTCTCTCCGGTAAACCCTAACTTTTATCTTTTTACTTTTCTCTTCCCGGTTTTCCCAAAAACCTTCATCATAGTAGGAGAGGAAATAAACCAAAGAATAAAACCGCTCAACACTGTAATGAGGCCTAAAAGAGAAAATGCCCGGAGAATAGTGGTATTAAAATCATCCCTGGTGTCGTAATCCATGGTGTGGGTCATCCATAAGAAATCAAACCATCTCCAGTCTCTGTGCCTCACAGAACGGAAAGTACCATCAACAGTCGATACATAGGCCTTGATATTTTCAGGGGATTTGTAATTAATCACAAAGGCAGGTAAGCGTCCGCTTCTGTATTCATGGTGATCTCCGGTTGAAATTATCCTTTCGACGCTCTCAATTTTCAGATTATCCAACATATATTTATCTGCAATCTTCACCGCTTCTTCTTCGGAAACTTCTTGTTTTTGTTCTCCGCTTCGGGCGTGGATAAGCTTGTTTTCATTGATCCAGTAATAAGGTTCTCCGGCAATATCTTTCAGCTGTAAGCTTTCCACCTGTTCATCTGGCAACAGTGCAGATATCCCCTCCAGATTTGAAAATGCAACAGGGTGAACGTGTGCTTTTCTGAAGTGATCACCGTGAATTTCATCAATGTCTGTCCAGCTAAAGTATATTCCGCTTATAGTCCACATTAAAAATTGAATACCAAGGAAAATTCCGAGGTAACGATGGGCTTTGCGTATCCATCCGGCGGTTTTGCGCTTTACGAAAGGCATAAGAAATTTTGTAGATTAATATTGCAAGTATAGGAATTTTAACCAACCTTTTCTTACTGCTTTAAACCTGATTGAGCTTTTACAAAAGATCTAATATATTCCCTCCGGAAAATTTTTACTGGAAGTTTTAGCAGCCAGCACATCCTGTAATATAAGGATAGCAGTCTGTACCATATTTCTTAATTCAAAAAAGGCCACAGTACCCGAATTGAAGGGTGGATAATTTTCGAGCATGTCCATTAAATGCTGTAATTGTTCAAAGGCCTCCAGTTTTTCCCTTTTTGAAGCCGATTGTAAAAGCTCATAACTCATAATGCCATTCAGCCGTTGTCTGAGACTGGAGATAATTTCGTCATCTGCCTCATCCTCATGGGTATATAAAATTCTTGGCTTTCTAATTGGTGGGACCGGGATATTTTCAATTTCTTCTATGATAGCCAGTGAGGCCTCGTGTGAGAATACAAGAGCTTCCAGAAGGGAATTGGAGGCAAGCCTGTTTGCTCCATGAAGACCCGTATGCGCGCATTCCCCGGATGCGTACAGGTTTTTAACAGAGGTCTTCGCTTTTTTGTCCGTCTGTATTCCCCCGCATTGATAATGTGCTGCAGGTACCACCGGAATAAGATCTATGCGCACATCGATTCCTATAGAATTGCAATAGGCTACTATTGTTGGAAATTCTTTGGAGAAAGCTTTGTAATTCAGGTGCCGGCAATCGAGAAAGACTGTTGAATGCCCGGAAAGCTTAAGTTCATTAACTATTGCTTCAGAAACTATATCTCTCGTTGCAAGCTCCCCCCTTGAATCTGTCTTGAAAAGAAAGCGGTTGCCCCGGTGATTTACCAGGTAGGCTCCAAATCCACGAACTGCTTCAGAAATTAAGAATAGAGGATGTTTGTTTTCTTCAAACAGTGCGGTTGGATGAAACTGAATATAGTTCATGTTTGCAACTTTCGCTCCCGCACGCCATGCCATTGCCACTCCGTCGCCCGTTGCCACAGAAGGATTTGTGGTATTGCCGAATACCATACCACTGCCTCCGCTCGCAAGAAAGGTGACTCTTGAGGAAATATTTATTAATTCTCCTGTTCTCTTATTCAAAGCGGTCACTCCGGTGCATTGATCCTGCACCTCATTCAGCTGCAGGTCTGTTACGAAATAGTGGTCTAAAAAAGTAATATTTGGACTGGCTTCTGCTTTCGAGATCAGTTTCCGCTGTATTTCCAGTCCGGTGAGATCTCTATGATGTACTATTCGGTGCCGGGAATGTCCTCCTTCCAGTCCTAATTCAAATTCTCCGCTTTTGGCATCAAAAGAAGTCCCCCAGTTTATCAATTCCTGCAATCTTTCAGGTGCCTGGGAAATCACCATTTGTACAACATCAAGATCGTTCAGGTTGCGCCCCGCCTTTAGGGTATCTTTGATGTGAAGCTCAAAGCTGTCCCGCAATTTATCGAGTACCACAGCGATCCCTCCCTGAGCATGGGCAGTATTTGAGATATTATTTTCCTTTTTAGTGATAACCATTACAGAGACATCGGGCCTCGCCTCTGCCACCTTTATGGCAAAAGTGAGACCTGCTACTCCGGATCCAATAACAAGGATATCTGTTTTCATTATCATGAAAGGCTTAACATTCTTTGAATAGGCACAAGGGCTTTTTCCATCATTTCTGGGGGCAGGTTAATTTCCGGATTTTCCTTTTCCAGGCAGTTATATAACTTTTGCAGGGTGTTCATTTTCATAAAAGCACACTCACTGCAGGCACAGGTATTATCTTCTTTTGCCGGTGCCGGAATTAATGTCTTATGGGGCACATCCTTTTGCATCTGGTGCAGAATACCGGCTTCTGTGGCCACAATAAAAGTATCATGTTCGCTGCTCTTCACATAGTTAAGCATTCCGGAAGTAGAGCCAATATAATTTGCCACCTTTAAAATATGAGACTCAGATTCAGGATGGGCAATGATCTGTGCCGTTGGGTGTTGTTTATACAATTCCAGAAGTTTATCCAGAGAGAATGCTTCATGTACAATACAGGCTCCATCCCAAAGCAGCATTTTTCTGCCTGTTTTCTCTATCAGGTATTTCCCCAAATTCTTATCTGGTGCAAAAATTATGGGCTGGTCTTCGGGTATGGAATTGATGATCTTTTCGGCATTTGAAGAAGTGCAAACAATATCACTCAGGGTTTTTATCTCGGCCGAGCAGTTGATGTAGGTTACTACGACATGATTGGAATACTGTCTTTTAAGTTCTCTAAAAGCTTCAGGCGGACAACTATCTGCAAGAGAGCATCCCGCCTGTAGATCGGGCAGGAGCACCTTTTTAGACGGATTCAGTATTTTGGCAGTTTCGGCCATGAAATGCACACCTGCAAACAGGATGATATCTGCTGTAGTTTCCGCAGCCTTACGGGCAAGCTCAAGCGAATCTCCAATGAAGTCTGCAACTTCCTGGATTTCCGGCTCCTGGTAAAAATGAGCAAGAATGACTGCGTTCTTTTCCTCTTTAAGTTTAATAACTTTTTCCTGTAAAGGAGTTTGGTGCAGAGTGGATACTGTCATAAATAATCTTAGGCTTAATTAAATTTTCAAAAAGGTATCTCCGGAAACCAGTCCCGAGGTAAGATCTCTTAAGCTGGTCTTTTCAACTATTTCCTTTAATTCGGTGCGTACGGGTTTAAAACGGGAGTGGAAGGGGCAGGGGTGATCTTCATTGCAGGCCTGTAATCCCAGACTGCAACGGGTATAGACCTTATCTCCATCTATTGCTATAACTATCTGGGAGATCTTAATATTTTCAAGTTCCTCCCTGGCAACCTGGAAACCACCATGGGCTCCCTTTGTAGAAATAATTATACCACTCCGGGATAACTTCTGAAGTGTTTTTGCGGTAAAGGCTTCGGGAGAATCGATCTCCCGGGCGATATCCTTAAGACTTGCCCGTCTCCCATTTTCTGATTCCGAAGCAATAAAGATCGCCGCTCTTATAGCATACTCACAGGCTTTTGAAAACATAGTTTTAGAATTCTAATTACGACCCCAAAATTAAGGACATAATAGTCTCTTTTTTATGACCTGTGTCAGTAACCGGGAAATTTTTAAAATTTTCGGAAAGAAAAAAAGGCTCCCTGAGAAGCCTTTTAAGTTAAGATGTAACTTCAATTTTATCTGCCGGTAGCAGCTGTAGATGATTGTTGCTGAACCATTTGTCGCAGTCGTCTGGCAAAGGCAGTGTCTCTTTGCATCATGATGTTCATGTGCTGTAGCATTCGTTGCCGCATTTGGGGAGTCGTTCTCATGGAGGTGTCTCTCTCCATACTGTTAAACATTCCCTGCATCATGGAATCCCGCATCTGTGGATTTCTTCTCATCATGTTGTGCATTCTTTCCCCGCCATACATGCGGTTCATCATAGGGCGGTTATTATCCATCCACTCCATTGATCTTTTGTTTTCCCGTAGTTCATTCATAAACTCTCCAAAAAGCTGCTCATCATTGAGAATTTGTTCATAAACTCCTTCCCTGGCTTCAGGATTTTCTGAAAGATTCACCACCCTGTCATCATTATCACAGGAAGTAAATAAAAAAAGCAGGAACAAACCGGTGAAGACCGGAATTTTAAAAATACCTTGTTTCATGACTTTATTCTTTGGTTGTTAATTACTACTTTAGACATGTTGTCGATTCATTTAGAGACAGATATCCCTCTATGAAATTAAAACAAAATTATGTGGTCTTCATTGCTCTTAAGGGAAACTTAACTTAAATGCGAATGAAGATCTCTTTTAAAACACTTGTGATTTTCCTGGGGCCGTTGCTGTTCTTTCTGCTCCAGATTGCAGGTCATCCTCAATCCATGCCGCCGCCAGCATGGGATGTACTTTGTGTAACACTTTGGATGGCTTTATGGTGGGTTACCGAGGCTGTGCCTATTGCAGTCACTGCCTTACTGCCTATTGTACTTTTTCCTCTCACGGGGGCTTTGCCCATAGCGGACACTACCGCAGCTTATGGAGATAAATTTGTCTTTCTTTACCTGGGAGGTTTTCTGCTGGCCATTGCTATAGAAAAGTGGGAATTACATCGTCGTATTGCACTTAATATAATAAGCCTTATAGGAACCAATCTTAAATTGATCATCCTCGGCTTCATGGTGGCAACTGCTTTTCTCTCCATGTGGATCTCCAATACGGCCACTTCTGTAATGATGTTGCCCATAGGAGCGGCCATCATCAGCCAGATGAAGGACAATCCCGATACCGAGAAAAATGAAACTAAATATTTTGGAAAATCCCTCATGCTGGCAATTGCCTACAGCGCTTCCATTGGTGGTATTGCCACTCTAATTGGTACTCCTCCAAACCTTGTTTTTGCAGGGATAGTAGAAAAGATTTACGGGATAGAGATAACATTTTTTCAATGGTTTAAGCTGGGGCTCCCAATTTCTGTGTTCTTACTCTTTCTTTGTTGGAAATATTTGACAAATTTTGCTTTTGATTTCAAGGGAATGAAGCTCCCCGGTGGGAAAGGAGAGATCTCTCGCCTTCTTAAAGGTTTGGGCAATACGAGCCGGCAGGAAAAGATTGTTCTTATAGTCTTTATATTTACCGCCCTTGCCTGGATTACCCGTTCTTTCCTTCTACAGCCTCTAATTCCTTTAATCGATGATACTATTATAGCAATTACGGCCGGGATCTTATTGTTCCTGCTGCCATCGGGGAAGAATGGGGGAAGAATCCTGGTTTGGGAGGATGCAGTAAATATTCCATGGGGAATAATTATCCTGTTTGGAGGAGGAATGGCTCTGGCAAAAGCTTTTGGAGATACCGGTCTGGCGGTGTGGATAGGGGAGCAACTTACAGACCTTAAGAATCTTCCGCTCATCCTGCTGGTACTGGTCCTGGTAGCATCAGTGAATTTTTTAACCGAAATAACTTCAAATCTGGCGACAACTGCAATGCTGCTGCCAATATTGGCTCCTATGGCAGTAGCAATGAATATTCATCCTTTCTATTTAATGGTGGCAGCAACCCTGGCTGCCTCCTGTGCTTTTATGTTGCCGGTAGCTACGCCGCCTAATGCAGTAGTGTTCGGGTCTGGTCAACTTAAAATAAAAGACATGGTGAGGACGGGGATCTGGATGAATATTTTTTCCATTCTTCTTATCACTCTTATAATTTATTTCATGTTACCTGTTCTATGGGGAATAACTGTAGATGAAATACCTCAGGTTTTTCAGTAAGCCTGTGAAAAGGACGATGGATAATATTATGATCTTAAATTTGATTTGGTAACCTTATTCAGGCAAGGTCATTCTATCATATAACTAAATAAATTACCAATGTTTATGTGTCGCCCCTACGGGGCTCTTGTCAGGTGGTTCTTTTTAAACCCGGGGTTGAAACCGCGGGCTAATGATATTGCGCCCCGCTGGGCTTATTCCTCACTGTGTAATGCAAGCTTGCTGATTACCCGGCCTAATAATATTGCGCCCCGCTTGGGCTAACTCATGTCGTTCACTTTTGGAAGATAAATCAATGAAAATTATTAAAAGTCATTTTGCCTGGTAGTCCCACTTTTAAACGGGTTCAGACCGACCACTGATGACTAATGATCAATGTCCTTTGGCTTCTTCATATTCACGAGCCTCTTCATATGTTGTGTGGATCGTTTCTTCAGGATGCTCTCCGGGAGCATAGAGGGTATAGATCTTCAGAGGATTTTCTCCGATATTTTTCACGTGATGATAATATCCCGCAGGAATAATAACCGCCCAATCATCTTCTACTTTTTGATCAAAGGTGAAATTGTCGCGGTCTTTACCCATACGCACCTGTGCCTGCCCTTCTTCTATTCGAATGAACTGGTCGATATCATCATGAACTTCCATCTCTATCTCCTCACCGGGACCTAAGGACATAAAGACCAACTGCATGAATTCTCCTGTCCACCTCACTTCCCGGTAATGGTCATTATCTATAGTTGCCTGTTCAATATTTACGGTAAAAGGCTCTGCCTCTGTCTGCAGGGTTTCCGGAACTTCATTAAGACGACGATCCTGGATGGCAGGGTCAGAAGTTTCCCGGTCAGGATTTCCGTTACAGGAAGTTAATAGCACAAGTGGCAAAAGTGTAAAGGCAAAAATTTTCTCAATGATGTTGAAACGAGCCGGGGTTTTCATATTTATTTTTTAGATTATTTACCTTGACTTCCGAAGAACCTGAGCTGCTTAAAAAATTTAAGCTTAGGAGATTTCAGATCTAATACTTTCTTCGGGCACTCCTGTTTCAAAGGGATTATTTGGATCGTTGCTCCACTCAAACCAGCCGCCGTCATATACCGAAACATGAGGCCAACCTAAAAGCCAGGCATTAAACCAGGCTTCACTGCCACGCCATCCTGTACCACAGTAGAAAGCTAAATGCTTATCTGGTGTAATACCGTTCTGTTTCCAGTTCTCTATTACTTCATGAAATTCCCGGGTGGTGTGGTCAACGTTCCTGTAGTTTTCCATATGGTATGCGTCACTGCCACAATCGGCAAAAATAGCTCCGGGTATTCTTCCTTTGGCTTCTATATAATTATAACCGCTAACTTCCCCAATATATTCAGGATAACTACGCACGCACACCAGTTCGGCATCCTTTGCGGCGATCATTTCTTTTGCCTGTGGAACATCAACAGCCAGATCGGGACGGGCGGGAATTTGTGCTCCAAAGTCCTCCACAGGTTTTTTTGGCACATCTTCTTTACTAACTTCAAAACCCGCATCTTCCCAGGACTGGAAACCACCATTTAGCACTCTTACGTCCTTTACACCGGCATACATCATTATAAAAGCATTGCGAATGGCACCTATGTCGCCGGCAGCGCTTCCGGGGAATTCATCATCGTTATCGGGAAACATAAATTTACCGTAGAGTACAACGGTAGTATCTGCCGTGATCCCGTGAGCTTCAAGTGCCTTTTTTAACTCTTCCGGAGAACGGCGGTTCCATGTTTCCGGTGACTCCAGCGCATTAGTGTCCATATCTACTGCCCCGGGAATGTGACCGCTTAAATAAGCATCGCGATTTCTATAGTGGGCATGTACCACCACAAAATTATCGTTATCATATTCTGCCGGATTTTCGCCTGCTATCAGTTTTTTCATCCAGGCAGCTGAAACCAGTTGCCGGTATTTGGGAAGATACTCCATGGGCAGGGTTCTATCTCTAACCCATTCCTCCAAAAAGTTGTTGTAAACTGCTATTTTTGGATAGTCTGCCTTTTGGAAATTTTCAGCTACTTTTTCGGCCTCTTCAGGAGTGTAACCGTAGATAATTATTTCTTCGGAAGGATCAATTTCTTTGTGTCTAACGATCTCGATCCAGTCCATATACCCGGTCCATTTTACCGGAAGAGACTTAGCGCCCTTTATATGTCCGCCGCGCGTTTCATTGTGTAATTTCCAGCCATTATAAGCATCTACGGGTCTAACATCAATTATTCGCGCTCCTTTATTTTGTTTATCAATAAGTTCGAGGGTAGTTACTTCTCTGAATTGTGTCATTTTCTAAATATTTCGGCGGAAGAAGGGGTGTGGTTCTATTCCTTTAAAATCCTGTTTTTCCGAAGATATTAAATTTCACTTTTTCTGAAGAAGTTGCTGACTTAAGAAATTCCTAAATCTTGCAGGAGTCTAAATAGTTTCCTTAAATATCTATTTCCTTTTTATAAGATCTTTCAAAACTGATTCCATTTTCCTCAACACTGTGACGAACCACAATTTCCATTTTTTGGAATTGATTTATATTGCTGATACTCGTTATTACGATCCTATGTATGTTTTGGGCCAGACCCACAAAAGAATAACTATTTAAGGGGAAAGTTCCGGGGCGTAAAATTTCTATATGCAAGGTATTAAATTCGGTTTTTTTTAATGATTTGGAGGTGGTAATATTTATTTCTTCTGAAGGGAGGATCGAGGCTATTCTGCTCTTTAAATTTTCCTCTTTAATACTAAACTCCGGTTCAATGGTTCTTCCAAATAATCTGCTTCCTAAGAAATTATCACAGGCAGTGAAGGAAAAAAGTATAATTAATAAGGGCAGCAGTGTCTTAAGTTTCATATGCTATAAGAATGGTTTAATTGGAAATGGTTTAAAACAGAAAAAAATCTTATTCTCCAGCAACTGAAACTTCTGTGAATCCCTTTTCTTATAAATAATCCGGTAACTGGAACACTAATAATTTTTCTCCAGTTGCCTAATTGTTCATTTCATGTTGTATAGGATTAGTAGGAGAAGAGTGAATTTCGTTACAGGCTTTAAGAAACTGGGCAGGAATTCTTTTTAATAAATTGTTTTCACCCATAAATATTAGGAAATATCCAATATTCGAAGCATTTAATTCCAGATGTGTGAATTCTTTTAGTCTTTTCAAATATGCTTTTCAAGTGTATCCTAAAAAGCTTAGTTTTGGGTAGATTTCAACACTTTCAGCATGAAGAACAACAGGCATTTTGTTATAGATTTCGACAGTACTTTTACACAGGTGGAGGCTCTTGATATCCTGGGAGAGATCTCTCTTGAAGGACACCAGGAGAAGGATAAGCGACTTCAAAAATTATCCGATCTCACCAACAGCGGGATGGCCGGTGATCTTTCCTTCAGGGAGTCCCTGGAGCAACGCCTCGCCCTGCTAAATGCTGAAGAACATCATTTGCCAAAGCTGGTTGATAGGCTTAGAAGTAAGGTCTCTATTAGTTTTATAAGAAACCGGGAATTTTTTGAAGAAAATCACGAGAACATCTATATTATTTCGAATGGTTTTAAAGAATTTATTGTTCCAATAGTCAGGGAGTTTGGAATAAAGGAAGAAAATGTTTTTGCCAACACCTTCCGACCCGATCCCTCGGGAAATTTAAAGGATTTTGATAAAGAAAATGTACTGTCATCCAACAACGGAAAGGTGGAAATGCTTAAAAGGCTGGATCTACAGGGAGATGTATATGTTATTGGTGACGGGTATACCGATTACGAAATAAAGGCTGCCGGACTCGCTAATAAATTTTATGCTTTTACAGAAAACGTAGAGCGGGGAAATGTTCTTGATAAAGCCGACCATATCACTCCCAGTCTTGATGAATTCTTATACCTGCACAAAATGAATAAAGCTATTTCCTATCCTAAAAACCGTATTAAAGTTCTGCTTCTGGAGAATGTGCATGAGGATGCTGTGAAGATCATGAAGAATGAAGGTTATAATGTTACTACCATCTCGGGAGCTTTGGATGAGGAGGAGTTGGCAGAAAAAATTAAGGACGTATCGGTATTGGGGATCCGTTCTAAAACACAGGTTACTCAAAAAGTATTACAAAATGCTAACCGGCTTATTGCGGTGGGTGCTTTTTGCATAGGAACCAATCAGATAGATCTAGATGAGTGCTTAAAAAGAGGAATTGCAGTTTTTAATGCGCCCTTTAGTAATACCCGCTCTGTAGTTGAACTGGCAATAGGCGAGATCATTTTGCTTATGCGCGGTCTGCCGGACAGGATTGCCGAGATGCATGCCGGTACCTGGAACAAATCGGCTTCCGGTAGTAGGGAGATCCGCGGTAAAAAACTGGGAATTGTGGGCTACGGAAATATTGGCGCCCAACTCTCTGTAGTCGCCGAAGCTATCGGTTTTGATGTTTACTATTACGATCTTATGGAAAAGCTGGCTTTGGGAAATGCCACTAAATGTAACAGTTTGGAAGAGCTTTTAAAGATTTCTGATATAGTTACGCTACATGTTGACGGTCGTAAGGAAAACCACAATCTCATCGGAGAGAAGGAGCTTGAGCTTATGAAGGAAGGTTCTGTTTTTGTCAATCTTAGTCGCGGACATGTTGTAGACCTTCAGGCGCTTCGGAAACATTTGGAAAGTGGAAGGATTAGTGGTGCCGGAGTGGATGTCTTTCCAAAAGAACCTAAAACAAACGATGAAGAATTTCAGTCTGAATTAAAGGGTCTCAAAAATGTCATTTTAACGCCACATATTGGCGGAAGCACAGAGGAGGCTCAGGTCAATATCGGAAATTTTGTTCCAGGGAAAATAATTCAATATATCAACACCGGAAGCACCACCAACAGTGTGAACTTTCCGAATTTACAGCTTCCAATTTTAGAAAATGCCCACAGACTTATTCATATTCATCACAATAAACCGGGAATTATAGCACACATAAATAATGTGCTTTCAGATCATGACTGTAACATTGTAGGTCAATACCTTAAAACAAATGAGGTCATAGGTTATGTGATCACCGATATTGATAAAGCTTACAATGAAGAAGTCATTGAGGAAATGAAAGATATTGAAGGAACGATAAGGTTTAGGGTACTTTATTAAGTTCAAGGTTCAAGGTTCGGGGTTCAAGGTTCAGGGTTCAAGGTTTGGCTTCTGTGGTTCCAAATTTAAGATTCAAAGTTCCAGTCTTCTGTTTTTCTGACCACTGACCACGGACCACTTAACCATTACTGCCTACTAATTACTGCTTACTGCCAACTGGAGAGCGGGTTACGTGTTTGCGGGTTGGCTTCAGCGGTTCCAAATTTAGGATTCAAAGTTCCGGTCTTCTGTTTTTCTGACCACTTAACCATTACTGCCTACTAATTACTGCTTACTGCCAACTGGAGAGCGGGTTGCGGTTAAATTTGATTTACTGATACCGTTTACCGTACTCACCATTTTCAGATTGGGATTTGGTGCTTGTAATTTGAATTTTAAAAAATTTCCCGCTGATCACGCTAATTTCTGCTGATCCCCGGTATGCATTAGGATAGCCCATAGCCAAACTAAAATCTCACATCTCATATCTAATACTCAATACTCAATACTCAATACTCAGTACTCAGTACTCAATACTAATTTTCAAACCTGATCCAAATCATATTTTAGCTGCGGAAGGAAATGCATCTTTGAGGTTTTGCCTTTAAAAATCATCAGTATGACATATAATCTTTCGCCACACTCTTTTCATATTCCCGTAATGGGTTTGGCTTTTACTATTGACAGCCCAATCAAAGTTGCTGCTTACGGGATCAATTCGGCTATTTCTATCATTGAAGACAACCTGATAGAAATGATGAGGAAACACTACTACCAACAAAATGAGGAAGAATATATTCCCATTGAAAAACATGAGCCCAATTACAGGGTGCGCCGGATTACAGATTACCTGAACCTTGTTCAAAAGAATGTCCATCAAAAACTGGAGGATCTAAAAAGTTCGGCATTTGAAACCGGTTCGGAAATTGTAAAATATTTCGAAATGTTGCCGGATGAAAGCAGACTCAAGGAAAAATATTATCAGTTCCTGCAGGCTCATGGAGAAGCCAAGGCAGAGCTGGAAAGTTTTCTGCGGAAGCATGTGCACCCTGGAGCCATAGAGGTGAACATCATGACCAAAGTCGACAAGAATAACAAAGACAAGGCAGGGGAAATAATTCCTGATGGGTCTGATGCGCTTGGAGCTTTAAAAGCCTATGCGGAAAGTGATCTTGATAATTCGGCTGTTATTTTTTCTGCCGGAATGAATCCGAGGTTATATAACTACCTGGAAAACTTCAGGGATTTTGACGCTACCGCCTGGGGAGAATTTAAAAAGAAGGTGATCATCAAAGTAAGTGATTACAGATCTGCTCTTATCCAGGGAAAATATCTTGCCAAAAAAGGCATCTGGGTGAGTGAATTCAGGATAGAATCAGGTCTCAATTGCGGCGGACATGCGTTTGCTACTCAGGGTTTATTGCTGGGACCAATCCTGGAAGAATTCAGGATTAAGAAAGAGGAGTTAAGAAAAGAGCTGTTCAGCCTTTACAATCCGGCAATTATTGCAAGGGGAGAAAAAGGTTTTGATGAACCACACCCTGTGAATATCACTGTGCAGGGCGGCATAGGAAATGCCGAAGAACAGCAGTTGCTCATGGGATACTACAATGTTTCCGGTACCGGCTGGGGAACGCCTTTTCTTCTATGTCCGGAGGCGACTACGGTAGACGCAAAAACCCTCGAGCTGCTTAGCAAAAGTGAAGAAAAGGACGTGGTGCTTAGTAAAGCCTCTCCGCTGGGAGTACGGTTCAACTATTTAAAAAACACTACGGCCGATGAGGAACGACAGCAACGTATAAAAAAGGGAAAACCCGGAAGCCCCTGTACTGAGAAGTACCTGATTTCAAATACAGAATTCACAAAAGAACCTATTTGTACAGCATCAAGAAAGTACCAGAAACTGAAGCTTGAACAATTGGAAAAGGCCGATTTGCCCAAGGCTGAATATGATTTGCAGGTCGATGATCTCCTTAGCAAAGAGTGTCTTTGTATAGGACTTAGTAATTCTGCCTCCTTAAATTATAATGTTCCGGTGGTGGAAAAACTGGATGCAGTAACTATCTGTCCGGGACCAAACATCGTCAACTTTAGTAAGGTAGCCAGTCTGCAGGAGATGACAGACCATATTTACGGTCGCGGAGAACTCCCGCAAAAATCCGGAAGACCTCATATGTTTGTCAGGGAAATGGAGTTGTACGTGGATTATATTAAAGAAGAGATCAGAAATACTTTTAATCCGGCTCCGAGGGATATCAAAGGTTGGATGTCCTTTTGTGACAATCTGCTGGAAGGGGTTTCGCATTACAAAGTTCTTCTGGAGAAGGAACTGGTAAAAAAGAAAGATGCTTTTGAACAGGGACTTACAAAGATGGAACAGACAGTGATGCAGGTTAAATCGAGCCTGGCCAACAGGTAAAAAAAATACGCCTCAAAAATGACATTTTTGAGGCGTTATTTTTTTGTTCAAAGTTCAAGGTACAAAGTTCCAGGTTTCAGTTTTCAGGTTAAAGGGATGATCAATGAACACTGAACCCTTACTGCCTACTAATCACTATCATATGACTAAACAAATAATCTGATGGATATGTGTCGCCCTTACAGGGCTCTTGTCAGGTGGTTCTTTAAACCCGGGGTTAAAACCCCGGGCTATTAATATTGCGCCCCGCTGGGGCTTTTTTTGCTGTCCGCACAAAATCTTCTACAGTCATATTCCGCAGTAATCCTGCTGTTTTAGCGGGGGAGGTACAGACCACTGACCACTGATCGCTAAACCCTTGCTGCCTACTAATCACTGCGCACTGCAAACTTTTTTCTGACCACTGACCACTGATCACTAATCAAGCGGAGGCGGAGCATCCTTGTAATCGGGCACATCTACAGCGGTGTTTTTTAAGGCTGCGATCATTTCGGGGGCGGTATTGACTACTTTCCTGATCTTTCCTGAAGGCTCCACAATAATATGGGTGGGATAAATGGTGAAGCCGAGGGTATCTTCAATAAATGCTTTCTGATTAGCGATTACGGGATATTTAAATTCTCTTGTGGAAAGGAAAGTCTCAAGTTCTTCTTTTGGATCAAGGGAAAGGCTTAAAAAAAGCACATCATCCCTGTTCTCATATTCCTCCACCAGCCGGTTGAGTTGAGGCATTTCTTCAATACAGGGCTTACACCTTATGAACCAGGTCTTAACTGCCAGAGTTTTGCCTTTTGCCAGTTCTTTGGAAACTTTTCTTCCCTGAAGATCTGTAAATTCAAAATCCGGGAATTCCTTTCCTTCCATCATAAAATGTTTATAATAGGGATAGGTGTCGGCCATGATCGTATAACTGATATCGTCATCACTGTCTTCCTGAAGTCTGAAAAGCTTATACTTATTTTCTGATGCGTTGGATTTGAGCTTTAGAGCTATATAGTCCCCTGTTAAAAGGGCTTCAAAAAAGGCCTTTTTGGAGAGGGTATCTCCTTCTTCTCCCCGTGCAGTAAATTCAGATGAGAGATCGATGTTCGTTTTATGATACCGCCACCATTTAGCCTGGTCGGAATGTATGTTAGAGAACGTAAGCTCTGTTTCAGATATCTTTTCGTTTTCCCCACAGGAAAGCACAAAAAGGGAAAAGAGGAATAGGAGTGATGAGTGTAAAAAAGGTTTCAAACTTCAGCTGATTAAAATTGTTGCTAAAGATAGGTAATCTGCAAAAAATAAATGTTGTGGCTGCTGCTTCTGTTGTACGAGAAAGCTTCCGAAGTAATGAAGACGCGAGAATCTTCCGCAGGAGTGATCTCCATGTTTTACCGGAGAGAATTTCTTGCTGAAAATAGAATCCTGAAATCCTTTGAATTATTTTAAATTTACATCCAAAAAAGTAAAATAATGCTTGAGAAAGAACTGAAAGAAGCGTATCACTTCATTTTTGAAGAGGAATTATTGCAGGAAATTGTGAAATTCGGAAAATTGAGAGAGGTAAGCGCCGGAGAAAAGATCATCGAAATCGGGGAATATGTGAAGAGCATGCCTCTGTTGCTCGAAGGGGCGATAAAAATCCTTCGCGAAGATAAAGATGGGGATGAATTGCTGTTGTATTTTCTTGAGCGGGGGGATACCTGTGCTATGACACTTTCCTGTTGCCTGGGCCAAACGAGAAGCGAAATCAGGGCCATAGCAGAAAAAGATACGACGCTCATCATGATTCCCATAGAAAAAATGGAGGAGTGGACATCACGGTTCAAGTCCTGGCGCAACTTCGTTTTTGAAAGCTATCACACCCGACTTTCAGAAATGCTGGAAACGATTGATACAATTGCGTTTTTACATATGGATGAGAGAATTATGCGCTACCTGCAGGACAAAGCGAAGATCAACAGGAATGAGCAGGTACAGGTGACTCATCAGGAAATCGCGTATGATCTTCATACTTCGAGGGTAGTAGTTTCCCGTTTGGTTAAAAAGCTGGAGATGGAGGGAAAGATCGAATTGCAACGAAACAGTATAAAGGTTCTGAATCTTTAATAGCTCTAAATTTTTACGGTACAGCAAAGTGCAAAAACCGGATTTTACTGCTGAATTCAACGCATTATGGAAATCACTGAATTTCTCGGGTACCTTGGAGCACTTTTTATAGGAGTGGTTCTTGGGCTTATTGGGGGAGGTGGTTCAATTCTTACGGTACCTGTTCTGGTTTATTTACTTTCCATAAATCCTGTAACAGCAACGGCCTATTCGCTGTTTGTTGTTGGTACTTCCTCACTTATAGGTTCTATTAAGAATTTTCAGAAAAAAAGAGTAGATATTCGTACAGCCGTGGTGTTTTCAATTCCGGCATTTATTGCGGTTTATCTTACCAGGAAATTTCTTGTTCCGGCAATTCCCGAAACAATTATGAGCATTGGGGATATCATTATTACCAAAGACATTGGGATCATGCTGTTCTTCGCTTTTATCATGATATTGGCTTCGGTTTCCATGATCCTGGAACCGGCAGAAAAGGATGCACAGCCCAAAAAAGTAAAATACAATTATCTCTTTATAATTCTTGAAGGAGGTATAGTTGGAGTTCTAACAGGAATTGTAGGAGCCGGTGGAGGATTTCTTATTATACCGGCGCTGGTGCTAATGGCTAAACTACCAATGAAACGAGCCGTAGCGACCTCTCTGGTGATCATAGCAGTAAAATCTCTTATAGGATTTATAGGAGATGTACAGAACATGGAAATTGACTGGGCTTTTCTTCTTATCTTCACCCTTATCTCTGTAGCGGGCATTTTTCTGGGAATCTATCTTAACCGTTTCCTTGACGGGAAGAAACTCAAGAAAGGCTTCGGATGGTTTGTGTTGCTTATGGGAATTTATATCTTTTGGAAAGAAATTTTCTAATCATTGGTCACTGGACCAGAGAATACAGATCTGGTTAATTCTAAACGGTTGTTTAATTAAGAATTATGGCTGTTCCTCAAAAGGACAAAATTTTTGTCGGGCTTCAGTTCCTGTTGTTTTTTACCTGGTTTTTGGAGGTTGAAAACTGGAAGTTTGAATTATCTGACAACCTACAATCACTGGCATTGATCACTGCGGGAATTGGACTGATACTCATTTTGGCGGCATTTCTGCAACTTAATACTAAACTTTCTCCCTTTCCTAGTCCTAAAAAGGGAGCCAAACTTATAACGGGAGGTGTATTTGCATTTGCCCGTCATCCCATTTATTCAGGTATTTTATTTGGGGCGTTCGGCATTTCTTTCTGGCTGGGTTCAGGATATAAGCTATTGATAAGTTTAATGCTATATATACTTTTATACTTCAAGAGCAGGTATGAAGAGCAGAGGCTTACAGAGGTTTTTCCGGAATATCCATTATACAGGAAGAATACAGGCAGATTTTTTCCTAAATTTAGTGGAAGAATCTAAAAATCCATGATGAAGAGGTTAGGAAAATATCCCGAAGGTGAACGGCTGCAGAGAATTAAAAATTCTCCTCATCACCGGGATGGAAGTTTCAGGAATGTGGAGAAAACTTCAGTAAATCCTAACGATGTTTCTATTTTAAGGATACTCAAAAAGATAATTTTCAGGCCCTCTTCTGTAAGACCATCAGCAGAGATCCCCAATGAAAAGACAGATCTTTATAAGCTTGATGAAAAGAATATACAAGTGGTGTGGTTTGGCCATTCATCATATTATATTCAGGTTGAAAATTACCGGATCCTTGTAGATCCTGTTTTTAGTGGTAACGCTTCTCCTTTCAGGTTCTTTGGGAAAGCTTTTGACGGGGCCGATCATTATTGTGCAGAAGATTTTCCGCCCATAGATCTACTCATTCTTACTCATGACCATTATGATCATCTCGATTACCAGAGTATTAAAAAACTGGAGAAAAAAGTCTCAGGTATTGTTACTTCACTGGGAGTGGGCGCGCACCTGGAAACCTGGGGTGTCAAAAATGACAAAATAACTGAACTTGATTGGTGGGAAGATCATCAGGTGAATACAAAAACCAAAATCACAGCCACTCCTTCCCGACATTTTTCAGGACGTAGCATCAAAAGATTTCAAACCCTCTGGTCTTCCTTTGTGCTTGAGATAAATGAATTGAAGATCTTTATTGGAGGAGATTCGGGCTATGACAAAACCTTCAGGAAAATTGGTGATAAGTATGGACGTTTTGATCTCGCATTTCTCGAATGTGGACAATACGGGAAATACTGGCCCCAGATCCATATGTTTCCGGAGCAAACGGTACAGGCAGCAGTTGATCTTGGGGCTAAAAAAGTGATCCCTTTGCATTGGGGAAAATTTGTTTTATCATACCATCCATGGAATGAACCTGTTCAAAGATTTATTACAGCAGCGAGAGCAGCGGGTGTGAATTACCTTGTGCCAAAGATCGGCGAAGCTGTAAATATGAAAGAGGAATACAATCAGGAGTCATGGTGGCTTTTTGAAAATAAAATAGAGATATATGAACGAGAATCAGCAACACTGGGATAAAGTATATTCCGAAAAACCACCCACAGAAGTCAGTTGGTATGAACCTATGCCCGAGATCTCTTTGAACCTGATAGATGAGTGTAAGCCTGCAAAAGATGCATCTATTATAGACATAGGAGGAGGGGATAGCTTTTTGGCAGAGTTTCTCGTTTCAAAAGGTTATGAGGATGTGACTGTGGTGGATATTTCACAAAATGCCATCGAAAGGGCCAAAGAACGAATGTGTGAAAAAGCCGACCAGGTGACCTGGATCGTGGCCGATGCTGCAGAATTTAAGCCTGATAAAAAATTTGACCTTTGGCATGACAGGGCTGCTTTCCACTTTTTGACAGATAAAGTGCAACAGGAGAATTACTTAAACACTTTATTTGAAGCAGTAAAACCGGGGGGATTTGTGATCATGAGTACATTTTCTGATAA
Source organism: Salinimicrobium xinjiangense DSM 19287 (assembly GCF_000423585.1). GTDB lineage: Bacteria > Bacteroidota > Bacteroidia > Flavobacteriales > Flavobacteriaceae > Salinimicrobium > Salinimicrobium xinjiangense. The sequence continues at coordinate 32,368 of NZ_AUIG01000022.1, forward strand.
AGGTCCTGAAACCTGTAGCGGACTCAAAGTGCAGCGGTATTCTGTAGGAGAAATGCAAAAATTATTTGAGGAGGAATTTAATGTGCTAAGTGGAAAGACTGTAGACCACACAACTCCTTCGGGAGACACTCAAAATTTTACAGTATGTAGTTTTCAACGAAAAGAATAATAAAAAATTAGAGATGAAAGATTTTTGGGACGAAAGATACAGTAATGAAGAATATGTATATGGAGAGGTGCCTAATGAGTATTTTCACTCGAGATTTACTCAATTTGATCCGGGAGAAATATTATTTGCTGCGGAAGGAGAGGGTAGAAATGCTGTTTTTGCTGCCAAGTGTGACTGGAAAGTAACTGCCTTTGACATAAGTACAGAGGCGAAAAAGAAAGCCGAAAAACTTGCGCAAAAGCATGAAGTAGAGCTGGATTACCGGATAGGGGAATTGCCGGATCTTGGATTTGAAGAAAATGAATTTGATGCAGTAGCAATGATCTATGCGCACTTTCCGCCCGACATCCGCAGTCGGTATCACGAACTTCTTATTTCTTACCTGCGTAGAGATGGGCTAATCATTTTTGAAGGCTTCAGTAAAAAACATAAGGTCTATCAGGAAAAGAACCCTGAAGTTGGTGGTCCCAAAGATGATGCTCTTTTATATTCTATGGAGGAGATAAAAAAAGATTTCGGAGAACTTAATTTTTTGGAACTATATGAGGCAGAAGTAGAGTTGAAAGAAGGCAGATTTCATGATGGGCTGGGAGCTGTGATAAGATTTGTGGCTCAGAAGAGGTAACAATAGGAAAATTAAACAGGTTTACCACTGATGATTTCCTGAAGTAACTGAAGTTACTGTAAAACCAGTAAAAAAAGATATTTTTACTGTTTGTTAATCACAAGATCACTCCAAACAAACTAAATAATTCGAATATGAAAATAAAACAATTTAAAGACAGTCCCCTTGCACATTATTCCTATGCCGTGGTAAGTGAAGGTAAGATGGCTTTGATTGATCCAGGTAGAAATCCCTTACAGTATTACAAATATGCAGAGGAAGAGGAAGCCAAAATAGTAGCAGTTTTTGAAACTCATCCCCATGCGGACTTTGTGAGCAGTCACTCCCAGGTGAGAGAGCAAACAGGTGCGACTATTTATGTGAGTAAATTACTTGGAGCAGATTACGAACACAAGGCATTTGATGAAGGTGATTCGGTAAAAATGGGAAATGTCACTTTTAAAGCTCTTAATACTCCGGGACATTCTCCTGACAGTATAACGATAGTTGCACAGGACGGCCATAGAACAGCACTCTTTACGGGAGACACATTATTCATTGGAGATGTAGGCAGACCGGATCTCAGAGAAAAAGTTGGAAATATGACTGCAAAGAGGGTGGAACTCGCTAAGGCGATGTATCATACAATGCAGAATAAATACCATGGTCTTCCCGATGATGCAATCGTGTACCCCGCACATGGAGCGGGATCTCTCTGCGGAAAAAATATGAGCACAGATTCTTCCAGTACCCTTGGTTATGAGAAAAAATATAACTGGGCCTTTCAGGAGCAGACAGAAGAAAAATTTGTAGACACCATCTTAAAAGATCAACCCTTTATTCCACATTACTTCGGATTTAATGTGGATGTCAACAAAACAGGAGCAGATAATGTGCAGCAAACAAAAGCAGCTGTAAAGCTTCAGCTGTTGGCAGATAAAGTGGAGGCGGGAATAACTGTAATAGATGTTCGTGACGAAGACAAATACAAAGAAAATCACCTGCCAAACAGTATTAATATTATGGCCAGGAATGAAGACGATAAATATGAAACCTGGTTGGGAGCCATTGTGAAGCCTAAAGAGCCGTTTTACCTCGTTGTCGAAAGCGTGAAACAGGTTGGGGACATTCTGGAAAGAACTGCCAAGATTGGTTATGAAAAGCAATTGAGAGGGATATTAACTCTTTCGCAAGAAGCACATCAAAGTTCAGAGGAATTCAACCTGCACGATTTTAAGGAGCACAGGGAGAACTACACCATTGTGGATATCAGGAATCAGAGTGAAGTGGCCGAAGGCAAGATATTTGAATCTGCTCTTACCATTCCTCTTAATGAATTGAGGGGAAGGGCCAATGAAGTTCCGGCAGATAAACCTATAGTGGTGCACTGTGCCGGTGGTTACAGGTCTACTGCAGGTGCCAGTATTCTGGAGAATTTTTTCCACAAGACAGATGTTTTTGATTTAAGTGATGATATCAAAAAGTTTAATTAGATCAAAACAATGAGGTTTAATACCACAATTCCTAAGCGATTGAGATATTATTTCCTGCGGGAGCTGGTGCAATATAGAGTTGCATTTAAAGAAGGAGACCTTTTACATGCCTGGTATCATCTTGAACGAGCCCATATCATAGGACAGTCTTATCCATGGGAACATACCTATGCTCATTGGCTTATGTTGAAGTTCGGGATCGCTATAAAAGACACCAGAGAGGTCCTGGGACAATTGCCGCGTTTGCTTGTTGGTGGAGTGAAATCCTTTGTCGGGAAAATACCATTAGGTAATCCCGGAGGGGCAAATGTTCCTCCTTTGAAAGTCATGCCTCTACCCGCAGATATTCAGGCTTTGTTTAGGAATTTATAGCCTGCTGAAAAGAAATTAAAAAGCTGTCTCTCCAGACAGCTTTTTTTATGGAATTATTTAACGATATCCTGTTTATTAAAATTTTATGAAATTAAGCGCATAATAATTTTTTATATTTACAAAAAAGCGAAGAAAAACTGCATTTATGGCCGAAAAATATAAAGTTACGGTGAATGGGGAAATGAACTTTGAATTTACTAAAGATCAAATCTCTGAAGCCGATATTCAAAGAATCTCTTCCCAAAATTTTCATGTGCTACAGGATTCCCGTTCCTTCACTACAGAATTAATAGAAACAGATTTTCTGAATAAGACCTATAAGGTTAAGGTGAATTCTGCTTCTTATGAAGTTAAGATCTCAAATGAGCTGGATCTTTTGATCGAAGCTATGGGATTAAACCTTACTGCCGCGCAGGTTATTAATGATATCAAGGCACCTATGCCCGGGCTCATTCTGGATGTGCAGGTAAAAGAGGGCCAGGAAGTGAAAGAGGGGGATTATTTACTTGTTCTGGAAGCTATGAAAATGGAGAATACTTTAACTGCTCCCCGTGATGGCATTGTCAAGTCTGTAAGTGTCAATAAAGGTCAAACGGTTGACAAGAATCAGCTGCTTATAGAAATGGAATAGAACCACAAATTCCAATAATTCAAGCACCAAATTCCAATTTAAAAAATTGAAATGAAAAAAATATTAGTTGCCAACAGGGGAGAGATTGCTTTAAGGGTGATGAAGACGGCCCGTAAAATGGGAATAAAAACAGTTGCCGTTTTCTCAACGGTCGATCGCAATGCACCTCATGTGAAATATGCCGATGAAGCTGTTTGCGTGGGAGAAGCTCCTTCCAATAAATCTTATTTGCTTGGCGATAAAATTATAGAATTAGCAAAGAGTCTGAACGTAGACGGTATTCATCCCGGCTACGGATTCCTGAGTGAAAATGCTGAATTTGCTGAAAAGGTCGAACAAAACAACATTACCTGGATTGGTCCGGGCTCAAAAGCCATCAGGATCATGGGGAGCAAACTTGCTGCAAAAGACGCGGTAAAGGATTATGATATTCCTATGGTGCCGGGTATAGATGAAGCAATTACCGATCCCGAAAGAGCAAAAAGAATTGCTGCCGAAATTGGATTTCCAATCCTTATCAAAGCATCTGCCGGGGGTGGAGGAAAAGGAATGAGGATAGTAGAACAGGAAAAAGACCTGGAGGACCAGATGAAACGTGCTATAAGTGAGGCAGAATCTGCCTTTGGAGATGGTTCAGTCTTTATAGAAAAGTATATTGGAAGTCCGCGTCACATTGAGATCCAGGTATTGTCTGATACCTGGGGGAATTATCTGCACCTGTTTGAGCGCGAGTGCAGCATTCAGAGGCGCCACCAGAAGGTCGTGGAAGAAGCCCCCTCTGTGGTACTCAATGAGGAGTTACGGCAAAAAATGGGAGAGGCTGCGGTAAAAGTGGCAAAAGCCTGTGATTATGTTGGTGCAGGGACTGTGGAGTTTCTACTGGATGAGAACAAAAACTTTTATTTTCTGGAAATGAATACCCGCCTGCAGGTGGAACACCCGGTAACAGAATTAATTACCGGAATTGATCTTGTGGAACAACAAATTAGGGTAGCAAGAGGAGAAGTTTTAAAATTCTCGCAGCAGGATCTTAAGATATCGGGACATGCGGTGGAGCTAAGGGTCTACGCCGAAGATCCGCTGGAAGATTTCATGCCCAGCGTTGGCACCCTTGAGAAGTATCGGGGGCCTTCGGGAGAAGGCGTAAGGCTGGACGATGGTTTTGAAGAGGGAATGGAAGTTCCAATCTATTACGACCCCATGCTTGCGAAGTTGATCACCTACGGAAAGAGCAGGGAAGAAGCCATTCAGCGTATGCTGCAGGCCATTAAGGATTACGAGGTGAAGGGGGTTAGTACAACGCTTCCCTTCGGAAAATTCGTTTTTGAGCATGAAGCCTTCAGAAGCGGAAATTTTGATACCCATTTCGTTAAAAAATATTATTCGGCAGAAAAGCTGCAGTCTCAGACTGAAGAGGAAGCCCGCCTGGCAGCGATCATTGCGATCCGCCAATACCTGGAAGATCGCGAGCAGTTGAGATTACCTAATAATTAAACTTCGGAAGCAGAAAATATATGAGTCAGAATACCGAAAAGTTAAAAGAAAAAATGGCCGAAGCCCTTAAGGGTGGTGGTGAAAAAAGAATTGCCAAACAACACGGGCAGAAAAAACTCACTGCCCGGGAACGGGTGGAATACCTGCTGGACGAAGGCTCCTTTGAAGAAATAGGAATTCTGGTCACCCATCGTACCACCGACTTCGGAATGGAAAATCAGCAGTATTACGGGGATGGCGTGGTGACAGGATATGGTACTATCAATGGAAGGTTGGTGTATGTATTTGCACAGGATTTTACTGTTTTTGGAGGATCTCTTTCCGAAACACATGCCGAGAAGATCTGTAAGGTCATGGATCACGCAATGAAGGTAGGAGCGCCTATTATTGGCCTGAATGATTCGGGTGGAGCAAGGATACAGGAAGGAGTTCGTTCTTTAGGAGGTTATGCCGATATTTTCTACCGCAATGTGCAGGCTTCGGGAGTAATTCCGCAGATCTCTGCCATCATGGGTCCCTGCGCCGGAGGAGCGGTTTATTCACCCGCGATGACCGATTTTACGCTGATGGTGCAGGAAACCAGCTATATGTTCGTAACGGGTCCTAACGTAGTTAAAACGGTGACCAATGAGGAGGTAACTTCCGAAGAGCTTGGAGGGGCCAGTACACATTCGACGAAAAGTGGCGTTACGCATGTGACTTCTGCAAACGACATTAGTTGCCTCGAAGACATAAAAAAGCTGCTGAGTTATCTGCCACAGAACAATAAAGATACAGCCCACAGGCTGGACTACAAGCTGGGAGATGAGCTGCGGGAAGAACTGGAAAATATAGTGCCCGATAGTTCTCACAAGCCTTACGATATGCATGAGGTGATCAAAGGAATTATAGACAAGGATTCCTTTTTTGAGATCCATAAGAATTATGCAGACAATATTATTGTCGGATTTGCCAGAATGGGGGGCAGGAGTATAGGAATTGTAGCCAATCAGCCTATGAGCCTTGCGGGGGTGCTGGATGTGAATTCCTCCCGCAAAGCCGCACGCTTTACACGTTTCTGTGATTGTTTTAATATTCCGCTGCTCGTTTTAGTGGATGTGCCCGGATTTCTTCCCGGGACAGACCAGGAATGGAACGGGATAATTCTGCATGGTGCCAAACTCCTCTACGCCCTTAGTGAAGCCACAGTGCCACGAGTGACGTTGATCACGCGTAAAGCATATGGAGGTGCTTATGATGTGATGAATTCAAAACATATTGGTGCCGACCTAAATTATGCATGGCCTACTGCAGAAATTGCTGTAATGGGTGCAAAAGGAGCCAGCGAGATCATCTTCAGGAAAGAAATTAAGGCAGCCGAAGATCCCGAACTGAAACTCTCTGAAAAGGAAAAGGAATATGCTGAAAAATTTGCAAATCCTTTTAAAGCAGCTCAACGCGGATTTATCGATGAGGTGATCATGCCAAAGGACACGCGAAGAAAACTACTGAAGGCCTTTGGTATGCTCGAGAACAAAGAGGTACTGCGCATTGACCGGAAACATGGAAACATACCACTCTAAGGTCTAAGGTTTAAGGAATAAGGTTTAATGTTTAAAGTTAATTGTGCCAGGTTTCAGGTTTTATGTTCGTGAGTTCCGGGTTATGAGTTCGGGGTTTTAATCTCAATTCTCACGCCTAACGTCTCACTTCTAATGTCTCACGTCTCCTATTTAAATTATCATGTCTAAATTCAGAAAAATCGTCTGTGTCGATTATACAAAGCTGGAGCCCTGGGCGCTGGAGGAGCTGCAGGCCTATAGTGAAGAAAGAATAGATGTTTATGACGATCATCCCTCTTCAAAAGAGGAGATTTTAAGAAGAATTGGAGATGCCGATGCGGTGCTGGTTTCCTGGAAAACCAAAATTTCTGAAGAGATAATTGAGCAGTGCTCCAATTTAGGTTATATCGGAATGGCTTGTAGTTTATATGATGATGCCTCTGCTAATGTGGCGGTAAATTTTGCACGCAGCAGGGGAATCGCCGTAACCGGGATCAAAGATTACGGTGATCCCGGGGTGGCCGAATTCATTACTTCTGAACTCATAAGATTATTTCATGGTTTAGGAGATCACCGGTGGCGGGAAATGCCGGTGGAAATGACCAACAGGAAAATTGGAATCATTGGCCTGGGTAACACAGGGAAATTGGTTGCGAAATGCCTGCAGCCCTTTGGTCCTGATCTTTTTTACTACAGCCGTACCAGGAAAAAGGAACTTGAAAGCAATATTTCTTATCTACCCTTAGATGAGCTATTGCAGACGGTGGATGTGATCACCATTCACCTTCCGCGGAACACGCTGCTTTTAAAGGCACCCCAATTTGACCTTTTTGGAACCGGTAAAATTCTGATCAATACCTCTCTTGGTCTCCCGTTTGAGGAGGAAGCTTTTGCCGAATGGATAAAAAGGGAAGGCAATTTTGCCATTTTTGACGGGGATGGAAAGAAAGAACTTTCGGCTAAAACTGAAAATCTACCCCGGGTGATCACTGCGACAAAAAGTGCCGGCTGGGCTAAAGAAACTCAGCAAAGACTTTCAGAAAAGGTTCTGGAAAATTTAAAAGATTTCCTTGGCTGATACGTATATTATTTTTCCTGATTGTCTCCCAAAAATAATTCAACTTAAACCCATTATCTTCGTCCAAAATTCTTTAGATGAATATCTTACTTGAACCCTGGCCCTGGTATGTTTCGGGTCCTTTGATAGCTTTGGTGATGTTTTTGCTCATTTTCATGGGTAAGAAATTTGGTATGTCTTCTAATCTGGAAAGCATGTGCAGTATGTGTGGAGCCGGGAAAAGAGCCGATTACTTTAATTTTGACTGGAGAGCAAAGCGTTGGAACCTCATAGTAATGCTTGGAGCGGCCATTGGTGGATTTGTTGCAGCTCATTTTTTGTCGGTAGGGGCAGCGCCGGTGGATATTTCTGCAGAAACTGTAAAAAGTCTGGAGAGTCTCGGGTTTCAAAGTGCGGGAGAGGCATATTTACCAGATAGACTGTTTGCAGTAGAAGCGCTTACAGAGCCTAAAACTCTGATTATTCTCTTAGGGGGCGGCCTGCTTATAGGGTTTGGAGCAAGATATGCAGCGGGTTGTACCTCGGGACACGCTATCTCGGGATTAAGTAATTTGCAGCTCCCATCCCTGATTGCTGTTATTGGTTTCTTTATTGGAGGATTGATTATGATCCATTTATTATTCCCTTTAATATTTTGATATGAAAAGAACACTTGCTTATTTATTTATTGGAATATTCTTCGGGATTGTCATGTATAAGTCCGAAGCCGCTTCCTGGTTTCGTATTTATGAGATGTTCAGGTTCGAATCTTTTCATATGTACGGAATAATGGGATCTGCTCTGTTATTAGGTGTTACAGGTGTACAGCTGATTAAAAGGAAGAGAATACGATCTTTTTCAGGAGAACCAATAAAAATAGCCTCTAAAGACAGAGGCTTTAAAAATTACCTTTTTGGAGGTATTATTTTTGGACTTGGCTGGGCTTTGGCGGGGGCATGTCCCGGGCCTATATATACTTTAATAGGCGCGGGATATGTTTCGATTATCATTGTATTGGCGGGAGCATTACTGGGAGCATTTCTATATGGGCTGTTTAAAAGAAAATTACCCCATTAAAAGTTGACTATACAGTCTGTAGAAAATCCTCGGCCCTCAATCGATAATTCATAGATCATTCCTTCTCTCCATTTATTTCCTTCAAGTTTTTGATGCTGAAGTTTCTTTTCGAGGAGTTCACTGATCTTTCTGTCAGTCGAAGCTACATTGACAAATTGCATGGTCTTATCTTCAGAAACAGAAAAGAATAGGGTTATGGTTTCTCCTTCCTGAATTGTGCTTTTCGATTTCCGGAGTAAATTCTCAATTTCTTCAGAAAGAGACTTCAGATCAAAAATCTTATCCGGGTTTTTTTCCGCATAGGTTGTTGTGCTTAAGGACAGAATAAGGGCTACTAATAAAAATTTAAGAGTTTTCATGATTTCAATTCTTTAAGTTAATAATCAATTCTTTGAGGGAGTTATCTTAAAGACTATCTGAAAATGAATCTGTTACATCGGAAATAAAAAAATGCTGTAAATCTTTTCCTGTTAAAGAAGAGCTGTCAAAAATACTATTTTAGAGAGGGGATTTTTTGGAAGAAAGGTAAAAAGAAGGGAGGGAGATATGATATTTTACAACTATAAGGCGTATAATAATTACTGTTAGTGACGTGCCCACATATATGATATCCTGGTTTACTCCAATTTCATGGAGTATGATAAAAGCAAGTCCTCCGGTAATGGAGGCAGTTGCGTAAATTTCTTTTCTAAAGATAACAGGGATCTCATTACATAAGATATCCCTTATCACTCCCCCAAAAGTTCCGGTCATCGCACCAAGGGTGATGGATATTATAGGATTTAGATCATTTTGAATTCCCATTTCAACCCCTGTAATGGTGAAAACTCCTAAACCTATAGTATCAAACAGGAAGAGGGATTTTTTAAGATGATTAAGTTTTCTTCTAAAAATTATGGCAAATATGGTCACTACTCCAATGAGATAGATGTATATAATATTTTCCATCCAGGTGACCGGGGTATTGCCTATTAACATGTCGCGAACCGTTCCGCCACCAATAGCCGTTACAAAAGCAATGATAAAAATCCCGAAAAGATCCAGTCGCCTGTTCATTGCTGCCAGTGCTCCCGAAATGGCAAAAGCAACAGTCCCTAAAAGATCCAGGATATTGAAAAGAGACAGTTCAATCATTCAGCAAAGGTAAAATAATAGCAGTAGCTTGTAAAGGAGTGTCAAATATAGTTGCCTTATGTCCACATAGTAAATCTGTATTCTTTAAGCTGTAAGGTTTCTTGGAAAGTTACTACTTTTACAGGAAGAAAATTTTACATCATGAGCGAAACCAGAGAACGTATTAAATGCCTTATCATTGGCTCCGGACCCGCAGGATACACTGCGGCTATATATGCAGCAAGAGCAGATCTTCACCCTGTGATGTACACAGGTCTTGAACCGGGAGGACAGTTGACAACGACTACCGAAGTTGATAATTTCCCCGGGTATCCCGAAGGTATTGATGGTCCTGCTTTAATGATCGATCTTCAAAAGCAGGCTGAAAGATTTGGAACCCAGGTTAGAATGGGAATGGTGACAGAGGTTCAATTCAGTAAAGAAACAGGAGGTATACACGAAGTTTGTGTAGATAATTCAACCTGGATAGAAGCAGAGACAGTGATCATTTCCACCGGGGCAACTGCAAAATATCTGGGACTTCCCAGTGAGCAGCGCTTGAGAGGCGGCGGAGTTTCTGCTTGTGCAGTATGTGACGGATTTTTCTACAAAGGTCAGGAAGTAGCTATAGTTGGAGGAGGAGATACTGCTGCCGAAGAGGCCACATATCTTGCAAATATTTGTACCAAAGTGACCATGCTGGTAAGGAAAGATGAATTAAAAGCTTCCAAAGCAATGCAGCATCGGGTTTTCAATACAAAAAACATTGACTTGAGATTTAATACCGAAGTTGATGAGGTGTTGGGAGAGCAGGTAGTGGAAGGTCTTAGAATGGTAAATAATAAAACCGGAGAGAAAGAAGAGATCAAGATCACCGGACTTTTTATAGCCATAGGACATAAGCCCAATACAGAGATATTTAAAGATCAGCTGGATATGGACAGTACCGGTTATTTGATCACAAAAGGCAAAAGCACGAAAACAAATCTTCCCGGCGTATTTGCATCCGGAGATGTACAGGATAAAGAATACAGGCAGGCAATAACTGCTGCAGGTACAGGATGTATGGCGGCACTGGATGCGGAGAGATATCTTGCGACGGTGGAAAGCAGCGAAGAAGTTGAAGCTAAATAAAGAAAAACATATTTCATAAAAAAGAGAAGGCTGCCAATTACGGCAGCCTTCTCTTTTGTTTAACTAATCCTAATCACAATCTTCGGAGGAGGAAACACCGGCAACCTGTTCCTGTGGATCTGCCTTTTCCGAATTTTCGTTCTTCACTTCTTCTGTAGACATAAGTACAGAAAAAAATGCGGCAATGATAACTTCGATCAAAACACTCATTATATTGATGTTGTATCGGTTTCAGTAGGGGCAACAGGTTCTGAAGACCCGGAAGGCTCCTGAGATCTTTCTTCTCCTGATTCCCACCCGGTATCACTATCCCAGTTATCTTCAGATTCACTCCAGGGGTCCTCTTCTTCTGCAGGACAGTCAAGACACTCTGTTCCTCCCCTGGTAATCTTCAAATATCTTTCCTCATCTCCATTGAGTAAGATATCACCATAATAATCTGCATTACGATGAAAGGAGTAAGTATTATCTGCTGCATAAAGCACAGACCCTACAGGCATGAACAGAGTTACCTGCACTCTTTGGTCTCTGTATTTATTTTCGGGGTCTGTGATTAATAAACCGCTAAGCTCCAGTCTGCCATTGGAAAATCGCGTTGCATAATTGATATCCTGTGCCCTTGTACGCGCGTCTTCATAATTTTTTCCTTCGGCATGTTTGATCACTTCCAGCCTTGCAACAGAATCTGAGGTTGATTTAACCAGCAACTGCACATTCTGAGACCAGATCACTTTTCTGTCGTTTTCATCATAGTTGATATTAAGATTTCCAGAGCGATAAGGAGTAGAATTCAACTGCGGATCTCCGAACATAGAAACATATAAAGTGTCATTAGCGGTCACCGGAATTGTTTCTGTAGTCCTTACCTCTCCATCAAAGGCCCGTTCTGTAGCTTCCTGAATTCCGAAGAAAATGAGACCAAGAACAGAAATTATCCAAAGAGCCAGTAGAACCAGTTTTGCAGTTCTTCCTATTGACCGCAGATTCTTTACAAGAAGTTTTAATCCAAGAATAAAAAGGAAGAAGAACGGAATACCTAATGCAAAGAATGCGAGTATTGAAATGATCCAGATGCTGTCGGTTCCCGGACCTGCAATTTCGATAAAATCTGTCCAGGGTGCTTCAATAATCCCAAAGGTGCCAATAGAAAACAAACCTATAAACAAACCAATAAGTGTAGTTCCTGCTATTAGCAAGAGGAAGATACCGATAAGTTTCACAAAAAGCTTTAATATGAACATAACAACATCGCCCACGGCAGTTGCAGCAGAACTGGCTCCCGCCCGTGCTTTATAGCCGTACTTTTCATAGTTGATGTCCTTCATCTTTCCGGAAACATCGTCAAAGCTCTCCCTTATCTTTTTTTCTATATTGCTTATGGTAACCTCTTCTCCGCGCATGGCCAGTTTATCGGCCGTGGTTTTGGCTTCAGGAACAAAGATCCAGAGAGCAATGTAAATTAATATGAAAGCACCGGTTGAGAATATTGTGAGCAGGATCCAGAGAATTCTTAGCCAGAGGGCATCAATCCCGGTGTAATGGGCAAGCCCTGAAGATACACCACCCAGATAGCTGTGCTCTGTATCGCGGAAAAGTTTTTTACCCCTGGTTTTTTTATAGACCGGCTCATCTTCATAAATTTCTTCATCCAGCATATAATCTTCGGGTTGACCCATAACCGAAATTACCTCGTCTACCTCCTTTACAGTAATTACCTGTCTTTCAGATTTGATCTTTTCTGTAAATAATTCGGCTATACGGGCTTCAATATCATGAATGATCTCTTCCTGTCCTGTGGTGTTGGTTAGAGACCGCTTTATAGCTTCAAGATAATGCTGTAGCCGGGCATATGCGTCTTCATCAATATGAAAGAATACGCCGGCAAGGTTTATATTAACTGTCTTATTCATGATTTTTAGGTTTTTGGGTAGTTACTATAGTTACTGCAGTTTGCAGTTCATCCCAGGTATGGGTGAGCTCTTTTAAGAAAATTTTGCCGGTTTCGGTCAGGCCATAATATTTTCTTGGAGGTCCACTGGTGGATTCCTCCCAGCGATAGTTGAGCAATCCCGCATTCTTGAGGCGTGTGAGTAAGGGATAGATCGTGCCTTCCACCACCAGTAATTTTGCGCTTTTTAATGTGTCCAGAATTTCGGCTACGTATGCATCATTGTCTTTTAATACAGACAAAATACAGTACTCCAAAACACCTTTGCGCATCTGGGCCTTTGTGTTTTCAATCTTCATAGTGTTGGGTTTTGAATGTTGTTGATGTGTTCATTTTTTGATTGATTGATGATATGATGATGGTTAATGTTGATTGTTATAAATGAGATCCTTCTTCTTCCGGATCTTCAGATTTGAAATTGGTCTCTGCCAGTTCTCCACGGGCATTTAAAAAGTTAATGCTAAGAGGGTAATTATAAAGTTTTCCTTCTCCTGCCCTTATAGTAGCCGAGACTGTGGCGTATATGAAGAGCACAAATAAGCTGAGCAACAGGAGGAGCATTATCATAATATAAATTATTACAGGAGTAGCCTCTAGAGGATTTCCTATCCATTGCTGATGATCATTCATGTAAAAAGAACCTTCAAAATTCATGCTGAGGCCAAGAATGATTGCTCCTGCCACTCCTAACATAATGAGGAAAAAAGTGTAGAGGAAGAGACTTATCTGGAAATTCAGGGCCTGTTTTCCATGCTCGTTTACAAATGGATCATTCTTTTTTGCAGTCCAGAATATCAACGGAAAAATAAAATTTCCGAAGGGAAAGAAGAGCATTGTAAAGGTAGACAGATGGATTAAGGCTGCTACCGTTTTGTCGTGATTTACTGTTTGATTAGTCATTGTTGATTGATTTTCTTATGCAAATATATATCTAAAGGATGGTATTATGCAAAACAAAGTACTATATTTTTTTACTGAAGTAATAAAATTTAACATTTTAGCATCTTGGAAATTTTAAATACTTTTAGAAAAATCTTTATTTCTTATGAACATTTCCCCGCAAAAACTGAATTCTTTTTTAATGTTTAAATTACCGAGTGCCTGGTTTTGCGGCGTACGGGTGAAAGAAATAAATGATACTAATTGTGTTACCGGGGTTCGGCACAGTTGGATAAATCAAAATCCCTTCAATTCCCTGTATTTTGCTGTACAGGCGATGGCAGCCGAATTAAGTACGGGGGCTCTTGTTATGACAGCAATAAGAAGATCGGGAAAGCCTGTTTCAATGTTGGTTGCCCAGAATAAAGCTCATTTCACTAAAAAAGCTACCGGTAAGATCACTTTCATCTGTAACGATGGAAATCTGATAAATTCGGCTATAGCAGAAACATTAAAAACCGGAGAGGGGCAGGCCTTCTGGATGAAATCCCGCGGAGTGAACGAACAGGGACAGGAGGTATCTGTCTTTGAATTTGAATGGACGATTAAGGCCAAGTGATCAGTGATCAGTGGTCAGTGATCAGAAAAAAGTATGCGGTGCGCAGTAATTAGTAGGCAGTAATATTGTAATACTCAAAGATCAGTTATCAGTTGACCCGCAACTCGCAACCCGAAACTCGTATCCTGGAACCTGGAACCTGGAACCTTAAACCTTAAACCTTAAACCTTGAATTTTAAACCTTTAAAGTATGAACGCACATGAAATAGATTATGAGATCTTCGGAGAGGAGATGCAGTATGTGGAACTGGAGCTTGATCCACAGGAGGCGGTAATTGCCGAAGCCGGAAACTTTATGATGATGGATAATGGGATCAAGATGGATACTATATTTGGAGATGGATCCAAACAGAATGAAGGCTTCCTGGGAAAAGTCCTTGGGGCAGGGAAGAGGTTACTCACAGGGGAAAGCCTGTTTATGACTATTTTCAGTAATCAGGTGCAGGGAAAAAAGAAAATAAGTTTTGCATCTCCTTATCCCGGTAAGGTGATTCCCCTAAATCTTACCGAATTCGGAGGGAAATTCATTTGCCAGAAAGATGCTTTCCTGTGTGCTGCCAAAGGAGTATCAATAGGGGTAGAATTCAGTAAAAGACTGGGCCGGGGATTCTTTGGAGGAGAAGGATTTATTATGCAGAAACTTGAAGGGGATGGGATGGCCTTTGTTCATTCGGGTGGTACCACAGCCAAAAAGATTTTGGGACCGGGTGAAAAACTAAAAGTGGACACAGGATGTATTATTGGTTTCACTAAAGAAGTTGATTACGATATCGAATTTATAGGAGGTATTAAAAACAGCCTTTTTGGAGGGGAAGGTTTGTTCTACGCAACCCTCACGGGGCCGGGAACTGTCTATATACAATCCCTTCCCTTTAGCCGGCTTGCAGGGAGAATTCTTGCCGCTGCACCACAGGGCGGAGGTAAGGATAAAGGTGAGGGAAGCATCCTTGGCGGACTCGGAAATATGGTCCAGGGAGATAACCGATTTTAGGTGTGTTAAATTAGGTGTTTCTATAGCCAGTTTTAAAAAATATTCTTATTTTTAATGCACTAACGAAAACGATTTCGCTTATTGATAACCATTACTTTTTACTAACCCAGGTTATTATTTATTTTACAAACTATGGCAAGAGCGATGTTTGAATACACCAAAACTGTTTTACATAAAGTAAGTTTTGATGTTACACTTTTCTGCAAGGAGGTAAAAAAAGCACTTCAACGATTATTACCATATGAAATTGAAGAACTTAAGCTTTACATTTTCTCCCTTATAAGGCAGAATCCCGAACTAAATCAGTGTCTAATTTATCTAAATCCTTAAATAAAAAGAGCGGCTTTCGAGCCGCTCTTTTTAAATCAGTATCCCTTAAATCTTATCTTATTTGTGGACGGGGCTTACAATTTTGACATTCTGGTAGGCAATTGCACCTTTTATGACTCCCGAGATGGTTTGTCTCAGGGCCTCCACAATTTGCATTTTTAATTCACTTTTGTTGTAGATCAGGCTAACTTCCCTGGCCGGATTAGGCTCAACAAACATCCTGATATTTTTTTGTTCACTGTCCTTCATATCCAGAGTATGTAAGTAGGGTAAAAGCGTCATTCCGAGACCTTCATTAGCCAGTTTGATCATGGTCTCAAAGCTTCCGGTTTCTAATTGAAAATTCTCATGCTCTCCTGTAGGACGGGATGCCTTGCACAGATTTAATATTCCGTCTTTGAAACAATGTCCGTCTTCCAGAAGCAAAATATCATCCAGGTCCAGTTCATCCACTTCTATTTTCTTTTTATTGTGTAGCCTGTGGCCCGGCGGGATGTACCCAACAAAAGGCTCATAATATAAAACCTGTTCTTTAATATTAGGAAGATCAAGTGGTGTGGCAGCAATGGCGGCATCGAGGTGTCCATCCTGTAGCTTTTCTATGATAGCTTCGGTATGTAACTCTTCTATCTTAAGTTTAACTTTTGGATACCTTTTAATAAAGGCACTCAGAAACATTGGTAATAATGTAGGCATTACTGTAGGAATGACTCCAAGACGAAATAAGCCTCCTACGAAGCCTTTTTGTTGATCTACAATATCTTTGATCCTGTCACTTTCATTGACAATATTTCGTGCCTGCTGCACTATTTTTCTTCCTGTTTCAGTCAGCTCAATGGGCTTCTTACTGCGATCAAAGATCAAAACATCCAGCTCTTCCTCAAGTTTTTGAATTTGCATACTTAGAGTAGGTTGGGTTACAAAAACTTTTTGAGCAGCTTTTGTGAAATTCTGATGTTCGGCTACAGCCAGAACGTAGTGTAATTGGGTGATCGTCATTGATAATTTTTTCGGAACTGCAAAAGTATATATTTTTTCTATTGAAAGATAGAATTAAAAGGAGTTTATCTATTGGTTTTAAAAACGAATTTCAAGTTCCTGCGGATTTTGCCCCAGAGAAAATTTGGACTCTTCCCACCCGGGAGGTCCAAAATTCAGAGCATTATTTGTAGCTCCATAATCCTCTACCGGCATTCCCTGCCCGTTAGAATCAATTGTTCCATTTCCATTTTTGTCATGAACCGCAATTACCCCGTAGATTCCGGGAGCCAGATCTTCAAAAATGACAGTAGCTACACCATTTGATATTGCTGAGGTTTTTGAAGCCAGCGAAGGAGCTACCATAAAAGTTTGCTGATCAAAAAGGCTGAAAATAACGTTTCCTTCGTCTGAAGAGGCATTTGTAACCTTAACACTTAAAGTAGTTGTCTGTGCGCCTGCAAGGCTGCTTAAAAACAGAAAAAATAAAAGTAATTGTTATTCATCCTATTTATAAGTAGTTGGTTAAAGAACCAATTAAGTACTTTTTTGAATGGAAAGCAGAAAAAGAAAAAGCCGGAAAAGATCCGGCTTTCATTTTTAACTGTTTTGTTTTTTACCTGTTGAGGATCCTGTTCAGAGTTTCGCTTGGTCGCATTGCGGTAGTTACTTTATCCTCTACAGGATAGTAATAACCTCCAATGTCTACAGGAGATCCCTGGGCGTCAATCACTTCCTGCAGGATTTTTTCCTCATTCTCTTTAAGCTCCGTTGCCACCTTTTTAAAGTGATCTCTCAATTCGCCATCTTCGTTCTGTTCAGCTAAAGCCTGAGCCCAGAACAGCGCCAGGTAAAAATGGCTTCCGCGGTTATCCAGTTCATTTACTTTCCTGGAAGGAGATTTATCCTTATCAAGAAACTCTTCAGTTGCTTTATCAAGCGCTTCTGAAAGTACTAGTGCCTTTTTGTTACCGTACTTATTTCCAAGGTGCTCCAGGGAAACTGCCAGAGCAAGAAATTCTCCGAGCGAATCCCATCGCAAATGGCCTTCTTCCACAAATTGCTGTACGTGCTTGGGAGCAGATCCGCCGGCACCTGTTTCAAACAATCCGCCACCGTTCATAAGCGGTACTATAGAAAGCATTTTGGCGCTGGTACCCAACTCCAGGATAGGGAAGAGGTCGGTAAGGTAATCCCGCAACACATTTCCGGTAACCGAGATAGTATCTTTACCCTGCTTTACCCTCTCAAGAGTAAACCGGGTAGCTTCTTCTACAGACATTATTTTAATTTCAAGACCATCGGTATCCTGCTCTTTAAGGTATTCATTTACCTTTTTAATAAGCTCGGCATCATGAGCCCTGTCTTTATCAAGCCAGAATATAGCGGGAGAATTTGTAGCACGGGCACGGCTTACGGCCAGTTTTACCCAGTCTCTTACAGGAGCATCTTTGGTTTGGCAGGCTCTCCAGATGTCACCTTGTTTAACCGCATGTTCAAAAAGAACTTTGCCATCTTCGGTTACCACCTGTACATTTCCTGCTTCCTGAATTTCAAAAGTCTTATCATGAGAGCCATACTCTTCGGCTTTTTGCGCCATGAGACCCACATTGGGAACAGTTCCCATAGTTGTAGGATCAAAAGCTCCGTTTTCTTTACAAAACTGGATCGTAGTTTCATAAAGTCCGGCATAACTGCTATCAGGAATTACCGCTTTTGCATCCTGGGGTTTACCATCGGCATTCCACATCTTTCCGGAGGTTCTTATCATTGCCGGCATTGAAGCATCGATGATCACATCACTTGGCACGTGAAGGTTGGTGATCCCTTTATCTGAGTTTACCATTGCCAGGTCGGGTCCATCCTTAAGACCGGCTTCAATGGCCGAATTGATTTCCTTTTGTTTATCTGCAGGCAAGTCGTTAATGGCGTTTAATACGTCACCAAGTCCGCTGTTAGGATCGGCGCCTGCCTGTTGAAGTTCGCTGCCATATTTTTCAAAAACATCCTTAAAAAATACTCTTACCGCGTGTCCAAAGATAATCGGATCTGAAACCTTCATCATTGTGGCCTTCATGTGCAGCGAGAAAAGCACTCCTTTCTCTTTGGCATCTTTTACCTGTTCCTCGAGAAATTTTAAAAGAGCTTTTTTACTCATAAAGGTGCCATCAAGAATTTCTCCTTTTTGAAGCTGAAGGTCCTTCTTTAATATAGTTTTCTCGCCGGAGGAAGTAACAAGTTGAATATCTACTTTTGTTTTCTCACTAAGGGTAACCGACTTTTCATTATCACGAAAATCATCCTTTCCCATTGTCGCCACATGGGTTTTGGAATCTTTGCTCCAGTCTCCCATTGAGTGCGGATTCTTTTTTGCGTAATTCTTCACCGCTTTTGGAGCCCGTCGATCGGAATTCCCTTCCCTTAATACGGGATTAACCGCACTACCTTTTACTTTATCGTATTTTGCCCTAACTTTCCGTTCTTCATCATTGTTTGGTTCGTCGGGGTATTGTGGCAGATCATAGCCTTTTTTTCGAAGTTCTTCTATTGCTGCTTTAAGCTGCGGAATGGAAGCACTAATATTTGGAAGCTTAATAATATTAGCTTCAGGCTGTTTTGCCAGCTCTCCAAGTTCTGCCAGAGCGTCTGAAACCTTCTGGTCATCCGTAAGTCGTTCCGGAAATTGAGCAAGAATTCTTGCGGCCAGCGAGATATCACGGGTTTCCAGAATGATGTTTGCAGGTTTTGTATAGGATTCGACTATTGGAAGAAGAGAATATGTGGCAAGTGCCGGAGCCTCATCTGTTTTGGTATAAATGATCTTTGGTGTGTTTGACATATTAAAAGGTTTGAATTATTTTAAAAGGATTTGCAATTTACCATTTTAAAAGGTCTTTTCACAGTAGATTTTATAGAAGATAGGGGAGGAAAGCTGCCAAAAAGCACAAAAAAAGCCATTTCACTATTTGCATAATGAAATGGCTCTAATGAAATAACAATTCTTTGCTGAACTTTGACATTCTCAAGTGAAATCTATCATTTCACAAGCAAGTTGTTATTTCATCTGGATCAATTACATGTCCCAAAAGAGTGTGTGTAAATGATCCAAAACGTTTTTACCGAATTAAACCAACTATGTGTTGCATATTGTTATTCAAAAAGGTAAAAACTTATGTAAAGACCTTAGCTCTACATTGAGTTTAGAAGAAGAATTCCTTTCGACACTCTATAACTTTTAAACTCTATTAAATTTAAGAAAATTAAATTTAATGCACAACTTATATCACATCAATTAGTTATAAATATATCTTAAAATTATAAACATAAAAAAAGCCTCATTTAATGAGGCTTTTGAGATGGTATTTTTGAAAAAATTATCTTCTTCTTTCTTTGATACGAGCTTTTTTACCGGTAAGTTCTCTAAAGTAGTAGATTCTGGCTCTACGAACTTTACCGCGTTTGTTGATCTCGATCTTTTGAAGTGCGGGAAGATTAAGAGGGAATATACGTTCCACTCCAACAGTTCCACTCATTTTTCTAATGGTAAAGGTCTGAGAGGCACCGGTTCCTCTTTTCTGAATAACAACTCCGCGGAAAAACTGGGTACGGGTTTTTTGACCTTCAGTAATTTCATAGTAAACAGTAATAGTATCTCCGGCTGAAAATTCAGGGAAATCTTTTCTTGTTACAAATTCGTCTTGTACAAATTTAACTAAGGATTCCATATCTGTAATGGTTTAAAAATAAAGTCTGAAGCAACATTCACGGATTTCGCCAGAGGTTGGTTCAGAAACGTGTGCAAAAGTAATAAAAAATCTTATTTTTAAAAGGGGTGGAGGTAAATTTATTTCTCCTCTTCAGACAAAAGGTCCGGTCGCAGGATCCTGGTACGTTCATACGCCTGTTCCTCACGCCATTCTTCAATTTTCGGTGTATTTCCGGAGGTTAAAATTTCAGGGACTTTCCAGCCTTTATACTCGGCCGGTCTGGTGTAAATTGGTGGAGCAAGTAGATTATCCTGAAACGAATCGGTAAGGGCAGAAGTCTCATTACCCAAAACACCGGGCAATAATCTTATTATTGAATCACACAATACTGCGGCTCCCAATTCTCCTCCCGAGAGCACGTAATCTCCTATAGAGATCTCCCTGGTAATGAAATGATCCCTAACACGCTGGTCCACTCCTTTATAGTGACCACAAAGAATGAGAAGATTCTTCTTTAGAGATAATTCATTTGCAATGCCCTGTTTTAGCGTCTCTCCATCTGGTGTTAAATAGATCACCTCGTCATAATCACGTTCAGACTTTAGCGAAGAAATGCACCGGTCAATAGGTTCGATCATCATGACCATTCCTGCACCTCCTCCAAATTGATAATCATCTACCTGCTTGTAGTTATCTGTAACATAATCCCGCAGGTTATGCAAATGGATCTCCACATGACCTTTTTCTATGGCCCTTTTGAGGATAGAGGCTTCAAAAGGACTTCGAAGAATGTCAGGAACTACTGTAATGATATCAATACGCATGGAATAGAAGATTTGCTCGTTTACCGGTGCGCAAAGTTAATATAAAAACCCCTTAGGAAAAGCCGGTTACTTGGCTACTTTAAACTGCTTGTTTTTCTCATCCTGAAGAAGACGCCCCAGTCGCTGTTCTTTTTCAAGAGCTTTGACCCTGTAGGCATCAAATTCCTTCTCCAGCTCTGCAAGATTTTTTCTTGCCTCTGTAGTGTGAACGTGGCTTCTTTTAAACCTGATAATAAAAAGGAGAAGGGCAGCTACCAGAATACCTATTATGCTCCACATAGTAGTATTATACGAAGCCTTGCTTAAGGATAACCCCAGTACATTTATGCTGTCTTTCTCTTGACTGACTTCGGCCAGATTAGCCTGCAGGGATTCCATTTCGGCTCTTAGGTCGGCCATTTTTTGTTCCTGTACTTCTGTAGCTTCTTTAGAGGCAGCAATCTCTTCTTTTAATTCAGCGATTCGGTTTGATGTAAGCTTTTGTAAAGTGGTTAGCTGATCGGTATCCACCACTTTATAACCTTTAAAATTGTTCGAATTCGTAATTAGTTCCTGAAAATTTTCATCAATAGTTGTTTCTGAAGAAACCTGGGAAAATGTATTGAAAATGGTCAAAAGGAAAAGGGAGGCAAATAAGATTTTTTTCATAGCAGTTATTCAATTTTATTCTCTACCACAACGAGTCTTACCAACTGATATTGCCGAAGAATTTTATTTTTTTTCTTCTTTAACTTACTGTGTATCTGTACCCGATGTAAAGGAGGCTGCAAAACTAAAGAATAAAAATCGCATCTAAAGATACACCGTGAATAATTTTTTAGTTAATCTTTTGATGCTTTCTTTGCCTCCTTAAAGTTGATTTCTTCTTCTACATTTTGACTGAAGGCTTCAAACCATGCATTTTTAAATATATTAAAAATGGTAGCCGTTAGTCCTGCATCAATATTGTTCAGATCTCCTTCGAGAGGGGTCTTGGTCGCCAGGGTATCTGTTCCCTGATTCTTAAACAGAAATTTAAAGACCCCAACAAATCCTTCCCAGATCTTTTCGAAAAAACCTTTGTCTTCCTCACCCAGTAATTCTGTGTCTATAAACATCGGTTTAATGTAACCTTTAAGGTAGCCGTCTGCAATTGCCACTTCTGCATAGAGCTCAAAGGTTCCACGGGCAAAATCTACCCCCGCAAACTTCAGGAAAGTTTCATTTAAAGCGGTGACATCTGCCTTTTGAAGGGAAAACTCGAGATCCAGATCGGGAATCTTTTTCATAAGATCTATTTTTCCGGTAAGCAAAACACTTCCCCCGCCAAAGGAGACAGCTGTGGCGTGAATACGTGAAGGTAAAGGACCGCCGGTTCGTTCTACATTCCGTAGATTGGTAGCACTTAAAATTATATGATCCAGAACCAGATCAATCTGTGGATCTTCAGAAAATTCAACATAACTGAATTTTCCATTATTCACCTGGAAATAATTGATATCTATAGGAACCAGGTCCCTTAATGCCTGTCTCCAGTCAACAACTGCCGGTTCTCCTTCGGGAGTCTTTTTCTTTTGGTCTTCATAGATATAATTTACAACCGGTTCATGTAGATAAATTTCACTTACGATCCTTCCTTTGAACAGAGCCTTCCATTCAATGGAAATATCTGCTTTGGGAATAATTAGAAAGGGAGTGGAGATATCTGCATTTATTTTATCAAGATGCAGGCCTTCTACAACATAGGCACCACGATATAAAGCAATATCAATATCTTCAACATAGCCGGTGTAGCCGGGAATGTCGTTAAGGACCCGGTTGACATAATTTCTCAAAAAATAAGGCAGGAGTACCCTGGCTACAATAAGAAGTCCAATGATCCCCAAAAGAATATATCTTTTCCTGCTCATGCCGGGTGTATAGGTGTAAAGTTTAAAAAAACCGGCTTTTGCTGCAGTTAAAAGAATAATAAAAAAACCCGCCAACGCAGGTTGACGGGTAGTGTAACTAATTAAAAAAAAACAATTAATAATAAGTATATCTTCTAACTTTGGCGATATATTTCGCAAGTCTTATCACCTGGTGGCTGTAACCATACTCATTGTCATACCAAACATAAAGTACCGCATTTTTACCGTCTTCGGTAACAATTGTCGCATTACTGTCATATATTGATGGCTGGGCAGATCCCACAATGTCTGTAGATACCAGTTCGTTGTCGATAGAATATTTTATCTGCTCCACAAGATCTCCTTCAAGAGCATATTTTTTCAGGATTTTGTTGATATCTTCCTTTGTTGTAGGGGTTTCCAGCTCAAGATTAAGAATAGCCAGCGAACCATTAGGAACGGGAACCCGGATTGCGTTAGAGGTCAATTTACCGTCAAAAATAGGAAGAGCCTTGGAGACTGCCTGTCCTGCACCAGTCTCAGTGATCACCATGTTAAGTGCGGCTGCCCTACCTCTCCTGTATTTTCTATGCATGTTATCTACAAGGTTCTGGTCATTAGTATATGCGTGTATGGTTTCAAGATGACCATGGACAACTCCGAGAGAATCCTGCACTGCTTTTAGAACAGGGGTAATAGCGTTTGTAGTACATGATGCTGCCGAGAAAATAGATACTTCATCTGGATTATATTCCTTGTGATTCACTCCGTGTACAATATTGGGAACTCCCTTGCCCGGAGCAGTCAAAAGAACCTTTGTAGCTCCTTTGGAGCTTAGATGTCTGCTTAATGCTTCTTCGTCTCTAAAAGCCCCCGTATTGTCGATGACTAAGGCATCCCGAATACCATAAACAGTATAATCAATTTCTTCGGGTTCGTTTGCAGAGATCATGTGAACTGTGGTTCCATTGATCACAAGGCATTTTTTCTCAGAATTAAAAGATACCGTTCCGGAAAAATCTCCGTGTACGGAATCATTTTTTAGAAGACTAGCTCTCTTTTCAAGAACAGTTTCATCGATCTTTCCCCTGGTGACGATTGCACGAAGTCTTAACTGACTTCCTTTGCCTGTACGGGTCATTAATTCCCGGGCAAGAAGCCGGCCAATCCTCCCAAAGCCATAAAGCACTACATCCTTTGGTGTTAGCTCCTCGACCTTTTTTGCATCTTTTAGCTTGTCTGAAACAAAGGCCGTAGCATTGGCATATTTTTGGTCTTCCAGATGGTATTCATAAGTAAGTTTTCCAATATCAAGCTTTGAAGGTGGAAAATCCAGCCTCTGAATGGCTTCTGCAATTTCCACCGAATCAAAAATAGAAATAGGTTTTTGAACAAATTCCCCGGCATACTCATGAAGGTCAAGAATATCACTCACATTTCTGTCGATCAACTGATTTCTGAAAAGGACCAGTTCAATAGACTTATCATACCAAAGGTCACTTACGGTCTTAATAAATTGAACTGCCGCCCTTCGGCGATCTGCCTGGAAGGCTAATTCTTTCTCGTAAACTTCGTTCGTGCTCATTATTTTAATTTGGTTGTTTTGTTTTCGCGGCAAAAATATATATTTCAAACGTTTTCGTAGATGTTTTTTAACAAAAAAAATACCTGCTTGCCGGCAGGTATTTTTTTGGTTTGTCTTTCCCCGTATTATCTCCAAACATATTTTTGCTTCTCACCATCGGGAGTTACAAAAGTTACGGTAATGGGTTCTCCGCTTTTTCTCCGCTTCATTACCTTTTCAACGTCTTCGATATTCGAAACCGGAGTATTGTCAATGGCTGTAATAATTGTACCATACAGCTGCTCGTTCTGCATTTGAGGAGTGAGTCCTCTTAATATTTTCACTCCATTGCTTACATTTCTTTGTTTTAATTCTTCGGCAGTCGCATTAGTCACCTCCAGGCCAATCTCAGAGATCTGGAATACTTCAAGTTTGGTTAACTTAACATCAAATATCTCGCTTTCTCCATTGCGATTTACCTGTACTTCAACTACATCATTAGGTCTCTTTGATCCGATGTAACCGGTTAAATCTGAAAACTTCCGGATATTTACATTGTCAATTCTGGTAATAACATCCCCCGACTGAATTCCGGCTTTGGCAGCTCCGCTTCCATGTTCTACCTGGTCAACGTAGACTCCTTCAGAAACTTCTACATTAAATTCTCTGGGTAAATTGGCCGCCTGTACACCTCTAATTCCCAAAATTCCCTGTTGTACATCTCCATATTCAATAATATCTTCCACAATCTTTCGCGCATTATTGGACGGTACGGCAAAAGCGTAACCTACGTAACTTCCCGTTTGAGAGGTAATGGCCGTGTTGATACCAATAAGCTCTCCATAAATATTCACCAGGGCTCCGCCACTATTACCCGGATTTACTGCGGCATCTGTCTGAATAAAAGAGGACGGAGCAGAGCTCATTCCGAGATCTCTGGATTTAGCCGAAATGATCCCGGCAGTTACGGTAGAGGTAAGGTTGAATGGATTTCCTACTGCAAGTACCCATTCCCCGATCCTGGCATTATCGGAATCTCCAAAAGGAAGGTAATCGAGATCTTTTGCTTTTATTTTTAGTAGCGCAATATCCGATTTCGGATCGGCGCCAATAACCTCTGCCATATAATTTTGATTATTGTTTAAGGTAACCTGAATCTGGCTGGCGTTCTTGATCACGTGATTATTAGTAACAATGTAACCATCGGGAGAAATAATAACTCCACTTCCTGCTCCCTGTAATGCCTGGGAAGTACTCGAAGAAAACGGACTTCTCCTCACTGTTGCCACATTTTTGACGTGAACAACGGCATTGACAGTTTTAAGGGCTGCTTCTGTGAAATCTGCGCCATTCTCCCCCGGCAGGGAATTTAGATTCACAGGAGTATAGGCGGGAATTCGGGGGCTTTCTGTAATTAATATGGCATCGTCATCAAAAAAGAGAAGATATCCCCCGAGGGTAAGGACTCCGCTCAAAATGCAGATCATTAATAAACTTGCTGTTTTTTTCATATTTCTGAATGTATTTGTATTAATATTTATGGTTTATGTGCCGACTTACAGATGCTCTTATGCTATTAAGCCGGGACCTTATTTTTTATTCTTTATTGTATCTTTACCCCTTCAAATTTACCTGATGAAGCTTATATTTTATAAATACCAGGGAACGGGGAATGACTTTGTTATGGTTGATAACCGTCTACCACAAGTATCCAAAAATGATACCAATCTAATCCGGTCACTCTGTGACAGAAAATTTGGCATTGGAGCCGATGGCCTTATTCTTTTGGATAATCCCGATAGTAGCGCAGAGGATTTTAAAATGATTTATTTTAATGCAGATGGAAATGAGAGCAGTATGTGCGGAAACGGAGGAAGATGCCTTGTTGCCTTTGCAAAATATTTAGGTATTGTAAAGGATAAAGCTATTTTCACCGCGATTGATGGCTTGCATGAAGCTACCATAGAGAATGAACTTGTAGGACTTAAAATGATGAATGTTTCTGAAATTAAGGAGATGGGAAATGCCGTATTTCTGAATACAGGTTCACCTCATCATGTCATTTTTTCAGAAGAGGTGGATAACATTAACGTGAAAGAGGAAGGTGCGGCAGTGCGCTACTCAGAGCAGTATTCAGAAATTGGAGGCACAAATGTCAATTTTGTTTCGACTGTGGATAAATCAACTTTTAAAGTAAGAACTTACGAAAGAGGAGTTGAAGATGAAACTTTGTCCTGTGGAACGGGAGTCACGGCGGTCGCTCTCGCAGCTTTTGCTACAAAGCGGAGTGAGGTAACTACGATTCACCTGGAAACCCCCGGGGGACAACTCGCAGTGAATTTTACACCCGATGGAAAAGGTTTTAAAGAAATTTGGTTAACCGGGCCTGCAAAACAGGTTTTTAAAGGAGAGGTAACGTGGTGACATTAAAGGGAGAAATGGTTTATTTACGTGCACTTGAACCCGAAGATCTTGATTTTCTTTTTGAAGTAGAGAATAATGAAGATTTCTGGGAGGTAAGTGCTACGAGCGTACCATTTTCCAGATATATACTTAAGCAGTATCTGGAGAATTCTCATAAAGATATTTTTGAGGTGAAACAGTTGCGGCTGGTGATTTGCTCTAATGAGGGGGAGACTTTAGGCTTTATTGATATTTTTGATTTTGATCCCCGCAACCGTCGGGCTGCTCTTGGAATACTTATTGTTCAGAAGAAGAACCGGAACAAAGGTTATGGTAAAGAAGCTCTCGACCTTGTTTGTAAATACTGCTTTACACATTTAGGTTTGCATCAGGTTTATGCCAATATAGGAGAAGATAATCTTACAAGTAAACTCCTTTTTGAGAAAGCCGGCTTTAGTCTTGCTGCTACTAAAAAAGACTGGAACCTTATAGATGATGTATATAAGACTGAGCTTACTTATCAATTGATCAATTAATATGTACATAAAAAAAATTCTTTTGATAATTGCCCTTTTAGGCATTTTGGGTTTGGCGGGCTTCTCCTTTTATATATACAAAGTGATTTTTGATGCCAACACTGCTTTCAATGAAGAAACAGTAGAGATTTATGTACCTACAGGCGCTACTTATACAGATGTAAAGGAGAAGTTAGCACCCTTACTAAAGGATGGGGAGAAGTTTGATCTTATAGCTCAAAAAAAAGGTTATACGGGGAATGTAAAGGCAGGAAGGTTCATTCTTAAAAGAGGAATGAGTAATAATGACATTATAAACACCTTAAGGAGTACGAATGCACCTGTTTGGGTGACTTTTAACAACCAGGAGCGTCTGGAGAATCTTGCGGGGAGGGTAGCACAACAAATAGAGGCAGATAGTCTTTCACTGCTCCGCGTGATGCAGGATTCTGCTTTCCTGCAAGAAAACAACTTCAGGGAAAGAAATGCTCTGTCTATGTACATCCCTAATAAGTATCAGTTCTTTTGGAATACCTCTGCTGAAGAATTCCGCCAACGAATGAAAACAGAATATGATCGTTTCTGGAACCAGGAAAGGCAGAAAAAAGCAAAGGAGATCGGATTAACTCCTCATGAGGTAATGGTATTGGCTTCCATTGTTCAGAAAGAAACAGCTAAGGTGGATGAAAGGCCGAAAGTAGCCGGAGTCTATATGAACCGTATTCAAAAAGGATGGAGACTGGAAGCAGACCCTACTGTTATCTATGCTTTGAAGGATGTGAATCAAAATTTTGACACCATTATTAAAAGGGTACTTTACAAAGACCTTAAAATAGATTCTCCCTATAATACCTATCTATACCGCCATCTTCCGCCGGGACCTATTACTATGCCCGACATCACTTCTATAGATGCAGTCCTGGATTATGAGGATCATGACTATTTTTATTTTGTGGCCGATGTGCAAAATTTTGGCTATCATAAATTCGCAAAAACACTTTCCCAGCACAATGCGAATAAAAGAGAATACGTGCGTTGGATAAATCAACAGCGTATCAACAGGTAACCGGCTGCATCTTAATAATTTAAAAGCCATACTAAATATGTTTTTGGCACGTTAAATGCTTTATTCTGGAAAACTGAGAAAATCCATTAAGAATGGTTTAACATGCTGATAGTAAGATTATTAAAATTATTCTTACATTTGTCGGCCGAATTAAGGAAATCTGTAAGGCTTTTCTCGGAGCAAAAACAAATAGGATGAAGAAGAAAGTTGCAAAATTTTCAGTATTACCGGTTGTAGGAGCATCTATATTCTTTTATAGCTTTTCGACTAAAAAAGCACAGGATTTTACCGATGCTGTTCTGGAAGAATTCAAAACAGTTAACGAGGAGATGATCTTTGAAGTACCCGCAGCACCAGATGTTGCGATGATTGATCCTGAAGTTCACGCTTACCCGGAACTTGGAAAATCATACCTTGCTTTTAAAGAGGCTGTTGGTTTCAAGGAATCTGGTGGAGATTACAAGATCATTAATGAATTCGGATACATGGGGAAATATCAGTTTGGGAGAGGAACTCTTAAATTGATTGGGATAAGAGATACTAATCTTTTCTTAAATTCTCCAGATCTTCAGGAGGAGGCGTTTTATGCCAATGCTTCCCGAAACAAGTGGGTTTTACGCAAGGACATTGCACAATTTCAGGATAAGGTGGTAAATGGTATTCAGATAACTGAATCAGGAATACTCGCAGCCGCACATCTTGCTGGTCCCGGTAATGTGAAAAAATTTCTTAGAAGCAATGGCACGAACAGTTTTAATGACGGATTCGGAACTTCAATAAAGCATTATTTCAAAAAATTTGCGGGATACGATACTTCTTCAATAGTGCCGGATAAGGCCGCGAAGGTTAATAATCCTTCTGTAATATAAAGATCGTGGGCCTCTTGTGAAGGTCCACTTTTGTTTTACTCCATTCGGAAGCTGTCCTGGTGGCGATGAATTCAGATGCTAAGGTAAGATCACAGGCCACACAAATGCGGGTTGCCGGACTTAGAACCTGAATAAGATCTTCTAGCATTTTATTATTTCTGTAAGGCGTTTCAATAAAGGATTGCGCCTGATTCTTTTCTAAAGAAAGCTTTTCCAGAGCTCTTATTTCAGATTTACGTTCAGATTTATCTATTGGTAAATAGCCGTTAAAGGCGAAATTCTGGCCATTCATTCCTGATGCCATCATTGCAAGCAAAATAGAGGAGGGGCCAACCATGGGAATCACCTGTATTCCCTGGTTATGTGCTACTTTTACAACTTCGGCACCGGGATCTGCTACTCCGGGACATCCGGCTTCGCTCAGGAGCCCCACATCTTGTCCTTCTTTACAGGGGTTGAGAAAAGATGGAATCTCTGCCGGGTCTGTATGCTTGTTTAAAAGTGAAAAATTTAAGGCAGGTTGTGATTTTTCCGGTGCTAACTTTTTTATTGCTCTTCGGGCGGTTTTCTCGTTCTCGGCAATAAAGAAATCTATTCTTTTTACCTGTTGCTGAACACTGGCTGGTAAAACATCCAAAGGATCGTTATCACCCAGAGTGGTAGGCAATAAATATAATTTTCCTGAATGTGAGAATGAATTGGTCAAATCAACTGTTCTTTTCGGCGATTACATCACAGGCCTGGTCAAGCATTTCATAAACTTTCTGAAATCCGTCTTCTCCGCCATGATATGGATCGGGAACTTCTACATTTTCCCCCGGGAAAATTTCATTAAGAATTAAAGAGACTTTTTCCTTGTCTTCGTTATTCCTTGCCAGCGAAATTACATTGTGATAATTAGACATGTCCATTACGTAGATCCTGTCAAAATTGTCAAAATCTTCCACAGAGAATTGTCTTCCCCGCTGCGATGTTATATCCAGATCGTATTGATTTGCAATGGCAACTGAACGGGGATCGGGCCCTTCATCTATGTGATAATCACCGGTGCCGGCAGAGTCCACAAAAATTTTATTGGTATCAACCTTAGATTTTAAAATGCCTTCGGCCAGGGGTGACCGGCAAATATTGCCAAGACACACCATAAGTATCCTGGTTTTCATGACCTACAGAGTTAATTTTTTGTTGATATCCTCAACATATTTATTGAATTGTTTGTCTGTAGAAGCCAGATTATCTACAGTCTTGCAGGCGTGCAGCACGGTTGCGTGATCTCTTTTTCCAATTTGAGATCCAATACTTGCCAATGAAGCTTTTGTGAACTTCTTGGCGAAGAACATGGCCAGTTGTCTTGCCTGTACAATGTGACGTTTCCTTGTTTTGGATTGGAGCGTTTCCACATCCATCTGGAAATATTCACTTACGATCTTCTGAATGTAATCTATAGAAACTTCACGTTTGGTGTTTTTAACATAGTTGTCCACGATCTTTTTTGCAAGATCAAGCGTGATATCTTTTTTATTAAAGGAAGAGTGCGCGATGAGGGAGATAATAGCACCCTCAAGTTCACGGATGTTTGTCTTTATATTATTGGCCAGGAATTCCACTATCTCTTCGGGCATGTCCACTCCGTCGCGGTACAGCTTATTCTTAATAATAGAAATTCTTGTTTCGGTATCGGGATGTTGTAATTCGGCAGAAAGTCCCCATTTAAAACGGGACAGTAATCTTTGTTCGATATCCTGCATGTCCACCGGCGCCTTATCACTGGTAAGGATCACCTGCTTTCTGTTTTGATGCAGATGGTTGAAAATGTGGAAGAAAACATCCTGAGTTCCGGCCTTTCCGGAAAGCAATTGAATATCATCCACTATTAATACATCGATTATCTGATAGAAATGAATGAAATCATTACGGTTATTCTTCTTTACCGACTCAATATATTGCTGAGTAAATTTTTCGGCTGAGATATAAAGAACGGTCTTTTCGGGATATTTGTCTTTGATCTCAATACCGATAGAATGGGCCAGGTGTGTCTTTCCTAGACCTACTCCTCCAAAGATGAGCAATGGATTAAAAGAAGTCTCTCCGGGTTTGTTTGCTACAGCCAGTCCTGCAGAACGGGCAAGCCTGTTGGAATCTCCCTCCAGAAAATTATCGAAGTTGTAATTAGGATTTAACTGGGATTCGATCTTAACATTCCTTATCCCCGGAATAATAAACGGATTCTTGAGCTCCGGATTTTTGTTTTTGATCGGCACATCTACCTCCTGGGAAGCAACATTAGAACGATTAGTACTTGGGATTTTTTCAGTAAAGGGTTGTTTGTTTCCGTAAGTATTTTCCATTCTAATAACATAGACCAATTTCGCCTGGTCTCCTAACACCCGGTTTAACGAAACTTTAAGAAGTTTAACATAATGTTCCTCGAGCCATTCATAGAAGAATTTTGAGGGGACCTGTATGCTAAGTGCCTTGTCTGTCAGCTTAACTGCCTGTATTGGTTCAAACCAGGTTTTATATGCCTGGGGAGTAATGTTATCTTTGATGAAAGCTAGGCAGCTATTCCAAACTGATTGCGCAGTTTCTGACATTCCGGATTCTAAATTTACGATTCGTTTGTTAGTTGTGACTTCCATAAGAAAAAGAGAAAACTTTCTTTCTCCCGGGTTTATTAGTGCAACAAATATGTGAACAAATTATCTGAAAAAAAAACGTTCAGGCACTTGAATTTTAACAAAAATTTTAGCATACTTCGTTCACTGTGAAAGTACAAAACCGATTTAAATAATCACATAAAAAAATTATGAAAAGCCACTCTACCTATGTTAAAGTTCGATATGCCGAAACAGATCAAATGGGAGTAGTCTACCATGGAAACTATGCTCAATACTTAGAGATCGCCCGTATAGAGTGGCTTGACTCCCTGGGTATCTCCTATAAAAAAATGGAAATGGAGGGGGTTATGCTGCCTGTTTTCGAGATGAAATTTAAATTTCTCAAGTCGGCGACGTTTGATGATACCCTAAAAATAGAAACTTTCCTTAAGCAGAAACCCGGGGTGAGGATAGAATTTAGTTACCTTATATATAATCAGCATGGGGAATTGCTTACCGAAGCAGAAACTACACTTGTTTTTATGGACACCGTAAAGAAGAGACCTGTAATATGTCCCGAAAAATTGCTGAAGAAATTAGGCTATTGATCTTCGAGTTCTTTGATCTGAACCTTATAGGTGGCGTCAAACTTTTCATAGATCCTTTCAGCTTCTTTCTTTCGCACCAGGATAATGATGCGGCAATCCAGTTCAAGAATCTGGTCCACTACATTTAAGTTATTTTCCTTGATCACTCTCATCACTTTATTCATTTCGGGATAATCAAATGCAATTTCGAATTTGACATCTATTGTGCGGGTGACTATCTTTGAAGTTTCCAAAGCCATTTGAGCCGCCGTACGGTATGCATTTATTAATCCTCCCACCCCTAATTTCACTCCCCCAAAATAACGGACTACCACTATAAGAATATTAGTCACGTCAAAGGATTGAATTTGTCCGTAGATAGGCATTCCTGCAGAATTTGAGGGTTCCCCGTCGTCATTGGCCCGGTAGTGAGGACTTGTTTTACCTAATTGCCAGGCATAGCACCAGTGCCTCGCCGAATGATGTTTTTTCTTAAGCTCCTCCAAATGGTCTTTCACCTCTTCTTCGGAAGTTACGGGATAAACGTACCCAAAGAACTTACTGTTCTTATCCTTGAACAATACCTCTTCCGAAGCCTTAGTGATAGTTCTGTAAGTGTCATCTACATCCATGATTCTGAAGTTGCAATGAGAATGATACTTGCTACTGCAAGAGCAATTCCAATCCAGTTTTTGGTCAACATTCTTTCTCTAAAGAGTAGGATTCCCAGGAAAGTAGAGATCATAACAATGGCTACATTGTTTAATGGAAATACGGTAGAACTTTCCATTCCTTCTGTCCTTAAAGCAAGGACAAGAAAATAGATCGAACCAAAATTAGGAATTCCCAGGGCAATTCCTCCCAGCACATTTTTAAAACTTAAAACCAGTTTTCCCAGGAATGCCTGTATAATTAAAATACTTACTCCTACGAGACCCGCTATTGCAAAGATTGTAGAGGAGAAAAGGGCAACATCTGCTTCCACTACATAAGAGGTCTCCAGGAATTTAATTGTAGTGTCAATAATTCCGCTTCCAAAAAAGACTAACAGGGGGAAAATTAGATTTCGTTTCCTGATCTTTATTCCTTCTTTCTTTTTAATGGAAGTGAGATAAACTGCGGCTAAGGCGAGAAGGATCCCTGCAATTTTTATAAATCCGGTACTTTCGTTGTAAAGAACAATCCCAAAAAATACCGGAATTGCGACCGACATTTTGGTGGCTACAGATACTACCGAAAGACCGCTGCGCTGAGTGGTAAGTGCAGCCAGATAGAACACGGCGATAAACATAAAACCCAGGATCACTGTTCCGGGAAACCATGCTTCACTAAATATCCTTACTTCGGGAACTCTTTGGTCAATGAGCATTCCGGAGGCAAAGGCGAAAAAATAATTGAAAATAATTGCCTGCAGGGTGTTGATTCCAAACCTGTCATAGAGTTTAAAGATCACGAAGATCACACTCGAAGAGAGTACACTTAAAAGCAGGTAGATCAAAACAGGTCCTTTTTAATAGTGAAAAGATCTGTCACGTCTTCTTTGGCAGGATCGATATTCCACACCTTTATTCCCAGTTTTGCTGCAGCCTTAGTATTTTCGGGAGTGTCATCTATAAATAAAGTTTGCCCGGGAATTAATTCATGCTGTGTGAGAACATACTCATAGATCTCAGGATCAGGCTTTCTCAAATTGATTTCCTGAGACAAATAAAAAGCATCAAAACAATTCCTGAACTCTTCAAAGAATTCAATGTTTTGCTTCACCCAGTCGATATGAATATGATTGGTGTTGCTAAGCAGAATGAGCGTGTAGTTTCCCTCTTGTTTCAGCTTCTTTAGAAATTCAAGACGGTGTTCCGGAAAATCCAGAAGAATGGCATTCCAGGAACCGGTGATCATTTCTGAAGTTAACTGCGGAAAAGATTTTTTATAACCCTCAATGAAATCTTCTGAAGAAATGAGACCTTTCTCGTATTCCATGTTCTTCTGAAGCATCACCTCGGGAAAATCTACAATTTTATGCTTCTTTAATTCTCTCGCAGTCGCCGGTTTGTCGAGGTTCAAAAAAACATCGCCAAAATCGAAAATTATATTTTTAATCATTGAAATAGATCTTTAACCGGTCCAACTCTATTTGAGTTTCAGATGCTATTTTTCCTGAAATCTCCGGAGCTTTTATTCCTTCTTTAAATGTCTTATTGCCTGTGAAAATTCTTGCTTCATCCCAAAGTCCGCTGTCAATGAAAGCCTGAAGCGTTTGCCGCCCGCCTTCGATAATGACCGATTGTATTTCGTGTCGGAAAAGGACGTCACTAGCCTGTTGAGGAAGATCCATGCTAAAATCTACCTGCTCAAAAATGACATTTTTGGCACTTCTTTCTTCAGAAACTTTCCCGGTTAACACAATGGTTTTTACTGAATTGTCAAAAATGTGAGAATCCTTCGGAATTCTTAGTTGCCGGTCCAGCACCACCCGAACGGGGTTGGAGCCATGCCATAAACGGGTATTAAGCCTGGGATTATCGGCAACAGCTGTATTTGTGCCCACCATAATAGCCTGTTCTTCAGATCTCCATTTATGAACCAGCTGTTGGGAATATTTCCCTGTTATCCATACAGGTTTTCGTGCAGCACTTTTATCAGGTAAGGGCGCAATAAAGTTGTCGCTGGTTTGTGCCCATTTTAATATGATATAGGGACGCTGTTTGGTATGGAATGTAAAAAAGCGCTTGTTAAGTTCTCTGCACTCTTTTTCCAAAACGCCGACTCTTACTTCGCAGCCGGCATCCATGAGCTTTTTTATTCCCTTACCCGCTACTTCCGAAAATGGATCAACTGTTCCTATTACAACACGTTTAATTCCGCTGTCAATAATAAGATTGCTGCAGGGAGGTGTTTTCCCATAATGGCTGCAAGGCTCCAAACTTACGTAAATGGTGGATTTTGTAAGCAGGCTCCTGTCTTTAACCGATGCAACGGCGTTTATTTCAGCATGTGGTTCTCCGGCCTTGTGGTGCCAGCCTTCGCCAATGATCAAATCATTATATACAATCACACTCCCTACAACGGGATTGGGATATGTTTTGCCCAATCCATTTTGAGCGAGCTGAATACAGCGGCTTATATAAAATTCATGCCTGTCCACCCTGCAAAAATAGCATTAAAAAGATAGAATTAGCTTCCAATTAGCATCCAGATTTATACTACTGCTTTTAAGGAATTCCGGAAATAAAACAGGAATAGAGGTTGAAGAAGAAAAGATAAAGGTCTTATTCGAAATAGTTATTCCATAACCAGTATAGGGCAAAGATAACTACCGTAATTACTCCCCCAAATATATAAGGTCCATAATCCATTACCAGATTTTTTAAAGAACGCTGTGATAAGCTACTCCAGGTTTTTGATCTATATGCAGGGTTTATTGGTGAAAATATTGATTTTTAGGGTAAAAAAATATGATAATTGTCAGATAATGATCTTCTTAAGAATTAAAACACTTCACATATTAGAGAATGTGAGATTGAGTGATCGGCGGATATCTTCTTTATATTATTTTTGGGCAAATAATTATTTCAATGAGCAACTATAGAATTCGGGAGATCGAATTAAAAGATAATTTGCAGGTGAAGCAGGTAGTGCAAAGCGTGCTGGTGGAAATGGGAGTGCCAAAAGTAGGGACGGCCTATGAAGATGAATCTCTAAATGATATGTACAGCGAGTATGATAAGCCGGGGCATGCTTATTTTGTGGTGGAAGAAAATGACAGGATCATAGGTGGCGCCGGGATTGCGCCGCTTGCAAATGGAGATGAGAAAGTCTGTGAACTTCAAAAAATGTATTTTTTGCCCGAAATAAGAGGAAAAGGTGCCGGTGCGGAAATGATGCATAAATGTCTCAATTTCGCTAAAGAGGAAGGTTTTGAAAAGTGTTACCTGGAAACCATGCCGTATATGGAACACGCTCAAAAACTTTACGCCCGCAGTGGATTCACGCCACTGGAAGGACCTTTGGGAGATACCGGTCATTACAATTGTTCGGTTTGGATGATAAAGGATCTTTGATTTTAAAATTCTAATTTTCCTAAGCACCAAATTCCAAATTAATTTGAAGATATGATGATTTGAGAATTTGATGATTCGGGGATTTAGGGGGGGGGGAAAAATCTGCGGAAATCTGCGTGATCTGCGGGAAATTGATTTTGAATTTTGAAGATTTTAAAAATTGAAAATTGTAATTTCTTATTGCGGACATTAACGCAATAAACATCAAAGTTTCCCTTGAGGGGAATTAGGGGTATGAAAATAATAGCCTTTAAAAATCACTTTTTTGAGACCTTAGCAGGAGACTATCCTGCCGAAGAGGTGGGCTCCTTTTTCAATATCCTGACTTCAAAATTACTTGGATTGTCTCGGCTGGATCTCGCTTTGAATCCGCAGCGGGATCTTAGCTCACAGGAGTTGGAGAAGTTCGAGGAAGCTCTTCAAAGGCTCCGGCGGCATGAGCCCATTCAGTATATTACCGGCTCGACAGAGTTCTTCGGATTAAAATTTCATGTAGATAAAAACACCCTGATTCCGCGGCCGGAAACAGAAGAACTGGTGCAGTGGATACTCGATGATTTTAAAGAGACACAGGAGATAAGCGTTCTCGACATTGGTACCGGAAGCGGATGCATAGCTATTAGCCTGGCGAAGCATCTGCCGAAAGCAAAAGTTTCGGCCATCGATATTTCTGAAGAAGCCTTGAAAGTGGCGGAGAAGAATGCCGTTTTAAATAGGGTAAAAGTCAATTTTATTCATGCCGATATTCTTGCTGCCGAAGATTTGCCGGATAGATTTGACGTCATAGTCTCTAATCCGCCATACGTGCGTGAGCTGGAGAAAAGGGACATGCAGCGCAATGTCCTGGAATACGAACCGGAGACCGCGCTTTACGTAAAGGACGAAGATCCCTTACTGTTCTACCGGAAGATTTCTGAACTGGCTTCACATCACCTGAAGGCGGGAGGAAAGTTATATTTTGAGATCAACCAGTACCTTAGAAAAGAAACTGAAGCACTTTTAGCTGAAAAAAATTTCCAAACCCGGCTTAAAAAGGATATTTTCGGAGTTCACCGCATGTTAAAAGGCAGTAAACGATGAGAATTGATTTCCTGAAAATTTTCACTCCCAATCCTGATTCGCAGCTCCGTTTTTACGAAGAGGTTTTAGAGCTTCCGGTAAAGAAGCTTTCAGAAGATGTTTTTAAAGTGGAGATAGGGTATTCAACTCTGGAATTTGTTAAAGATGAGGATGCAAAACCATATCACATTGCATTTCATATTCCGCCGCATCAGGAAAAAGAGGCATTAGTCTGGCTGGAAGAACGGCTGGAGATCCTTCCCGATGCTCATGAAAAGATCATTGACTTTCCGGCCTGGCAGGCCAAATCGCTGTATTTCTACGATCGCGATAATAATATTCTTGAATTCATTTCGAGGAGTCATCTTTTCGAGACTTCTTCCGAAGAATTTTCCGCAGAAAGCATATTGGGAATTAGTGAGATTGGCCTTGCTACATCGAATGTGGAAGAGAACTTCAATTTTCTTAACACGAACTTTGGTCTCACGAAGTTCAGCGGAGACTACGAAAGATTTTGTGCTACGGGAGATGATGAGGGATTATTCATCATCATCGATAAAGATCAAAAAGACTGGATTCCTACCGGAGATAAAGCCTTTGCTGCTCCATTTGAAATAAAAATATCTGTTCAAAATGCCATTTTTGGAGCCTCATATAAGGACGAAAAGCTTAGACTTCTATGAAACCTGAAGAAAAAATAAAGAAGCTGCGGGAAGAATTGCACCGCCATAATTATTTGTATTACGTTCTGGCTAAGCCGGAAATTTCAGATTATGAATTTGACCAGAAGCTTAAGGAGCTTCAGGAGCTGGAGGAAAAACATCCCGAATTCCATGATGAAAATTCGCCCACCCTTAGAGTTGGTGGGGCAGTGACAAAGAATTTCGCCACTGTAGTTCATGAGCACAGAATGTATTCCCTTGATAATTCCTATTCTAAGGAGGACCTGGAGAACTGGGAAAAAAGGATCAGGAAGCAGGTGGATGGAGAAGTCAACTACACATGTGAATTAAAGTTTGACGGGGCCTCGATAAGTCTCACCTATGAAAACGGAGAATTTAAGCAGGCGGTAACCCGGGGGGATGGTTTTAAAGGAGATGATGTCACTAACAATGTGCGTACAATTCGTTCTGTCCCTTTAAAGCTAAAGGGAGATTATCCCGAAAGATTTGAAATTAGAGGCGAGATCGTTTTGCCGTATGAAGGTTTTGCTCATTTAAATGCAGCCAGAGTAGAAGCAGGGGAGGAGCCTTATGCTAATCCGCGGAATACGGCCGCCGGAAGTTTAAAGTTACAAGACAGTGGTGAGGTTGCAAAAAGACCCCTCGACTGTTTGCTTTTTAGCCTGGCAGGAAACCTGCACGGCTTGAAGACACAATATGAAAGTCTTGAAAAAGCCAGGGCATGGGGCTTTAAAGTCCCCGAGGAAGCCAAACTGGCAAAAAGCCTGAAGGAAGTACTGGATTATGTGAATTATTGGGATGTTCACCGTCATGATCTGCCTTATGAAACAGATGGGGTAGTGGTGAAGGTCAATGACCTACACCAGCAGGAGGAGCTGGGATATACAGCGAAGGCTCCACGGTGGGCAATGGCTTATAAATTTAAAGCCGAACAGGTTTCCACCCGACTCAACAAGATCACCTATCAGGTGGGACGTACAGGAGCTATTACTCCGGTAGCGAATCTCAAGCCGGTGCAGCTGGGGGGAACAACTGTTAAAAGAGCCTCTCTTCATAATGCAGACCAGATCGAAAAACTTGATGTTCGGGAAGGGGATGAGGTTTATGTGGAAAAAGGAGGGGAGATCATACCAAAGATAATAGGTGTGGACTTCACGAAGAGGGATCCAAAATCGAATCCAACAGAATATATTACTCAGTGTCCCGAATGTAATACTCCGCTGGTGAGAAATGAAGGGGAAGCTCAGCATTACTGTCCTAACTTTAACGGCTGTCCTCCCCAGATCATTGGACGTATCCAGCATTTTATTTCAAGAAAAGCAATGGATATTGAGGGTCTTGGAGGCGAGACAGTGGCGCTCCTGGTCAACGAAGGCCTGATTGGTAATTATGCCGATCTATATGAACTGAAGAAGGAACAGATCCTGCCATTGGAACGCATGGCAGAAAAATCGGCTGAAAATTTGATCAACGGAATTGAGAATTCAAAGCAGATCCCTTTTGAACGTGTACTTTTTGCTCTCGGGATAAGATACGTAGGGGAAACAGTAGCTAAGAAATTAGCGAAACAGTTTAAAAATGTAGATGCCCTGCAAAAAGCGGGAAAGGAAGAGCTTGAAAATGTTGATGAAATTGGGGAACGAATTGCCGAAAGTGTGGTAGAATTCTTTGAAGACGACGAGAACGTGAGAAATGTCGAGCGATTGAAGGGCTATGGATTGCAACTGGAGATTTCAGCAGAAAAGCTTGCAAGCCAAACAAATAAACTTGAAGGGCAGACCTTTGTGGTTTCTGGAGTTTTTGAGATGTCGCGAAATGATCTTAAAAAGCTCATCGAAAACAACGGCGGAAAAGTTTCTGGTTCAATTTCTTCAAAAACAAGCTATGTGGTAGCCGGGGAGAACATGGGCCCCAGTAAACTGGCAAAAGCAGAAGGTCTGGGTATTCCGATCATCAGTGAGAAGAAATTCCTGCAAATGCTGGAATGATCTTTATATATTTCTTTTTCAAACGGTAAAGGATTTTCAAGAACCTCCGATTTTTGATGTTTAGCGGGAATATTTCTCTATTAGTTGGAGTAAACGTGTTTTGTTTATTGGCTTCGTAATATAATCATTACATCCCGCTTCCAAAGCCTGCTCCTTTTCTCCCGTAAAGGTATAGGCACTTTGAGCAATAATTGGCACTTGTGGATTAAATTTTCTGATTTCTCCCGTAGCTTCGATACCGTTGACCTCAGGCATTTTAATGTCCATAAGGATCAGAGAAATATCGGGGTTATTGCGGGCCAGTTC
The DNA here is from genome assembly GCF_000423585.1 of Salinimicrobium xinjiangense DSM 19287. Classification (GTDB taxonomy): domain Bacteria; phylum Bacteroidota; class Bacteroidia; order Flavobacteriales; family Flavobacteriaceae; genus Salinimicrobium; species Salinimicrobium xinjiangense. The sequence continues at coordinate 72,895 of NZ_AUIG01000022.1, forward strand.
AATTGCCTGCGCTCCGTTTTTTGCACGGATGATGGTTATATGCGGTAGATTGAGGAGCTGCTGGAGAAAAAGAAAGCTTATGTTGTCATCTTCTCCAATAAGGATTTTGAGATGTTCTGCCTGAAGTTTTTCTGTCAAATATTCCGTTTCTTCAGTTTTCACAGGTAAATCTGCCGGTACGTAGGGAATTGTGAAATGGAAGGTGCTGCCTTCTCCTTCTTTTGATTCCAGCCATAATTCTCCCTTCAGGATTTCCACGTAAGCTTTAACTATGGCAAGGCCTAAGCCGGAACCTTCATGGGCCCGTGTCATATTGAGGTTGGCCTGTACAAACCTGTCAAAAATGGCATTTTGACGATCCTCCGGTATTCCTATCCCGGAATCCTTAATATAGAATTTTACAACGTCATCTACCACTGATGCTCCTATTTCAACGATACCTTTATTCGTGAACTTTAAAGCGTTATTGATTAGATTAGTGAGGATATTATCAAGAATAAATTTATCGGTCAGAATCACAGATTTATCTTCAGGGATTTCACATTTTAAGATGAGATCGAGTCCTTTCTCCCTTGCTTGTGGCAGAAAAAAGTTATAGTAGAAATTAAGTATTTCAGTGAGATCAACTTCAGTATTCCTGATTTCTATCTGCTTTGTATCAATTTTCGAAATTTCAATAATGTTATTAATTGTGGTTAAAAGTCTTTGTCCGCTCTTATTGACAATATCAATATATTTTTCCCTGGATTCAGGATCAAGATCCTGTTTTTTAAGAAGGCTGAGGAAGCCAATAATTCCATTCATGGGAGTCCTTATTTCATGCGACATATTTTGAAGAAAGATCGTTTTTAGACGCTCGTTCTCTTCTGCTTTCTCTTTAGCCAGGGTTAATTGCCGGTTTCTTTGCCACAAGGCTTTGGTAGTGACGTCAACCTGGTATTTTAGGGAAAAGGTAAAAATGAGCACGATTAACAGGATGGTTAAAGCCGCCGCTAATGCCCATAAAAAATAATTAGGTCTCCCCGCCCTCAGCACAGGATCAAACCAGGAATGCAGAATCCTATAATAGCTTGAATGCGGATTATTCTTCATGTCGGCCAGGTTGCGGTCGAACAGGTTCACCAGGTCGGGGTCTACATTCCGGTTAAAAGCAAAGTAAAGATCTGCAGGCCGAAAGATGATACCTGTGGAAGAGATGTCTTTTGTATAATGATTAGAAAAATAAAAGAACCGGGAGGCGACCAGCACATCGATCTCGCCGTTTCGCAGAGCCTTTACAGATTCAGGATAGGCATCGAAGACCTTTAACCGGAAATTTTCGGGGAGAGGGTGCTCGGGATCGTCTAGTAAAAAGGCTTCCTGTACAGATCCTTTCAAAACTCCAATATTCTTTCCTTCAAGATCCTGCACCGAGTGAATTCCGGCTCCTTTAAGGGAGAACGCCTCAAGCCAGGAACTCAATACGGGAACAGCATTAAGAGTGAATAAGGAATCTCTTTCTCTTGAATAGGCGAAATCAGGAAGTATGTCTATTTCACCGTTCGAAAGAGCAGTTTTTAACTGGCTCCAGTTGCCATATACATACTCGACCTTAAGATCTTCATTACCGGCAATTTCTGAAATAATATCAATAAAGATACCAGCGGCCTTACCCTGCTCATCAATCAAAATTTTTGGTGAATTTTCATAAACCCCAATTCTTACCGGCTCTTTTATCTGTGCCCATAAAACAGGTTGTAAAAGTAGGAGGAAGAGGAGGAACAAATATTTTTGATACTTCTTTACTGGCGTCATATACTTCGCGGACAAAACCCGTCATCAACAGGAGATTTCAAAACCCTGGCTGAGTTGGAACGGGGGGAGAAGCAATCTGATGCCTGGTCTTTTCCTGAAGAGCAGTGTTGATTTACAGTAAAGCTAAAAAATATATCATCATAAGTGGAAGAAGGAGCTTGAGGAACCTGTTATTTATGAAAATTTTAAACCACTATAGTGGCACCACTTCCATTCTTTCTTCCGGAAGCATCAAGGAAAAAATCAATTCTTCCCAGATTTACTCCGGCCCATCCCACCTGGTTCACCAGTACATTTTTGCCATCCAAATTCTGGGTAATGGTAGGTTTAGGTAAGAAGGTATGAGTGTGTCCTCCTATGATGAGGTCTATATCTCTTGTAAGGGAAGCTAGTTTCATATCACTGATCTTCTCGTGCCGGTAGTTATAACCTAAATGAGAAAGACAAATGATCAAATCACAGTTTTCTTCATTTTTTAATTTTTCTACAGTTTGCTGTGCTATTTCAACAGGATCAAGATAAATTGTTTCCTTGTACAGATCTTTACTTACCAGCCCCTGAAGTTCTATTCCCAGGCCAAACACCCCTATTCTCACCCCGTCTTTTATAAAGACATGATAAGGCTGCACCTGCCCGTCCATTATTGTATTGCTAAAATTATAATTGGCACTAAGGAATTTAAAATCGGCATGTGGTAACTGTGCGTATAATCCTTCTATTCCATTATCAAAATCGTGATTTCCAATAGTTGCCGCATCATACTTCATTTTGCTCATGAGTTTAAACTCCAGCTCTCCACCATAAAAATTGAAATAGGGTGTGCCCTGAAAAATGTCCCCGGCATCCAGAAGGAGGGTATTAGGATTCTCTTTTCTAATTTCCTGGATCAGGGAATACCTTCTTGCGGCTCCACCCATTCCGGGGTATTGAGCGTGATCTTTTTCGAAGGGTTCTATATGGCTGTGAACATCATTAGTGTGCAGAATCGTGATTCTTTTTACCGCTTTTTCCGTAGTAAAGGAAAGAAGTCCTAAACCACCTGTTCCTGCTATGGCTCCGGCCGCGGCTGTACGTTTTAAGAAAGTGCGTCTTTTCATTGTTTGATCCTTATAAATCTTTGATCCCTTACAGGAGCTATAGTATCGGCTTGTGTGAAATAATCAATTAAGACATTCCTTATTTTATAATCAAGAGAGGTGACATCCAGGGCATTGGAGAAAAAGACCATATTATCTCCTCCCTTTAATAAATAATCATTGGTAGCTACATAATATACTGTATCCATAGCCAATGGCTCTCCCTGGATAAGAACTTTCTGAATGGTATTATCTTCTCCAATTTCAAGGCTAAGTCCGGCGATGGGATGAGCGCTACCGGCATCCACCAGGTAATTGACCATTTCCTGAATGTAAATTCCTTTCATGTGAGCTACTACCACTTCATTTTCGAACGGCATTACCTGATAAGCTGTACGGGTGGTAACGTCTCCTTTACTAATAGCAGACCGAATACCTCCAAAGTTAAGAAGCACAATATCAATGTTCTCGCCGGTTCTTTTCCTGAAAACCGGCGATGCAAGGTCCATTACGGCATCGGCCATCATATTGCCAATGGCTGTATTCAGTTCTCCGTCGTTCTTCGTAAGATCTACCGGAGTATAAGCCAGCACCTTATTCATTTCTCTGTCGATATGCTCCTTATATGGTTTGACAAATTCGCTGATCGAATCATTTGCAGGAATTGCTTCGGAAATTTCAAGCTGTTTACCTTCTATTCTCTGAGGGGAATAATTACTGCTGAATTTGCAGGAGGCCAGAGACAGGAGTAGCAGGAGTGCTAATTTCTTCATAAAGGAGAAAATTGATGAAAAACAAAAATAATAAGTTCTGTCAGGATAATGGTAATAATCTCTTTTTTCTGGATTTTAAAGATTTTTCTTACTTTTTTTTGTCAATTCGTAATCTTACCGGATAAATGTCTTATTTTTCGTGGTTTTAAAGGAAAATCAGGTATAAAAATTTAACAGCTATTAATTGAAGTCAAGTCAAAAAGTACTGCTGGTATTCATATTTCTGGGAGTTCTCTTTATCGTTGGAACTATTTTTTATCTGGAGATATTATATACAGTTTCCAGCCTTTTGCTTATTCCGGTCCTGATTCTCTACTATAGGTATAAAGTTCAAACCTGGTTTCTGCCTATGGTGGTGGTCCTCATGCTTTTTTATATTAGAGACCTGTTGATGCTTGGAGATTTGGGGAATTATATAGAGCCTATCATGTGGATATTTGGAACAGCGATTGTGATTCTTTATATCTTTGCTCTCACTGCTTTTCAGAGGTCCCACATACACCCGGTGGAAATTTTTTCATTAGTTATTATGTATGGCTTTCTGGTATTCCTGTTTTTTACCATCGCCGATCTGGTGCCCCAGGTAGTTCCTTCTTATAAGGTTGCAACCTATATTTATATTTTTTCACTAATCCTTCTGCTCGCAATCACCTTTACGCAATATCTTTTAAAATCACATTACGCTTCTTTATGGTTGATGCTTGCTTCAGCTTCCTTGCTGGTGTCAGAACTTTCCCTGTTCTTCAGGTTGTATATTATTTCAGATATAAGTGTAAATGTTTTCTTTCCGCTATTCCATGTTATCGCATATTACGCCTTAATTGAACACGCGGTGCACAGAAGAAGATCAAATATACTTCCGGGATTTTAATGAGAGGACATTACAATGTGAGGGATGAGGTTGAATTGCTAATACTGAAACAAATTTATATTTTTATTCACAAAATATTTATATTGCGCATAATTTCCCTCATTAAATGAAACAAAAGATTGTTCTTGCCTTCCTGACAATCATTGCAATATTGATCAATATTGCCGGTATCATTTATGAAGATTTCTGGCTGCGCAGGGGAGGAGAGCTGCTGTTCTTTGTGCCTTTGATATTGTATTACCTGAGGAGAATTCCGGTGAAGAATTTTAATTTCCTTATGGTCATTCTTTTGACCCTCGCCGCAATTGTCGTGTCCTGTATAAGGGATTTCGGATATTTTGACCAGCTCAAACTGGGATTCTGGATGGGTAGTTATGTGTTTCTTGCCCGGGAGGCTATAAAACATACAGAATATGAAAGAGGAAGTAAATTTACCACGCTTTATTTTATTTCGATCATTGCAGTTTATGTTTATCTGCTATCCATTCACATTATTGAAATCGAGCCTAATGTAAGCAGTAGTTGGGCCCTTTCCATTTATATAATTTATTATCTCAATATCCTGTTTCTAGCGATTGTGGCATTGATCTATTACCTGAATTCTTTTTCCCGAAAATCTGTATTCTTCATTTGCCTTACGCTCTCCTTTATTTTTTCGGATGTATTGAGGGATATGGAAGTCTTTTACTTTCGGGATATTAGTGTAGAGATCGTAGCAACTCTTATAAAATTTGCTGCTTTAAAGCTTGTGTTTTTATTTTTCGTGACACGTGAAAAGAAACTCCGGCTTTTGCACCTGGTTTAACAATTTCCGCAACTCTGTTCTCTCTCGTATATTTCTATCTCTTGTACATTTTTAATTCCTAATTTTGCCGGGTGAAAATTTCAGACATTAAAATCGCGGTTGCGCGTAAGCATCTTTCAGGTGTAGGCAAAGTTTCCGCAGGGAATGTGCAAAGTTGTAAAATGGCTCTCCTTCTGGATGCCGGAGATGAAGATTCTGTTTCGTCTTTTTTACAGTTTTTTCAGGAACTGGGCCTTCGGGAAGAGGAGGTGAGCATCGTAGTCTGTAAAGAAAAGCCAGGCAAAAATGATATTTTTGAGTATTCATTTATTTCGCTGAAAGATTTTGGATGGAATGGAAAGCTAACAGCATCATCTTCAGCTTTTCTTCAGGCGGAATATGATGTTCTTATTTCTTTTACGGCTTCAGAAAATAAAATGGCAGATTTCCTCGTTTCCGTTACTCGTTCAAGGCTGAAGGTGGGGAGGAAAAAAGAAGATGAAAATGGCATTTTTGATCTGAATATTTCCGCAGATCTTTTAAAACCGGAAGTTTTCATAGCAGAACTTAAAAAATATTTGAAAATTTTAAAAAGACAACCTAATGAATAAATTGATTGGAACCGGTGTAGCTTTGATTACTCCATTTAAAGATGATCTTTCTGTTGATGTGGAGGCTTTAAAGAAACTGGTGAATTTCCAGATTGATAATGGCATCGATTATATGGTAGTACTTGGGACCACAGGTGAAAGTGCGACCCTTAACTCGCAGGAAAAACAGCTGGTGATAGATACCATAGTTTCCGAAAACAATGGACGCATTCCCCTGGTGCTGGGAATTGGCGGTAACTGCACAGCTAAGGTCGTAGAAGAATTGAAGAGTACTGAGCTTTCAGCTTTTGATGCCGTACTTTCGGTTTCACCTTATTACAACAAACCTTCCCAGGAAGGAATCTTTCAGCATTATAAAGCAGTTGCAGCAGCTTCTTCCAAACCTGTAATAATGTACAATGTTCCCGGAAGAACCGGGTCCAATATGCTGCCTGAAACTGTTCAACGCCTTTCCCGTGTAGAGAATATTATCGGGATCAAAGAAGCGGCAGGTGACATAGTGCAGGCCATGAAAATGATCGACCTGGTGGGTGAAGACTTCCTTGTGATCTCGGGAGATGATATGATCACCTTGCCAATGGTACTCGCGGGTGGCCACGGTGTGATCTCAGTTATAGGGCAGGGATTGCCGGCTGAATTTTCACGTATGGTAAAGCTTGGGCTGGAGCGCAAGGTGAACGAAGCTTATCAATTACATTATAAAGTTGCCCCATCTATTGACCTGATTTTTGCTGAAGGAAATCCCGTAGGTATAAAAGCGCTATTGGAAAAGAAGGGGATCGTAAAAAATAACCTGCGTTTGCCATTAGTAAGATCTACTGATGGTCTGTCACAAAAGATCAATGCTTTTGTAGATGCCTTCTAGGTGAAAATGATAATTCAGGCTTTAGTTTCAGGGGAATTCTGCCTGAAACTAAAGTTTTTATAATAAGGCAGAAAAGAGTATTTTTGCCAGATGTTAAAATTCAGAATGAGGAAAGTAATCTTATTATTAAGTGTCATTTTATTGTTTACTTCTTGTGGAGATTATCAGAAGTTGTTGAAGAGTAAAGATACCGGTCTTAAATATTCAACTGCAGAGAATTTGTACAATGAAGCCAAAGAGGAGGATAGTAGAAGGAAGTATCGTAAAGCTTTACGGCTCTTTGAACAACTTGTTCCCGAATACAGAGGAAAGCCTCAGGGGCAAAAACTCATGTTTCTCTTTGCAGATACTTATTATGAGTTGAATGATTACTATCTCGCAGGATACCAGTTCGAAAGATTTGTGGAAACCTATCCTGAAAGTGAGAAAATTGAAGAGGCTGCTTTTAAAGGGGCAAAAAGCTATTATTTTTTATCACCTCCCTATTACCTCGATCAAACCGAGACTCAGCAGGGTATAACCAAATTGCAGGGCTTCATAAACCGTTTCCCGGAAAGTGATAAGATGGAGGAAGCTAATAATCTGATAACTGAGTTGCGAATCAAGCTTGAACGTAAGGCTTATGAAATAGCAAAACAATATCATCACACCGAGAGTTATACTGCTGCAATCACTGCTTTTGATAATTTTATTTCAGAATATCCCGGTTCTCCTTTCAGAGAGAAGGCTTTTTATTACAAATTTGAATCGGCATACCTTTACGCAATTAACAGTTATGCTTATGCTATGCCTGCAAGGTTAGAGGCGGCACGCGACTATTACGAGGATTACAAAAGATATTATCCAGAAGGAGAATTCATTGACCTCGCCGAAGCGGCAATAAAAGATATTGAACAAAAAGAACAACAATTATAATTTTAGACGACGAGAATATGATAGATCTAAAGAAGACAGATGCTCCAATAAACACCACGACTCTTGATAAAAACAAGATCGATTCATCTACGAACAATATTTATGAGGCGATCTCGATCATTTCAAAAAGAGCCACTCAGATCAATTCTGAGATCAAAAAGGAACTTCTTGAGAAGCTGGATGAGTTCGCTACTTATAATGACAGTCTGGATGAAATCTTTGAGAATAAGGAGCAGATCGAAGTTTCTAAATTCTACGAAAAATTACCTAAGCCTCACGCTTTAGCTGTGCAGGAATGGCTGGAAGGAAAGATTTACCACCGCAATACTAAAAGCGAAAGCGAAGAGTAAAATACTATGTCTGTATTAAGCGGCAAAAAAATACTTCTCGGCGTTACCGCGGGTATTGCCGCTTATAAAACAGCATTTTTGGTGCGTCTTTTTATAAAGGCGGGTGCGCAGGTAAAAGTAGTGATGACTCCTGCAGCCAGAGAATTTGTTACTCCTCTCACCCTTTCCACTCTTTCCAAGAATGAGGTGATCTCTTCATTTACAAAAGAAGAGGATCATAAGAACCAATGGAATAATCATGTGGATCTTGGCCTTTGGGCCGATTTGATGCTTGTCGCACCAGCAACTGCCAACACGCTTTCCAAAATGGCAACAGGCAACAGCGATAATTTTCTACTTGCCACTTATCTTTCTGCTAAATGTCCTGTTTACTTTGCACCGGCGATGGACCTGGATATGTACAGGCATCCGTCTACCAAAGAGAGTTTTGAAAAATTAATATCCTTCGGAAATGTAATGATCCCTGCAACTTCAGGAGAGCTTGCCAGCGGACTTTCCGGAGAGGGGAGAATGGCAGAGCCGGAAGACATTCTAAATTTTATCGAAGCTCATCTTGCTGAAAGCCTTCCCTTGCGGAACAAAAGGGTGCTAATTACTGCCGGTCCTACATACGAACCTATTGATCCTGTCCGTTTTATAGGAAACCATTCCAGCGGAAAAATGGGATATGAGCTTGCAGCCGCAGCACATGCTGCCGGAGCACGGGTAATACTTATCTCGGGACCTACACATTTGCCTAATCCGCATAAAGATATTCATTTGATAAGAGTTCAAAGTGCGCGTGAAATGTTTGTGGCAGCAACAAAGTATTTTCCCTCTGTTGATATTGCTATAGCTTCGGCTGCAGTTTCAGATTACAGGCCACGGATCTCTGCTGCTCAAAAGATCAAGAAAACTTCTGAAGTAATGGAGCTGGAACTGGTTAAAAATCCGGATATTCTGGCTACTTTAGGGAGTGGTAAGAAGGATCAGGTGCTGGTAGGTTTTGCACTGGAGACAGAGAATGAGGAGGAGAACGCCGCAAGTAAACTTGAAAGGAAGAATCTTGACTTTATCGTCCTGAACTCCTTAAATGACAAAGGTGCCGGTTTCAAAACGGAAACCAATAAGATCAAGATCCTGTTCAGGAACGGAACTCTTAAGAAATTTGATTTGAAGCCAAAAGAAGAAGTGGCCCGTGATATTCTTAATGAAATAATTGAGTTGATCAATGAATAAGATAGTTGCTTTTATATTCCTTATGTTTTGCGGTACGGCAGTCGCTCAGGAACTCAATTGTGAAGTGGTGATCAATGCAGAACAAACGGGACAGGCCAATGCTACCGTTTTTAAGACACTTCAAAATTCCCTTACCGAATTTATTAACCAGACCCGCTGGACCAACCGCGAATTTCTGCCGCAGGAGCGTATCAACTGCAGCATGTTTATCAACATCACGGGTTATAACGGTAATGACTTTACAGGTACCATACAGGTTCAGTCTTCACGCCCGGTTTTTGGATCCACCATGGTGAGTCCGGTTTTTAATTTTAATGATGAACAACTGGCTTTTTCTTATCAGGAGTATCAGCCGTTTACCTTTAGTCCGAATCAATATGATTCTAACCTGGTTTCTATTGTAAGCTTTTATGTCTATACCATCCTTGGCCTGGATGCAGATACCTTTAGTGAGCAGGGAGGCACAGCACATTATCAAACTGCAAATCAAATTGCAGGAACTGCCCAGCAAGGTTCACATGCAGGCTGGAAAGCAACAGATGGTAACCGAAGCAGGTACCAGCTCAATGCCGACTTATTATCAAACACCTATTCTGCCTACCGGAATACGCTCTACACTTACCATCGCCAGGGTCTTGACGTAATGCATATGTCTCCCGAAGAAGGCAAAAAGGCAGTGGCATCCTCTCTTGTCAATCTGAGAAGAATGCATAGCCGCCGACCGAATTCTCTTTTAGTCAGGACATTTTTTGACGCCAAAGCAGATGAGATCGCACAGATCTTCAGCGGCGGACCCTCCGTGGACATTCGGGAAGTAGTAGACGCCCTGAGTTCCATGGCGCCAACTCATTCCGAGAAGTGGGGGAATATCCGGTATTAAGAGATCAGGGTTCAGTGATCAGTGGTCAGTGGTCAGTGATCAGTGGTCAGTCAAAGAGGCAAGAATCAAGAGACAAGAATCAAGATTTTTTATAAAGTTAAATCTGCGCAAATCTCCGGGATCTGCGGGCAACATTAAAATAGTTGGCAGTGCTTACTGTCAGTTTGCAGTTTGAAAGTAGACATCCAGAACCAAAACGTATACTGTCAGGTCGAGCGCCCGCCTGCCGGCCGGCAGGGAGTCGAGACCTCATTTATTTAATTCGCAGTGCTCAGTTTTTAAAGTCAAATCTGCGTAAATCTCCGTGATCTGCGGGAAAACATTTTGTTTAGTGCTCAGTGTTCAGTAGTCAGGTGCTTTAAAAAAAAATAATCTTGAATCTTGAATTCTGAACCTTGAAACCTTTTTGGCCCTCCTCCGTTAAAAAGCTACTTCGGGTAAAAATTTGGTAATTATTATTTTAGTGCTTCTTTTTTTGTTGCTTAAAAACAGATTCATTTAATTTTGCCAGCTACAAATTGTTCACTACAAATTGTTCACTGCTAATTGTTCATTGCTAATTGATAATTGACATTTCTCAATTGTAAAAAATATTACCTTTAACCCAAATTCAATCGCTCTTGCTCACAAGCTTATCCATAAAAAATTACGCGCTTATTGAAGACATACAAATGGATCTTCAGAGTGGCTTTACCATTATTACGGGAGAAACCGGCGCGGGAAAATCTATTATGTTGGGAGCGCTTTCGCTCTTGTTGGGAAAACGTGCCGACTTTAGTGCGATACGTGATCAGGATAAGAAATGTGTTATTGAAGGTAGCTTCAGTATTGCTTCTTATGAGCTTAAAGCACTGTTTGCAGAAGAAGATCTTGATTATGAATCCCAGACAATCATTAGACGGGAAATTCTGCCTTCGGGAAAAAGTCGGGCATTTGTTAATGATACTCCGGCGAATCTTTCTTCCTTACAGGTGCTGGGAGAGAAGTTACTCGACATTCACAGTCAGCATGAAACTTTGAGCCTTGGTGACAATGATTATCAATTCCTGGTCATCGATTCCCTGGCCAATAATTTTACAAAGCTAAAAGAGTATCAGCTGGGATTACAGCAGCTTAAAAAGCTTCAGAAACAATTACTTGAACTAAAAGAAGAACAGGCTCAGGCGACTAAAGAATACGACTATAACCTCTTTTTGCTTACCGAACTGCAACAGGCAAAGCTTGAAACGGGAATGCAGGAGGAGCTGGAAGAGCGGTATGAAGAGCTAAGCAATGTAGAGCAACTTACCGAACAGCTGGGAAGTGCGATAGATCATATTCAGCAGGAAGAGATCGGAGCTGCAGCTTCTCTACGGGAAGCAAAAAATAATTTGCAAAGAATTTCAGGAATATCAAGTCAATATCACCAGCTGTTTGAACGGCTGCAAAGCGTAAATATTGAACTGGATGATATAGCTACAGAGTTGGAATCGGCTTTAGACAAGGTTGAAGCAAATCCGGCAGAGCTGGAGCAGGTGAATGCAAAGCTTCAGGTGCTATACAACCTACAGAAGAAGCACAACGTAGCCACTGTTGATGAACTAAAGCACATTCAGGAAGAACTGGCGCAGAAAGTTTCGGTTTCAGAAAATGCAGGGGAAGAAATAGCCCGTTCAGAAAAAGCCATTTCAGAAAAGAAGGAAGCGCTTCAGAAAATAGCTTCAGAACTGCACGCCTCCCGAAAAAGTATTATTCCGAAGTTCATTAAAGAAACAGAAACCATTCTTGCCGATCTGGGAATGCCTAATGCCACTTTAAAGATCGAGCTGGAGCAGCAAAAGGAATTTTTTAGTAATGGCCAGGATAAGCTCAACTGGCTCCTGGCAGCAAACAAAGGCGGAAGCTATAACGACATTAAAAAAGCGGCATCAGGCGGAGAATTGTCAAGGATCATGCTGGCAGTGAAAAGTATCCTGGCTACTTACAGCAATCTTCCTACAATAATTTTCGACGAGATAGACACCGGAGTTTCGGGAGACATCGCACAGAAAATGGCGGTGATCCTTCAGAAAATGGGGAGTAATATGCAGGTCATCGCGATCACGCACCTTCCGCAGATCGCAGGAAAAGGGGACAGGCACTTCAAAATCTTTAAAGAAGATGCAGCCCTTAGTACTATCACCAACATCAAAGAATTAAAAGGTGAAGAGAGGGTGGAGGAGCTGGCCATGATGCTGGGTGGTAAAAACATCAGTGATTCTGCCGTGGCTCATGCCAAAGCGCTTCTGAATTAAAAGATGTTTCTTATATTTACCCGCTTAACAAAACAAATACCAACCATGTCATATAATCTACTTAAAGGAAAGAAAGGGATCATTTTTGGAGCCCTGGATGAAAATTCTATCGCCTGGAAAACGGCCTTACGCGTACATGAAGAGGGTGGGCAGTTTGTGCTTACCAATGCGCCTATCGCTATGAGAATGGGGAATATCCAGGATCTTGCCGATAAAACGAATTCTGAGATCATTCCTGCAGATGCTACCAGCATTGAAGACCTGGACAATCTCGTAGATAAAGCCATGGAAATTCTTGGCGGAAAACTTGATTTCGTGCTGCATTCCATCGGGATGTCTGTGAACGTGCGAAAGGGGAAACATTATACCGAGATGAATTACGATTTCACCGCTAAAGGTTGGGATGTGTCGGCGGTTTCTTTCCACAAGACCATGCAGAGTCTTTACAAGAAAGACGCAATGAATGAGTGGGGAAGCATTATGGCGCTTTCTTATATTGCAGCCCAGAAAGTTTTTCCTGATTATAACGATATGGCCGATAATAAGGCATATCTGGAGTCAATTGCCCGCAGTTTCGGGTATTTCTTCGGAAAAGAAAAGAAAGTAAGAGTAAACACCATTTCCCAGTCTCCAACGCCTACCACTGCAGGTACAGGCGTGAAAGGTTTCGACGGCTTCATCGCGTATGCAGATGAAATGTCGCCGCTTGGAAATGCAACCGGAATGGATTGTGCGAATTACATCGTCAGCCTTTTCTCGGATCTTACAAAAAGAGTGACCCTTCAAAATCTCTATAACGACGGCGGATTCTCGAATATGGGAGTAAGTCAGCAGGTTATGGAAGCTTTTATCAAGGGCAAAGGAGAGTAAGCTAGTTCAAATATCGATAGATAAGAGGTCTCAAAAATATCATTTTCGGGGCCTCTTATTTTTTAGGTCTTGCGTGACATTCTTTAATACATTTGTTCTATGGAGCTTTCCTACTCGTTTATCATTCCGGTTTACAATCGCCCTGACGAAATAAGGGAGCTGCTGGAAAGTATGCTGTCGCTGGATTTTTCTGGATCATTTGAGGTAGTGATCGTGGAAGATGGTTCGACAATTACTTCGGAAGCAGTGGTGGAGGAATTCTCTGGAAAGCTGAATATTTCCTATTTCCGGAAAACTAATTCCGGTCCCGGGGATTCGCGGAACTTCGGAATGAGGAAAGCCCGCGGGAACTACTTTTTGATCCTTGATAGTGATGTTATACTGCCACCGCTGTATTTAGCTGAAGTAGATAAAGAACTCCGGAAGCAATTCGTACACTGCTTTGGTGGTCCCGATGCTGCTCATGAAGGTTTCAGCGATCTTCAGAAGGCGATCAATTACACCATGACCTCTTTTCTAACCACCGGCGGAATCCGCGGCGGAAAGAAGATGGTAGGGAAGTTCCAACCGCGGAGTTTCAATATGGGTTTATCAAAAGAAGCTTTTTTGGTCAGTGGTGGCTTTGGGAGCATACACCCGGGTGAAGATCCCGATCTTGCACTAAGGCTTCAAAAAGGGGATTTTGAGACAAGATTATTCCCGGAAGCTTTTGTGTACCATAAACGGCGGATCGACTGGAAAAAATTCTCTCTGCAGGTAAGGAAATTTGGCCTGGTACGGCCAATTTTGAACAGGTGGCACCCGGAGTCGGCTAAGATCACCTTTTGGTTTCCCACACTTTTCATGATTGGATTTATAATAGCCCTGGTTTTTGCCCTTTTTGGATGGTATTGGCTATTGTACGCATACGGGCTGTACTTTTTATTACTGTTTTTTCATTCTCTTTACCTGAACCGGAGCTTAAAAATTGCTTTTCTTTCGGTAGTTGCCGCAATAGTACAATTTTTCGGCTATGGGTTTGGTTTCTGCAAGTCAACCTGCTATCTTAGGTTCATGAACGCCCCGCCGGAAAAATTATTTCCGGAGCTATTTTTTAAAAATGCTCAAAAGACTTAAATCAGGTACAAAGACGAGATTCAAAAAGACAGACTTTAATTCATTTCTGTTTTTTCTGTTTTTTGCCATTGTGATATGGATCTTTGTTCAGTTCTCAAAACAGTATGATGAGATCTTAAGTGTGCCGGTGGAGTATACTAATGTTCCGCCAGATAAGCTTTTGAAGGAAGATAAACCTGAAAGCGTAGAGCTGCGAATGCAGGATAACGGGTTTAATCTTGCCTGGTTCTCATTGTTTCCACCCACCTTGACGCTTGATGTTTCAAAAGCCAATGAAGAGAACGGAAAACTGGTGTATGTTATTGATCAAAACCGTTCGGAAATTCTGAATCAGCTTAGAATTGATTTCGACGACAGTAAATTTCTCCGGGATGCCATAGTGATAGGTTTTGAGCAGAAGCAGGAAAAGAAATTGCCGGTAAAATCCAAAATTGATATTGCTTACGCTCCGGGATATTCTGCTGTTGAAGATCTGCGCATCTCTCCGGATTCCATAAGGGTGAGCGGGCCCGATAACATTCTTGATACACTCAGTGCCTTGTACACCTTTTCCCTTGAACTCACAAAGGTGAAAGAAGATGTTACAGGCTCAGTACCTATAGACACGACAGCACTTCCAAATGTTACTCTTTACCGTAAAAGGGTAAATTACTCTGTAGATGTGGAGAAATTTACAGAAGGCAATGTGCAGGTTCCAATTGAGCTAATCAATGTCCCACCGGAATTAAATGTGGTGATTTTTCCCAAGGAAACGGTTCTTTTCTTCCAGGTGAACCTCAAGGATTTTAATAAAGTAACAGCTTCAGATTTCAGGGTGGTGGCTAATTTTAAAAATGTGAGAGGCAATCAGGATTTTCTCATTCCGGAGGTAGTTCAGAAACCGGAGTTCACTTCAAATATCCGGCTGAATGAAAAACGGATCCAGTTTATAATCAAAAAATGAAAATCTTAGGCCTTACCGGGGGAATTGGCAGTGGAAAAACTACAGTGGCCGGATTTTTCCGGGAGCTGGGTATCCCAGTTTTTATAGCCGATGTTGAAGCGAAGAAGATCATGGAAGAGGATGAGCGTGTAAAAATCCAGATAAAGGATCTTCTTGGAGAGGAAGCTTACCTGGATGATTTTCCCAATCGTAAATATATTGCCGCACAGGTTTTCAATGATAAAGACCAACTTGAACAGTTAAACGCAATTATTCATCCTGCCGTAGGCAGGAAATTTGATTCCTGGAAGGCAGAACAGGAGGCTCCTTATGTTGTCTATGAAGCTGCAATACTATTTGAAAAGGGAGGTTATAAAAAATGCGATTACAATCTCCTGGTAACAGCACCACTTCCCGAAAAATTAAAACGACTTCAGAAGAGAGATAATTCCTCTTCCGAAGAAATTAAAGCGCGAATGAACCACCAGTGGAGCGATGAAAAAAAGGCAAAGCTGGCAGATTTTGTCATTGAAAATTTCCGGCTTAATGAAACCCGTGAAGCTGTACGCCGGCTGCATAAAACCCTTCTTGAGAGCGCGTAAATACTGAGTTTCTTTTGTTAACATTTGGTTAAAGGGCTATTTGGCTAAATGTTAAAATCATACTTTTGAAAATATGAACAAAAAGATATTTTTTCTTTTGGTGGTTCTCATGAGCCTCTCTTTAATAGGAATTATATTTGTTCAGGGATTTTGGATAAAAAACACAGTAGAGAGCAAAGAAGAGCAGTTTTCTTTCAATGCCAAACAGATACTGCGAAGAGTAGCCGCCGAAGTGGAGAACAATGAGCTGGAAACCTACTATTTCGCAATGCAGGCTTTAGTAGATAGTCTCGGGGTAGAGCCCGGTAGTGAGATGATGAATGAAATCTTCCAGGTCGAAAAGGATGATTTCTCAGATGATGTCTACATAAGTTCCAAGGGGATGTTGGAGGATGATTATAAGTTGTCTGCCGCTTTTCTGGATGCTTCGATAGATACCGTTCAGTTTAAGAAATTGATAAACAGAAAAGTATCAACACTGGTGAAAAATGACAGCCTGAACAATAGTGCCCTCACCACCTCAAGCAGGATAAACCGCATCTTTAGGATGAAAGATGTGGAAAAAGAATTTATTCGTTCCACTGTGAATGAATATACCAGTAAAAAACCTATACATGAAAGGGTTTCTACGGCTTACCTGGAAGAATTGATCCAGAATGAATTGCAAAATAGAGGTATGAATACCTCTTTTGAATATGGAGTCTATGGCAATGGCCTGGCCACGAAAGTGCGGTCAGAAAATTTTGAGTTGGATGCCAAAACAACTTATAGAGTGCCTCTTTTTGCATCGGGAAACAATAATTATCAACTTTTCGTGAATTTCACTGAAAAGAAGCAGGTAGTATTGTCCTCAATAACATTAATGGCCGCTTTATCGATTATATTTACATTGATCATTGTGATTGCCTATTCAAGTGCACTTTCTCAGTTAATAAGGCAGAGGCAGATATCGGAGATAAAAACAGATTTTATAAATAACATGACCCATGAGTTCAAAACACCCATAGCTACTATTAACCTGGCTTTAGATGCGATAAAGAACCCAAAGGTGAGTAATGATCCGGAAAAAATTGCCCATTATCATCGTATGATAAGGGATGAAAATAAACGAATGCACGCACAGGTGGAAAATGTTCTGCGAATATCGAGACTTGAAAAGAATGAACTGGACCTGAAGAAGGAGCGGCTGGATTTACATGAATTAATTGAAGAGGCTATAACCCATGTAGAATTGATCGTAGAGGACAGGCAGGGTTACGTACAGACCCATTTTGGAGCATTAAGGTCTTCAATTTTGGCAAACAGTACGCATTTCATCAATGTTGTTGTGAATATTCTGGATAATGCCATAAAATATTCTCCGGAAGATCCTCGTATTGATATCTATACTGAAAATGTAAAGAATTATATTGTTATGAAAATCAGAGATCAGGGAAGCGGAATGAGCAAACCTGTTCAGAAAAAAATATTCGAAAAGTTTTATCGTGAGCATACCGGTGATATCCACAATGTTAAAGGCCACGGCCTGGGACTTGCCTATGCAAAGCGTATCCTTGATGACCATCACGGGCAAATAAGCGTGGAGAGTGAGAAAGGAAAAGGAAGTACATTTATAATTAAACTACCACTAATATCTTAATTTATGGAAACTGAAAATAAGAAGATTTTACTTGTTGAAGATGATCCAAACTTCGGAACGGTACTAAAAGATTACCTGGCGATGAATGACTATGAGGTCACTCATGCGAAGAATGGAATGGAAGGATTTGAAAAGTTCAAGAAAGACGATTTCGATCTTTGCATCCTCGACGTTATGATGCCGTATAAAGACGGCTTTACTCTTGCTAAAGAGATCAGGGAGAAAAATGAAGAGATCCCTATCATCTTTCTAACAGCTAAGGCTATGAAAGAAGATGTCCTTAAAGGATATAAGGTTGGAGCAGATGACTATCTGAACAAACCTTTCGATAGTGAAGTACTGCTTATGAAGATCAAAGCGATCATGCAGCGCAAAGCTACAGATAGTGTGGCCGACAGTAAGCAGTTTGAGTTCCAGATTGGAGATTTCCACCTGAATTCCAAACTTCGCTTCCTTACCTTTAGAGATGAAGAACCATCCAAGCTTTCTCCAAAAGAAAATGAATTGCTGCGTCTTTTGGCGCTGCATGAAAACGATTTGATGCCAAGGGAACTGGCCTTGACCAAGATCTGGAGAGATGATAACTACTTTACATCCCGAAGTATGGATGTATATATTGCCAAGCTGCGTAAGTACCTTAAAAAGGATGAGAACGTAGAGATCCTTAACATTCACGGCGAAGGATTCAGGTTGGTGATTAGAAATAAAGAAGAGGCTCAAAGTTAAGCATACAGTTTTCAGTTTCTAATATCAGGCATTACTGCGGACCTTCCCGCAGTGATGCCCGGTATTTGTATGTTAACAATATCTTTCAGGGCTCTTCGTTTTACTTACTTATATTTGCCGTGTAACCTGCACTAAATGAGGAGATTCTGCCCTACCCGAAAATCTGATTCTTCTGCCGTATTCCTACGGCATTTTTTTAGTTGTGGGGGGAGGGGAAGGCTTAACTACTTTAGCTTCATTTCTCCTTTACTATTCTTATTCCTTTCTTTTAATCTTCAAGGCCAATCCTCGGATCTATCCAACTATGCTTATGTTGAATCGAGAGATATGGAGAGAATCAATGTTCGGTTCACAGACATATTTAATTTTGAAGCCAAAAGTGATCGAATAATTATTGCCGTTGAAGTAAATCCGGATGGAGAAGTATTTGTCTTGACTTTTGGTAATGGAATTAAGAGAGTAGAGGCTGATGGAAATTTGACGGACTTTATAAGTGGAAGCTTCTTTGAATCACCTTTAGACTTTGCTATAGACAGCCAAGGCAAATTTTTCGTTTTGGATAATGCACCTTTAGAAAGAAGAGTGAATGTTTTTTCGGCTACAGGTATCGCTTTACCTTCCGAAAATTTGGGAGATGGCACATATGGCGAGGGAGTAAATCAATTCAGGGGTCCTATAGGTATAGCCTTTGACTCCAGTGATAATTTATATATAGCCGATCATTATACTGGTGAAATTGAAGTTTCGGATCCAAGTAGGATCAAAATTTTTCACAAAGTAAACGGCTCCTATATAAACAATCAATTTTTAGAATTTACTGAAATAGAAGGGGTGCCTCTCAACTTTCCTTACCGATTAGCTGTTAATAATGAAGGATTAATTTTCGTTTCTGATTTAGGATCTACAGGAAAAGGAAGGGTTTTGGTAATAAGTATTGAGAATGGGATTCCGAAGCTTAAAGATCTACTGGAAGGAACAGCTGATTCTTTAGGTTCTCCCGGAGATATTGTAGTAGATGCCGTAGGTTATATTTATATTGCAGATTTTGGAGATCAAATCAACTTAACTAAAATATTAAACGCGACTAATGATCCTTCAGAACTCATTAACTATTTTGATATAATCAAAAATGGGATTAGAAATGAAGTATTCAAGATTCGAGTTTATTCTCCGCAGAGAAAATATCAAGGGTTTTTATTGGAAGAAATAGATCTTCCTCTTGATATGGCTTTGGATAGTTGTGGTGATTTATATGTAAACAATTTTGAACTTTCTGGAACTAAAGGAACTTCCTATTTAGGATATGTCGATATGAACGCATATCTTGATTTTGATCTTGAAATATACCAGCGAATATCTCCCGCAGACATAACTGCCCCCATTGTCTCTTGTGTCGCTCCCTTTGCCGTTACTCTGGATGCAATAGGAAAAGCTTCCATCACTGTTGATGATGTAGACAATGGTTCTTCAGATAACTGTGGAATAGCCAGCAGAACCCTCTCGAAATATGATTTTACTTCAGCAGACATAGGAGTAGTTCCTGTGACCTTAACTGTTACCGATGAAGCAGGCTTAACAGCTACTTGTACAGTTAATGTCACTGTTGAGGCTCCTGCAGAACCAGAGGCGCCTGAAGCTACTTGTAA
>NZ_AUIG01000023.1 GCF_000423585.1 Salinimicrobium xinjiangense DSM 19287
AATACAACCTATTATTTCAGAGTGTTCGAATACAATGGAAGTGGTTCTAATACTTATTACCTAAAAGATAGTTTTGCAGAAGGTAGCGGTACTACGCTCTCGAATCCCACTGTTCAATCCAGCAATGCTTTCCTTAGCAGTAGAAGTACGACTTCTTTAAATGTATCCTGGACAAAAGGAAACGGGAGTAATCGATTACTCATAGGAAGAAAGGATGGGCCCGTAAATTTAGAGCCGGAAGATCTTGTCAACTATTATGCCTATAGTTCTTATGGATATTATTATTCGCAGATTGGAAGCTCTGGAAATTATGTTCTTTATTCAGGAAATGGTAACAACGTAAATATCACCAATCTGGAGGCCGGTACGAATTATCACTTCGCGCTCTTTGAATACAATGGAAACAGCGGAAAATTGTACCTGCGCCCAGGCTATGCCTTCGCGCTTGAAACTTTTGGAGAACGCCCTACCGTACAGGTGTCAAACGCTCAATTTAGTAATGTTGACTTTTCTTCTTTTGACGTAAGCATGACTGCTGGGAACGGTTCCCGCAGATTAGTTCTGGCAAGAGAAGGAGGACCGGTAAGTTCCGGGCCGGCAGACTTTACTTCCTATCCGGCCAACAGTACTTTTAGTGAAGGTACAGAGATTGGCACCGGCAATTTTGTGGTCTATAATGACTTTGGAGAGAATTTTTCCCTTAGCGGTCTTAACCCGGGGAAAAATTATCATTTCGCTTTTTACGAATATTCCATGTCTACAGACGGAGAGCTTTATATGGCTCCCGCATATACTGCATCTCAGATAACTTTAGGGGCGCCTTCCCAAATAGCAACAAATTTTGCTGCTACCGCTTCCTGCACAACAAAACCCACCCTTACCTGGACTGCCGGGAACGGGTCGGGAAGAATTGTAGTGATAAGTCCGGACGAACTTAATACGCTGCCGGTAAATCATTCCAGTTATTCAGCAAATCCCGTATATGGTACTGGAGATGCTTTGGGTAATGGATTCGTAGTCTATAATGGCTCCGGAGAGACTGTAACTTTGAATAGCCTTCAGGAATTTACAAATTATCAGGTAAATATCTTTGAGTATAATGGAACAGCAGAGAGTCCCTACTTTAATACCACCCCATTAAAAGGTGATCTTGGTGACCAGATATCTCCTACCATTGATGCTGTAGCTGAACAGACGATTAGCGGCGATGAGGAATGTAGAGCAATTCTTGCCGATTATACCAGCCTGGCAATTGTAGCCGATAATTGTGATGCAAATCCTGTAGTAACTCAGCTTCCTGAATCTGGAACCACTATTACCGGTACCACGGCAGTAACATTAAAGGTTACAGATTCCTTTGGGAACAGCGAAGAAACCTCCTTTAATGTGGTATTACTGGATGAGATAGCTCCTGTCATAGTTACTCCCGCACCAGTTATGATTACTGAAGATGAGAGTAGCAATTTCGTTCTTACTAATCCCGTTACATCAGATAATTGTGGGGTTGTATCAATAGTTCCTTTTGTAAATAATGAAGAGATCGATCCCAATACCTATAAATTCAATCTTGGAATTACTGTGGTAACCTGGGTCGCCACTGATGCTGCAGGAAATGAAGCAACCGCCACTCAACAAATTGAAGTTATAGCGGGATGCGCAACTACTCTGACCTCGGTTTCCAGCTATCCTGTTGATGTTTTTGTTTCCCCGGAACAGGGTTCTTCAGTAACAGAATTCACTTTTAAAGTTAGTTATGCCGACGAATCCGGCTCTTTACCAGCTGCAGGTTATCCGAGGGTAGAACTCGATGCCAACGGTGATGGAGATGCTCTGGATCCTCTGGATTTGATCCAGGTCATGGAGCAGGGAGACTTAACAGACACAGATGTGACAGATGGAAAAGTTTACACGGTAACCATAAGTGGTTTGTCGCCTTTGCAATGGAAATCAAGAATAGTTGCAGAAAATTCAAGTGGTTGTATTATTAATACCTCCTTTGATATGAAACCTTTTGTGTCTGATAATTTACTGGACATTGCAATTTATGCGAGTGATATTTCCTTTAGCAGGGACAATCCGGCTATTGGAGAACCAATTACGATCTATGCAAGGATCAAGAATACCTCAGATTTTGCTGCAGAAAATTTTGTTGTATCTCTGTATGCTGAGGATGAAAAGCTTTCTACTCAAACAATTCCCCAAATAGCGGCACAGGGAAGTATTACACTGGAATGGGAACAAAGTTTCTCTACATCCGATTTTGTTCCAATTAAAGTTGTGATTGACGAAACCGATGTGCTTCAGGAAACTAATGAGTTGAATAACTTTGCAATTCGACCAATTATTGTGGGTGATTATGTTCTTCCCGGAGGAATAGAGATCACTGCTTCTTTGGCACCGCTTCAGGTTGAACCGAATAAGCCCATACGAATATCAGGGAACGCTGTATATTATGGAATAGAAGAAGGCGTCGATCCAGATGTGGCAGGTGCAACCGTGAAAGCCATTATCCTTGGAGGTATGTCTGGCCAAACCTATACCAGGTCTGACGGTACATATGATCTATACTTGACCGCACCAAACACTCCCGGATTCTACACAGTCTCCGGAAATATTACAGATTACACGTTGTCCACTGAGTTTGGTCCGCTTTCTTTTGAAGTTATTGAGCCTGCTCCAATGCCTGACCTGGTAAGCAACATTACACTGAATAAAGCTACAATTCTACAGGGAGAACAGGTCTCAGGAACTGCAACTATAACTAACCGGGGTAATTTAATAGCAGAAAATTTTGTCTTTAAATATTATAACTGTGAAGAATTACTTGGGGAGGAAACTATTATTTCCCTTGAACCGGGAGCATCCCTGCAGTTTCCATTTACAGTTACAGTCAATTCAGTTTCAGATTGTTTAAATCCCGGAAATTGTCCCTTCGTAGCTTTTGCAGATTCAGGATATTCTACCGCGGAGAGTAATGAAAATAATAATGTGAGTCAGAGCAACTTAACCGTGCTTCCTGCCAAGCCCGACCTAACGCTGCAAAAGACCTATATTCCAACTTATCTAAAAATGGCCGAACCGGTAAGCTTTAATATTAGAGTTGACAATATTGGAGGAATACCTGCGGGTGCATTTTCGGTAAATGTTTATAGCGACGGTGCGCTTATACACACCGAAAATATCTCTGATCTTTCGGGCTGCGATAATTTTTCTTTCAACGTCAATTATACTTTCCCAGATCTTAACGATCATGTAATTACTGCTAATGTAGATGAAGCCGGACTCATAGATGAATTCAGGGAAACCAATAACACGTTTTCCAAAACGGTCAAGAACCTGGTCGTTATCACAGAGCCTAATTTGCAAATAGGAGTTTCAGACCTCAATGTTCTGCCTGTATTACCAGGGGAAGGAGAAAACTTTGAAATTTCTGCTAATTTCCGCAACAACGGTACGGCAGATATTACCGGACCTTTTGATGTTGACTTCATAATCACGGAAGCGGGGATTAACAGGACCGAAACCCTGAGAATTTCAGAAAATGTAGCTGTGGGACAGGTGCTTAGCAGAAAGGTCACCACCAGCCTGGCAACTTATGGAAATCATAAATTACAGGTAAAACTGGATCCGCTAAATGAAATAACGGAGAAAAGCAAAGCAGATAATACGACGACTGCACCATTATGTCTGGATTTTAGGCCCTCAATTACCGGACCTGTCTGGAACGGTGGATTTTACCGGGATACGCAGCAGTATTTGACACTGATCCTTCAAAATATGGGATTATTTACTGCAGAGAATGTCTCAGTGAAATTCTATCTGGACAATGAGGAAATAGCAGCAACAACAGTTGCAAAGATAGGACCTTATGGTAAGAGTTCGGGCTCAATAGGCATAAGTCTACCTTACATTTTTGAAAAAGATGGGGTTTTTGAATTAAGTGTACGGGTCGATGATCAAGATTCCTATACAGAATGTAATGAAGGTAATAACATCTTCAGTAAATCCATTGTAGTAAAACCTCCATTGCCAGACCTTAGGGTGATCTCAGAATATATTTCTCCTACAGAATTAAATCCGGATCTGGATGAGCCAATAAACATATTCCTTTCTTTCGATAATGTTGGAATTATGCGATCTGATGCTTTTGTCGCACGTGTGAAGGTAGACGATGTACAACTGGGACAGGATGTTGCCGTACCTGCCCTTAATCCGGGAGAAAACGGCACAATTGCTATCGCAGCACCTTATAGTAGTACCACAGGAGGAATTAGGATCATAAGAGGATTCGTGGACCCGGAAAACCTTATTATAGAGTCCAATGAAACCAATAATCAAGCGTCTCGGGCTATAATCGTTGGGGATGCGCCTAACCTGTTCTTTACGGGATTGGATATAGATTTCAATTGTCCGGAAGATGGTGAGGAAGTAACTCTTACCGCTACTATCGAGAATGAAGGAGATATGGGAACAGAAGCAGAAATACAATTCTATTATATTGCCAGTTCTGATACAATTCCTATTGACCGCAAAAGCATATCTATTGGTGCAAATGCCATTGTATCTACAGGAATAAATTGGACGGCAGTAAGTAATACCTACAGCATTTATGCAGAAATTCAAAACTCTACCCAACCCGAATATGATGTACTGGACAACAGCATAAGAAGCGAGTTCTGTACAGTAGAAATGTATGCGGTAACAGTAGGAGCAATTGGCCAGGGGATTGTAAAGAAAAACCCTGATTTGCGCAAATATGAAATTAATACAGAGGTTGAATTAAAAGCTGTGCCGGCACAAGGCTGGTACTTTAAAAACTGGACAGGAGCTATTACAGGTGATGCTAACCCCGCTGTACTAAATATTGATGGCAGTAAAGAAATTACTGCAATTTTTGAACAAATTCCTGTGAGTGAATTTGCAGTTATTGTTGATGTCCAGGGTAATGGGAAGGTCACCAAAACACCTGACAAAGACACCTACTCCTTAAATGAGGAAATCGCTCTGGAAGCAATTCCTGCGGAAGGTCAGGTGTTTATTCAATGGTTGGGAGATCTGGAATCTGCCAATCCTTTAGAAACCCTGTTGATGGATAGTAATAAATCTGTTACCGCAGTTTTTGTTGAGGAGCTTAATGTAAACCATATTGTTACAAATTCGTCCTGTACAGATCTCGCGGATGGGAAAATTAATTTGACTGTCACCGGGGGAAACATTCCTTATAGTTATGATTGGGACAATGATGGTACCGGAGAGGAAGACTCAGAAGCTGATTTTAAAGATCTGGAGCATATAGCTGCAGGAATTTATACAGTAATTGTTACAGATGCCAATGGTTTAACAAAAACTGTTATTGCTGAAGTATTGGCTGAGGAAGCAGGTACAACATTTTATGCAGATCTTGATGGAGACGGTTTAGGTGATCCTGAAAACAGTGCTACTGCTTGTTTACAACCGGATAAATATGTAGAGAATAATTTTGATTGTGATGACACCGATGCAGAGCTTTTAGGTGTAAAAACCTGGTACAGGGATCAGGACGTGGACGGTTTTGGAGATAATACTGAAACCACCTTGTCATGTACTCAACCTGAGGGTTATGTATATAATAATAAAGATTGTGATGACACTACTCCTGAAGTTGGTCCTGCTACGGCATGGTATCCTGATGGGGACAATGATGGTTTTGGGGATAGTAATAGTGAATCACTTTTTGCCTGTGATGCTCCTTCTACAGGGTACGTAGGTAATAATTTGGATTGTAATGATGAGGATGGCTCAACATATCCGGGAGCGGAAGAAGTTCCTGGAGATGGAATTGATCAGGATTGTGATGGAGCAGACAAGCCTGCACTTTCTATTATCGCACCGCAGGATATTTATCTATCTTCCTGTACCGCAGCAATAGATCTTGGAGAACCTGTTCTGGAAGGACAATCTGCCGAGGCCATAGTAACTAATGATGCACCTATTTCTTATGCTCCTGGAACAACAATTATAACCTGGAAAATAGAAGATGGTGACCAAAGCGTAACGGACGAGCAGCTCGTAATTATTTCCAATGAGGATCCGGTGATAAATTCCATTACCGCTCCCGAGGATCCGCAACCTATAACCCAGGAAATCCTTCTTACCGCCTCTTACTCCGATAACAATCTGGCTTCAGTCACCTGGAAATGGGGAGATGGCACTACAAAGGAAGGAAGCTTTAGTGAAGGAATCGCCACTGGAAGTCATCTCTACTCGCTGCCGGGAGTTTACACAATTGTTGTCACTCTAACAGACGACTGTGGTGCTAGTTCAACTTTGGAATATCAGTACGTGGTGATCTATGATCCTTCAGCCGGTTTTGTAACAGGAAGAGGATTCATTTACTCTCCCCCGGGAGCTTATTTGGCTGATATTTTATTGGAAGGAGAAGCTAACTTCGGTTTCGTGTCGAAGTACAAAAAAGGAGCAAAGGTACCCGAAGGTCGTACACAGTTTGAATTTTTGGCGGGTGATTTCCATTTTGAAAGTACTTCTTATGAGTGGTTGACTGTAGCCGGAAGTAAGGGAATGTTCAAAGGAGAAGGAATTGTGGGTGGACAAGCAGAAATGTACGGATTCTTACTCTCTGCCATTGATGACGACACCTATGGTGATAAGTTCCGAATAAAAATATGGCATAAAATCTCGGAAGAAGTAATTTACGACAATGAAATAGGATTCGATGAGACAGCAGACCCTGTGACTTTACTCACAAAGGGTTCCATAAAGGTGCATACCACAAACGGCAAAAATAAAACCACTCAGGAAAGAGATAAATTAATAAGTGGTGAGTTTGAATCTAAAACACTTTCCGTTACCGCTTATCCTAACCCAATGGCTGGAGATGGTTTCTGGATTGATTTCTCCTCAGAATTTGGCGGACAGACTTTTCAGGTCCGAATGTTTGATTTTAACGGACGGTTACTGGTGGAAAAACAAATTGAGGTCAGTACCGGGGGAGGAGCACAATTCTGGAATCTCGACCACAGTGGCTGGGACCAGGGAGTGTATATCCTCAAATTACAAGGACCTTCTAAAGAATATCAGATCCAGCTTATGAAGAATTAACTTTTAGGTTGGCAGGAAAATTAAACCGGTTTCGGGAGGATCATTTATGGGGAAGGATGAAATTCCCGGAGCTGGTTTTTATATCCCCCTAAAAGGTGATTGTGGGATTTCTGAAATGCAGTTATCTTTATAGTAAGATTTTATTAAAACCGTTTTCAGTAAAAACATCTTTGGGGGAGGATGTAATTTCTGAAGACGGTTTTTTCATTTGTAATATGTTCAGTCAACTACTTCGCTTTAAAAAGCATTTGTATCACCCTTTTAGGTGATTGTCCTGCTTTGAACTTTAGTTTAACTTAGAAGAACAAGAAAGGTAAAATAAATAGTATAGTTTAATTTTTCCTTATTTGTAATTCCCTGCTACTTATATTTTTAAATCTCATTAAATCCTTGGTCATGGAGAATTTTAATTATTACCGTTTAAGAAACCTGTTATTCGTTTTTATCAGTCTTTTTTTGATTTATTCATGTAGTCTGGAGCCTTTAGAGCAGGAGGAAATAGAGACTATTGATCTTGTTGCCGACGACGTCGGCAATTCCGGGATCATAGAGGATCAATATGTAGTTCTTTTATCTGAAAAGCCGGGGAAAATGGACAGCCGGGCATTAGAAATACTGGAATCTATCGTTGCAGAGGTAAGGTCAACTCCCGGAGCCCGGATGAAAGGAGTTTATAAACATGCTTTAACCGGGTTTGCTGCGAAATTAACACCGGCTCAGGTGCAAAAATTTCAAAAAGATCCTCGAATACTTTCAATTACACCAGACAGGATCATTGAATTAGAAAGTATAGATGAAACATCTGTCGTAACTGTTCAGGAGTATCCTTCCTGGGGTCTTGACAGAATAGATCAGCGGGAATCGCTGCTGAATAGAGCTTATTCATTTACAGCCACAGGAAGTGGTGTAAATGCATATATAGTAGATTCGGGGATAAGATATTCACATACCGAGTTTGAGGGTAGAGCCAAGCTGGGGGTAGATTTCGTACGTCTATATCCGGATGAGGAATATGATGTGGATGATCCTGAAATTGAGGATGGAGCAGATTGCAGCGGCCATGGAACTCATGTTGCAGGTACGGTAGGTGGAAAGAACTTCGGAGTTGCAAAAGCTGTCAATCTTATATCTGTACGTGTTTTTAGCTGTAGAGGAATTACCAGTGAATCCAGAGTTATTCAGGCTGTGGAATGGATCACAGCAAATGCAATTCAACCTGCCATAGTGAATATGAGCCTTGGTGGCAATGGATATGAACCTCTTGATGTAGCTATAGAAAACTCCATTGCAACCGGTATCAATTATGTGCTTTCTGCCGGAAATTCCAACAGCAATGCCTGCGACTATAGTCCGGCGCGAACGCCTTCAGCAATTACAGTAGGGGCCAGTATGATCGATAATCAAAAAGCAAGTTTTTCAAACTTTGGAGATTGTCTGGATGTTTACGCCCCGGGAACCAAAATAGTTTCAGCATCCCATATTGATGATTCTTCTGTTCGCGAGTTAAACGGTACATCAATGGCAGCTCCTCACGTTTCTGGTTTAACAGCTCTTTATCTTGAAAAAAACACAGCTGCAACACCTGCACAGGTCCATACTGCAGTGTTAGAGAATGCGACAAAGGATGCCATTCAAAATGTACCCTCAGGTACCACTTCTTTGGTGCATAGTCTTTGGGAAACTGTGGAATTTACTCCGCCTTCTCCTCCAGATCTTATGTTGAAGGTTTACGGTTTTAAAGAAAAAAACATGAACACCATTTACCTGGTATGGCAACCAACCGAGGATCCTTACGTGAACATTTACCGTAACGGTTCTTCTATTGGCGGCATGTATAAAAACACAGGAGAGTTTAAAATAGAAACCACCGGAAAAAACAGCGATACATTTCAGGTATGTGAGGTAAATTACAGCAATTGTTCAGCAGAAGTTGTGCCTGATTATGATGGAAGTGCAGATTTTGAACCTAACCAACCACCCATTGCCGATTTTACATATGAAATTAACGATCTGGAAGTAACTTTTACAGATACCAGTACAGATGAAGATGGAACGATTATTAAATGGAGATTATATTTTGGTGACGGTTACTATACAACTACAGGAAATTTTGTCTACACTTACAAAGAACCCGGAAATTATGTAGCGAAGTTAACTGTAACAGATAACCACGAACAGTCTAGCACGGTTTATAAAGAAATCACAGTAGGCACAATAAGTCCATCTCCTGAGGAAATTGTTCTAAGCGCAACAGGATATAAGCAACAGGGCAAATGGAGAAGTGATCTATCCTGGACGCCTGCAGGAACCTCAGCAAAGGTTGACATTTTCAGGGATGGGAGTTTTTATGAAAGCACCGAAAATAACGGAACATATAAAGACATTACAAACTTTAAAGGAGGTGGTTCTCTTACTTATAAAGTTTGTGAAGCCGGAACTGCTAATTGTTCAAATGAAGTGACGGTTCAGTTCTAGTTAGAATAACTGAGGAAGGTTTAGGTAAAAATATTTAAAGCTGATAACCCGCTGTAACTTTAAGCCTGAAACTAAGTTGTTTATGATCTCAACGGCCGCTTATTAGCACAAAATAATTTCAATGTCCCACTGGGTGGAGCTAAATTATTCTGGGCAGTTGATACGGGAAGATGGTATCCGGGAGTATATATTTTGCAGCTGAGAAGCTCCGGTGAATCGCATCAGATAAATCTGGTAGAGGAATAAAGGACTGGTACGCCGGCAATA
Source organism: Salinimicrobium xinjiangense DSM 19287 (assembly GCF_000423585.1). Taxonomy (GTDB): domain Bacteria; phylum Bacteroidota; class Bacteroidia; order Flavobacteriales; family Flavobacteriaceae; genus Salinimicrobium; species Salinimicrobium xinjiangense. The sequence goes on from NZ_AUIG01000023.1 coordinate 9,841, forward strand.
ATTATTGAAAGAATAATGCTTCTGAAAAATATCATTTTTCAGAAGCATTGTTTTAAAGCTAATATCCGAATTAGTTATTCTCTAATTTGCTCCTTATTTTTTCTATGGCGCTTTCAATGGATTCATCGGGTTCAATAATATTATTTTCTCCCCAGAAAGCGATATCTCCAAAGCCTGCGATATCATCATTCATAATGACCCTGCGGCTAATAAATGAATCATCTTTTTTTACTTTCCCCTCCGTATTCACCTTCCAGTCGGTCACTGCCAGTTCGCTGTTGACCCTGTAACGTGAGTTGAAGAGTTTACGCCTCCAGTTCACAACGAATTCCAGTTCGGTATGACCATAGCCAAAATACCAGCGGCCATCTTTTTGGCGGTAGGTGATGTCATAATTTACTTCCACAGGATAGACCCTGGTGCCGCCGGGTTTCTTCTTAACAAACAGATCTGTCGCTGCAGATCTGTTGTCTACATTTAAATTAAAAGAGGCTTTTACAAGGGTAAAGGTTTCAGCGTCAATAAATAATTTTCCGTAGTACCATGGTAATTCTTTCGTTAGCTCTTCAAAATTCACCACATATAAATATTGCTCATCAATCTTTGTAGGAGGATCAAAACTGAACCTAAAGTTAGACAGATCCCTTTCATTGAAAATATGAGTCGGATTTTTCATGATGTCAATACTCAGTGGATTGTAAGGCCCCCCTCTTAATTTTAAAGCTAAAGTATCGAGCCGCTCATAATCGGCAGTTTTACGTGCTTTGACAAGGGAAATATCATCATCGGCATTGGAGTCGTAAGGCTGTTTGTGAATTTTCACTACAGCTTCAGAGAGGGAAACATTTTTCCTGCCTCTTCTAATCGATTCCCGGTAGAAACCTGTCATGGTAACAGGATCTGTAAAATAATTGGTAGCACGGTTCTTAAGCATATTTCTTACCAGAGCTTCGGGATCTGTATAAGTAAAAATAGCCACCTCGCTCAGTTGCTCCATTGATTCCTGTAGCTCGATCACTACGGGTTGTTGTTTAAAGAAACTCAATGGGAGGGTACGGCTTTGATAACCGAGGTGGGAGACAATGACATTTACATTATCCAGGTCGTCGGGGATCTTAAGAGAGAATTCTCCATCGTTATTAGTTACTGTAGAAATATTGGTGTTTTGCACCGAGAGATAGACGGCACTTAATGGATCCTGGTTTCTGCTGTTAACTACTTTGCCTTTATATTCTGTAAAATTGGCTGTGGGAGTTTGCTGGAGAGTTGCGGAACCTGCGGTAGACAAACTGAAGAACATTAACAGCACCACCAGGTTCCTGAGGTTAAATTGAACTGAATTTTTCATGGCACAGGGTATTAAAATATCTGATTCCTAAGATACTGAATTTTAGACTTATTTCACAGGATTAAAGAAGTTTCCTACCATATGAGATTGATTGAGATCTGGAGAGGTACTTGTTGATAAATCAAGAATTATTATGGGGGAATTCCCCAGGTGGGGTTTTTGTGAGGTTTCTCACGAAATATTATCTTTATATAACTGATAATCAATAAATTCTAATTTATTTTTTCAGAAAGAGAGTAAGACCACTAACGTGCCTTTTAAAGGGGAAGAAGTCGCGTTATTCTTCTCTCTTTCTTCATTCCCATTCTCCATTTGCAAAAAATAAATTCTGCAGGTGAAAGTTTAACATAGCACACTAAAAGAGGTGCATACTGGCAACTGTAGGACTTTATGATTAAATTTCCTACAAGCCGAATTTTACTTAACAGATCCTTAACAGCAAAAAATTGGGGATAGAATTAATTTCACGGCCAGAATTAATTTTTATTTTTTAATAAGCTCTTAATTTTCCTGGTTTCTGTTATGGGTAGTAAGACGGCTGGCTTTGTCTTTTGAAATTTAATTTTTCAGAAGGAATTCCTGACGTTTCCAATCTTTGACAGCCTCTGTTTTAATATGAGTAAGAACATCACAAAATCTCCGTCTTTACAATCTCCAATACCCCAAACTTCTTCCAGCGCAAGAATTGTTGCCGTTGGAGCCAGTGCAGGAGGACTGGAGGCGCTCAAGGCTTTTTTTGAAAATATTCCTGAAGGTTCTAAAAACTCTTATATAGTTATTCAACATCTTTCTCCGGATTATAAAAGTATGATGGGCGAATTGCTATCCAGAAGCACCAGTTTGCCAATAATGGAGGTTGAAGATGGAATGGAAATTACCCAGGGTCATATTTATCTGATCCCGCCGGTAAGTAACCTTGTAATTAGAAATAATCGTTTATATCTTTCCGATAAACCTAAAAACCAAACTCTCAATCTGCCGATAGATATGTTTTTTGAGTCTTTGGCAAGGGAGCAGAAAGAGAAGGCTATTGGAATCATTCTTAGTGGTACCGGCAGTGACGGTACACGTGGAGCACGTGCTATAAAGGAAAACGATGGCATGATCATGGTGCAGGAACCCGCGGAAGCCCAGTTTGATGGAATGCCAAAAAGTGCTATAAACACAGGTCTGGTGGATTATGTACTACCTGTCAAAGAAATGGGTGAGGAGCTATTCAATTTTCTTTCGGCACCGGCGATATTTCACTTTAATGAGGGAGATGTGGCCTATGATCAATCTGAGTTGGTGAAGATTCTCAACTTTATTGATGAACAAACGGGACTTGATTTTCGGGAGTATAAAAGATCCACACTTGCCCGTCGCGTAGCCCGAAGGGTTAGTGTGTGTAAATGTCGTTCCCTGGCCGAATATTACTCTTATCTTATAAATACTGAAGGTGAAGTCGATATTCTCTACCGCGAATTTCTTATAGGGGTCACAAAATTTTTTAGGGATAGCAAGGTTTGGGAACTTCTGCGTAAAAAAGTAATTCCGCAAATAGTTAAGGAGAAGGAAAATGGCGAAATTCTGAAGATTTGGGACGTAGCCTGCAGTACCGGAGAGGAAGCTTATTCTTACGCTATGTGCTTTTTTGAGGAGATCGAAAAACAGAAGAAGCAAATTCAACTTAAAATCTTTGCAACAGATATAGCAGAGAAACATTTACAGATTGGGGGTAAGGGTTTATATCCTGAAAGTATTGCGGCAGATGTACCGGGGGACCTTCTTGCACAATACTTCGTTAGTAAACCCCATAAATATGAAGTGGTGGAGAAGCTTAGAAGTGCCGTTATCTTCTCCAGGCACAATGTAATTAAGAATCCTCCTTTCAGTAATATGGATCTTGTATCCTGCCGTAATCTTCTTATTTATTTTCAACCGGCAATTCAAACCAAGGCCTTAAGTGTTTTACACTATAGCCTTAGACAGGATGGAATCCTGGTGCTGGGAACAAGTGAAAGTGTACATACACAACAAAATAATTTTATGGAGATAGATCGTAAATGGAAGATCTATCAAAATGTGCGGCCCACTAAAAGATTAGAGCCAGGCATTTCACATTCCCCGGCCCCTTCCCAAAAACCAGTCAAGAAATCTTTGGTGACGGAAAGGGGTACCTATCAGAATCAGGGAATGACTGCTTATACCAAACTTACCAGCGATTTTAATGAAACCGTACTGGATCATTTTAATGCCGCCACTGTTTATGTTGACTCGGAGTATAATATTTTGGAAGCGATAGGAGAATTCCGGAAGTACGCAAACCTTCCGGTTAGTGGATTTTCGACCAATCTTCTGGATATGTTGGGTACAGATCTTAAATATTTGGTACAGAACAGTCTTAAAAAGGCGAAAAAACTTCAGGAAAAAATATATTATAAGGATGCCGTTTATACTCACAATGGCGAAAAAAAGGGAGTGGATATAATTGTAAAACCATTCCATCAGCAGCATCTTGATCCTGAGACCAATTTCATGATCACTTTCCTTGAGAAAGGGTTGAATTTAAATGAAGTAGAGACTGTCGATAATATTACCCTTACAACCAGAACCAAAGAATATGTGTCCAATCTTGAGGAGGAACTAAAGCAGACCAAAGAAGAGCTTCAAACTTCTCTTGAGGAGATAGAGACCAGTAATGAAGAATTACAGGCAGCAAATGAAGAGCTTTTGGCTTCCAACGAAGAATTACAAAGCACTAATGAGGAGCTGCAGAGCGTTAATGAGGAAATAAATACTGTAAATGCCGAGAACCTGCAAAAAATGGATGATCTGGCGGCTTTAAATGCAGATATTAATAATCTTCTGGAAAGTACGCAGATTGGTACAATCTTTTTAGATTCCGGGTTGTGTATCAGGAAATTTACTCCTGCCATCAAGCAACATTTTAGTTTTCTCAATTCCGATATTGGAAGGCCTATCAGCCATTTTACAGGAAATATCGGAAAAAGTAATTTGGTGGAAAGATGTAAGAGAGTTTTGAAAACCGGAAGTACTCTTGAAAAATCGGTCACCTCAAAGGATGGGGTCCATTACCTGAGAAGGATATCTCCTTATGTGAACTCTGCCCAGGATGTGGATGGGGTGGTAATCACTTTTATTGATATTGAAAACCTTCAGAAGTCTAAGGAGAAGCTCCTGGCAAGTGAGAAAAGGTTCAAGAGTTTCTACGAAGAAGATCCTGTAATGCACATAAGCGTGAATCCGCAGAATTATAAGATCCTTCACTGCAATAAAATGGCAATTAAGCTGCTGGGTTACAAATCCCGTGAAGAACTTACAGAAAAATCTATTTATGACCTCTACACAGAAGAATCTCAGGTTGAGGCCTTAAAATCAAATAAAGAATTTGCTGAAACAGGAAGTCTGGTAAACCTTGAACAAAGTATTCTTACCAAATCTGGCGAGAGTGTGCCGGTGATCCTTAACGCTACAGCCGAAAAAGATGAAGAGGGTCGGGTGATAACCATTAGGTATACTTTTGTGGAAATAGGTGCTTTAAAAAGGGCAGAAGACCAGCTTAGAGAGCAAAAGGCAGACCTTGAACGGGCAAACCGGGACCTGGAGCAGTTTGTTTCTATATGTTCTCACGATTTGCAGGAACCCCTTTCCACAATAAAATTCGGTATTGATATTTTGGGTAAGATCTACGCTCCACAACTCGACGAGAAAGGGCAGAACTATGTGAATTATATCAAACAGGCATCGACGAGGCTATCAGAACAGATAAGGGCTCTTCTTGAACATTCCCGAATAGGTAGAAACGGTGAAAAGAAACTGGTAAATACCAGGGAAGTAGTAGAGGTAGTTAAATATGATCTGGGAAAAAGGATTAAAGATACCGGTGCCCGCATACATGCAGGGGAATTGCCCAAGATCATGGGATATGAAATTGAGCTCCGGTTACTTTTTCAGAATTTAATATCAAATGCAATAAAATATACGCCACCTGAAAGAAATCCTGAAGTGAGGATCTCTGCCTACCAGGAAGGGGAATACTGGATATTCTCTGTTGTTGATAACGGGATGGGAATTGCAAAAGAAGACCAGCAAAAAATATTTACCATTTTCAACCGTGTGAAAAACCATGATGGGTACGAGGGGACCGGTGTGGGACTGGCTCACGTGGAAAAAATTGTACAGCTGCACAATGGTACTATTTGGGTAGATTCTCAGGAAGGAGTTGGAAGTTCTTTTTATTTTAAACTTAAGTCCTAAAAAATCTAATGTCTGCGGAGTCTACTGCTTATCCAGATCGGGTAAATCTCGAGAATTGTGAAAGGGAACCTATTCACTTCATAGGTAAAACGCAGGAATTCGGAGTGCTGATTGTCTGTGATCCGAAAAGTCTGAAAATTACTCAGGCAGGTGATAATGCCGGGCATTTTTTAGGAATCTCTGCAACGGATCTTCTAGGGAAAGAGCTTTCCTTTCTTATAGGTAGGGACCAGGCAACTAAATTAAACACCCTCCAGACAGAAAAGGTAGTAGTACCCCAGGAGGTGAGTGTGAATAACAGAAGGTTTCTGATGTTAGCCCACCATTCCAGGGCCAGCCTTTTGCTCGAATTTGAGCCTCTTGAAGACGTTTTGGATCCCCTGATCTTTCAAAATCATTTATCTTCTATTCTGCACACTTTTCAGCAAGCAGGATCTGTAAATGAATTATGCGAGGCAGCAGCGCTATTAACCAAAAAGATGCTGGGATATGACAGGGTGATGATCTACAGATTTGATTCCCAGTGGAATGGATAAGTAATAGCCGAAGAAAAGGAGGAAGACATGGACTCCTGGCTTGGTTTGCATTATCCTGCGACCGATATTCCGGCACAGTCAAGAAAACTTTTCTTAGAACATAGGATAAGGGTCATTACTGATGTTAACTATAAACCGGTTCCTGTTTTACCGGAGATATCTCCTCTTACCAAAGAGCCACTGGACCTGTCACGCTCCGGGCTTAGAGCTGTATCTCCAATCCATATAGAGTACTTGCAGAACATGGGAGTAGGAGCCTCTTTAACTTCTGCCATAGTGGTTAAAGGAAAATTATGGGGACTCATTGCCTGCCATCATATAACTAAGAAATTTCCTCATTTTTACCAAAGGGAAAGCGTCAGGTTTCTGGCACATTTATTATCCGGCGAACTTGCTCTTTTTGAAACAACCGGCCAGATAAAAAGCTTTGAGCTTGCAGAGAACATAAGAAGACAGCTCGTGGCTCAAATGAAATACCACAAAGACCTTTTACATGCCTTAACCAGGGATAGTGTGCAATTTACCGACCTTATTAGTTGTGGAGGGGATGCCGTCTTTATAATGAACAAATGGGAATTAAAAGGAAATACTCCCAATGTTGAACAGCTAAAAAGTCTATTGTACAATTTTATAGAAAAACAGCCCAAAAGTATTTTTCTTACCACAAATCTTTCAGATCATTTTCCTGAAGCTAAAGCTTATCAGGCTAAGGCATCAGGCCTTCTCAGTCTGAGAATTGCAGAGAATAAGTACATATTCTGGTTTAAACCTGAAGAGGTACAGGTGGTGAATTGGGGTGGAAATCCAGGGAATAAAGCCTTCTACAACGAGGAGAAACAACGCCTGAGTCCGCGAAAGTCATTTGAAAAATGGAGCCAGAAGCTAACGGGAATTTCTCAGCCCTGGGGTGAGCTTGATAAAAGTATTGCACGATCCCTCAGAGAGGATATAAGTCATTTTTTGCTGGCGCAACAGCGGGAAGAGATTGAGGCGCTAAATTCAAAATTAGTAGAGGCCAATAAAGAACTGGAGCTTTTTAGCTATGGGTTATCACACGACCTAAGAGCGCCGGTAAGAGGGATGGATGGTTATCTTTCCATTATTGAGGAAGATTATGCAAAGGATTTAAATGATGAAGGAAAGCAAATGCTTCACATGACCCGTGCATTAACAGAGAAAATGAATAATCTCATCGATGATATTCTGGAATATTCCCGCCTTAGCCATTCTGAAGGAATAGAAATAAAAGAGGTCGAAACTTCAAAGTTGATTCGGGAAGTATTGGAATTCTTTCATTTAGAGCAAAGTTTTCCGAATTCAGAAATAAAACTTCAGCCGCAAATGCCATCTATGTATGGGGATCGCAGGATGCTTTTTCAACTCTGGGCAAATTTGCTCAATAACGCGCTGAAATATTCCGCCGAAACAGAAAAACCTCTAATAGAAGTAGGAACAACAGTAAAAAAAGGGAGTGAAGTATTTTATGTGAGGGATAATGGTATTGGTATTGATCCCGGTGATAAAGAAAGGATCTTTGAAACCTTCCAAAGAGCTGTAGGAAGCCGTTTCAAAGGAACGGGTATTGGTCTGGCTATTGTGAAAAAGATCGCGGAAAAACATATGGGAGAGGTCTGGGTAGAAAGTATTCCCGGAGAAGGTTCCCAATTTTATTTTTATCTTGGAGATCTCCGTAAGCAGAAGGTGATATAAATGATTAAAGTTCCATTAAGAATATTATTAGTAGAAGATAATGAGGCCGATATTTTGATTACACGGCGCAGTATTCAAAAGCTTGTAGAAGCCCCGCTTATTGTGGTTGTTGAAGACCTTTCTTCCTGCCGGGAGAAACTGGTGAATTTTATCCCCGATCTGGTAATATCAGATTATAATTTACCTACCTGTACAGGACTGGATGTCCTGGAACTTGTTAAGGAAAAGGATCCGGCCTTGCCGCTTATCTTTCTTACCGGCACTGTTCATGATGAAGAACTGGCGGCGAACACTATTCTTGCCGGTGCCTCAGGATATATTCTTAAGAAGCATATGAATAAGCTGGAGGAAAAGCTGAAGCCATTACTAAAAAAGGTGGTGTTCAATATGGTAGCCAAAGATGAGGTAAGGGAGAGACTTCGTAAAAACAAGATTGCCATTAACCAGATCTATGATTATCTCGACAGCCTTAAAGCCGACAATAAAGAGCAAAGGGAGAATATCGGAAAGTTAAAGGACACGATAAGGGAATTCAATGAGGAGAAAGATGGAGATGATTCAAAGGCTTAAGGAGGAAACACGGGATCTACATGAACAGGTGGAGGAGCAGAATCTTGCAAGATTGATAATGGATTACAGTATTGATCTAAATACCTATAAGCAGCTTTTGCTTCAGAACTATATCGCTTATCAGGCTACCGAGAATGCCATACAGAATTACCTTGCGGACTATAGCGGAAAAAAGCATATTCAGCTAAAACAGGATTTAGTACATCTGGGAGTTTCCCCGGAAAGACACTCCAAAAATATCATTTTTGAATGTCATTCTAAAGCTGAAGCTCTTGGAGCTGCCTATGTGGTGGAGGGATCGACATTAGGAGGAATGCTTCTCGCAAAGAATATTGACAAATGCAAACATCTTGTCTCTATAGACCGGCATCATTTCTTTAACGGGAATAAAGACAATCTAAAGGACTGGAAGCATTTCAAAAAAGAACTTGAGCAGTATACATTTTCTAACGCTGAAGAAAATGAAGCTGTAGAAAAAGCCAGGGATACCTTCAGATTTTTCCAGGAGGTTTTTAATCGGGAAATTATCTTAACATAATTCAAATTCCACTTTCGAATACCAGGGAAATTAACCGGGGTATATTTTCCTTTTCCCGGTCATCAAAATACTCATTAAGATCGAGTAGAGAGAACTTATTATGTTTTGCAGCATTGAGGTAATCTGAAATGTGGTGCACATAAGCTTCGGGATTATGAACTCCTTCCTCAGTCTCAAATTTGGCCCTGCTGCCGGCATATTGCTTTCCCGGATGCAGTTCGCAAATGTAAAATTTTCCATTTCTCTTTAAAGCCCTGGCAGCTTCAGCAAAAATGAAATCCAAATCCTTGATGTGCTCGATAACAAGGCTGCAGGTGATTAGATTTGCCCATCCCGGTTTTACCGGCCAATCCACCTGGAGATCGGCTTCGGTAAAAGTGACATTTTCGGCAGTGATTTTTTTTCGGGCTATTTCGATCATTTTAGGGGAAATATCCAGGGCCGTAACAAAATCTGCCTTTTCAGAAAGCCAGCCTGTATTTTTTCCGGTTCCGCAACCCAACTCGAGAATATTTCCATAATGAGGGTTTAAAAAAGTTTGCCTCAGCACCTTTCCTTCAAGATCACGGGTCTTGTTTTTCATGGAATCATAGGAATCTGCCCAGGCATTATATGAATCTCCAATCTTCATAACTCTATTTTTTTGATCCAGTTTTTTGCCTCCTCATGTTCGCTGCTGTCAAAATATTTTAAAGTTGCACCTGTAAAGGGTTTCATAAGCTGCGTTAGTTGCTTTTCCCATTCCTTATTTCCTACCATGGCGATCCTTTCAAGATTTTCCTTGTTCCTGAAATTAAATTTTAAATCTCTCCACATGGCACTGAGGCTCCAGCCTTCAAACTCCTTCATTTCAAAATACCATCTTACCTTCCCAAAACTTCTTATTTTCTCCTCAAGCAGGGGAATGAGCCGGTCATAATCCTCATCAGTCAATTTATCTTCGGCTATCGTGTAAATAAAATTGTGTTCCAGGTGTATCGAAAGCATTTTCTTTTTTCCCAATTTCGAAAGAAAAGTAGATTCTGCCAATAGTCCCTGTAGTTCCTGCGGTTAAGCTCTTGTTAATCTGTGCTTAAAAAATGTTAAGATGGTTTTGAGAATTGCTTCTCCACTATTTCTGTCACTGCCCTGTAGTATGGTGTAGCCTCAAAATGAAAGACACTTGCAAATTTACTGCTGTCAAAAATATAATCTCTGTCATTCTGGTAGAACATCTCTACTGTCTCGCGCATTACCGGCATAAACAACCCCATAATTCTAATCATCCATCTTGGTATTTCACGGTATTTAGCTGCTACACCCAATTCTGTTGCGATCATTTCTACCCATTCTTTTCCCGATGGAGGCTCTGCTGCAGTAGGTAAATGCCATATCTCCCCGAACGCTTTTTCCGAATTTCCTAGGAGAGCAGTGGCTTTTGCGGCATCCGGAACATAGGTAAAAGAATGGACCTTGTCTGCTTTTCCCAGCCAGTTAGCTTTTTTTCCCTGATGAAGTGGTTTGAAAACAGTCTCTGCCAAAATGCTGTTTTTCAAATCTTCGGCTGCGTAAAAATCGGCAGAGCGGGCAATTAATGCTTCAAGTTTTCCATTTTTTACCCGCTGCATTAATTCAGCTGCGATCTCTGCCCGAATTTTTCCCTTTTTTGAGGGTGGGGCAATATTGGCTTCCTCGGTCATGTGTGGAATTTCATTCTTATCGTACATATAGACATTGTCAAAAAATACCAGTTTGGCAGCATGTTTTTCGCAGGCATTCAATACATTATCCATGATCACCGGCCAGTCTTTTTCCCATATTTTATGGTCATAAGGCAATCCTGCGGTGAGATAAACTACTTTTGACCCATTCACCGCATTTATAACTTCCTCGCTATTCAATAGATCAGCTTTTAGCAGCTCGTCGTCCTGGTTGACTTTTTCCGGATGGCGGCTTACAAGGCGAATGTTTGGAGTGAAACTTTTTAACTCCCGGGCCAGTGCATTTCCAACCGGACCCCCGGATCCTAATATTGTTTGCATGATGTTGATCTTTAGTGAAATAAATTTAATGGAATAAAAGAGATAAGAAATCATTTTTTGCCGGGTTCAAATACATGTTTATAAATTCCCCTCTTTGACATCTTTGTTTTATGATTCCTTTAAAAGAGCTTTTCTTTTAGCTTTGGTATCTTGATGAGAGTCAGTCAAAAAAAATTATTACCGGCTGCGGACCAAAAAAAAAGCCATGGCTATTGATGACAATTATCGCATTCCCGGTGGCACCAAAATCGGACACGTACACCTCAAGGTTTCCGATCTTGAAATTGCCGTTATGTTTTATCACGGGCTCCTGGGATTTGAAGTGACTCAGAGAATAGGAGATTCTGCAGCTTTTCTATCGGCGGGTGGATATCATCATCATATTGGCCTTAATACCTGGCACTCTAAAGGTGCACCCGATGCTTCCAAAAGGGGAGTAGGCCTTTATCATACGGCCATAGTATATGAAAACCGCAAAGAACTGGCCAGGATCCTGCAACGGCTGATCAAAGCCGAATATCCTCTAACCGGTGCAGCAGATCATGGGGTTTCTGAAGCTTTATATTTAAACGATCCCGATGGTAACGGAGTGGAGCTATATTATGATCGTCCAAAAGAAGATTGGCCGTTACATAGAGACGGCTCGCTGAATATGTACACCAAAGCGCTCCATATTGACGATTTGCTGAGCGAATTGGAGTAATAACTAATTCGCAAAATGGAGATGAAAAAAAATTATGACCCTCCTGTTCACAAATTTTTGATATAATGGGAATCAGTTAATTTCCTGTAGGATAACCTCTGTCTATCCAATCCACCTTAATATTATCACGAAGGTTAAGTAAGTGGTGATTTTTAAATCCCATGTCATTTAGCAGACTAAAAGCGGGACGCACGTTAGGACATATATCAAAAGGGCAACAGCCACAATAGAGGACTATTTCAGTATCTTTTGACATAGCTTCCAGTTCTTCTTTAAGATTTTGCAGGCCTTTTTTCTCTCCCGAGGCTCCTGTGTCTTTAGACCCGGGAATAATACCGCCCGCTCCAAGGCTAATGATCACGGGACTGTCGGTGGATGTTTTTATGACCTGGGCCAACTCCCGGGGTTCCATTAGCTGTTGCTCGGTCCACGGCTCTCCATTGGAATTTGTTTCAGTTTCTACAGGTGCATGAGAAGCAACTTCAGATTCATTTGCCTGAACTTTCTGAGATTTGTTATTGCAGCTGCTAAGAAAGACAATGCCTCCTAGAAGTGATAATAGAATCCATTTCTTCATGAGAATAATTTAGCCGCAAAAATAGCAAACAATGATCAATGATCAATGTTAATGGTTCAGTATTCAGTAGTCATTGGTCGGTGATCAGTCACTTGGTAATTGGCAACAGGGAACTTGCAACCTTAAACTTTGAACTTTAACCCTTGAACCTTCAAATCTTGAACCTTTCACTTTGAACCAAACATAGGTCGAATTTGCCCTTTTTGAGACCTTAGTTGATGTACCGTACCTCAGAAGTCTTCTCCCCATCAGGGTAAACAGTAACCATAAAAACGCTTCCGTATTCTTTTTCATCCAGATCCTGATATTTATTCTCTCCCAAAATCAGGTTGACAAAGGCCGGATTCGTGTTACTGTGACCTACTACAAGCACTGTTTTTCCCAGGGTTTTCTGCCGGAATTCAGGATCATTTAATTTCTTGGGATCGTAGAACTCTACATTTTTTTTCTGAGAATCTGCTATTTTGGAAGCTGTTGTACGCGTTCTGTTGAGATTGGTGGAAAAGATCATATCGAACTGTACATCTTCAAAATACGTTACCCATTCTGCGGCTCTTTTCAATCCCGCGTCTGAAAGTTCAGGATCCTTGTTTTGAGGATCACTTTCAGCCTTTTCGGCATGACGAATAAAAAAGTAAGTGGTAGTTTCCTGCACGGGAGGTTTATTTGCTGTATCCATTGATCCTAAAGATATTAAGGAAAGGAGAATAATAAAAAATGCCTTCATACTTTACTTTTTAGGAATAAATTCCATCAAGATCACCTGGTTAAGTTGTTGCCCCATGGAATTAAAGTTATTATCAGAAATAAGAATCAGGCTTTGGTTGCCATTGGACAGGACTGGTCCAAAAGTGATTCCTTCAATATTATCAATGATCTCCTGACTAAGGTAATCTTTTGCCCACTTAAAATCATAAAGCAAGGTTTTTTTAGCAGGATTATTAAAGGAAACTCTCAGGTTGTTTATGTCCAGAGTATTGGTGGCAAGGGTGGCATCTACATCAAAAATGCGTACGGTATTTCCTTTGCGCCCATGACCGGCGACAAAACCTCTTTCAATTACCAGGAATTTATTGGGAGCGTATTCCAGCAAGTCGGTCACTCCGTTCACGGCAAAATATAACCACGGGATCTTTGCAATGCGTTCTAATCTATAGGGGAATTGTTTTGTTGCAGTTCCTGAATTCTTATCGAAATAGGTGATCCTTACCGGGGATTTGGTGGGATATAGTTTAGGTTTTGGACCATCTGTCTCCAGCGGGAGTTCCATTGCCGCCCATACTCCTTTGCCGTCGTAAGATGCTGCCAGGCCCTCGAAAGTTCCGTTATTTCTGGGTTTTCTTATACTTTCTGCCAGGAGATTCTCTGGCACTGAAAAAGAACGATCAAAATTTCCCTCTTTTGACACACTAAAGATCATTGGATCTTTATTGGATTTTATATTTCCTTCACTGCTTAGAAGGAAAGTTTCTTCTTTCGGCTGAAAAAGAACACCCTCAAGATCCAGATGTTGCTCTTTCAGAGAATTATGACTTTTTTCGAGAATGATGACATCAGTAATCCTGATGCTGTCTATTCTTTCTCCCGAAATATCAAATTCTGCAGTATATATTCTAGCTGTTGCAGGGTGATCACTCACCATGTAGAAAGTTTCTTCGTGATAATCGATACCTGAAAGTCCACCTACTGCAGTTCCTTTCACTTCAAGGTCTTCGGGCAAATTGTAATCGTGCAGAAAGCGCACCTCAAGGTTCTGAGTGCTGCCGGTCCTGGTGCTTTTGCAGCCTATCATGGCAGAGGCAAGGAAAATAAGAAGAAGAAATTTTTTCATGCCGATAAAAATAACAAAATCCTAAGAGCAAAATAACATAATTTAAGGGACGGGAAGAGGTTCTTTTGGTAATTTGGAGTAACTAAAAAACTAAAGCTATGAATAATGATCAATTAGAAGGAAAATGGAAACAGATAAGAGGTGAGTTCAAACAAAAATATGGAGATCTCACAGATGACGATGTAACTTATTCTGAAGGGAAGTTCGATGAAATGCTGGGACGCCTTCAGGAAAGGACAGGCCGCGACAAAGAAGAACTGAAGCGTGAGATCGACAGATGGTAAAACCTTTTTAAATAGAAACGGCCCCGAAATTCGGGGCCGTTTTTTTTAACTCTCTGCTATTTCTTCCTGGTTCCTGAAGACCAGTTCATCATTAAAGGAGTCCAAAAGAATAATACTATCGGTATGAATATTTCCACCGAGAATTTCCTTTGACAGTTTATTCAGCACCTCTTTTTGGATGGTTCTCTTCACGGGTCGTGCACCATATTGAGGATCAAATCCCTTTTTAGCAAGATCAGCAATAGCTTCATCTGTTGCATCCAGTGTAATTCCCTGCTTGGCAAGCATTTTAGTAACTCCTTTTATCTGAAGTCCCACAATTTCCCTGATGTTCTTCTGCGTTAGCGGAGAGAACATCACGATATCATCGATCCTGTTGATGAATTCGGGCCGTACACTTTGCTTTAGTAAAGCAAGGACTTCAACTTTCGCACTTTCCATAGCTGTGTCAAGATCCTTCACCGTTTCAAATTTCTCCTGAATAATGTGCGAACCAATATTCGAAGTCATTATTATAATAGTATTCCTAAAGTCTGCAAGCCTTCCTTTATTATCTGTTAATCGTCCTTCATCCAACACCTGCAGCAAAATGTTAAAGGTATCGGGATGCGCTTTTTCTATCTCATCAAGAAGTACCACAGAATAAGGCTTTCTTCTTACTGCTTCTGTTAATTGGCCGCCTTCTTCATAACCAATGTATCCCGGAGGTGCACCAACCAGCCTGCTCACGGCATGTCGCTCCTGGTATTCACTCATATCAATTCTGGTCATCGCAGTTTCTTCATCGAAAAGATACTCAGCAAGGGCTTTAGCCAATTCCGTTTTACCAACTCCGGTGGTACCAAGGAAAAGGAAAGAACCTATGGGTTTTTTCTGATCCTGTAGTCCGGCACGGCTTCGGCGGACGGCGTCACTCACAGCCTGGATAGCTTCTTCCTGACCTACTACTCTTCGATGTAGCTCATCTTCAAGCTTCAGTAGTTTTTCACGCTCGCTCTGCAGCATCTTGGTGACGGGAATTCCGGTCCATTTGGCAACCACTTCAGCAATATCCTCATTGGTGACTTCCTCCTTAATAAGAGATTTCCCCTGCTGATTTTCTTCCAGTTGCTTCTGAAGGTCTGCCAAACGCTCCTGTTCTTCCTTGATCTTTCCGTAGCGAATCTCGGCTACCCTTCCATAATTACCTTCCCTTTCTGCACGTTCTGCTTCCAGTTTATAGTCTTCTATATTTGCCTTGGAAGTCTGGATGTTATCCACTACTTCTTTTTCATTTTTCCACTGGGCGTGGAGTTCATTCCGCTCATCCTTATAGTTGGCAAGGTCTGCGCGCAAGGCTTTTAATTTGTTTTCATCATTTTCCCGTTTTATAGCCTCCATTTCGATCTCCAGCTGCATGATCTTTCGGTCAAGTACATCCAGTTCTTCGGGCTTGGAGT
Organism: Salinimicrobium xinjiangense DSM 19287; assembly: GCF_000423585.1. Classification (GTDB taxonomy): domain Bacteria; phylum Bacteroidota; class Bacteroidia; order Flavobacteriales; family Flavobacteriaceae; genus Salinimicrobium; species Salinimicrobium xinjiangense. The sequence goes on from NZ_AUIG01000023.1 coordinate 25,658, forward strand.
TGATCTCCATTCGCAATCTTGAAGCCGCTTCATCCATAAGGTCAATTGCCTTATCGGGCAGGAACCGGTTAGTGATATACCGCTGTGATAATTCCACAGCCGAAATGATCGCCTCATCCTTGATACGAACCTTATGGTGAGTTTCATATTTTTCCTTAATTCCGCGAAGGATGGAAATTGCACTTTCGGTATCGGGTTCATCCACTATTACCTTTTGAAATCTTCTTTCCAGGGCTTTATCTTTCTCAAAATACTTCTGGTATTCATCTAAAGTGGTTGCTCCAATGGCTCTTAGTTCTCCGCGGGCAAGGGCAGGCTTTAAAATATTAGCTGCATCCATGGCGCCCTGTCCGCCACCGGCACCTACCAGGGTGTGGATCTCATCAATAAATAACACGATATTCCCTTCGCTTGAAGTAACCTCTTTTATAACAGCTTTTAACCTCTCCTCGAATTCACCTTTATATTTTGCCCCGGCGATCAAAGCTCCCATATCTAAAGAATAGATCTGTTTATCCTTCAGGTTTTCGGGAATATCTCCTGCAATGATGCGGTGCGCCAAACCTTCGGCAATAGCTGTTTTACCAACTCCGGGCTCTCCTACCAGCATAGGATTGTTTTTTGTCCTTCTTGAAAGGATCTGTAAGACTCTTCGGATCTCCTCATCCCGGCCAATAACCGGATCCAGTTTGCCTTCTTCGGCCAGCTTGTTGAGGTGGTTTGCGTATTTATTTAATGAATTGTATGTTTCTTCAGCGCTCTGTGAAGTCACTTTTTCTCCTTTGCGAAGTTCTTCGATCGCCGCTTTTAAACCTTTTTCTGTCGCTCCCTGATCCTTCATGATCTGCGCTACTTTACTGGAGGATCCAAAAATGGCTAAAATCAAATGCTCTACTGAAACGAATTCATCTCCCATTTTTTTAGCTACAGAAGAGGCATCGTTAAGAGTGCGGGAAGCTTCCCTTGAAAGCATAATATCACCACCGCTTACCTTGGGGAAACTTTGTAAGGTTTTGTCGAGGATCTGTTGAAACAGCCCTACATTAATATTCAGCTTTTTTAAAAGGAAAGGAGTGACATTTTCCTCTACCAAAGTGATCGCTTTGAAAATATGCTCATTCTCTATTTGCTGATGTCCTAATTCCTGAGCCAGTTGCTGGGCCTGTTGGATGGCTTCCTGGCTTTTAATGGTAAAATTGTTCAAGTTCATAGTCGTTGTTGTTTGTTCTTTTCTTCTGAAGTAAGCAAAGCATGTACCAGTGGAGGGGAGCAGACAAAATGGCTTATAATATCGAAAAATAAATGACTTTTTGTCTCTTATAAAGATACTAAACTTCGATTTGGTTTTGTTCTATATCCGTGAAAAATTGTATTTTACATAGTCATAATTATGTATAACTAAAGACTCAAAAATGGGATTATTTGATAAGGTTTTTAAAAGTGAAAGAGATATAGTTAAGAAGGAGATAGAGGAAGTGCCCTGGCATGCGCTTACTGAAAGCCGGCAACTGGAGGAGATTGAAAAAGAGTCAAATGACAAGCTCATTGGGATTTTCAAACACTCCACCCGCTGTGGTATTAGCAGGATGGTTTTGAACAGCTTTGAAAAAGAATATGACCTGGAAAAGGATAAGGAGGTAAAACTTTATTTCCTTGATCTTATTGCCAACAGGAATATCTCTAATGAGGTTGCTGAAAGATTTGGAGTGAGACATGAAAGTCCGCAACTAATACTTCTGAAAGATGGAAAGGTGGTACATCATGCTTCTCATCACTCTATTCATATGCAGGATGTAAAAGAGCGTGTTTAACTCATTTCTTATTCATTTATGTTAATCTTCTGAAATGCAGTTAAAAGTTTTATAATCAGGATGATATGCGGGATATATCTCTTTATATTAGTTACTGTAAAAATTAATTAATAACTAAAAAAACTTGTATTATGGAAGAGAGAAGAGAAGACAGAAACAAACAAGACCGTCAGGAAGAGCAAAGGCGTAACCAACAGCAGGAAGAGAGAAGAAATCCTTCTCAACATGCAGCCGGGGATCGCGATAAGCAAAGACAGGAGGACGCAGAAAGAGAAAGAGACATGGAACGCGATAGGAACAAAGATGATCGCAGTAACAGGGAAGAAAGAATTTAATCTTTTCCCCATGAAATAGAAAGAGCCGCTTCACAGCGGCTCTTTTATTTTACTTCTTTTTAGGTTCAAAAACCGGAAGTAGTTTGGTACTAACTTCACCAAAACCTATTCGATAATTTTCTTTTTGGCAAAAGCCCCTCATGATCACTGTATCATTATCCTCAATAAAGGAACGGGTATTTCCATCTTTCAGTCTTACAGGTTTTTCTCCTTTCCATGAAAGTTCCAGCATGGAACCATAAGAATCTGGTGTTGGGCCCGAAATAGTTCCCGATCCCATCATATCTCCCGAAACAACCGGACAGCCGTTGACGGTATGGTGAGCCAGTTGCTGACTCATATTCCAGTACATGTATTTGAAATTGCTTTCTGAAATTTTATTCTCTTCTCCATTCTCGGGTTGAAGAAAAACCTCCAGCTTAATGTCAAAACTTTTCTTGCCGGTGGTTTGGAGGTAAGGCAGGAGTTTTTTTTCAGGTTTTGGACTCTCTACCCTAAATGGCTCTAAAGCATCAAGGGTGACGATCCATGGAGAAATCGAAGAGGCGAAATTCTTCGCTAAAAATGGTCCCAATGGTACATATTCCCAGGTTTGAATATCACGGGCACTCCAGTCATTGAACAGTACCAGACCAAAAATGTAATCTTCTGCTTCCTCAATGGGGATAGGTTCTCCCAGGTGATTTGCATCTGTAGTAATAAAAGCCATCTCCAATTCAAAATCCACTCTTTTTGAAGGACCAAAAACCGGCTCGTCAGAGTCTTTTGGTTTTGTTTGTCCCTGTGGCCGGTGTATTGGAATACCGCTCGGAATGATGGAAGAGCTTCTTCCATGGTACCCTACCGGGATGTGCAACCAGTTCGGCAACAGTGCATTATCAGGATCTCTAAACATGCTTCCCACATTGGTGGCGTGTTCTTTACTTGAATAAAAATCTGTATAATCACCCACCTGTACCGGCAGCTGCATTTCGATTTCATCAAGACTAAAAAGAACTACTTTTCTATGCTCTTCATGATCCCGCAGTGTTTTATTATTTATATCAAAAATTTCTGCGATACGGTTTCTTACCAGTCTCCAGGTTTTTTTTCCATCAGAGATGAAATCATTGAGAGTATCCTGAAGGAAAATATCATCGGTCAATGGAATTCCTTCGAAATAGCCGAGTTGATGAAGGGCGCCAAGGTCAATAGCGGTATCTCCAATCCGGGTTCCAATGGTAATTATATCATCCCTGGTGAGAAATACGCCAAAGGGAATATTTTGAATAGGAAAATCAGAGTTTTCAGGTACTTCCAGCCATGTTTTTCGTGTAGGGTCGTTAGCTGTAATGGACATAATAAATGTTGGTATTTTGTTAAAATCAATTCGAACCAAATATATTATTTTCTTACTAAGAACCGAATGTATTTGCTATTTTTGAGTATTATTTAACGAAAAAAATGCACATGCAAAGGGATAACGAATTATTTGATCTAATACAAGCAGAAAAAGAAAGACAACTAAATGGTTTAGAGCTTATTGCCAGTGAAAATTTTGTAAGTGAACAGGTGCTGGAAGCAGCAGGTTCTGTACTCACTAATAAATATGCCGAAGGTTATCCAGGAAAAAGATACTATGGGGGCTGTGAAGTAGTCGATGAGGTAGAAAATCTTGCGATTGAAAGGCTAAAAGAGCTTTTTAATGCAGAATATGCCAATGTACAGCCTCATTCCGGTTCACAGGCTAACACTGCAGTGTTTCATGCCTGTATGAAGCCCGGAAACAAATTCCTTGGCTTTGACCTATCTCACGGCGGACATTTAACTCACGGTTCTCCGGTTAATTTCTCAGGAAAGCTTTACCAGCCGGTATTTTACGGCGTGGATAAGGAAACAGGTCTTATCGATTATGATGAGGTTCAAAAAATAGCCGAAAAAGAGGAGCCAAAGATGATCATCGCAGGCGCTTCAGCATATTCCAGGGAGATAGATTACAAGCGGTTTAGGGAAATAGCCGATAGTGTAGGCGCTATTCTCTTTGCAGATATTGCACACCCGGCGGGATTAATTGCAAAAGGGCTTTTGAGCGATCCAATTCCACACTGCCATGTGGTTTCTTCTACTACTCATAAAACCCTGCGTGGACCGCGAGGCGGCATCATCATGATGGGGAAAGATTTTGATAATCCTTTTGGTGAAACATTAAAGAATGGAAATCCGAAGAAAATGTCGGCTTTACTGAACAGCGGAGTTTTCCCCGGAAATCAAGGGGGACCTCTGGAGCATATTATAGCTGCCAAAGCAGTGGCTTTTGGAGAAGCGCTTACAGATGAATTCCTGCACTATACTGTACAGGTGAAAAAGAATGCCAAAGCCATGGCTGAAGCATTTATGAAAAAAGATTACCACGTGATCTCCGGCGGGACAGATAATCATATGATGTTGATCGATCTGCGGAACAAAAATATCTCCGGAAAAGAAGCTGAAGAAGCTCTTGGAAAGGCCGATATTACGGTGAACAAGAATATGGTTCCCTTTGACGACAAATCTCCTTTTGTAACTTCCGGAATCCGGATTGGCACTCCTGCAGTTACCACTCGTGGTTTAAAAGAAGAAGACATGAAAACTGTTGTTGATCTTGTGGACAGGGTGATCACCAACCATCAAAACGAGGATGAGCTCGAAGCTATAGGAAATGAGGTGCTTGAATTAATGCAGGGCAGACCCCTTTTTCAAATGTAATGTCTTAATAAGTCTTGACTCTTGGCTCTTGTAGCCTGCCTGCCGGCAGGCAGGCGAAGCGATCTTGTCTATTAAAAAAACAGCTGCCTAAGGTCTCAAAAAAGGGATTTTCGGCAGCTTTTTTTATTCCTTGATTTTTACAAATTCATGTGCTCCCAGATCGGGGGAAATGGTGCGGTTATGTCCGAAAAGATCGGTAGGTACCTGTTTTGCCACTTCGGAATCCCCAAAGTCTATGGCTGCTGAATTTTCCTGTAACCTGAGATCATTTTCTTTCGGATCAAGGAACATTGGCTCCTGGTTTAGCCGGATATTATCGTATATCATATTGTTTCCGAAATCATAAAAAGGCTCTGGCTCATTGCTTCCCGTAAATTTTAAAAGACCGTGGCTAAAAAAGATATCCAGAGATACATTTTCATCATGGTTAAAACCCAGTTCCCTGCTCTCATTTCCGAAAATGATGGAATTATAAAAGGAAGCTTCCAGGGGAGCAGGTCCCTCATCAGAAAAATTTTGCAGGAAGAGGGCAGGATATTCTCTAAAGCCCTGTTGCCAGTAATTAACAATAGTGGAATGGATAAAGCTGTGTTTTCCTCCCGTTAAATGTAAAGAGGCTTGTCCGCTGCGGTTGATGACTAGATTTTCTGCCCAGATTTCTGCATTTTCTGCCCTGATCCCCGAGATGGCCGAGTTGTATATCTGTACATTTTTTAGAGTTAGTGGAGTAGGGGATGCTGCAGTTCCTTCCACCAGAATTCCCACTGTGGCATTCTTTATTGTAGCATATTCAAAAATGTGATTTTTGCTGCCCTTTCTTAACCAGATACTTCCCCATTGTCCCGGGAGGTTTTTGTAAATATTTTCCAGTCTGTCTCCACGGAAGATCACCTCGTTTTCCATTTTTTGAGGATCTTCACTTAATTTTCCCTGCACCTGGAGAGAAGCATTATTAGAAACTATGATCCCACTGTTCTTATGAAAGTAAATCCTTGCACCGGCTTCTACCTTTAATGTCATATTTTCGGGTACAGCTGCATATCCATAGATCACGTAAGGTTTACCGGCAGTAAAATTAAGCTGTCCCTCCTGGAGATAGAATCCGGGTACCAGCTGAAGATTTCCGTTTTCATCTTCTCCCACCGGTACCTGTTCCGGTAAGCCTTCAGCATTTTTTGAAGGAAACATAAAAACAGCATCTTTGACCAGCGTCACTAAAGGTATTTCCTGAAGATGGGTGGCAGACTTGAATTGAAGTTTATCTATATAAAGGAATTCCTGCTCTTCGGAATTATTTGAACCAACAGTAGTTTCAATAAAGATGTAAATACTATCACGAGCCAGGACCTCTATATTCTCAAAGCTTTTGCCGGGAATGCCGTCGACATTAAGTCGGTAATGGGAGTTCTCTCCATTTTCCAGAGTGATTTCGGGAATAAAGATGTCTTCCCTGCCGGTATTGTAAACTTTTAAGGAATAAGTGGAGGTGCTAAGGTTTGAGAAAACGGTGTCGAGAAATACAGTGTCTTTGGAAAATTCGAGCTGCCCCATAAATTCATCCGCTTCAAAATCACTCCGGCAGGAGCTCCAGAGCACCAGAAGGAACAATAAGAGGGAACCCGCTGCAACTCTCATTTTTTATGGAAAACCGTCCGAAGGTCTTCAGTGATTTTTGTCGGGCGTTTGGAATCGGCATCCAGCAGGCACCACATCGATTTGGCGGCCACCAAAATTTCCCCTGTCCCGGCATTCTTAATGTTTACAAATCTTTCTGATGTAACAAAAGTAGTCTCACCCACATATGTTTCGACCAGGATGTCATCTCCTAAAAAAGCCTGCTTTTTATAGTCAATCTCATGTCTTATCACAACCCAGATAAAATCTTTTTTCAACTGCTCTGTGGCTCTCACTTCCCAATGTTCTTTGGCTATGTCCTGAATCCATTGCACATAGCGCACGTTGTTAACGTGATGAAGATCATCAAGATCATCTTTTGTTACTTTTAGTTTGTGAGTATAAGTTTCTGCAGGTACTACCATGCTATTTCTCTTTTATGATTACTTCAAAAAGCGTATCCCAGTCCTTTCCGGTAACATATAATTTTTTAGTGTCTTTGTGATAGGCGATACCGTTAAGCACATCGTTTAAAGGATCAAGATCTGCAGTATTTCCCAGTTGATCTCTTAGTCCGGAAAAATCTATGATGCCTTCAATGGCTCCGTTTTCAGGATTTATTATTGCTACTCCATCCTTCTGGTAAGTATTCGCATAAATTTTTCCTTCTACCCATTCCAGTTCATTTAATTGAGTGGCAATGGTACGGTGGGTAAGAGTCTGAATAAATCCTTCTTCTGCCTGGGTTTGAGCATTTAGGAACCAGATCTTTTCGGTGCCGTCACTCTTATAAATTCTGCTTCCGTCATTAGTTAGACCCCAGCCTTCTTTACTTTCCCCGTATTGAAATTCACCTGTCTTTTCGAAGCTATCTACATCATAAATAAAGCCTTTGCCTTTTTTCCAGGTCAGCAAATAGATCTTGTCATTGAGTATGGTAATTCCTTCAGCAAAAAATTCTGAAGAAATATCCACCTTTTCAAGCACCTCTCCCGTTTGAAGATCTACTTTTCTTAAAGAAGATCTTCCATATTGGCCTGTACTTTCATAAAGTTCATTTTTATAGAACTCCAGGCCCTGGGTATAGGCATCGGGTGCATGGGGATAGGTGTTGATCACTTCATAAGTGTATGCCACCGGCGCTGTATCATTGAAAAGTGTGATTTCCTGTTGTTTTTCTTTAGAAGCTCCACCGGAATAAATGAGGGCTCTGAGGTCCCATTTCCCGAGCTTTTCATTTCTGAATGTATAATTGAGACTTTCATTACCAACAGTTTTTTCAAGGCGCTGTTCTCCCAGGAAGTAAACTACAGAATCTTTTGGGCCTGTCACCTGCGCCTGCAGATTTTCCCCAAGCTTGAATTCTCTCTTATTTTCGTTTATTTCGAGTACATAACTGGTCTCCGGCTCATCGGAATCGTTTCCACATGAATAGGAAAGAACACCTAAAACAAACAAAAAGAGGAGGTTATAATTCTTCATTTTTTCACTACAATTTTATTCGAGCTAAATTAACTAATTCGGTTTAGAAAATACTTGCAAAAAGTATGAAAGGTTGTATATTTGCCCCGGCAAGTCCCACACAACCAGCTCCTGCTGAACTCCCCCAGGGCGGGAACGCAGCAAGGGTAGGCGGTCGTAGCGGTGTGATGTGGGTAGCTTGCCATTTTTTGTTTCCATAAGTCAGATTTATTGCATCTTTGCAGCATGACAGAAACAGCTTCAAAAGTGGTCCTTATTACCGGGGCATCTTCAGGAATTGGAAAAGCCATTGCCGAATTCCTTCAATCAAAGAATTTTATCGTTTTTGGAACCAGCAGAAATCCTTCTAACCAGGAATCTTCGTTTCCTCTTGTGGCTCTTGATGTCACAAAACCTGAAACTATTAAATCTGCAGTTGAGGAAGTAATCGCTTCCGCAGGAAAGATCGACGTACTGGTAAATAATGCAGGTATAGGGATCACGGGCCCAATAGAGGAGACGCCAGATGAGGAGATCAAGAAGGCTTTTAACACGAATTATTTTGGTCCAATCAATGTTATAAAAGCTGTGCTGCCCGAAATGCGCAGGAATAAAGAAGGACTCATCATTAACGTTACCTCTATTGCAGGTTATATGGGACTTCCTTACCGCGGAATATATTCAGCTTCAAAGGGGGCTTTAGAACTTACCACAGAGGCTTTTCGTATGGAATTGAAAGACTTTAATATCAAGATGACCAATATTGCCCCCGGAGATTTCGCAACAAATATAGCGGCCGGAAGATATCATGCTCCTGTAACTGAAGGTTCTCCCTATGAAAAACCTTACGGCAATACACTTAAGATCATGAACCAGCACGTAGATGAAGGCAAGGATCCTCTGTTAATGGCACGGGCGGTTTTGAAGATCATCCGGGAAAAAGAACCCAGAGCACATTACAAAGTGGGGGAACCTCTTCAAAAATTTTCAATCGCCCTTAAAAGAATTCTGCCCGACAAAGTTTATGAGAGATTGCTCTTAAAGCATTATAAATTGTAATTTTGCCGAAGTGCAAAAAATATACTTTTTCACCAACATTTTAATTATTTATAACAACACACTATGAAATTTTTTATTGATACAGCAAATCTTGACCAGATCAAAGAAGCCCAGGATCTGGGAGTTCTTGACGGGGTAACTACCAATCCATCCTTAATGGCTAAAGAAGGGATCACCGGGAAGGAGAACATTCTAGAACATTATAAAAAGATCTGTGAGATCACAACAGGAGATGTGAGTGCCGAAGTAATTGCTACTACCTTTGATGAGATCGTAAAGGAAGGGGAGGAGTTAGCTTCGCTTCACGATCAAATTATAGTTAAGGTGCCAATGATCAAAGAAGGTATCAAAGCGATAAAATATTTTAGTGATAAAGGAATAAAAACTAACTGTACCCTGGTGTTTTCTGCGGGACAGGCACTGCTTGCTGCTAAAGCCGGGGCTACCTATGTTTCTCCATTTATTGGAAGACTCGACGATATTTCTACAGATGGTTTAAATCTTATCATGGAGATCCGTCAGATCTATGATAACTATGGTTTTGATACTCAGATTCTGGCAGCTTCAGTAAGACATACAATGCACGTGATCGACTGTGCTAAGATTGGTGCAGATGTCATGACTGGACCGTTGTCGTCCATTACCGGACTCTTGAACCACCCGTTAACAGATATAGGGTTGGAGAAATTCCTGGCAGATCACAAGAAGGGAAATTAAATTCTTAAAGGCCAGCCATTAAAACAAGTCTTTTTTCTTCGGAAGAAAGGCTTTTTTACTGGTTGATAAATTCCAGGATCTTGGTTTCAAATTGAGAAGAACCGAGATAAATATCTCCGGATACCACCTCTCCCGAAGAATTAATAAACAGCACTTTATCCAGGTAATAGTCAAAAAATTGCTTATTTATTCTGGTAGGGGCAAGCTGATAGGCAAATTCGGGATCATAGAAATTATTTCTCACTGCTACTCTCCATGCAGGCTCTTCGGAGACATCAAGGTTGACACCAATAAAATCTATTTCGGGATATTTCTTCCTGTACTTCGCTATATCCTGATGCTCCTCAACATGTCCCAATTTATAAACCGACCACAAATAAATAATGGAAGGTTTTTTTATAATTGAGTCCATAGTAACAAATTGACCATCCATATTGAGCAATCTTACATTGCCGAGGCTTGTTCCCGGGAGATAAGCAAGCTGAATGCTTCCCAATTGCCGCATCTCGTCCAGATCCTCCTCGGGAAGATCCTGGTTTTTTAATTCGTTCAGGATCGAGATAATATTTTCCCTGCTGGAAGCCGAAACGATTCCTCTTATTGCGATTTTTCTTAGTAAATCTTTTCGCAACGTAGGTAATTGGACCAGTTCCCCGGCCTTTCTTATTCTACTGTTAACATTTTCGACGTTAGAAAGATTTGAACAGTCATCGCTATCTAAACCACTGCTGCCACACCAGGACAAAGAATAATTTATAAGGTAATTCTCCAGAAATCTTTTATAGCCCGGGCTACACTGGAGGTTTTCAGAGTTGAAATTGGCGTCATCTCTGTAAGAGTGGAAATTCTCCGGGAACTGTTTGGAATATTCTTTATAGTACTTGGACACCAGATAACTATAACGTTCCTTAAGGTCATTATTTTCATACTTTATAACCTCTTTTGCAAGAGCAACAAAGTCATTTGAAAATTTATTCTTTTCAGCTACGCGCTGAAGATGATCGAGCCTTGATTGATGAATGGAATCTGCTTTTTTCTCGAAAAGGCCCGGATTATATTCCTGAAAATTGAGAAGTAGATCTGAATTTGCTTCATCATGCAAATACATTTCGGCCATGAAATTATTTCGTGCTCTGCCTTTGCCACTAAAATGCAGGGATTCATCAAATGCCAGAGTATTGGCTCTCAACAAGAGGCTATCGCCGGGTGAGATATAGATATTTTGCGTCTCCGGTTTGTGTAAAAGAAGGTACAAGCCTTGTTCTGCATTCTCAATTTTATAACTGAATTTGTTTTTATTATTAAGCTTTACCGTATCCAGAACAACCCCCTTACGCTTTATTATAACATGATTAATGGTGGGGTTAATAATTTCCCCGCCAATATAGGCATAGGAAGGTGTAGGATCTGAGAAATTTCCGCAGCTGTAATAAAAGATTACAGTGCTCAGCAAAAGCAGTGCTGACGCAGCACTAAAGTACTTATTTAATCCTAACTTTCTCAATGGTTTGGAGGGCCAAATTTACGGGAAAGCAAATGTAGATTTGAAGCCTTCATTACTATGTTAACTCATCGTTAAATAGGTAATTATAAAAGTTAATCTTTTAGGTAATGAGCTTAATTATCTACTTTTGCAAAAAATTAGAATATACTATATGTTATCAGTTTCAAATCTTTCTGTACAGTTTGGGAAAAGAATACTATTTGATGAAGTGAATACCACTTTTACCCAGGGCAATTGTTACGGAGTTATAGGTGCCAACGGTGCCGGAAAATCCACTTTTTTAAAGATCCTTAGCGGTCAGTCCGATCCTACCTCGGGACATGTTCACCTGGAACCGGGTAAAAGGATGTCTGTGCTGGAACAAAACCATAATCTTTATGATGAGCATCCCGTTCTGGAAACAGTGATCATGGGTAATAAACCCTTATTCAAGATCAAAAAGAAAATGGATGAGATCTACGCCAAGGAGGATTTTAGTGATGCCGATGGAGAAAGGGTAGGAGTATTGCAGGTGGAGTTTGAGGAAATGAATGGCTGGAATGCCGATAGTGAAGCTGCAGCTTTACTTTCCAACCTGGGAATAAAAGAGGAAAACCATTACACCTTAATGGCCGATCTAGATAACAAACTTAAAGTTCGGGTCCTTTTAGCCCAGGCCTTATTCGGAAATCCTGATGTTTTGATCATGGATGAGCCAACCAATGATCTGGATTATGAAACGATAAGCTGGCTTGAGAATTTCCTGGCGAATTATGATAACACTGTAATTGTAGTTTCTCACGACCGTCACTTCCTGGATGCCGTTTGTACACATATTTCAGATATCGATTTTGGGAAGATCAACCATTATAGCGGGAATTACACTTTCTGGTATGAGTCCTCCCAGCTTGCAGCCCGTCAACGTTCTCAACAGAACAAAAAGGCCGAAGAGAAAAAGAAGGAACTTGAAGAGTTCATTAGACGCTTTAGTGCCAACGTAGCCAAATCAAAACAGGCAACGTCCCGTAAAAAGATGATTGCAAAGCTTAACATTGATGATATTAAACCATCAAGCCGAAGATATCCTGCGATCATTTTTGAGAGAGAAAGAGAAGCCGGAGACCAGATTTTGAATATAGAAGGTCTGGAAGCCTCTATTGAGGGAGAAACTCTTTTTAAGGATGTGAATATCAATCTTGCAAAAGGAGATAAAGTAGTTGTTTATTCCAAAGATTCCAGGGCAACCACTGCATTCTATGAAATTCTTAATGAAAGACAAAAACCGGTAGCCGGAAAATTCAATTGGGGAGTTACCACCAATCAATCCTACCTGCCGTTAGATAATTCAGAGTTTTTTGATAATGACCTCACTCTGGTGGACTGGCTGCGCCAATGGGCGAAGACAGAAGAGGAAAGGGAAGAGGTTTATATCCGTGGCTTTTTAGGTAAAATGATCTTTAGCGGGGAAGAGGCTTTAAAGACATCAAGGGTATTATCCGGGGGTGAGAAAGTCCGTTGTATGTTGAGTAGAATGATGATGATGCGTGCTAATGTGCTAATGCTAGATGAACCAACGAACCATTTGGACCTTGAATCGATCACGGCTTTCAATAATTCTCTCAAGAATTTCAAAGGCACGGTATTATTTACTACTCATGATCATGAATTTGCTCATACAGTAGCCAACAGGGTTATAGAACTGACTCCAAATGGTGCTATTGACCGTTACCTTACTTTTGATGAATATATGAGTGATAAAAAGATCAAAGAGCAGCGGCAAAAAATGTATTTGCGCTCGTAAAGCTTAAAATAAGCACTTTTAAGGAGGTTCTGAAAATGCATTTTTGGGACCTCTTTATATTTGTGGTGGTCTGTTTCTGAAGAACTTGTACAGGTCAAAAGCTCCAAGGATAATGAATCCAATGGCTATGATGATCCTGAAAGTGGTGTATTCAGCTCCATTGATAAAAGTAAAGATCCTGTAGCCACCGTAGCCTAAAAAGGCGATGCCCAAAAATAAATTTAAATAATTTCGACCCGAGGCAGTGCTCATTTTCATTTTTTCTCTTCGGGAAATGTTTCCTGTGTGATCTTAAGTGCTTTATCAAAATGTGAAGTTTTGGCAAATAACAGGACCTGCCCGGGAAGCCCTCCTCCAAATCCCGCTCTTAAGCCGGAATCAAAGTCGTTTCTTACCCTGGTGGGTATACCTTCTTCTGCCAAAAGATTTTGTAAATGCTGGACGTTCACTTCACTTCCGGTATAAACTCTTTTGTATTCCTCTTCTTCGTTCATATTTCAAGATTTGTTTTAAAATTAATGAGAATCTGATTTCTCAGGCTGCATTTAAACTGAAATTAACACTTTCAGGCATTATAAAATTTACTGTTCCAGTTTCCTGAACTAAAATTCTTTCCGAGACTAATTCCGTAGAAAAAGATCAAAGCTATAAGGGACTTAAAGGTATACATAAAGAGAATAAGAAATTGAGAAGTCTCCTGAAATTGCGAAAAGAAAACCTCCCTTATTCCGAAGGTGAGAAAGAAACTTGCAAAAAAGGAAAAAATGATCAGATTTTCTAGGTTTCGCAAGGGCCACATGGCGATCTTTCTAAGTGGATGAATATCTGTTCCCCATTTGTGCAGCAGGTAGTAATAGTTGTTTCCTATTGGCGCAAACAGCATTGGATCGTCTGCATTCTCCAATCTAAAATATTTTGCAGGGGCAAGGATAGTGAATCCATTCAATACAATATCATGTTGTTTTTCGGTACTGCTGACTGCTTCCAGCGCTTCACCCGGTATTTCGCCCTTAAAATATTTCGTGCTGAGAAACCGCAGGCGGTATTGTATACAAATCTTTTTGATCTGAGATATGTGATAGATCCTTCCGCTTTCAAGCAAGTCAAAATTAAAAGCATTGTTATGAATTTCTTCGGGATCTTCCCTGTTTATCCGATGAAGGACTTCCTGTTGAGAACCGGCTTTTCTGAGGATTTCACGCACTTCTTCTAGTAGCGCCTCCTGCTTCATTTCCTTTTTTCTCAGGTTTTCGAGTTTTTTCTGAAGGTTTATTCTGTCTGTCAGCATCTTCTTTTGCATTTAAGCTAATAAAACTAGACAATAACTATAAAACAAACAAAACTCCGATTTTTGGCTTTTTATTAAATATTCATACTGTTAATTTTAAGATTGCAGGGTTAAAATAACTTTAAACCCTCCTATGACCAAAAGGAATAGGCGGGGAAATCTTATCTTGAGGAGGTAATTCAAAAACAAAAAGAAAGATGAGATTTTTTAAACACTTTTTAAGCCTCAGTATTTTAACGGGATTTCTTGTTGCAAGCTGTGGTCCAAAAGTAGACGCAGATAAAAAAGTTGCAAGTATGAGCAGCTATAACAGCTACGCATTTCTCCCCAACCAGGATACCATACAAACCTCAAATTATGACAACGCCCGGGTTAATGAAGTCGTGATTGATGAGATAAGGACCAATATGCAGGAAAAGAATTATCGCCTGGATCGCAACCAACCCGATCTACTGGTATATTATCACCTGATGATGGATGAGGAAAATGCAGTAAATGCGAATCCCGTTTATACCAATTACAGTTACTACAGGCCAGGGCACTATGTAGGACCTTACTACCGCAATTACGCCTATAATAATTACTTTACCGTTCCTCGTATTGTAGGGACCAAGGTACAGCAAATATCGTATAAGGAAGGAACTTTGGTTATTGACCTGATTGACCGTAGAACCAATGAGATCGTCTGGAGAGGTACTGCTGAAGATGTGATTGAGCGTAACAACCTGGAAGCTGAATTAAGGACGTACATAGACGCAATTTTTGAGAGGTTGCCAAAGTAGAAGTCCAAATTAATACAAAAAAAAACTGCTTTAAAATAAAAGAGGCTGTTCGATAGAACAGCCTCTTTTTATATTTATCTAATTATATTTATCTAAGCTCGGCTCCCAATTGCTTTTCCAGGTTTTGCTGAAGCTTATTCATGATCTTGTCAATTTGCTTATCTGTAAGCGTCTTTTTTTCATCCCGAAGAATAAAGCTTACGGCATAACTCTTTTTGCCCTGTGGCAGGTTTGCACCTTCATATACATCAAAAAGGTTTACCTCTTTTAAAATATCCTTTTCAGTGCGGAATGCAATGTCATATATCTCTTCGAATTTAACCTCATTCTCAAGCAGTAGTGCAAAATCTCTTCGTACTGACTGGAATTTGGAAATCTCAGTGAATTTATTCTGTTGATTGCGGGAAGTTTCCACTACCAGGTCCCAATTGAAATCGGCATATAATACTTCCTGCCCGATATCAAAATTCTTTAGGATCTTCTTTTTAACCACTCCAAATTCAACCAGCCGTGTCTTATTGAAACTCAGGGAAACACCTTCAGAAAAAATGTCATTTTTGACAGGTGAGGTCTTTAAATTCCTAATCCCAAGTCTTTCAAGCACACTGGTTACTACTCCTTTTAGGTAAAAGAAATCCCCCGGCTTATTCGCAGCAGTCCACGCTTCCCGGCTACGGTTTCCGGAAATAAAAATGGAAAGATGTTTGTTTTCCTGCCTTCCACCCGAATAGTTATGATAAGTTTTTCCAAATTCAAAGAATTTAAGATCAGAGCGTTTTCTGTTGAGGTTATAACTTACTGCTTCCAGTCCAGAGAACAACAGAGACTGCCTTAGAACAGAGAGTTCCTGGCTTAGGGGATTGAGCATCTTTACAGCCTGCTCTTCCTTTAAATTTTCGCTTAGACCCAAATGTGCCGGACTGGTAAGAGAGTTGGCCATAGTTTCGAAAAACCCTTGTCCCACAAGTTGTCCTGCTATTAAATTCTGAATTTTATAATCTTCAAACCTTCCGGAGTTTGCTACAGATGCATTGATCTTTTCCCCAAACTCTATATTGTTGTAACCGTAAACTCTTAAGATCTCTTCAATTACATCTGCTTCTCTTTTGACGTCTACACGATAAGCCGGAATGGTTAATCCCATTCCCGTTTCGGTAACATTATTCACTCTTATTTCCAGAGAGGCAAGAATAGATTTAATAGTCTCCTTAGAAAGATTTTGCCCGATGAGGGTATTGATCTTGTCAAAGGTGAGAAATACAGGAAAATCCTCAATCTTCTTGGGATAGTAATCATCGATATCACTCGCAACACTTCCACCAGCCAGTTCCTGAATAAGCAGCACTGCGCGTTTTAAAGCATATTCTGTGATATTTGGATCAATGCCTCTTTCATATCTAAAGGATGCATCGGTATTCAGGCCGTGCCGTTTGGCTGTTTTTCTTACGGTCACAGGATTAAAGTAGGCACTTTCTATAAACAGGCTTTTAGTTCCTGAAGTTACTCCGCTTCCAATTCCTCCAAAAACTCCGGCAATAGCAAGAGGCTTCTCTGCATCACAGATCATAAGATCCTCTTCATGGAGTTCACGTTCCACGTCGTCAAGACTTGTAAATTTCGTTCCTGCAGGTAACGTCTTAACGTTAATTTCATTACCAGTAATCCTGTCGGCATCAAAGGCGTGGAGTGGCTGCCCCAACTCGTGCATTACGTAGTTGGTAATATCCACCACATTGTTTTTTGGTGTTATACCTATAGCCTTAAGCCTATTCTGTAACCATTTAGGGGATTCAGCAATTTCTACTCCTGTAATGGTAACTCCGCAGTAGCGAGGCGCCATTTCGGGGTTATGGATCTTAACCGGAATTCTTTTGCTGCGGCTGTCCACATGGAAACTACTAACAGAAGGGGTGATCAATTCTTGATTTTCTCCCTGTTGCTGTAGACCGGCTTTTAAATCACGGGCAACACCCCAGTGGCTCATAGCATCTGCCCTGTTAGGCGTAAGTCCAATTTCGAAGACATGGTCATCTTCAATTTCAAAAAGATCGGCTGCCGGAGTTCCGGGAGTGAGATCGCTATCCAGTACCATAATGCCTTCATGGCTTTGCCCCAGGCCAAGTTCATCTTCAGCGCAGATCATCCCATGACTGCTTTCCCCGCGAATCTTACTTTTTTTGATCTCCCAGGGAGAGCCTTTTTCATCATATAAGGTCGTGCCCACAGTTGCAACAGGTACTTTTTGTCCCGCAGCAACATTTGGAGCTCCACAAACGATCTGCACAGGTTCTCCGTTTCCGAGGTTCACTGTGGTCACTTTAAGCCGATCTGCATTAGGATGCCGTTCGCAGGTGAGCACTTCCCCCACAATAATTCCGCGAAGGCTTCCTTTTACACTTTGAAATTCCTGAATGCCTTCAACTTCAAGTCCCAGATCTGTAAGCAATTCTCCCGTTTCTTTGGGACTGCGGCTGACTTTAATGAACTGTCTAAGCCAGTTATATGAAATTTTCATTGAATCAAATTTTCCAGCCGCAAAGATAGTATTACGAATGGTTTTAGCATAATAAAAAAGGAAGGAGAACAAATCCTCCTTCCTTGGGTATGAACAAAAATACGTTTATTTGGTCATGTTCATTGCATAAACCCGTTGCCATTGATCACTATCATCTTTTTCAAAGATGACCCAATCCATTTCACTGTCTGAGATTTTCTTTATTTCATGTTTTAAGTCTAATTTCTTTCCTTCCATAGTGGTGTAAGAATCTGTAAATTCATAATGATTATCACCCGCAGGTTTCATTTTCATGTGGGAAACCTCTATGCCTCTTAACCTGTTTGGATTAAAATAGGCTACGTCAAATTCGTCATCAATTGCATCATAGGTAATGATCCTTATCCCATCAGGTTCGTTCTGCTCGTTATAGTGATGAAGAAAAATAGAATTAGTTTCTTCATTGAATTCAATTTTATCTTTTCCCTTCATTTTTTGGACTTCCTTACCATTTTCATAGGCTGTGGCATCTATATTCCAGTCTCCAAGAAGAAAATCCATTTGTTTGTGCTTCTTGTCGATCTTTGCCATTTTACTTCTGGTTTGAGGGTATAGAGAGTTCTTTTCCCACTCATCTTTGGAATCCTTAGAAATCTCAGCCGACTTTTTAAAGTATTCTTTAGCTTCTTTCTCGTTTCCTTTTTTAACCAGGTAATCACCGTAAGAGTCATAGGGATTGGCTGCTTTTGGATACTCCTCCATATTAAGTCGAAATATCCTCTCTGCGGCATCGAGATCTTCGTCCTCATTCATGATCCGGTATGCTACTGCATTCAATTCTGCCTGTGATAATTCGTAGTCGCCTTTTTTCTTATGCTCCCGGTATTTAGCTATGGCATTTTCTACTCCATTGGACTTATATGCCGTGTAGATGTCTTCCTGTATGGAAGTGCTTGTTTTTTCCTGCGCATATCCTCCTGCAACAAACAGGATAAGCAGCAGAATAGTGGATGCGGTGGTAAATACTTTCTTTCTCATAACTTCCTAAATTTTAACTTATTACATTTTAAATTTACTGAATTTTAAGATGTTTGTTATTAGAAAATCATATAAGTATTTAAAAACGGGGGAAAACCCTTAAATGAAAAAAGGCCCCGGAGTGGGGCCTTTTCATTTTTTAAAAGGTCTCAGTTATTGGCATTCTATTTCCTCTGTTGATCCAAGAGTAACTTCTTCATCATCAATTTTTCTTTTGGCTGACCAGTCACCTATGCCGTTACCTCCGGTAAACTCAATTGTAATGGTGACCACTTGGCAAGCTCCTACATATCCTTCCCACCTAGTTACAGAAGACTCACTGTTCAGAACTGAGGGATGATCTAAATTGCGAGTTAATACGTCGTCACTAGTAGCATTTGTTATGGAAGTCCCATTAGTAAGACCACCCTGAATAACTATAGGTCCCTCTTCTTCAGCTGTAAAGGTAAGGGTCAAGAGTCCATTTTCTTCACAGGAAAAATCTGCAATAAGTTCATTTGTGCAACCACAATTGTCTACAGTCACAGAAAACTGGGTTGTCCCCCCACTTCCGATCTTATACTGCAGATGATAAGTTCCCGCTTGGTCGAAAGTATAATTTACGTCGACAGGTCCAGCTCCTGGGTATTGTGTATTGATAACATCATAATAGTAACTCTCCTCTACTTCTGTTGTTTGCGGATCATCACCTTCAACTAAAAGTTGCAGGAAAATATGAGTTGCCTGCTCTTTTCCTTGAGGATTTGTGTTTTGAGGAAAATTAAAAGTAAAAGTTGCTTCCTCACCCGCACAAAAGGATTCAGGGATATCAAATGACTCTCCTGCGTTCTGAACTGTAGATTTGTTCTTTCCGGTTACAGCAGCATCTAAAGATGTAAGTTCATCCTGAATGGGCTCTGCACTACAAGCTGCCAATGTCGCAGCTACAAATAATAAATAAATTTTTTTCATAATAATTGGTAGTTTTGGTTAAATTAGAAAGCTAATCTAAGCCAAAAAACCCTTCGCAAATCACTGGGAACCAGTTATTCGACAAGATTGTAAGAATAATCGACGTGTGGGGATTAACTGATATAATTCCAGATGTTTTTCTCCTTCACCAATTGGGAATAGGTGAATTTCACTACCCGGTTTTTCTCCATTTCCAGGTTGGGATCTTCTTTCAGGAGTTGTAGTGCGTAGTATCTGGCCGTTTTAAGAATGTCATTATCTTTTACAATATCGGCAATCTTGAGATTGAGGATTCCGCTTTGTTGGGTGCCCATAAGATCACCGGGGCCGCGGAGTTTCAGGTCTACTTCCGCGATCTCGAATCCGTCGCTGGTCCGGACCATGGTCTCCAATCGGGTCTTGCTGTCATTTGACAATTTATGCCCTGTCATAAGGATGCAATAACTTTGTTCGGCACCACGGCCTACACGGCCTCTCAACTGGTGCAGCTGGGAAAGGCCAAAGCGCTCGGCACTCTCTATGATCATGACGCTGGCATTGGGGACATTTACTCCAACCTCGATCACGGTAGTAGCCACCATGATCTGGGTCTCCCCCTTTACAAACCTGTCCATTTCGTAATCTTTATCGGCAGGTTTCATTTGCCCATGAACAATAGAGATCTGGAATTCGGGCATCGGAAATTCCCGGGCTATACTTTCATAGCCGTCCATCAGGTCCTTGTAATCCAGGGCTTCAGACTCCTGAATTAGTGGATATACTACATATACCTGTCTTCCTTTCTTGATTTCGTCCCGAATGAACTTAAATACTTTTAACCTGTTACTGTCATACCTATGAACAGTTCTGATCTCCTTTCTTCCCGGCGGCAGTTCGTCAATTACCGAAACATCCAGGTCTCCGTACAGGCTCATCGCTAATGTTCTGGGAATAGGGGTGGCGGTCATCACCAGTACATGTGGTGGCAAATGGTTTTTCTTCCACAGCCGGGCTCGCTGAGCTACTCCAAACCGATGCTGTTCATCTATAATGGCCAGTCCCAAATTGCTGAATTTAACCTTTTCCTCTAACAGGGCGTGGGTTCCAATCAATAAATGAAGTTCGCCGCTTTCTAAAGCTGCATGAATTTCTCTTCTTTCTGAGGTCTTTGTAGAACCTGTCAACAGGCGGACCTTGATGCCCAAATCGTTCACCAGTTCTGAAATTCCGTTATAGTGCTGTATTGCAAGGATCTCTGTAGGAGCCATAAGACAAGCCTGAAATCCGTTGTCTAACGCGAGCAAAACGCTCATTAAAGCCACAATGGTCTTTCCCGAACCTACGTCTCCCTGTAACAGCCGGTTCATTTGGGCACCGGTGCCAAGGTCGTGTCTTATTTCCTTTATTACTCTTTTTTGCGCATTGGTCAACTCAAAAG
Organism: Salinimicrobium xinjiangense DSM 19287; assembly: GCF_000423585.1. Lineage (GTDB taxonomy): Bacteria > Bacteroidota > Bacteroidia > Flavobacteriales > Flavobacteriaceae > Salinimicrobium > Salinimicrobium xinjiangense. Next base: position 46,633 of record NZ_AUIG01000023.1, read on the forward strand.
GAAGATGATTTTCGTAAAAGTCACTGAAGTGGGAACCTACGGCTTCAAAAAGAAATCCTTTGATCTTTTGCTTCCGGATGAGGTTTTTCATCAAAAGCTGCAGCTGAATGTAGAAAAGCTCTTCAAATTTTAATCTGAATTCCGCTTTTGCCAGCAGCTCCTGGTTCTTTGGAAAATGTGCATTAAAAAGGGCTTCAGCTTTGGGTAAAAGATGCAACTCTTCCCTCAAACCTTCCGGCAGGGGATCTATGAATTTCCCCCCACTTTCAGAAAAAAGTTGCTGTACACACCGACTAATTACCCGGTTTGTAATTCCGGATTTTCCGAGTTTTTCCGTAGAAGGATAAACAGGTTGCATTGCCGGACGCAGGCTTTTTTTATACTCCTCTACCAGCTCCATCTCCGGATGCGGCATACTAAAGAGCCCGTTGTACCAGCTGGTCTTTCCGAAGATAATATAAGGAGTGTTGATCTTAAGGTTTTCGCGGATCCATTTTTGTCCCCGAAACCATACCAGTTCCATTTTGCCTGTATCATCCACAAAGTCAGCCACCAGGCGCTTGCCTTTCTTCTGCTCCACAGTTCGCAGGTGTACGATCTTACCTACAACCTGTACTTCAGCAGAATTGCGCTCCAGTTGCGCGATCTTATAAAAACGGGTTTTATCCAGGTATCGATTGGGAAAAAAGTTAAGCAGGTCGCCATAGGTGTGGACTCCAATTTCCTTGCGCAGAATATCTGCCCGGTTGGGCCCAATACCTTTGAGGTAATCAATGGGTGTCTGCAGCAGGTTGGGATTCATGGAAACGAAGATAAAAAAAAGCCTTTTAGGAAGCTGAGTTTTTAAAAGTTTGGAACAGGTAACCTATATTTGAATAATGAAAGCCCACAATTTTTTGACATTTTTGACGCTGTATACCTTAGGAGTGTCTGCACAGCAAACTTCTGCTGTTGATTTTACTCACCTACGGGCTGAAGTAACGATTGATCCTTTGAAACAAGCAGTTGCAGGTGATCTTCTTTTCACTTTCGACGTACTGACAAAAACCGACTCCATTTTTATAGATGCTCAAAAAATGAACTTTTCAGAAGTATTTCTGAACGGAGAAGAAGTGAAGTACGGTAACGATGAAAAAAGATTCTGGCTCACCGGAAAATTTTCGCCGGCAAAAGAGCAGCAGCTTAGCATGAGATACACTGCTGAGCCGAAGCAAACCATGTATTTCATCAGGACCAGTCCGCAGGAAGAGGCAGCGGAATTTCAGGTTTGGACACAGGGGCAGGGGAAAAATACGTCTCACTGGCTTCCCAGCTTCGATGATCCTGCAGAAAAACTGGAGTTTGATATCGCCTACATTTATCCTTCAGGCAAATGGATTATTGGCAACGGCGAATTAGAGGCACATCAAGAGAGAAAGGATTCTCTTGCGCTGTGGCAGTTCAACATGGATAAGCCCATGAGCAGTTATCTTGTGGCAATGGCAGCAGGTGATTTCGAGAATGAGACCAGGTATTCGAAAAGCGGAATTACCATGGAGTTTTATTTTCCTCCGGGTTTAGAGGTAAGGGTAGAACCCACTTACCGACACAGCGAATTTCTTATGGATTTCTTTGAAGAGGAAACAGGTTTTGCCTATCCCTGGAATAATTACAAGCAGATCCCCGTTCAGGATTTTCTTTATGCGGGGATGGAAAACACCGGCACTACTATTTTTTCAGATATTTTCCTGATTGACTCCATTGGTTATAATGACCAGAATTATATAAATATTAATGCACATGAATTAGCTCATCAATGGTTCGGGAATCTGATAACAGCTGCTTCGCCTGAAGATCACTGGCTGCAGGAAGGTTTCGCAACCTATTACGCTCTTCTTGCTGAAAAAGAAATTTTTGGAGATGATTACTACTACCGGAAATTATTCAAAACGGCCGAAGAGCTCAAACAACTCAGTGACTCAGGTAAAGGACAAGCTTTGGTAGGCCGCAATGGAAGTTCGCTCACCTACTATCAGAAAGGAGCCTGGGCTCTGCATATTCTCAATGAAACCATTGGAAAATCGGCCTTTGATCTGGGAGTAAAAAATTACCTTGAGAAGTATCAATTCGCTACGGCTTCGACCGCGCAGTTCTTAGCCGAAATGGAATTGGCAAGTGGAAAAGATCTTTCAGCTTTTGAAAAAAACTGGTTAAGGCAATCTGCTTTCCAGGGAACAGAAGCCCTGGAATCTCTCAAAAAGTCTCCTTTCATTCAAAAATATTTGGAGCTGGCGGCTGCCAAGCCTTTTCCTGTTTCAGATAAAAGAAATTTGCTGCGGAATGCTTTTCGTTTTCCGGTGAATGATTACCTGGGGCAGGAAGCGGTATTGCAATTAGCTCTGGAAGATCCTGTTGAGGTGGCCGACCTTTACAAAAAGGCTTTTTCAAGCGGAAATCTTTTTACCCGGCAGGCTATTGCCTTTTCCTTACAGCAGATTCCGCCGCAATTAAAATCTGAATATGAAGGTTTGCTTAAAGATGATTCTTATCTCACCCGGGAAATGGCTTTATATAACCTGTGGATGAATTTTCCGGAAGACAGGATGGAATATTTGAACTCACTACAAGGAATTGAAGGTCTGCCCGACAAGAATATTGAAACTCTTTGGCTGGCGCTTAGTCTCGCCACAGCCGAAGTTCCTGCTGCGTCAAAAAGGCGATATTTTAAGAAGCTTTCAGAATATACAGCACCTTATCAAAAATTCCAGGTAAGAGAAAAGGCTTTTGGCTATTTGTATCAGCTCAATGCTTTTGATGAGAATACAATCCAAAACCTTCAGGAAGCTACACTGCATCATAACAGCCGTTTTCGTGCATTTTCACGCGAATTGCTCAAAAAGCTTCAGGAGCAAGGGTTAGTTAGTGGTCAGTGATCGGTGATCAGTGGTCAGAAGAAGTCTGCAGTGCGCAGTAAGTAGTAGGCAGTATTTCCCGAATTTCCAAATTACAAGCACCAAATTCCAAAAAGAGATTTGAGAATGTGTTGATTTGAAAATTTGAGAATGAAAAGAATGAGAAGAATAGGCTGTTTGTTATGATGTCTATTGAAATCTGCGGAAATCAGCGAGATCAGCGGGAAACATCTCCATACAGTTTTTCTTATAGAGAAAATTTTCCAGATTTCACACTAAGCAAAATAAGAAGAATTAAGAACACAAAGAAATTAATGCACAGTGGAAAGTGGACAGAGGGCAGAGGGCAGTTAAAACTCACAACACGGAACACGCAACACGGAACACGCAACGCAACGCGCAACCTGGAACCTGCAACCGCACCTGAAACCCGCCACCTGCAACCAAACCACAGACCTTAAACTTTGAACTTTAAACCTTGAACCCGGTTTACCATAAATTCTTCACTTCCTTCTTGATATAACCCAGTCCTGTTTCACTTGGCGGTTGTTGATCGATAAGAGAGGTCAAAATTTGCTGCCTTAATGCATCTGCGGTTTCAATTTCTTCTTTGGCTGCAGTCTTACGTATGTTATTGATCGTTGCGTTCTTGGATGCCTTTATGACATTCCAGCATTCGTCTGTGATATATATCTGCTGCGCAAGGTTGTGCTCGAATTCCTGCTCAATCGTTTTGATAAGCAGCGTAGCGTAATCTTCCTTGTTATTTCTAACGGGTTTAATCCTTACCAAAAGATTACCGGGGGCAATTCGCTCGAGGAACAACGCCATACGTTCATAAGCCTGCAACCTAACAGGTAATGCATGTTTCTGGGCCTCCTTGTGAAGAAGGAATCTCCGCCGGCGTTCTTCGTTTCGGGTGTGAAGGTTAAAAAAATAGAAGGCAATGACGCCTACAACTACTGCCGGTAATAAATAGAACAGCAACTGTAAAATAGAATCTTCTGTCATAGGTTTACTATTGTTCTGAGACCGAAGTATCTTCGGTTTCCACTTCTTTTACGTCGGTTTCTTCTCCTTTTCTGTATGAGCCCCCTAAGTTAGGACATCCTGCCAAAGTAGCAACAGAATCGAAAGGAACTTTTGTTTTGTTGTACATAAAGGTCTTGGCCAGTGTTTTCGCAATAAACCTGTCTCCGAGATTAATTTCTACGTCATCCATGGTGAACTGGCACGGGTGTTCATAGCCGCAGGCATGGGTGATCTCCAGGAGCTCTTTCCTGAAATTGGTGAAATAATAATTGACTCTTTCAGACTTATCCTTAACATTTATTCCTGCCTGCAGCCATCTGTTCTGAGTCGCAACTCCCGTAGGGCAGGTATTGGTATGGCAGGATTTGGCCTGTATGCAGCCAATACTGAGCATGGCCTCCCTTGCAACACTTATACAATCGGCACCCATGGCGAATGCCATAGCAGCTTTGGCAGGAAAGCCCAGTTTGGCACTACCTATAAACACTATTCTGTTGGTGAGATCCCTGGCCTGGAATATTTTATAGACATCTGTAAATCCATAAGTCCATGGGAGCGCCACATGATCGGCAAAACTTGGTGGTGCAGCACCCGTTCCTCCTTCGCCGCCATCAATGGCCAGGAAATCGGGTCCCCGGTCAGTTTCGGCCATTATAGTTGCCAATTCCTCCCACTCATCCAGTTTTCCGATAGCTGCTTTCACACCAACAGGTAACCCGGTACTTTCGGCTATATCTTCTATGAAGTCAACCATCTCCTGCATGTTGCTGAAAGTGCTGTGGGAAGGAGGGGAAAGAACGTCCTTCCCCATGGGAACATGTCTTATTTCTGAGATCTCTTTGGTGATTTTTGATGCCGGAAGCACTCCGCCTTTCCCAGGTTTTGCTCCTTGCGAAAGCTTCACCTCAATTGCTCTGATCTGCGGATTGTCTTCCACAAGCTTCACCAGTTTGTCCATAGAGAAGGTTCCATCCGGATTTCGTATTCCGAAATAACCGGTACCTATTTGAAAAATTACATCGGCACCCTTTTTATGGTAAGGGGATAATCCGCCTTCTCCTGTGTTGTGAAAGGCGTATGCTTTTTTGCAGCCTTTATTTAAGGATTCAATAGCTCTTGCCGAAAGGGAGCCAAAGCTCATGGCCGAGACATTAATTACAGATGCCGGTCTGTACGGTCTGCGTCTTTTGTGGTATTCTCCCATTACTTTGGCGCAGGCGAGGAAGTAAGGATCCTTTCGGTTAATATGATCTGTAGGCATGCGATACGGGATGACCGCATTATTGATAAAGACGTAGTTTACTTCATAGATGTCCTGATCTGTACCAAAACCTTCATAATTATTCTCGTTCTTAGAAGAAGCATAAACCCATCCCCTTTCAATCCGGTTAAAAGGTTTTTCTTCCCGGTTTCCGGCCACGATGTACTGGCGTAGCTCGGGACCAATACTTTCAAGCATATACCTGAAATGTCCCACCAGGGGAAAATTGTGCAGAATGGTGTGCTTTTTATTTATAAAGACATCGTAGATTATGACAAACGCCAGGAAAATGATGATCCACATCCACCAGGAAATATCTCCTAAAAAGCTAAGAATATTATCCATAGTTAATTTTTTGACTTAAAAATAGAAGTTACTTTATAATGCAGCTGTTTCAAAATAATTTCATTTAAAAAAAATATAAGATAGCAGGCCGCTGTGTTATTGAGTCTGAAAAGATATGAGCAACAGGTTTAGTTTTTGGTCCATTTTAGTTATTTTCACCCCTTAAAAGAAGTTTATATTGGAATCTTATTTAGCCGAATTAAATGATGCGCAGAGAGCTCCCGTTCTTCAGAAAGATGGAGCCATGATCGTGATTGCCGGCGCAGGATCCGGAAAGACCCGGGTACTTACTTACAGGATCGCTTATCTTATGAGTCAGGGTGTCGACGCCTTTAATATTCTCGCTTTGACCTTTACCAATAAGGCGGCAAGGGAGATGAAGACGCGTATTGCCAAAATTGTAGGTAATAGTGAAGCCAAGAATCTCTGGATGGGAACCTTTCACTCCATCTTTGCCAAGATGTTGAGGTTTGAAGCAGATAAACTCGGCTATCCTTCCAATTTTACAATTTACGACACACAGGATTCCCAAAGGCTCATCTCGGCCATCATAAAGGAAATGGGATTGGATAAGGATGTTTATAAATACAAACAAGTTTACTCCAGGATCTCTTCCTATAAGAACAGCCTGATCACGGTGAAGGCATATTTTCAAAATCCCGAATTAATGGAAGCCGATGCCATGTCTAAAAAGCCAAGGCTGGGGGAGATCTACAAAGAGTACGTAGATCGCTGTTTTAAGGCGGGAGCAATGGATTTTGACGACCTGCTGCTTAAAACAAACGAACTTCTTAACAGATTTCCCGATGTGCTTCAGAAGTATCAGAACCGCTTCAGGTATATACTTGTTGATGAGTACCAGGATACAAATCATTCCCAGTACCTAATTGTAAAAGCACTTTCAGATAAATTTCAGAATATCTGTGTGGTAGGTGATGATGCTCAGAGTATCTACGCCTTCCGGGGAGCAAACATCAATAACATCCTGAACTTCCAGAAGGATTATGATGATGTACAAATGTACCGCCTGGAGCAGAATTACCGGTCGACCAAAAATATTGTAGAGGCTGCAAATTCCATTATAGAAAAAAATAAGACCCGCCTGGAAAAGGTAGTATGGACGGCAAATGACGAAGGTCCAAAGATCGTAGTCAACCGTCTGCTCACCGATGGGGAAGAGGGACGTTTTGTAGCAAGTTCCATTTTTGACAACAAGATGGAAAAGCAAATGAAGAATGGAGACTTTGCTATTCTTTACCGCACCAATGCCCAAAGCCGGGCAATGGAGGATGCCCTGCGGAAAAAAGATATTGCTTATCGCATTTATGGGGGACTTTCCTTTTACCAGAGAAAAGAGATCAAGGATGTACTTTCTTATTTAAGATTGTTGATCAATCCAAAGGATGAAGAGGCGCTAAAGCGGGTGATAAATTATCCCGCCCGTGGGATTGGACAAACTACCATTGACCGTCTTACGATAGCAGCAAATCATTATAAAAGATCAATTTTTGAGATCATTGAAAATCTTGATAAAATTGATTTGAAGATCAACCGGGGAACTAAAAATAAACTGGAGAACTTTGCCAACATGATCAAAAGTTTCCAGATCATGAACGAGACGGCAGATGCTTTTACTATAGCCGAAACTGTAGCCAAGAAAACAGGTCTTTTACAGGAACTTAAAAAAGACGGAACTCCCGAAGGTATAGCACGAATTGAAAATATAGAGGAGCTTCTTAACGGGATCAGAGATTTCGTAGAAGGACAAAAAGAACTGGCAGATACGACCGGCTCCCTTACCGAATTTCTTGAAGATGTAGCCCTGGCGACAGATATGGATAAGGAAACGGGAGACGAAGACCACGTAGCGCTAATGACTATTCACCTCGCTAAAGGGCTCGAATTTCCTTATGTGTATATTGTAGGAATGGAGGAAGACCTTTTCCCTTCGGCTATGAGTATGAACACCCGCTCGGAGCTCGAAGAGGAGCGACGCCTTTTTTATGTGGCACTAACCAGAGCAGAGAAGCAGGCCTTTCTTACCTATACCCAGTCCCGTTATCGCTGGGGCAAACTTGTAGATGCCGAGCCCAGCCGCTTTATTGAAGAAATAGAACCAAAGTTTCTTGATTATATGATTCCTCAGGATGATTATAAATACAAGCCCCTAATTGATACTGATATTTTTGGAGAGGTGGATAAAAGTAAATTTCGCCAAACGAAGCCTGTTAATGGCACACCGCCTCCCTCACATAAACCCACAGATGAACAATTGCGCAAACTCCGGAAATTAAGGCCGGCCGGTGCACCTGAAGCACCTTCTGCAGCTCCCTCTGTTAAACTGGAGAGAGGAGATGAGGTCGAGCACATGCGTTTTGGAAAAGGAAAGGTGTTAAATATTGAAGGTGTAGGGCAGGACAAAAAGGCCGAAATTGATTTTGAGAATGGTGGTATTAAGAAGCTATTGCTCAAATTTGCCAAATTAAAGATCCTGTCCTGAGGTTAAGTAATTGTTATTCTTTAGGTTAGCTGCTGCCTTGTCTTTATCTTTAAAAGAAAAATGATTAGAGAAGGCACAGAGGTTAAATGGAAATGGGGCAAAGGGACAGCAACGGGAAAGGTACAGAATACCTTTGACCATGAAGTCACTCACACTATCAAAGGCACCCGTGTCACCCGTAAGGGAAAACCTGAGAATAAGGCCCTTTATATCAAACAGGATAATGGTAACGAAGTTTTGAAGCTGGAAAGCGAAGTGGAAAGAACTGACTGATTTTTATTAGAAAGAATTGTTATAAGCCTTTGAAATTTCGTAATTTTTGATGCATTTAAATCAATGAATTATGGCAGAACTTATCAGGATTTATGAAGAAAATCCCAATCCGCGAGAAATAAAAAGAGTAGTTGACGCCCTGAGAGACGGGGCAGTGATCATTTATCCCACAGACACAGTTTATGGTCTGGGCTGCGATATCACCAATAATAGTGCACTCGAAAGAATAGCTCATCTAAGAGGAGTAAAACTGGAGAAGGCCAATTTTTCCTTCATCTGTGAAAATTTGAGTAATCTCTCCGATTATGTGAGGCAAATAGATAACCAGACTTTCAAGATCCTTAAAAGGAATCTGCCAGGGCCATATACTTTTGTGCTACCTGGAAATAATAATCTTCCCTCTGTATTTAAGAAGAAAAAAACGGTCGGAATAAGAGTTCCCGATAATAATATATGTCGGGCTCTTGTCTCCGGATTAGGTAATCCAATTGTTTCCACCTCAATAAAAGACGACGATGAAGTCCTTGAATACACAACAGACCCGGAACTTATCCTTGAAAAATGGGATAAGCTGGTCGATATAGTCATTGACGGAGGTTACGGAGATAATATTCCTTCTACCGTAATTGATCTCACTACTGCCGAGCCCGAGGTTATCCGTGAAGGAAAGGGCAGTTTAGAAATATTGTAGTTCTCTAACTGTTTCGGGTAAGACTTTAAGGAGAAAATAGTCATGTAATTCCTGAGGAGAAAGGATCTGTCCCTTCTTTTTTGCAGCTTCTGCTAATAAATATCCTTCAAAAGAGGCTTGTTTTCTTTGGAGAGGAGTTCCATGGTGTTGTTCGAATTCAAAAGAGCAGTCTCCGGCCTGGTAAAAAAGTTCAAAGAATTCTTCTGCACGCTTCCAGTTAAAGGTTGCACCTCTTTTATGTGTCATGTAATAACCTGAAAAGAAATCGGCTTCCAGCTCGAGCATACGGGTTCTTTCTGCCGCGTCCATTTGGTTATCTGATGGATACCAGGAGTTCATAAAGTGAAACTGAATTTGGTGTGCCCATTCGTGTGTGACTATACCCGTCCAGACAATATCGTTCTGCAGTCCTGTTTCGGCAAATAGCTTAATAAGGCCATCCCCAACTACAATTTTTCCGTTTTGGGCAGCAAATCCATCGCTTGAGATAAAGGGAGATCTTATTAACTCCGGGAATTTTTGGTTGAGAGCAATTATCGCATCTGCAAGTCGGTAAGCTTCTTCTTTGGATTCCATGTCATTTATGGAGTACCAGTAAATATCGGCAAGACTCTCCCGATCCTCGAGGGTTTGATTATGTTGTCCCAAAATATTTATTTCCCGGTCTATATTCCAGAATCTCTCCAGGTCCCTTTCCAGCTTTCCCACGAATTGCGTGTGTATACTGTTGCTACCATAATAGTCACTGCCGATACCTAATTTAGCTGCCTGCCGGTTGAGGTATTTATAATGTGCCAGGTGATCTAGAGCTTCAGGGTTTGCAAGCAGTTTCTCGAAATAACGGCCGCTCACTTCCGCTAATTTTGTAGCTCCACATTCTGTAGGGGAAATAGCATTCAGCAATAGATCCTGCAGGTTTTCATTATGAGAGAAATCTTCCGGAGTTGTTATAAGAACGGCTTTTGATGGCTCATCCGGAATTTTCGCAAGTAAGCTTTCAACGGTAAATACAGTCTCTACCGCAGGATTTTCCAGATGTTCAGGTTCACAGGCTGTTCCCAAAAAGATCAACAGCACCGGCAACAGAATTTTTGTGCAGATACGTAACATAGCAGGTTTTTTTAAGTATTGGGTAGGGTGCTGTAAAAATAAGGGAAGGAAATGCTTTAAGAGTGTAGTTAACTGAATATTAACATGTTAAAGTTGTAGGAAAGGCTGAAGGAATATGTGGAAATAAAAAAGCCCGGCGCAGGCCGGGCTTTAAAAAATCTTTAGGTTCTGCTTATTTTGCAGACTCCATACCTTCTTCAATAAGGTTGTAGAACTGGTCAAGCTTTGGAAGGATCACAATACGCGTTCTTCTGTTCTTGGCTCTACCTTCTGCAGTCTCGTTAGTTGCAACCGGCACATAATAACTTCTACCTGCGGCAGTCATTCTTTGTGGCGCTACACCATGGTCTTCCTGAAGTACACGAACTACAGAAGTAGCTCTCTTCACAGAAAGATCCCAGTTGTCCTGAAGAACTGCATTTCTAATAGGCTTGTCATCTGTATGACCTTCTACCATAAATTCAATATCAGGACGGTTCTTAACTACAGCAGCAACTTTTCCAAGTACCTCTTTAGCACGTTGAGTTACATTATACTTTCCGCTTTCGAAAAGAAGTTTGTCAGAAATAGAAACATATACTACACCTTTTTCTACATTGATCTGGATGTCTTCATCGCTCATATTTCCAAGCACACCTTTAAGACTTGTTACCAAAGCAAGGGTTACAGAATCTTTCTTAGTGATAGCATCCTGCATACGCTGGATCTTCATATCCTTTTCCTTAATACTTTCAAGTGAACGTTCAAGGTTTTCAGCTTCTTTCTTAGATAAAGTAGCAAGGTCTCCAACATTGTTCAATAAAGCAGTATTTTGGTTGCTCAATTGGCCAATCTGCTGGTTTAATCTTTCTTTTTCGTCAAGACAAGAATTAAGCTTCACTGTAGCAGTGTTTAGCTTATCCTGAGTCTCTCTTTGTTGAGCTTCCAACTCGGCATATTTCTTCGATGATACACATGAAGAAAATAGGAGGGCAGCGGTGGCCGATAAAAGCATGAATTTTTTCATAATTCCTAATTGTTGTGATTAAATGTTAAACGTGTCAAAAATACAAAATCTGAGGTCTCTGCGAAATTTTATTGCATCTAAATAAAAGATTTTAAAGCTTTGAAAACTTCTTAATTCCCTTCAGATAATACGCCCCTACAACGGTAGTTTGGTGGTAATATTTTTCATTATTCTGAAATTTTTCCCTTTTTTTCCACATTTTTTTCAGGTGTCTGTAGAAGCTGAAATGAGCGCGAATGATTGCCGCTGTATGTGAGGGGGTTAGGAGCAGGAGCAGCCTTATCCCTGCTGCTGCATCCAGAATGAGTCGAAAAAGAATTTTTGTTAAAAGTCCTTTTTTGGGAGCGTTCTTCACAAGGGTAAAAAGACTGTTCCGAAAGTTTAAAAATGTTTTACGGGGATGCATATTATTTAATGTGCCGCCACCAAGATGATAAACCGTCGAATTGCCTGCCGCCTTGACTTTTTTTCTGTGGTTAAAAAGACGCCAGCACAGATCGATCTCTTCCTGGTGTGCAAAAAAATCTTCATCAAAACCGCCCGCATCCATAAAATCCTTCTTCCTTATCGCCATACATGCACCTGTTGCCCAAAAAACATCTACAATGTCATCATATTGTCCCCTGTCCTTTTCCAGAGTGTCAAAAATTCGTCCGCGACAATAGGGATATCCAAAAGCATCAATAAATCCCCCGGCCGCTCCTGCATATTCAAAGTGATCTTTTCTGCGATAATCCAGGATCTTTGGCTGTACTGCAGCAACATTTTTATCCTTTTCAAACTCTTTCAGTAAAGGAGGAAGCCAGTTGGGAGTTACTTCTACATCGCTGTTGAGAAGAACAAAGATATCTTCCTCAAGATGTTGTAAGGCATCGTTATATCCCTTTGCAAATCCGCCATTAATTTTGTTCTGAATGATCTTTACCTGCGGAAAACGATTTTCGAGAAAGGCAACAGAATCATCTGTTGAAGCATTGTCGGCTACATAGACTTCAGCTTCTGCTGAATTCTTTACTACCGAAGGCAGAAATTCTTCAAGGAGAGCTTTTCCATTCCAGTTTAATATGACTACTGCTACTTTCACAGCTGCAAATTAAGTTAAAATTGAAGTAACCCGGGAATATTGGAAGCACAAGGTGTCAAAAAAGGCATTTTTCAGGCCCACTCCGGAATGTCCTTTAGAAAATGATATTGTTCCGCTTCGTAGTCCAGCTGACAAAAATAATGCTGCAGTCCATTGGTCACCATAAGGAACTGCGCTCTTAGAGCCAGGTTGTAACGGGCAATCTGGTCAAAGGTGTCCTGGGTAATGGGTACAGAGGCCGCTTTACATTCGACGATGAGATGAATTGAACCATCGGGATTATATGCAATCACGTCATATCTTTTAACCAGGTCGTGGATCTTAAGCTGCTTTTCCACATTCAGCAAACTTTTGGGGAAATTCTTTTCCTTCAGGAGGAAATGAACCACGTGCTGGCGCACCCATTCTTCGGGAGTAAGCAAAATAAATTTTTTCCGAAGCTCGTCAAAAACGGCTATTTTATTTTCGCTATTTTTGAGCCTGAAAGAGTACCGGGGAAAATTGAGTGAATGCATGCTCAAAAGTAAAATTTTTTCAGAAGAAAAATCCCTGTATTTAACCTTCAGGAAAACCACAGTAAATGGATGACGTAAAAAGTATAGTATCTGCCATTAAAAAAGGAGAGGTTAAACCTATCTATTTTCTAATGGGGGAGGAACCTTATTTTATTGATAAAATTTCCGACTATATTGAAGATCACCTGTTGCAGGAGGAAGAAAAAGGATTCAACCAGATGGTCCTTTACGGGCGGGATGTTACAATAGATGATATTGTGGGAAACGCCAAACGTTATCCGATGATGGCCGAGCGGCAGGTGATCATTGTGAAGGAAGCCCAGGATCTCTCCCGAAGCATTGAGCAGCTTACCTCTTATGCCGAAAATCCGCAGCCAACTACTGTGCTTGTTGTCAACTATAAGTATAAAAAACTGGATAAGCGAAAAAAGCTGCACAAGGCTATAGCTAAATCAGGTGTTATTTATGATAACAAACGTCTTTACGATAACCAGGTGGTGGACTGGATTCAAAAAGAGATGCACTCCCGGGGCTTTCAGATTTCACCTAAGGCTGCCCAGATGCTACTGGAATTTCTTGGAAATGAACTGGGAAAAATTGATAACGAGCTGCGAAAACTGCAGCTTATTGTCCCAAAAGGCACCACAATAACTCCGGAGCTTATTGAGGAAAATATCGGGATAAGCAAAGACTTCAACAATTTTGAGTTGAGAAAGGCCATAGGAATGAAAGATAGCCTGAAGGCTCACAGGATCATCAATTATTTTTCACAAAACGAAAAGGACAATCCCATGGTGGTTACCGTGGCGCTTCTCTTTAGCTTCTTTTCACAGTTGCAGCAATACCATGCACTTGCCGATCAATCTAAGGGGAATGTAGCAAAGGTCTTAAAGGTGAATCCCTATTTTGTTAGCGATTATGTTTCGGCGGCAAAGAATTATAACATGAAAAAGGTTAGCAGCATCATTTCATTTTTGAGAGAAGCCGATGTAAAAGGCAAGGGAGTAGGGGCTGCAAATGTACCGCAGGGGGATCTCCTAAAAGAATTACTCGTAAAAATTATGCGTTAATGGCAAATTTAGATTCCTGGTTAAGCGCCGCAAGGTTGCGCACCCTTCCGCTCTCAATTTCGGGCATTCTGGTAGGAAGTTCGATAGCAGCAGCACATGATGATTTCCACGCCGTGATCTTTGCTTTGGCAATAGCTACTACCCTCGGTTTGCAGATCCTTTCAAATTTCGCCAATGACTACGGGGATTTTGTAAAAGGAACAGATAATGAAGAACGGGTAGGGCCAAAGCGAACCATGCAAAGTGGCCTCATTAGCCGTGGAGAAATGTACTGGGGTATGGTGGGCACCGGAATCCTCACATTTATGTTTGCTGTAGCTCTTATTTATGTTGCCTTTGGAGCAAAAAGTATTTTTTACGGACTGTTATTTCTTTTTCTGGGAATAGCTGCTATTGTGGCTGCCGTTAAGTACACAGTGGGCGATTCTGCCTATGGTTACCGCGGACTCGGAGATGTGTTTGTTTTTCTGTTTTTTGGAATGGTGGGGGTTTATGGATGTTATTTCCTTTATACCCTGGAATGGGATTGGAGAGTACTTTTGCCTGCTGCCGGAATTGGATTTTTAAGTGCCGGGGTTCTTAATCTGAATAATATGCGGGACAGAGCTGCCGATGAAAAAGCCGGAAAGAATACCCTGGCAGTGAAAATGGGAGAGGAGAATGCCAAACAGTACCATTACATTTTAATTCTGGCTGCTTTTTCAAGTCTCATCCTGTATTCAGCTTTTTCCTTTACCGGAATTGATGACCTGCTTTATCTAATAGCTTTTGTGCCTTTACTCTTCCATCTAAAACGAGTGATGGAAAATGACAATCCCGTATTACTTGATCCCGAACTAAAAAAGCTTGCCCTGAGTACCTTTTTACTGGCAATACTTTTTGCTGTGGGACAAATATTATAAGGTCCAAAAATGGCATTTTTGCCCGTTCTTTTTGACCGGGATTTTGTATTTTGTTTTGAAAATTCAACATCATGAAAATTACTCATTACGCACACAGCACTTTTTCAATTGAAGTTAAAGGAATTCACCTGCTGGTAGATCCTTTTATAACCGGTAATGAAAAAGTAAAGCAAAAAGTAAATATTGATGATCTCAAGGCAGATTACATCCTGTTAACGCATGCTCACCAGGACCATACTCTTGATGCTGAAGCCATTGCCAAAAGGACCGGCGCGGTTATTATCAGTAATTTCGAAATAGCGACCCATTATGAGAATAAAGGACTGGAAGTCCATCCACTGAATCACGGCGGAAAGTGGTCATTTGATTTCGGAACAGTAAAATATGTCAATGCTATCCATACCAGTTCCTTTCCGGACGGAAGCTATGGTGGACAACCCGGCGGATTTGTAATTGAAGGGGAGCATAAGAATATCTATATAGCCGGTGATACCGCACTCACAATGGATATGAAATTGATCCCAATGCACACCAAACTGGATCTTGCAATCCTGCCAATAGGCGATAATTTTACCATGGGAGTAGATGATGCTATCCTGGCCAGCGATTTTGTAGAGTGTGATAAGGTTTTGGGTTGTCACTATGATACTTTTGGCTATATAGAAATAGACCATGAAGAGGCAAAGCGAAAATTTTATGAGAAAGGTAAAGACCTCATGCTTCTGGAAGTGGGAGAAAGTATAGAATTGTAATTAAAATAAGTGCAGGCAAATTACCACCAATACATCCTCAATTTTAAACGCCCAAGTGGCACATCAAGAGGGGTTCTTACTCAAAAGGAATCCTGGTTTATAATTCTGGAGCAAAATGGTCGCACCGGAATAGGAGAGTGTGGCATTTTAAGAAGTCTCAGTTATGATGACAGGCCCGGCTATGAAGAGAAGTTGAAATGGGTTTGTGATCATATTGAGTTGGGGCCGAAACAGCTTTGGGAGGAACTCCGGGATTTTCCCAGCATTCAGTTTGGGGTGGAAATGGCTTTCAGATCATTGGAGACCCGGGATCCATTCCTGCTGTTTCCTTCGGAATTTACCCGTGGCAAAGATTCCATTCCCATTAATGGGCTTGTGTGGATGGGAGAGGAGCAATTTATGAAGCAACAGATCCTGGAAAAGATAGATCAGGGTTTTGATTGTATAAAACTGAAAATAGGCGCGATAGATTTTGAAACCGAAATGAACCTCCTCAAATTTATTAGAAAAGAATTTGGTGCAGCCGAAATGGAGGTAAGGGTAGATGCAAATGGCGCTTTTGCACCCTGTCAAGCTATGGAGAAACTGAAGCGGCTGAGTGATCTGTCTCTTCACAGCATAGAGCAACCCATAAAAGCCGGACAGCCGGAGGAAATGGCAGCCCTGTGTGAAGACACACCTTTACCTATTGCGCTTGATGAGGAATTAATTGGGATTACAAATAAAAGAGAAAAAGAAGATCTTTTACGAACTATCAAACCTCAGTACCTAATTTTTAAACCAAGTTTAATAGGAGGGTTTAAGGGAACTGAGGAGTGGATTGAGACTGCTGCCGGTCAAAATACCGGCTGGTGGATAACCAGTGCCCTTGAGAGCAATGTAGGTTTGAATGCAATAGCACAATACACGTACACCTTAAAGAACAATATGCCCCAGGGATTGGGAACCGGAGGTTTATATACCAACAATTTTGAAGCTCCTTTAAAAGTTGCTTCAGGGCAGTTATGGTACAGACCGTCCAAAAAATGGATTTTTAACCTATAGAATTTACAATGTTCATACAACAAGCCTACAAAGCAAAAACCGAGTGGTGGCGATATTTGATCGGGATCGTTGTTATTTTTCTTGCCTGGCAACTTTTTGGTGCTTTGCCTTTTATGGCAGCAATATTTCTTGAAGCAGGTCCCGAGGTTCTTACCCTAACTCAGGAAGAGATGATGCAGGTCCTGGAATCAAATCTTGCTTTCTTCCTGTTATTACTGTCTTTTGCTGTAGGCCTGGCGGCACTTTTTGTCGTGATAAAATTCCTGCACAATCAGTCCATCAAAGATGCGACCACAACCCGAAAGAAGGTCGATTGGGGTAGATTTTTATTTGGATTCAGTATCATCGCCGTATTCACCATAGTGACCACCCTGGTCGATTATAACCTGCGACCCGAAGATTTTTTATGGAATTTCCAGACCGTACCATTTCTCATACTGGCGGCTATTGCATTGATCATGGTTCCGCTCCAAACAAGTTTTGAAGAATATCTCTTTCGGGGATATTTATTGCAGGGTCTCGGCGTTCTTGCCGGAAACCGCTGGTTTCCGTTAATTATTACTTCAGTGATCTTTGGAAGTCTCCACCTTTGGAATCCCGAAGTTGAAAAACTGGGATATATAATAATGGTTTATTACATAGGTACGGGTCTGCTTCTGGGCATCATGACCCTTATGGATGAAGGTCTCGAACTCGCCCTTGGGTTTCATGCCGGTAACAACCTGGTAGGAGCATTATTAGTAACCGCCGACTGGACAGCATTTGAGACTAATTCTGTACTTAAAGACGTTTCTGAACCTTCTGCGGGACTGGATATCCTTTTACCGGTATTAATAGTTTACCCAATATTTCTTTTTCTAATGGCAAAAACCTATCGTTGGACCAACTGGAAAGAGAAGTTGTTTGGTAAGGTAAGGCGGCCGGAAACCTTAAAGTATTCTGAAGAAATTTAGTTTTTCTACCCAAATTGTTAACTTTAGGGTTTTAGCAGTTAAACTTTATTAAAGTTATGCAAAACCAATTCAGCTTACCAGAAACTCATCCCGATTTCAGACTTAACGGTCTGCACTATACTAACGAGGAGTTGGCTGCGGTAGCCTATAGTCTTATAAAAGAAGGAGAACCCTATGAAGGCCAGGCAGGAAATTTTCTGCTCGACTGGCTTAATGATAAGGATTATGTCGAAGTAAAAACTTCAGGCTCCACAGGGCCTCCAAAGAAAATACAGATCCGAAAGCAATATATGATCAACAGCGCCAGAGCTACCGGAAAATTTTTCGATCTTCCGGCAGGTACCACAGCCTTGCATTGTCTGCCTGTTAATTTCATTGCAGGAAAGATGATGTTGGTGCGGGCAATGTTGCTAGGGTGGAAACTTGACCTTGAATTACCAAAAGCTAATCCTTTGGACCGGATCTTTAAGATCTATGATTTCTGTGCCATGACACCTTTCCAACTGGATAATTCTTTGAGTCGTCTACATCTTATAAGGAAATTAATAGTTGGAGGAGGGGCAGTGTCCAGTAATCTGCGGAGTCTTGTGCAGGGGATTAGTACCGAAGTGTACGAAACCTATGGAATGACAGAGACCGTATCGCATATTGCCGCAAGACATGTCAATTTTAAAAAAGAAGAGGAGGAACCGCTGCCATTTACTGCACTTCCCAATGTTATATTATCTACAGATGATCGCGGATGCCTGGTTATTGAGGCTCCCCAGTTAACAGATGAGGTACTGGTGACCAATGATGTTGTGGAATTACTTTCCGATAAAAATTTTATCTGGAAAGGCAGAATAGATAATGTGATTAATTCCGGCGGAGTAAAACTTCACCCTGAAGAGATAGAAGCCAAACTGGCCCCCATAATTGCACATCGTTTTTTTGTCACCTCTTTGCCTGATGCCGCCCTTGGTGAAAAACTGGTTTTAATGGTGGAGAGTGAATTTTCTGAAACTGCACTCCATAATCTGGAAAGAGAGATCAAAAACTGCCGCAAACTGGGTAAGTTTGAGGTGCCCAAAAAGATCTATTTCGTTGAAAAGTTTGAAGAAACTCCCAACGGAAAGATCCACCGTGCGAATACCTTAAAAAGCAGGATGGTCTAAACCTGCATTTTGAAATAGTAATCAAGTGAGTGTTTACCCGATCCATAATAGATGAAAAAAGCTGTTATGGCCAGAACTACTACTGCCAAAATTAAATTTCCCCAACTCAATGGACCCAGGAAATTTATAAGGATTGCTCCTAATAAAATTGGGACCTGAGCAATTAAAGCCCAGCGGGTAAGCAGTCCAAAAGCGATTAGCAATCCTCCCACTAAATGTGCGGGAGCAACATAATGCAGTAACAGCATTACTCCGCCATAGCCCTTAAGAGGTGCAATAAGTTCTGTTAGCATGTGGGTTTGTGAGATAAACTGAATTCCCTTCAGGAAAAAAAAGACACCCAGGGCGATTCTCAGCAGGTCAAGCGGATAGGAAGTATGCGCATTGGCCCATTTGTTCAATGATTTTATTGTCGTCATAACTTCTGTTTTTTGAAGTTATAATGTACTAAAAATTAAGGACTTATGGAATTGAGTGATAAAAAAGGATCGCGATTTAGTTTTGGTAATTACAATTTTCCTGTTGTTTTAAAAATTTTAGAGGTTCTTTCTATTGATGTAGAATTCTTTTTCTACCACTTCAATTTCTTCGGGGGAGGACAGCTTTTGCTCCATTAACTGCCATTCGGGAGTGGGATGAAGACGAATTTCCTTTCCCCTGACCAACACATCTACCGGCATATCAAAACCTTCAACATTGGCTTTCCAGCGGTACATGATCTTCTTTCCTTCCTTTTTGAACTGTAATTCAGGAAGAGCAGGATGACGCAGATATTGATCAAAAACCGGCTGCAGGTCATAAGATATGGCAGTGTTGAAGAAATCCTCGGTAGTACCTGTGGTGATGATCTTATGACGATTTGACTCCGTATAATCCTTTAGTGTTTTCCACCATAGATCATCATTATCATAAATGCTCCTGATAGTGTTGAGCAGGTTTGCTCCCTTATGATACATATCTCCCGAGCCTTCACTATTAACACCATAATCTCCAATGATCTTCCGGGTGTTGCCAATTCCTGATCTAATTCCTTTTAAATATTCCAGGGCCTCTTCTTTGCCCCATCGGCATTCTACATAAACGGCTTCAGAATACGAAGTAAAACCTTCATGTATCCACATATCTGCTATGTCTTCTGCGGTAATACTATTGCCAAACCATTCGTGACCTGTTTCATGTATAATAATGAAATCCCATTTAAGACCTATTCCTGTCCCGCTAAGATCTCTTCCAAGGTATCCCATCTTATAATCGTTTCCGTAAGCTACGGCACTTTGATGCTCCATTCCCAGGTAAGGAGTTTCAATAAGCTTAAAACCATCTTTTTCAAAAGGGTAAGCGCCGAATTTGTCATAGAAGCAATGCATCATGAATTTCACTTCTTCAAATTGATCTTTTGCTTTTTCGAGATTGTAAGGTAGCACGTAGTAATCCAGATCAAGATCTCTGAACTTATCTCTGAAGTGAACATAATTGCCAATGTTTACTACTACATTGTAATTGTTGATGGGACTTTCAACCTTCCAGTTCCAGCGGGTGTAACCATCCTGAAGTACCTCTTTCCCGGTGAACCGGCCATTTGAAACATTCATGAGTTCATTGGGAACTGCAACTCCTATTTCTACTTCTTCGGGTTCATCACTTTGATGATCCTTGTTAGGATACCAAAGACTGGCTCCTGTACCTTGCACTGCAACTGCGATCCAGTCATAACCTTCCTTATCCTTTTCAAAGACAAAGCCGCCGTCCCAGGGTGCATTTTTCGCAATAACAGGATTTCCGGAATAGTAGAATTGTATGGAATCTGTAGTGTTTTTTGTCATTTTTGGAACCAGATCAACAAAGACCGCATTGTATCTCCTGTTGAAATCCATTTTCTCTCCTTTGTACAGGATGGAATCCACTTTCATGTTCTGGAATAGATCTACCTGCATTACCGGCAGATCTTCTTCAGCTTTAAAGGTAATTGTATTGGATCCCGAAATGAATTTCTCTTCAGGAACTACCCGCACATCGAGCTTGTACTTGAGAACATCGTAATTCCTTTCGGGCCGCAGAGAACCCCGCAAAGTGTCGGCTTCAGTAAATTGTTTTTTATTTGATAACACCTGAGCCGATAAACAGGCCGAAGAGAACAAAAGCAGGATAAGAAGGTAAATTTTCATTATAATTTAATGTTTAGGATGAGAAACAAACATTACGATATAAGGATGTTCTGCAAATCTCTTTCGGCGATATTCATGCTGGGTTTCAAATTCTTTTATGCCTATACCAATACAGTTTTGATAGGAGTAATGATACTTGAGGATCTCAAGATCTTCGGCAGATAATTCCTTAACTATTCCACATGCAGCCAGAAAACTTTTACAGGAATTTGAAAGAATACTTTTAAAATAACCCAGGGTTTCAAAAAAGCGCTTTTTGAGATTCATTAAAGCTTGTTGTTCGTATGCATAAGCGTATGTATTAACCTTGAGGGAAGCTCGAGTGAAATAATGTCTTTCCCAATTAAGATAATATCCCGATTCCTTATCCGTTATTCTCGGATCAAGATCGAAATCGTCCGGATCATTCCTGTAGAAGACGAAATAATTGGCTTCATTTCTATTTGAAACTTCTCTCATATTTAAAGAGTCAATTTGCGATGCCAGCTCTTTTCCGAATTTGATTAGCTCTTTTTGATGTTCTTCCGGAACCGACTCATCAAAATGAATTCTAATTCCTTCTTTCCATACCTTAATACTTTGTTTTGCACGATCCCGTTTGTTCCTGGCACCATAGACAGCAGCTTTATATTTTTCTATAAAAAGAGAATCCTGGGGCTCAATCTGAACCTTTACTCCATCAGGGAAATACATTTTTAGAGCCGCACTAATTAAAACTAAGGTATCACCTTCCCGATATTGAAAATTGCTGGAATCCATCTTAGTTAAAGCAATTTCTCTTTCCTTTATATGTTTTAAAGATATATACCTGCGGACTTTACTATGATCAAACTCTTCAGGAACTTTCTGGGTATAAGATTTAAAACCAAGACTTAAAAACAGGAACATAAAGAGCGGAAAAAGTTTCATTTATGTTTGAATTACACCAAGATTAAAATCTTTTTCAATAGGAGCGTGGTTGGCTGCTTCGATACCTGTAGAGATCCACTTTCTGGTTTCTAAAGGGTCTATCACGGCATCTGTCCATAAATGTGCTGCAGCATAGTAAGCGGAAGTTTGCCGGTCATATCTCGCTTTAATTGCCTCAAAGACTTCTTTTTCTTTTTCGGCGTCGACTTTTTGACCCTTTTTCTCCATGGAGGCGGTTTCGATTTGTGCCAGCACTTTTGCTGCCTGGGTTCCCCCCATCACGGCGAGTTCTGCACTTGGCCAGGCAAAGATGAGTCTTGGATCATATGCTTTTCCGCACATAGCATAATTTCCGGCCCCATAGGAGTTCCCAATGATCACAGTAAATTTCGGTACCACCGAATTACTCACCGCATTTACCATTTTTGCACCGTCTTTTATGATCCCACCATGTTCACTTTTGCTGCCCACCATAAAACCTGTCACATCCTGAAGAAACACTAACGGAATCTTTTTTTGATTACAGTTGGCAATAAATCTTGTTGCTTTATCTGCAGAATCTGAGTAGATCACTCCGCCGAATTGCATCTCTTTTTTAGCATTTTTGACGATCTTCCGCTGGTTGGCCACTATTCCCACTGCCCAGCCATCGATTCGGGCGTAGGCGGTGATGATGGTTTGGCCATAACCTTCCTTGTATTCCTGAAACTCTGAATTGTCCACTAATCTGGCAATGATCTCCCGCATGTCATACTGCTCGTGTCGCAGCTTCGGAAGAATTCCGTAGATATCCTGTGGATCTTTTGCGGGTTTTACCGGTGTTTTTCTATTGTAACCTGCCTTGTCATAGTCACCAATCTTGTCCATTAAACCTTTGATGGTATCAAGTGCGTCCTTATCGTCTTTTGCCTTATAATCGGTTACTCCGCTAATTTCACTGTGCGTTGTAGCTCCGCCTAGGGTTTCATTATCTATGGATTCCCCAATTGCTGCTTTGACAAGATAACTTCCTGCCAGAAAAATACTTCCGGTTTTTTCCACAATTAAGGCTTCATCACTCATAATTGGCAAATAAGCCCCCCCGGCTACACAGCTGCCCATTACGGCAGAGATCTGGGTAATTCCCATGCTGCTCATAACCGCATTGTTCCTGAAGATCCTTCCAAAATGTTCTTTATCTGGAAATATTTCATCCTGCATAGGCAGATAAACCCCGGCGGAATCCACAAGGTAAACTATTGGGATCCGGTTTTCGATCGATATTTCCTGCGCTCTAAGATTTTTCTTTGCTGTAATAGGAAACCAGGCTCCGGCCTTGACGGTGGCGTCATTGGCCACAACTATACACTGTTTGCCCGAGACTTTTCCAATTTTCACTACCACACCTCCACTGGGACAGCCGCCGTGCTCTTCGTACATTCCGTCCCCTGCAAAAGCACCTATCTCAATTGCTTCCTTAGAATCGTCAAGAAGATAATCTATCCTCTCCCGGGCGGTCATTTTACCTTTTGCGTGATGTTTTTGAATACGCTTTTCACCGCCTCCGAGTTTGATCTCTTTTAAACGTTGTTTAAGATCTGATACTAATAATTTATTGTGGTCTTCGTTTTTGTTAAATTGGATGTCCATTAATAAGATTTAATAGTCGGGTTTTTAGTTTCTGCTTCGCAATTAGGGCCCCTTTTGGGGGCGAAATCAGGAATGGTTGCTAAAATACAAAAACCCCGCAACTAAAAATGTTCAGAAAAATAATTAAAAATGCGATATTTGTCATAGGATCGTTTGCTGCGCCCAGATAAATTTACCCCCTTAAATCAGCAATTTTTCTAGATTAATTATAATAACTGCAGTCCAATGGGAATGAATAAGAATTCGATTTTTGCCTGGGCATCTTTTTGTATGCTCTTAATAGGGATCGCCCTGGTATTATTAGGAGTACTTAAATATGAAGATTACGCGATAGGCTTTTCTACAGTGGGAATTGGATTTTTTGTAATGTCCTGGGCATTTAATGCCTTAAAAGGAAGAGTATAGAACCATATTTCTTTGAAAACAAAAGTGGGTACCGGTCTTATCGGTACCCACTTTTATTTGGACAGGCCATTAGACTATTCGGGCAACTTTTTGAAATGATATTGAACTTCATCAACACCTTCAACATCGTCAAATTCTTCTTCATTGTAAAGAAGAAGTGTAGTAATGTTCAGGGTTTGCATAGTAAAGATATCTCCCCCGTCAGGAAAATTTAAAGCCAGCTGATTTCCGGAAAGAGTATAGTTACCTGTGACTTCTTCTTCCCCCGAATGCCACACAACTACCCCTCCGGTTTTAAACTCCAGAATATCACCTTGAGCAGCCATAAAAGTTCCGTTCACAGTGTATCCTTCCAGATCCCATCTTCCCATTAAATGAGCTTCAACAGAACCTATTTCGCCGTTATCGTCATCAATCGAACAGGAGGTCAGACCCAGGAAGAACAGAAACATTAGCGGTAAATAAAATTTTGTTTTCATTTTGATCGTTTTGATTTTTTTTTAATTCACATCTATAGAGACTATAGGTTCCCACAATTGTTACAGAGTTCCAAAAATATGGTTTCAAATGAGAAAAATATTGCCCTTCTTAAAATTTAACTCTCAGAATTTCTCTTTATCTTTTTAATCAAACTGAAAACTATGGCAAAGGAAGATATAATTAAAAAACAACTTGAAAAGCAGCTTTTTGGAGGGGAAGCCTTTATGCCGGTTGATGAAATGCTGAAGAAAATTTCTTTTACCCAGGTTCATATACGCCCAAAGGGCCTGCCTTACTCGTTTTATGAGCTTTTTTTTCACATGTGGTTCACTCAAAAGGATATTCTCGGGTACTGCACAAATTCTTCTTATTCTTCGCCTTCCTGGCCAGATGATTACTGGCCAAAAAAAGTGGCCCCTGCCAGGGAGCCTGAGTGGATAGAGCTGCAAAAGGCCTTTTTTGAAGACCGGGAAAAGCTGAGTAGACTAATCCTTTCTGAAGACACTGCCCTTAATGACCCTGTGCCATCAAATGAGGAGCATACTATATTCAGAGAGATCCTGCTGGTAATTGAGCACACGTCATATCATAGCGGTCAGTTATTAATAATCCTGAGGCACCTGGGACTTCATTCCTCCTGAAATTATTCCGCAGCTGTATTATTATCCGGTCTAAAATTGTGATATTTGCCTGTTTACAGGAAAATAAAGTGGAGGTCTGGAAGATCTTCAGAAAAAATTAAAAATTACATTTTATGGCAGACGATAAGAAAGTGATTTTCTCCATGTCTGGTTTGACAAAGACCTACAAGGGGGAGAATACTCCGGTTTTAAAAAATATCTATCTCAGCTTCTTTTATGGGGCTAAGATTGGTATCCTTGGACTGAATGGTTCAGGAAAATCCACCCTTTTAAAGATCATAGCAGGGAAAGAAAAGAATTACCAGGGGGATGTTGTATTTGCACCGGGATATTCTGTTGGGATGCTGGAGCAGGAGCCCGAGCTGGATGATGATAAGACAGTTCTGGAAGTGGTCAAGGAAGGTGCAGCCGAAACAGTAGCTATCCTGGAGGAATACAATAAGATCAATGACATGTTTGGCCTTCCCGAAGTTTATGAAGATCCCGATAAGATGCAGAAGCTTATGGATAAACAGGCTGCACTTCAGGACCAGATCGATGCCAGCAACGCCTGGGAACTGGATACAAAACTGGAGATAGCAATGGATGCGCTAAGAACTCCTGAGCCCGATAAAAAGATCGGTGTGCTTTCGGGTGGGGAAAGAAGAAGGGTTGCCCTTTGCAGACTATTGCTTCAGGAGCCCGATGTGCTTCTGCTCGATGAGCCTACAAACCACCTGGATGCGGAATCTGTGCTGTGGCTCGAACAACATCTTCAGCAGTATAAAGGAACTGTGATCGCCGTAACGCACGACCGTTACTTCCTTGACAATGTTGCTGGCTGGATCCTTGAATTAGACAGGGGAGAGGGTATTCCGTGGAAGGGGAATTATTCGTCCTGGTTGGATCAAAAGTCTAAGCGCCTTGCACAGGAGCAGAAACAGGCCAGCAAACGCCAAAAGACTCTGGAAAGGGAGCTTGAATGGTCCCGAATGGCACCGAAAGGAAGACAGGCCAAGCAAAAGGCACGTCTTAACAATTATGACAAACTGCTAAGCCAGGATCAGAAACAAATGGATGAGCAGCTGGAGATCTATATTCCAAACGGGCCCCGCCTGGGAACTAATGTGATCGAGGCTCAAGGTGTGAGCAAAGCCTTTGGAGACAAGTTACTTTACGACGATCTCAATTTTAAACTTCCCCAGGCAGGAATTGTGGGTATTATTGGACCAAACGGTGCCGGTAAAACCACAATTTTCAAGATGATCATGGGAGAAGAAAAGCCCGACAAAGGAACTTTTGAAGTAGGGGAAACAGCTAAGATCGCTTATGTGGACCAAAGTCATACCAATATTGATCCCGAGAAAACGATCTGGCAAAACTTCAGCGATGAGCAGGAATTGATTCTCATGGGCGGCCGACAAGTAAACTCGAGAGCTTATTTAAGCCGGTTCAACTTCAGCGGAAGTGAGCAAAACAAGAAAGTTAGTAAACTTTCCGGAGGGGAAAGAAACCGTCTTCACCTGGCCATGACCCTGAAAGAAGAAGGAAACGTGCTGTTACTGGATGAGCCTACCAACGACCTTGACGTAAATACCTTACGTGCCCTGGAAGAAGGTTTAGAGAACTTCGCCGGTTGTGCGGTGATCATCTCTCACGACCGTTGGTTTATGGACAGGGTTTGTACTCACATCCTGGCGTTCGAAGGAAATTCTGAGGTTTATTTCTTTGAAGGCAGCTTCTCTGAATACGAAGAGAACAAGAAGAAGCGGCTTGGAGATGTCACTCCAAAACGTATCAAGTATAAGAAGCTTGTGAGATAAAATTTACAGGTTAAAATTAAACTGCCCCTGAAGGAATTCTAGGGCAGTTTTTTATTTTCTTCCATTGGGAGATTAAGTTTCAGTTTTTTTGCCAGTTTTTCGATTACATCAATATCCGTTTTATTATCCAGAGAATTACGGGCATCGAGAAGAAGCCTTTCTGCTTCAGTATTCAGGTTTTTATGATATGCTTTTTCTTTTGCTTCTTGTTGTTGGAGGTAAATAAACATATAACCCAATTTTTGCACCACCACAATATCCTGTTTACTATAGGTTCGAATAGATGCCAGGAGATTGTACAGCAATTCTTCAAATTTTACGGGCCGTTCCCGCGCATAGGTTTTTCCATTGTCATGAATATAGGACTCATCGGTCATCAACATCCTCATTCGTAGAAGTTCGGTGAGATAATCTATAGCATTTAAAGCAGTTCCGGGATCGTTAATACCCGGAGACATAGCTTTGGCAATTACTTCGGCAATCTGTTTAAACGCCAGCACATAATTATCAGCAACCAATTCCTTCCGGGAAAAATGGAAACAATCCAGAACGGTTTCAATTTCCTTTTGGGTTAAGGCTTTTTTGCTTCGGAACAGCGAAATTCCCTGAAGTACAAACATACCCCGCACCGGAAGAATTTCTATCAGTGTATCTTTTTCTTTACAGAATGCAATGAGTTTTTGCCGGTTCAGGTGCCGGAAGTATCCACTTGTTTTAGTGTAATAGTCTTGCCAGTCATGAGAATCAGGAAATCCGGTTGAAACATTCTTTTCCCGCTCCAGGACTTCATGTAGTCTCGTTTTTGCCGAGCTGTAGATCTCATCAAGAATATAGGTGATCTGTATACTCTGCGAGATATTGTGAATAAAATATATGAAGGAGTATAAGGAAACAACCGTTGCTAAAATTCCCAAAAGGACCGAAAAGCCGGGGATCTGATATTTATCTCCAGTAGGTTGTATATAGAAAAGTATAAATATACAGTAGAGAATTGAAAACAGATATATTCCCAGGATGATCTGGTGGCGGTAATCAGATATTAATCCGGGAAGCAGGCGGGGAGAATAATTATTGGCTGCCTGGTTAAGAAGTAGCATAACCATTGAGAAACTAAAAACCATCATGGAGATAAGTCCCGTGATACAGGCGCTGAGGATCACCATTGCAGTATCGCCATTATTGACTACGAGAAAAGGTGCGTTCTCCACAAGATAATCGGAGATTCCCCGTTTCTCCAGATACATCATAAGAAATGCGAACACTAAGCCTGAAAGAGCAAATAGGGTAGGGTAAAAAGCTATTTTACTTTTTAGCTTCCGGTAAAAACTGTAAAGGTTTGAGAAAAAGTTTTTCATTACTGAAAGGATAAATAAAACCCCGCGATGAAGGCGGGGTTCAGGTATTACTGGTTGAAATTATTATTCGGAATCTTCAGGATACCAGTTGGCCATAACAACCTCTACCTCAGAGTTGCCCTCGTTTACCAGCTGCTTGAATCTTTGAACATCGGCCTTTCCATCCTGTCCTCTGAAATGATAAGGGTAAACTTTTTCGGGTGCAAATTCTATTACGGCATCTGCTGCGGCATCCACAGGCATGGTATAAGGCAGGTTCATAGGAACCAGAGCAATGTCTATATCCTCCAGGTTCCGCATTTCGGGAATATCCTCTGTGTCGCCGGCTATATAAAGTCTTTGTCCGTCCTTTTCCAGTAAATATCCATTTCCGCGACCTTTGGGATGAAATTGTTTTGCTTCTTCCCGCAGATTATACATGGGAATGGCCTCAATGGAAATTCCGTTTTGATCTCTCATTTCGCCGTTATTCATGACGGTGATTTTTGCGGCAAGAGAGTCCGGCAGTTCATCTTTAACGGCCTGGGGTGCTATTATAGGAACATTTCCCAATTGGAGATTCCCTAATGTTTCAGCACTCATATGATCTCCATGAATATCTGTGATCAGGACCATATCCGGCCTGTCCATGCCCGAAAAAGCTTCCGCTCCTCCCACGGGATCTAGATAAATAGTGGTTTCACCCCAGTTGATCACTGCAGTGGCATGAGAAATGGGATTTATTTCAATCTGTGAACTTTCAGCGGTTGCGCGGGTTTCTCCCTGTAAAACATCCTGTCCTGTAACGGCAGGTGTGTCACTTTTTTCATCTCTGCAGGAAAGTGAGATCAGTGAAATTAAAAAGACTAGTAGAATTCGTTTCATAATTAAGAAGTTTGAATAAAACTACCTAAAAATGAATCTTTTTACCACTGATTTAATAGTACTTTAAGAAAGTGATAGTTCCATTTTTATATCTCCACGGGCGTACGGATTGTTTTCTCCAATGGGAATTTCTTTGAATCCAGATTTTTTATAAATATGAATAGCGTTTTCGAGCTTCCGGTTAGAGTAGATGATGAGTTTGTTCCATCCTTTACTCCTCGCATAATCGAGCGTGTAACGCATAAGTCTTTGGCCCACATTCTTTCCCTGTACAGCCGGTACAACAGCCATTTTAGTAAGCTCAAATATTCCCTCGTCTATTTTCATTAGGGCTACTGTCCCCACAATGTTTCTGTGATCCCGCACAAAAAAGATCGTGCCGCCGGGTTCAATGATGTATTTTTCCGGGTTTCCAAGAACTTCCTCATCGTGAGGTTCAACCCAAAAGTATTTTTCCAGCCATTCAATGTTCAGATCCCTGAAATCTTTCGCGAATCTGGGTTCGTATGCTATAATCTCCATTAATTATTCTCCTATTTCTCTTTTTTGCCAGGGCCATTTTCCCTCGAGTTCCACCTGCAAAGAAAGGCTTAAAAAGGTTCTTATCAATACGATCATTCCAAGAACCAGCACATTTTCCATCGTTGGTGCTGTGCTTACGGTGGCAATAATATCGGCAGCTACAAGAAATTCCAGTCCCAGCAGAATTGCTTTTCCAAGATCATGGCGAAAGGTGCGGTAGGTACTACCATCTTCATGTTGCTCAAAAAAATACCTCCAAAGTGCGAAAAAAGGTCCGATAACCATTACTAAAACTCCGGCAACCTCAATAATTAAAGCTGCAATATCTATGTATTCTTTAATGATCTCATGCATAGGTTCTGTGTCTTAGAAAATCGGTCACTAAATAGCTAAGGGCCTTTCCTGTGGAAAAATACTCCGCAGCCATTGCTTCGCAAATATGAAGGTAGCAACAATTTTCTTCATTTGCCACCTCCTGCAGCAGTTTGCGGATCTCTTCCATACCTAATCCTGCCGGAGAAACTGCACTGCTGGGAAAATTCTCAATAGCGTCACAATCCAATTCCAGCCCAAATTTTTCACTCCTCACAAAATTCAGATGCTCTAGAAAAGTCTTTTCTCTGCCTTGCTTCGGAAGTTCTTCCAACAGGTTGAAATGAATATTTTCCGATTGTTTCATTTCCTCAAAAATGTAATGCGGAGTGTAATTCTTATGTAAACCAAAAACGGAATACCTCTCTAAAAAGCCATTTTTGAAGGCGTAGCTGAAGCCGTTTCCGCTGTGGCGATAATCGGTTTTCCGCAGATCGGTGTGGGCGTCGATATTCAGGACGTTTATGGGTTTGCTGAAGGCTTCCGAAGCTCCTTTGATATTTCCATAGGCATTGTTGTGTCCGCCGCCAATGATCACCGGAAATTTCCCTGCTAAAATCACCTTTTTGACCACCTCACTGACCATGGTGTCAAGCTGCAGCACAAGATCTCCCAGCTTCTGAACATAATTAGGATCTGAAATATCGATATTTCCGGCTTTTTGCATTAATTCTGAAGTGGTGATCTCTCCAAGTAACAGTATTTTATCACCTGAATTATATTCATTTTCCTGCACGTTCAGGAATGACTTCAAAAATTCTTTCCAGGCTCCGGCAGTTCCCGGTTTTCCATAGTTAGCCCGGACGCCTATATCTTCAGGGATCCCAAAAATGACAATTTTAGCCGGAGTTTTTTCCAGATCTTCGAAACTGTTGCAGAATTGCACTTTCTCACCCAGCTTGGTCTCACCAGGTCTCACGGAAAGATAGCGGGAGAGATGTTTTTCAGAATAAAGCTTTAGCTCCTTCATCTACACCTTTTTTCCGTTAATATAAACCGAATCAATATGATTTGCACCAAAAGAGTAGGGCAGGAAACCATAGGAAGGGATAGGCTCTGTGAGAATTAAATTTGCAGCCTTGCCTTTAGTGATACTGCCGTGAGTGTCAAGAATCCCCATTGCGTATGCCGCATTGATGGTGGCGGCGTTTATAGCTTCCTCGGGATTCATCTTCATTTTAATGCAGGCGAGGGATACCACGAGATTCATATTTCCGCTTGGCGTGCTGCCTGGATTATAGTCGGTCGCCAGCGCCAGGGGTAATCCGGTGTCAATGATCTTTCGCGCCGGCGTGTAGGGAATTCCAAGGAAAAGCGAGCAGGAGGGAAGTGCCACCGGCATCGTTTCGCTGTCCTCCAGTACATCGAGGTCATCTGTTTGCAGCACCTCCAGGTGATCTACAGACAATGCACCATGTTGTACAGCAGTTTTTATTCCCCCAATCGCATTGAACTGATTCACATGTATCTTGGGGATCAAGCCCAGTTTTTTGCCGGCTTCCAGAATTCTGTCTGTGTCTTCTACCGAGAAATATCCTTTTTCACAGAAGACATCTACATATTCGGCAAGTCCTTCTTCCATGACCTGTGGCATCATTTCATTGATGAGCAGGTCTATGTAAGCCTCCTTATTCTCTTTATATTCCGGCGGAAGCGCGTGTGCTCCCAGAAAAGTAGCTTTTATTGGCAGATCAAAATTCTTCTTCAATCTTTGGATGACCCGAAGCATTTTAAGTTCGGCTTCCGTGGTAAGGCCGTAGCCTGATTTGATCTCGATGGCCGTGGTTCCCATTTTCATTACCTCTTTAAGCCGGCTTTCCGATTGCAGATAAAGATCATCTTCAGAAGTTTGCTGTAGTTTTTTAGCCGAATTTACTATACCTCCGCCTTTTGCAGCGATTTCCTCATAAGTAAGGCCGTTGATGCGGTCCACGAATTCCTGTTCACGGTTTCCGGCGTAAACCAGGTGTGTGTGGGAGTCGATCCAACCGGGTAACAACATTTTTCCGGAGGCGTCTATTTCCGTAGCATCTTCAAAAAAGGGAATTTCTGACATCCTTCCGAAGTCGGCTATTTTTCCGTCTTCTACCAGCAGCCAGGCGTCGTTCAACACCGGAAGTTCCTTCATTTCACTGCCTTTTAAAGGCTTAAGTGTTTCCTCTCTAACCTGTACAAGCTGTTTAAGGTTCGTAAATAAAGTTTTCATAGAGTAAATATAGAAAAGAAGTGAGAGAAACCGCAGGCTTTCCAATAATAAGCTGCTAAAAATGGTATTTTTGAGACCCCTGTGTTTTCAGTAATTATTTTTACCTTAGAGGAGAATTTTTTATACGATCATGAGCAGTAAAAAACCCGGAATAAATACCATTTGCACCCACACAGGCGAGCTAAAGGACGAGACTTTCAAAGGTGCGGTTTCACCCCTCTATATGTCAACCTCTTATGCCTTCGAGGATGTGGAGGTCAAAAGATATCCCAGATATTTTAATACTCCCAATCAAAAAGCCCTGGCGCAAAAAATGGCCGCTTTGGAAAACGGGGAAGCTGCCCTTATTTTTGGCAGCGGAATGGCAGCTGTGAGTACTTCCCTTCTCGCTTTTCTTCATAAAGGCGATCACGTGGTGCTTCAAAAAACACTCTATGGTGGTACCAGTAATCTGGTGACCGAGGAGTTTGAGAAGTTCGGGATCGAATTTAGCTTTTCAAAAGATCTTTCTGTTCAGGCTTTTGAAGATGAGATAAAAGAGAATACAAAGGTGATCTATATTGAGACTCCTTCAAATCCCTTGCTTACTATAACCGGTATGGATGCTGTGGCGAACCTTGCCAAAAAGCACGGACTCATAAGTATGATAGATAATACTTTTGCTTCTCCCGTGAATCAAAATCCGCTGGATTTTGGAATTGATGTGGCAATTCATTCTGCGACCAAATACATGGGCGGGCACAGTGATATCCTGGCAGGAACGGTGATCTCTTCGGGCGAGAACATTGACCGGGTCTTTCAACTGGCCAAGAACTTTGGGGGAAGCCTGAGTGATTACACGGTGTGGCTTCTGGAAAGGAGTATAAAAACAATGGGTATACGAGTGAAAGCACAGAATGCCAATGCCCAACACCTGGCAGAATTCCTTGAAGGAAATGAGTTGGTGAAAAAAGTTTATTATCCGGGCTTGCCTTCGCATGAAGACCATGAGCTGGCGAAAAAGCAGATGAAAGGCTTTGGAGGAATGCTTTCTTTTGAGCTGAAGGATCTTGACGCCACCACTTTTATGAAATACCTGAAGTTAATAAAGCCATCTATGAGCCTTGCCGGAGTGGAATCTACAATTCTTTCTCCCGCTAAAACCTCTCACGGACTGCTTTCTCCTGAAGAAAGGGAAGAGCAGGGGATAAGCGATCAGCTAATGAGATTTTCTGTGGGGATTGAAGAGCCCGAAGACCTCATTGCAGATATAGAGCAGGCGCTGGAAGAAACCAGGAAGGATATGCTGGATGTGAGGCTTTAGAAAAGATGCTAGAGTCTGGAGACTAGAATCTAGACTGATTGAGTGATCAGTGTTCAGTGTTCAGTGATCAGAGAATAAAAAATATCCGTGTATCCGTGGCTAAAATAGAGAGTCACAAGGCGAAAGAGTGGTCAGTGGTCAGTGATCAGAGAATAAAAAATACCTGTGTATCTGTGGCTACTTTTAGCCGGGAAAAGGAATGAGAATAAAGATTGACAAAATAAAATAATGAAATTAGACATACTTGCCATAGGTTCCCATCCCGATGATGTAGAGCTCAGTTGTGCCGCCACTCTGGCGAAAGAGATCTCCCGCGGAAAGAAGGTCGGGATCCTGGATCTTACCAGGGGAGAATTGGGAACCCGGGGAACTGCCGAAATCAGAGATCAGGAAGCGCAGGATGCTGCCCGTATCCTGGGAGTATCCATGCGTGAAAACCTGGAGTTCAGTGACGGATTTTTTGTGAATAATGTGGCTCATCAACTGGAGATCATTAAAGTGCTGCGCAGGTATAAACCGGAAATTGTGCTCTGTAACGCCATAGAAGACCGGCATATAGATCACGCTAAAGGAGCACAGCTCGCAAACGATGCTTGTTTTTTAAGCGGCCTGAGAAAGATCGAGACCATTTACAATGGAAATTCGCAAAAGGCCTGGCGGCCAAAACAGGTCTTTCATTATATTCAGTGGAAAAATCTGAAACCAGATGTGGTAGTGGATGTCAGCGGATTTATGGAAAAGAAAATGGAAGCGGTAAAAGCCTACAGATCTCAATTTTTTGATGAGAACAGTGAGGAGCCGGAAACGCCAATTTCAAGCAGCAATTTTTTCGACAGTATTAGCTACAGGGCCAGAGATCTAGGCAGATTAATTGATGTGGAATATGCTGAAGGATTCAACACCAGCCGTTACGTGGCGGTGGATTCATTGTTTGATCTGAAGTAAAAAAAGAGAATTTTTTCTTTTGTAAAAGAAAGGATTTATGCTACATTTGCCTCCGATTAAAATGGTGGTTGTAGCTCAGCTGGTTAGAGCGCCTGATTGTGGTTCAGGAGGTCGCCGGTTCGAACCCGGTCTTCCACCCGTTTTAAAGGCTCCTTTGGAAACAAAGGAGCTTTTTTTTGCAAAAAAATTAATCTTGAACAGAGTGGAAGACCGGGTGAGAAGCCTGTCCTGAGCGCAGCCGACCTTTTTCTCCGCTGCTCAAAGTCTCATGACTTTGAGCTTTATACAGTCCGTTTCAAAGTCGAATGCTCAACAACGTCTCCTGACGTTGAAACTACTTTTGATAAGAAGTAATAGCCTTATTTAAAATACTGTAACAAGAAGTCCAGGGACTTCAAGAGCTTTTTACTTTTGTCAGAATTTAATAGGCGCGAGGGGCAGACCTCACGCAATGTCGCAGACTTCACGCAGCTTCGGAGTGAGATTAACCCTGTCAGCGGTTACAAACCCTGACAGCGGTTGTGGAAACTAAAAACCTCACAGGTCTCAAAGACGTGTGAGGTTTGTTTTTATCGTAACGACAGGAATTACTCCGCCGCCTCTGTCAAGGTTGGTTTGTCAACAAAAGGTCTTGTTTCCCGGTTAGCAATTTCCCAGGCAGTAAGAAAAATAAGTTTTGCTCTCTTCTCAAGCAGGTCATATTCTATCTTATCTGGTGTATCTGTTGGCCTGTGATAATCTTCGTGTACTCCATTAAAGTAGAAGATGATTGGTATATCATGCTTGGCAAAGTGATAGTGATCACTTCTGTAGTAAAATCTGTTTGGATCGTTTTCTTCATTAAAAGTGTAATCCAGGTTGAGGTTCATGTATTTCTTATTTACTTCCTCACTTATCTCATGAAGTTCGGTACTTAACCTGTCACTTCCAATCAGGTATACGTAATCTCCGGCACTTTCCATTCCTTCTCCAATTCTTCCAATCATGTCAATATTCAGGTTGGCAACTGTGTTTGCAAGTGGGAAAACAGGATTTTCAGAATAAAACTTTGAACCTACGAGGCCTTTTTCTTCACCGGTGACATTCAGGAACAGAATGGATCTTTTGGGAGTATATCCATCAGCCTGAGCTTTCTTAAAAGCTTCAGCTATTTCCAGAATGGCTACCGTTCCCGAACCGTCATCATCTGCACCATTAAAGATATTTCCTTCGGCATCCACACCCACGTGATCATAATGAGAGGAAATAACAAGTACTTCCTCAGGATTACTGCTGCCTTTAATGTATGCCAGCACGTTTTCAGTGTCCTTGATCTCTCCACGGGTGAAATAGGAGCCGGGAATTTCCTGGTAATAGTCATCTTCCCCAAATGGAGAAGCAATATCCAGTTTTTTGTATTCGGTTTTTAAATACTCTGCAGCCATTTTTTGTCCGGGTTCTCCTGTATCCCTTCCCTGAAATTCATCGCTTGCAAAGGTGTAAAGATGTTCCTTAAGTTCTCCCGCTGTTATGGTGTTGGCATATTCCATAGGATTTGCATCGCCGATATCCCGCGACTGCTGTGCCTTACATCCAATAAGACTTACAGCAAGAGAAAATATTAATACTTTTTTCATTTTTGTTTTATAGTTTAAGATAAGGCAGCCAAGATAATAGATTTTGAGAAACTTCGGAATTATCCTTTGAAAACCTTACTTCAGGTAATAAAAATTAGCTTCAACAATTCAGAAATAAGAGGATTTTGTCGTATTTTTAAAGGAACAGGATTGACTAAATCTTCGCCTTATGAAAACAGATATCCCCATTTCAGAAATAATGACAAAGAACATTCTGCGGCTTTCTTTAAAGGACGATCTTTCTACTGCTGAGTCACTGATGAAGAAAAACCATATAAGGCATTTACCGGTGGTAGAAAATGAGCGTATTGTAGGTATGGTGAGTCTCAACGATCTGTTAAGGATCTCTTTTGCAGATGCAGTGGATGCCCAGGGAGAGGAAGTAGAGACTTCTGTTTATGATATGTTCACCATAGAACAGGTAATGACTAAAAAAGTGGAATGGATTTCTTCAAAAACCACGGTGGCCGAAGCTTCCCGTCTCTTCCTGGAATATGAATTTCACGCCCTTCCTGTGGTGGATGACGACTGTCTCACGGGTATTGTTACCACATCTGATGTCATAAGGTATTATCTTGAAGAACATCATAACAGGTAGAAAAAAGTGAGAAGAGTACTGTAGGGGGATACACTTCTCACTTATGTGCCTTTTTCAGGCTAATGCTTTGCTTCCCAATTTAAATTTTTTTATCCTACGAATAATAACTCTACTGTAGGGTTTAACCTGCATTTAACAGAAGCTGTAGGAAGTTTCTTGATAGTACAATTCTTCCTGTCTATTGTTATGCAGGGAATTTCTTAACTTCCAAAATATTTTTTGGAATTGGTTGTGTTTTTTAAATTTCCGGACCAAAGTATTGGAATTCAGGATGAAGTATCCTCTTCTCCTTTTATCTCTCCGTCAAGAGCATTTACGTGCCGGAATTTCCAGTAGATTATCGCACTGCAAAGATTATTTAGAGATGAAATTGACTGATTGATCACGTTAGTCATGGTGCTTACCGGCACTGCCGTACTGTGAGTTTTAATATGCTCATAAAGTTCCTCGATCAATTTATTGTAGGCCTGTTCATTTTCCTGCAGCCATTTTTCGGGCTGTTCCATATTTTCCTCTGTTTCGAGTGCCTGCTGTATCTCTGCCAGCCTCTGATTAATAACCTGCCTTAGATCCTGAATGATTCGGGAGGCTATGGGATCGTTTTGCTCTCTCATGAACATAATGTTATGGGTGATATCTTTGATATCTTTGGCACTATATATAAGTGATCTCAGGCCCATCATTATTGCTGTTAATTGTTCAGCTTCCTGCGGACTCAGATTTTCCCGGTGTAGCCTGGCATAATAGGAGGTGAGTTCGTCCTCAAGACGTTTTATCCTTTCGTATTTTTTAGCAAGGTCACCGGCGCTCGCAAAGAGTTTTTTCCACCTGGATTCCAAAGGTTTATCTGCTTCCTTTCTGCCAAAATTCTCAGTTATATAATTACCGGTATAAGTATAGACCTGGAATATTTCTTTATCCAGGGCCTGGAGAGCAACATCGGCCACTTTGGGAGAGATATTCTTTATATAGAGTGTTTCTCCGGGTGGTGCAGCATGTTTGAACCGCTTGTTGAGAAATTTTCCGAAGTGATTGAGAACAGGATAGAACAGAAGAATTCCCAAAGCATTAAGAACGGTATTAAGAAGTACAAGCTCAATTAAAGGATCGTCAACTCCAAAAACAGAATAAGTAATATGTACAAGAGGTTTTATAAAAAAGAAGACCAGCATACCTGTTGTCACATTGAAGATCACGTGCGCCAGCATAAGTCGTTTGGTATCTGCATTGCCGCCAATAGAAATAAATATAAGGGTGGAGGTAGTGCCAATATTAGCACCAATAACCATCGCCACACTCTGATAAATATCAATAAGATCTGCATTAAGTGCACTTAAGATGATGACTATAACCGCAGAGCTAGACTGTATAAGGGCAGTAATTAAAATGCCCAATAGTAAAAAAATCCACAATCCGTAATCCGCGAATTGAGAGAGATCTATTTGGGCAGCGATATTTTCAATAGAAACCTTCATAAAATCCAGTCCCAGGAATAGCAGACCGAAACCCACAAGGAGTCCGCCGGTATTCCGTAGAAACGGTCTTGTATCCAGAAACAGGTAACTCAAAATACCTACTGCGAGAAATGGAAAGGAGAAATCTGCTATATCAAGTTTAAAACCAAAGGTGGCGACGATCCAGGCGGTGAAGGTAGTGCCGAGATTAGCTCCCAAAACTATACCTACAGCATTTTTAAGAGCAATAATCCCTCCACCCAAAAAAGCCAGTACCAATAATGTTACCATTGTACTGCTTTGTAGAATTGCGGTAACTGCAGTGCCGGTGAGAATACCTTTCCAGCTTCGGTTTGTAAAGCGTTGTAGTAAGTCTTTAAAAGATTTTCCTGCGAGGGCCTTTATGCTATCCTCCAAATGACGCATTCCAAAGAGGAAGATCCCCAAACCGGCAAAAAACATCCAGAAGTCAAATCCTGTATTTTCCATTGTGGAGTAAAGCTTTATAAAGATAAATTAAAAGGATAAGATATCCTCTAATCTGAACTTCTTCTAACACTCCAACCGTGAATTAAAAAGAGGTGATCTGTTTAACCTCTACACAGAGGAATTTGCATCTTTTTCTTGTCGATGATATTTGAGTTTAAAATCAGACCTCAAGGGTTTTAAGAATCTTGAGAGATCTGGGTGTAAGAGAATTGTAGCAGGCGTGACCCTGCCCGGCGGGCAGGATTGCAGATTTCAATTTATTGTTGTCCGATTAAAAATAAATGAATATCAGGAGCCTGGAAAACAGTACGTTTGAAGTTGTTTCTTTCCGTATAGGGGGTGGTCTTTAGATCTTGGTGATTTTTCCATTTTAAAACAATAGATTAATCAAGTACTACTAAGGATCAAACACCAAAAAAGTCTTGGCTCTTGATTCCAGAAGCGCAGCGATCTTGATTCTTTTCCCTTACAGCAATGATTTCAATTAGCAAGTCTTTTGACTTTTGCTCTATTTAAAGTTTCCTCTCTATAAACTATCAACCGATCTGTATTTCAGTTGAATTACCGAAAGTTCTGCATCGTTGACTTTCTGAACGGCATTTTTATAATCCTCAGCAGAATCGATCACCACTCCTTGCAGGTGTTCTTTCAAGGTGGAGAAAACCTTCACCTCAAACCAGACTTTGTTAAGAATTTCCTGCTCTTTGGATGTGATGCCGGTGCTGCCGTTAATCATTGCCTCCATATGTTTACGGGCAATATCTTTTATATCATCGGCTACATTACCACCGGTAGGCAGATTGCGGATTGCTCCTACTACAAAAAATATCTTTCCGTAGCCGACCTTCTCAACATATTCGTTTCCGTATTTCAGCTTGTACAGCTCCGGATTTTCATCATACACTTTGGCAAGAGAATCCCGTACCTCCCAATTGTTTTGAAAGGACTCATAACCGTCCCCATATTTGCCTCCACCAATCAATACACCTCTTTCGGTTACCGGGTACTGTTCAATGACCGCCTGGTACAGTTCAGTGCTTACAGCAAACCTTGTGGCAAAATAATTTCC
Organism: Salinimicrobium xinjiangense DSM 19287; assembly: GCF_000423585.1. Lineage (GTDB taxonomy): Bacteria > Bacteroidota > Bacteroidia > Flavobacteriales > Flavobacteriaceae > Salinimicrobium > Salinimicrobium xinjiangense. The sequence goes on from NZ_AUIG01000023.1 coordinate 86,040, forward strand.
TGGATTGTAGTATTCATCGAATAGCCGGTAAGGAAACATAAATGCTATTGGGTCGGCATCGTTTTCCCAGGAAGGAGTTTGGGAAGATGACTGATTAATTTTAAAGTAGGAGGTTTCAGTAGCACCAAAAGGATTTGCGACCGGAACCTGAGTGCCTGTGTAAATTCCCGCACCAACCTGCTCCCGGTAAGCATAGTTTTCATCAAGAACAGTTTCTCCATTACTTGTAACGATTACATTCCGGCTTCCCTCGGGTTGATTGTAAGAGGTGATGGCAGTGCTGCTATCATCAGCCGCAGTAAATTCAACCAAACTCAACTCTCCATCGGTATAGGTGTGAATGGCCGTACCTTCCTCACTATAAATTTTCTTTACTGAAGGAAGTCCGTTCTTATATTCTGTTTCAAACCATAAAGTTCCGTCGGGTAGATAATATTTGGACCAGAGCGGTTTATTATCTTCACTACGGCTAACTTCCATATACAGGTGGTGCTGCGGATAACTGGCGTATACTTTGGCCGATTTAATATACCCGTTTTCATAATATTCGAATTCTTCGGTAGGATTCCCTGAAAGCTGGTATCTGCCTTGTTTTATCCAGCCGTTCTCGTGTTGATCGATAAGCTCGAAATGTGAAGTAGATCCAATTGAGTAGTCGGTTGGCGGAACATTGTCTTCTTTTTCGCAGGAAAATAAAAGTACTGTAACTGGAAGGAGTAGAGGAAGGTAATAATTTTTGAACATGGTTTTGGTTTTTAAAAGTTACTACAAATTGTAATGCCCGGGCTAGCTCCATAAATAAACCATGTGCCCTTTGCAAGCACAGTTAATCCTGATGGTTTGTTTTTGATTTCTTTCCAACACAGATAATTTTGTTAAGCTACCTCTACGGCACCGGTGCTTTCCCCGGCAGCATTTATTCGCCGAAAAGAGGAGATGAGAATGTAGAAGTAGTAAACATTCAACAGGGCGTACATAACTAGTTGAATGATCTCTTTCCAAACCGGAAATTGATTGGAAGGAATAAAAACGTATTCTGCTATAAAGTAGAAAATTACCAGGATGAAAGTTAATCCAAATGCCACAAAAATGGTATTAATTGCGGCCACAAAGGAGAGCGAAATGAAGCGTTTAAAGTAATCTTTGCCATCTCCTGCCTGGTTGATCTGAAAGGTCTTTCTAACTCCCCAGACCACTGCCACTACACTTATGATCAAATGTGCCCAGGTGGCCCAGAAAGGTCCGTCGCCTTCAGGAAGATAACCTGTCACAGTAAACAGTGTGACATGAATGAAGAGGTAATTGAAAGCCACTTTATCGGAAAGCTTTCCGTTTATGAGCAGATCTTCTAATCCTTTAATGTTATACCAGATCATATTTCTAAATTTTTATGACACGCCAAAAGCATTTAAGCAAAAGACTTTATTATTTAGTAGGAATTTTCTATAATTTGTTACAGAAATATAACTTTTTCTCTGCTCCCTGATAATTTTAGCCTTCGACGGTGAGGGTAATTTCTTTGCGAGAAAGAGGGATTACCTAAAGGTGATCCCCGGAGGGGGGAACCTACATACTTTAATTGCTTCAGGCTACGCCTGTAAGCACTTTTATTTTATTC
>NZ_AUIG01000024.1 GCF_000423585.1 Salinimicrobium xinjiangense DSM 19287
CCTGTGGAAGAAAAGCAGCGAAGAAACAATGTAGAAGCCACTATATTTCAGTTTGTGGTAAACATTAGAAATAAAAAAACCAGGTATCGGGGGCTCATCAAGAACCGAATGTGGGCATTTGCCCGCGGAATGTGGATAAATCTAGTGAGGATAGCCAAAAACATGGAGAAAATGTGTCCCTGGAGTCCCGGGAAATCCCAAAACTCTTTATTTTCTGGATTTTTTCACCTTCTAAACATTAAAAATCCTCTGATTTTCTCGTTTATCATAATGCAAATAAGAAACAACAATTTAATCGTCAAATAGTAGCCTCTCAGAGCTTTTCGAAATTAGGCTTTTTAGAGGTGACTCAAGGTTCAAGGTTTCGTAAGTGTGAAAAATTATTGATATTCAATAATTTTTCTATATTTGTTATTGATAAACAATAATAAATGAAACAACCGGTTCTTTTAAAAACTATTCTCGATATCTGCTTTATACTTCTTGCCCTGACATTTTTTAGTGCTGTTATTATTTTTATCATCACGATTAGCCATGGAGAGAGTTTTTATCCTATTACCGTAAATGGTAATATCCTTACAGAAATTACTCCCTCCACAGTAATTCTCATTTCAGCAGAATTAGTAATTGGGGGATTAATATTATATACGGTTTATATCATGAGGAAACTGATCAGGAACTTTTTAAAGGGAAAATTATACACCAGTTTCCAGATAGCGACTTTAAATCTGGTGGGAAAACTCATTATAACCATTACTCTTGCCAAAGGATTTATCGAATTTTTAGAAAAAATTCTTTTTGAATCAAAAGTGGGAGTTGATTTAGGTATGGAATTATCCTTCGGCTCTTTTTGGTTCATTCTTGCCATTGGCTTATTCTTCATTTACCTGAGCAAGATCTTTCAAAATGCAAAAGTTTTAAAAGAGGAAAATGAATTAACGGTCTAAACCATGGCGATTTATGTGAACCTCGACCTTATGCTCGAAAAGCGGCAAATGAAGAGCAATGAACTGGCAGAAAAGATTGGTATTACAACAGCCAATCTTTCTATTTTAAAGACAGGGAAAGCCAAGGCGGTAAGATTTTCGACACTGGAGGCAATTTGCCGTGAGTTAGATTGTCAGCCCGGGGATATCTTAGAGTATAGGGAAGAAGATCTATAGATCAGTTGAGCTAAAGCCTTTATTTTCATTTGTCTTTGGTCCACGGGCCAAAGCCGTGGCAACTCATTGAAAGTTCGTTATTTACGAATTCATAGGTCGCTCCTCTGGCGCTCTTTTTTTTAACAAAGCCCTTGTCCTATAAATATTCCGCCTCTCTGAAGTTCAATCCGTACACAGGATAAATTTATCTCCGGCTTCAGCCGGAGGGTTAGAGAAAATCGTCTTCCAGGGCTTTAGTCCAGCATCCCAAAGTAGCTCCGGAGGCGCGAAATGTTTATAGATCCTAAAAAGTTCAGACCGCAGAGCTCCGGAGGAGCGGCATTTTCCTTTCAGTCCTTAATACAAAAAAACCTGTCGCTTTCGCAACAGGTTTTTATAATAGGAATAAATTTTGTTCAGCTTAATCTGCTAAAACAATAACTTTATTGTCTTTCATTTCTACTACTCCGCCATCAACTTGTAAAATAAGGATCTTACTATCGGCTGCATCTCTTTTAAAATCTTTTGACAGATCATCAGATTTTACAGGATGAGAATGGGTAAAGACTTTGATCTCTCCTTTAGTAAGTACAGAAACTATAGGAGCGTGATTATTCAGCATTTGAAACTGACCTTCCACACCCGGCACACTTACAGAATCTACCTCTGCACTAAGCAGAACGGCTTCCGGAGTAACTATTTCTAAATACATATTTTTAGTATTGAGAATTGAGTATTGAGTAGTTAGAGAATTCATCTCAATACTAACTACTCAGTACTCAATACTATTAAGCTTCAGCTAACATTTTTTCTCCGGCCTCGATAGCCTCTTCGATAGTACCTTTCAGGTTGAATGCAGCTTCCGGAAGGTGATCTAATTCTCCATCCATGATCATGTTGAAACCTTTGATGGTTTCCTTAATGTCTACAAGTACTCCTTTAAGTCCTGTGAACTGCTCGGCAACATGGAACGGCTGAGAAAGGAAACGCTGAACACGTCTTGCACGTGATACAGCCAGTTTATCTTCTTCAGAAAGTTCTTCCATACCAAGGATGGCAATAATATCCTGAAGTTCTTTATATCTCTGTAGCAACTCTTTTACTCTTTGAGCACAGTTATAGTGATCTGCACCAAGAATATCCGCAGTAAGAATCCTTGATGTTGAATCAAGAGGATCTACCGCCGGATAAATACCAAGCTCGGCAATCTTACGCGAAAGTACTGTGGTTGCATCAAGGTGGGCGAAAGTTGTAGCAGGCGCCGGGTCAGTCAAGTCATCTGCAGGTACGTAAACCGCCTGTACAGATGTAATAGACCCATTCTTGGTAGAAGTAATACGCTCCTGCATCGCACCCATCTCTGTTGCAAGTGTAGGCTGATAACCTACCGCAGATGGCATACGTCCAAGAAGTGCAGACACCTCAGAACCTGCCTGTGTAAAACGGAAAATGTTATCTACGAAGAATAGTACGTCTTTCCCCTGCCCTTCTCCGGCACCATCACGGAAATACTCCGCAATGGTAAGACCAGATAAAGCCACACGGGCACGTGCCCCGGGAGGTTCGTTCATCTGCCCGAATACGAATGTTGCTTTTGAATCAAGAAGCGCTGTTTTATCAACTTTTTCAAGATCCCATCCACCTTCTTCCATTGAATGCATGAAATCATCACCGTATTTTATAATACCAGATTCAAGCATCTCTCTCAAAAGGTCATTTCCTTCACGTGTTCTTTCCCCTACTCCTGCGAATACCGAAAGACCACCATGTCCTTTTGCAATATTGTTAATTAATTCCTGGATCAATACAGTCTTACCAACCCCTGCACCTCCAAAAAGGCCAATTTTACCTCCTTTTGCGTAAGGCTCAATAAGGTCGATTACCTTGATTCCTGTATATAGTACTTCTGTCGAAACAGATAAATCTTCGAATTTTGGAGACTCCCTGTGAATAGGAAGACCATTTTCATTTGCTTTAGGCAGATTTCCAAGACCATCAATGGCATCCCCGATCACGTTGAACAAACGACCAAAAACTTCTTTTCCAATTGGCATCTGGATAGGAGCTCCTGTTGCAAAAACTTCTACGCCACGGCTCAAACCATCGGTTGAGTCCATAGAAACCGTTCTTACTGTGTCTTCACCAATGTGAGATTGAACCTCAAGAACCAATATTGATCCATCTTTCCTGGTAATCTCAAGAGAATCGAAGATCCTTGGCAATTCAGCATTCTCTGTGTCGAACTTCACGTCAACAACAGGGCCGATAACTTGTGCAACTTTACCTGTAACTTTAGACATTATCTATTCCTTTAATATTGTGTTTTTATAAATAACTAAAAAAGAACCCGTAACAACTTTTTAATCTATTATAAAAGTCCGTCTCTTTTTCAGGCTGCAAAGATAGTTTTTTTGTATAAAAGTCTATAAGAGAAATAATAACTTTTTCTAACCTGAACATCCTGATTATTTTTAAGACCAAAATCCAATTGGAAAAGCCATTTTGGGGAGGTATAAAAAAACCTGCGACTTTTCTGCCGCAGGTTTTTATTTAATAATGATGATCTAAGTTTTATTCAACCGTAACCGATTTTGCGAGGTTCCTGGGTTGGTCAACATCTTTGCCAAGCAGGACCGCAATATGATAAGAAAGCAGCTGCAACGGAATGGTTGTGATAAGCGGCGTAAGAGCTTCAATGGTATCTGGCACCTCAATCACATGATCTGCAAGATCCCTAACGCTCGTATCACCCTCGGTCACTATACCGATGATCTTACCCTGCCTGGATTTGATCTCCTGGATATTACTCACAACTTTTTCATAGTGTCCTTTGCGGGTAGCGATCACCACCACCGGCATCTCTTCGTCAATAAGGGCTATGGGTCCGTGTTTCATCTCGGCCGCAGGATAACCTTCTGCATGGATATAAGATATCTCCTTTAATTTAAGAGCACCTTCTAAAGCTACGGGGAAATTAAATCCGCGTCCCAGATACAGACAATTACGGGCATCTTTATATTTTAAAGCAACTTCTTTAATATGATCATTTTGCTTTAAGGCAACTTCAATTTTCTGCGGAATGGTCTCCAATTCCTGCAGGTGCATATGATAATCTGTATTTGAAATACTTCCTTTAGCCTTGGCCAGCTTTAAAGCTATAAGGGTAAGAACTGTGATTTGAGTTGTAAATGCTTTTGTCGAAGCCACACCAATTTCAGGCCCGGCATGAGTGTAAGCACCCGCATTGGTCTCTCTCGAAATTGAAGATCCAACCACATTACACACTCCAAAAACGAATGCGCCTTTTTCCTTTGCAAGCTTAATTGCCGCCATGGTATCGGCAGTCTCACCACTCTGTGATATTGCAAGCACAATATCATCGGAATTTATAATAGGATTTCTGTAACGGAATTCTGAAGCATACTCTACTTCTACAGGAATTCTCGCCAGATCCTCAAACACATATTCGGCTACCAGCCCGGCATGCCAGGAAGTACCACAGGCAACAATAACAATTCTTCGGGCATTAAGAAAACGCTCCAGGTTATCATCTATCCCCGCCATTCTGATAATACCCTCTTCAGCAAGTAATCTTCCGCGGTAAGTATCTCTAATTGCACTTGGCTGTTCATAGATCTCCTTCAGCATAAAGTGGTCGAAATTATTTTTTTCGATCTGCTCAAGGTTTAACTGAAGCTCCTGAATGTAGGGATCAACTAACGAATCATCTTTGATCTTTCTCACCTTAACTCCCTTGTTCCTTCTCACCACGGCCATTTCACCATCTTCAAGGTAAATTGCATTATTAGTAAACTCAATGAATGGAGAGGCATCTGAAGCTATAAAATATTCATCTTCTCCAACTCCTATTGCCAGAGGGCTTCCCAGTCTTGCTACTACAATTTCATTTGGCTTAGCCTTATCAAACACCGCAATTGCATATGCTCCTATTGTTTGATTCAAAGCAATTTGCACAGCTTTCCCAAGCTTTACATCTTCCTTTTTTATAACATCCTCTATAAGATTCACCAGTACTTCTGTGTCTGTATCTGAATGAAACTTATATCCCCTTTTGATCAATTCCTTTTTTAGAGATTCATAATTTTCAATGATCCCATTATGAATGATCACGAGATTTCCCGAATTCGAAACATGAGGATGCGAATTTACATCATTCGGCACCCCGTGTGTCGCCCAGCGGGTATGGCCAATACCCAGAGTTCCTGAAGTATCAATTTCATTCTCCAGCTTTTCTTTTAAATCGGCAACCTTACCTTTGGTCTTGCACAATTTCAACTCTTTATCATCAAACAGAGCGATTCCCGCACTATCATACCCCCTGTACTCCAGTCTTTGAAGTCCCTTCAAAACAATGGGATAGGCATCTCTATACCCAATGTACCCAACTATTCCACACATAATCTAATTCTTTGGTTCTGTATAATAAATATTTAATTTTAGTCTCTTATCGTCATCTTCGGCATCAGGACCATATAAGACAGTTCCGAGCGGCGTAATAATAGAGGAAACCGGCACACCTGTGACCTCCACCTCTTCTCCGGGCAAAACGGAAGACATTGAAATAAGATTTACGTTCTGAGAAACAACAAGTCCCAGACGAACATTTGCTGCTTCATTATTCAGAATTTCATTAATATGTCCGGTGATTCTCACCCTGTATTTAATACCATTCCCATTCTCATCCCTCTCTAAAGGAACCAGATGCCGGTTATTTGAAACCGAGGAAGGATTATTCATTTGCCCCTGTGAATCCAGCACATAATCTACCAGCACTCTCCTATTATCCAGGTCATACAAATAGACTCTCTCCGGCTCTCTCAATCCGGTCATATAATTTCGATTCACATGAAAAACCAGATTGGCTTCATTTATCAGCCAATTGTTTTCCCTTAAAAATTCAAGTTCATCGGAGACGCCGTCATTATCAGTATCAGGACCCGAAAAAAGCTCAATAACAGCCATAGACCCCTCTCCACCTTTAAGAAACAGGTTTTCATCATCATTAAAATCTGGCATTTCCTGGTTAAAAGTATTCACCCGGCTATTACCAAAATTGAGTTTATAGGATCTTCTTACTTCTACCAACTCCTCCAGGTCATCATCCTCATCTTCATCTCTGCTGTCCGGAACATTGGTTCTATAATAAAGTGTGATCCCTGAATTTTCCTGTTGAACATTTAAAAGCATCATACTGCCGTTATCACCTACCTGATCTGCCTTTAAATAAACTCCCCTAAAATAATCCCTGAAGTTGTTAAAGTTAAGCAGATCTGAACTCCCCTGATTATCCAGAATTTTATTCTGAAAAAAATCCTTATTAAGCTTTACACGAAGTGCAGGGGCAAGGGTAAGGGTGTCTATTTCCCCGTTATTTCCCGGAGCATACTCGGTGAGAGATTGCGCAGAGGGAGTGAAATTTTCATTCTCGTAAAGCAGAGCTCCTGAATTGTTTAGAATACGGGGCTCCATATTGGAGTAATATTTCTGACTCTGTTGGAAATCTGTTTCGGGGTCAAGATTATTTAGAAAAAACTTTGACTCTATTACAGAAAGCTTTATGGGACCACTGCCATAGATGGAGTCTAATTTATATTCGGTTTCACCTTCTTCGATGACTTCCCGGGAAAAATAAGGGATAGACAATACAACACTATCCAATACGGGCTCGGTACCAAAATCGGGATTAGGGGTAGTCAGGATAACGCTGGATAAAATATTAGCTTCCTGCGTCCCAAACAAGGGATCGCTATAAACTCCCAGCAGGTTAAGCTGCAGGTTATTGGTTTGCACGGCTTCGGGTGTAAAAGTGCGGGCGCTGATTTCTGCTTCATCATAAAGAGCTGCATTAAATCCCGGTTCTCCAATAACACCGCTGCCTATAGTTTCGAAATCGTCTTCACAAGCTATAAACGAAAAAACAACAGCTACAACTGTTGTTATTTTCAACATCTTATTCTTTAAATTCATTAAATTTATTTCTAATTAAGAGAGTACCTGTTTGGTATAGAATTCCTGGTAAGCCTGAGCAAATTCCTCTCTGTTTTTGTAATCCAACACGGGCTTGGCAAGTTTACTTAAATATTTTTTTAGTTCTTCAGGAATATTATCTCCTGCGATAATCACAGCATCAGAGTTATCTACTGCGGTTTTTATCAAATTGACATAGGTAGGCTTTTTCAAATGTTTTACCTGATCGTTCTCCAAGCCATCAAAGAGCACTTTTTTGTACATGTCATTATCTAACGTCCCTTCGAAGTCCTGATTGTATACAGAGGTAACAATTTTTGCCGTATTAAATAGCGGCTCATTGCCGTAATAGTTCCTGAGATATAGTGGCAGCATGGAGGATAACCATCCGTTAACATGAATAATGTCTGGTGCCCAGTTAAGTTTTTTGACCGTTTCAATTACTCCTTTGGCAAAAAAGATTGCTCTCTCATCGTTATCGGGAAAAAGATTTCCTTCTTCATCGGTAAGAGTAGCTTTCCTCTTAAAATAATCTTCATTATCAATAAAATACACCTGCATTCTCTCCTTGGGAATAGAGGCAACTTTAATGATAAGTGGCATATCAAGATCGTTAATGACAAGATTCATTCCCGATAACCTTATCACCTCATGAAGCTGGTGCCTGCGCTCATTTATATTTCCGAAACGAGGCATAAAAATACGTATTTGGCCACCATGGCTATTCACCATTCTGGGGGCTTCAAATGACATAGATGAAATTTCAGTCTCGGGTAAATAGGGAATAACTTCAGATGATACGTACAATATCCTCTTATCTTTCATAGGATCACTTTAAATGCTGTTGTGAAATAAAAACACGCAAAAATACAAAATTTTATGCAGATTGCCAGTATTATATTAAGTTTGCACCCCGCTAAGTTTGAATAAAATGCAGATTTTTAAGGAGAAGGATGCTCTCAAAAAGCACATTAAAGCTTTAAAGAATGAAAAAAAGAGCATAGGTTTTGTACCCACTATGGGGGCCTTGCACGAAGGGCATCTTTCCCTTATTAAACAAGCTATTTCTGCCTGTGATAAGGTTGTAGTGAGCATCTTTGTAAACCCTACCCAGTTCGATAACCCCAGTGACCTTGAAAAATATCCCCGCACCCTTGACCAGGATGTAGCAAAGATTAATGAGGTTGACCGGGATGTTTTAATTTTTTCCCCTCCGGCTTCTGAAATCTATGGGGATCAAATTATTTCTGAAGAGTTCTCTTTCGATGGTCTGGAACATCAAATGGAGGGAAGATTCCGGAAAGGACATTTTAATGGAGTTGGGACCATTGTAAAGAAGCTATTTGAAATGGTTGAACCAGATAAGGCTTTCTTTGGAGAAAAGGACTATCAACAGTTACAAATTATAAAGAAGCTTGTTGAAAAACAAAATCTTAAAGTGGAGATCGTTGGCTGCCCTATACACCGTGAGATCAATGGATTGGCCCGAAGTTCCCGGAATGAAAGGTTAAGCCCCGAAGCGCGACAAAAAGCTTCGTTCATATATAGTATCCTGCAACAGGTAAAGGAGGATTTTGGCACAAAAAGTGCAACAGAGATCAACACCTGGGTTTCTCAGGAGTTTGAATCCTATCCTGGTTTGGAACTGGAATATTTTGAGATTGCAAATGCCGATACCTTAACCAGTATACGGGATATAGAAAATAACATAAAATACCGGGCCTTTATTGCTGCTTATTCGGGTGAGATAAGGTTAATTGATAATATAGCTCTAAATTAGCAACATGCAAATTCACGTTGTAAAATCTAAAATTCATCGCGTTAAAGTAACCGGAGCAGATCTCAATTATATTGGGAGCATTACAATAGACGAAGATCTTATGGATGCGGCCAATATCATTGAAGGAGAGAAGGTTCAAATAGTGAATAATAATAACGGGGAACGCCTGGAGACCTATGCTATTCCCGGACCTCGTAACAGCGGTGAGATTACTCTTAATGGCGCAGCAGCACGTAAAGTTGCCAAAGGAGATGTGCTTATTCTTATTACCTATGCCATAATGGACATTGAAGAGGCCAAGAATTTCAAACCTGCACTGGTCTTCCCTAATGAAGAAAACAACCTGCTGAATTAAATTTTGAAGAAACAGCTTTTAAAGTTTTCCAAAACATTTCTTCCTCTATTATTGGGAGTTTTCCTGATTTGGTATTCTTTAAGCAGCGCTACGCCACAGGAACGGCAGGAGCTTTGGAACAACATCAAACTTGCCGATATGGAATGGGTGTGGTTAAGTGTTTTTTTTGGTGTCCTTTCTCACCTTTCCCGTGCATACAGATGGAAGTACCTCTTAGAACCTTTGGGTTACAGGCCCCGGTTTGCCAATAGTTTTATGGCGGTTATGAGCGGATATCTTGCCAACCTAGGCGTACCCCGCTCCGGAGAGGTATTAAGAGGTGCCACCCTGGCCACGTATGAAAAGGTGCCCTTTGACAAAGCCTTTGGCACAATAGTATCAGAGAGGATTGCCGATCTGGCTATGGTACTTATCATTACTATCATTGGATTCCTTATCCAGACAGAGCAGCTCATCTCCTACTTCAGGGCTAATGATATAAATCCCTTCCTTACGATAGGAATTTTTCTTGCAATGGTATTCATCGGAATCCTGTTCCTGAATCTCATAAGAAGGTCCAGCCACAGATATATGATCAAGATTAGGGAATTCGCCCGCGGACTCCTGGAAGGCATGCGCAGCATTCTGAAGATGAAAAGAAAAAAAGAATTTTTACTGCACACTCTTTTCATATGGGTAATGTATCTGCTTATGTTTTACGTGATCAAATACGCCATCCCCGAAACAAATTCTCTTACCATAGCAGGTTTTATGGCCGCCTTTATAGTAGGAACCTTTGCCATAACCACAACAAATGGCGGGATAGGAATCTATCCTATCGCAATGGGTGCAGTTCTGCTTCTTTTTGGAATTAACCAACAGGCGGGGGAAGCTTTCGGCTGGATCATGTGGGGATCTCAAACCCTAATGGTTGTGGTATTAGGAGGTTTTTCCCTATTATTTCTCCCACTTTACAATCAAAAGAAATAATATATATATTGCTTTAGGAAAAAACCTACTGCATATGAGGAAATTATACTTCTTTATTCTAATATTTTTTGTGGCTCAGTTGAGCTTTTCTCAGACACTTTACAAAACCATTAACTCCTCAAGATTAGGCAATGAACGAGAGCTAAAGATTCAGTTGCCCCGTAACTACGATCAAAACTCACAAAAGAAATACCCCTTAATAATCGTATTAGATGGGGATTATCTTTTCGAACCTATGGCCGGGAATGTGGATTATTACTCCTACTGGGATGAAATTCCGGAAGCTATTGTGGTAGGGGTAAACCAGGTTAACAGCCGTGATGAAGACAGCATGTATGATCCTCAACGCTATTTACCTGAAAAAAAAGGAGCCAAGTTTTTTGAATTTGTGGGAATGGAGCTTTTGCCTTTTCTTGATAACACCTATCGTACCTCAAAATTTGTGGCCATTGCAGGACATGATATTACATCCAACTTCCTCAATTATTACCTGTTCAAGCCGGAACCATTGTTTCATGCCTATATCAATTTAAGTCCCGATCTCGCACCCGAAATGGCCAATCGCCTGGTCGAATCACTCCGGGTTCAGGCCAAATCAACATGGTTTTATTTATGCACAGGATCAAATGATATCCCAGATCTTAAAAAAGAAATAAAGGGTCTGGATAAACAGCTTAGCGGATTAGATCATCCCAATTTAAAATACCGTTTTGAAGAATTCGATGCTGCCACTCATTATACCCTTGTCAGCAAAGCATTACCTGGTGCTCTTGAACATATTTTCTCCTCTTACAAACCTATTGGATTAAAAGAATATGATGAAATTGTAATGGAAGGAAACTCACCTTTCGATTATTTAACCAAAAAATATGAGGTTATCAACAACAATTTTGGGATTCAAAAGAACGTAAGGGTGAACGATTTTTTGGCTGTAGGCAAAGCTCTTGAATTTATTCAGAACTGGGATGACCTGGAGCGATTGGGTGAACTGGCACGAAAACAATATCCATCATCGGCATTGGGAACATATTATCTTGCCCGGGCCTATGAAGCCAGTGGAAGACCTAAAAAGGCTATGAAAACCTACCAAAGTGCGTACGGGCAGGAGGAAGTAGCCTTCGTCACTGTCGATTTTATGCTGAAAAAAGCTGAATTAATTAAGCAAGATTTCGGTTATTAGCTGTTCATTTCTGAAGCTTAACCTTAATGGCTAAACTAAAAACCTCATTTTACTGTCAAAATTGCGGTACACAACACAGCAAATGGCAGGGCCAATGTAATTCCTGCAAAGAATGGAATACTCTGGTTGAAGAGATCCTGGAAAAAACTGAAAAACAATCCTGGAAATCCCCTTCTTCACCGGTAGTTAAAAGAGTGGCAAAACCCCTTCGAATTTCGGAGATTGAAACATCGAAAGAAGAAAGACTCAAAACCAATGACCAGGAGCTGGACCGTGTGTTAGGTGGCGGCATAGTTCCCGGGTCCCTTACCCTTTTAGGTGGAGAACCGGGAATTGGAAAAAGCACGCTGCTCTTACAAATCTCCCTGAATTTAAGGTATAAAACGCTGTACGTTTCAGGTGAAGAAAGTCAGCAACAAATAAAAATGAGAGCACAAAGAATCAATCCAGATTCCAATAACTGCTTCATACTCACTGAGACCAAAACCCAGAATATCTTTCAGCAAATCGAGAAACTTGCGCCCGAGATAGTCATTATTGATTCCATACAAACTCTTCATAGTGACTATATCGAAAGTGGTCCCGGCAGCATTTCGCAGATAAGAGAATGTACTGCAGAATTAATAAAATACGCCAAAGAAACAGCTACTCCTGTTATTTTAATCGGTCACATCACCAAAGAAGGCAGCATTGCGGGACCTAAAGTACTGGAGCATATGGTAGACACAGTTCTTCAATTCGAAGGAGATCGCAATCATGTGTACAGGATTTTGAGAGCACATAAAAATCGATTTGGCTCCACCCATGAACTTGGAATATATGAAATGCAGGGAAACGGGCTTCGGGAGGTGAGTAACCCATCAGAAATTCTTATTTCAAAGAATGAAGAGGATCTAAGCGGCACTGCAATAGCTGCAACTCTGGAAGGCGTGCGACCGCTTATGATCGAAATACAGGCCCTGGTAAGTTCGGCAGTTTACGGCACCCCTCAACGTTCGGCAACCGGCTATAATGCCAAGCGATTGAACATGCTGCTAGCCGTACTGGAAAAAAGGGCAGGATTCAGGTTGGGAGCAAAAGATGTTTTTTTGAATATTACCGGTGGTATCTCTGTAGACGACCCGGCCCTGGATCTGGCAGTAGTGGCTGCCATTCTCTCTTCAAATGAAGACATTGCCGTACCTAAAGATATTTGTTTTGCAGCAGAAGTTGGACTTGCAGGAGAAGTACGCCCGGTGACGCGTGTAGAACAAAGAATTATGGAAGCTGAAAAATTGGGGTTTAGCTCCATAATCATCTCTACACAAAGTAAGATCCCAAAAAATAACTTTATCATTAAGATCCAAAAAACTTCAAAGATTGAAGATGTAGTCAGCTATTTGTTTGGGTGACCCTGGTATTCAAAAAAGGCACACTTCAATTCTTAAATGAGGTGAATCAGAAAGAAGATCCTAAAGAGAGAGAAAATCCGGCAGCTCATTAGTTTCGGTTTTAAACAGAATTACTATAAAGTAACAGAACCGCTCTTTTTGGAGCGGTTCTGTTACTTTATAGTTATCTCTGTCTGTGTTCTGAAGCTACCTCATCTGTATCTTTCCTGTACTTAAGCATGGAAATTCCGGCGATGAAAAATATGAAACCCAGGATAGCCAATGCCCATGGGCTGAACATTAAGGCAAGACTGCCAAATATTCCCAGTACACCCATGATGAGTGCAATTCCACCTCCAATTAACATTATAACTGCTAAGATCTTGATCATAACTTCATGTTTTGGTTAAACAATAAAGTTATTACATAATAAGAAAACATAAGTAGAATTAACACTTTCTAAAGAAAATACTCAATTTTTAATTATATAACTGACAAAAATATGGAATACATTCAAGGCCTGCCGAAAAAATTAAGGAGGTCCCAAAAAGACCTCCTTATAGTTTACACAGCAAATATGCAGTTAAAGATCAGTTCTTAATTTCAAAACGATCCAGGTTCATCACCTTATCCCAGGCTTTTACGAAGTCTCTGACAAACTTCTCCTTTGCATCATTGGAGGCATAAACTTCTGCAAGTGCCCTCAGTTCAGAATTAGAGCCAAAAATGAGATCCACTCTTGTTCCTGTCCATTTGACTTCATTTGAGATACGATCACTGCCTTCAAAAACATGTTGAGAATCAGATTTTGCTTTCCAGGTTGTACGCATATCAAGCAGGTTCACAAAGAAATCATTAGTAAGTTCTCCCGGTCTATCGGTAAAGACACCATGTTTTGAACCGTTGTAATTAGTGTCGAGTACCCGCATTCCGCCTAATAGGACAGTCATTTCGGGAGCTGTTAGACCCAGAAGCTGTGCCTTATCAACCAGCATCTCTTCGGCTGAAGCTTCGATATTGTCCCTGTTCCTTGCATAATTCCTGAATCCGTCAGCATTTGGCTCCAGGGCTTCAAAGGCTTCTATGTCGGTTTGTTCCTCTGTAGCATCCGTACGACCAGGTGCGAAAGGCACTCCAATGTCAAAGCCTGCATCTTTTGCGGCTTTTTTAACTGCCAGACATCCTCCTAAAACAATAAGATCGGCAAGTGAGACTTTCTTATTTCCATTCTGACTATTATTAAAATCTTCCTGAATTTCCTCAAGTTTCATTATCACCTGCTGCAATTGGGGCGGATTATTTACTTCCCAATGTCTTTGTGGTGCAAGGCGAATTCGTGCCCCGTTTGCACCGCCACGTTTATCTGAATTTCTAAAGGTAGAAGCCGATGCCCACGCAGTGGATACTAATTGGGAAACTTCAAGCCCAGACTTGAAGATCATTTTCTCAAGTGCGGCAATATCATTCTTGTCAATCAGATCATGATCAACTGCCGGCACGGGGTCTTGCCAAATCAATTCTTCCGAAGGAACTTCAGGCCCCAGATAACGGGAAACCGGTCCCATATCCCGGTGAGTTAATTTATACCAGGCTTTGGCAAAAGCATCTGCAAATTCATCTGGATTTTCATGAAAATGTTTGGAGATCTTATAATATTCCGGATCCTCACGCAAAGCAATGTCCGAAGTGAGCATGAAAGGTGCATGCTTCTTATTGGGATCAAAAGCATCTGGTATTAAACCTTCGCCTGCACCATCTTTAGGTTTCCACTGGAAAGCACCCCCTGGTCCTTTATGGCATTCCCATTCGAAACCAAAGAGATTTTCAAAAAAATTATTACTCCATTGCGTAGGAGTCTGAGTCCAGGCTCCTTCAATTCCGCTGGTGATGGTATCCGGTCCTTTACCCGAGCCAAATTTATTTTTCCAACCCAGTCCCAGTTCTTCAATAGGCGCACCTGCAGGTTCTGCAGCCACATTCTCTACAGGATCTGCCGCTCCATGAGTTTTCCCAAAGGTATGGCCGCCTGCGATCAAAGCCACAGTTTCATAATCATTCATCGCCATACGTCCAAAGGTTTCCCTAATGTCCTTGGCCGATCCAAGAGGATCCGGGTTGCCATTAGGTCCTTCAGGATTTACGTAGATTAAACCCATGTGAGAAGCTCCAAGAGGTTGTTCTAATTTATTGTCGTTTGCATAGCGCTCTTTATTTCCAACCCATTCTCCTTCAGAACCCCAGTAAATATCTTCCTCGGGCTCCCATATATCTTCACGACCACCACCAAATCCGAAAGTTTGAAAGCCCATAGACTCTAAGGCAACATTACCTGTCAGGATCATTAGGTCTGCCCAGGAAATTTTTCGCCCGTATTTTTTCTTAATCGGCCAAAGAAGGAGGCGGGCCTTGTCGAGATTAGCATTATCGGGCCAGCTGTTCAAAGGTGCAAAACGCTGGGATCCCGAACTGGCTCCTCCACGCCCATCGGTTATTCGGTAGGTACCGGCACTGTGCCATGCCATGCGTATGAATAATCCCCCGTAGTGACCGTAATCTGCCGGCCACCAATCCTGTGAGTCAGTCATTAGATCCTGAAGATCTTTTTTTACTGCTTTAAGATCAAGGCTTTTAAATTCTTCGGCATAATTAAAATCCTCCCCCATGGGATCGGAAAGGTTCGAATGTTGTCTTAGAATAGATAAATTAAGAAGATTTGGCCACCAATCGCGGTTTGAGGTTCCACTGCCGGCGGTTTTGTTCATCGCACCACCCAAAAAAGGGCACCTGCTGGATTCGTTTACCTCCCAAACCTTATGAGTTCCGGGAGAGTTTCTATGTTCATTTTTTTCCATTTGAGAGAGGTTTTAGAAGATTAATACCTAAAAATATTATAATTATTTCCTATAGATTTAATTTTTCCATACTAATTATTTATGGTCAGTAAACAAAAATTATTGAACGGTAGCCATCAAGAATAGTTTGTATTTCCATTTAAGATTTCTTCCTCTTAAATATAGGAAAATCCAAACTTTCCTGAAAATGAGATTTTTGAAATATATAGGGCTGAAGAAAACCTGTTCTTAATTGGCATACTTTCTGCATTTTACACCAAGTGAAAAAGAAAAACCCACTACTGATATTCAGTTTCCTGGTCCTTTTTGGATTAGCAGGTGTCACTTCCTGTTCCAGGGTAAACAAAGTGAAAGACATTTTTGATAAACCTACGGCAAGAGAAAAGTATGAACGTGATTATGAAAAGGATTCTCTAGCTTTTTCCCAATGGAAACAAGCTTTTGAGAGTGCACTATACGATAGTATAGCTATTGCCCTTCCCTATGCCGAAACGGGGAAATTCTCTCCCACTGCTCCAAAGGTCTATACTTACAACTTTTCTCTTAATCCGGGGGAACGCCTACAGGTTTCTGTGGATACCGACTCTGTTAATCCTCTCGTGTTTATTGATCTCTTCCGGCAGGAGATAGATTCGGTAGTTACTTATGAGCATATTAAGTCAGCTGAATTCAACACAAAAATCCTGCAGCAGGAAGTGAATGAGCCGGGAATCTATAAGCTGTTGCTTCAGCCGGAAATAAATTCCACATCCTCTTTCAGCTTAAGCGTATTTAAAGAACCCGTGTATATCTTTCCTGTCGCAGGAAAAGGAAATGCTTCAGTTCAGAGTTTTTGGGGGGCTGTTCGTGATGGTGGCCGCCGAAGCCATGAAGGCATAGATATATTTGCAACACGTGGAACGCCTGTAGTTGCCGTAACCGAAGGCAGAGTCTCTTCAACAGCAAATAAAGGACTAGGTGGTAAACAGGTATGGCTTAGAGATGGCAAGCGGGGACAATCCTTATATTATGCTCATCTGGACAGTATTATTGCCACCCCCGGAATGAGAGTCTCTCCCGGTGATACCCTGGGCCTCGTGGGAAATACAGGGAATGCTAAAACAACCGCACCACATTTACATTTTGGAATATATAAAGGATATAGGGGAGCTCAGAATCCTTTACCCTATGTATTTCAAACTGCCAAACCGGAGAAAATAGCACCTATTGCAGCTTCAGATTATCTCCTTTCTACAGGCACTGCAAATCTACGGAAAGGACCTTCCACGAAAGCTGAGATCACAACACAGGTTAAACCAAACGATACGTTGAAGTTCTTAGGAGAAACGACAGATTGGTATCATGCCAGACTCGGAGAGGAAAATTTCTATATCCACAAAAGTCTGGCACGACCCCTTTAGTTATTCTATTTCCTGAAGCAGTTTATTGATCTCATCAAGTTTGGGAGTGAGGATCACTTCTATCCTGCGATTCTTTGCCCTGCCTTCTGCGGTATCATTTGTTGCTACAGGAGCGAATTCTCCCCTCCCTGCAGCCGTAAGATTTTGAGGATCTATATCGCGATTTTGCTGCAGTAACTGGACAATGGAAGTAGCTCTCTTAGTAGACAGGTCCCAGTTATCATTCAATTGACCGCTTCCATTATACGGCACGTTATCGGTATGTCCTTCTATTAGTACTGCGATATCGGGGTTTTGAGCGAGTACCGATGCAAGTTGCTGCACAGCTTTTTTCCCTTCGGACCCAACTGCCCAGCTTCCGGAACTAAACAGAAGTTTGTTCTCCATAGAAACATAGACCTTACCATCCCTTTGCTCCACGGTAAGACCTTTGCCTTCAAAATTTACAAGGGCCTTGGAAATGGCATTTTTAAGAGCATTCATTTTAGCATCCTTAGCAGCGATAACACTCTCTAATTCATCAACTCTCTTTGAACGGGCAGCCAGATCTTTCTCCAGCTTTTCAAGTCTAGCCTTTTCAGCAACCAGGGCTCTTTCCTTGTTGTCCAGTTCTGCAAGTAATTCTCTGTTCCTTTTTGAATTTTCAGCAAGTGCAGAAGAACTGTTCGCCTCCAATGCATCATAGGAAGTTTTTAACTTTTCATAGCTGGTCCTTGTAGTGTTGTACTGCTCCTGAAGCATATCGCGTTCAGCTTTTGTCTTTTCATATTCGGCCTGAAGTGCAGCAAGATCTGCTTCATTTTTCTCATTACGGGATTGAAGATCCCTGTAATTGCGTGAGAGCTCACGGTTTTCATCCTGCAACTGAGCATGTCGACTTTCGAGATCCTTATAAACCTTTGAAGACACACAGGAGGTAAGCAGAACAGAACTGCTTAAAAAGGCAATAAAAAAATATTTTTTCATAATGGGGGGATAAATATTATTTGGTCGATCTATTCTATTTCCAAAAGAACGGGACAATGATCACTATGTTGCGCATCGGGTAAAATTACTGCACGTTTCACCCGGTCCTGCAAGGGTTCACTCACCAGATGGTAGTCAATTCTCCAGCCCTTATTATTTCCACGTGCTCCAGCCCTATAACTCCACCAAGAGTAATGACCAGGTTCAGCATTGAACTGTCTGAAAGAGTCAACAAATCCGCTCTTCATAAAGTTACCAAGCCATTCCCTCTCCACCGGTAGAAAACCGGAGGTGTTCTTTAGCCTTACAGGATCATGAATATCAATTTCTTCATGGCAAATATTATAATCTCCACAGATCACCAGGTGAGGAAGATCCTGTTTCAGCTCATCAACATATTCCTGAAAATCGGCCATATACTGAAGCTTATGTTCCAGCCTGTTAATATTCGTTCCCGAGGGTAAATACATGCTCATCACCGAAAAATCTTCAAAATCTACCCTTACATTGCGCCCTTCAAAATCCATGTAATCTATTCCGGTTCCAAAAATGACATTTTTGGGCTCTATTTTACTAAGGATAGCTACTCCGCTGTAGCCTTTTTTAACTGCCGGAAACCAGGAGTTGAATTTATAGCCGAGTTCTTCAAAGGGTTCCTGATCAAACTGCTCTGGAGTCGCTTTGATCTCCTGGAGACAAACTACATCGGCATTTGTTTTATCAAGCCATTCTATAAATCCTTTTCTTATTGCTGCTCTAATTCCATTGACATTGTAAGAAATTATCTTCATTCTGATTCTGAAAATTTTGCTGTTTTAACTAATATTCGCTGCACCCGTCCTTCTTCCCGGGTGCCCAATCTTACCAGGTAAACTCCCGGTGCGGCATAAGACATATCTAATGTATAAAGATAACTACCAAGTTCTTTACCCGATGTATCCCGCGTATAAGGAAATGTATTCTGACCTTTACGCACCATATTCTCCACCAGTTTTTGTCCTAACAGGTTGTGTACAGTTAACCATAGCGGATTTTGATATGTAGTTGTAAACCGAATGTCAAAGATATTCTCTCCTGAAGAACTTATCACTAATTCCCCCTGCTGAATTTCTGACTCTTCAAGTCCATCTACAATAACGACGGAATAATCATCTGTAGTTCCAAATTGCATTACACTACATGGATCACTGACATTCCCCTGAAAACGGGGATCCCCTGCTCTGACACGTAAAATATGTTCCCCCAGCGGGGCATCTTCAGGTATATTAAATTCAAAGATGGTTATTAAATTTGATGATCTAAGATCACCCGATCGAACCAGCATTTCTTCGGGTTCAAATACCGCATTGTCATTAAAATCTATCCACATGGAGAATTCGCTGGTCGAATTAGATCTTACTCCCACCTGGTATACTCCTCTTTGGCGATCCAGCCGGGTAGACATCCCAATAAAATTATTGTAGCCGGTAGTACAGTAAATATTAGTATTGACTATTTCTTCAAGATAAAAGGCATTTATTCCATCGGCAAAAGCACAGGAAGAACCATCGGGGATACAGCTGAGATTGGCAAAAGTTTGACTTGAGCTGTCGTTATCAGGCCCTGAATCTCCCGCCAGAAAAGTGGAAACAGTAATTAAATAAATCCCACTCTCGCTAACGTCCACAGGCTGTGTAAAGGTGTAAGAGATCTCCGAATTTGGTAAGACGGTTTCACTTACTGTCTCTCTAATGAATTCACCATCATCAAGCCGGTATCCAATTTCAAAATTACTCTGGGGCTCTCCCCCAAAATTCTGTATGCTTACGACAACATCCTCTATTCCAAGGTCATTATCTGATACTGGGCTGTGAATTTCTGTCACACCAATGTCCTTAGGAGGTAAATTGATAATTGTTTCTGCATGGAAATCATTGCCAAAATCCCTGTCACCCACCAGGTTGGTCTTTACCAGGATCTCATAGCTATCTCCAACGCGTGAGAGATCAGCAGCCTGGGCGAAGGTAAACTCAATTTGACTCGTAGGTGCAATTGTTCCGGTAAACATTTCTCTTACCCAATCATTCGATCCTACTCTATACCAGATTTCAAAATTTGACTGAGGTTCACTTCCAAAATTTCTAAGTGTGACAGTTATTTTCTCTTCACTACCAAGAGTAGCAGAGACGGGGGCAAGAATGGCTGTCACCCCAACATCTTTAGCGAATTGAGGTGCTATTTTAAAAACACCCACTTTATTTAGGCGTGATCCCCCCATAAAATACTCCCCATTGTACCAAAAAGTTTCATTATCAATGGGATCGATACTGGTGTGGGCGTAATCTCCATACCGATTACTATTATTGGGAACGGTACTTTCAGCCACAGTTTCTTCCTGGAATGTCATAACCCCCAGAGGATCTCCGGCATATCTGCCTGTGAATCTCAAAGTAGGGTATAGAGGTTCTTCAGGATTATCATTCATCACTGTAAAACCCATTCCAATATTTCCGTATTTATCAATACCTATACTTCCGCACCACCGATCATTCATATCTGGCGCGTATGTCCCCTCCTGGTAAACACTCCAGGGGCCACCTCCGGCATCCTGTCTTAATTCATACCAACGTATACCGGCATGCTCAACCACGGTAGGATCTATATCAACCACAAAATTGAAGACTACCGAATTATGCGTCTCAAATCTTCGGAAAGATGTTGGATACATTATTGCTCCCTGCAAAGCATCAACATCGGGAGCATTTCCGGGTTGTGAGAGGTTTCTGAAGCTTCCGCCATCGAAGGTACTATGAAACGGTGTGACTCCTTCGGAGGGCCCCAGTTCCTGTGATTCTGAAATTGTAGAATTCGATATATCATTCCAGTCTACATTGACTAACCATATTTTCAAATTATCCTCATTTACTCCCATCCATGCATCATCCTGAAAATAAATGATCGGCGAATTTCCGGGAGCCGGCATTTCTTCTCCTACGGCATTAAAAGCCGCGGGGCTGTAAAACCCGTTGACTCTTACTCCCGGCAATGGGAAACCTACATGGCGGGCTTCTTCTCCCAACAGCATCCTGTCTCTTTCCAGTACAAAAACCACCTCATGAATATCTTCATCTTCCGGATCCTGGTTGGTGGTCACATAATACCCGTCACTCCACACAAAAAATTTAGGATAATCGGGAAATGTACCTGTTTCAAATCTATAGGTATACCAGCCGTCATTAACAGGATCGGGTCCCTGGGAAACAGCCACCAAAAGACTGTTGGGAGAGTCACTGAATTGCGTAATGAGAAACCTGTCGGCGAATTGATCATAAACTACAATGGGGTCTCCAAGATCTTCATTAGTGAATTCTCCGCCAAGACTTTCAAGATCGGCCGGTGGGGAAAGAAGATTTCCTTCCTTGTCAAAGATGGAAAATCCACTGTTCCAGGCATTCACATAGTGATTAGGACCAACAGCACCCGTTGGATCTGTTGGAGTGTGAAAAGTGTTGGCTGCATCAAAGGTGATAATTGGCGCCTTCATAGGCACCTGCCCCGGCTCTTTTTGCCAGGCAGCATCTACGGTTCGGGGGAAACCTTTCCCGGGAACAATGCGATTAGCACTTCGGTTCTTCGGGTTGACTTCCTTTAGTTCCTTATTAGGTGCAATTAATTCTTTTGTCGATAAGGGAGCAGTACGTGAAGGCTTTGCCAGTCCGTGAGATACAGGACCGGATTTTTGTTGTATTGTTTGACCGTACAACCCCATGTACAAAAGGAACATGAGGACAGGAAAAAAGTATTTCTTGACCATGTAGGGAGCTTTATGTTTTAAAGTTAAGATTTTAGCCAGAGTTGGAACAAAAAAAAGAACAATTCCTATAGACTTGCTCTTTTTTAACTCAATTTAAACAGAAAAGACCTACTTATTAAGCCAATGCTTTAAATCTGTCGCCTCCAGAATTAGTTTTGACAACTCAGATATATGAATTCTTTTTTGTTCCATGCTATCGCGATGTCGCACGGTGACGGTTTTATCCTCAAGAGAATCGTGATCTACAGTAATACAAAACGGAGTTCCCGCAGCATCCTGTCTTCGGTACCTGCGGCCTATAGCGTCCTTTTCATCATATTGTACATTGAAGTCCCACTTTAATTCGTCTACAATTTCGCGGGCGAGCTCCGGCAAACCATCCTTCTTGACCAGCGGGAGGACAGCTACCTTATAGGGAGCAAGTATGGCCGGTAATTTTAAGACCGTTCTGGAGCTACCATCCTCAAGTTCCTCTTCTTTTAGTGAGGCTGAAAGTACAGCCAGGAACATCCTGTCAAGGCCAATGGAAGTTTCGATCACATAGGGCACATAATTCTCCTTTAATTCGGGATCATAAAACCTGAGTTTTCTTCCCGAAAATTCTTCGTGAGCCTTAAGATCAAAATCCGTTCGGGAATGTATACCTTCTAACTCTTTAAATCCAAACGGAAAATTAAATTCTATATCTGTCGCGGCATTGGCATAATGAGCCAGTTTTTCATGATCGTGGAAGCGATAGTTCTCTTCGCCTAAGCCCAGCGAAAAATGCCATTTTTGACGCACTTCCTTCCAGTGCTCATACCATTCGAGCTCTTCACCCGGACGTACAAAATATTGCATTTCCATCTGCTCAAACTCCCGCATCCTGAAAATAAATTGCCTTGCCACGATCTCATTTCTAAAGGCTTTTCCCGTTTGAGCTATTCCAAAAGGTATTTTCATTCTTCCGGTCTTCTGAACGTTGGAAAAATTAACGAAAATACCCTGAGCTGTTTCAGGGCGTAGATACAGATCTGAAGCAGTCTCTGAAGAGGCTCCCAGCTTGGTGCCGAACATAAGGTTGAACTGTCGCACTTCGGTCCAGTTCTTTGATCCTGTTTCGGGATCGGCAATACCCAATTCCTCTATTAAAGCTTTTACATCTTTAAGATCTTCATTCGTCAGGGAACGCCCCAATCTCTCAAGTATCTCTTTCCTTTCATTTAGATACCGCTGCACCCTGTCATTGGTATTGACAAATTGCTCTTCATCAAAGGCATCTCCAAAGCGTTTACGCGCCTTTTCGATTTCCTTTTGTGCTTTCTGAAGAATTTTTTCAGCATGATCCTCTACCAGAACATCGGCCCGGTATCGCTTTTTTGAATCCTTATTATCAATTAGCGGATCATTAAAAGCATCGACATGTCCCGAGGCTTTCCAGGTAGTAGGATGCATTAAAATAGCAGCATCAATACCTACTATCTCCTGATGCAGCTGCACCATGCTTTTCCACCAGTAATCCCTGATATTCTTTTTTAATTCTGCACCGTTTTGCCCATAATCATAAACAGCACTTAAACCGTCATAAATTTCGGAGGATGCAAATATGTACCCATACTCTTTGGCATGGGAAATTACGTTCTTAAAAAAATCTTCTTGTTTTGCCATAGGACAAAAATAAAAAAACCGCCCCGATTAAGTTCAGGGCGGTTTGATTAATTACTAATAAGTTTATCTGAGACTAAAACTGGTCGCACCAATTAGATTAGTACCCTCATAAACCAGTACCTTATAATTTCCTTCGATGAGTCTGTCAGAAACTGTGTTGGCCAGGATACAAACATCCAGCTCCTCATTTTCATAGAAAACTTTTGTAGCCGCGCTGTAAACCATCACTCCGCCATCATGCTGTACAGCAATCTGGTCTCCCACCAGTTCGTTGTTAGGATTGTACACCTGTACATAGAGATCTTTTTCCCCTGCTTCGGCAAGTGCATTAGGCGTAAGTGAGAAACAGGTTCTTATTTTATCTACTCTTCGGGTCCTGTCATTCTCAACCAGTCTTCCACTATTCCTTTCAATTACACCTTCTCCTCTAAGATTACTCACCTTAAGCTGTGCAGCCTGATCTATTTTGGCTCCCATAGCCCGGGTCTGTACCTGAAGAGAATCGGAAATCCGGGTTCTTTCCAGCAGCACATTGTTAGTACTGTCAATCTCAGTTATAAGCCGCTGATTCTGGTTACTAAGGCTATCCACGACCCTGAACAATTGCTCCTTTTCGGCCTTTAGGTTACTTACTTCTCTTCTGTAACGGGCAATTAAGGCAAGATTCGCCTCCATATCCTGAACAGAATCTCTTAAAGCCACGATCCTTTCTCGTGCAGCAACAAGCTCCCGATCCAGTTCTTCATTATTCCCTATGGCCTCATCATATTTGATAATAAGGTCATTTAGTTCACCTTCTATAACAGCTTTCTCCTGTTTTAATAGTTCCTGATTCTCTTTTTCTTCATTATAAAATTTAATAGTATAAATACCCAATGCAACCAAAGCTACTGCCAAAACTCCGGTAAGGATCTTTAAGGCATTATTACTTTTCTGGTCTGTCATAATAAATGATTTTAACGGTTTTACTTTGTAAATTTAGGAGTTTTAATTCCCCCACAACTAATTTCTTAACAAATGTTTCACGATTTCTTAGACTTACTTTATCCTAGGATGTGCCATGGCTGTGAAAACCCTTTAAATGCTAATGAAAAAATCCTTTGTACAACCTGCCTGCATGAACTCCCTGTCACGAACCAGCATCTGGAGAAGGATAATGCGGTCGAAAAGATCTTCTATGGAAGAATTCCTGTAGAGAATGCCGTCTCCTTACTTCATTTTGAAAAAAAAGGAATGGTACAGAGACTAATTCACAACCTCAAATATCGCGGTCATGAGGAAATAGGAGATTTTCTGGGAGACTGGTTAGGTAGTGAATTAAAGAAGTTCCCTGAGTGGCAGGAAATTTATGCTGTGATACCTGTTCCCCTGCACAGGCAGAAGCTCAATAAAAGAGGCTATAATCAGGTCACAAAATTTGGTCAGCAAATTGCCGAAGCACTCGATGCAGAATTTTATGATGAAGTTTTGCTCAAAGTTACTGCGACTCAAACCCAGACTGTCAAAAAACGATTTGCACGCTGGGGAAATATTGACGAAACCCTGGTAGTAAAAAATGCCGAACTTCTGGAAGGGAAACATGTGCTACTGGTAGATGACCTTGTCACCACGGGGGCAACTTTGGAAGCATGCGCACAAAAACTACTCAAAATTCCGGGGTTAAGAATCAGCATTGCCACCATGGCCGTTACCCATTAAGACTTCAGGATTAAAAGAATAAATTGTTTCTTTGCAGTATGAAAAAAATCGGTTTAAATCTTCTGATTATTCTATCCATGATCTCTGCCATCTGGGGCTGTGCAAAAAGAGGTACTCCAGATGGCGGGCCACTTGACGAGGAGCCGCCGCAGTACGTTAGGGCAAGACCCGATAATTTCACTACCAACTTTGATGCCCGGGAGATAAGGATCTTTTTCAATGAATACATTAAACTTTCAGATCCACAGCGACAAATAATAATTTCGCCACCTATGGATCCACGGCCGGAGATAACACCTCTAGGTACCGCCAGCAGGTCTGTACGTATAAGGATAAATGATACGCTACAGCCGCGAACCACCTATACAATTAACTTTGGCAGAAGCATTACCGATAACAATGAGGGAAATCCTCTCAGCTTTTTCACCTATGCTTTTTCTACAGGTCCTTATATTGATTCTCTTGCCCTAAGGGGACGGGTAAGGGATGCCATTCGAAAAGAAGCAGATCCTTTTATTACTGTGATGCTTTATGAAGTAGATTCTACTTACCATGATTCTGTGGTTTATTCGAGTATGCCGAGATATATCACCAACACTCTTGATAGCGCAACGACTTTCCAATTGAACAATTTAAAAGAAGGAACGTATCAATTAGTAGGTATGAGAGATGTTAACAACAACTACACCTTTGATCCTAATTCAGATAAAATAGCTTTTGCAGATGAATTTATAAACATTCCTACAGATGAGGAGTTCGATCTCACACTTTTCAAAGAGCTACTGGATGGAACGTTCGAACGTCCGCAGCAAAAAGCACAGCAACATCTTATTTTTGGTTACCGCGGACTGATGATAGCCGACAGCGTTTCTATCAATGCTCTAAATGTTCCTGAAGATTTCGAATCCCGGATTACCAAAGACGTTACGACAGATACTTTACACTATTGGTACAAACCTAATCTGGAAAGAGATACCCTTAAATTTGTCGTCAAGACCCCGAGGGTCACAGACACAATCATTGCCAGATTAAGAACCATGAAGAGAGATACCCTTCAATTCAGTTTCGAACCTACATCTGGCCTGGAGCTGCAACAAGACCTGAGGATCAGGCCGACGGTACCTTTGGTTAGTGTCAATGACTCACTTGTAAGGATCCTGGATCAGGATACTGTGCAGGTAGCCTTTACCGGGAGTTATGATCGCTGGAGAAACGAGTACGTTCTTTCCTTCAGCAAATCCGAAAGATCCACCTACAGGGTTACAGCCTTTCCGGGAGCATTCACAGATTTCTTCGGAAGGGAAAATGACACCCTCAGATCTCAGCTAAGGACACCGGCTCTTGCCGACCGTGGCAACCTGATCGTGAATTTGCAGGGTGTTTTGGAATTTCCCGTGATCATTCAAATTACTACAGATAAAGGAGAAGTTGTGGCCGAAAGGTATAGTACCGAAAGAACAGCTATAAATTTCAATAATATCAAACCCGGAAAATATTTGCTTCGTCTCATATATGATCAAAACCAAAATGAGATATGGGACACAGGAAGTTTTATGAGAAGGAGACAGCCGGAACAGGTAGTTTATTTTCCCGAACCTATTGAGGTGAGGCCAAACTGGGATGTCACCCAAACCTTTGATGTCAGTCAACCTGCAGTTGTGCCAGAAGGGCCTAATGTACCGTAAACCTGTCCCGATCCTGAAGGAACTTTAACTGTGACCGCGTTTCCTTTAAATGATCTTTGTCCAGTTCCACAATTTCGGTAAATTCAGATTCATCGTGAGCTCCCGATATCTGCTTACCAAGACTGTCATATACTGCAGAATGTCCTACGTAATTTAAATCGCTGCCGTCCCTGCCTACGCGGTTTACTCCAATACAGTAGCTCATATTTTCGATCGCCCGTGCCTTTAAAAGCGTGTCCCATGCAGCAACCCTGGCTGCGGGCCAATTAGCCACGAAGATCAACAGATCATAGCCTTCTGTATTTCGGGCCCATACAGGAAATCTCAGGTCATAACAAACCAGCGGACAGACCTTCCAGCCTTTGTATTCAACAATGAGACGTTCTTTCCCCGAAGCGTAGGTGTCATTTTCTTTTGCCAGAGTAAAGGTGTGGCGTTTATCATATTTTTGAAAGGAACCGTCGGGATAAACAAAGTATAAACGATTGTAAAAATTGCCATTTTCAGATATTATAAGACTGCCCGTCACAGCCGCATCTTTTTCAGAAGCCATTTTTTGCATCCATCGAAAGGTAGGGCCATTCTCGGGCTCTGCAAGATTCCCGGCATTCATGGAGAAGCCGGTAGAAAACATTTCAGGAAGAATTATAAGATCCACTTCTTGCGGAAGTTCCTTTATCTTCTGTTCAAAATTAGTAACATTTTGAGATATATTCTCCCAGTCCAGATTTGCCTGAAGGAGTGCTGTCTTTAAGATTTGTGTCATACGTAAAGTTATAAAATATCAAGAATTCCCTGCTAAATGCGTGTTAAATGGTTGGATTGGCAGGAGAAGTTAAATAGCTTTATTCCAATAAAAAGAACAAAGCTATGAGTTTACAATCATTTTTTGAAAAAGATTCTTTTCCTTCAAATACTTCCCGTGGAATACTGGCAGGTTTTGTAGCAGGTCTCATTGGAACCGCTGTTAAAGCAGGTGTGGAACGTTTTCTGGAAGTCCGCAAGATCGACCAGAGATCTGCCCAGATAAAGGTCATGGATAAATTTTCAACTAAGTTAATTGGAACCCCTATTAAGCTGGAGAACGAGGGGATTGTGGAGCAGCTTGTGAATCTACCACTTGGAGCTACTGTCGGAGCTATTTATGGCTATGGAAAAAGAGATAGTGACCAGATGAATATAGTAGACGGGGCCATACTTGGAGCTACTACCTGGGCTTCTACTCACGAAACCGGTCTGCCGCTAATGGGGTTAGAAAAAAGTCCCGACAAGGTGCCATTTAAAACTCAGGCGCATGAGTTGCTTGCCCATGTTGTGTTTGGAGTTACTACAGAGATTGTAAGGGCATATATCAATGACAACCTTAGAAAGCATGAGGAAGAGTAAACCTCTACTTAATCCTTTCTAAGATTTCTGCGGCCTTCTCCAGCGTTTCATCTGTCTTGGCAAAGCAGAACCTCAACTGCCGGTGATCCACCTTATCTTTATTAAAGGCTGAGACGGGAATACTTGCTATACCAAACTCTTTAATTAGTCTGCGGGAGAAATCCACATCGGGCTCATTTGTTATTTGAGAGTAATCCAGCAGCTGGAAATAAGTGCCTTTGGAAGGTTTGAATTTAAAGGCAGTATCTTTAATAAGCTCAAGGAATCTATCTCTTTTTTCCTGATAAAAATTCCCGAGTTCCAGGTAATGTTCAGGTGTTTTCAGGTATTCTGCAAAGGCACGCTGTGTAGGATGATGTACGCAGAAAACGTTCACCTCCATTACTTTCCATATTTCGGCCATAAGTACTTCGGGAGCAACACAGTAACCCATTTTCCACCCGGTGTTGTGAAATGTTTTTCCAAAAGAAGCACAAACAATTGCCCTTTTTGAGAGCTCAGGAAAAGCCGAAGCACTGTAATGTTTCGCCTCATCAAAAATAATATGTTCATACACCTCATCGCTTAGAAGGATAATATCTGTTCCCTCTAACAAACTTTCCAGTTGTTGCATTTCTGATTTGCTGAATACATTCCCGCTGGGATTGTGCGGAGTGTTGATAATGAGCATCCGGGTTTTTTCACTGACCTTTTGCTTAACTGCTTCAAAATTCAGCTTGTATTCCTTGCCTTCCAATTGAATAAGTACCGGAATCCCACCGTTAAGTTCTATTGCCGGTTCATAGGAATCATACGCGGGTTTCAATACTATCACCTCATCACCGGGATTGACAAAAGCCGTAATAGCCAAAAATAGGGCTTGGGTAGCACCGTTGGTCACTGTTACCTCAGCATCTTTATCATATTTCTTGCCGTGCAGTCTTTCGATTTTATCAACGATCTGTTCCCTTAAGGGTGCTATTCCCGCCAGAGGCGCATATTGATTGTGACCATCCAGCATTGCCTGGTAAACAAGCTCCTTTAGATGTTTATCTGTCTCAAAATTCGGATAGCCCTGAGAAAGATTCACGGCACCATGCTCATAGGCCATTTTTGACATAACTGAAAAAATACTGGTCTCGTGCTTCGGAAGTTTAGAAGATATATTACTGACTGCTGACATTCGTTTTTTCTTTAAGGTCTAAAAAAAATCCCGAACTGCAAAGTCCGGGATCTTCAGAAATATTAGGTGTCAAAAATGCTATTTTACGCTGGCTCTTAAGTACTCCCTGTTCATACGGGCAATGTTCTCAAGAGAGATCCCTTTAGGGCATTCTATCTCACATGCACCTGTGTTAGTACAGTTCCCGAAACCTTCCTTATCCATTTGTTCAACCATTGCAAGTACTCTGCGATCGGCCTCCACTTCTCCTTGCGGTAATAAAGCCATCTGACTCACCTTAGCTGAAGTGAATAACATTGCGCTGGCATTCTTACAGGCTGCAACACAGGCCCCACATCCAATACAGGTAGCTGCGTAAAAAGCTGCGTCTGCTTTGTCTTTTGGAATCGGAATTGAATTTGCATCCTGAGTATTTCCGGAAGTGTTTACAGAAATATATCCTCCTGCCTGCTGAATTCTTTCAAATGAAGAGCGGTCAACTACAAGATCCTTGATCACCGGAAACGCTTTTGCACGGAATGGTTCAATAGTAATGGTATCTCCATCCTTAAACATCCTCATGTGAAGCTGACAGGTGGTAATTCCCCTGTCAGGTCCATGTGGTTCTCCGTTGATCTGTAAGCTACAGGTCCCGCAGATACCTTCACGGCAGTCATGATCAAATACTACAGGCTCTTCTCCCTTATCTATCAATTCCTGGTTAAGAACATCAAGCATCTCGAGAAAAGACATATCGGGTTCCACCCCTCCCAACTGGTAGGTTTGAATTCCTCCTTTTGAAGCGGCATCCTTTTGACGCCATATTTTTAGTGTAAGATTCATCTTTTTATAGTATTGAGTATTGAGTACTGAGTATTGAGTACGAGAAAAAGATCTCACTTCTCAATACTAACATCTCATATCTATTTATAGCTTCTCGTTTTAACTTCAATATTTTCGTAAACCAGGTCTTCCTTATGCAACACTGCATCTGCAGGTTCGCCGGTGTATTCCCAGGCGGCTACATACATAAAGTTCTCGTCGTCACGAAGGGCTTCCCCTTCTTCAGTTTGATGTTCTTCTCTGAAATGTCCTCCACAGGATTCTTCCCGGTGAAGAGCATCCTTAGCGAACAATTCTCCAAGTTCAAGAAAATCTGCTACACGACCTGCCTTTTCAAGTTCGGGATTCATTCCATCAATAATTCCCGGAACACGAACATCTTTCCAGAATTCTTCTCTCAAAGCTTTAATTTCTGAAATAGCTTCCTTCAATCCAGTTGCGTTTCTTGACATTCCTACTTTATCCCACATGATCTTTCCTAGACGCTTGTGGAAGTAGTCTACAGACTTGGTGCCTTTTGTGTTGATAAAACGCTCCATTTGTCCACGGATGTTCTTTTCGGCCTCCTCGAATTCGGGAAGATCTGTTGAAATTGGTCCGGTTCTAATGTCGTTTGCCAAATAATCTCCCATAGTATATGGAAGTACAAAATATCCATCGGCCAGTCCCTGCATCAAAGCTGAAGCTCCCAACCGGTTCGCTCCGTGATCTGAGAAGTTGGCCTCCCCGGCAGCATAAAGGCCGGGTACGGTTGTCTGAAGATTATAATCTACCCAAAGACCTCCCATGGTATAATGAACTGCGGGATAGATCTTCATTGGAGTCTTGTAAGGATTTTCATCCACGATCTTCTCATACATCTGGAAAAGGTTTCCATATTTAGCCTCTACAACGGCTACTCCAAGTTCTCTTATTTGCTCTTCGGAAGCATTTTCTATTTTTTGTGTGGAAACGGCTTCCCTTCCGTAGCGCATAAATGCGTCGCTAAAGTCAAGATATACAGCCTCTCCCGTTTTATTTACTCCGAAACCGGCATCACAACGTTCCTTGGCAGCTCTTGAAGCCACGTCACGTGGCACCAGGTTACCAAAAGCCGGATAACGTCTTTCTAGATAATAATCTCTGTCTTCTTCAGCCAGTTCGGTTGGTTTCAGTCTACCTTCACGGATTGCCTTGGCATCCTCCAGTTTCTTCGGAACCCAGATACGTCCGTCATTCCGCAGGGATTCTGACATAAGCGTTAACTTGGACTGATGCTCTCCTGAAACCGGAATACAAGTCGGGTGAATTTGTGTGAAGCAGGGATTAGCGAAAAATGCTCCTTTCTTGTGCACTTTCCAGGCTGCAGTCACATTACTTCCCATTGCATTGGTAGAAAGGAAAAAAACATTCCCATATCCACCCGAAGCTATAACTACAGCATGAGCACTGTGCCTTTCGATCTCACCGGTAACAAGGTTACGGGCAATGATACCCCTGGCCTTACCATCGACAAGTACCACGTCAAGCATTTCATGACGGGTGTAGGATTTTATTTTTCCGCGGTTGATCTGCCTGTTCATGGCAGAATAACAACCTAAGAGCAATTGCTGACCCGTCTGACCTTTAGCGTAGAAGGTCCTTGAAACGAGCACCCCTCCAAAAGAGCGGTTGTCAAGGAGTCCGCCGTATTCTCTGGCGAAAGGCACTCCCTGTGCAACACATTGATCAATGATGTTTCCGGAAACTTCTGCAAGACGGTAAACATTCGCTTCCCGGGCACGATAGTCACCTCCTTTTACTGTATCGTAAAAAAGTCGGTAATCTGAATCTCCGTCTCCCTGATAATTCTTAGCTGCGTTGATCCCACCCTGTGCGGCAATGGAGTGCGCTCTTCTCGGCGAATCCTGGTAGCAGAAAGTTTTTACGTTATATCCCAGTTCTGCCAGAGTAGCGGCAGCACTTCCACCTGCCAGTCCTGTTCCAACGATTATAACATCAATGTTTCGTTTATTGGCAGGATTGACGAGGTTGATCTCATTTTTATGGCTAACCCACTTTTCGGCCAACGGCCCCTGTGGTACTTTTGAATCTAATACTCCCATAGCTTAAATTTTTTCCAGTACAAAATAGATGTAAAACGGAATGATGGCAAACAATAGCGGAACAATAATAGCAAAGCCCACCCCCACCCTTCTTACGAAAGTATTGTATTTAGGATGGTTGATCCCAAGAGACTGAAAACCGCTTCCAAAGCCGTGGTACAGGTGGAAACCGATAGCGATCATCGCGATCAGGTAAATAATTGCCCAGATAAGACCCATTTCAGCATCCTGAAAAGTTCTTATGGTTAGTGTGTAAAGATCTTTAACCGTTTCTCCGTTTGCCGTTTGATATACGGTATCGTCAAGACCTCCAAATTTCATTTGCCCCCAGAAGTTGATCAGGTGGATGATAATAAAGGCAAGGATCACCGTTCCCAAAATACCCATGTTACGTGAAGACCATTTTGAGTTGGTGGAAGGTTTGAAACTCACATATCCCTCAGGTCTCGCCTTTCTGTTATTAACGGTGAGGATAATTCCATCAATAACATGAAAAAGTATACTTGCAAAAGTAACTATAGACAACACTCGAACAATGGGATTCGTGGTCATGAAAAGAGCATATTCATTGAACTGGTCCCTCGCCCCCTCTCCGGCAGCCAAGAGTTGCAGGTTTCCTGCAAGATGGCCAACCAGAAATAAACATAGAAACAGGCCGGTGAAAGCCATCCAGTACTTTTTCGCAAGCGATGACTTTAATAGCGCAGATTTTGCCATAAAATTTATGATTGTTTTAATAAAGTGAAACAAAAATACGCCCTTTCACTTCATTAGCAAACATTCCTTCTTATTTAGTCATTATTTAGAATAAGTATAAAGAAGACTCAAAAGGCTCTTATTTAGAAGGATGAGAAGAGATTTTCTGTCTGTTCCGGAGAAAAACGAAAACGTTTTTTTTAGTCTATCGGTAGCTTCCTCAATTTTTATTTAAACCGGCTATGCTTCCGGTCTTTTTCCAAGGCTTCTCGGGTTTAATTTTTTAAATTTGTGGCACACACTAAAAAATTCCCATGAAATATCATCAAATAGACAGCAATCTGTTCATCAAAAACCGCAAGAATTTTACCCAGGAAATGCAGCCTAATAGCCTGGCTGTTTTTAATTCCAATGACATTTATCCCATTGGAGCAGATAGTACAATGCCTTTCCAACAAGCCAGAGATCTTTTTTATCTAAGCGGTGTGGATCAGGATAAAAGTATTCTGGTACTTTTCCCCGATGCTCCTTCAGAAAAGCACAGAGAGATGCTTTTCCTTACTGAAACCAATGATCATATCGCAGTTTGGGAAGGTGAAAAACTCACCAAAGAAAAAGCCCTGGAAGTATCGGGTATCAAAAATGTGTTTTGGCCAAAGGATTTCGAAAAAGTATTCTTTGAAGTTATGACCCAATGCGATACAGTTTACTTCAATACTAATGAACACTACAGGGCAAACGTGGAGACCGAAACCAGGGAAGCCAGATTCATTAAGTGGTGCAAAGAACAATTTCCGGCTCATCGCGTGGCAAAAAGTAATCCCATCCTTCAACGTCTGCGTTCAGTAAAAGATCCTATCGAACTTGATTTGATGCAGACTGCCTGTGATATTACGGAAAAAGCCTTCCGAAGAGTATTAAAATTTGTAAAGCCCGGAGTTTGGGAATATGAAATTGAAGCAGAATACTGGCATGAAATGATAAGGAACCGCTCCAAAGGTTTCGCATACACTCCTATTATCGCAAGCGGGAACAATGCTAACGTGCTCCACTATATTGAGAACAATCAGCAGTGTAAGGAAGGGGAACTCATTTTACTGGACACCGGTGCCGAATACGCGAACTACGCCAGCGATCTTTCCCGGACAATTCCTGTTTCCGGAAAATATACAAAACGCCAGAAGGATGTTTACAACGCCGTGAACAGAGTTAAGAATGACGCCACAAAAATGCTTGTTCCCGGTGCCGATTGGGCTGAATATCACAAGGAAGTAGGAAAGCTAATGACTTCAGAATTGCTTGGCCTCGGACTTCTGGACAAAGCTGATGTACAGAATGAGGATCCGGAATGGCCGGCATACAAAAAATACTTCATGCATGGGACTTCCCACAATATAGGATTGGATACTCATGATTACGGTTTGTTATATGAACCCATGAAGGCAAATATGGTCTTTACTGTAGAACCCGGAATTTATCTTCCCGATGAAGGCTTTGGAATACGTCTTGAAGACGACGTGGTGATACAGGAAAAAGGAGAACCATTCAACCTTATGCGCAACATTCCTATAGAAGTTGAAGAGATCGAAGAGATCATGAACTCATAGTTCAAGGTTTAAAGTTTAAGGTTTAAGGTTTTTTCAGCAACCCGTAACTCGTAACTCGTAACCCGCAACATTAAAAGACAACAATATGATTCTAAACTTCCGCGGAGCAGACATTCACTACTCAGTCGTAGGCGAAGGAGATGCGACTGTGTTGTTGCACGGATTTTTAGAGTCCTCGGAGATCTGGGAAGAATTTCTTCCGCAGTTTTCGAAATATGGCAAGGTTATCACAATCGACCTGCCGGGGCATGGCAGGTCGGGTTGTATTGAGAAGGTACACAGCATGGAACTCATGGCGGGTGCAGTTCATGAAGTGCTCAAAACCTTAGGTGTCAAAAAGGCCAATTTTATAGGTCATTCCATGGGAGGATATGTGAGTCTCGCTTTTCTCGAAGAACATCCTGAAATGATGAAGGACCTCATGTTACTTAATTCTACTTCTCAGGCAGATTCCGAAGAGAAAAAAGAGATCCGCGACAGATCGGTGGAACTGGTGCAGAAAAATAAACGAGCCTACATAAGTATGGCTATTAATAATCTGCTATCTCCGAATAATACTGAAAGGTTTTCTGAAGAAATTGAAGAGCTGAAAAAAAGAGCAATGAAATTTCCCACCAAAGGAATCAGCGCCGCTCTAAAAGGTATGAAAATTCGTACAAATCGGACAGATGTGCTCAGCAGCTTTTCCGGAAATAAGATCATTGTAGCAGGAAGAGAAGATCCACTGGTCAACTTAAAAGACCTTAGCAACTTAGCAAACCGCTCCGGCTGTACTTTCATCACATTTTCAGGCGGACATCTTTCCTACATAGAAAATAAAAGAAAATTTATAGAATTGTGTATTTCATCGAAAAAATGATGTTTTTTGTCGATTAATTAAAAAAGTTTATATACTTTCAATTTTAATAACCTACAAAACTCTTGTTAAAATGGAAAATAAAAAGCCCCTTTTGTTTTCTCCCGGAGCCTGGATTTGTGCAATAATTGGCCATAGGTTTGAAGTTTCACAAAACATCACTCAACACATCAGAGAGTACCGCTGCAGCTGTTGTGGAGAAGAAAGGACAGACACTGCCCAGGGATTTATGGAAAAACTTACCCCCAAGTTTAGAGAAACCAACGAGTTTTTATCTAATTATTACAAAAGAAGATGTTCCAGAAAGATGTTTAAAAAAGCAGAGATTTCAAACAACATCCTTTCTGAGGCTTCTTAATCTTCTTTCTTCATCGCATTCCAGCCTCTCGCTATCAGCGGAATCTTTTGATTGGCCCGGGTGATCAAATGCATACCTTCGGCTTCCTCTGTCATGTGTCCTATTACGGTAAAGTTAGGATTAGCTTTTATCTTGTCATAGTCCTGTTGATCTATAGTAAACAACAACTCATAATCTTCGCCACCACTCAAGGCAATTGTTGTGCTGTCGAGCTGAAACTCCTCACATACCGAAATTACAGAAGGATCCAGCGGAATTTTTTCCTCAAAAAGGTTCACTCCGGTTTTCGAGTTTTTGCACAGATGAATTGTTTCTGAAGATAAACCGTCACTAATATCGATCATGGAAGTCGGCTTTAACTCCAAAGCTTTAAACAATGGTGGAATATCCTGCCGGGCTTCAGGTTTAAGCTGCCGCTCTATCAGGTAAGTATAAGGATCAAGATCTGGTTGAGATTTAGGGTTTACTTTAAATACCTGCTTTTCCCTTTCAAGGATCTGCAATCCCATATAAGCGGCACCC
Organism: Salinimicrobium xinjiangense DSM 19287; assembly: GCF_000423585.1. GTDB lineage: Bacteria > Bacteroidota > Bacteroidia > Flavobacteriales > Flavobacteriaceae > Salinimicrobium > Salinimicrobium xinjiangense. Next base: position 36,319 of record NZ_AUIG01000024.1, read on the forward strand.
AGATCCCCGGTCACAACGAGAAGATCATTAGCTTTTGCCCCGTTTCTGTAAACAATTTCTTCTTCTTTTGCCGCCCCAAGAGCGGTAATACTAAGGATCATTCCCGAAGTGGAGGAAGAAGTATCCCCTCCTACCACGTCAACTTTATACAATTTTGCGGCAAGTTCAATACCCGCATAAAGCTCTTCCAAAGCTTCTACCGGAAACCTGTTGGAAACTGCGATAGACACAGTGATCTGCCGGGGAGTAGCGTTCATGGCATATATATCTGAAAGATTAACCATCACCGCTTTATATCCCAGATGTTTAAGAGGCATATAGGAAAGGTCGAAATGCACCCCTTCCACCAGCAGGTCGGTAGTTACGACCACCTTTTGATCTTTAAAATCAAGTACCGCGGCATCATCACCTATTCCTTTCAGGGTATGCTCCGGAGTAATTCTGAAGTTTGCTGTTAAATGGTCAATAAGCCCGAATTCACCATATTCTGAAAGGTCTGTCCTGCTTTCCCGACTGTTTTCAAACATAATACTGTGCAATATTTTGTGCAAAATTAAGGCTTATATTTTCATTTCAGGAAAGATCGGGAGAAAATACCCTTTTTAGGACATGACTTAAAACAGCATAACACTTCCGCCTGATTGCCAGTAAGTTAATCCTTAAAAGCCCGTCATTAGAAGGATCTCGAGGAATAGCTCAAACCAATGCTGTGATTCTTTTTTCTAATGAGTTTTACCATGGTAAAACCTATTGTTTGTATTATATTTGCACTTAATTTAGAATTAATCTTTATAAGCATGATCAAGGTAAGTGAAAGCGCTAAACAGAGAATAACTAATCTCATGCAGGAGGATGGTTATGACGCCATGCGCGACTTTGTTCGGGTAGGAGTGAAGAGCGGCGGTTGCTCGGGCTTGTCATATGAATTGAAATTCGACAAAACCCAGGGTGAAACCGATCGGCTTTTTAAAGATAATGATGTAAAAATCGTTGTAGACAAAAAAAGCGTGCTCTACCTCGCCGGAACCATACTGGAATATTCCGGAGGTCTTAATGGCAAGGGTTTTGTATTCAATAACCCAAACGCGAACAGAACCTGTGGGTGTGGAGAATCATTTTCTCTCTAGGTTCAAAGTTTAAAGTTTAAGGTTTAAGGTTAATGGGGACAGTGAAGAATTTTGAAGATCTGGAGATCTGGGCGAGCGCTCGTGGGATTTGCAATGATATCTTTCAGATTAAACAAGAAACAGAATTAAAATCTGACTTTAAACTATACAACCAGTTAAACGGTTCTTCAGGATCTATTATGGATAATATTGCTGAAGGATTTGAACGAAACGGGAACAGAGAATTTATTCAATTTCTGGCAATAGCGAAAGCCTCTTGTGGGGAAACGAGATCCCAATTATACAGAGCACTCGATAGGAAATACATAAAGCAGGATGAGTTTGTTATTCTTTATGACAAATTAATCCTTTTGAGCAAGCAGATAAGCTCCTTCATTAATTATCTGCAAAAAAGTGAATTAAAAGGAATAAAGTTTAAAGCTTAAAAACCTTCAACTTTAAACCTTAAACCAGGAACATAAGAAGATGGCATATACAGAAGACGATTTAAAGAAAGAGCTCGAGGGCAAGGAGTATAAGTACGGATTTTATACAGATATAGAATCTGATACTTTTCCTGTTGGGCTTAATGAGGAAATAGTAAGGGCGATCTCTAAGAAGAAGAATGAGCCGGAATGGATGACTAACTGGCGCCTGGAGGCATTTCGTGCATGGCAGGAAATGATCGAACCAGAATGGGCTAATGTTCACTATGAAAAACCAAATTTTCAGAACATCTCCTATTACTCTGCCCCTTCAAAAAAGCCAAAATATGAGAGTCTTGATGAAGTAGATCCCGAATTGCTGGATACCTTCAAAAGACTGGGTATATCCCTTGACGAGCAGAAAAAACTGGCAGGAGTTGCGGTAGACGTGGTAATGGATTCGGTTTCTGTGACCACTACGTTTAAGAAGACTCTGGCCGAAAAAGGAATTATTTTCTGCTCCATGAGCGAGGCCATTCAGGAACATCCCGAGTTGGTTAAAAAGTATATTGGAAGTGTTGTTCCTCAAAGAGACAACTATTATGCGGCCTTAAATTCGGCAGTATTTAGTGACGGTTCTTTCTGCTATATACCTAAGGGAGTGAGATGCCCTATGGAGCTGTCAACATACTTCAGAATTAATCAGGCGGGAACAGGACAGTTCGAAAGAACCCTTGTTGTAGCCGATGAAGGTAGTTATGTTAGTTACCTTGAAGGTTGTACCGCACCATCAAGAGACGAGAACCAGTTACATGCTGCTGTCGTCGAATTGATTGCGCTTGACAACGCCGAAATTAAATATTCTACCGTTCAAAACTGGTATCCGGGTGATAAGCATGGAAAAGGCGGGGTTTACAACTTCGTTACGAAACGCGGAATTTGCCAAAAGAATGCGAAGATTAGCTGGACACAGGTAGAAACGGGATCGGCTGTTACCTGGAAGTATCCGAGCTGTATCCTTAAAGGAGATAACTCTGTAGGAGAATTTTATTCTATTGCGGTGACCAATGATTATCAGCAGGCAGATACGGGCACTAAGATGATCCATATTGGAAAGAATACAAAAAGTACTATAATTTCAAAAGGGATCTCTGCCGGTCAAAGTCAGAACAGCTACAGGGGACTGGTCCAGATCAACAGTAAGGCAGAAAACGCAAGAAACTTTTCTCAATGTGATTCCCTGTTGATGGGCAATAAATGTGGCGCTCATACCTTCCCCTATATAGAAACAAAGAATAAATCGGCTAAAGTGGAGCACGAGGCTACCACCAGTAAAATTGGAGAAGACCAGATATTTTACTGCAACCAGCGCGGAATCGATACTGAAAAAGCAATTGCTTTGATCGTGAACGGCTTTAGCAAAGAAGTGCTTAACAAACTGCCTATGGAATTTGCAGTTGAAGCTCAGAAACTATTAGAGATATCTCTTGAAGGATCTGTAGGATAAGAACTATAACAAATGATAAGATATATTTTTGCCATACTTACAATGCTTGTAATGTTTACAGCCTGTGGAGGAGATTCTGCTTCCGAGGAGGTAGATAGTACTCCCGTTGTTGCAAAGGACAGTATTCCTACTCTGGAAGGAGAATTTATTTTTCTCTCTGACGCGGCTGTACTCAAGGGCAAAAATTACATATATGGAGTTCGTATCGACTCCACAAGTAAGAAACTGGCCGATTCTATTGAACCCATGAAGCGGGATGAATTCCATATGATCCCGGTAGTGGTAAAAGGAGAGATCATTAAAAATCCCGGTCGCGATGGCTGGGAAGAGTTGGTGATCATCAAAGAAGTACTGGAGATTTCTCCGGATATCCCCGAAAGATCGGTTCCAAAGGTTACCAAAGACTAAGATAAACCCTGAAATTTCAGGAAATATTCAAACTATGCTTAAAATAAAGAATTTACACGCCAAAGCAGAAGACCTTAAAATATTAAAAGGCATTAATCTCGAAATTAATCCGGGAGAAATACATGCGATCATGGGACCCAATGGTTCCGGAAAAAGCACATTATCCTCTGTAATTGCAGGAAAAGAAGAATATGAGGTGACCCGGGGAGAAATTTTTTTTGAGGGCGAAGAACTTACTGAACTTGACGCCGAGGAAAGAGCACATAAAGGGATATTTCTATCTTTTCAATATCCCGTGGAAATTCCGGGAGTTACGGTGACAAATTTCATGAGGACGGTAATTAATGCCAATAGAAAAGCAAAAGGGCTTAAAGATATGCCGGCAAATGAAATGCTAAAGAAGATCAGAGAGAAGTCAGAACTGCTTGAAATAGATCGTAAATTTCTATCCCGCTCCTTAAATGAAGGATTTTCGGGAGGAGAAAAGAAAAGAAACGAGATCTTCCAAATGGCCATGCTGGAGCCAAAACTGGCAATTCTTGACGAAACAGATTCCGGTCTTGATATTGATGCCCTTCGTATCGTTGCAAACGGTGTAAACAAATTAAGGAGACCAGATAACGCTACCCTGGTGATTACACACTACCAGAGATTACTTGACTACATTATTCCGGACTTTGTGCACGTGATGCTTGACGGAAAAATTGTGAAATCAGGAGGTAAAGAACTGGCATACGAGCTCGAAGAAAAAGGTTACGACTGGATCAAGGAAGAAGTAGGAGCGTAATTCGCTTCGGAAAAGAAAACCTTTTAATTTTCCCTTTTTTGGGGAGTAAGAAAAAAGAACAATGGAATTAAAAGATAAATTATTATCCTCATTTCTGGCTTTTGAAGAGAACGTGGATGTCAATACAGATCTTCACGACATAAGAAGCCAGGCAATTAAAGATTTTGAGGTCATGGGGTTTCCTACTAAAAAGCAGGAGGCCTGGAAATACACGTCTTTAAATAAGGTGTTGAAACACGACTATACGGTATTCCCAAAAAAGGAGGATACCATTGACTACAGGGATGTCGAGAAGTACTTCATTGATGATATAGACACCTATAAGATCGTTTTCATTGACGGGATATATGCTTCTCATTTGTCGGCAACGACTCATGAAAAAATAGATGCCTGCTTGATGTCTTCTGCTTTGAACAGCTCCAAGTATAAACCTATAATTGATAATTATTTTAATACTGTTGCTCCAAAAGAAAGTCTCACCTCTCTTAACACAGCTTTTTCCAGAGAAGGTGCCTTCATAAATATCCCAAAGAACACACTTGCCGAAAAGCCCATACAGGTGATCAATTTTTCTACCGGAAATGAATCTGCACTACTTGTACAGCCCAGAAATCTTATTGTTGTGGGTGAGAATTCGCAAGTACAGATCATTGAAAGACACCAGAGTTTGACAGATCATCCTGTACTGACAAATTCTGTTACGGAAATTTATGCCGACAAAAGAGCTATTGTGGATTATTACAAAATTCAGAATGACAACCATTCTGCTTCTTTGATTGACAATACTTTTATTGAGCAACACCGGGAAAGCGTTTGTTCTGTACATACATTTTCTTTCGGCGGAAATCTTACCCGGAACAACCTGAATTTCTACCAAAAGGGAGAGCGCATTGATTCTACCTTAAAGGGAATAACCATTATTGGTGGAAAGCAGCATGTGGACCACAATACCCTGGTTCATCATATAGAACCAAATTGTGAAAGCCATCAGGATTATAAAGGAGTTTTTGCCGAATCTTCAACCGGAGTCTTTAACGGAAAGATCATTGTAAATAAAGAAGCGCAAAAGACAAATGCTTTTCAGGCCAATAACAATATTCTGCTGGACGATAAAGCGACAATTAATTCCAAACCTCAGCTGGAGATCTTTGCCGATGATGTAAAATGTAGCCACGGTTGTACTATTGGACAGTTAGACGATGAAGCCTTATTTTATCTTCGTTCCCGCGGGATTCCTATGAAAGAAGCGAGTGCATTGCTTATGTACGCTTTCGCCAATAATGTTCTGGAAAGTGTGAAAATCCCGGAGCTAAAAGCCCGTATCACAAAAATTATTGCTTTAAAATTAGGAGTTAGTGTTGGTTACAGCATTTAAGATCCTATAAATATCACCTGATGAAAGTCGCCTCTTCCGAAATAAAATTTGATGTAGAATCTATCCGCAAAGATTTTCCTATCCTCTCAAGGGAGGTGAACGGGAAACCCCTGGTTTATTTCGACAACGCAGCAACTTCGCAGACGCCCCGGCAGGTTATAGACGCAATTGTGGATTATTACTCCCGCTATAACGCCAATATTCATCGCGGGGTCCATACGCTTTCACAGGAAGCTACAGATGCCTACGAAGCAGCCCGTAGAAAGATTCAGAAGCACTTCAATGCCGCTAAATCTCACGAGATCATCTTTACTTCGGGTACTACAAATGCTATTAACTTAGTGGCAAGCGGATTTTCGACTTTGCTGCAGGAAGGAGACGAGGTTATAGTTTCGGCTTTAGAACACCATTCCAATATTGTGCCCTGGCAAATGCTTTGTGAAAAGACAGGCGCCAAATTGAAGGTGATTCCTATGAATGACCAGGGAATGTTAAGAATGGATGAATTTCAGAAACTTCTTTCGGAAAAAACGAAGCTGGTTTTTGTAAATCACGTTTCAAATGCTTTAGGCACAGTAAACCCTATAGGAGATATAATAAAAAGTGCACATAAAGTAGGAGCGGCAGTTCTTGTAGATGGTGCACAAGCCGCACCACATATCAAGGCCGATGTTCAGGAACTGGATGTCGATTTTTATGTCGTTTCTGCTCATAAAATGTGCGGACCAACAGGTGTTGGGGTTCTATACGGAAAAGAAGAGTGGCTTAAAAAATTGCCTCCATACCAGGGAGGTGGAGAGATGATCGCTACGGTTACTTTTGAAAAAACCACCTATGCTGACCTCCCTCACAAATTTGAAGCAGGCACGCCCAATATCTGCGGCGGAATTGCTTTTGGAGCTGCCCTGGATTACATGAACAAAATAGGTTTTGAAGCGATCGCAGCTTACGAACACGAGCTTCTGGAATACGCTACAGAAAAACTTCTGGAGATAGAAAATTTGAGGATCTATGGTACTTCAGCAGAAAAGACTGCCGTGATTTCTTTCAATATTGGAGAAATACATCCCTATGATATCGGGACAATTATAGACAAACTGGGAATTGCTGTGCGCACGGGTCACCACTGTGCTCAGCCGGTCATGGATTACTATAAAATTCCTGGTACTGTAAGAGCCTCCTTTGCATTTTACAATACTAAAGAAGAAATTGATAGCTTTGTAGAGGCAGTCAAAAGGGCAAAAAATATGTTATCCTAAAGTTCAGGCAATGAAGAATTTCCTGCTATTGTTTTTCTCCCTGATTTTATTGTCATGTGCCAACACTGCCGATACGGTCACAGATGAAAGTCTTGATGGAGATTACCAGATTTCGGAGATAGATGGTCAAAAAATTGTCTCTGAAAAAATAATTTTAGAATTTAATCCTATTGGAAACAGGGTTTCAGGAAATACCGGATGTAACCAATTTTCGGCTCATTACAACCAGCATGGAAATAATCTTGAATTTTCCACTCCCATGAATACAAGAAAACATTGTGAAGGGAAAATGGAAATGGAAAGACAAATTCTTTCTTCTCTTGAAAAGGTTTCCAGACTGAACAGGACAGGACAGGAAATCTTCGTTTATTCTATAAACAATGAGCCACTTTTCACCTTAATCAAAATAGATTGAAATGAGTAACATCAAGAAAATACAGGAAGAGATTGTGGAGGAATTTGAAATGTTTGACGACTGGATGCAGCGGTATGAACATATGATCGAACTTGGTAAATCCCTCCCTCTCATTGAAGAGAAATATAAAACGGAAGATAATCTAATAAAAGGATGTCAGAGTAAGGTGTGGGTACATGCCGAACTTCAGGGAGATCGACTGATCTTTACTGCAGATAGTGATGCCATAATCACCAAAGGAATTATTGCTATTCTGGTAAGAGCCTATTCAAATCAACATCCAAAGGACATTCTGGAAGCAGATACTGCTTTTATAGACGAAATAGGTCTGAAAGAGCATTTATCCCCTACCCGGGCAAATGGTCTTGTTAGTATGATAAAACAATTAAAAATGTATGCTGTTGCATATCAAACACAACTGAATTAAGATGGAACACGCACAAAATTCGGAGATTCTTGGAGAGAAAATCGTTACTGTTCTAAAAACGATCTATGACCCCGAGATTCCGGTCGATATATATGAACTGGGATTGATCTATGACGTTATGGTCAATGAGGATAATGAGATAAAGATCCTTATGACCCTTACTACTCCCAATTGTCCCGTAGCCGAATCGCTGCCTATGGAAGTAGAAGAGAAAGTCAAATCAATGAACGAGGTCAAAGATTGTGAAGTGGAGATCACATTTGATCCACCGTGGACTCAGGAACTAATGAGTGAAGAAGCCAAGCTTGAGCTTGGAATGCTTTAATTACTGCTGAAGAAAACAATTATAACCACCAATGGCCGAAGAGATTATTAACCGTGTCGCTAACAGCAAACTTGTTACCATTAATCTGGAGGATTACTACCCCCAGGGAGAGCGGGTAATGTTTGATATTAAAGACTGGTTGCTGGAGGAATTTGTTCTGAGAGAAAAAGATTTTAGAGCAAGCGCAAAATCGCATGACTGGTCGCAATACGCCGGCAAGTTTGTGGCGCTAACCTGCTCCAGTGATGCCATTATTCCGGGTTGGGCTCATATGCTCCTTAGCACCTACCTTGCTCCTGTAGCAAAGAAGGTGGTTGTGGGCGACCTGGAAATGCTGGAAACGATACTTTACACTGAAATCCTTAGCAATCTTGATCTATCGGAATATACCGGAATTCCTGTCATTATAAAAGGCTGTTCCCGCAGACCGGTTCCTCAAAATGCATACCTGCAACTCATAAATAAGCTACAACCTATTGCTAAAAGCATTATGTATGGCGAAGCCTGTTCGTCTGTACCTTTATTTAAAAAATAAATTATGAAGAAACTATTACTCTCAGCTTTTATTTTATTTGGATTTGTTGTCAACGCACAGGAAGAACAGGATGAAACTCCGCCGCAAGGATGGAATTCTGAGGGTAAATTTCAACTGCTCTTCAACCAGTCGGCATTTAATAAGGAATGGACCGGCGGCGGAACTTCGAGTATGGCAGCAAATCTTGTCCTGGATTACAACCTCAACTACAGGCAGGGCGATTTCACATGGGACAATAAATTCCTCGCCAACTACGGACTCACAAAACTCAAAGGAGATGAATTTACCCGCAAGACCAGCGACCGCCTGGAGGTGAATTCTATTGCCGGGAAACAGCTTGAAAATTCCAACTGGTATTATTCCTTTTTTGCAAATTTCAGAACGCAGTTCAGCAAAGGATATACCTACTCCAAAAATGCTGATGGAGTCGAGATCCGCACCGAAACTACTCATATGTTTTCTCCGGCCTATCTTCAATTCGGACCCGGTATGATGTGGAAAAAAAGTGATGATTTCTGGTTTAATCTTGCTCCGGCAACTGCCCGATTCATCTTTGTAGATCCCGCATTCACCTCTGCACCGGGCTATGTTGACGGCGATTATTACGGAGTGGACCGGGGAGAAAGCAGCCGCTTTGAACTGGGAGCATCGGTTAGCGCCTATTTAAAATATGAGGTGATGACCAATGTAAACATGGAGCACAACCTTAGTCTCTACTCGAATTACCTGGATAAGCCGGGAAATGTTGATATTGACTACCTGCTTAATCTTGATATGAGCATCAATCAATATCTTTCCGCCAATTTCATCTTTCAGGCCATCTACGACGACAACACGGTGGGCGCTTTTCAGATACGGGAAGTGTTTGGAGCAGGATTGACCTATACCTTTTAAAAAAGGGATTTTCAGAAGAAATTTTCCGCAGCCTTAAAATTAGCTTATGTTTAAGAGGACGAGGACATGGAGTCCTGTTCTTGTAGAGCATATTTGTGTAACTTTGTTAGTATAGCAAAGCTTTTATGTTAGAAAAAAACAATCTAGAATACGAAAAAGTAGTTTTAATCGGGATCGTCACCCGGGAGCAGAGTGAAGAAAAACTTGAAGAATATCTGGACGAACTGGAGTTCTTGACCTACACAGCAGGAGGCGAGGTAGTGAAAAGATATACCCAAAAAATGGAGCGGCCAGATCCTAAAACCTTTATTGGTTCAGGTAAGATGGAACAGGTGCGGGATTATATCAACGAGCATGAAGTGGGAACGGCAATTTTTGATGATGAACTCTCCCCTGCCCAACAAAAGAACATCGAGCGGGTACTTAATTGCAAGGTATTAGACCGTACCAATCTTATTCTGGATATTTTTGCTCAACGCGCCACCACCAGTTATGCGCGCACCCAGGTGGAACTGGCTCAATACCAATATTTACTTCCAAGGCTGGCAGGGATGTGGACTCACCTTGAGCGGCAGCGCGGAGGTATTGGAATGAGAGGTCCCGGGGAGACAGAAATTGAGACCGACCGCAGGATAGTCCGTGATAAAATTTCCCTTTTAAAGAAGAAACTGGAGACCATTGACAAACAAATGGAAGTACAGCGTGGAAACCGCGGCCAGCTGGTACGGGTTGCTTTAGTAGGATATACCAATGTGGGTAAATCTACTCTTATGAACGTAATTAGTAAGAGTAAGGTTTTTGCTGAAAATAAGTTATTCGCCACACTGGATACCACGGTAAGAAAGGTTGTAATAAGAAACCTGCCTTTCCTGCTTACAGATACTGTAGGATTCATCCGGAAGCTTCCCACTCAACTGGTCGAGTCTTTCAAATCAACTCTTGACGAAGTAAGGGAAGCAGACCTGCTGCTACATGTAGTGGACATCTCGCATCCTCAATTCGAAGATCATATTGCTTCGGTAAACCAGATTCTTGCAGAGATCAAAAGTGCAGAAAAACCTACTCTAATGGTGTTTAACAAAATTGACGCCTACGAAGCTGAAAAGATCGAAGAAGATGATCTCATGACCGAAAAGACCAGTTCTCACAACACTTTAGCGGAATGGGAGAATACCTGGATGAACAGGTTGGGTGATAATGTGCTGTTCATCTCTGCTCTGAACAAAGAAAACCTTGAAGAATTCAGGAAGAAGGTTTACGAGGCAGTGCGTGAAATACACATCACCAGATTCCCCTATAATAATTTCCTTTATCCGGAGTACGACACTTATACCGACGAGGAAGAATAAGTAGAAAATTTGCTATTTTAGAGGATCTAAAATTCCTGATGAAAAAGCTGATCCTATTCCCTTTGCTATTATTCTTCGGAATGTCATCTGCCCAGGATCTTGAGGGCTCCTGGAAACTGGTTGAAAAAAACGGCACACCTGTATCCGACCGGGAGACCATAAGAATTTATCAGGATGGGTATTTTACCTATGGCACAAAACAGGTCGGTACAAATAAATTTATAGAAGCGGGAGGCGGTGAGTATGAGAACAACGATCAATATATTGAACGTTACGATTTCAATACAACTGACACCTCCGTGGTGGGAAAAGAAATTAGATATGACTTTTCACAGGCAGGAGATAAGTTCACGATCAAGACCGGAAATGATAGATCCCAGACCTGGCAAAGGGTTTCTTCAAACCAGAATGACCTTTCCGGCAATTGGGTCTTTACAGGAAGACAAAGGAATGGAGAAATGCAACGCAGCACTCCGGGAGATCGCAGAACCGTTAAGATCATTGGCGGGGACCGTTTTCAATGGGTAGCTTTCAATTCAAAAATAAAAGAATTTTCGGGCACCGGCGGGGGAACATATACTGCTGAGAACGGGAAATACACCGAAAATATTGATTTTTTCTCCAGAGATGACAGTCGTGTAGGTGCAAGCCTCGACTTCGACTTCGAAGTAAAAGACGGTGAGTGGCATCACAAGGGGAAGAGCTCCAAAGGAGATCCCATTTATGAGATTTGGTCTCCATACGCTGAGGCTTATAAAAAATAAAATTTTTGAATAGAAATATAAGGCCTCACAGGTTTCCAAAACCTGTGAAGCCTTATATATGATAAAACTTCTTTCTAAGATATCACCGTCCCATTCCTGACTTCATCTTCATTGAAAAATCCCGGCTCGGAAAAATTGAGTAAAGTGAAGGTATCTTAAGCAGAAGTTGCTTCATATCAGCAAATAGTGGTCTTTAAGGAGAGGCAGGAGGTAAAGGGATGGAAAATCAGTTTTGACCATTTCTGTTTCGGTCTAGTTTCGACTACCGCCAACGATGTCAGGTCGAGCCTTTCGACTACCGCTCAAGACAGGCTCATCGAGACCTACTCTTTTTTTGTGTTATTTCTATAGTGGGACTCATTCCTGCATTCTGCTAAAAGCTTCAGAAGCATTTCATCCTCATTAGCTAAAGCTCTTTTCTTTTGAGCACTCCACTTCTTAATCTTTTTTTCAAACCAGATCGCCTGGTTCGCATCATTGAATTCCTGATGAAAGATGACCTCAACGGGTCTTCTTTTGAACGTGAAACTGTTTTTATCTACACCTGCATTATGCTCATCTAATCTTCTGGAAATATCGTTTGTTATTCCGGTGTAGAGAAGTTTATCTGAACATTCCAGGATGTAGACGTAATATCTTTTCATTGTTATCAACTAAGTCTCATCTTAACGAGAGACCCTTGAACTCTGTTTCGACTCTCTTAGTACAGGATGGTCTTATAGACACAGGGTGTCAGGTCGAGCCTTTCGACTATCGCTCAAGACAGGCTCGTCGAGACCTCCTTTTGAGTATAGAATTGCCATTCTTCTTCACCAACAAACCCCTCGACTCCGCTCGGGGAGACAATTGTATAATCATCGAGCCTTTCCGACTCCCGCTAAAGACATATCCTAAAAAACCTTTTTAGAACCAAGATTCCTTTTCCAGAAGAGACCCCTCGACAAAGCCTGTGCCGAGCACAGCCGAGGTGCTCGGGGAGACAATGTCAAATTCAATATAATTTGTATTTTAGGTTATCACCGTCCCATTCTTAACTCCGTCTTCATCTGGATTTAGGAACACGAGCTTACCTTCAGCATTTTCAGTCATGAGGATCATGCCTTCGCTTTCCACGCCTCTAAGCTTCCGCGGAGCAAGATTTACCAAAACTGTCACTTTCTTACCAACAATATCTTCAGGTTTAAAGCTCTCGGCTATTCCTGAAACAATGGTGCGCACATCCAGCCCGGTATCTACCTTAAGCACAAGAAGCTTATTAGCTTTTGCCATTTTTTCAGCTTTCACAATAGTTCCCACCCGCAGGTCCATTTTGCTAAACTCTTCAAAAGTGGCAATTTCTTTTTGCGATTCTGCTTTTTTATTATCGGCTATGTTTGCCGCTTTTGTTGCTTCAAGTTTATCCAATTGCTTCTGAATTTGTTCGTCTTCTATTTTTGAAAAAAGTAACTCCGCTTCACCTATGGCATGACCGGGTTCTAAAAGTTCTTTCCCTGCGCTTATTTGCTCCCATTCATTTTCTTCTACGCCCTCTCCAAATACAACTCCACTCATATTTATCACAGCTTCTGAAGTTGAACGTCCATAATCAAGCATACTTTTCAGCTTTTGAGAGGTAAAAGGCAGGAAAGGTTCACAGAGGCTAGCCAGGGCCGAGGCTATCTGTAAGGCCACATACATTATGGTCTTCACCCTATCCTCGTCTGTCTTTATGAGCTTCCAGGGTTCTTCATCTGCCAGGTATTTGTTTCCGAGGCGGGCCACATTCATTAGCTCGGCCTGTGCTTCCCGGAACCTGTAGCGGTCTATGGAGCTGGCAATAACCGCAGGATAAGCTTTTAATTCGGTTAAAGTTTGTTCATCAACTTCTGAGAAGTTTCCCGGCTTCGGAACTATTCCGTCGTAATATTTGTTGGTTAGCACCACTACCCGATTGATGAAATTGCCGAAGATAGCCACCAGCTCATTGTTATTCCTCGCCTGAAAATCCTTCCAGGTAAAGTCGTTATCCTTAGTTTCGGGCGCATTGGCGGTCAAAGTATAACGTAAAACGTCCTGTTGCTTCGGGAACTCCTCCAAATATTCATGCAACCAAACCGCCCAGTTCTTTGAAGTGGAAAGCTTATTACCTTCGAGATTCAGGAATTCGTTTGCAGGCACGTTATCAGGTAAGATAAAACCACCTTCAGCTTTTAACATCGCCGGAAATATGATACAGTGAAAAACAATATTGTCCTTTCCAATAAAGTGAAGAAGCTTAGTATCCTCATCTTTCCAGTAAGGCTCCCAGTCTCTTCCGGTTTTCTCGGCCCACTCTTTTGTTGAAGAGATATAACCTATTGGCGCATCAAACCACACATATAGCACCTTGCCCTCTGCTCCATCTACCGGCACTGGGATTCCCCAATCAAGATCACGGGTAACGGCACGAGGGCGAAGTCCGTCATCGATCCAGGATTTTACCTGTCCGTACACATTCGGCTTCCAGTCTTTTTTATGACCTTCAAGGATCCACTCCTTAAGCCAGCCTTCATATTGATCAAGCGGAAGGAACCAGTGTTTTGTTTCCTTTAAAGTTGGAATAGCACCGGTAATGGCCGACTTGGGATTAATGAGATCTGTCGCATTGTGACTGGTGCCGCATTTTTCGCACTGGTCACCATAACTGCCATCAAAACCACATTTTGGACAGGTACCTACTACAAATCTATCAGCAAGAAACTGTTCGGCTTTTTCATCGTAGAACTGCTGAGTTGTTTCTTCGGTGAACTTTCCGGCGTCGTAGAGTTTTTTAAAGAATTCCGAAGCTGTTTTATGGTGTATTTTTGCAGAAGTCCGCGAATAATTGTCAAAAGAAATTCCGAAGTCCTCAAAGCTCTGCTTTATGATCTTATGGTATTTATCAACTACATCCTGGGGAGAAACGCCTTCTTTTTTCGCTTTTATGGTAATAGGCACTCCATGTTCATCACTCCCGCATACAAAAACCACATCTTTACCCTGCATTCTCTGGTAACGTGCAAAAATGTCGGCCGGCACGTAAACTCCGGCCAAATGGCCAATATGTATGGGCCCGTTTGTATAAGGAAGGGCTGCTGTGATCGTATATCTTTTTGGTGAATTCATGTTAAAATTTAAAGTCTGTAAAGTTAAGCAAGTGGAGGGGAATACAAGTTAAATTTTAGCAAAAGGGCGTGCCTATGCGGCAAATCTTACGCACTTTAGTAAAAAAATAATCATGAGGAAAGTTTTAATCCTGGGGCTGATTTTGCTCGCTGCAGGTTGTAAAAGCAGAAAAATAACTTCTAATTCTCCCGAAAAATTCCAGCTTGAAAACCTTGAGGGAATAATTGCAGATAATAACCTTAAAGAAATATTTCCCGAAGCCCGAATAGCTGAAGGCATCGATCTTTTTGAAGAGGGAACTGTGGAACTTCCCTATAGCATTCTTTATCCCGAAACTGCAGACCAGCTTTTGATCATCTGGGAAGATGAAAGTCGTACTCGTCCTTACCAGCTCTATTTCGATAATGAAGGAAAATGGAGTACAAAGAATGGAATTAAGGTAGGCACTACATATGAAGAACTGGAAAGGATCAATAATGGCCCAATAAAATTCTATGGTTTTGGATGGGATTACAGCGGCGCGGTTGACTGGAATGACGGCAAACTGGCCGATTCTAATATTCGGGTTTTTCTGGCTCCTGTCAATGCCCCTCCACAAAGATTTTATGGCGACCAGATCATTGAAGCAGATCCCGAAGATATCCTCAATCTTAATCTAAGAGTGAGAGCTGTGATGCTCCACAACGGCAAATAATTTGTCTTATGGCACGACACAATGAGCTGGGAAAGGAAGGAGAAGAGATGGCCGTGGCTCATCTTTTAAAAACCGGCTACAAAATTGTTGCGCGGAATTTTCTATACCAGAAGGCAGAAGTGGATATCATTGCCCGTAAGGATAATATCCTGGCGGTAGTTGAAGTAAAAACCCGAAGCACTCCAGATTTTGGGGATCCGCAGGAATTTGTAAAGAAGAAACAGATCAATCAGCTGGTAAAGGCAATCGACTTTTTTGTTAATGAGCATAATCTTGATGTGGAAGTAAGATTTGACATTATTGCCATTATCAAGAACAAAGCGGGTACAAGACTGGAGCATCTGGAAGATGCATTTTTGCACTTCTAAAGTTCGTTTTTCTCGAGCAGTTCTTTGAAAGTTGAGGTCTTTCCTTCTTTTGATTTTCCGATTACAGATAAAGTCGCATCTATTTCAAGAATTACGGCGGCAACATCATCCATACTTCCAAATCCTTTTTTCCTGGCTGCACCAATTACTTTGCTCTTGTCAAGTCTCTCTTTGTGAAGGTTCTTTTGAATAAACTCTCCATCGTAGAACAGTAAGGTGGGTGAAGTATTGAAAATGTTTTTGAACATTTTTGACTTTCCTTCAAAATAGGCAAAAATGAACTGTAATACTGCAAGTAGGATAAAAGCGGTAAGCGCTTCAGAAATCGAAAGATCTTTTGTGGTGAGTGTACGACCGAAAACAGCACCCACTGCAACAGCAATTACAAAGTCAAAAGCGCTTATATTGGCCAGAGTTCTCTTTCCGGAAACCCGAAGAATAAGCACAATTGCTATATAAGCAGTAAAACCTACGACAATGATACGTATGATTGGCTGAATCCCGTTCCACAAGAAAGTAGTGTCGTCCATGGCTCTTACTTATCTTTCAACAAAATTAATTTCGAAGACCTCATAGAGATTTTCCACCTCGTAATTCATATTCTGCTTCAAATGTCTAATTACTTCCGTTTTTGCTTTTTCTTTGTTCAGAGCCGTATCCCTTAACATTAAAGTGGCAGCAAAGTTAGCCACGGGAGTGCCTTCAAATTTCTCATTGGTGAAAGTTACATCTTTATTCAGAACCAGGATATATGGAATCTTTTGAAGTTCTGCATCAAAGACTTCGTTAAGTTCAGTATTCATACTGGCTTTTCGGAGAAAAGGCGGCTGACTAAATTGCCAGAACATCATGGCTCCAATCCCCAAAATAACAATTCCGGTGGTGACGAGTCCTATCATTTTGCTACCCTTTAAGAACCGAACTCCGCGGGGACTAACTTTTCCAAAAAAGTAGAAGACCAGAGTCGCTGTAATATGGATCCCCAATAGCTGTAAAAGGATCCTGAAGAGACCACTAAAAACCACTTGCCAATCCATCATGTACATTCCGGCACCAACAAGTCCCACCGGCGGGGCAAGAGAAGCTGCCACTAAAATACCTACAGCTGCTCCGGAAACAAGACTATCTCTTTCACTTTGGCAAATATTCACCGCTCCCGCAAATCCTGAAACCAATGGTAGTAATATCGCAAATTTAGAAACCTGGCTTATCTGCTCCATTAGCGGAGTAAGGGTCTTTAGCGGAAATAACAGTGTCATAATAAAACTGGCCACAATCCCTGTAATAATAGCAATTCCATATCTCCCAAGGCTACTTTTTAGCAGATCTGCTTTCCCGGCAGCCGTTGCTAAAGCAGCATTCATAGCAGGACCGGCAAAAGGCGCAACCAGCATGGCGGCAACCAGTAAATAACTCGTACTGGTAAAGAGTCCTATCCACACAATAATTCCAGCCACTAGTGAGTAACCTATAAGTCCAAACTTAGATCCCACACTCTGTATTCCCCCCAGGTAAATCTCAAGAGAACTTTTAGGCTGTACATCGGCTACCTGGTCTGGTGCTTCAGAAGCCGGGGGATACATAGAGATTACTCCCCGGGGAATGAGGTTCACCTCAGGTTCCTCATACTCATCAATCCTTTTCAAAAAATCATTGACCTTTTCATTGGGAAGAAAAACGTAGAAAACATCATGTTCTTCATTAGGAAGGAAGATCGTATTCTTCCCCTGGAATTCCTCCACTGTCTCTAATACCTCTTTTTTATGTCCTTTAGGGATCTTGATTAAAAGTTGTCGCATGAAAATTTCTTTGTTTTGTAAGCAGATAAAGCTTCTGAGGACCTGCCTGCACTACAAGATAAAAGAAAGTGAGAAAAAGAGCCATAGCCTTAAGGGAACTTTAAGGCTTTCTGGCTCAGGCTGGTCAGTCCCTGAGGGTTCAAAATCAGACATTTAAATAAATCTTAAGAAAATAGAAGCAGCAACTTCCTAAATTTAAAGGAGCCATCAAAAAGATCTACCTATGGATTTAATGCTCATCATTTTCTTTATAAGTCTCCTGATCATACTGTCAGGTGCATTCTACAAGAAAATCCAGAACATTTCAATTACGGAACCATTCCTTGCACTTGCTTTAGGCGTGTTAGTTGGTCCTGATGTTTTAAATGTTATAGAATCTACAGATTCTGAAAGTGAATTTAAAGTGCTCGAACTCGCCTGCCAGTTTACAATAGCAATGGCACTAATGGCAACAGCATTGCGACTGCCAAAACACATTTTCAGAAAGAATGCTACTTCACTTACCAACCTGGTCATTTTCGGCATGATCTTCATGTGGGGCCTGAGCAGCGGAATAATTTATTTGCTGCTTCCCGACTTTTCAGTTT
This sequence comes from Salinimicrobium xinjiangense DSM 19287, assembly GCF_000423585.1. Lineage (GTDB taxonomy): Bacteria > Bacteroidota > Bacteroidia > Flavobacteriales > Flavobacteriaceae > Salinimicrobium > Salinimicrobium xinjiangense. The sequence continues at coordinate 54,466 of NZ_AUIG01000024.1, forward strand.
TTGAGTGCCTTTTGATCGGAGCTATTATTACTCCTACAGATCCTGTGGTCGCATCCACTCTGGTTACCGGAGAAAAAGCTGAAAAATATCTCCCGGAAAATATTCGGAATACGTTGTCTTTTGAAGCAGGTGCTAATGACGGTTTTGCTTATCCCATCGTTTTTTTGGCGCTCTACCTGCTGGGTGCAGAGGGCGGTGGAGATCTGGGTCAGTGGTTTACAAAAGTGCTGCTTTACGAAAATATCTTATGTGCTATTTTGGCTTATGGCGTTGGGTATGGCTGCGGTTTCCTGATGAAGAAGGCACATAAAGCGGGGTTTCTCAATACTAAAACCCTGTTGTCCTTTTCTATTGCTGTGGCGTTGCTGCTTTTGGGCGGTTTCCACATCTTAGAAATGAATCCTATTATCGCTGTATTTGTAGGCGGCTTTGCATTCGCAAAGGATATTACTGCAAATGAAGATATTGAAGAAGAAAGGATACAGGAGACTATGGAACGGCTTACCACTGTGCCGGTATTCTTCATTTTGGGTCTTATGCTCCCCTGGCAGGACTGGTACAGCATGGGCTGGACGGCAGTCTGGATAGTTATTCTCATCCTACTTTTTAGAAGGCTACCTGCCCTTTTGCTGCTCATGCCCGTCATGCCAAAATTCCGGAAAAAGATCTACAGCGTGCTCATCATGGGATGGTTTGGGCCTATTGGAGTTGCCGCACTCTATTACGCGGTAATATCAAAGGATAAGGCACATTTTGAAGACGCCTGGATCATTCCAAGCCTTATAGTAGCCGCTTCGACAGTTGTTCATGGACTTACCAGTGTTCCTCTTGAAAAGCTCTACCACGACTCCACTGAGGGAACGAATGAGCGGGAGAATCTGGATAGTAGAACGTAATTAAGAAAGACCTCACAGGTCTCAAATACCTGTGAGATCTGCTGCAAATAACCTGTCAAAAATGACATTTTTGACAGGTTCTATTTTTCCTCATTAAATTTCCCCCTCCGGCGTCAGGGGGCTTCCACAGTTGCTTTCACATCCAACGGCTGCAGCACCTTCAAAGCTTTATCCACCGAAGTCACTTTCTCAAAAGTGAGCAACAACCTCAACCCGCTGCGGCTTTTCTTTTCTTTCATGGTATTGTTGTGGAAAAGAGAAAAATGTAAACTTTTTCTTGCATAATTCAAAAAAAAACAAATTGCTCCATCTATTGCATTTTTGTCGCAGCACGACACTGCCTCCCTACCTTAAATGCAGGTTTTAATTAATCTTCTATAAAATATAAAATGAAGAAAATTTACCTGCTCGTTTGTTTATTTGCTTTGGCCTTTGTTAGTTGCCAAAAAGAGGAACTACTTCCTGCTGAAACTCAGAATTCTTTTTTGGAAACAGTTTCCGAAAAGGAAGCTTTAGATCTGTTAAATAACTTTTCCGGCAACAGGAAATCTTTAAAAAGTGCCGATTATTCTTATGCTGAACCTCATTGGGATTCTATGACTTACGAAGAGTTATTAAATACTGAAGAAAAGATCCTTGTTATTCCCGCAACTATCAAAAACAATAGTGGAAATAGCCGGATTTTAATGATGAAATTAGAAGGTTTTGTAGAAGGAAGAATACTCACACTGTATAAGGATGAAAAAATCTCAACTAAATTTTTTTCAGGAAAAATGAGCATTAAAACCTTAGATGGTGAATCTTTGGTTGGATACAAATTAAACGATGGGGTTTTAGTTTCCAAATTTCTTCCTAAATCAACAAAATCAACTTCTAAGACGAGCAGTCCTTGTGATTCATACAAAACGGGTGAGGATTGGAATTGCGGAGAATTGGATGAGGTTTATCTCGAGGGCACCACTTCTGAACCAACTCCATATGTCTCCATATCTACAATTTATGCTATTGATGGTGGTGGTACAGAAGAGGAAAATTATTACTACAAAGCCTACGATGACGGCGGCGGTGGCGGAGGAGGCGAAACCTCAACTACCCCAGAACCGAATGAGGAAGAGGATAAAATTGATGATAGTGAACTGAAGGACAAAGAAAAATGTATAAATGATTTACTAGATAAAAATGGAAATTCCTTTGTCAAAGATTTGTTAGCCAAGTTTAAAGGAGATGGTACTGAATTTGATATTAAAATTTTATCAAAAGATAAAGTATGGTCGGAAAATTTACAGGATTACGTTAACGCCATAACAAGATCTCCTGTAAATAATGTTATTGAAATACATATCAGCTCGACAAATGCTAATGGAAATTCTGCTCTAGCTGTTACTCGAACCTTACTTCATGAATATATACACGCTGATATCTTTAGAAAATTGGAAAGTAGGACGAATACCATTCTTGAATTAAATTTCAAAAATATTTTTGAACAATATGAAGAAGATCATCATGAAACTATGGCGTCGTTATATGTAGAAAGTATGCGAGATGCCCTTAAGAATTTTCATCAAACTGCCTTGACAGCAGATTATAATGCATACGTCAATTACTTCGGAACTCCACCAAGTGACTTTTTTTATGAGGCATTAGCATGGCAGGGGTTAAAAAATCATAATGTTCAGGCATATGTAAACCTAACGGAGGAAGTAAAAAAGCTTATTTTAGCTGAAGAACAAAAATTAGGATTATTAGGTAAAGACTGCCCACAATGAAAATATTGAAAAGATACATTGTTTTAGTTGTCACCTTGTTAGGGTGTTTTTCACATGCTCAGAATGACATGACCTCTTATAAATTCAAGGATACCATATTTTTTGAATTAGATGAAAGTTATTTTCTAAAAGGAAGGTACGATGAGAATTTGCTCTATATTAAGGATGCTTTAAAAGACGAAGGTTCTTCAGAAACTTTCCTGTTTAAAATAATGGAGCGAAGAAGTGATATCGCCCCCCCAAAAAAAATTGAAAATTTTCAACAATATATTAGAAATTCCGATTTTTTTAATGAGGAAAAGAAAGTAAATAAACTGAGAGATTACAGACTCGCTTCTCATCTTCAAAATTTTACAATATACCTGGTGGATTATAACTGTGAACCTCCTAAATATTTTCGGGTTTACCCATTGACTGAAATAGAATAGATACTGGCCAAGAGCAGATAACACCTCTCAAAAATGTCATTTTTGAGAGGTGTTATTTTTCCTCCACCTCAACCTCCACCTTAATATCAAGCGGCTGTAGTACCTTTAAGGCTTTATCCACCGAAATCACTTTTTCAAAGGTCAGCAACAACCTCAACCCGCTGCGGGTCTTCTTTTCCTTCATGGTGCAGCTATGTGGATGCGTCTGCACGTATTGCAGTACTCTTGTAAAGGCTTTGCTCTGGTAGAATCGCGACTGCTGGTCAGCAATGAAATAGCCGATCAGTTTACCTTGTTTCATCACGATCTTCTCTAAGCCAATTTTGGAAGCGATCCACTTGATACGAACGCTGTTCAGAAGATCTTCGGCCTCTGCAGGTAGTTCTCCAAAACGATCCACCAACTCGGCTTCAAACTTCTGAAGCTCTTCTTCGGTTTTCAGGTTGTTGAGCTGCGTGTAAAGATTCAGCCTTTCTGAAATGTTATTGATGTAATCGTCCGGGAACAGCAATTCGAAGTCCGTATCGATCTGTGTGTCTTTCACATATTCCTTATCCTCTTTCTCCTGCTCCTGATAAAGATCCCTGAATTCATTTTCCTTCAGTTCCTCGATGGCTTCATTCAGGATTTTTTGATAGGTGTCAAAGCCTATTTCGTTGATGAATCCGCTTTGTTCCCCTCCTAAAAGGTCTCCTGCGCCACGAATTTCCAGATCCTTCATAGCAATGTTGAATCCGCTACCGAGTTCGCTGAACTGCTCCAGGGCGGTGATACGCTTCCGTGCATCATCTGTCATAGCAGAATATGGAGGAGTGATAAAATAACAGAATGCTTTTTTATTGCTTCGGCCTACTCGCCCGCGCATCTGGTGCAGATCGGAGAGTCCGAAGTTATTGGCATTGTTGATAAAAATGGTGTTGGCATTCGGCACGTCGAGTCCACTTTCTACAATTGTGGTCGATACCAGTACATCGAATTCACCGTTCATAAACCTCAGCATCAAAGTTTCCAGTTTCTTCCCTTCCATCTGTCCGTGACCTATCCCGATCTTCGCATCGGGCACCAGCCGCTGAATCATGCCGGCGACTTCCTTGATATTTTCCACCCTGTTATGGATAAAGAATACCTGCCCGCCCCGCTGAATTTCATAAGAAATAGCATCGCGAATGGTCTCTTCGGAAAAACGGATCACATGCGATTCAATCGGATACCTGTTCGGCGGCGGAGTAGTAATAGTGGAAAGATCCCTCGCGGCCATCAAACTGAACTGCAGCGTACGCGGAATGGGCGTAGCAGTCAACGTGAGGGTATCTACATTTTCTTTGATGGTCTTCAGCTTGTCTTTAACAGCCACCCCGAATTTCTGCTCTTCATCCACCACCAGCAGTCCGAGATCTTTAAATTTCACCGCCTTGTTTACCAGCTGATGAGTTCCAATGACAATATCCACTTTTCCGTTTTCCAGCTCTTCCAAAGTAGTCTTCCTTTCTTTGGCAGTCCTGAAACGGTTCAAATAATCTACGGTTACAGGGAAATCTTTCAGGCGTTCGGTAAAGGTCTTATAATGCTGAAATGCCAGAATGGTAGTAGGCACCAGCACCGCCACCTGTTTTCCGTTGTCTACTGCCTTGAAGGCGGCTCTAATGGCAACTTCGGTCTTTCCGAAGCCTACGTCCCCACACACCAGGCGATCCATTGGGCGTTCGTTCTCCATGTCGGCTTTGACGTCGGCGGTTGCTGTACTTTGATCGGGGGTATCTTCATAAAGGAAAGAGGCTTCCAGCTCGTGTTGCAGGTAAGAATCAGGCCCGTAAGCGAAGCCTTTTTGTAGCCTGCGCTTGGCGTATAGTTCAATAAGATTGAAGGCGATGTGCTTGACGCGCGCCTTGGTCTTTTGCTTCAGGGTCTTCCAGGCATTGCTACCCAACTTGTAGATCTTGGGCGGCTTCCCATCCTTCCCGTTGTACTTTGAGATCTTGTGCAGCGAGTGAATACTCAGGTATAAAATATCGCGTTCGCCGTAGATCAGTTTGATTGCCTCCTGCTTTTTGCCTTCGACGTCGATCTTTTGAAGTCCACCAAATTTCCCTATTCCGTGGTCAATATGCGTGACATAATCGCCCACTTCGAGGTTCGTAAGCTCCTTTAAGGTAATCGCCTGCTTCTTGGCGTAGCCGTTCTTCAGGTGGAATTTATGATACCGCTCAAAGATCTGGTGATCTGTGTAGCAAACCATTTTTTGATCATCGGCAACAAAACCCTGGTACATAGAAAGCACCACAGTTTTATATTTCACCTCGCCTTCCATGTCGTCAAAAATGTCATGGAAACGCTTTGCCTGCTGCTCGCTGACGCAGAAAATATAATTCGTATACCCGTCTTCACTGTTCTCCCGTAAATTCTGAATAAGCAGTTCAAAATTCTTGTTGAAGGAAGGCTGTGGTTTGGTACTGAATTCTATCTGCTCAACCTCAGCGTCACCCTGAACTTGTTTCAGGGTCTGATGGGAGTTGGTCACCACCAGAGAATACTCCTGCATCTGCTCCTTCAAAAGTGCCGAATTACAGAACAATTCTTTGGGCTCGTTGTGCTTTATTTCTTCGGAAAGATTCTTAAACGCTTCTTCAGCTTTGCTGAAGAGTTTGTCTATCCTATCATACAACAAATGCGGATCCTGACTGAAGATGACGGTGTTATCTGAAATATACTTCAAAAAACTCTCCCGCACCTCCTGAAGCCGCTTGTGCTCCACGTTCGGGATCACCGTGATCTTCTTCACCTGATCTGTCGACAGCTGCGTCTCCACATCAAAGGTCCGGATGCTCTCCACCTCATCCCCGAAAAACTCGATCCTGTATGGCTCATCATTACTGAAAGAAAACACATCCAGAATTCCCCCTCTTACTGAGAATTCTCCGGGTTCGGTCACAAAATCCACTCTTTTGAACTTGTACTCGAACATCACCTCGTTCACAAAATCGATGGAAAGTTCGTCTCCGACTTTTATCTTCAGTGTGTTTTTCTCCAGTTCCTTCCGGGTCACTACCTTCTCAAAAAGGGCATCCGGATAAGTTATTATTATTATGGCAGGTTTCTTCCGGGAGTTGATGCGGTTGAGTACCTCTGCCCGCAGGAGAACATTGGCATTATCTGTTTCTTCCAGCTGATATGGTCTGCGGTAGCTTCCGGGGTAAAAAAGCACATTTTTGTCACCCAGCAACTGCTCCAGGTCATTCAGGTAATAGGCAGCTTCTTCCTTGTCATTGAAGATCAGTAGAAAAGGCTTTTCAGCCTCTTCAAAAGCATTGGCCACCACAAAAGAAAGTGCTGAACCGACAAGGCCTTTTAACTGAACATTATTTCGCGGCAGGGCAAGGGCTTTCCCCAGTTCCAGCTGTTGAGCCGACTGTGCAAAGCTTTGGGCAATAGAAGATTTACTCAAAAATTAAAAATTTGGTGCAAAGATAAAGTTTAAAGTTCAATGCTTACAGGTGGTGAGTTTTAAACAGAAGTTAAATTAAATGAAAGAGATTGGTTAATTGGGGATTAGTTAATTGGAAGGTTTATTTGGGCTAAAGCCCATGTCCCAATCATTCTCTGATCCTCCGCCTAAAGGCGGAGGCAATTCATTTGATTTTGGACCATGAATTGCCACTGGCTTCAGCCAGTGGTTTTTAATAAGGATCTCAACAGGGCTTTAGCCCAAATTCCAAGGCAGCAATTTGAAAAGTCCTGACATAGGAAAATTTTAATTGAACTAAAGCCCTTAATTTCTAATTCCTTTGGAACCTCCGCATAAAGGCGGAGGCAATTCATGCATGGAGGATAATAATTGTTCATATTCTGTTACCACTCCTATGAATTGCCACTGGCTTTAGCCAATGGTTATCGATTTGAGCAAGATCAGGGCTTTAGCCCAAATTCCAAGGCAGCAATTTTAAAAAGTCCTGACATAGTAAAATTTTAATTGTACTGAAGCCCTTAAAAATATAATCCTCGGTTCCTCCGCCTGAAGGCGGAGGCAATTCATGGATGGAGGACAGTAATTCTTCATATTCTGTTACCACTCCTATGAATTGCCACTGGCTTTAGCCAGTGGTTAAATATTTGAGCAAGTTATGGAGTTTCATTGGTAGAGAACAATTTGGGCTAAAGCCCTTTTCCCTTTATAATCTGATCCTCCGCCTAAAGGCGGAGGCAATTCATGAGTTTGTAAATCATTTATTTTTGCAACTCATGAATTGCCACTGGCTTCAGCCAGTGGTTAAATATTTGAGCAAGATCAGGGCTTTAGCCCAATCCTTTGTCTCAAAATAATTTATTAAATTCATCATCAGCCAATTATTAAATCCTCATGCCACACATAAAGGTCTACATCCATTTTGTATGGAGCACCAAAAACAGAGTTCCTCATCTCAACACTCCGGAGCTTAGAAAAAAGGTGTGGCAGCATATAGCAGAAAATGCCAAAGCAAAAGGAATATTTGTAGATTTTGTCAATGGGTATGCAGACCATTGTCATTGTCTTGTCTCTTTAGGAGTTGATCAAAGCATTCAAAAGGTGATCAATTTGATTAAAGGAGAATCTTCTCACTGGATCAATAAAAATAATCTAACCAAGGCAAAATTTGAATGGCAGGATGATTACTTCGCTGTTTCAGTTTCAGAATCCAATCTTGACAGCTTAAGGAATTATATTAAGAATCAAGAGGAGCATCACAGACATAAATCTTTCCAGGAGGAATATGAGGAATTTATAAAGAATTACAATTTCAAAAAATTTGAGAATTGAGAATTGGGCTAAAGCCCTGGTTCTTTATATCCTCTAATCCTCCGCCTAAAGGCGGAGGCAATTCATGTAAATCTATTTTTGTTTTCTCTCTTAAAAAATGCTTTATCATGCTTCACCTAATTTTGGGCTGAAGCCCTTTTTATTTATCTCGTAATCCTCCGCCTGAAGGCGGAGGCAATTAATGAATTTAAAATAAGTCATGTTTTGCAACTCATGAATTGCCACTGGCTTCAGCCAGTGGTTAAAGATTAATATTATGATAGGGCTTTAGCCCAATATATAGGTTCTTGAAAAAAAATCTTAGTTCTTGGCTCCAGCAGCCCGACTTTCTAATCATTCAAACAAATCACCTCCTCCTTCGTCACTACATACACCTCATCATCTCCCTGCGGAATGAGGATATGTTTGCCTGTGAACTCGCCGAATGCCGGCAGGATCAATTGATCTTTGGATTTGAAGAAGCAGGATAATTTGAGTTGCTGGCGGCCGAGGCCGTTGATCTTTACCCCGGGATGTATGTGTCCGGAAAAATTGAAAAATCCGGCTCTTTCTTCGGGATGGTGAGTGAAGAGGAAATTGTGGAGCACAATCTCACGAATAGATTTCACTCCCAGAGCGTCGTATTTCAGGGGAGAAATGATGTCATGATTCCCTTCTACTAGAATAACTTCAGCGGAAATTTTCTCCAGCCATGTGGCGAAGATGAGCCATTCCTTGTTTAAAGTGCTGTGAAAAAGATCCCCAAGAAACACAATTTTATGAGGTGCGAAAAATGCAATTACAGCATCCATTTTCTGAAAGTTGCCTTTTACCGCCTGCTGCGGCACAGCACTGCCAAACTTCCTGAAATGCGACACCTTCCCCAGATGCACATCACTGATCACCAGCATGTCCTCCTCCTCCCAAAACATAGCTCCGGATGGATGTAGTATGAACGTCTGATTATAAAGACTAAGTGTTTTTGTCATTTTTGAAGCTACAGGTCACCCCATTGAGCCATCATTTTTTTAATTCGGTCCTCCAGTTTTTCTGAAGATAACTTTTCGCGCATCCTGTCGGTAATGATGGGGAAGGCGAAAGGCGTGGGTTTTTCACATTGTTTCCAAACCAATTTCTGTTCCGAAATCCGTTCCATGGCCAATCTTAACCTTCCTTCCTCCAACTGATGTTCGAATGTCTCCCTAAACGCCTGCTGAAACAATAAATTGTCCGGCTCGTAATCCCTGAATACACTGAACAATAACTGCGAATTTGACTGAAGATGCTTTGTTTTGATCATCTTGTTTGGAAAGCCGGTAAAAACCATTCCGGCGATGACCGCAATGTCCCGGAATTTTCGGCGGGCCATTTCAGTGGCATTTAAACTCTTCTGAAGGTCGTCCATAAGATATTCCGCGGAAAAAAGGTCATTGTCAAAAACCTGCTGCATATCAATCTCCTGGTCCGAAAGTAATTCGAAACCGTAGTCATTAAAGGCCAGAGAGAAACTGATGGGCGACAATAAACTGATCCTGTAGGCGAGTAGACTCGAGAAAGCTTCATGCACAAAGCGGCCTTCAAAAGGATAAAAAATAGCGTGATAACCTTCCCTGGTTTTAAAAGTCTCAATAAGAAATTCATCTTTCTTAGGAATGATCGACTCTTTCTTCTGCCTTTCAAAAGTATGAGCAAGTGCCTGTAATTCAATTGAAGAGTTCTCAAATTCCTGTTCTGAAGCTACAAACATCTCCTCCCGCAGCAGTTCACTCATTTGGGCTGAAAAACTCATTCTTCCACCAGCCCAGCTGGGGAAGCGGGAGTTCTTGACTTTCGATTTCCTTACGATTACCTGCATATTCTTGATCTGATATAGCTCCAGATTCTTTCCGGCAAAAGTAAATACATCCCCCGGATTCAATTTGGAAATAAACCATTCTTCAATTGTGCCAATATATCCACCGCCCAAATATTTTACTGCCAAAACCGCGTCGCTTACTATAGTTCCAATCTGCAGACGATGCCGCATTGCAATTGCTCTGTTATTCACTTTGAATAGTCCGTCCTCCTCAATCTCCACCTTTTTGTACTCGTCATAAGCCTGCAGCGTCTGACTCCCCTGCGTGATAAAGTTCAGCAGCCACTCCCACTGCTCTTCGGAAAGCGCCTGATAACAGAAGGTCGATTTGACTTCGGGCCAGATTTTCTTCGGAAAAAATCCGTCGGAGACAGCAAGAGTGGTCAAATATTGGACTAAAACATCAAAGGAATTCAGGTACGGGATTCTATCTTCCACTACAGTATGCTTCACGGCTTTTTGCAAAGCTGAAGCTTCGATAAGTTCCATTGCGTGTGTCGGCAAAAAGTAGATCACACTCTCCTTCCCCGGCTGATGCCCACTTCGTCCGGCCCGCTGAAGAAATCTTGCGACACCTTTAGGTCCGCCGATTTGAATGATGGTCTCCACCGGCGCGAAATCCACTCCCAGGTCCAGACTGGAAGTCGCCACCACCGCTTTTAACTGCTCATCCCGAATCGCCTGCTCAACCCATAGCCGGGTTTCTTTGTTGATACTCCCGTGATGCATGGCCAGTTCCCCGGCAAATTCCGGATACTTCTGCAGTATCCGCTGAAACCAGATCTCACATTGGGACCTGGTATTCGTAAAAAGCAGTGTCGTTCTTGATTTCCTGATGATAGGCACCACCTCATCAATCAAATGCAGCCCCAGATGCCCGCGCCACGGAAAGGTTTCCATCTTCTCCGGAATAATGGATTTTACCGTGATCTTCTTCTTGATATCGGCACGTATCAAAACAGAGTTTTCAAAAGCCTCCGATCCCGGGCCCAGCAATACCTCCCTTGCCTCCTGAAGATTACCAATGGTAGCAGAGATCCCCCAGATCTTCATTTTTGGAGCCACAGTTTTGAGCCGGGAAAGCGCCAGCTCGATCTGCACTCCGCGTTTGGTACCCAGGAGCTCGTGCCATTCGTCAATGACTATGGCATTCAGATCTTTAAAAGTTTTCTCATAACCTTTGGAGGACAACAGCAACTGCAGACTCTCGGGTGTGGTGATAAGGAGGTCGGGCATTTGTTTCTTCTGGGCGGCACGTAATTTCTGAGAGGTATCTCCCGTTCTTATTCCTACTGTCAATCCGCTGCCGATATCCTCGGCAAAGCGATTAGCCGCTTGTTCTATCTCCACCGATAGTGCTCGCAGTGGCGTGATCCAAATAGCTTTTAGTCCTGGTTTGTGTTTAGTTTTATAATCGGGATTTTGCCAAATGTAATCGAGAACGATAGGAATCCAGAGCGCATAGGTTTTTCCACTTCCGGTTGGAGCGTTTAATAGCCCATGCTTTCCATCCAAAAATGCGTTCCAGGAATCCTTTTGAAAAGCAAAGGACTTCCAGGACCGGGATTTGAACCAGTCGTTTGCGAGTTTTATGAGGTCTCTCTTATTCATGATTCTGCGTGGTTGGACCCTTCCGTCTCCGGCTATTCGCCGAATCCACCTTCCCTTAGCAAGGGAAGGAGCTGTTGTTTTGTACTCTTAAGAGTGTTTTTTGGTTAAAATTTAAATTCTTGTTCCCATAGGACCCTTCCGTCTCCGCCTTGCGGCGGATCCACCATCCCTTAGCAAGGGAAGGAGCTTTTAATTCGTGTTCTATTTTAAATCTTGTTACGTGCTTGTGCTAGCACAAGCAAATAGCTCCCCTCCTTATTTTAAGGAGGGGAGGATCCGCGGTAGCGGAGACGGGGTGGTCCGTCGCTCCTGAAATGCCTCTTAATTTCCTCCAGCACCCAATCCAAATTATCAAATACTGTTCTGTTCTCAAACCTCAGCACCGTCATATTTAATTCCTCCAGCTTTTTAGTTCTAATGGCGTCTTTTTCCTCTGCAGTAGGATTCATGTGGTATTGCCCGTCCAGTTCGATCACCAGCTTTTCTTCTGCGCAATAAAAATCCACAATGAAATTCAGGATGCTGTGTTGCCTCCTGAACTTCCTTCCCTCCAGTTTCTTTTGTTGTATATGTGTCCACAGGTAGGCCTCGGCTGTCGTTCCGTGGTGGCGGAGTTTTTTGCGGTAGGGTTCGAGGGGTTTACGATTGTGGATTTTCTTTTTCATTTTTTGCTTTATTAGAAACGAGAAGCAGCCGTTAGACCCTTCCGTCTTCGCCTTTCGGCGAATCCACCTTCCCTTAGCAAGGGAAGGAGCTATTTGTACTACTATTAAAAATTCTACTTCACTTTTGAAATTTTGTCAAACCCACATTTAACCACAGGAACAGCAAAGCTGTTCCCAAAGCTCCCCTCCTTTTTTCAAGGAGGGGTGGATCCGCGATAGCGGAGACGGAGTGGTCTATTTCGGTATCAACTGTTTCAATTCTTCTATTGTATTTGCTTCTTCTATTGTTTTATCCTGTCTCCATCTTAATATCCTCGGAAATCTTGTGGCGACGCCGCTTTTGTGGCGGTTGGATTCTGCTATGCCCTCGAAGGCTATTTCGAAAACCAGTTCGGGTTTTACGGAACGTACGGGGCCGAAGCGTTCCAGAGTATTTCTCTTGATCCAGGCATCCACCTGGCGGAATTCAGCATCTGTGAGTCCGGAGTATGCTTTAGCGAAAGTTACCAGCTCATCATCCTTCCAGAGGGCGAAGGTGTAGTCTGTAAATAGGTTAGAACGGCGGCCGTGGCCGCGCATGGCGTAGGTGAGCACGGCATCTACAGTCAATGGCTCCACCTTCCATTTCCACCAGTCGCCTTTTTTTCTTCCCACCAGGTATGGCGAATCCCAACGCTTTAGCATCAAACCTTCACTTTTTACTTCCCGTGCCCTCTCCCGCTCGACGGTGGCTTCTTCCCAGTTGCTAAAGGAAATTGTTTCAGACAGGTGAAAAGGTAGATCTTCAGTTGCTACTGTTGCATGTAACTTTTCCAGGATCTTCCTGCGTTCTAAATAGGGCAAAGTGCGGATATCTTTTCCCTCCCACTCCAGCACATCATAGGCTTTAAGGATCACGGGGACTTTATTCAGCAGCGCTTTGGAAACTGTTTTTCGGCCGATGCGGGTTTGCAGGTCATTGAAGGTGCCAATGTCTCCTCCCGGAAACGGAAGGATCTCTCCATCTATCACTGTTCCGTCGGGAATGACCTCCAAAAATGCCGAAAATTCAGGGTATTTATCTGTAACGAGCTCCTCTCCCCGACTCCACACGAAGATCTCCCGATTCCGAATCACCACCTGGGATCTTATCCCATCCCATTTATGCTCGGCAGACCAGTCGGCAGGATTGCCAAGGTCTTTAGGCTCATCTTCAATGGCATAAGCAAGATAAAACGGATAAGGTTTGGAAAGAAAGTCTTCTTCATTCTCCTCTAAAATGAGCTTTTGGAAGGTAATTTTCTGCGGATCCCAGTCTCCCATCAGCTTATAAGCCAGCACATCTTCATCAATATCTGTAGCTTTGGAAAGGGCGCGGGTCATTAACTTCTGACTCACGCCGATCCTGAAACTTCCGGTAATTAGCTTTGTGAAAACGAAGCGCTCGTAATAATTCAGCGCTGCCCAGTTCTCGTGCAGGTATTCTTTTTTTTCGGCTTCGGTGGCCGATTTCAGGTCAATGATCTCCTCCAGATACTGAGTCAGACTTTTTTCGCTGGATTCCTCTGCCGGCGGAATCACCAGCGCAATAGTTTCAGCAAGATCCCCTACAATATGATAGGATTCTTCGAACAACCAAAGCGGAATCTTCGCCAGTTCGGCTGCAAAGGTACGAAGCAAAGTTGTGTTCACCGGCCGCGGCGGACGGCGGTGAGAGAGAATGGCGATGGCCCATACCTTGTCCTTATCAGGCACCCGCTGAAAATAGCGCGTCAAGGCAGCCACCTTCACCGTGGTTTTGTTGGTGCTGTCCAGTTCCCGTATGAGTGCTGCGAATTCCTCCACGTTGGTTAATTAGTTAATTAGGGATTAGTCAATTGGTTAATTGGGATTGAATACTTGATACTGAATATTGAATATTGGTTATTGTTAATTGATTATTGATTATTGATCATCGTTTTCGTCATCAGATTTTGAATTCATCTCTGCCAGTTCTCCTTCGTACTGCGTTTCGGCGGTACGGGCGTCGTAACCTATTTCGTTTAGGAAGCGGCAGAAGATCTCTGTATATCCATGGGTACAGATGACTCTTTCACAACCTGTGGCCTTAATGGATGCCAAAAGTCCCTGCCAATCGCAATGATCTGATAATACAAATCCGCGGTCGACTGCCCTTCGGCGACGGGCACCTCTAAAGGCCATCCAGCCGCTGGCCATACCGGTTTCGAAGGGCACCATTTTCCTTATCCAGGTACTGCCGTGGGCACTGGGCGGCGCCAGCACCATTCCGCCTCTAATTTCTTCCTTTTTTGTTTCACGGGTGATCCTAATCGTTTCCGGAAAGTCTGCAAAAGGCCTTAGCACTTCGGTCATATTTTCTATGGCACCGTGGGTGAAGATCTTTCCGATTGCGGGATCTAAGAACTTTAGCAGCCGCTGCGCTTTTCCGAGGGAATACCCGAAAAGAACAGAAGACTTTCCTTCAGATTGATTTTGTTGCCACCAGCTGTTGATGTCGTTCATCACCTGCTCCTGCGGAAGCCATTTAAAGGCGGGCAATCCAAAGGTGCATTCCGTTATAAATGCATGACATTTCACCGGTTCAAACGGTACTGCAAGTTTGTCATCCTCTGTTTTGTAATCTCCGCTAAAAACCCATACTTCCCCTTTGTGCTCGACCCTCACTTGTGACGATCCAATGATATGCCCGGCCGGAAAAAGGGAAAATTTGACATTGTTTATAGTGAAGGTCTCGCCGTATTCCTTTCCGGAAACTTCTATTTCTCCTAGCCGGTGTTTTATAATAGGAACATTGGTGTGGTGGGTAATGTACTGCTTATGGCCCCACCTGGAATGATCTGCATGACCATGGGTAATTATAGCTTTGTCAACTGGTTTCCAGGGATCAAGATATACCCCGGCAGGTTCACAATAGATCCCGTTCTGGTCAAAACAAAGCAGAGGTTTTTTCTCTTTTCTGAGTGGCATATTTTCAAGTTAGGATTTTTTGTGCAGGACAGCTGTGGCATTAGGAAAAAATTAAAACTGAAAATGTCTTTTCTGAATAGTGGTAATTGCGTGTCACAGATTGAGGCTTAAGCAGTAAAAGGAATATTTAGAAAAATAACCAATTTGCAGTCCCCGAAAATCTGATTTACATCATCGGGTATTAGAATTTGTTTTCCTATTTTTAATTAAAATTAGGATTATGTCATTTTCAGACCTTTTTGGAACCGGAGAACATCTTAGAAATCTCGGCCATTTTGCCGCCATTGTAAATCTTGCCTCGGCCGATGGCCCGATAAATGAAAGGGAAGAAGCCCAATTACAAAGATTCGCGATGAAACTCGATATTGGGGAAGAGGAATACTCAAAAGTGCTGAAAAACCCTAACGCTTTTCCCATTCATCCCAACAACTCTGTAGAAGGAAGGCTGGAGCGACTTTACGATCTCTTCAGGATCATCTATTCCGACCATGATATAGAAGAGGAAGAAGAAGAATTGCTTCGCAAATACGCTGTAGGGCTGGGTTTCTCACCAAAAGTTTCTGAAGACATCATTAAACGCTCTATCCAGATCTTTAGCGGTATGAGTTTTGAAGATTATCGTTACCTGCTCAACAGGGAGAAGTAATTGTAGAGTCAAGAAACAAGCATCAAGATTTTTTTAAGACAAATGTCTTTCCAAAAGTGCCTTTTTAAGACCCCAAGCTATTGGGGATCCTTGGCCATAAATTCTTCAGCTTTCTCAACCATATCTTTATTTCCGCAGAAGAAAGGTACACGTTGATGCAGCTCTGTAGGCTCTATATCAAGAATACGGTTAAAACCGTCACTGGCCTTCCCACCGGCCTGTTCGGCAATTAAAGCCATAGGATTACATTCGTAAAGCAACCTTAGCTTACCATTAGGCGCACTTGAAGTGGTGGGATAGAAATAAATCCCTCCTTTGATCATATTGCGGTGAAAATCGGAAACCAGAGAACCTATATATCTTGATGTATAGGGTCTGTCTTCTTTTTCCTCCTGACAATATTTTATATAGTTCTTAACTCCCCTCGGGAAATGCACATAATTTCCTTCATTAACGGAGTAAATACTTCCCTTTTCAGGAAACTGCATATCGGGATGAGAAAGGTACCAGGAGCCAAGGGCCGGGTTAAGAGTAAAACCATTTACGCCGTGACCTGTAGTGTAAACCAGCATAGTGGAAGTTCCGTAAACTATATAGCCTGCAGCCACCTGCTTATTTCCCGGCTGCAGAAAGTCTTCTATTTGTACCGGAGTGCCTAGAGGACTTATCCTTCGGTATATAGAAAAAATGGTTCCTACAGAAACATTTACATCAATATTGGAACTCCCGTCAAGAGGATCCATTAGTACTACATATTTATTCTTGTGATCCCCATTCTGACCTGCAATGGTGATGAAGTCTTCTTCTTCTTCTGAAGCTATCCCACAAACAATTTCCCTGTTGGTGAGGGTTTGAATAAACTTCTCGTTGGCCATTACATCCAGCTTTTGCTGATCTTCTCCCTGAACATTAGTTTCTCCTGCTGCTCCGGTAATATCAACGAGTCCGGCTTTGTTTACCTCGTGATTGACCACTTTTGCAGCAAGCCTGATGGAATTTATTAACCTTGAAAGTTCTCCTGAAGAGAAAGGAAATTCTGCCTGATTCTCAATTATAAATTCTCCTAATGTCTGATTTTTCTTGACCATCGATGTGTAAAAAATGCTTGCTGCACAAAACTAAAGCAAATTAATTTAAGTGACTACAACGTTTTCGTAATATAATCTTAAAATCAAATCTCTATTTTTGTCGTTAAACCAAAGCTATGAAGACAGTAATTAGAGACGCAAGAAAGGAAGACATGCCGGCGGTGCTGGAGCTTATTAAAGAACTTGCCGCTTTTGAAAACGAACCCAATGCTGTGATCACTACAGTGGAAACATTGGAAAAAGAAGGCTTCGGGGAAAACCCGCTTTTTCACGTCTTTGTAGCCGAAGTGGACGGAAATATCGAGGGAATGGCACTGGTTTACTACCGCTTCTCCACCTGGAAAGGCCGCACCCTACATTTGGAAGATCTAATTGTAAGAGAAGAAAAAAGAGGTACAGGTCTTGGAAATGCGCTATATAGGAAGGTAATCCAATATGCAAAATCCCAGGGACTTAAAAGAGTAGAATGGGTAGTACTTGACTGGAACCAACATGCTATTGATTTCTATGCGCGCAGTGGTGCCAATATCCTTAAAGACTGGTACACCGTTCAAATGGACGAGAACGGGATCACAAAATATATAGAGACAAACAAATGAGAGTATTCAAATTTGGGGGTGCTTCTGTAAAAGATGCTCAAGGAGTAAAGAATGTTCTTAATGTGTTGCAAAGAGAGGGCACAAAGGAAAAAGTGATCGTAATCTCGGCAATGGGCAAGACCACTAATGCTATGGAGATTATTGTAAGAGATTATCTTGAAAAAGCTAATTGTGGAGAGGCGCTTCAATTTGTAAAGGAATTTCATCATGAGATCCTTTTAAACCTGTTTGGAAATAAGGATCATAAGGCTTTTGGTACCGTGCGGAATCTTTTCAGGGAACTGGAAAATTTTCTACAGCATAACCGCTCCACCAACTATGATTTTGTTTACGATCAAGTGGTGATCTACGGCGAACTCTTTTCTTCAACAATCATTAGCGAATATCTTAATTCTTGTGGCATAAAAAACGATTTGCTTGATGCCAGAAACTGTATTCGTACAGACAGCACCTTTAGAGATGCACAGGTTCAATGGGAAGAAACACAGGCACAGATCACATCCCAAGTGAATAGAGAGATGCTAAGCATCACACAGGGATTTATAGGAGCAGATGCCAATAACTTCTCCACAACCCTGGGAAGGGAAGGTAGTGACTACACTGCCGGAATCTTTGCCTATTGTCTCAATGCTGATAATGTCACCATCTGGAAAGATGTGCCGGGAGTGCTAAATGCAGATCCACGTGTTTTTGACAATCCGCAGCTGCTTGACCACATCTCTTATGAAGAAGCTATCGAGCTGGCATTCTATGGCGCTTCGGTAATTCATCCTAAGACGCTTCAGCCATTACAGCGAAAGGAAATTCCTCTGTATGTGAAGTCCTTTCTAAATCCCGCCAATCCAGGTACTTCAGTAAAAAGAGGACAACCCATCCTTCCGAAGATACCATGCTTTATAGTGAAGAAAGATCAGGTTTTGATCTCTTTATCTTCTCTGGATTTCTCATTTATTCTGGAAAAGAATATCAGCGAGATTTTCGACCTTTTTCATAAATATCAGATTAAAGTTGACCTTATTCAGAACTCGGCCATCAGCTTTTCGGTATGTATTGATAATAAATTTAATAACTTAGAAAAGTTGCTCAACCATCTAAAGGCAACTTTCAGGGTGAGCTACAATACGGGTGTGTCCCTTTACACAATAAGGCATTTTGATGAGGCAGCAGTAAAGAACATAGAAAAGGATAAAAAAATCCTGCTCAAACAAACTACCCGGGAAACAGTACAAATAGTAGCAATACCATAATTCTATTTTAAAAGGAACTGAATGGGAATAGTAAGCGCTAAAGAGGTAGCGAAAGTCATGAATCTCGACAAATTTGGATTTTTAGGTACTTCTATGGGATGGGTGGTACTTAAAACTACAAAGCTCTCGGTGATCAACAAAGAATATGATAAGCGGAAGCACATGACTGCCGCGCAGTTTGTAGATTCTATTCTGAAGGCATTTGAAATTTATTTTGAGATTCCTGAAGATGACCTGAAGCGGATCCCGAAATCGGGTGCTTTCATTACCATTTCAAATCACCCATTGGGAGGAATTGACGGTATGATCCTGCTCAAGCTTCTGCTTTCAAAACGCGAGGATTATAAAGTAATTGCGAATTTCCTGTTACAGCGGATTGAGCCTCTTCAACCTTACATTATGCCGGTAAATCCTTTTGAGGAGCATAAGGAAGCACAGAGTAGCACCAAAGGCATCAAGGAAGCCATTTTGCATTTACGGGAAGGGAAACCGCTGGGTATTTTCCCTGCGGGAGAAGTTTCTACTTATCGCGATGATCGCAGAATAGTAGACCGTCCCTGGGATCCCGCGGCGATGAAACTTATTCAGAAGGCTAAAGTTCCGGTTATTCCTATCTATTTTCATGCGAAGAACAGTACCTTCTTCTACAGGTTAGCTTCAGTAAGTGATATTTTAAGAACTGCAAAGTTACCCAGTGAAATGCTTTCCCAAAAGAAGCGCAAGATCAAGGTGAGGATAGGAAACCCAATAAATCCGCAGGATATCCAGGAAATTACCACTATTGAATCCCTTACTGCCTTCCTGCGCCGAAAAACTTATATGCTGGCGAATGCCTTTGAAAAAAAGCCATTTTTGAAAGGTATTCCCAAAAACTTTAAAATTCCTAAACCTCCAAAAAAAATCGTGGCCGAAACTCAATGCGACCTCATGATACAGGAGGTGGAATTATGCCGGAAACTGGACAAGCGACTGCTGGAGAGTAAAAACTATGAGGTCTTTCTTGCAAAAAAGGAGATTATTCCAAACATTTTAAAAGAAATAGGAAGGTTGCGGGAGATAACGTTCAGAGCTATTGGGGAAGGAACGAATATGTCAACCGACCTGGATAAGTTTGATGATTACTACTACCATATGTTCCTTTGGGATAACGAGACGAACAAAATTGCAGGAGCCTACAGGATGGGAATGGGAGCCGAAATCTATGAGAAGTATGGCATCAACGGATTTTACCTGCAGGATCTTTTCAGGTTTGAGCCAGAGCTGCATAAGATGATGAGCGAATCTATTGAAATGGGACGTGCTTTTATCATAAAGGAATACCAGCAACGGCCAATGCCGCTCTTCCTGTTATGGAAAGGAATTGTGCATTGTACCCTGCGCTTCCCAAAACATAAATACCTTATTGGGGGAGTGAGCATAAGTAACAAATTCTCCAATTTCTCTAAATCGCTGATGATCGAATTTATGAGGTCTCATTACTATGACCCCTATGTGGCGCAGTTCATAAGACCGAAAAAAGAATTCAAGGTAAAGCTGAAGGATGGGGACAAAGATTTCATATTTGATGAAACCAAGGCAGACCTTAACAAATTTGACAGGATCATTGATGAAGTGGAACCCGGAAGCATGAGGCTGCCGGTGCTTATCAAAAAATACATCAAGCAGAATGCGAAAGTGGTGGCTTTCAACGTTGATCCGCTGTTTAATGATGCGGTTGACGGATTAATGTACATTAAGATAGCCGACCTACCGGAAAGTACCGTACGCCCCGTCATGGAGGAGTTTCAGCAGGAGCTGGAGCGAAAGGTGACAGAGATGAGAAAGAATGGTAAATTCCCGGAATAGTCTGCCGCTATACAAAAAATGTTAGGTTGGAAATGGCTTTTTTGATGCTTATCTTGCTGTTTCAGAAATAAAATTCAGAAAATGGAAAAGATATTAATAATTGGCGCCACCGGAAGTACCGGGAAAAGGATCATCGAGATTCTCAACAACAGCCAGAGTTTTGAGCCGGTTGCGATGATAAGAAAGGAAGAGCAAAAAACCATTTTTGACGATATGGAGGTCAAATGGGTTCTTGCCGATCTTGAACAGGATGATTTTAGCCCCGCCTTAAAAGGAATTGATAAGGTCATATTTGCTGCAGGTTCAGGCGGAGATACCGGTCCTGACAAAACCACCGAGGTGGACGAAAAAGGAGCGATCAAGATCATTGATGCTGCCAAAAAAGCAAAAGTTAAAAAGTTCATCATGCTGAGTTCCATGGGTGCAGATGAACCATCCAAACACGAAAAACTGGAACATTATCTTAAGGCAAAAGCTGCAGCCGACCAGCACCTGCGCGACAGCGGACTTGATTACACGATTGTTAGGCCGGGAGCACTTACAGACGACCTGGGGATGGGTAAAGTCAAACTGGCGGAGAAACTGGACAGTACCGGTGAAATTCCGCGTGATGATGTAGCTTTTCTCCTTATCATGTCGCTTGCCGATCCTCTTGTGAAGAATATGACTTTTGATGCTATAGAAGGGGAAGAACCCATCAAATCGGCCATGATCGAACTAAGCAGAGGATAAATTAGACGGTAGACTGTAGTCATAATAGGGTAGAGGTTAGACTTTAGAATAAAAAAGTTAGACCTTAAACATTAATCTTTAAACATTTCGATGAAACCTACAAGAAAAGATATCACTCCCGGAAGCCGGGTTGCCATAGTACAGAAGCAGGATCAAAGAACCGGCAGGCTCACTTATGGCTACGTGGCAGATATACTTACGAAGTCTCCGATGCATCCCCACGGCATAAAAGTGAGGCTGGAAACAGGAGAAGTTGGAAGGGTTCAGAAAATTGAAGACACACTCGCCTGATCATTTCAGTTAGCAATGATCAGGTATCATAATCAAAAACAATGGGGGACTATGGGAAAGGGATTAGGAATTAGGCGGGTACTTCTTCCGGTATTCCCTGGTAATACTTTATCCTCTGGGAATTAATTATTACCAATCCTGTTGCCGCAAATAATCCCAGGATCAGGTTTTCGAAGCTTACGCCTGCATCCATTAGCAACCCCACAACCAGCGGGCCCAAAGCTGTACTTATTACCATGAACATCGTAAACACGCTGCGAATGGCTCCCATTTTTTCTGTTCCGTAGATCTCTGCCAGCAATGCGGTTTTCACAGTTCCCGAGACTCCCACAGTTACACCGGTAAATATCAGAAAGATCAATGCTCCAATGATACTATCCATTAAGGCCAGTGGTAGCATCCCAAGAGTTACGGGAATAAGATAATACCTGAACATTTTGCGGGCAGTAAATTTATCTACCCATACCCCTCCTAAAAGTGAAAAAAGAAACCTTGTTATAGCATAAACAGTAAAGAAAGTTGCATAAAGAGTTACAGACCATCCTTTATTCTCCACAAATACATATTGATAGAAGAAGATAGCCGTCGCCGTAAAACTCAGGATAAAGCTGGCCGGCATCATTACCACAAATTTCTTGTCAAAAACTATTTTTTTGTAATCCTTGAGCAGTACGAGGGCAGACTGCCTTCCCTGTCCCGACAGTTGCTCGTCGAAGACCATCAGGTCGATATATTTTAACCTGATGAGATATAGAAATACTATGATCCCACTTGCGATTGCCGCAACTCTCCAGTTGAAGAACCCAATAATTAAGGATATAATAATTGGAAAAACAGCCTCACTCATAGAAAAGCCCAATGTGGAAAAACTCAAAGCTTTTCCCCTGTCTTTAGTGAAACGTTTAGACATTATTGTCATACTAATATGCGTGAGCAACCCCTGCCCGGTAAGCCTTAATCCGGTAATAGCAATAAAAAGAAAAAGGATGTGGTATGAGAACCCGAGGAGGATACTTGATAAACCTAAGCCGATGATCGTCCAGGCGGTCACCTTTTTGGCCGGTTTATAATCCACCGTATGTCCCACGCTCAGCATGATAAAAGAAGCAACAATAGTACAGGCGGCATAAAGAGACCCAAATGCTCCTTCAGAAATCTGGAAGGTTTTGATAATTTCAGGGACGTAAAGGGAAATAAGAAAAGTTTGTCCGAAGCCTGAAAGAAAGGTAAGTACCCACCCAAAGCTTACTTTTCTGAAATTGTCTTTTACGAAGAAGAAAAAATCTTTCAATTCACCTGATATTAATTCAAGCTGCAAAGATAAGGCCTTAATCTGCTGGGAAAAAGCTTAGCAGCAGTTTAGGATAAATTTAAAATATAAGGTTTTCGTGAAGGGTCAGCCCATGTGTTGCCTGAACAATGGAATTGCTAAAAAAAAGCCTTGTCATTTGGTTCCCAAAGCTCGATCTTATTGCCTTCGGGATCCATGATCCAGCCGAATTTCCCATAGTCAAAAGTCTGCATCTCTCCCACGATCTCTACTCCCTCTTTTTTCAATTCCACCAGCAACTCTTCCAGGTTCTCTACCCGATAGTTGACCATAAATTGTTTTTTTGAAGGCTCATAGTAGTCGGTGTCTTCATTCATGGGACTCCACTGAGTGGTGCAGTCGTTTCCTTCTTTGTCTTTCCACCAGAATGTACTTCCCCATTGATCGGTATTTAAACCAAGATGTTTGTTGTACCAATTTTTTGTGGCTTTTGGATCTTTGCTTTTGAAAAATATCCCGCCGATCCCGGTAACTCTGTTCTTCATGATAGATATTATTATAACTTACTATAGACGCCTTAAATGGCGTCTAAACTCTGACTGAGACGCCGCATGGGGTCTTTACTTGTATAGATCTATGATCTTTTGTGCGATAGTATTTGCCAGCTTGCGGTGTGACTCTACAGTCCAGCCGGCAACATGCGGACTTAGCAGCACATTTGGCATCACGAGCAGCTCTTGCAGGGCTTTTGGCATTTCAGCCGCTTCAGTAAAAAGACTTTCAAAAGAACCTTTTTCGTATTCCAGTACATCCAGGCCTGCTCCAAGGATCTTCTTTTCATGCAAAGCTGCTACAAGATCTTCGGTCACCACACTTTTCCCACGGGCGGTGTTGAGCAGCCAGAAGGGCTTTGAAAAAGCGGCTATAAAGTCTTTATCGACCATTCGGTTGGTTTCAGGAGTCCAGGGGGTGTGAAGACTCACTACATCACATTCTCTTTTGAATTTCTCCAGGGAAACCTGCTCTGCAAACTCATCTCCTACTCCCTCTAAAATGTCATAACAGATCACCTTTACATCAAATCCCTGAAGCTTTTTTGCAAAGGATTTTCCCATATTTCCGTAGCCGATGATCCCTACTGTTTTTCCTTCCAATTCTACCCCGCGGTTCGCTTCCCTGTACCACAAACCTTCCCGTACCTGCCTGTCGGCCTGATTTAATTTATTGAACAGAGAAAGCAGCATTCCAAGGGCATGTTCGCCCACGGCATTACGATTGCCTTCGGGAGCAGAAAAAAGTTTGACTCCGCGTCTTTCTGCGTATTCAACGTCTATGCTTTCCAGTCCGGCGCCTACGCGGGCAATGAATTTCAGGTTTGGTGCAGCATTCAGAAATTCTTTGCCAATTTGGAACCGGCTTCTAATTACGATCCCGTCATAGAGATGCTGATTTTCAAGGATCTCCTGCTCGCTTTGGCTATAGGCTTCAATATTGTGATGCCCGGCTGCTTCGAGTTGCTGTAGTAGAGTAGGATGGTTGGAATCGGCGTGAAGAATGATCATGAAAAATCAGATTTTTGGATAGTCAGATTGAGTGAGGCTGTCCTGCACGTCTCCGGTATGTTTGGTGCTGAGCTTTTCGAAAAGCATGATATGAACTTCCTCCCCATTTTTTGTCATGGGACAATGCTTCACTCCTTTGGGAACGATGATGATCTCCCCTTCCTTAACGGTCTCTGTACGATCTTCGAACTGCAGGTACAGAGTTCCTTTTAGCACCTGGAAAAGTTCGTCCTCCTCCTCGTGCTGATGCCATACAAATTCATCTTTTACTTTTGCAACCAGCACCTGCATATCATTGACAACTCCAATTTGCCGCGGGTGCCAGTGATTGCTGAATTTCGTCAGCTTTTCTCTGGGATCAATGGGTTTTAAAAATGACATGTTTATAACTGTATTAATGAAGAAGCAATTTACATAGAAAATTGGAGAGGAGACAGGGAGTAATCGGCTTGGCGGTTTTTTAGCCACGACTGCATAGATTTTTTTCTGCCGAAATCTGCAAGATTTTCGGGAAAAATACTTTTACAAAAAAGCACTTTTGAGAGACCTTGGTATTTGGTACTTGGAATTTTGACATTTTAAAAACCCAATATCATCTTGGCTATAGTAAAGTAAATAAGGATCCCAAAAATGTCATTACTTGTGGTGATGAATGGGCCTGTTGCCATTGCGGGATCTATTCCGAACTTATCCAAAATAATAGGCACGAAGGTTCCGATAAGGGAGGCGATGACAATTACCGATATCAGAGAGATGCCAACTGTTACTCCAAACCAGAAGTGGAAACCGAGCAGAAAAATCCCTCCTATGATAAGCAAAAAAGCCAGAGCCGCTCCATTAAGAAGGCTCAAAAGGACTTCCTTAATTAGCCGATTCCATAGTGAACCGCTAAGACTTTGATTGGCCAGACCCTGCAATACAATTGCCGACGACTGTACTCCCACATTACCTGCCATCGCGGCTATAAGCGGCACAAAAAAGAATAACGCTGCATGCTCCTGCATGGCCGCGTCAAATGTTCCAAGTACTGTAACCGAAATAAAACCTCCTAAAAGGGCCAGAATAAGCCAGGGCAACCTCGCGCGGGTAAGACGAAGTATAGAATCATCTGCCTCAACATCTTCAGATATACCGGCGGCCATTTGATAATCTTTTTCGGCTTCATCTCTAATAAAGTCGACAATATCATCAATCGTCACCCTTCCTACCAGTCTTCCCATTTCATCTACCACAGGAATCGCTTCAAGGTCATACTTCTGCATCACACGCGCCACTTCCTCTCCCTTGGTGTGGACGGTCACATAATCCACCTTATCAATATAAATGTCGCTGATATTCGCCCTGCTGGATGCTGTAAGCAGATCCTTAAGTGAGAGCCGTCCTTTTAATCTATTCTTGTCATCAACCACATAAATCGAGTGCACACGAGTAACATTTTCTGCCTGCGCCCGCATTTCGGTCATACAACCGGTAACGCTCCAGTTTTCATTGACCTTTACCAGCTCTTTGGCCATAAGTCCCCCGGCCGAATTCTCATCATATCGCAGCAGTTCCACAATGTGTTCGGCATGTTCTTCGTCAAGAATCTCACTGATTACCTCCTGCTTTCGCTCTTCAGAAAGTTCGGCGATAATATCGGCAGCATCATCGGTATCCATATTCTCGAGCTCCTCGGCGATCTCCTTAGAGGATAGATTATCGAGAATACGTTCCCGTACATCTTCCTCCAGCTCCATAAGGGCTTCTGAAGTTTTTGTGCTGTCGAGAAGTTTGATGATATAGGTAGCCTCATCAAGGGTAAGTTCGTCGATGATCTCTGCAATATCGGCATGGTGAACTTCCTCCAGAAGCTGAAGGAGCTCAGTATTCCGCTTCTCTTCTATGAGAAGCTGGATGTGCTCGATATATTCATCGCTTACCTCAAACTGCATATGGCTGAATTTTTTGTGTAAGTTCTATGAACCGGGCAGTGCTGAGCTGTTCCGGCCGCAGACCAAATATACTATCTTCTTTAATATTTTCGGGCAGATCTAAAGTCTTCAGACTATTGCGAAGTGTTTTTCTTCTTTGCTGAAAAGCTGTCTTCACTACTCTGAAAAATAATTTCTCATCACAGGGAAGGGAAAAATCTTCTTTTCGGGAAAGCCGCAGCACTCCACTGTCCACTTTTGGCGGCGGATTGAATACTGATGGTGGTACTGTAAACAGGTACTCGGCCTCGTAAAAAGCCTGCACCAGGACAGAAAGGATTCCGTACGTCTTACTACCTTCTTTTTCACAGATACGCTGCGCCACTTCCTTCTGAAACATCCCGGAAAATTCAGGAATATAATTCCGTAACTCCAGCATTTTAAAAACGATTTGGGTGGAAATATTATAAGGAAAGTTACCTATGATGGCGAATTGATCCTGTCCAAAAATTTCGCTGATATCAGACTTCAAAAAATCTTTTTCATGGATCTTTCCGGCCAGAGAAGGATAATGTTCATGTAGATAAGCCACACTTTCCCTGTCTATTTCTATCACGTGAATATCTGTATCCTTCCTTAGTAGATATTTGGTAAGCACCCCCATCCCGGGACCTATCTCCAGCACATGGGAATATCCGCTATAGCTAAGGGTGTCGGCAATTTTTTCGGCGACTGACTCATCTGTGAGAAAATGTTGTCCAAGATGTTTTTTGGCTTTTACATCTCCCTCATTATGAGCGTGGGATATATTGTCAGGCCGGGTTCCACCTTTCTTGTTGTAGTTCTTCTTCATGTAAAAGGTGAGTTTATTGCTCGGTGATTACTTCCAGCTCTGTTCTGAAGGCGACAAATTTCCCTTCAAATGGAGCTGTTTTGCTTCTAAGAGTTGCGGCATCTTCTTCGTAGTATCGTTGGAGCATTTGCTTACTTTCAGCTGTATATTGCACAGAATATGTCACACCTCCCATCTCTTCCTTCACCATTACCCGCGTCATAAGGGCTTTGATGAATTTTCCTGTATTAAGCATATCTGGAATATGTTCGTTCTTCATCCATTCCACCCATTCATCGTGGATATCTTCCTGGATATTTATCGTGACATTGTAAATGTACATAAGCTGTATATTCGTTTGAAAGTCCGGAAAAATTATGTTTTCTGAAAAAGTTATTCCAGTTCATCTCCCCTTAAACGCCTGAATTTTTTCCGTGCATCGACAAAGTAAATACTATCGGCGTAATTAAAGATAATTTTTTCATAAAACTCCTGCGCCTTTTCCGGCTGGTTTAGCCTACCTGCATATAATTCGGCCAGGTAATAATGTGCATTATCTCCCAAAATTCCATTTTTATAATGTTCTATAATAGACAGATAATTACTTTCAGCTTTGGCATATTCTCCTGTTTCCTCAAAAAGTTTGGCTTGTTTTAAAAGCGCATCATCCTCAATTTTTTCACCCTTGTGCTGCGTTAGGACGGAATCCAGCAGTGCTATGGCATTGCCATTTTTTTCCTGAAAAGCCAAAAGATCGGCACGTGAATATTTTTTAAGTGCAGTTTGCGTAGAATCTTCCAGGGAATTCTCACTTATCAGCAGACTAAGTTCCATGGCATCATTTGCAATCAACTGTGAGGTTGCCGATTTCAATACGTCGAGTTGAAGGTTTGCCCATTCAAAATCTCCCTTATAATAGCTGGTCTTGGCCACTTTGAACCGGGCCATTTGAGCGATTACATCATTCTCCACCAGGTTTTGTACCTGTGAATAATAAATGAGTGCCTGGTTGAATTTCTCATCAAGCACAAGTATATCGGCCAAAGCCATTTTTAAAGCGGCTTCTTCAAATTTTTTCAGAGGCCCGTCGAGAAAAGCCTTTAATTCGTTTTGAGCCTCAGCAATCCTGCCTTGTTTAAAGGCCATAAAATTGGCATAATCTATATGCAGTGACAATGTATTTGCACCCTTGCCATAGGTCTTAAAAAGGTCATTATAGGCCTGTTCTATTTGAGCATATTTTCCAGGAGGGAAAGTTTCCTGCAAAATATTAAGCTTTAACTGATGCGCCTGAATCCTGAGATTGTCCTGAGGGGCTTCGGCAATAATAAAATCCAATACCTCCACTGCAGTATCGGCCTGGCCTTCTTCTCTGGCCTGAACTGTCAATCTTAGAATCGATCCCAGCCCCTGATCTGACCTTCTATAAATAGCTTTTTCCTGCTGAAACGCTTTCTGAAACTCTTTTTGCTGCACAAACAACCAGCTCAACATTTCGTTGTAAAGAATATTTTGATCTTCCTGAAGCTTCTTAAGAAGCAGCTTCCTGAATACAACATTGGCTTCATTCGATGGATTATCTGTAATAAACTGAGCATAGATCCGGCTCACTCCGGGCAGCAGATTAGGATTATTGCCAAGCACTTCTATATAATTGCTGAACATTTTTTCGATCTCCCCCTGCTCTCCATACAACCTGGCGAGCTGAATATGATATTCGGCATCAGGATTCATTTTCATGCCGAGTTCATAAGCCGTTACCGCTTTATCCAGCTTACTGAATTTCTCAAAGGTCCGGGCAATGGAAAAGGCAAAATTGGGACGGGATTCTATTGCCTTTAATGCTTCCTGATAGAATTGTTCTGCCTGTTCGGTTTTTCGCTGCAATTCATAGTTGTGGCCCAGTTCCACGAGGTAATGAGGAGCATTGGCCGTATTATTTACACGCTCTTTTAGTAGTTTCTCGGCTTCAGAATATTTCTCAAGTTGTTGGTAGGTGGCAATAAGGCCATAGAAATAAGCCGAATTATGTGGTTCCTGAGCAAAAAGTTTTTCGTAGATGTTTCGCGCCTTGTTGAATTCACCCCTGTCAAAATAATTCTTCGCCAGCTGTTCGGACTGGGAATAGCCTGAAAAACCTGTGAAAAGAAGGATGAGAAGGAAGTAGAGAAAGCGCATCCCAGAGTTATTTTTGATAAAGATAAGAAAATGCCTTTTTTAGAACCTGAAAGCGGATGTTTTATTCTACTGACATTCAGATAAAAAAAATAAACCTCACAGTCCCGATAGCTACCTTAGGTTTGTATTGATACTTTTTTAATTAAAAGTAGTATAATTGAAAACCTGTCAGCGATCCAGCGATAGCCTTAGAAACGCACTATCCCGATATTTGGAACTGACAGGTTTTAATGAACCAAGACCTGTATAAGATATCAGCCCTGACCTGTTAAGGTTTTTAGGTAAAGGTTCTTCTTTTTTAACTCAATCTAAACTATGAAATTTAAATCATTTATCGGAGTCGATGTTAGCAAATTATCCCTGGATATTTGTTCTATCACAGAAGACGGCGAAATTAAAAATTTTAAAATTGACAACACTTCAAAGAG
>NZ_AUIG01000025.1 GCF_000423585.1 Salinimicrobium xinjiangense DSM 19287
AGCTTCAGAATGGAGTCAGATGCATGGAATCGACTTCCAATATATCCAGCCAGGAAAACCTACACAGAATGCTTTCATTGAACGATTCAATGGAAGTTATAGAAGAGGAGTTTTAAATAAATACATTTTTGAAGATCTGGATCAGGTACGAGAACAAACACAGGTATGGATCGATGATTACAATAATCAAAGACCTCACGATGCATTAGGAAAAATGGCTCCAATAGAATATGCAGAATATAATTCTCTATTAGCGACTACAGATAAAACCAAAAACAATAATTTTATATCATCAAGCAGTTCTAATTAGGGGAAGCTTACAAAATGAATATAAAGCGACTTACCGTCTTAAAGATTCAACTCTAACTTTGGGAAATCGAATTTATTTAATTATTAAGCTGGAGAAAGAGGGACTGATTTACAAAGAAAAGGATGATTTTTTCGACACACATTATCATTACAAGAAACTGGAATAAAGACGTGTGCTAACAACGTATAAAAACAATGCTTAAGACCATCTTGAATCGAAACCCCGTGCTCGCTAGCTCAGAGGATTGTCCTGCGGACAATCACGCTCGCCAGCCCGCACAGTTTTTATACGGGACGTTAGCCACAAGCAAAAAAACCAAAACCAAATTGGATTACGTAATAATTTTATAATTTTGTACGTAAAATAAAATTGTTATGGATAAAAAACTCACATTAAGTCTCGATAAAACGATTATCGATAATGCTAAAAATTATGCTAAATCAAATAATATTAGTTTATCTAAACTCATCGAATCATATCTGACGACACTTACCAAAAGAAAAAGTAATTCAGCAGAAATAACACCGCTTGTTGAAAGTTTGAGCGGAGTGATATCACTTGATAAGGATTTTGATGTCAAAGATGCGTATGCTGACTATTTGATAGAGAAATACAAATGAGCAGGTTACTAATTGACACAAATATCGTCATAGATTTACTTGCAAAGAGAGATGAGTTCTATGATGAGGCTGCCGAACTATTTTCTCGTGCGGACAAAAAGGAACTGGAACTTACAATTTCCTCTTTGACATTTGCCAACACAAATTATATTCTTACAAAACTTAAATCTTCAAAAGAAGCGAGAGAAATCTTGAGAAAATTTAAAGTGCTTGTTGAATTATTGAGTTTAGATGATAAAATAATGGAATTAGCATTAAGTGATGACAATTTTCCAGATTTTGAGGACGGACTTCAGTACTATTCTGCGATCGAAAATCAAATAGATATAATCATAACACGAAACAAAAAAGACTTTAAGAACTCAAAAATTCCTGTTTTAACCGCGAAAGAATTCTTAGCTCGGAAATAATGCCAGTGGCTAACAACGGTTAACACATGCGGAATACCTCTCAAAAATGGCATTTTTGAGTACCATTATAAAACTGTCATTAACTGACAAATTCAAGTCTCCAAGCCGCAACTGGCGTTATTCGGGACGTTGGCAACAAGCCGATAACCACTCCTATTGAATCTGTTCTTCTCAATATTAAATTGATTATATTAGTCTTATGAAAATAAAGGATAGCGTTCGAGCCAAATTATTAGAATTTACCACATTGTGTAGGTTATACAATGTGAAAAATCTGTATGCCTTTGGATCAGCTACTACAGATCAGTTTGACGAAAATACAAGTGATATTGATTTACTGATTGAAATCGATGAAAATGATCCTTTAGAACGAGGAGAAAAATTATTAGCCGTTTGGGACAAATTGGAAGAATTTTTTCAGAGAAAAGTGGATCTACTTACTCAAACTTCTGTGAAGAACCCAATATTGAGAAAAAATATAGACGCTACAAAAGTTCTAATATATGATGGAAAAAAGCAAGAAATATCTGTCTGATATAATAATGGCTATTGATTTAATCCAAAATTTTGTAGCTGATACACCCGATTTTGATTCTTACCAAAACGACTTAAAAACCCAAAGCGCAATAGAAAGACAACTTGCAATAACAGGTGAAGCACTTAACAAACTCAAGCAACTGGAGCCTGATTTACTAATTCAGAATGATAGACAAGTTATTGGGTTTAGAAACAGACTTATACACGCCTATGATAGTATTGACAATGCAATAGTCTGGGTAATAATTAAAAGACACTTACCTGAATTACAAAAGGAAATTCAGAATCTATCCGAGTAAAAAGGCCAGTTGCCAACAACGGTAACACAAATGCGGCTGACCCGTCAAAATGGCATTTTTGAATACCTTTAAAAATAGAAATTAAAAGATCAATTTCGTTCCCCAACTCCGCACTTGCGTTATTCGGGACGTTAGTCAAAATTGAATTAAAAAATAAAATAATCAAATGATAAAACAAATATATTTATTAATTAAGAGTATAAAATATAAACCGCTTAATCGTTATCCTTTAGGGCATTTTTATTCTCCTATCATATCTAAAAATGACTTTTTAGAACTAGAAGATCAAACATGGCAAGAAGCTGAGAGTAAAACATTATCTGGAGTTAATTTGAATCCTGAAAAACAAATTTCTCTATTAAATAAATTTGAGAAATATTATGATGAAATGCCCTTTGAAGAGGAAGCATCTTCTGACAAAAGATACTATTTCAATAATAATTCCTATGGATATACTGATGGTATTATGCTCTATTCATTTATTAGGCATTTTAATCCTAAAAAGGTTATAGAAATTGGTTCAGGATTCTCATCGGCCTTAATGCTTGATACAAAAGAAATTTTTAAAATGGGTACAAGCTATACTTTTATTGAACCCTACCCTAAATTACTGTTAAGCCTTTTAAAAGATTATGATGAAAATTCGTGTAAAGTTTTTAATACTAAGGTTCAAAAAATACCTATTGAAGTGTTTTGTGAATTAGAAGAAAATGACATTTTATTTATTGATAGCAGTCATGTATCAAAAGCAGGTAGTGACGTAAATTTTGAACTATTTAAAATTTTACCCAACCTAAAATCAGGTGTAATAATTCACTTTCATGATGTTTTTTATCCTTTTGAATATCCAAAAGAATGGATTCTAAGAGGCCGAAATTGGAATGAGGATTACCTTTTAAGAGCGTTTTTAAGTTATAATAGCGAATTTGAAATATTGCTTTTTTCGCAATATGTTCATAGACACTTTAAAGATGCATTTAAAAACATGCCACTAACTTATAAAAATACTGGCGGGAATCTGTGGATAAGAAAAAAATAACTTCTGCCAACAATGGCTATAAGTAATTGCTTTTTCTTGCTTACTTCTGAAAATGCCGGTGGCATTTTCAGTTTGGTGGGTATTTGCAAAGTTATGTTCCTACGTACGTAACTATACATAGCCGGGACCGTTGTGGCCTATTGAAGGTGATTCCCTTTTATTGAAAAAAGTAATCTCAGCTTTGACAATATCAAATGATGGTGTACCCCCCTATGAAAATACTCCTAAGATTTTAATTTTGAATACCTTGGTTACCAGAAAAAAATCTATCTATGAATGAATTCTGGGAATCTGTCTATAAAAGTAATGAAATAATGTGGGGAGAGCAGCCTGCTGACAACGCACGCACGGTACTTGAATTAATGCAGAAAAATAATATAATAAGCATATTAATTCCAGGCTTTGGATATGGACGAAATGCAAAGGTGTTTTACGATAAAGGGATTGAGGTAACCGGAATTGAAATATCTAAAACAGCGATTGCAAGGGCCCGAAAATATTTTGGAAGTAATGTAATAATTCATCACGGTTCTGTTACTGCCATGCCATTTGATAAGATCCAATATCAGTCAATCTACTGTTATTCACTTATTCATCTATTGAACAAGGCCCAAAGAATTAAATTAATTGACGCCTGTTATTCTCAATTAATGCAAAATGGAATAATGGTTTTTGTGGCTTTATCTATAAACGACAAGCGATTTGGTTTGGGAGAAGAAATAGAAAAAAACACCTTCCATTCCCCACAAGGACTAAACCTTTACTTTTATGATGCAGCGTCCATTAAAGGAGAGTTTAGCCCTTACAATATGATAGAGGCGAAAGAAATTAACGAACCTCAAGAAGATCCAACTGAAAAACATTGGATGGTTGTATGTGTGAAATAATTGTCTATTAAAGGTTCCTCATAAAGACATATAAGTCCAAAGAGCACTTCTTTAAGTTCCTTTAAAATAATAACTAAAAATAATAATTCTACTGCCCGATAATTACTTTTTCTGGGTGCATAGTATTCCAACAGCAACCACCGCCATTCCCACTCCGTCCATTAGTTTTATCTGATCCCCGAATGCCAGCCAGGCCATGAACATGGTCACCGGGGGTCCCAGGTAAAACAGACTGGCCACCCTCGTAGCATCCAGCCGCTCTATCAATCGCCACATCAAATAGTAGGCTCCCAGGGAAACAGCCAGAATGAGCCAAACCATGGCATAAATAAATTCCGGCACCCACTCAGTAGTCAGATCTTCTATAAAAATAGCTGGTAAAGCTAAAGCAAGCGCAGTTGCAAGGCCTTGATAAAAAAGAGTCAGATCGAGGGGTAGTTTAGCTTCTCCCTTTCCAATTTCCATTTTTCGCTGGATCAAAGTAGCGATAGTGATCGCTGTAACAGAACCCAACGGAATGAGGTACCCAAATATTGAGCCTGAACTGCTAAAGTCTATCCGGAAAGCCACCGTTAGCACCACTCCGATAAATCCCAACACCAAACCCAGCCATTGGTACAAACCTGTTTCTTCCCCGGTCACATACCCGGAAAGAGCACCGGTTGCCATAGGTTGTAAAGCTACGATTAGAGCCACTATCCCCGCCGGTACATCTTTATCCAGCGCCAGGAGGACGCAGGTGAGCCACACCCCGTGTGCTAAAAAACCTATCAGCATATTCAGCGATGCCACCTTCCAACCTACCCATTTGAAGCGTTTCCTGACTAATAAGTACAAGGCCAGCAAAATGATTACAGCGAGATACCTCCAGAATATAAGAGTATATGGACCTGTATGAGGTAGTCCGTACTCGGCTCCTATAAAACCGGAATTCCAAAGGATTACAAAGCCCGCAATCAAGAAAATGGTCTCTCTTTTCATTAGTGTGGATAGGCGTTGAAAAAAGCTATACGGCATCTAATGTCCTGTACATTTTCTTCCCAATAGTTCTTTCATTTCAAAAAAAGGCCTGCATCAGTAGCACTAGAAAATACTAAAATAAAAGACCTGAGATGACTTAATTGTTACCGTCCTCACAAAATTATTTCAGGGTTTTTAAAAAAATCAGTTAAAGTTGAATTAAAGCTCCTGTTCAAGACAAGATACTAAAACAAAGGAGTTTTTGGATCACCAGGATTTGAGGAAAAAGGAGCTTGAAATATATTCGGTCTGTAGACATGAAGTTCATATTCCGGTTACCTGTATTAAAAAAACAACAGCTCAGGATTAAAGTTTATTCTGTGCCTGAGGCTCATTTCCTGTGCCCAAAAAATAGAATTACCTGGAACACAAGGTTAAATTTCATTAATAACACCTAACAGGCTCCATAACTGTTTATTCTGTTTAATTTTTAGTAATTTTATAAAGCCACCTCATCGCCGGGGTTTTAATCTAATTTGCAGTTTTTTTTGCTCTCACCCTGCATTAATATTTGTTCATTGATTCCTCTATTTTAATGATAAAGTCTTTAGTAGTAAGTATTCTTTTAATATCCTCTGTTAAGGGGTTTTCGCAGCTAAATGACAGTCTGGGGGAACCTTTGGTGCCCGTTGAAAAGATCGAACTTCTTAAGAATATTAATTTCACCTTCGATATGCGCATGGAGTTTCAGGCATATAAATTCAGGGGAGGCGACAATTATTATAACGGGGTTCAATTTAAGAATGGTTTTACAGCCCTTGGAATTTCCGGAAAGCTGCACGAAAAGGTTAATTTTCGTTTTAGAAACCGATTTAACAAAGGCGGCGATGTGCAAACTCTTGACAATTTAGGCAGCAATATTGAACTGGCTTACATCGATATCCAGGTGGATCCCTCCCTCAATTTGATCCTCGGAAAAATGAGTCCGTTTTACGGCGGATATGAATATGAGTTCAGCCCGTTGTACGTCTTGGAATACAATGATATTTACAACAATGCACTGGCATTTGTTACAGGAGCCGGGATTACCTATCAACCCTGGCAGGATCATCAATTTGGATTGCAGGTCCTAAACTCGCGAACCATGCATTATGAAGATCTATACGGTGATATTGTTGCTGAAAATATTCAGGAACCGGACTGGCCGGTAGCAGTTGTTGGAAACTGGCGTGGAAGCTTTTTTGACCAAAAACTCCAAACCATTTACAGCATGAGTTACTCCAATGAGGTAAAAAACAGGGGTACATACTTTTTTACCTTAGGTCATAAATACCAAAACCGGAATCTTACCCTTATGTATGATTTTCATTACAGTTACGAGGAGGTGGATACAAAAGGAATTATGACTGCTATTCTCGGGGATCGTGTGGCTGAAGATGTGCTCTATGTTGAGAACTGGCTAAGAGCAGAATATAGCTTCAACCCTAAATTTTCAGGATTACTGACTCTTATGACCAGCAGTGCCTATTCAGACTTCAGGACCGATAATGAGCATATTAGCAGGAGCTATGGAATGATCCCAACTTTTTATTACAATCCGTTCAGAACTATGGATATCCGTTTTTTCCTGGCTTACATTGGCCGCTATTATGATTATACAAATTATGCCGTAGAAAATCTGGGTGTTTCAGATTATACAAAAAATGAAATACGGGTTGGCATAATTGCCCCACTTCTATTATTGTAAAAGCAAGCTGCGATTCCTGCAAACTTCGCCGGGTCTGGAGAAAGTCAACAGAGGTGGAACTGGACAGAAACCTTTTAACAGGTTCGGTGTTTTTGTTTTGAGACATTACAAACAAGTTATACAGATGAGAAATTATGTAATTATAGGAGGGTCTTCAGGAATCGGAAAGGAGCTTGTTAATCTACTAAGGAAGAAAGGAGATAATATTTTTGCTACCTATAACAATAATAAAGCTGAAGAAGATTCCGAAAATGTAAAGTATCAAGATTTCGATGTTTTAAATGATACTTTTGATTTGGCTGAACTTCCAGAAGAAATTCATGGCCTGGTCTATTGTCCGGGAAGTATTAATCTTAAACCTTTTCATCGTTTTACAGAAGAGGATTTTATAAATGATTACAAGCTTCAGGTACTGGGAGCAACTAAGATCATAAAAAGCCTCCTGCCTAAACTGAAACAAAGCCAGGATGCCTCCATAGTTCTATTTTCTACAGTGGCTGTAAAACAGGGCTTTAATTTTCATTCGCAGGTGGCTATGTCCAAAGGTGCTATTGAAGGCCTTACAAGGTCACTGGCTGCTGAATTTGCTCCAAAAATAAGAGTGAATGCCATCGCTCCTTCCCTTACAGATACCCCATTGGCAGGAAAGCTGCTCAATACCCCTGAAAAGACTGTTGCCCAGTCAAAATTAAATCCTTTGCAGAGAGTTGGAAAGGCAACAGATATTGCCACCGCTGCTGCATTCTTATTATCTCCTGATTCTTCCTGGATAACAGGTCAAATCTTACACGTCGATGGAGGATTTTCAACAATCAAATAGCCCGGAAAGTACAGTAGATGAACCAGGAACACATTACCCTTCTAAAACTAATTACTTACTAAAGCGACCTTATTTTTTGAAATATTTCCAATATAAGGAGAAGACATTATCACAGGAAAGCATACAAAATAATAATTCAGATTATTACAATCCTGAAATTGAATTGAGCAAATTGATCTTGGCAGATACATTAGGGCTAAAGAATGATGAGGAGTTTAAAATGGTACTTGCAAATTGCATTGCACACAGTAAAATAATGATCCAGTTCTATGAAAATTTCATACTTGAAAACAGAATATTAAATAATTCTATCGAAGCCGAACTGGCAAGATTGAGAAGTTGAGAGAAAAGCCGGAAAATGCTATTTACTTAATGGCCGGCCTTAGGCAGAATGTAAAACTCCTGTTAGTCTTTTTGTAATAAATCTAATTCAGGTTATCTTGCCGGCCTATCAGGAAAAAAGCTATGAAAGACAATAAAGTACTCCCCTATATTAAAAATGTATTGCAAAATATGCCGGCGGACTGGTTGAAATTAACCACCCATCGCCTCGATATCTACAACGAAGAACTGGCCAAAACAGAATTTTTGGAACAGTTTGAACACCTATACAGAGAAACTAAGACTGAAACCTCAGCGCTAAGTGCGCTACCCACTGCTTTCGACTATATCCGGCTAGGTCATCCTTTATCTTCCATCCTGGAATGGGCAATTGCTGAAATAAATGATCTCCAACCTGCGAATGTCATCAGTTTTTCATCCAGAACGATCCCGGTTCTGGCAGTATTGAGAAAGAATTTACTGGAACAGAAGAACACCCGAATCCTGTATTCTGAGAATTTACCGGAATTCTTTGACGCCGAAGTAGTAAGACAGATCTACGGGTACAATTTTGAGTTAAATCAGGTTGAGAATTTAGAAGGCATCAGTGATTTTGACGGGAGTACTATTTTTATTTCTGAAGTAGAAAATTTGGATGAAGCCGACCTTAATTCCGGTGTAGACTTTTACATCAATACTCACCCACAGCTTGGAAGTGTTCTCCTGGTAAATGGTGAAAAGAATGAAGCTTATATTTCCGAAATTCAGCATGTGCGGCGAAGAGAAACTATAGCCATGACACCGGCCAATTCCTATTACGCCCTGCAACAGTTAACAGGTAAATCTTCTTCCGAAGAAAGTAAAACGAATGCCGAAGCCAATAAAACAAACGTGATCCATTCCATCAGGAATATCACCGGCACGACTTCCAATGCCCTGCTTGCGTCTTCGGGACTCTCCATGCAGTACGCGATCATGATGGGTCTGGTTCACGAGGCTCTTGAACGACA
Organism: Salinimicrobium xinjiangense DSM 19287; assembly: GCF_000423585.1. GTDB lineage: Bacteria > Bacteroidota > Bacteroidia > Flavobacteriales > Flavobacteriaceae > Salinimicrobium > Salinimicrobium xinjiangense. The sequence continues at coordinate 8,961 of NZ_AUIG01000025.1, forward strand.
TAAAGGAAAAGACATCAGATTTATTGTTCCTCCAAATTGTTATGGCGGAACAAATGACCAGGCAAGACGGGTCGCTGCCTGTATCGAAAATGTGGAAGTGGTGGATCTGCCGGTGGATGGTGATAATGATATGGTCCAAAGTATAGATACGGTGCTGGATCAAATTTCAATGGAGGATGCGGTTCCTTACATCATCGCCGAGATCCCTACCAATCCAAGGGTAGAAGTTCCCGATCTCAAGAAGCTAAAAGAGGTTTTAGGGAAAGAACGCAAAACTGCGACCGGGGGAGTTGCTATTGATCCCGTCTTTATCCTGGATCAAACGTTTTGTCCAAATGTACAGTTTGTGAGTGAAGATGGAATACTGTCAAACATTAAAACCATATCATATGTGAGCGGTTCGAAATTTCCAAGTGGCGGAAAATGTACTGCCGGATATTGTGTGACCAATAAGGAAGCTGAGGCCTTACTTGAAAAAATAGAACAGCATCTTGTACTTTGCGATAATGAGGCTACAGCTCTTCAGGTTGAAATACTGGCAGAGCAATTACCCTCAATGAACCAAAGGATCGAAGACGCTTATAAAAACACCCGTGAGTTTGTGAATTTTATAAGGGAGAAGCTACCGGAAGCGAAAATTAACTTTGTTTCAGAAGAATTAGCCCGGGAAGGGTTTACTCCATCTGTTTTCTCCCTCGATCTTCCCACTAAAGGAAATACAGATGAAGAAAAGGAATCTTATAAAAGAGCTCTCAATCAAAAGCTGATCAATATGATGATAACTCAAATTCCCAATGAAAGCAAGTATTGTGTGAGCTATGGGCAACTAAAAGGATGTTACTGGACCATACCTGCAACCTCCACCCAGGGAACCACGAAAGAAGACGATAAGGATTATATAGCAAGAGTATCTGTATCTCCCGATCTAGATCTTGAGCGTCATAAGAAAGTCTTTTCTGAATTTGTTGCGCAAATGTAGCGCAGAGAGAGAACAACCTCATTCACCCGACCTTAGGGTAAGCCTTCAAAAATGGCATTTTTGAAGATTCATCTACATTATACTTTTCAAGGCCGGACGCCGGGAAAACGTGTGGTTTCTACTGCAAAGTTGAATTCCCTGTAGAGCTCAAGCAGGTTCATTGTGGAGGTGATAAGATCCCGGGTTTCGAGTAAAAGTCCAAAGTAAAGTTCAGAATTTTTCGGGCTGCTCTCGGTAGTACGTATCCTCTTGATCTGTTTTTCAATTAGCTCTCCCACATCATTCAGCAATGCCTGTTTCCCGGCCAAAACCACATCTATTCGCGCAAAATCCTGTTGGGCAAAGATATCTTCGATCTCATCAAACAGCGCCTGCATTTTATCATCTACTCTTTTTAGATCCCTTACCTGATTGAATTTGAGATTCTTGTGGTTATTATTTACATGATTATAGCTGTTCCTCGTGATATAACCAATAGATTGTACGATGTCCTGCAGGTAGTCCAGAATAAGGATATAAAATCGATTGGAATCCAGGGAGCCTTCTTCAATGGTTTTGATGAAGTAAAAAACATTCCGTTTAAGTTCATCGATTTCAGATTCCAGCTTTTTAATAGACTTTTTATTCTTTTTCAACTTGCCCTTATCGTAATATCCGAGGTTTTTAACTGTTTTGGAGAACATCTGGTTGACACCGCAAACAATACTGGAGATGTTCTTGGAACTCTCGACCACGATGTCATTGATGGTACTAATATCCTTTCTTCGGAAGGGTTTCGTTTTGGCTTTTTCTTTTTCTTTACGGGAGTGGAGAACAAAACTGCGTGCAATGCTGAAAATTGCAAGGCCTATAAGTACGGTAATAGCGATAATCCCGCCGAAGTAGATAATGGCGCCGAAGATAGCAGCGGCCGAGAAGGCTACAAGTGCAGTAACAAACCACCCCCCTATAACATTAACCACTCCTGCAACTCTATAGACAGCACTTTCCCGGTCCCAGGCCCTGTCTGAAAGGGAAGTTCCCATGGCAACCATAAATGTCACATAAGTTGTGGAAAGCGGAAGCTTGAGACTGGTACCTATCGAGATAAGAATACTGGCTACAACCAGGTTCACAGAAGCTCTAACAAGATCAAAAGCAGGGGTTTCATCATCATCTCTTGAAAAGGCCTTTTGGTTCTGAAACTTTTCTTCAATTTTTCTGCTAATTACGTCGGGAGTAATAGCACCAATGCCATTGCCCAATATTACCGAATATCTTACAATTCCGCGGGAAATAAAATTGGGATCAAATCTTTCTGAAACTTCCCCCTGCCGTGAAAGGTTAACTCCTGTTTTCACAACATTTCTGGCTTTGCTTGAGAACCATAACGTAATTACCATGACAGCTCCTGCTCCAAGCAGCAGGAAAGGTGGTGTTGAAACTTCTCCCTGGAGTCCGCTCATTAGAAATTCTGAAGGTAAAACTCCCGTAGAGGTATAGGCCGATTGCCACAATTCAAAAGATTGCCAGGCTGCAATAGGTACTCCAATAAAGTTCACGAGGTCATTCCCTGCAAAAGCAAGGGCCAGTGAAAAAGTCCCGACCAGAATCACCATTTTTAAGACATTTACCTTGAAGAAACTCATAAGTGCCTGGGAGAAAAGTGTGAAAAGTATGAGGCCGGCACCAATAATAACTAAGGTATTCTCGTCAATATAATTAAGAAAGGCTTCCGGTATAAATGTTACAGAACTTAAGCCCTTCAGCAGTATAAAATATAGAATTGCAGTAAGGGAAACTCCGCCAAAAACAGCACCAGCATACTTCACCTTTTGCTCAAACTGGAAGGAAAAAATAAGGCGCGAAAAATACTGCACCACGGCTCCAATTATAAAAGCCACTACCACTGCCAGAAGTATTCCTATAATTATTTCTGTGGCTTTGGAAGTATTGATATAATTTAAAATATCTACAAAATTACCCGAGTCCTTATAGATCTTGATCGCAGCCATACTTACTGCTGCCCCTAAAAGCTCAAATACTATGGAAACAGTGGTGGAGGTAGGAAGTCCCAAAGAATTAAAAAAGTCGAGCAGGAGAACATCTGTGATCATTACTGCCATGAAGATGATCATGATCTCTTCGAAATAGAACTCCCCAGGGAGGAAGATCCCCTTTCGTGCCACTTCCATGATCCCGCTGGAAAAAACAGCCCCGACTCCTACTCCTATACTGGCAACTATAAGAATGTTGCGCATGGAAAAAGCACGGGAGCCAATGGCCGAACTAAGAAAGTTGATGGCATCATTACTAACTCCTACTACCAGATCTGTAACCGCCAGTGCAAAGAGTGCAACTAACATTACAATGTAAATGTCTTCCATTAAAAGCCACGATTTGGTAATCCAAAATAAGGATTATTTGAAGAATTATGCCTTTCCTGTGATATTTATATTAAAATTAGATGTTTAACAATTCTTTGGAACAAAGGCCTTGAAGATTTTGTATTTTAATAATCAATCACTTAAGTAAAATACTAATAAATAAAATGGAAAGGATATGGCAGTAATGAAAGTATTGGAAATTATGGCAAACTCTTCTGAAAGCTGGGAAGATGCCGTAAAGAATGCAGTTAAAACGGCAGCTAAATCTGTAAAAAATATTAGGTCTGTTTATGTTAAAGACCAAACCGCAAATGTGGAAGGTGACCGCATAACCGACTACCGTGTTATTGTTAAAATAACGTTTGAAGTAGATGCCTGATAAAGGCGCAGTTTAATTAGTTAACAGAACCCTCTTCGGAGGGTTTTTTTCGTTAGGGCAAACATACTCAGGTCCAGGTTTTTAACATATTTTAACGATTTCCTGCCCCTGTATAAGATTTTAAACTTTCACCTTTGCCACAAATTTTGGTTAATGCAAGAAGTATACAATCTCAAAGAAATATCTGAAGAATATCTCGAACAATTTTTAGGTTTTTTGCCAGATCTTTTAGGAGCCATTCTTTGGTTAGTCATTGGATGGTGGCTAATAAAACTTATCATAGGTTATATAAGGAAATTCTTTTCCAACCGGGGACATGATCCTGCACTCACCAAATTTCTGGTCAATCTGGTAAATGGTATCCTGATGGTGCTACTACTTATAAGTGTAGTAGGCATGCTGGGAATTGAAACTACCTCCTTTATTGCCATTTTGGGAGCGGCAGGTCTGGCCATTGGTCTTGCCCTGCAGGGTTCACTTTCGAATTTTGCCGGCGGCGTGCTTATCCTGCTGCTGAAACCTTTTAAACTGGGAGACTGGATCGAGGTTAACGGAATTTCGGGGAGTGTCAAAGACATTTCCATGTTCTACACCAAACTTAATACTTTCGGAAATCAGCTGGCAATCATCCCAAACGGAGAACTCTCTAATGAAAACATCATAAATTACACTGCCGAAGATAAAAGGAGGGACGCCATAACCATTGGGATCTCTTATGAAAGTAACATCAAACTGGCAAAGGACACTCTTATGGAGCTTTTAAAGGAGCAGGAAAACATACTTGAAGATCCTGCACCTGCAGTGGTGGTTACAGAACTGGCAGATAGTTCTGTAAACCTTTCCGTAAGATTCTGGGCGAAAAATGAATTTTTCTGGGACTGTCACTGGTTCACCATAGAAGAAGCAAAAACACGCCTTGAAGCCGCCGGAATTTCAATCCCATTCCCACAACGAGACGTACATTTTTTCAATCACAGTAAAGAGAGTGTTCAGTGATCAGTGATCGGTGGTCAGGAAATTAGAGGTACGAAGGGAGATTTACGAAGTTAGAGGTACGAAGTTAGAGGTACGAAGTTAGAGGTACGAAGTTAGATTTACGAAGTTAGATTTACGAAGGATTATAATCCCTGAAATTTGACTTTTCCAAACCTTTTCTTTTCCCGAATCCCGAATTAACGTTTCCCGATTCCCGTAATCCTGAATCTTGAACCTTGAATCCTGAATTTTGAATCCCCTTATCCCGCCACGAAATCTTTGAGATAGTAGGGCTCAAAATAAGCTACATCCTCAAATTTTTTCTTCTGGAATTTCTCCTCGGCCAGGCCGGTCATTTCTGCTGCCGAAGGTAATTTACCTTGTATAAAAGTGGCATTCGGGTGGTCGCAGATCTGGCTGAATTTCTCCACACCGCTGCCAATAAAAGCTACCGCAGCATTTTCGAGATATTCTGAAAAAGAGTCGGGCGTCAGGATCTCTGCCCTGGTGTCGAAGACCCTTCGATTTTCGGAATTGAATCCGGCAGTATAGACTTCCATCCGCCGGGCGTCCAGAAGTGGGATGATAAAACCTTCTTTTGTCTGCTTTACCTGTAAAGCAAGCGTTTTTAATGTAGGTACAGAAATAAGAGGCAGGTCTAGCGCGAAACAAAGCCCCTTGGCCGCAGAAACTCCGATACGAAGGCCGGTATAGGAACCGGGGCCTTTACTTACCGCAATAGCAGAAAGGTCCTTCGGTTCAAGGTCGTTCTCCTTTAGGATCTCCTGTATGAACAGGTGCAGCCTTTCGGCATGAGAATAATTATTGCTGTAGTCTTCTTTTAGAGCCAGCAGTTTCCCTTTGTTTCCTATAGCTACCGAACAATTCGTTGTAGCTGTTTCGATGCATAAAATCACGGCAGCAAGTTAAGGAATTATTCTTTTTCCTCCTTCACTTCCACTTTATCGCCGGGCTTCAAAAGTTTCGTAACTGTATTGTAAGGGCCGGTGATCACCGTCTCCCCTACTTCCAGCCCTTCTATGATCTCAATATTTGCGTCATCCTGTATTCCGGTTTTTACCACCCGTTGTATTGCTTCCTCCCCTTCTTTAACATAGACGGTTTCTAGAAGCTGATTTGAGGACAGCTTTTCGGGGGCTCTTCCTCCCTGTGTGGAAGCTGTATCTGTTTTTACCACCACCGCGCTTATTGGCACTGCGATTACCTGATCTTTTCTATTGGTGATGATATCAACCGTGGCAGTCATTCCAGGTCTAAAGGGAGAATAATTTTCGGGGCGTCCCTCGACCAAATGTTCATAAGAATCTTTGAGGATCCTTACTTTCACCTTGAAATTCGTCACTTGATCTGCAGTGGCAGTGGCATTGGCCGAATTTGAAATAGCTGTTACCAGGCCTTTGAATTCCTGTTTTAGATAAGCATCTACCTCAACAAATGCAGAATCACCAATAGAGACTTTTACTATGTCATTTTCATTTACATCTACTTCTACTTCCATATCGGTAAGATCTGCCACCCGCATGATCTCTGTACCGGCCATTTGCTGGGTTCCCACAACCCTTTCTCCCAATTCTGCATCAAGAGATGAAATGGTGCCGCTCATGGGTGCATAGATATTTGTTCTGCCAAGGCTTTCCCTTGCTTCGTTCACACTGGCTTCGGCACTTCTTACATTGTAAAATGCTGCCTGCCGGTTCGCTTTTGCCACTTCATAGGCAGAAACGATCCTGTCCCATTCGGCTTTGGAAATGATCCCCTTTTCAAATAAGGTACGGTTACGTTCATAATTCGATTCGGCTTCTCTTAATGATGCTTCAGCCTGCGATAATCCAGATCTTACATTCTGAAGTCCGGCACGGGAACGTTCCAGGTTGGAAAGATAGATCTCCGGATTGACCCGCACCAAAAGATCACCTTTTTGCACCTGTTGTCCTTCCACTACCGGCAGTTCAATGATCTCTCCGGAAACTTCCGAAGATAATTTCACCTCTACCTCCGGCTGTATCTTCCCGGTGGCAGAAACTTTCTCAATTACATTCTGTCTTTGAACTTCTGTAATTTCTACCTCTTTATAATTTCCCGATTTTCCAAACCATCCGGCTTTCTTTCCCACCACCAGAAGCACGATGATCACCAATGCAGTTCCTGCTATTATATATATCGTTTTTTTACTCATTTTTTAAAATTTTAGATCGGTAATTGGAACCCCAAAATACAGTTCCAGTACTTTAAGCTTAAAGATGTAGTCGTATTTTGCTCTCACTACCTCGATCTCGGCATTCTCCAGGTTGAATTTCGCCTGACTAAAGTCAAAGGCGTTGGTCATCCCCACATTATATCTTTCTGTAGCATAATCGTAAGCCTGCACCTGTGCTTCCCTGGCAAGTAGTGCTGCCTCATAAGCTTTTAAAGCTCCACGGGCATCTGTATAAGCCTGATAGACATTGGCCTCCAGGTCGAGTCTTGTTTGCTCTAATTGATATTCACTGCGCAACACTCCAACCTCATTCCTTTTAACCTGGTTACGGGTGGCAAAACCATTGAAAATTGGTACGTTAAGCTGTATTCCATAAGAGATCCCGTCATTGAGCTGAAGCTGCTCAAAGAACGGAAGCGGATTTCCTATTTCTGTAGCCATATTTGGTGCTACAACAACCTCCTGCGTAGATTGAACAAATCCAATCTCACGAAAAGGCTCATCGGGATCAAGGCCTGCAGAAATAAATCTTCCCGCTCCGGATTCCCTGGTATTATAGTTGAAAAAAGCTCCCAAAGTAGGCCAGTAGGCACCTTTGGAAATTTCAAGACTCTTTTCGGAAAGGTCCCGATTCATTTCGGCAACTTTAACTTCATATCGCTCTTCTTCGGCCATATCGATCACTTCGGAAACAGGCACGTCCAGGATCTCACTTCCAAAGACATCATAATCCCGCTCCACGATATCAAAATTCTGATAATCCTTTATCAGTAACATCTGGGCAAGGGAGATAAGAGAGATCTCGATCTGGTTTTGTGCAACTATCATTCTTTGCTCCTCATTGGCAGCAGTAGCTCGTATTTCGAGCAGGTCTCCTCTTGGTAAGGAACCGGCTTCCACTAAGGCTTCCGCTCTTTCGAGCTGCTCAAGGGTGATCTGGTTCTGCGCCTGGATCACCTTCAGGTTCTCCTTATTAAACAGCACCTGCAGGTAAGCATTGGCAACAAAAAGAGCGACATCATCTTTCATCTGTTCCAGTGAATATTGACTCGCCAGTTTTGCCATTTTTGCATACTGGTATTGATTGAAGTTGCGCAGCCCGTCAAAAAGCGTCATTCCTGCAGTGACCCCGGCAGAAAAGTTACGGGTAGTCTGTGTTTGAAGAATTCCCGTTGTGACATTCTGAGTAAGTCCCGTATTCCATGAATTGGAGGCAGAAGCATTCACGCCCGGAAGAAAATTCCCGAAAGCATCAGAGATCTGTATATCGGCAAGATCTACATCAAGTTCAGATTGTTTGATGCTGATGTTTTTATCCAGTGCACGCTCTATGCACTCCTGTAGTGTCCATTCTTTTTTTTGCGCGTTTAGTAAAACAGTAAAAGAAAGGAAAACTGCAGTTAATAAAATTCTTTTCATAATTGTGGTTGTAAAATATAAGTCTTGTAGAAAGCGGTTTTGTTACAGCAGGAGCATTAAATCTATCGTGCCTGTGCCATTGGGCCGGCAGGTTTTAATTGATTCCAAACCTTGATCTTATCCTTAGAGCTAATTCCTTTCTTGACCTCTACGAAAATGCCGTCACTCACTCCCAGCTCTACATCCCTGCGCTCAAACTGCTGGTCTCCCGTAGCAACTTCCACAAAAGGCTGCTGCGTCTTAGGATCGAACTGGATCAAAGCCTCCCGCACTGCAAGTACATTTTCTGCCCTGGCAAGAATTATAGAAGCATTGGCACTCAATCCTGCCCGTATAAAAGTAGTATCGGCTTTATCAAGTCTTCCTTCGATATCGAACTGTATGGCTCCGTTCTCTTCCACTCCTTTTGGAGCAATGTAATCGAGTACCGCATTAAATGTCTTGTTCTCAATAGCTCCCACTGTCACTTCCAGCGGCAGGTTTTCCCTGATCTTACCTACTTCACTTTCATCTACTTTTCCTTCGAAGATCATTTCATTAACATCGGCCAGTGTGGCTATGGTAGTTCCATCATTGAAATTGTTACTTTCAATCACCTGGTTCCCCACCTTTACCGGCACGTCGAGCACCATACCTTCTACGGTAGAACGGATCATAGTATTGGCCGCTGTACCAAGGCCGCTGGTAGTTCCCGTACGCACGATCTCATAATTCTGTTGTGCAGACCTGTAGTTCTGCTCAGCTCTTTTAAAAGCTACCTGCGCATTGTCAAATTCATTGGCAGATATCACTCCCTTCTCAAAAAGTGATTTTTGACGCTCAAAATTTTTGGTCTCATTATCAAAATTTATTTTGGCAGTCTGCACCGCATCCTTGGCGTTTTGTAAAGAGGAAACATTCGGGATCACCCTTATCTTTGCTATCTGGTCTCCGGCTTTGATACGGTCTCCCGCCTTGATATATATTTCTTCAATAATTCCTGAAATATTGGGTTTGATCAAAACTTCTTCCTTCGGCACTATATTCCCCGTCGCAACTGTCTTTTTTACGATAGTTTGCTCTGTAGGCTCTTCGGTCTCATAAACTGTTGGATCCTCCTGATTCTTTGCATACAGGTAGTACAGTGCGCCGGTAAAAGCTACTGCGATTACAACCAGGATTAAGATCGTTACAACTCTTTTCATTCTGTTATTTATTTGTATTGATTGTTATTCTGTTCTTAAAGCGTCTACGGGTTTTATCTTAATAGCATTCTGCGCCGGAATCAGTCCGGCCAGCAGTCCCGAGATCACAAGTATAGCCAGTGCGATCATCACCACCCCCAGGTTAACCGAAGGATTCAAAAACATCATTTCTGAAGTGTCCATTCCGCTAAGGGCTTTATTGACAAGCGCTATAACTCCGGTGGCAAGAACGATACCTGCCATTCCCGATATAATTGTCAGAAAAATAGATTCCATAAGGATCTGCCCTCGTATGGCCCAGGGAGTTGCTCCCAAAGCCCTGCGGACACCTATTTCATTCGTGCGTTCCCTGACCACAATGAGCATGATATTGCTAATCCCGATTATTCCCGATAATAATACCAGGATACCCACAAAATACGCCACTCCCTTAAGAGCTATAAACAAGCCGTTGATCTTGTTATACTCCTCATAAAGGTCAAAATTCCCCACTGCACGGTCATCTTCGGGGTGAATGGAGTGCCGTGTTTTGATCACATCTATCACCTCACTTTTCAGCTCGGTAATAGAAGCTCCTTCCTTGGCCGTTATGGCCATCCAGCCCACATTATTACCCCTGTTGAAGGCTTGTGAAAAAGCTGTGAACGGCACATAGATCTGTTTCTGATTCTCTTCGGAATTACCATTGTTCCCCTTTTTCTTATAGGTTCCAATGACCATAAAATTGACGCCATTCACCTTAATGTAACTTCCCAGTACCTCCTCATCTTTGTCATAAAGCACTGTTTGCACCCCTTCGCCAATTACCGCTACTTTTCTTTTCTCGTTGATATCTGAATAATTAACAAACCTGCCCGAAGTAATATCCATAGGTTCCTGCTGAATGATCTCCGGATAGTCTCCATACACATTGAAAGCACCTGTATTGAGTCCCCTTACCACATTGTTTGCACCACCGAAGCCTCCCAATTGATTTCGTGGAGAAACGAACCTCATATCGGGTACCTCTCTCTTTATGGCATCAACATCATCAATCTTAAAGCTATAGCGTCTGCCTTTTGGAAGACCCTTATAAGGTTTTGAGGTCACCTGGGTCCACATAAACATGGAATTGGTGGCCATGCCTCCAAAACCCTGCTTTACTCCGTTTTCAAGGCCTTTTCCTGCTGCAAGGAGAATTACAAGAATAAAGATCCCCCACAACACACCAAAGGCGGTGAGCACGGTTCTAAACCAGTTGGCACTTAGTGCTTCGAGTATTTCGTCCCAGTTGTCTCTGCTAAACATGCCTATTCATCTCTTAGTGCTACAATAGGTTTGATCCTTGCTGCCCGGTAAGCAGGGAAGAACCCGGCCAACGCCCCGGCAACAACAAGGATGACCACTGTGGTAAGTGCTACTCCAAAATCCACCGAAGGATTTGCTATATAATTAGTCTCAATCATTGGTCCAACAAGCTCAAGAAGAGCAAGACTGCCTATAAGCCCTACAAGACCCGCAATGGCTGTTACGAATATAGATTCGTGCAACACCATACCTACAATGGACCAGGGCTCTGCTCCCAGGGCTTTTCTAACTCCAATTTCCCTGGTTCTCTCCTTCACAATGATCAACATGATATTACTTACGCCTACAATACCGGCGATGATGGTGCAGATACCCACTCCCCAGAAGAAGAACTTTATCATGTCCATGAGGTCGTAAAAACGCTTTGCATTCTCAAGGGAATTGTTAATATTAATTGCCCGGGTATCTTCGGGGGCTACAGAATGCTGTTCCTTAAGAAATTGCTGTAACTCTGCAGAAAATTTATTTGAAGCCGCCAAAGCCGACTCAAAATTATCCTCTTTTCCAAGGGTAAAGGCCATGTTGTTTATATTGTTCTGCCCATTAAAAACCCTTTGTCCTGTAGATAATGGTACATAAACCCTGTTCTCTTCGCGTTCCCCGCCGGGATCGCTAAAGACCCCAATTACTTTAAAATTAATTCCTGAAATTTCCACATATTTTCCAACCGGATCTACCTCCTTAAAAAGATCATTTTTTACAACCTTTCCAATAACAGCTACTTTTTCATAGTTCTGGTGATCCTGATAGTTCAAAAATCGCCCCTGCATAAGAGGAGTGTTTTCCAGAAATTGATAATCGGGTAAAACACCTTCAACCCTATAGGAACCTGTTTCCTTTTTATAGTCCACAACACCATTCCAGATCCTGTAAACGGCCGACTTATATTCCAGTTCGTCGATGTATTTCTGAGCAGTGGACTGGAAGTCTGCATTTTTCAACTGTATCTGCCGCCCCGGATTCAAACCTTTATATTCCACAGCGGTTCTTCCCGTCCACACATAAAGAATATTGGCCGCGTCCTGCTCAAATTCGGCTGAAATTCCATTTCTCATGCCCTGACCTATGCCAAGAAGGATGACAAGGATAAAGATTCCGGAAGCCACAGAAAGCCCGGTAAGGAACGTCCGCAATTTATTCTTGCGTATCGTCTCAAAGATTTCCTCCCAACGTTCAAGATCAAACATGCTGCAGTGCCTTTACCTGATCAACCTTTCTGTCGTCTATGATCACCCCATCCTTAAGATTAACGATGCGTTTGGTCATTTCGGCTATATCATGCTCGTGAGTAACTATAAGAATGGTTCGACCTTCTTCGTTGATCTTTTGAATAAGGTCCATTACCTCGTAAGAAGTTTTTGTATCCAGTGCCCCCGTAGGTTCATCGGCCAGCAGTACTTTTGGATCACTCGCCAGGGCCCTGGCTATTGCCACCCTTTGCTTTTGTCCGCCGGAGAGTTCATTAGGCAGGTGTTGTGCCCAGGCTGTAAGCCCTACTTTGTCAAGGTAAGCCATAGCTCTTTCCAGCCTCTCTTTACGTTTCATGCCCTGGTAATAAAGCGGAAGTGCTACATTATCAAGTGCAGTTTTATAATTGATAAGATTAAAAGACTGAAAGACAAAACCGAGGAACCTGTTGCGGTACCTGGCAGCTATTTTCTCATTAAGATTCTTTATAGGAACACCATCAAGAGTATAGGAACCCTGATCTGCTTCATCAAGCATCCCCAGAATATTGAGCAAGGTGGATTTGCCTGAACCGGAGGACCCCATGATAGACACCAGTTCTCCTTCGGCTACATTAAAATTTATTCCTTTAAGAACGTGCAGGGTATTGCTTCCCGTCTTATAGGATTTATGTAAGTCTTTAATTTCGATCATTCCGGGAATTATTGCATTTCACATATGGTGTCCATCCATTAGACTTTTAAAAAGTCGAAATGTTACATTATTCCCGGAAAGTTTCAGAAATGATATGAAAGAATGACTACTGCTCCTCTGTCCTGCTCTTTCTGCGGGACTTCCAGATAAAGTAAGCCACGCCGGCCATTAGCAAATAAGGAAAGACCATAAGGTACACTATCCCGTCGTTAATACCCTCTGCAGCAGCCTGCCCTTCTTCAGTTTCCAGGACCGCACGACACATGGCACATTGGGCAGAAGCTTCAAAAGAAATTAGAAGGCTCAACAATAGAAATATGGAGATCTTATACTTCATCTTTTTTAATAATAGGGCGCCATAAATACGTAAACCAAAACTCCTGTAATGGCAACATATAACCAGACAGGGAAAGTATAGCGGGCGATCTTCCTGTGTTTAACCACCTCGCCTGTCAACCCTCTGTACATGGTGAACAATACCAGCGGAACAATAATGGCAGACAATAAAATATGGGTAATAAGGATAAAGAAATACAGGTAGCGTAATATACCCTCGCCCCCATAGGGAACCGGTTCATTACTTATTTTTGATATTACATAGCTAATAAGAAAAACCGTAGATAAAAAGAATGCAGAGATCATAAGGTTACGATGCCACGACAATTCCTTTTTTCTCATACTCACATATCCTCCAATTAAAAGTACGGCTGTGAAAAAATTAAGTACTGCGTGAAAAAGTGGAAAATTTTTAAAACCTGTTCCTAAAAGCTCATACCGCTCCGGCAAATACATAAGAATTAGCACCAGCACCGGCACTACAATGGACACGACCAGGATGGCCGGCACCATTACTCTATCTGCTTTTTTACTTATCATTAATAAGCTTTTTTGTATCTGCAATTAGAATATCAATTTGCGGCTCCTCTTCTCCCGGCTCCACAATAGCTTTACGGGGAACAGACCCACGATAATAAACTATGGGATTCCCAAAGCGATCCTTACGTGACCTGATGTAGCCTTCCCTGTCAACCAGCGCAAAATATCCCGAGTGAGCAAACCCACCGGCAGCATTTTCATCTTCGCCCGCGTAAATATTAAATCCTGAATTCGCCAATTCATAGATCTTATCCCTTTCACCGGTAAGCAAATGCCAGTTAGAGTGAGTAATATTTTTAGCCTCTGCATACTCGTTAAGTACTTCGGGAGTATCATGAGTAGGGTCAATGCTGAAGGATGCTATTCCAAAATCCTCATTACCTGCAAAAATATCCTGCACCTGTACCAGGTTGTCTTTCATAATAGGACAGATAGTAGGACAGGTAGAAAAAAAGAATTCGGCTATATAAACCTTCCCCTCATAATCTTCATTGGTAACAGTTTCCCCGTGCTGATCAATAAATTCGAAATCGGGCACTTTCTTTCGCTCCTCATTGACCATGATATAAACCAGCTCCTCACCTGCAGCTGCACGTTCGGCCTGCCCATCAGAACGATTTGAAGTTACAACTTCGGTATCCTGTACCCGATCAATTATCTCGGGGACCACGATGATCCCAAAGATCAATATCACGAGGGAAATCCCTATGTAAGAGTAGTTTTTCATTTGATCTATTCTATACCTTCTTTTTTATACTTCTTAAGTTCCAGCCTGTATTCTGCCAGGATCACCTTGACATCATCATTCATTTTATTGTTAAGCACATACAGGGAAGTAGTATCATATCCAAATAGTGGTTTTCCATCATCATCTTCATCCCGGCCCCGTAGCTTTCCGTTTTTATCTACAATAAACACATAAGGGGTAGAAAGATCATTGGAAAGTTCAAGATCTGTTTCCAGGCTGTCATATAATTTCTGAATCTCCTGAGGAGAAGCGAAGACAAATTTCCACTTTTTAAGATCAATGACCTGGGAGATCTTTTCTTTTAGCAGCTCCAGCTGGGATTCGCTGCCTTCGGGAACTACAGATACAAACTGAAAATCATTGAACTCTGCATAAGGATCGTAGATCTTTTCGGCCAGGTGATATGCATTGGTCAGATACCCGAGAGGGTCTACACCGGGAAAATTAAGAATGGTGATCTTTCCCTCAAAAGTGGCCTCCTCCCCTCCTTCGGGTTCACCAATGGTTTTTAATGGATAGATCTCCTGAGTAAGCACCGGTAAACGGGCAAAATTATTGACTCCCGAAGCAAAAAAAAGATATGCAACAAGTGGAAGTGCAAAAAGGACAATAATGACAAAGAATTTTTTCATACTACCTCTCCCGAAGTTGGGCACAAAAATAAAAAAAGGCGGTTTTATAACCGCCTTTCTATCGTGTTTTAACTTTTAAAAATCCCAGGCTATTTGCTCCCTCTGCATGACCTCATAAACATAGTCCCCTTCTGTGAGCAAAATGAATATCAGGTAGACGATGAGAAAACCTGCGGTCCATACTACAGACCTTCTTAAGCCTTTTGTTTCACCCTCCATGTGCATGAACGCCCAGGTGATATAATAAGCCTTCCAGATCGTAAGAACAATAAAGATCCAGTTGATCAACTTAAGGCTGATGAAATAGGTGTGTACCAGAAAGTCAGGTTTGATAATTCCCAAGATTACCTCAACCAGGGTGATCACAGAAAGTATGATGAATACTGTCCAGATCCTTTTTGTACTAGATTCGTGTGCGTGTGTAGTATCGTGTGCCATTTTATTCTGTATTCCTGATTATACCAAATAGAAGAAAGTAAATACAAATACCCATACAAGATCCACAAAGTGCCAGTATAGTCCAACCTTTTCTACCATTTCATAATGTCCCCTTCTCTCATAGGTTCCAATAAGGACATTAAAGAAAATAATAATATTGATCAATACTCCCGTTAATACGTGGAATCCATGAAAACCTGTAATAAAGAAGAAGAAGTCTCCAAAGAGCGGATGCCCATATTCATTCTTTTGTAGGTTGGCCCCTTCGATAATGCCAATCCCTTCATTCTGCAGTTTTGCCATTGAAGCCTGCCGTGTGAGAATTACTTTCTCTCCGGTTTCTGTCAGCTCCTGGGTTCTTACATGGAGATTTGGATTAGCCTCAAATCCTGCAAGTACATCCTCCATAGTATAACGTGGAAGAGTAGGTTCATCAACAAACCATAATCCATTTGTACGTTCGTGCAGCACTCTTTCGGCAGGAGCAGCCGTCACGAAATCGGCAAGAGCTACCCGTTCCCCGTCATCATTTACGAACTGGAGTATATTTCCTCCTCTGGTTTCTATAGCACCGTAGGTTCCCTGGATAAAATTCTTCCATTCCCAGGCTTGTGAGCCAAGGAAAATAATACCTCCAATGATGGTAAGCAACATGTAAAAAGTTACTTTTCCTTTTTTCATCTGGTGCCCTGCATCTACTGCAAGAACCATTGTCACCGAAGAAAAGATAAGAATAAAGGTCATCAAAGCCACATAATACATAGGAGCATCTACTCCATGCAGAAACGGAAAGTGATTGAAAACCTCATCGGCGATAGGCCAACTATCAGAAAATTTATATCTCGCAAAACCGTAAGAAGCAAGAAAGCCGGAGAAAGTAAGAGCATCAGATAAGATGAAGAACCACATCATCAGTTTTCCGTAGCTTACTTTCAGGGGTTGATTCCCTCCGCCCCAGGTTTTTCCTTCAGTACCTGTTCTAATAACAGTAGTTTCCATAGAAAGAATTGATTTTTTTTAAAGTATGGGCAAAAATAGGTTTTTTATTTATCTAAAGAAATATAAAAAGAAAAACAGGTATATCCAAAGGGCGTCTACGAAGTGCCAATAGGTGGCACCAAGTTCTAAGCCAAGAGTTTGACCCGGATAATACCGCTGTTTAAAATGATTATAAATTATTACAAAAAGTACAACAATCCCCCCAATTAAATGCACCAAATGTGATCCAACTATTAAATAAAGGAAAGAAGTGGTAACACTACTGGTACTTCCGGTAAAGAAATATCCTGTCGCCAGGAGCTCCTGTGCACTAAGTACTTGGAGAGCAATAAATACAAAACTCAGGATCAAAGTTGCCCATAAACCGGCAGTAGCCATAGAGCGATCTCCTCTTTTTACTGCTTTTTCGGCCAGATGGATCGTTACACTACTTATAAAAATGACCACAGTACTCCATATGAAAGTTGAAGGTAACTGGAGCTCCGAGAGCCAGTCTGGCCTGTTAGTACTTACCACATAAGCGCTGGTTAGACCGGCAAACATCATCGCCATACTTATGATCCCGAACCAAAGCATCATTTTCTTAGCTCGCTCCTGCTTATGCTGATTAGTTCCCTGTGTTAAATCCATATTCGAATTAATTTATCTAAAACATATATTATTTGAAGCAAAGTAATGTAAGAAACGCTCGCAAACATCAGTTTCTTTGCAGATCTCTCATCACGATTGCGATATAACTGCACCGCGTAATACAACATTCCAAGCCCTAATATGAATACCAGTACTGCCGACAATGGGGTAATATAAAGAGCACCCGTCATTCCGGTTACCGGAATAAGAGACACGATCACAGTCCATACGGTGTAAAGCACTATTTGTACTGCAGTTCCTTTATCTCTTTTGCCCGTGGGAAGCATAAAAAATCCTCCTTTAGCATAATCATCATAGAGCCACCAGCCTAAAGCCCAGAAATGAGGAAACTGCCAGAAGAACTGGATCATAAAAAGCGTCCCGGGTTCAATACCAAAATTTCCGGTTGCCGCCACCCATCCCAACATAAAAGGAATAGCTCCGGGAAAGGCTCCAACAAATACAGATAAGGGGGTTTTTGTCTTTAAGGGTGTATAAACACTCACATATAAAAATATACTAATCGCTCCAAACATTGCTGTTTTAGGATTGATAAGATAAAGTATGATCAATCCTGTGACCGTTAAAGAGCTGGCAATAAAAAATGCTGTATTCACAGTCATCCTTCCGCTGGGCACCGGCCTGTTACGGGTTCGCTTCATCAAAAGATCCAGATCTTTTTCAAGGATCTGGTTATAGGCATTGGATGCCCCCACAAGACAGTAACCTCCAATGGATAGCATAATAACTGTGAGAAGATCAATAGACTCAGCTCCTAAAAAGTAACCGGCAACAGAAGAAAAGACAACACTAATGGCCAGTCTTACTTTAGTTACCTCCTTAAGATCGCTTATTAGTGAAACTGAAGAAGTATGTACCTGGGTATTTTCCAAAAAGGGCAATTTTGGCGCAAAGATACTTCTTAATTGTTTTTTCACAAGAATCTACACCCGTTAAATTTTAAAGACGCCCAAAAAATAAAGTTTGATTTTCAGGGATTTACCTTGCTACAAATCGAAATACCAGTTAAAGATATCTGTACGCAAACCTATATTGAACCAATAGGTGCCTGTATCAAAATTATGACTTGTATTTACTTCAGGATCAAAGTGGCGGTAGATAAAGCTTCCGAAGAATTTCAGATTGGTCGCGGGATTAATGATATATCCTGCTTCAGTTTCAGCATAAAACACATTAGTAGTATTGCCTTGTCCTATTCTCACTCCCGTTTCCAGGGGACGATCTTCTTCGCTTCTGTAAATATTTCCGCCGTAATAATCTCCGTCTTCAAAATAATCAAAGCCCCTCTCGCCATAAATAGCTTTCACATGCCCGTAATACCTGCCGGTATTGTACCTCGCAATACCAATTAACTCACGGAAGTTGGCACCCCACAAATGAGCCATAGACTGGTTTGTATGGCCGTAATTAAGCGTAATAGTGTTATGACTATAGGTATATGGCCTCACCTGATTATATTCCAATTGGAGGTAGAGATCGTTTATATTGAATGCATTGAAATATTTTGTTCCCAATTGAAAGCCGTGTTTATTTTTCCAGCTTCCCTCGCCATCAAAAACATCAGTCGAAGAAAATTCATCGATGAGCCACTGGCCATAGGTAATAAAATGATCATTCCACTTGTATTTCCCGGTAAGACCTATGATCGCATTTCCGGACTGAGCACCGGTGGAGAATTCTATAGCCCTGTAAAAAATCACGGGGTTCAGGTAGTTAAGATCGAACCCCCGGTCGTTATCATTCTCCCAAAGCACAGATTCAAAGAAGCCGATATTTAGTTTTTTGGTCACATTATAGCTCAGGTAATGGTTCGCCATGAATTTTGTACGATAGGAACCTTCCCCGGTAACCTCTGGTCTTACATCGCGAAGTGACATCCAGGTATTAGTATATTTTACTTTCCAGAAAGTGGTATTCAGCTTAAAAAAAGGATAGGGAGCAGCAACATCACTCAGCAGAAGAGAACGGTAACCGTCCCCAATAAAATTTTTTCCATGACCAAACTGTAAATTGAAGTATTTACCGGGACTATAGGAAAGATATCCTTCTGCCACAGGATAATCATAGGCCTGTCCCATGAAGGCCTTGGCAATACCACGACCGGGTATAATGGCACGCCCCTCGCTTCCGGGTCTTATTGATTCTGCATAGTGGTTAAAATAATCTGCAAACCTTCCCTGGCTTTCGTAAACTACAGAGTAGAAGTTCAGATTTTTCCCCAGCCCTCCCTGGAAAATAGCTGCCCGGGTATTGTTATAGGTTACATCAAGATCGCTGTCAAAGTCTTTTCCCACCTGCAGGTCCAGAGCAAAATCAACAGTGAACCAGTAATCCTCAGTCTGAAACTTAAACAGGTGCTCGTTCCAGATCTTTCTTCCAATCCAGCTTTCAGCCGGTTTTTGCAAGGACTGAATTTCAGCTTCAAAATCGTAATAAGGCTGAACTTCGGAATAAAGAAAAGGTTTGGAAGCGGAATGAAAATTAGTTCCCACCCGGTTTACTTCAGCCTCAAATCTGCTATACAGCTCATGGGATAGCGGAATATTTATGTCACTGGAAGCTCTTGGGTTTTCAAACTCCTTTGTTTTTATTTGGTCGTATTCCTCTGTGACCGGCACCCGGGCAACAGGTGACGGCTGAGTTTTATTGATCACTTCCAACTCCTTCTCTGCAGCAGGCTCTGTCATTTCTATGGGAATTCGAACAGGCATTCGAAACTGCATATGTATCGCCCTGCTGTTGTAAGTTGCAGGAGCAATTTGAGGTAGGGTCTCAAAAATGCGATTTATCTCTTCCTTTAATTCAGGATAAGCAGCGTCGACGTAATTAATGAGAAATTCCCCTTCCCGGTTAACCTCAAACAAAACGACCAGCTCTCCGCTGTAATTAGCTTCCGAAACTACTGATGGAAGCTGAAATTCCTCTCTGATCTTATTTTTCAGCGTCCTGCTAAAGCATTCTTCTTCCCCTTTGAACTCCACATTTTCACACTCGGGAAATTTGGGAAATCTTTCGGGATCTCCCCGGAAGGTCTGGGAAATGGAAATTATAGGAAAAAGCAGGATGAGGAGCGGGTACAATTTTATCATATCCTTCGGTACACTGAATGGATTACCGGGGAAAGATACATTTTTTTGATTATCTGGCGTATTTTCCTGCAAGCAAAAAAGTGGCTGTCATAAAAGTATGCAATAAATTCATCCTGATTTTCTTTCAGAATCTCAACCGGTTGAAAATTCAATTCAATTAGAAGCTGAAACAAATTCAGCCTGACGAAAAACACTTTTTAGACAGCCACTTCTATCTTCAGCAGTATTTTAATTTTGGACTTTAAGGGTAATTAAAAGAGAGTAGATCACCCCTACTGGTACGCCGGCCTGTTTCCCCGGGATCATGTCGGGGAAGGTATTTACAACCCGAATAGCTTCCTCTTCCAGTTTTGTATGAGGTCCACGGGCTCCTATCACAGCCACAGAACCATCGGGCTGAATTTTAAAGCTCACGTAGATCCTGTACACACCCTTTAAACCCAATTCTCCTCCAAGATTGGAATCAAAGCTGCGCCCAACAAGTTTATTTACTTTTTCACTCATGCATTGCCTGCGGGCCTCATTGCCTTTGACTGTTTCACAACCCGGAAAAACTGGAACTTCTTCTACAGAGAGTATATTATAATCTTTTATCTCTTCTTCTTCTTCAATGATTTTAACGTCCTTCACCTCAGCAATGGGCTCATCTGTGGCCTCGGTAGACGCTACTTTGGTTTCCTCAATATCGGGATCATCTTCAATGATAATTTCCCGTGTAAGTACCTGTGGCGGCTCAGGCGGTTTCACCTCCTCTATCACTGTGAAGGGAACATCGACTTCTTCAAAGCCATCCATGCTGACAAGATCATTCTGATAATTCTCCTTGTCCTCAACACCCCATTCAATAAGCTGCCATACCAGGAGAAGGGAAAGAATGAGTCCAATTTGAAAAAATAAAATGCTTTTCCTGGATAGATCTGCCTGTTTGTTTTTCTTACTTTCCATAATTATATATTTAAAGATTAATAGCCACCACAGAATAAACGCATAAAAACAACAGAGGATTTGTTATTTTCTTACACAGTCTTCAACAACCGGACCGAACAGCAGCAGATCTCATTTTTTCTTACATATTTTTCCTACACAATCATTTTCCTGGATTTACGACATAAAAAAACCCGCACCAGTTGGTGCGGGTTATATACAATTTCAATATGGATCTTAGTCCTGAACCCTAAAGGTAATAGGCAGGGAGTAAAGTACTCCAACCGGCTGACCCCTTTGTTTTCCGGGCTGCATCTTAGGTAACATGTTTACAACACGCTCAGCTTCCTGCTGTAGGCGAGGGTGCGGTGCACGTGCTCCAAGAACAGTTACCGTACCGTTTTTCTCAATCCTGAACTGAACGTAGATCCTGTTGATCCCGCTTAACCCAAGATCACTACCAAGTCCGGTATTAAATCTACGGTTAACAAACTCATTGATCTTTTCACTCATACAGTCCTTACGGGCCTGGTTGTTTCTTTGATTTTCACATCCCGGAAATACAGGCACATCTTCAATAACGGCAAACGGAACATCCCCAATTTCTTCTTCTTCTTCAACAACCTCTACCTCCTTAACTTCCACGATCTCGTCCTGATTAGTTTCAGTAGATTCGATCACAGTCTCTTCCACTTCTTCCTCATCTTCGACGATCTCAATAACCTCGGGAGCTGGTGGCGGTGGTGGCGGTGGCGGTGGCGGTGGGGTATTCAATTCGGTGATTGGCACATCTTCCTCTTCAAAGGCATCCATATCTACCATTCCGGTATCTATATCATCCCTGTCATAGGTTTTCCACTCAATCGCCCTCCAGGTAATAAAAAGCATCACGATCATTCCAATCTGGAAGAACAGAACACTTCTCCTGGATAAATCAGCTTTTGGGTTCTTTTTGGGTTTCATAATTCCGTTTTAATTATAGGTTGGCTAAAATAATTATTTTTTCATTAAATCTAAATTAATCTTAGCTTTTAACCTGATTAGATAATCCTTCACAATCCGCACTGCAAATCCGGCGATAATAACACCAAAAGTATTCGCCAGGATGTCGTAAAGATCGAGCTCGCGGTAACTTGTCAATACATCCTGAAGAACCTCAATAAAAATGCCAAACACTATTGAAGCTACAGAAATAATAGCCAGTCTCCACATAATACCCTTTTCTCCAAAAGAAAAGATCCCGAAGAGCATCCATAACAGTGCTAAACCGAAGTAAGCCCCGGCATGCATGACCTTGTCACTCATCCCCAGATCTTTTACAGGGGTATCTGCCAGATTGATGAGAGAAAGATATAGAATTAAGCCGGTATAAACCAGCGCTATGGTAAAAAGTAGAAGTTTAACCTTCAATAATTTTTGAATAATCTTCGGCACTTAGCAGATCATCGACCTGTGAAGCGTCGCTAAATCTTATTTTTACCATCCAACCTTCACCGTAAGGATCGGAGTTTACTTTTTCGGGTTCATCTTCAAGGCTCTCATTGAATTCAATGATCTCACCTGAAAGAGGAGAAAAAAGATCAGATACGGTTTTTACTGCTTCAACAGTTCCAAAAACCTCTTCCCGCTCCAGGGTTTCATCTACTGTTTCAACCTCTACATAAACGATATCCCCAAGCTCACCCTGGGCAAAATCTGTTATACCTACTGTAGCGACATCCCCTTCAATTTTCACCCATTCGTGATCATTGGTGTACTTTAAATCCTTTGGAATTTTCATGGTTAGTTATTTAGTATAGCAAAGTTAGTTTTTTAATCCTTTTTTTCAAGTCCCGATCTTTAATTTCCGAAGTTATATCTCAAAGTTATTCCAGACCGGATTGTCGTTTGGGGATAAGCGGTAGAAATAGCGTATTCAGAGAAACTGTGATCATAGTAAACAAGCGCCGTGAGATTTTTTGACAACGCATAATCTGCAGTGAAATTAATTGCCCATATGTCCTGTCCGGCTGTTACCTGACTGTTCTCAATATCGAGGTATCTTATTACTGTTTCATTGTGCCGGTAAGAAATATCTGCTTTGAAATTAAGATCGCTGCTCAGGATCCTTTGACGTCCTCCAACCTTTGTATCAATTTTGAGGTCTTTAATTCTGTAGCCCAGGCCGAGGGTATATTGATTACCACTTATTTCGGTCAACAGGTTATTATCAAAACTAAGAGAAAGAGCGCGGTCTTTTTGAATATCGGCAAGGATCTTTACCGAGTTATTCATTTCCATGTCCAGACGGATCAGCGGACTGAATTGTTCGGTAAGGTTGACATTTGAGTATAACAGCTCGCTCTTAAAGTTCCCGGCCTGGTCAACCGCTCTTTCATTAGCAGGATCATAATCCAGGTTAGACTGGAACTGGTTAATGGTATAACCTGCCTTGTATCCATGATTGACCGAAAATCTTCTAAAGTTTTGTCTGAACCACGGCATACGCATAAATCCGGTGTATTTAAGATTCCAGTTAGGTAACGGGAAATCCCTGAAGGCATTCAGGGTGATATTCCCGGGATCTCCTCCCGTGTAGGCAGCAAGAAATGCCGGAAGCAATACGTCCTGACTGTTCCTTCCATAGCCTACAGGATATCCAAAAGCATCGGTATTATTTGGATCTACACCGTTAGCTAGTGCAAGCCTTCTGGCCACTTCCAGCCTGTTCTCTCTAAACTCCCGGAAATTAGCAGAAGATTCGGCTGTACTCTGATTAAATGCTGTTCTAAGGAGCACCGTGGAAATATTGAAATTCCCAAAGGTCATAGGTGTGAGCGGCAGATATTGATCACCTATCACCCTGTAGTTTTCCTGAAATGTTTCAGAATACATTCTGGCAGCGGTGAGCTCTATGGTAAGATCAGGAACGAGGATCACCTCAGCATTGATCCCCAGCTGCTCATTCTCAACTTCTGTATAGCGCTGATTAAAATCCTGGTAAAGGGTGAGCCAGCCTTTACGCGCAGCCATATATCTTATCTCTTCCTGGCTTCCAAGAGTAAACCCGAAAGTAGGATCCCAGGTGCCCATGAATCCAATACCGTTAGTATATCCCGGTAAGAAAATACCGTTTGTCTCCTGGTAATTTAGCTGAAGCCTCTTAATGGAAGTAAGCAAGCCTACAAAGGTATTGTAAGTTCTGTCCCCTGCACTTAATCTTTCAGTTTCTTCGGGAACCTGCGGCGCCGGGTCTTCCTTTTGCCCCAGAGTGGGAACTGCCCTGCTGCGCTCCCTTATCGTTCCCCCTGCTCCCTCTCTTGTACGCTTCTTAAGTCCCACATAGTTATAAAGGGTTTGCATCTCAAGGTTGGCATTCACCTGGTGAGAATTAGAGTTTTGAACACTATTACCAAGATCGGGCACGTTCTCAAGCGTCTGATAAATCTCTGAGCCCCGCTCCCACTGAAAATTTCCCGTATAGGAGTAGGTCGCTTTTATGAACTCCAGAGCCGGAACCTTTGAAAAAGGCAGATCATAATTCAGCTGCAAGGACTGGAAGTGTTGATTCGGAATTCCCACATTAAAAAAACCATCCCAAACACCGGTGGTAGTATCGGGATTGTTCTCATCATCAAGATAATTCCTTACGATCCTGTTGGTCGAGGAATCAAAGTTAAGCCGGAGACTTTTTGTGAAGTTATAATTAATGGTATACTGCCAGTCGAAAAGGAAGTTTCTCTGGTAAAGCGTAGGAATACCATTAATGAATCCCGGCGGCAAATTGATCTCCCTGAATGTTTGTTCATTATACTGCCTGAAAATTGTGGAGCTGGCAGTAATATTAGAAGGAAAAACATTAAAATTAAAATCTCTTAAAAGGGCAAAATATGCACTGCTGTCAAGGGCCTGGACATTCCGGAGGGGCTCGATATTGACCGGTGCAAAGCTATAGTCATAGGTAGCTCCTACCCTTACATTTTGATCAAAGGCATCCTCAATTTCAAAATCCCTGTGATCAACCTGATTATAACTTCCTGAAAGGGTTAGATTCTCTACATCATAAGGCATAGGTTTTGACTCTCCCACTCTTTCTTTTCGCAAACCAATAACATTGATGCTCTGGCGTCTTGTATAATCCTCGGCTCTCTCCCGCAGGTCATCCCGGCGTTCCCGGGTAGCAGCGTTGTCCAGCACTGTCTCCAGCTCCAGGTCAAGATATTCGGGATCATACTTTGGAGTGATCAACTCCTCCCCATAGCTATAGCTTACCGGAATCCTTATACCCCAGTTTCGTGGAAGCAGCTGCCCCATGTTCAAATTACTCACTACGTCATACTGCAGCAGGTCTTCACGGCTTCTCTGGTTAGGACCTTGTCCCAGAGCTCCAAAACCTACGGTACTTTTCCGACCGGTAGCAGAAAGGTTAGCGAAATCGGCAACATTGGCGTCCATGTTGACAATGGCTGCCCATCCTCCTTCATTGTTCAAATCTGAGAGACGGAGTTCATTGAACCAGACTTCCCCACACAGGTTTCTTGAAGCAGCATCGGGAAGACCATTTTTGACACCCAACATAAGCATACGCACATTTCCAAAACTGGGATTTCCTTTAATCCCTATTCTCATTCTTCCAATCTCATAGGGATCATCTGCAGCTACAGGGTTTCCTTCTTCGCTGAAGAAATTAAGTTCTGTAGACACCACATTAGGATCTCCAATAACCTTTGCCTTCACCTCCTGAAGCAGCTGTAGAGAAAGATTCATCCTGTTCTCTGCCGGCCATATTTCTGAAGCACTTGCAGCTCCAAATTCCGTAGGCTTGAGCGGGATCTCTACCTGATAAAAATTATCTGTGAAGTCTGTACCTATTCTTAAAAATGCCACCAGTTCTCCTTCCCTCCATGCAGGCCTGTTGACAAGGGCTTCTGCATGTATGAACATTTCCAGGTTCTTGTACTGTCGCATATCCACCTGAAAATTCTTGTAAACACCTCTTGAATCCTGGGGTTCAAGGTCACATACATTAAGGGAAAGAGATTGCTCGTTTTGGCGGATTCTGGTATTATTATTAAGCAGCTCTTCCCGCTCTACTCCCGGCGGAAGTACATAAGGAATAGGCTGGCGGTTCTCATTATCTTCAATACTTACTGAAGCAACTGTAAAAGTGGTATTTTCTGTTGCGGGATCAGATTTATCGGGATCAAGTGATTGTGTATACCGGCGGTAGTCTCCCCTTACGAGATCCATGGTTCCAAAACGTAACACAGTGGGATCTTCAAACTGTGTAAGATACATTCTCATAAACCTGATAGATCGAAAATCCCCTATTCCACCTTTAGCTGCAGTAGGTTCATAGATCGGCACTTTGAACTGCAACCATCTTACCGGCAATTCCTGCCCGTTAGGCAAAGTAGTGGAGAAAGATTTAACATCGGTCACATACCGGCTGTTGTCAATATTCATATTCGGGAATAGCTCCACTTCATATTCGAAATAGCTATCCACCGTGTTCATGGTATTGTCCCGGTTTAAATCCTCAACAGTTGGCAGGGTAGTATTTCCACGGTTGGTATTGGTGACCTCCGGCGGAGAATTCCCCTCGAGCCCGTTATAATTGAAATAGCGGTTAAGGATACTGCCGGAAGCATTCAGAAAATACTCATAATTGTCTGCTGCAGGATCAGGAAGATTAGCGAAGCCGGGGAATCTGGCTGCCTCTTCTGCATCAGATAGTCCGTCATAACCTATGTCCTGGTTCAGTCTTTCCTGTCCTTCTGTATTAAAGGCGTAAATAAGCGACTGGTTGGAAGGCACCTTACCAAATTCGGTAGGAGTTGTGTTTTGCGCTCCCCCGTCTACAGGTAATCCATTTTCATATTGCTTCCTTCCATCCTTCACGACATCTTCTGAAATATTTCCAAGGTTGAATACCAGTTTCCCTCCGTCATTGCCGGCATTTTCCTGATAGATAAAAGGATCCATAAGCCAGAATTCAATGTACTCCACGTTACTTTGTTCGAAGTTCGTAGCGTTCAATGCACGGGAGATACCCCCAAAATTTTGAGAAGGATTTGGCAGGTTATTACTTCCTGCAGCAGCAGGACTATAATTGTAAGGTCCGCGAATATTTGGATAATATGCCAGGTCCAATGTATACAGCACCTGTGACTGCCCCTGTACAACATCTACATTAGGAAAGATCTCATCCAGAAAAACCCTTCGGGTAGCATAACTGGAAAGATCGGAATCTGTTACGCCAGAAGGTCTGCTGCTTCCGTAGAAAATTGGATCAATGCTATACCAGGCCAGTTTAGCTCTTTTGTATCCTGTGGCAAGATCCCCATTAGCCAGTTCTCCCCCAAAGTCCAAAGGCACACTGGACAGTTCCCATCCCAGCGGATTATCTATGGCAATAGAGGTTTGTGCAGCCTCAAAATCATCTACATAAGTAGTGGCCCTGCCTTCAAATTCGCTGCCTTTCGGGGCCCCTGGTAATAGATAAGCCACCTCCCCGCGAAGAGACAGATTTGAAACAACATCTGTATCTATGTTGGGAAGCCTGTTTACCCAGCGGGTCAAAAATGGCAATTCTGTAGAATAATTCAGATTTAGACCAAGAATGGTATTGTTTATAGGTTCGTAGCTGTAATTGGATTTTTGGGTAAGAGGCCTTTCATTCAGATTAAGATAAGTGGCCCCTACTAAAAAGTTCTCGTTGAACATATGCTCCACGTGTAAACCGGTAAAGCGTTTTGTTTGCTGTCCAAAAAGGGCATTATTCTCGGTTGATATCTGGATTGGAATATTGGAAGCCAGCAAGGCCTCATCCAGGATCTGCACCCTCCCAAACTGGTAGTTCACAACATAATCAACTCCTTCCTGCAGCACCCTGCCCCCCGCGGTAACGGTTACAGAACCCTGGGGCACATTAAAGGCGCCAATGGGAATACCTTCAACATTTGAAGATTTATACCTTCCACGCAGCTGAAATTTATTCTTTTCGGCCTGCTGTTGTTCTGCCTGGGTCTTGGTAGTGTTATAAAGTGCCCTGAAAACATATTTCTGTTGATTGGCATTCCAGGTTTCGGGGATCCGGTAATCTTCGGGTCCGGCATTCGGGTTGGGATCAAGCTTCCTGAACAGGTATTCCCCAAAAGGCTCAACAGAGGTGAAGATGATATTTCCTGTTTCGGGGTTAATGGTGATTCCCGGAACAAAATCAAAGAATCCGTCCCCACTGGCGATTGGATCTCCATTGATGTTAAGATTGTCGAGGTTAAAAACCCGCAGTAATGTTGTTTGCTCCACATCCTCGGGAAGGGGCTCTCCCCCGGCTCCTGTAATGTAATTGAGTGGCTGCGGATCTGTATATACAATATTCATCCTGAAGTCATCCCTCTCGAGATTAAAGGCTCCAAGATTATAAATGTTTTTCATCATAAGATCCCAAACCGGTTCGTCCACATTTGTGACTGAACTTTTGAGCATCTTCACCACAAGGTTCTGGGAAACAGTGGATTCAATTCCCGTTCCTCCTGAAGCCTCAATCCCGTCATTGGCAAACTCTCCTACCTGGTAAACCTCTCCTCCCACGGTGTACTGAAAAGCAACTCCAAGAATTTCATCACTTGCCAGTCGCTGATTAAGGGAAATGTAACCTAATTGCGGATTCAACCTGTATTCAGTAGGTTTTAGCTGCCGGGCGTTTTCCAGCTTAACGTAATCCCGGCCTTCAGAAACCTGCAGGCCTCCAAAACCTGACTCCACTCTCGCCACATCCCTGATTGCAGGAGTTAGCACCGATTCCTGTGGTCCATTGATCCCAAAGGGATTAAGGTCGTTATTGCGGTTATCTGCAAATGAACCGGCCGGTTGATTAAAAAATCCCGCCGGCGGATTATCCAGTCCTATATTTCCCGGCACCGGAGATTCCCCAAGATCCTGAATGGCAACAATATTCCGGGTATCGGTAAGGTTCTGGACATTATTGGTCCTGTTAGTCACCCAGATCTGTACCCGGGTGATCTGGATATTGGAATTTATAAAAGGATAATTTTCGAGAGCTTCGTCATAGTTGTCCCGAAAGTAATGCGCGAGAAAGAAGTGCCTGTTTTCATCGTACTCTATGGCAAACCTGTCAAATTCCTGGACCGTGGCCCCACCTTCAACATTTACCGTGCGGCGTTCAGATTTCTGTTCAGAAAAAACTCCCGTAATACGTGTTTTACCAAACTGCAACTGGGTTTTTATCCCGAAAAGACTTTGTGCGCCCTGTATTAAAGCAGAATTCAGCGGCATATTGATATTCCCCACTTCGATCTTTTGGATGATGTCATCTTCGGTGGGAGTATATTCAAGCTTTAACTGGTTTTGAAAATCAAAGGTAGATTCGGTGTCGTAATTGGCAGTTACTTTGAGCCGCTCGCCAATATTTCCCAGAAGGCTTAACTGAATGCGCTGATCAAAATCGAAGGTGAAGGTACTTCTGTTTCGGGGAGAAAAGGCAGGATTGTCTCTTTTTGAGTAAAGCACTCCAAGATCAAGTGCAACAGATCCCTGCGGGATCAATTCAATGTCACCCCCTCCAAAAATATTCTGAAAAAAATCGGAATTCACATAAAACCCGGGTAACAGGTCCCGCTGGTCCTCCTCGGTCCCGAACTTACGGCCGGAAAGAGCATCGGACTTTTCCTGAAAATAGCGTTGCATTTCTTCCCTTATCACCAGCTCCTGATATTCTTCGGGAGTAAGTATAAGCGGGGCAGTAATATTAATATTCCCGAGGGTCTGGGTATAAATGTACCGGTCCAGGATTGGATCATAGGTATAGGAAGCGACAATGCTGGTGGGATCGGGCAGACGTAGTTTTCCCAGGGAGTAGCCTGTTTTAGTAGTATCCTGTTGAACTATGGTATCCTGAGCAAGGGCAGGCAAAGAGAATGCCAGTACACAAACGAGTGCAATGGTATTTGCAAGCCAAAACCGATGGTTGTAGTTCTGCCCCAATGGAATTTATAGTTTTTTAAGTGCCTGCTTTATAAGAGACTCTACCGTAGCATCGGGTTCTTCCTTCACAATTCTCTCGACCACCTTTTCAGATTGCTTACGGGTGTAGCCTAAAGTCTCTAAAGCAGATAACGCTTCTTCCCGGTTTGTATTGCTTTTTGGAGCAGAAACTTCATCAATTCCAAAGACTTTTAAAATTTTATCCTTAAGATCTATTATCACCCGCTGTGCGGTTTTCGCTCCAATTCCCTTTATTCCCTGAACCGTTGCCACGTCTCCTGCGGCAATAGCCTCCATTATCTGCCGCGGTTCCAGGGAAGACAGCATACTACGGGCGGTGCTTGCACCCACTCCGGAAACAGAGATCAATAACCTGAAGATCTCCCGTTCGCTTTTTTCCCAAAACCCATAAAGGGTATGAGAATCTTCCTTTACCTGTAAATGTGTGTAAAGTTGTAAAGATTCTTCCGAAGAAATCTGGGAATAGGTATGCAGGGAAATGTGAATGAAATATCCGACTCCGTTGCAATCGATCACTACATTGGTAGGATTTTTTTCAACCAGCCGGCCTTTTATGCTATAGATCATGAAATAAGGATATTCTTAGGCCAAATGTAAGAAAATAAACAGGATAGGAAAATAAGAATTACAGCATTACTTACCTCCCGAAAAGGGCAATTCTTCAGGTGTTTTAGAAAAATCAAAGTGGGAAAGAAAATCATCCTTTCCCACTTCATTCTTTCTAAAATTTACTGCTGCTCCCGTTTGGCCTTCCGCTCCTTTTCCTGTGCGTCAACCACTGCAACAGCGGTCATATTAACGATCTCCTCTACACTGGCACCTAGCTGGAGAACGTGTACAGGTTTGTTCATTCCCATAAGGATTGGCCCTACAGATTCAGATTTATTCAGCTCCTTAAGCAACTTGTAATTACTGTTTCCTGCATCCAGGTTAGGAAACACTAATGTATTAACCTTACGGCCGGCAAGTTTTGAAAACGGAAATTTCTTTTGCAGCATTTCGCTGTTGAGGGCAAAATCTGTTTGCATTTCACCGTCAACTATAAGGTCGGGATAGAAGCGATGAAGATAATCTACTGCCTCTTTTACTTTTGCAGCTTTTTCATTCTGGGAAGAACCAAAGTTTGCATAGGAGATCATGGCAATTACCGGCTCCATTCCAAAAAGCCTTACTGTTCGCGCCGTCATCTGGGCTATCTTTCCGAGTTCCTTTGCAGTAGGATCAATATTTACCGAAGTATCACTAATAAACAATGGTCCACGTGAAGTATTCATAAGGTTTGTGGCCGCAACCTTAGAAACTCCTTTAGCCTTTCCTATCAGCTCCAGCATAGGCCGCAGCACTGTAGGATAAGCCCTTGAATATCCTGAAAGCAGCGCATCTGCATCTCCCTCATTCACCATCATGGCGGCGAAATAGTTTCTCTGACGCATGAGCAGCTGGGCATCATAACGCGTAACACCCTTTCGTTTCCTGGTTTGCCAGTACACATCTGCATAGCGGTTACGACGGTCGTTTTCAGCGTCAGATTTTGAATCAATGATCGGGACATCATCTGCATGAAAATCGATTTCCCGCATCAGTTCCTCAATGAC
The DNA here is from genome assembly GCF_000423585.1 of Salinimicrobium xinjiangense DSM 19287. Taxonomy (GTDB): domain Bacteria; phylum Bacteroidota; class Bacteroidia; order Flavobacteriales; family Flavobacteriaceae; genus Salinimicrobium; species Salinimicrobium xinjiangense. The sequence goes on from NZ_AUIG01000025.1 coordinate 40,670, forward strand.
ATCCTTTCTTCCCATCAGAATAGGTTTCGCTATTCCTTCGTCATACACGATCTGTGCAGCCTTTAAAACATCAAGGTGATCTGCCTCGGCAAAAATAACCTTCTTAGGATCCATTTTTGCACGGTTCATAAGAAGGCGGGTGATCTTATTGTCATTACCCATTCTCTCCAGCAGCTCATCTTCATAACGGGCCCAATCAAGAATTGGGTGTTTGGCAACTCCTGTCTCCATGGCAGCTTTTGCCACAGCAGGAGGAATCTGAGTGATTAAACGTGGATCAAATGGTTTGGGAATTATATAATCTTTACCAAAGTTGAGTTTGGTCTCTCCATAGGCGATATTCACCTGTTCGGGAACCGGATCTTTGGCCAGCCTGGCAAGAGCTTTCACCGCTGCCATCTTCATTTCTTCGTTGATCTTGGTTGCTCTCACATCCAAAGCTCCCCTGAAAATAAATGGGAATCCCAGCACGTTATTGACCTGGTTGGGATGATCGCTACGGCCGGTTGCCATAATAATATCCTTTCTGGTAGCAATAGCCAGGTCGTAATCAATTTCAGGCTCCGGATTGGCCATTGCAAAAACAATAGGCCGTTTGGCCATTTTCTTCAGCATTTCGGGAGTGACAATATTCCCCACCGAAAGCCCCAGGAATACATCGGCTCCATCCATTGCAGCCGACAGATTTTCATATTTTTTCTTTCCCGCAAACCGCTTCTGAAGTTCGGAAAGATCCTCCCGGCCCTGATGCAAAGCTCCTTTAACATCGAACATAATGATGTTTTCCACTTTTACACCCAGAGAGACGTAGAGATTGGCACAAGCGATCGCTGCAGAACCTGCACCCGAGATCACCACCTTGACCTTTCCAATTTTTTTATTAGCCAGATCAAGAGCATTTAGCAAGGCGGCCGACGAAATGATCGCAGTACCATGCTGATCATCGTGCATCACCGGAATGTCCAGTTCCTCTTTAAGTCTTCGCTCGATCTCAAAAGCTTCGGGCGCTGCAATGTCTTCCAGATTGATACCGCCGAAAGTAGGCGCAATATTTTTCACTGTCTCCACAAAAGCATCAACATCTTTAGTATCCACTTCAATGTCAAACACATCGATATCGGCAAAGATCTTGAAAAGCAATCCTTTCCCTTCCATTACAGGTTTGGAAGCTTCGGGACCTATGTCCCCGAGACCAAGAACGGCCGTCCCGTTAGAGATCACCGCCACCAGGTTACCCTTGGTAGTATACTTGTAAACATTCTCCACATTTTTATGGATCTCCAGGCAGGGCTCGGCCACTCCCGGAGAATACGCGAGCGAAAGGTCCCGCTGAGTAGAATATTTTTTGGTAGGCACCACCTGAATTTTCCCCGGATGGGGCTTTGCGTGGTATACTAAAGCTTCACGTCTTTTGCGTTCGTTCTTCATAATTTCCTGTTTGGTCAGGTCAGGCAAAGGTAAAGAGTTTCGGTTTTATGGCTACTGATAGAGATCAAGTTTTTACTGCTGACTGCGGAGCTGCGATAAATCGCAGCTTTACTATAAGAGGTCGGACTGCGATATATCGCAGCTTTACCTCAAGTGGAGGCGTGATTAATCGCGCCTCAGTAGATCCAACCTCTCCGGTGGCACCAGATCATCCAGTTTTTTCCTGTATTCCTGCGGAAGAAGATCCAATCCCAATTGGTATGAAGCATTCATCCAGCCAAATCCCGAGGTGGTGATATAATCGAATTCTGTTCCTACATTTCCATATTCTGCATAGACTTTATGGGTAGCATTCACCACATCATATTTTTCGGGAATGGTCCCATTGTAATCGACAGCATTTCTGGTGATCATATATAACCAGCGATAAATAAGTTCGTGAGCCTCCTTTTCAAAGCCATAGTCAATCAATCCCTGCCATAGCAGCATTTGATGCGGTGCCCAGCCGTTTGGATAATCCCACTGCCGCTGCACTTCACTAGTCGCAGTTTCTTCTACGGAAGATCTTGCGGTAGAAAGAATTCCTCCTGTCGCCTTTAGATCTTTAATAAGATTTGGAAGCATCATTTTCGCCTGTTCTTCGGAAGCCATGCCGCTCCACAAGGGATAAAAATTGGTAGCCGAAATATACCCGGTTTGCTCCCCTTTTTTAAAGTTGTAATCAAAGAAACTCCCTTTCTCCTCATTCCACAGATACTGATTCATCAACTCTTTTCGCTCTTCAGCTTTATCCTCCCAATAGTCCCCGGTGTAGGTTTTCCCTTCGGAAGTTGTAAACCTGTCATCAAAGTATTTGTCTATCAGGTATTCGAAATCTTTCTCGTATTTATACAAAAGGGAATTGAGGTCCACCGTATTCAAGTGTGCTGCCCGATCTTCCAGCCTCCAGGAAGTATCGTGGCCGCTTTCCCGCAGGCTCCGGTCATGTCTGAAATATTCATCCAGCTCCCTGTCCCCGATTTCTCCCGACTGGTATTTTTCAACAAATTCTGAAACCTTCAACTTATGTTTTGCGGCAAATTTCTTCAGCACTTCCTCAAAATGTCCTTCCTCAGTTTCAGGCGGAATACCTATTCCCTGTGCAAAATACCGGTTAAGCCCGTTCTCTGTAAGTCTCTCGCCTTCCACCATCCACACCTGTTCATATTCTTTTATAGCGGCCCCCAAAGATTTCCGAAGCCATGCTTCATTCTTTTCGGGCATGGCTTCATAGACTTCCCGAACGAAAGAAGACATGAAGGGTGGCTGTGTTCGGGTGAGGTAATAAGATCTGTTGGCGTTGAGGATCTTTCCGTAGTGATCGATCTGGTACACAAAGTTGTCGACCATGGCTTTTGCCAGGTCCAGGCGGTCATCAAGTAAAAGCCCCACTCCTTCAAAATAGCTGTCCCAGCCATACATTTCATTGAACCTGCCGCCGGGTACCACAAAAGGAACTCCTTTCCCATTTTCGAGCTCCAGCGCCAGGAGACCCGGTTTGTCATTGATGGACTTTACGTATTGCGGACTGATTTCCTTCGGAAGTACCACCACCTCAAAACCTTCGAATTCCTTCTGAAGATCCTTGTAGTACCTGATCCCTACAGAATCTGTCGCCGGTACATAAAGCCGTTGTACACTGTCTTCGGCTTTTGAATCCTGAAGAATTCTTTCTATGCCTTCCCTGTCAATAGTGCGGGTAAGATCATCCCAGAACTGCTCTCTTATCCGCCGGGAAATGCGCTGGGTGGGAGCTTCTTTAATTTTTTCGACGGAAATTTTCAGGGTCTCCCTTTCTTCGGACCGGGCTATGGCCAGCTCCTGAAGTAAATTAGAGAGATAATAGATCTCACTGATCGCCAGGGAATCTCCTCCTGAAAGAGGTGCCAAAAATGGCTTTTTTGGCTCATCTTCAATGGTGATCTTTTTATCTCCATCTGTATCGGCCTGCTGCAGAAGCCGCTGCATGGTATGTTCTGTCTTTAGCTGAAGCTCCTGTGCCGTGACAGAAAATCCTGTAAGGAGACAAAAATAAATAATGACTGAAAATAGCTTTTTTGAGACCATAACTTTTGCTTGAAACAGAAAGTTACAAATTCTCAAAAAGAAGATCAGGAATCTTTTTTGAGGAATTTTATGTTGCGGGTGAGTCCGCTGTACTTGGTTCTTTTGACCGCCGACTTCTTAAACACCTTTCTAAAAGTATCTTCGGTGATCTCTTCCCAGTCTTTTTTGCTCATGCTCAGCAATTCGGGATGCGGATTGAAAAGTGGCTCATTATGCGATTGTGAAAAACGGTTCCAGGGACATACGTCCTGGCAAATGTCGCAGCCAAAAGCCCAATCTTCAAACTTGCCTTTCATCTCCTGTGGCAGCTCTTCTTTAAGCTCAATCGTGAAATAGGAAATACATTTACTCCCGTCCACCTTATAAGGTTCTACTATGGCATCTGTAGGGCAGGCATCAATACAGGCAGTACAGCTGCCGCAATGATCTGTCACCGGCGTGTCGTATTCCAGCTCGAGATCGATAATTAACTCGGCTACAAAGAAGAAAGAGCCTTTTTGCTTTGACAGCAACAGCGTGTGTTTTCCAACCCAGCCAAGACCCGCTTTGGCAGCCCAGGCCTTGTCCATAACCGGCGCCGAATCCACAAATGCTCTGCCTTCCACCTCTCCAATTTCCTGCTGTATGAACTGCAGTAAACTTTTCAGCTTATCCTTGATCACGAAGTGATAATCTGTACCGTAGGCGTATTTACTGATCTTATAGGAATCCTCCCGCTGTTGTTCTTCAGGGTAATAGTTGAGCAGCAGGGAAATTACACTTTTAGAACCCTCCACGAGCCTGGTGGGATCCAGGCGCTTGTCGAAATAGTTCTCTAAAAATGACATTTTTCCATGTCTTTGTTTTTGAAGGTATTCTTCCAGGCGTGGCGCTTCCTCCTCGAGAAATTCGGCTTTGGAGATACCGCATGACAAAAAACCGAGGCGTTTAGCTTCGGTTTTGATAAGATTGGAATATTTTGATCTTGTATTCACTGTACCCTGCAAAACTATTGCATTTATTGTACAAATGTTATTCCAGAACAGGAAATTATAACTCAATCACAGGGTTCTATATTCTGGTTGATATGAAAGAAATTCTGTGGATCGTATTTCTTCTTGATCTGACCCAGACGTTTAAAGTTTGTACCATAAGAATCCTCCACTCTGCCGTCTTCCTCATTCATCATGAAGTTCACGTAAGCTCCCCCGGCTGCATATGGCATTAAATCCTGGTAATAATCTTTTGCCCACGCAGTGATCTCTTCAGCATCATCGGCTTCAGGTGAAACGCCTACAATGACCTGGGAATATTTCGCCCCGCGGTTTGCCCAGGCGGTATCTTCAGAAGCTACATCATGAACGGCTCCATTAACAGGATAAAGGTGGGTTGTAGAATGAAAAGTAGGGATCTTAGATCCGTGTTCTATATTTACCCTGATGCTTTCATCAGTCAACTCCTTAATAAAATGGGCTTTCCAGTACCACTGTAATCCGCTGGGATAAAGATCATCAAACATGGTGTTCAGTGCCGGCATGGGAATTTCACTAACGAAATCCAGGATGGGCGGACCAAATTCCCTTATAGGTCTAAAAACTTCTTCAGCCTTTTCCATAGGTCCCGTATAATTCCATACCACTCCGCAGACGTTTTTCATATGCAGCTCTTTGGGAAACGGATCTCCGGGAGGCACAATGAGAAAGGCAAAAAAACCATAAAGGTCGTTGGACGCATTCTGCATGAGGTCATCATAAAAATTCATTGCCTCTCCGGCTTTTTCGAGAGGCCAGAACATTGGTCCTGCATATACATTTTTCACCGGAATGAGACTGAATGTAAAGGATACTACCACCCCAAAGTTTCCGCCGCCACCACGCAGCGCCCAGAAAAGATCTGGATTCTCATCTTTATTTGCTTTTACCAGTTCGCCTGAAGCCAGAACAACTTCGGCCTCGAGCAGGTGATCAATAGTTAAACCACCCTTGCGACTTAAATAACCTATTCCTCCTCCCAGGGTGATTCCGCCAATTCCGGTAGTCCCAATAATCCCACTTGGTAAAGCCAGTCCATGTTCATGAGTGGCCTTGTCAATTTCCCTAAGCATGTTACCCGGGGCAATGACAGCTGTACGGTTTTCGGGATCTACATGAATTTCCTTCATTTCAGAAAGATCAATTACCAGCCCATCCTCACACAGCGCAAGGCCTGCGCCGCTATGTCCTCCACTGCGAATTGATGCCTCCAGGTTATTTTCCCTGCCAAAGTTCACCGCCTGTATGACATCTTCTTTATCCCTGCACTTCAAAATTATACCGGGATGTTTATCGATCATCCCGTTGTAGATCTTCCTGGCTTCATCATACTCCCCGTCCTGTGGTTGAATGATCCTGCCCTTAATACGGCTTTTCAGCTCTTCAATTTTTGCTTCCATAATATTTTATTTTAATGATTCAACTATAATTCAATGCTTTTCGGGGAATAGCATAACCAGGTCCTGTGCTGTAGGCAGGTCTATTCTTAATGAAAGGGAAGAATAGGACCAGGCAGGTTTGGAGAATAAGCTTTAGAAAAGGAATCTTCGTTTTCCTGCCCAGAAGCGGGAAGTTATGAATGAGGAATATTTACAGGGGTATGATTTCAGATCGGCCATGATGCAGTCTGAAAAAATCGAGGGGAATCTCTGAACAACCTGATTATCATATTGATAATCAAAGTTTTAAAGGTAATAAATAAATCACAACGAAGCTTAACTACCTTAAAATAAATTTCAGAATGGAATTTTTCGGCTTCAGGGTAATGAGCGGTTGAAATTCAATTTCAGTTTTACAGGAGGAGATCTCAAATCTGGAAACAAGCTCTGCCACAGTCAGTATCATCTCATACATGGCAAAATTATTTCCGATGCACATCCTGGGGCCGGCTCCAAAAGGATAATAACAGGAAGAATATTTTCTGGGATCTGTGAATCTTTCCGGATCAAATCTTTCCGGGTCCTCCCAGAGATCTTTATGCCGGTGGATCTCAAACATGGAAAAAAGCAAAGTAGAACCTTTCGGAATTTCCAATCCGTCAAAAACATCCTCTTCATTATTCAGCCGGTCGATAAAGTAGACCGGAGGATATAACCTCATGGACTCTTCAATGACCATTTTAGTATAAGGGCAGGCCTGAATGAATTCGGCCAGGGAGTTTGTTTCCTGTTGTGCCTTTTTCACCTCCTCCAGAATCCTCTCCTGTGCTCCCGGATGCTGTGCAAGAAGCTGGGCAGTGAAAGTAAGGGCATTTGAGGTGGTTTCATGACCTGCAGTGAAAAGGATGAGAATTTCATCTATCAGCTGCTCATTTTCCATACTGCTGCCATCCTCATATTTAGCATCCAGAAGCATATCGAGCAGGTCATCCTGCCTTTCTCCGGAAGTCCGTCTTTCCTCTATGAGTTTTCTCAGGATATCCCGGGCTTCATCTGTAAGATCTGTATGTTCTTTGATTTTTCCCGATAAACTGAACCACCAGCCAAGATATGGCTGTCTCAGTTCCCTGACCAGCATTTTCTGCGCGGCTTCTGTAATATATTGGAGCCGGTTGATCTCCTTCTGCCCTACCGCACTGCTAAATAAAGATTTTACAACAGTTTGAAATGCAAGATCATTAAACACCGGAAAAATATCAACAGGCTTTCCGGTTTCAATTTTATTTAGCTCTGTTGTTATAGCCGCTTTGATGCTATTCAATAAGACAAGCAGTTGTTTTTTGTGAAAGGCGGGCTGGATGAGCTTGCGTTGCTTTCTCCAGTGCTCCCCTTCAGACGTCAGTAATCCTTTTCCAAGGTACTTCGCCATATCCCTTGTCTGAATCGTGGTTTTGGAAAAGTTTTTATGATTTTTCTGAAGTGCATATTGGGCAAAAGCGGCATTCCGGGAAAAGATCACCGAGCTACCCGGACCAATTTTTAATCGGAAAATATCGCCCAGTTTTTGAAATTTCTTATTATGAAAGATCAGCGGATTCTCGAGGATACGCAGGGAATTTTTGTAAAATTCCCAGGCCGGTACTGTGGGTATGGCTTTGATGTTTTTCATTATCTTTCTTCGCCTCTTTTAGACCTACCAGGTCTTTGTGACCTGTTAGGTCTGGTCCTGCAGGAAATCATTTAAATATTTAGTGTTTAATCTTCTTTCATCATGCCAATGCTCAAAAATTTCAGAGTCAATAAGGGAAAATATATAACTGGTCTCTATTTTGGATGGTTTGGCACCGATATACGCCTGAAAAGAAGAAAATTTATAATTTTTATGATCTTCAACAAAGCCATGTTGTACAGGATTTAAATGAATATAGGCAATTAATTGAATAAGATACTTCTCATCACCAACCCTTTTTCTTTTGAAATGTTCCTGAAAGAGGCTGCCGGTTCTGTTGTACTTTTTATTTATTCCTTTTGTATAGGCATTAAAGAAATTAGAAAATGGAAGATGAGTCTTATCCTGATGGGTGGGTGAAAGTTCTTCTTTTTCTTTGATCTTTAGAAGTAAGTGAAAATGTTTGCCTAATAAACAGTAAGCATAGATATCACAAACAGGCAATAAATGAGTCCGGATTAATTTTAAAAAATAATAATAATTTTCCTCCTCTTTAAATATATCCTCCTTATTATTTCCCCGATTGAAAATATGGTAGGTTGCTCCCGGTTCTAAAACATCCTGCTTCATAGCTTTAGTTCAAAACCTAACAGGTCTTGGAGACCTGGTAGGTTTGCAATCTTAAAACAACCCTCCCTGAATGCCGCCTCTCACCCTTCCCAGGTGTTTGTATGCAGCCTCGGTAACTTCGCGGCCGCGGGGAGTCCTTTGTATAAAACCCTGCTGAATTAAAAATGGTTCATAGACCTCTTCGATAGTTTCGGCACTTTCACTCACTGCAGTGGCAAGGGTTGTAATTCCCACAGGACCACCTTTGAATTTGTCGATGATGGTGGTGAGGATCTTGTTGTCCATCTCATCCAGGCCATGGGCATCTACGTTTAATGCTTTAAGGCTGTACTTTGCAATTTCGATGTCTATACTACCATTCCCTTTGATCTGGGCGAAATCCCGCACCCTTCTTAAAAGGGCATTTGCAATACGAGGTGTTCCGCGGCTGCGACCGGCGATCTCAATAGCCGCCTCCATTGTAATTGGCACCTTTAGGATCTGCGCACTACGTTGAACAATATCTGAAAGCAGTTCAGTGGTGTAATATTCTAACCGGCTGGAAATTCCGAAGCGGGCACGCATAGGTGCGGTTAACAATCCGCTGCGGGTGGTGGCACCTATGAGAGTGAATGGATTTAGATTGATCTGCACAGAACGGGCATTGGGCCCTGTTTCGATCATGATATCGATCTTATAATCTTCCATTGCCGAGTAGAGATATTCTTCTACCACGGCACTCAGCCGGTGGATCTCGTCTATGAAAAGTACATCCCTTTCATCAAGATTGGTGAGCAGCCCTGCGAGATCTCCGGGTTTATCCAGTACCGGACCTGAAGTTACTTTAATACCTACTCCCAGTTCATTGGCAAGGATATGTGCCAAAGTTGTTTTTCCTAATCCGGGAGGCCCGTGAAACAGCGTATGATCAAGGGCTTCTCCCCGACGGTTGGCAGCCTCGACAAAAACCTTCAGGTTATCCAAAACCTGATCCTGACCTGCAAAATCATCAAATTCGAGAGGCCGTAATGCTCTTTCGATGTCCAGTTCTTCCGAAGAGAAATTTTCGCCGGTAGGATCAAGGTTTTCATTCATATGGAAGGATTAAAGAAACAAAGATAAAAGAAAAAGCCTTTTCATGGGGATGAAAAGGCTTTTAGATATAAGCTGATCAGAACTTAATGATTAAGCTCTTCTTCGTCTTTTTGAAGTGGGACGTCTTGTGGTACAAAATCCTGTCCTGCAATGACATATTCCCCGTTTTCATTTGTCTTACTGTAATCGTATGGCCAACGATAAACATGTGGAATAGCACCCGGCCAGTTTCCGTGGATTGGTTCCACCGGTGTAGTCCATTCAAGAGAGTTGGAATTCCATGGGTTTGCTGTGGCTTTCTTGCCCGCAAATATGGAATGAATGAAGTTGTAAAGGAACACCAGTTGTACCAGAGCAGTGATAATGGCAAACACGGTGATCACCACATTGATCTCCAAAAGGTCATCAAAGTACGGGAAAGCAGTGTTGTCATAGTATCTTCTTGGAAGTCCTGCCATACCCACAAAGTGCATTGGGAAGAACACTCCGTAGGCTCCAATGATGGTGATCCAGAAGTGGACATATCCCATGTTCTTGTTCATCATACGCCCGAACATTTTAGGGAACCAGTGGTAGATCCCTGCAAACATTCCGTAGAGGGCAGAAATACCCATTACGAGGTGGAAGTGAGCAACAACAAAATAAGTATCGTGAACATTAATATCAAGTGTACTATCTCCAAGCACGATCCCTGTCAAACCTCCTGTGATAAAGGTAGAAACAAAACCAATAGAGAACAGCATTGAAGGATTCATTTGAAGATTTCCTTTCCAGATGGTCGTGATCCAGTTAAAGGCTTTAACTGCCGAAGGAATCGCGATCAATAAGGTTGTAAAGGTAAACACAGATCCAAGGAACGGGTTCATTCCCGATACGAACATGTGGTGACCCCATACAATGGTTGAAAGAAAAGCAATACCAAGAATAGAGGCGATCATCGCACGGTATCCAAAAATAGGTTTTCTGGAGTTCGTCGCCAGGATCTCTGATGCGATACCCATGGCAGGAAGTATTACAATATAAACTTCGGGGTGTCCAAGGAACCAGAACAGGTGTTCAAAAAGAATAGGAGAACCTCCCTGATAGTGTAACACTTCACCTCCAATGAAAATATCACTTAGGAAGAAAGATGTTCCGAAGCTTCTGTCCATGATAAGCATCAAAGCTGCCGATAAAAGAACGGGAAAGGAAACTACCCCGATAATAGCTGTAACGAAAAGTGCCCAGATCGTCAATGGCAAACGCGTCATCGACATTCCCTTTGTTCTAAGGTTGATCACGGTAACAATGTAGTTAAGTGATCCAAGAAGAGAGGAAGCGATAAAGATGGCCATAGAAACCAACCACAGTGTCATTCCCAATCCAGATCCTCCTATAGCCTGTGGCAGTGCACTAAGAGGCGGATAAATTGTCCAACCTGCAGAAGCCGGTCCCGATTCAACAAAAAGAGACCCGAGCATGATCACACAGGAAATAAAGAACAACCAGTAAGACAGCATGTTCATAAAACCTGAAGCCATATCCCGTGCTCCAATTTGAAGAGGAATAAGAAGGTTACTAAAGGTACCACTCAAACCCTGAGTAAGTACAAAGAATACCATGATTGTACCGTGGATGGTAACAAGAGCCAGATAGACCTCCTGGCTCATCACTCCTCCCGGAGCCCATTTTCCAAGGAAAAGCTCAAATATTTTAAATGATTCAGCCGGCCATGCAAGTTGCATACGGAAGAGAACAGACATCCCAATCCCGATGATCCCCATGAAAAGCGCGGTAAAAAGGTATTGCTTGGCAATAACCTTATGATCCATGCTGAATATATATTTTGTAAAGAAATTACCCTCATCATGGTGGTGATCATCATGAGCGTGTTCATTAACTGGTACGTGTCCTAATGCTGACATATTTCTTTATTCTTAACTTATTAATTTTCTACCTGTGCTACCTCTGCTCCACTTACAGCAGACTTTCTTGACGCTGTCGCAGACTGCATTGTCTCGCTGTACTCCTTTTGAGTCGCCATCCATTCATTAAATTCTGCTTCGGTTTCAACAACAACTTTCATTTGCATGTTGTAGTGAGCAACCCCACAGATCTTGTTACATAACAGGTAATATTCGAACTGTTCATATTCTTCCAGCGGTTCTTCCCCCGCGGCCAACAGTGCCTGACTGTTTTCTTTTCTAATATCATTGATCCTCGCCACCTTATCTCTCATGTACTCCGTCTCATTAATTTCTTCGGTAGTAACAGTAGGAGTGAAGGCAAACTGAGTAACCATTCCCGGAACCACATTCATTTGTGCTCTAAAGTGAGGGAAATAAGCTGAGTGAAGCACATCCTGAGATCTCATTTTGAAGACTACCGGCCTGTTCACAGGTAAATGTATCTCTGCCGTAATTACATCATCCATAGCATAAGGATCGCTTTCATCCACTCCAATGGTGTTAGCTCCTTCTATAAATCTTACGTTAGCCTTACCAAGAACATTGTCCTGTCCCGCATAACGCGCCTGCCAGCTAAACTGCTTGGCATAAAGTTCAATAACAATTGGATCATCCTCCTCATTAATATCCATAATATCACTCCAGGTGAAGAGTCCGTAAATGATCAATCCGGCCAGTACGATTACCGGAATGATTGTCCAGACGAATTCCAGCTTATCATTATCTGCAAAGAATAATGCTTTGTTCCCTTTTTTCCCTTTGTATTTAAAGGCAAAATAATGAAGAAGACCCTGGGTGATCACCTGTACGAACATAATTACCGCCATAGTTAGCAATAAAAGATTGTCGTAATCTACTCCATGTTCTGAAGAAGCGGCAGGTAAAGCTCTGTCTCCAAAGGCCCAGAAATTATATAGCATGAAGATGTAAAAGGCGATTCCAAATGCCAGCATGAGGTTCCCCTGCATTCTGTTATCCTTATCACTTGCTATTTGCGAATCATCAAGAGATTGAGTACTCCTTGACAATTGAAAGATCCTGCTTAGTTGCCAGAGCGTTATCGCAAATAATGCTACTACTATAATTATTAAAAATACTGTCATTTTATTTTTTCTCTTTAAACAATCTTTTAATAGTGATAATGCTCACTTTCCTTCATAAAAGGATTTCTCTTAGCCAATAAGGGGACTTTTGTAAGCGAATTGAAAACTACAAAAATAAACAATCCTCCAAAAAATGCCAGTCCACTTAACTCAGGAATACCTATAAACCAGGATTCACCCACGGTTGCCGGCATTACCATTACATACACATCCAGATAGTGGCCTAAAAGGATAATTATTCCGGTCATTACCACAAACCAGTTCACTCGTTTGAAGTCACTATTCATTAACAGTAAAAGGGGAAAGATAAAATTTAAGGCTACCATTCCAAAGAATACCAGTCCATAATCTTCTATTCTGGAAACGAAGTAGGTAACCTCCTCCGGAATGTTGGAATACCAGATCAACATAAACTGAGAGAACCAAAGATAAGTCCAGAAAATACTTATCCCGAACATAAATTTCGCCAGGTCATGAATATGACTGTCGTTTACAAAAGGCAGGTAATTCCGTGACTTAAGGTAGATTGTTACCAGGGCAATTACTGTAATTCCCGAAACAAACATACTGGAGAATACATACCATCCAAACAAGGTGCTAAACCAGTGCGGATCAAGACTCATGATCCAGTCCCAGGACATCATCGATTCAGTAACTATAAAGAACACAAGGAATCCTGCAGCAAGTTTGAAGTTTTTCTTAAACCATCTGTTATCTGTTGCGTCATCCTGTCTCAAGGAATTTCTTCTCATTAGATATCGGAAAAGGTTCCAGCCGGCGATATAAATTGCAGCTCTTATAAGAAAGAAAGGAACATTAAGATATCCGCTTTTGTTACGTATGATCTCATCGTGTTCAACTACTTCGGGATCCATCCATACAAAAAGGTGGTTGAGGTGTAATCCAGACAGAGCCAGGATCACAAATACTATGATACTACCGGGGAGCAGGTAAGCAGTAATGCCCTCCATAACTCTGAAAAGAACAGGAGACCATCCCGCCTGGGCGGCATATTGTACTGCGTAGAAGGCAAGAACTCCAAGTGCGATCATAAAGAAAAAGAATGCAGCAACATATAAGGCAGCCCATGGTTTGTTTTGTAATTGATGTAGAACATGCTCCAGGTGTTCCTGTTCATGGTCATCACCGGCTTTTATACTGGTATGCTCATCTGTACGTTCTGTATTTATTTCATGTTCTGAAGGCACAAAATCAAAGCCTTTTGCATCATCTTCCAGGTGATCTTCTGCCTGCCCCGTAATAGGTACATGTTCCTCTCCATGTCCCCCATGAGATGCTATTATTTCTTTTACATCTTCTATGGAATCAGGCGCCGCAATAAATCCGTAGACCAAGCCCAACAGACCTACCACCATAAGAATGATAGAAAATAATTTTAATTTACTGGATAGCGTGTACATATTGTATAATATCTAATGTGCTGTTATTCTTGAGTTTCATCAATTGATTCATTTGCCGACTCATCTTCCTTTACCTCCATGGTCTTTTCGGCATTTACGGGTGGAATGAGATCTTCTTCAGCTTCAAATTCCATTTCGGGGCCTCCCTCAAGATTATTCTTGAGATTCATTACGTAATGAGTAATGAGCCAACGTTCCTCAATAGAAGTCTGTGAAGCGTAGGATCCCATTGCGTTAAGGCCGTAATATTGTACATGATAAACTCCACCTTCAGTAATCGCTCTTCCTGCATCATCAAACCGGGGAATACCCAGGATCTTCTCTCTTTGCACCAAAATTCCCTGTCCATCTCCTTTGTCCCCGTGACATACCGCACAATAAACAGTAAACAGAGCTTTTCCCCTGGCAAGGTTCTTTTCGGTATATGGCAGCGGATTGGTAAGCTCTGCCTTGGCGGCAGCAAAACCTTCAGGATCATTTTCGTACTCGTATGGTCTCCAGCCTCTCGAAACAGTACCTTCCACAGGAAGTTTAGCCGACTGTTCATTGACGAAGACATCGTAAGCTCCATATGGTTCATAGCTCACAGTTTCGTGCATATTAGGCATATACTGGTAATTGGGCTTAGAGTTATCCATACAGGAAACAACACTAAGACCAAGCATGAATAATATGGATTTTCTAAATAAACTTTTCATCGGGTTTATTTGTTATCTATTAATTTAATTTCTGAAGCTCCAGTCTTAAATAAAAAGTCGGTTAGCTCCTCTGCATCGTGATTCCCTAAAACTACCTCCATAAGGAAATGATCGTCTGTAGTTCTTACGTCCGGATTTTCAGCATTCTTAAAAGGCCACAGTTTACTTCTCATAAAGAAGGTAAAAACCATTAAGTGAGCCGCAAAGAATACAGTCAATTCGAACATAATAGGAACAAAGGCCGGCATATTCTGAAGAAAGCTAAAGCTTGGTTTTCCACCAATATCCATTGGCCAGTCTTCTATCATTATAAAATTCATCATGGCAATGGATACCAGAAGACCAATGATCCCATAAATAAAAGAGGTTATTGCCAGCCTGGTTGGAGCAAGTCCCATGGCTTTATCAAGACCATGTACCGGAAACGGAGTATAGATCTCTCCAATTCTGTAACGGGCTTCCCTTACCTGCCTTACTGCCTGCATTAGCAAGTCATCATCTGTATAAAGGGCGTGTATAACTTTAGATGCCATTATTATTTATTTTTAAGTTGGTTTGCCTGATGGTTCCAGTCACCGCGGTTTTCGGCTGTTGGGAAATTGTCAATAACCCTGTCAAGCAATGTATAGTCGTCGAATGTAAGTCCGCTCACCTGTGAGTAAGTATAAATACCAACCTGGTGAAGCTTTTGTTCCATAACAGGACCTACTCCGTTTAATTTCTGAAGGTCATCTGCATGTTGAGTTGCCGGATCAAAAACTCCGATCCTGTGCAACATCTCATCAATTTTGTCTTTATCAACTTCGGAATCTGTCAGACCTTCTGTGTGAGTTGTAGGCTCATGTTCCTTTTTCTGATCGTATTCATCTCTTTTGATCCATCCTCCCTCTACATTAGAAACAGGTTCTCTCACGATAGTATTTGTGTGATCTGCATGATCTCCATGCTCTTCACGTAATTTTTTATAACGGTCGCCCGAAGATTTAAGAATGGTCTTCACCTCTGCCTGTGCAATTACAGGGAAGGTTCTGGCATAAAGCAGGAACAGAACAAAGAAGAACCCTATCGTTCCAATGAAGATCCCTATATCTACAAAAGTTGGCGAGAACATAGTCCAGGAAGACGGAAGGTAATCCCTGTGAAGTGAAGTCACAATGATCACAAAACGTTCAAACCACATTCCTATGTTTACCACAATAGAAATAAAGAAAGAGAACATAATACTGGTACGTAATTTTTTGAACCACATGAACTGCGGTGAAAATACGTTACAGGTCATCATCGCCCAGTAAGCCCACGCATAAGGTCCTGTAGCACGGTTAAGGAAAGCATATTGTTCGTACTCCACTCCGGAATACCAGGCCATAAATAATTCAGTAATATATGCGACACCCACGATGGAACCTGTGATCATAATTACAATGTTCATCAATTCGATGTGCTGTATAGTGATATAATCTTCAAGATTGGAAACCTTTCTCATGATAATGAGAAGTGTATTCACCATTGCAAACCCCGAGAAAATAGCTCCCGCAACGAAGTAGGGAGGGAAAATGGTAGTATGCCATCCGGGAATTACCGAAGTTGCAAAGTCAAAGGATACAATAGTGTGTACAGAAAGTACAAGTGGAGTTGCCAAACCTGCCAAAACCAAAGAAACTTCTTCGAATCGCTGCCAGTCTTTTGCACGACCACTCCAGCCAAAACTGAGGATTCCGTAGATATGTTTTTGGAATGGCTTTATGGCCCTGTCCCTGATCATTGCAAAATCCGGAAGAAGCCCTGTCCACCAGAATACTAGGGAAACAGAAAGATAAGTAGAGATAGCAAATACGTCCCAAAGCAGCGGGGAGTTAAAGTTCACCCAAAGCGAACCGAACTGGTTAGGAATAGGTAATACCCAGTAAGCGAGCCATGGCCGTCCCATGTGAATAATTGGGAACAAACCTGCCTGAACTACCGAGAAAATGGTCATAGCCTCTGCAGACCGGTTAATTGCCATTCTCCATTTTTGGCGGAAAAGAAGAAGTACTGCCGAGATAAGTGTTCCCGCGTGGCCGATACCTACCCACCAAACAAAGTTAGTGATATCCCAGGCCCAACCTACGGTCCTGTTCAATCCCCATGTACCAATTCCCGTAGAAACGGTATATATAATACAACCTAATCCCCAAAGGAAAGCTACCAGTGCAATAGAGAAAACAATCCACCATGACTTATTGGCCCGTCCTTCAACAGGGGCAGCCACATCTCTCGTGACATCATGATAAGTCTTATCGCCAAGTACTAAAGGCTTTCGAATAGGTGCTTCGTAATGAGACATATGCTTTTATAATTGATTCTTTAATTTATTTATTATGCTTCAGATGTATTACGGACCTTAGTCTGGTACATCACATTTGGCTTGGTACCAACATACTCCAGAGCATGGTACATCCTGTCATCCTCACTTAAAGCAGCTATCTGGCTGGTTTCATCATTCACATCTCCAAAGATAATCGCACCTTTGTCACAGGCCGAAGAACAGGCAGTCTGGAATTCTCCGTCTGCAATAGCCCTACCTTCACGCTTGGCGTCAAGAATAGTTTTTTGAGTACGCTGTATACAGAAAGAACATTTCTCCATCACCCCTCTTGACCTTACGGTAACATCGGGATTCAACACCATACGACCAAGGTCGTTATTCATGTTGTAATCAAATTCGTCGTTCTTGTTATAAAGGAACCAGTTGAACCTTCTTACTTTGTAAGGACAGTTGTTTGCACAGTAGCGTGTACCAACACATCTGTTATAGATCATCTGGTTTTGTCCCTGGCGCCCGTGCATGGTAGCAGCAACAGGACAAACAGTTTCACAAGGGGCGTGGTTACAATGCTGACACAACATTGGCTGGAATACCACCTGCGGATTGTCTGATGCCATTTCCAGTTCTCCAAACTGAGAAAGCGCATCTCCCAGTCCGCTCATATTATCTTTCTTATCAATATCCTCCTGGAAAGTATCTTCAGAAGAATAGTAACGGTCAATTCTCAACCAGTGCATATCGCGGTACTTGCGCACCTCTTCTTTTCCTACTACAGGAACATTGTTTTCTGCATGACATGCAATCACACAGGCACCACAACCTGTACAGGCATTAAGATCTATCGACATCTTAAAATGATGTCCTACAGAACGATCAAAGCCATCCCAAAGATCAACATCTGGTGAAGTAACAGGAGTTTCTATGTGGTTAAGTGAAACCTGAGGCATAGAATTCCATACATGTGAATCCTGACTATTGAAGATCTCAAGGGTGGTTTCCTTAACAATATCCTCTCTACCCATTAGGGTTGTATGCAGCTGAAGACAGGCAAACTTATGCACTCCTCCCGCTTTTTCTATAGTAACTTTTTGATGAGGATTAAAATCCTTATAAAGAGGATAGGCGTTAACCCCTACCTGCATCTCACGTTGGATGCCCTCTTTTTTACCGTAACCCAAGGCAAGAGAAACAACTCCCCTGGCCTGTCCCGGCTGAATAAATACAGGAACTTTTTCAAGAACCGTATCTCCCACTTTTATATTAACATAACTACCGTTCAATGCACCATTAGCCACGTGCTCGTTTTCAAGACCCAGCGCATCTGCGTCTGCCCTTGAAATTTTAAGGTAGTTATCCCATGAAGCTCTTGTAATAGGATCGGGCATTTCCTGTAACCATGGATTGTTAGCCTGGTTACCACTACCCATTGCAACAGAAGTATACAACTCCAGCTCCAAACCTTCTCCCTTTGCTGCAGAAAGATTTCTTACTGCAGTATTGTCATTACCCACTTGTGGCGCAGCTCCTTCAGTAGCTGAAACAGGAGAAGTACCTGCAGGCGCAGTTCCTTCAAATACACCATCATGGAGCGCATCGGTCCAGGAGCCATTCCCTATAGATCCTTCCCAGGTTTGTTTAAGGTAATCTACGTATGAAGTATTGTTATCACTCCATCTTAAAAGCGTATCCTGGAATTGGCTTGTATCAAATAAAGGTCGGATGGTAGGCTGCATAAGACCAAAGGAATTGGTCGTAAACTGCACATCTCCCCAGCTTTCAAGGTAGTGAGGTGTTGCCGCAACATAATCAGACAAAAGTGCCGTTTCATCCTTCTTCATTGAGAAGGAAACTTTTAGATCTATATTATTAAGACCCTCGATAAACTCATCGGCAAATGGCAAACTGTATGCAGGATTAACACCAGCTACAAGGATCGCCCCAACACTCCCGGCTTTCATATCAGCAACGAGTTGCTTAACCTGGGCAGCGTTACCCTGCCTCATCATTCTTGGATTGGCAGTATCCATTACTCCGCTTCCAAGGGATTCATTCATAGAAAGCACAAGAGACTGAGCATCTACATCGGGAATACCTGAAACTACAACCGCACCCCTACCTGCTTTTCGCAGTTGACGCGCAGCTTTAACAAGTGCATCATCAATATGCGCCGGAAGATCACTAGTAGAAGAACCACCTGTCACATATCCATGAAGGGCAGCAAGAGCAGCTCTTTGTTGTGAAAGAGTTAATGGAACTCTTTTATCGGCGTTGGCTCCCGTAAGGGAGAAATTAGATTCAAACTGAATGTGACGGGACATTTTTCCTTCCTGCGGAATACGACCCTTAGCGTAGGCGGCATCGTATCCACCCCCGGCCCAATCTCCAAGGAAATCGGCACCAATAGAAACTATCATTTCAGCTTTTGAGAAATCATAGTTTGGAAGGGCTCTTCTTCCGTAGCGCGACTGGAAAGCATCCAGCGCTGCATCTTCAGAAACAGTGTCATATACCACATGACGTACATTGCCGTACTTCTGAGAAAATTCATTAATGATCTTTGTGGTAGAAGGACTTGCAAAGGTTTGGGTCAATAATACGATCTGACCATTCACACTGTTAAGTTTCTCTTTTACCTCACGATCCAATTGCTCCCAGGAAACCACTTCCCCGTTAGCAAGCGGCCTTTGAAGCCTTTTATTATCATAAAGGGATAAAACAGAGGCGTGCACACGTGCATTTGCTCCTGTATTACCCATTGTATTATGCTCGATTTTAACGGGACGGCCTTCACGGGTCCTTACCAGCACTCCGGCAAAGTCAAACCCATCGGCCATGGTAGTAGCATAGTAATTTGCCACACCCGGAACAATCCTTTCAGGCTGCACCACATAAGGAATTGATTTCATTACCGGGCCTTCACAGGCTGCCAGAGAAGCAGCCGCAGTGCTAAATCCTACGTACTTTAAAAAGTCCCTTCTTGAAGTCGTTGAACTTTCGAGAGTCTCTTTATTACCCAGGAATTCATCTGTAGGAATTTCTTCTACAAATTCTTTCTGGCTGTGCGTCTCAACAATTGAGCTGGATCCTTTCAGCTCTTCAACACTTTTCCAGTATTTCTTGTTTGATGACATATGTTAAATTTCTACTTTTTAATTAATAGTGGCACTTGGCACATTCAATTCCACCCATCTGGGCAACAGTTAATTCTTCTACGCCGTATTTCTTGGAAAGCTCCTCGTGTACTTTTTCGTAGTACTCGTTACCGGCGGTACGCACATTGGTTTCACGGTGACAGTTCACACACCAGCCCATTGTAAGCGGCGCATGCTGGTACATGACCTCCATTTCTTCAACAGGACCGTGACAGGTTTGACAGGCTATCCCACCAACCTCTACGTGTTGTGAATGGTTGAAGTAAGCAAAGTCGGGAAGATTATGGATACGGATCCATTTCACCGGTTCGGTTTCTCCCGTATAAGATTGGGTTTCCACATCCCAGCCTACAGCGTCGTATAGCTTGGCTATTTCCCCATCGTAAAATGCCTTGGAATATTCTTCGGTAGCAGTGCTCTCGGCCACCTCTCCAATAGACTTGTGACAGTTCATACACACATTGAGAGAAGGAATTCCTGAAGTCTTTGAAACCCGTGCAGAACTGTGACAGAATTTACACTCTATCTGGTTATCTCCTGCATGGATCTTATGAGAAAAATGAATTGGTTGTACGGGTTGATAACCCTGATCAACTCCGACCTGCATAAGATATCCGTATGCAAAATAGGAACCAACCAGCATTAGAATAACAGCGGTCATTAATACCAGGAACTGGTTTTCAACAAAAGATTTCCAGATTGGCTTAGCTCTCTTCTCTTTCACCGGAAGTTCCACACCGCTAACTGCCGCAAATCTTCTTAAGGTCTTGTTCACCAGGTAAAGGATCACAAGCAACATTACCAGTACAAAAGCCAGAATTCCCAGAAGAATATCTGTAGAGATCCCGCTATCACCACCGGTTGCGGTGGCAGCCTCTCCGCCTGCCTGCTGTTCCTGGGGAACAGCTTTAGGAGCATCTGTATAAGCTAAAATATTATCAATATCCTCATTGGTCAGCTGAGGAAAAGGAGGCATGGCCACCTGGTTGTATTCATTGTAGATTGCAACTGCCTGCTCATCTCCCGAAGCTATTAAGGCCTGAGAATTCTTTATCCAGCTGTAAAGCCAGTCTCTGTCACGCTCCTGACCAATGTTTCTTAGCGGCGGACCAATAGAGTTCCCATCGAGCTTGTGACATGCAGCACATAAAGTATTGAACAGTCCTTTTCCCGCAGCAGCATCACCACCGGAAGCATCGGCCTCTACATTGGATTCCTGGGGCCCCTGCACAGTTTCCTGCCTGTCTGCTTCATCCCCGGACAGTGGAGAATCCTGCGGTTCATCCTGAGCAAAAAGCTGGATATTAAAAGCGAAAAACAGAGATACACTTAAAAATACTATTCGAGCGGCTGAAGGGCGGTATTTCACCTTTTTCATATTATAAGTTGAATTAACGTCTTTTTGGTACGATTTTTAGAGCAACTAAAAGGTGATAAAAGTCATATTTAGGGCCCTAAAAATTTACCGACAAAAGTAATACTTAAGTTCGATTTAAGAGGGCTGAAGGTTAATTTATAACTGTTCTAAATAAGTTGGAGCCACCGGAATGAAAGATAAAGTTATACTTTTGTAATTCAGAAAATTAAACATAAATGTCGAGAAAAAGCAAATTATTTCTATCCATTGCTCTTAGCCTTGGAACCTTTGCATCTGTTTCTGCCCAGCAGGGACAGGTTAGCATCATTCAGGATGATGCAATACCCGCTCTTTTAGCTCAAAAAACCGAAATGGTTAAAGACGGCGTAATAGGAGATCGTTACCGGATACAACTATTTTCGGGAGATAACAACGAGGCAAGTAAGGTAATTAGAGAATATAGAAATCTTTATCCCGAATGGTCTTCTACCATAGTTTTTGAAACTCCCAATTATAAGGTATGGGTTGGCAATTTCAGGAATAGCCTGGAAGCAGATCGGGCTTTACTGGAAATCAAAAAATCATTTCCTGCGGCTTTCAGGTTCAAGCCGGAAAAGAAGTAGACAGCAGCCGGATTATTAAGTTCTAATAGCTAAGTTCCCCGGGGTTTGAGCTAAGGATCTTTTCGAATCTGGTCAGCTTTATTATTGAGACAAGCCGGGAATACTTAGTGTACCGAAATAAAAAAGGGCCGCGAATCGCGGCCCTTTTTTATTTACTCTATTGAGAATTTTATTTCAGCTTTTTCTTTACAGCTACTTCCTGGAATGATTCCACTACATCGCCTTCTTTAATGTCGTTGTAGTTCTTGATCTGTAATCCACAGTCGTAACCTTTGGAAACTTCTTTCACATCATCCTTAAATCGTTTAAGAGAGGCAAGTTCTCCGGTATAGACAACTACTCCATCACGGATAAGTCTTATCTGTGCATTTCTGTAGATCTTACCATCGGTCACCATACATCCGGCAATAGTTCCAATTTTGGAAACCTTGAAGATCTCCCTGATCTCTGCGTTACCGGTGATCTCCTCCTTCATTACAGGAGAAAGCATACCTTCCATCGCATCTTTCAGATCATTGATAGCATCATAGATGATAGAATAAGTTCTGATATCAATTTCTTCCTTCTCGGCAACCTGTCTTGCATTTCCGGCAGGTCTAACGTTAAATCCGATAATGATAGCATCAGAAGCCGAAGCTAACAGTACATCACTTTCTGTGATCGCACCAACTCCCTTGTGGATGATATTCACCTGTATCTCTTCTGTAGACAGTTTCTGGAAGGAATCTGTCAATGCTTCCACAGATCCATCCACGTCACCTTTAAGGATAATATTAAGTTCCTTAAAGTCACCAAGGGCGATACGACGTCCAATTTCATCAAGTGTAATATGACGTTGGGTTCTAACAGACTGCTCTCTTTGTAATTGATTACGTTTTGCAGCAATATCCTTCGCTTCACGCTCATCGGCCATTACCTTGAATTTATCACCCGCCTGTGGCGCGCCATCAAGTCCAAGAATGGATACCGGAGTAGAAGGCCCGGCTTCTTTGACTTCCTTACCACGTTCGTCATGCATGGCTTTAACCTTACCACTATGACGACCTGCAAGAACATAATCTCCTATTTTTAAAGTACCGGCCTGTACCAGGATAGTAGAAACATAACCCCTACCTCTATCCAGGTAAGCTTCCACTACAGTACCTGTAGCCAGCTTGTCCGGATTGGCCTGTAATTCCAGAATTTCAGCTTCAAGAAGCACTTTTTCAAGCAATTCCTTAACACCCATTCCGGTTTTGGCCGATATATCGTGAGACTGGATCTTTCCCCCCCAATCTTCTACCAGCAGGTTCATACCTGCCAGTTTTTCTTTAATTTTTTCGGGATTTGCTGTTGGCAAATCAGATTTATTGATCGCAAACACTATTGGTACTCCTGCCGCCTGGGCGTGAGATATAGCTTCCTTGGTTTGCGGCATCACATCATCATCTGCAGCGATCACAATAATTGCAAGGTCGGTAACCTGTGCACCCCTTGCCCGCATTGCGGTAAAGGCTTCGTGACCCGGAGTATCCAAAAATGTGATTTTTTGACCATTATCCAGTTCCACTCCGTATGCACCAATATGCTGGGTAATTCCCCCACTCTCTCCTGCAATCACATTTTCCTTACGAATGTAATCCAGCAAGGATGTTTTACCGTGATCTACGTGACCCATTACAGTAACTATAGGAGCACGTGATTCAAGATCTTCAGGATTTTCGGGTACCGCTTCTTTAGGTTCATCAAGATCTGCAGTCACAAATTCAACTTCATAGTCGAATTCTTCGGCAACTATAGATAAGGTTTCAGCATCGAGACGCTGGTTCATCGTCACCATCATTCCCAGGGACATACAGGCAGAGATGATCTGCGTTACCGGTACGTCCATCATGGTGGCGATCTCACTTACAGTTACGAACTCTGTAACCTTAAGTACCTTGTTTTCTTCTTCAAGCTGGGCATCCTCTGTTCTTTGACGGTGAGTATCCCTTTTGTTCTTACGGTATTTGGCTCCGCGTCCTTTACTGGATTTACCCTGTAATTTCTCAAGGGTTTCACGCACCTGCTTCTGTACTTCTTCTTCGCTTGGCTCCTCCTTGGTAACAGGACGGGGACGTTTTCCTCCCGGTTTACTGGTTTTCGCTCCGGCTCCACCTTGTCCGGGTGCACCTTTCACGTCTTTGCTTATACGACGACGACGCTTTTTACGTTTGTCTTTATCGTCTTCAGCTTTTTTATCTTTTTCTTCCTTCTTCTTTACGGGCTTTTTAAACTTGGAAAGATCTATTTTCTCCCCGGTAAAATTAGGTCCGCTAAGTTTCTGGTATTTGGTTGCAACTGTAGAGGATTCTTCCTCTTTCTCTTCGGAAGCTTCGGGCGTTGCTTCTTCTTTAGTTGTCTCAGCCGTTGCCTTTTCTTCCTGTGCTTTAGGAGTTTCGGAGGCTTTTGGAGTTTCGGCTTTTGGAGTTTCAGCTTCAGGAGCTTCAGTCTTTGGCGTTTCAGCTTTTGGAGTTTCAGCTTTAGGAGTCTCTTCCTGCTTTGGAGCCTCGGCCTGTGGCTGTTCAGGCGCTTTTGGCTCTTCTTTAGGAGCTTCAGCCTTTTCTTCAGGTGCAGCTTTAGGTTTATCAAGATCGATCTTTCCAACCTGCTTAGGACCTTCAAGATTAGTCTTAGCCCTGATGACCTCCTGCTTCTCCTCCTGTCTGCGTTTTTCTTCCTGTTCCTTCTCCCGCTCAAGTCGCAGACTTTCCTTCTCTTTACGCTTTTCTTCGCTTACTTCTTTTGCCTCAACTTTTTTGCTCTTATCGGTTTGAAACTCATCAGAAAGCACCTGATAAATTTCTCCCGATATTTTGGTGGTAGGACGCGCCTCGATCTCGTGGCCCTGGGAATTCAAATATTCCACAGCACGATCCAACGAAATATTGAATTCGCGTAGTACCTTATTTAATCGCATTGTTTTTGCTTCAGCCATAAATTGCCCTCTAAATTATCCTCTTTTATTCTTAACTATTATTCTCTTCTTCAAATTCTTCTCTAAGAACTCTCATCACATCCCGAACAGTTTCCTCTTCAAGATCTGTTCTCTTCACAAGATCATCAACATCCTGCTCAAGTATACTCTTTGCCGTGTCAAGACCAATTTTTGCAAATTCTGCAATCACCCAGTCCTCAATTTCATCGGCAAATTCTCTTAATTCTACGTCTTCTTCAACGCCTTCTCTAAAGACATCTATTTCATAACCCGTCAATTGTCCTGCCAATCTTATATTATGACCTCCACGACCAATAGCTTTTGAAACTTCTTCGGGCTTTAACATCACCTCGGCCCGCTTATTTTCCTCGTCTATTTTAAGAGAGGTAATTTTTGCAGGACTCAAAGCTCTCGTGATCAGTAACTGATTATTTGTGGTATAATTGATCACATCAATATTCTCATTCCCCAGTTCTCTTACAATACTGTGGATCCTTGAACCTTTCATACCTACACAGGCACCTACAGGATCAATACGATCATCATAGGAATCTACAGCCACCTTGGCTTTTTCACCCGGGATCCTCACTACTTTCTTTACAGTGATAAGACCGTCAAAAACTTCAGGAATTTCCTGCTCGAAAAGTTTCTCCAAAAATAAAGGAGAAGTTCTTGACATAATAATAGCGGGTTTATTTCCTTTCAATTCTACACTTTCAATGATACCTCTCACATTCTCTCCCTTACGGAAAAAGTCTGAAGGGATCTGCCTGTCTTTTGGAAGAATGATCTCATTACCTTCATCATCAAGCAAAATGATGGCGCGATGACGTATGTGGTGAACTTCGGCAGTGTATATTTCGCCTTCAAGATCCTTGAAGTGCTTATAAATATTCGTGTTATCGTGTTCGTGAACTTTTGATATAAGATTTTGACGCAGCGACAAAATAGAACGACGCCCCAGGTCGATAAGCTTCACTTCTTCTGAAACATCCTCCCCAACTTCAAAATCGGGTTCAATCTTACGGGCCTCTGTAAGTGAGATCTCCTGGTTAGGATCTTCCACTTCCCCATCGGCTACCACAACACGGTTCCTCCATATCTCAAGATCTCCCTTATCGGGATTCACAATGATATCAAAGTTGTCATCTTCCCCGTATTTCTTCTTCAGTGCACTTCTAAGAACTTCCTCAAGAATAGCCATTAAAGTTGGCTTATCTATAGACTTGTCGTCCTTAAATTCTGAAAATGATTCTATCAACGCGATATTTTCCATATCCTTTGTCTGTTAAAATGTTATTATCACTTTTGCCTCTTTTACATCCTCTAAAGGCAAGACAGCTTCTTTATTTACAGTAATTTTTCCTTTGCCTACCGGCTTGGGCTCTCTGGCTTTCCAGTTTAGGGTGACTTTGTCATCCTCAAATTTTGTTAGTTCTCCCTGAATCTTTTCACCACTTTTAGTAGTCACCGAAAGGGTTCTTCCCACATTCTTTCTATACTGTCTTGGCATTTCAAGAGGAGTGGAAACTCCGGCAGAAGCCACATCCAGGGAAAAATCTTCCTCGTCGCGGTCCAGGTTATGTTCAATTTTGCGGCTCACCGCAATACAGTCATTTACAGACACTCCATTATCACCATCGATCACCACAGAGATGTGATTTGCCTCGTTGATGTTCAGCTCAATTAAAAATAATGAATTATTTTCTTCGAAAGCTTCCTGCAGTAAATTTTCTACTTTCTCTCGTAACATTCCCGTGTGCGGCTATAAAAAGAGGGGACTTTCTGTCCCCTCGTTGTTCTTTTTTCGCTTCAACGGTGCAAATATAGTAATATTTTTGTAGAACGAAAACAAGAATTTGATTGAAAAAATATTTGTAAATTTATAACTAAATCAACCTTACCTATTTACCAAACCTTATGAAAAAAATCCTGGTGCCTACCGACTTTTCAGAGCAGGCAGAAAATGCTTTAAAAGTTGCCGCCCAACTGGCAAGAAAAAACAATGGAGAGATCTATCTGTTACACATGATCGAACTTCCTGCAGATATGACAAACCCTGTAGGAGAGACCCGCTCGAATGATTTGCCTGAAGCCTTATTCTTCATGAAAATGGCCAAGAAAAAATTTGATGAACTACTTGCCCGGCCTTATCTTAAAGATCTTAAGGTACACGACACCGTTGAGATCAATCAGGCCTTTGACGGTATAATGGAAACCAGCAAAAAACACGGCTGTGATTTTATTGTGATGGGTTCACAGGGCGCAACCGGTTTCAAGGAAATGTTCATTGGATCGAATACCGAGAAAGTAGTAAGAACTTCAGACATCCCGGTATTGGTGATAAAAAATGAGCACCCCGATTTTGAAGTCAGGAATTTTGTTTTTGCCACCAATCTTGAAGAGACAGGAAAGGAGACTCTTAAGAAGGTAGTGAATTTTGCAGAGCAGATTGGCGCCAAACTGCACCTGGTCTACATCAACACCGCAAATGAGTTTATCACTTCAAATGAAACAGATAAAAAATTAAAAAAATGTATTGAAGGTTTTGATTTCGATAATTATGAATTCCATATATACAATGACGAATCGATAGAAGAGGGGATCCTCAATTTCTCCAGTAAGATCAATGCAGATCTTATGGGAATAGCCACTCACGGACGCAAGGGATTATCGCATTTTTTCAATGGAAGCATCAGTGAAGACCTGGTGAACCATGCAAACAGCCCGGTCATAACTTTTAAGCTTCAAAAATAGCATTTTTAAAAGGGGTTAATTTCCTTAGGCATTCTTAACCTAAAGAAATTAACCTTTTGAAAACCACGCGTTAAAATTGCGTCAAACTTCAAATTTCAGCTTAAATAAACTTGCCACAAATGTATCTTTACCCCATATTATTTATATATGGTTTTGAAGGCAAGTTTTCAAATGGCTTTTCTCGCGATTGAGATCATTCTAACCTTTTACAGCAATGTATTGGAGGATAGTCTTATGGTTAAATTCCTGCTCTTTATCATTACCGCGGTATTAATAGCTATGGGAGTTACAAAACTTGCCAATAATCTTTTACCCGCAGATAAGGATTTTGTGGCATCAGGAGAGGAAGATACAATCTAGGTGCATTTTTGCAGCCGCAATGAGTGAATATGACGCAGGATAGGAATGTAGAAATGCATCAGGAAGGATCCGGAAGAGAAACTCTCTCCGGATCCTTTTCAATTTTACGCCATTGCAAAAGTGATCTCAGGAGGTTTTTCTAATTGGTTACAGTTAAATGAATTTATGTAAATTTGACCAGCACAGAAAAAAACGGGAGCATGAGCACCACCCGGAATAAGGCCCTACCTATGTTTGAAAAAGACGAGAATGTTTTTAATGTATTATTTGAAGCAGCTTCAGAAGGAATTATAGTTGTTGACCATTCCCAGACTATTGTGAGCAGCAATGTTGCCGCAGAGACTATGTTTGGCTATGAAAAAGGAGAACTAAGAGGTAAGCCCCTTAACGTCCTTATTCCGCAAAAATACAGGGCATCTCATCCGGCACATTTTAAAGGTTTTTTACACGACAGCGAGAAACGGCAGATGGGCCATGGGCGTGATCTGTACGGAGTAAAGAAGAACGGGGAGGAATTTCCCGTTGAAGCAGGTTTAAATCCTTTTCAGATCAATGGGGAGAGCTATGTAATGTTTCTCATTATTGATATTTCGGTCAGGAAACAGGCCCAGCAACAAATAAGGGAGCTGAATAATGAGCTGGAAGGTAAGATCAAACTCAGAACACAAGAGCTCGAGGAAAGCATTCAAAAATTGCAAAATCTAAATCGCAGCCTGGAACTGGAGGTCAAGCGACGTAAAGAGGCTGAAAACAGGATCAAAAATGCACTTCAAAAGGAGAAGGAACTAAGTGAGCTCAAAACAAAATTCCTTTCGCTGGTGTCTCATGAATTTAAGACTCCCTTAAGTGGGATCCTCACTTCTGTAGTGCTTGCCGGAAAATATAAGCTGGAAGAACAACAGGATAAGCGGGAAAAACATCTCAACACCATAAAAAACAAGGTGCATTATTTAGATAATATCCTTAATGATTTTTTATCGATTGAACGTCTTGAAAGCGGAAAGGTCAACTACAAATTTTCTACCTTTAGTCTTAGCAAGCTTATCAACGAAGTGATCTATAATGCCAATGTTACTTTGAAAAGCGGGCAGAATATTGAATATCCGCGTGATTTGGAAGGCATAGAGCTGCACCAGGATGAAAAGATCCTGGAGTTGGTACTTTCAAACCTCCTTAGCAACGCGATCAAATATTCTCCGGAAAATACGCTCATTAAATTTGAAGTTGAGTTAAAAACCAAAAAAATTCTGTTTAAAGTGACCGACCAGGGTATGGGAATACCGGAAAAGGATCAAAAACATATCTTTGAAAGATATTTCAGGGCAGAAAATGCTCTTCTTAACCAGGGAACGGGAATTGGTCTTAATATTGCGAAAGTACACCTGGAAAATCTGGGAGGAACAATTAGTTTCAGCAGCAAGGAAAATTCGGGAACCCGGTTTATTGTAGAACTACCATTAATTAAAGAATGAAGAAAGTACTGTTTATAGAAGACGATACAGTTGTACGTGAAAATACGGCAGAACTGCTGGAACTGGCAGAGTATGAAGTGATCACTGCCGCCAACGGAAAATCGGGTCTTGGCATCGCCAAACAGGAATTGCCCGATATTATCATCTGTGACATCATGATGCCCGAAATGGATGGCTACGGAGTTTTAGAAAATCTGGCGCAGGATCCTGCCACCAGGCACATTCCGTTCATCTTCCTTTCAGCCAAAACAGAGCATAAAGATATAAGAAGGGGAATGGACCTTGGAGCCGATGATTATCTTACCAAACCTTTTGAAGAAGAGGAACTCATAAGCGCCATTGAAAGTCGCCTGGCAAAAGTGGCTATTCTCAAAAAAATCAATGAAAACGATAATGCGCCTGTACAGGAGTCCTCCCGGGAAAAAATAAATTCTCTTCAGGAACTCAGGGAAGAAATTAAGAAATACGAGCAACAAACCTATAAAGGAGGAGAAACTATTTATGAAGAAGGAAAGCAGAGCAATCATTTTTTCTTTGTAGATAAAGGAGTGGTAAAAAGTCACCGTATGGATGAGTACGGGAAGGAACTTATTACTTCCATATACAAAGAGGGTGATTTCTTTGGTAACACTTCCTTTAATAAGACCAATGCCTATACAGAATATGCTACGGCCATGGAGGAAACCAGGCTGTATGTGATCTCGAGGGAGGATTTCAAAAATATCCTCGTGAAGAACAGCAACATTACCCTGGAGCTCATAGATGTTATGGGAGATAATATTGCCGGTATTAAGGAGCAGTTGCTCGAAATGGCCTATGGCTCGGTAAGGAAAAAAGCAGCACGAACCATCCTCTTATTCTCTCAAAAAATAAGAAGACATCCTACCCAAAGCATCAGGATCTCGAGAAGCGATCTCGCAAGTGTTGCGGGAATGGCTTCAGAAACCCTTATAAGGACGCTATCTGATTTTAAAAAGGAAGGCCTGCTCGAAATAGAGGGGCGTAACATTAAATTACTCGATGTAGAAGCATTAAAGAGGATCAGCTAATTTTAATGTATAAGGTATATTGAATATTGAATATTGGATTAATTCTGAACCTCATCTTCAAATTCTCAAATTACCGTATCTTCTAATTTTGGTTCATTTCATTTTTTGGAAGCCTGCAGGCAGGCGCCGTAAGCCAGATGTTTCTTCCTTAATATCAGTGAAGGATATATTAATTCAATAACTGATTTTCATCATTTTTTCCCCTCTGCTTCCTGCATATTTTTGCGTGGTAAATTGATGTGACTGATGATGAATATCTTATTGCCCACAGATTTTTCTGAAAATAGCAGGAATGCTGCAGCTTACGCTGTGGAGTTCTTTAAGGACACGCCCTGCAATTTTCACCTTTTGCATGTGGTCCCGGTCCCGACAGATAATCTCAGCACCGGTTACATGTGTATGTCCCCGGCAATAAAAAAGAATTTTTCTGAACTTATTACCTGGCTCGAAACTATTCGCACCAATAAAAACCATAGTTTCCAAACCTATTTTAAAGCAGATTATCTTATTAATGCGGTAAGGGCCATGGTACAGGAAAGAAAGATAGATCTTATCCTGATGGGCACAAAAGGCAAAACCAATAACGAGGGAGTAGTGATTGGAAACAATACGTCAGATGTTATGATGAAGGTGAAATGTCCTGTCCTGGCCATTTCGGAACACGCCTCCTTTAAAGAACATAAAAAGATCCTCTTCCCTACAGATTACAAGATACATTATGGCAGCAAGGTGCTGCGCACATTACTCAATCTGGCATCCCTTTCCAAGGCAAACGTGAAGATCCTTGAAATTTTCAATAGTGACAAGGAACCTTCACTGGAGCAAATAGAGAACCGTGAATTTCTTCAGGATTCATTTTCCCCAAGGATCCCGGTGCTGCAAACCTATTATACTTCCAGTGAGGAGAATCCCAAAAAAATATTGATAGCAAACCGCGATGTTGATATGATCGTGCTTGCTGCTAAAAACCTCAACCTGTGCCAAAAATTTCTGCGCAATGAGGATGATCAAAATATCCCTTTTATAAACCAGCTGCCATTACTGGTTTTACACGGATAAATATTTGTTTTAGGTTAGTATTATTAGTTTGGTTTTTAAGAAAGACGCCCTCTTTACAGAGGGTGTTTTTTTGTCTCACATTAAAATAGGACAATTTTGTCCCTTTATGACTAAACTCATAAACTGTGGCCGGTTAATACTTCATCTTTGCTGAAGAAATTGAACCTTTAAAAATATATTTATGGAAAATTTAGCATCGAAGACAGTAGCAGAGATGGTGACAGAAAACATTAAGACTGCACACATCTTTAAGAAGTACGGCATCGATTTTTGTTGTGGCGGCGGAATCACCTTAGATAAAGCCTGTAAAAAGTATGACGCCAATTATGATCTGCTTGTACAGGACCTGCTTGACGTAGACAACACTACTTCCAGAGCAACAAATTACAATAGCTGGGAGCTTGACTTCCTTACAGATCATATCATTAACGTTCACCACTCTTACGTAGAAGAAAACATCCCTCTTCTGCTGCAATATTCGGCAAGAGTAGCCCAGGTACACGGCCATCACTACACCGAACTTCTTGAGATCAATGATCTTGTAAAGGAAGTAGCCGGAGAATTAAGTGCTCACATGAAGAAAGAGGAACTAATCCTTTTCCCTTTCATCAAAAAAATGATAAAAGTGAAAAAAGAAGGAGGAGAACTCCCTCAGCCTCATTTTGGCAGTGTGGACAATCCTATTAAAATGATGGAAACAGAGCATGAAGATGCCGGGGAATTACTGCGCACAATTGCACGCTTGAGTGACAATTATACTCCGCCTCCCGGAGCCTGCAACACCTATAGAGCTTTTTACGCAAAACTGGACGAGTTTGAGCAGGATCTTCACCAACACGTTCATCTGGAAAACAATATTCTGTTTCCTAAATCTCTCTTACTTGAAAAAGAGTTGCGTTCTAATTAATTCATATTATTTAAAAAATAATCCCCCAACCCCGCCGGAAAAGAAAAGCCTGAAGTCTCTGCTTCCTGATTTTCATTTTCGGCTTTTAATTATCACCTAATGAGTAAAGAAAGAAAATTATGGATCGCTTTCCTGCTTGTAGTTTCATTTTCCTTTGCCATCCTTGGTTATTATGGCTTTGAGATTTACCAAAAAGCACCTCCACTACCAGAACAGGTCGTAACTACAAACGGAGAAATCGTTTTTGAAGGTCAGGATATTAAGGACGGACAGAATGTATGGCAAAGTATGGGCGGCCAGGAAGTAGGTTCCATTTGGGGCCATGGTGCCTATCAGGCGCCAGACTGGACCGCAGACTGGCTTCACCGGGAAGCCCTGTTCATCCTCAATGAATGGTCGCTGGAAGATTACGGCCGCACTTATGACGAACTGGAAAGTGAAAACCAGGCACTTCTCGAAAGAAGGCTTCAGCTGGAGTTAAGAAAAAACACCTATGACGAAGCAACCGGTATCATCACTATTTCTCCTATGCGGGCAAAAGCAGTAGAGTTCCTTAGCGACTACTATCGGGGTCTGTTCATGGAGAATCCCGAACTTGATGAACTTAGAAATTACTATGCTATCCCAAAGAATTCCATTAAAGACGAAGCGAGAATGCAGCAAATGGCCGGCTTCTTCTTTTGGGCTACCTGGGCAACAGTGACTGAAAGACCCGGCAGTGATGTCTCCTATACCCACAACTGGCCACCAGATGACCTGGTAGGAAACAAGGCCACCGGAGATCTGTTGATCTGGACAGGCTTTAGTATTATACTTCTCCTGGTAGGAATAGGGCTTATGGTTTTTTACCATGCAAAAATGAAAGAGGAGGAAGACCCGGAAAGGCCGGTTGAAGATCCTCTAATGAAACAGACTATAACTCCATCTATGCTTGCAGTGAAAAAGTATATGTGGATCGTGTGCGTTCTTATTCTTATACAGGTAACTTTTGGAGTTGTTACCGCCCATTATGGTGTGGAAGGAGATGGTTTTTATGGTCTTGACCTCGCCGAGATCCTCCCCTATTCTATTTCAAGAACCTGGCATGTACAGCTGGGAATCCTCTGGATTGCAACCGCCTGGCTGGGAACAGGGCTCTATATCGCTCCGGCAGTTTCGGGCAAAGATCCAAAATTTCAGAAATTTGGCGTCAATTTCCTCTTTGTATGTCTGCTTGTAATTGTTTTTGGTTCTATGGCCGGACAATGGATGGGAATTATGCAGAAACTGGGGCTTGCTGAAAACTTCTGGTTTGGACATCAGGGTTATGAATATGTAGACCTTGGAAGATTCTGGCAAATATTCCTGTTTGTAGGATTATTTGTATGGCTGGCTTTAATGGTCAGACCGCTGCTTCCGGTTATAAGACAAAGAACTGCAGAGCGCAATATGCTCATCATGTTTCTGGTTTCTTCGGCCGCCATTGCACTTTTCTATGGCGCCGGACTCATGTGGGGGAGACAGACCAACCTCGCAATTGCCGAATACTGGCGCTGGTGGGTAGTACACCTTTGGGTAGAAGGCTTCTTTGAAGTATTCGCCACAGTAGTATCTGCCTTCCTATTTGTGAGACTGGGCTTGTTAAGAACGAAAACAGCCACTCTCGGCGTTTTGCTGGCAACGGTTATTTTCCTTTCCGGAGGGATCCTGGGAACATTCCACCACCTGTATTTTAGCGGAACTCCAACAGCCGTCATGGCCCTGGGAGCCACCTTTAGTGCCCTGGAAGTTGTTCCACTCGTATTGATTGGTTATGAAGTTTACGAAAACTATAAGTTGTCAAAGGCCACAAAATGGCTTGAGGATTATAAATGGCCTATATACTGTTTGATAGCAGTAGCTTTCTGGAACTTCCTGGGAGCAGGGATCTTTGGATTCATCATTAATCCTCCAATTGCCCTTTATTACATGCAGGGATTAAACACTACAGCAGTTCACGCCCATACCGCCCTGTTTGGTGTCTATGGTTTCCTTGGCATTGGCCTTATGCTCTTTGTTCTGAGAAGTCTTTACCGTCAACAGATATGGAATGACAAACTACTGAGTTTCTCTTTCTGGTCCATTAATATTGGTCTTATTCTAATGGTTCTGCTTAGTGTACTTCCAATAGGATTATTACAAACGGTTGCCAGTGTGAATGAAGGAATGTGGTACGCCCGTTCGGCCGAATTCATGCAACAGCCGGGAATGGATACCCTGCGCTGGATGAGGGCTATAGGCGATACTATCTTTGCAATAGGCCTGTTCGCTTTTGTATGGTTCGTTTTCTCTCTTGACAGCCGCAAGAAATTACCGGCAGATAAAAAGAAAGTAGCCGAAGAAGAAGAGGTTTTGGTTTAGATAATTGTGAAGTAAATTGAAGTTGAACAAGGAGAGGTTAAAAATCATTTTTTGCCTCTCCTCTTTTTTATAATTTTAGGCAATGATAAATCTCACAAGACACACGAACATAGCCCTTGGTTATTTCTTCCTTGTCGGGCTGCTGGGCGTTTTTCTGCGATTCTTTTTTGTCATTCCCATTCCTGCCAATTTCAGGTATGTAGTACATGCGCACTCACACATAGCATTGCTGGGCTGGGTATATATTGCCCTCACCACGCTTATTTATAAAATGCATTTTTCGAGAGCCGGCTTCGGAAAGATCTATAAACGCATTTTCTGGTTTACACAGATCACCCTGATAGGCATGCTGGTAACCTTTCCGTTCACCGGATATGCTCTTTTCTCGATCACCTTTTCCACGCTTTTTCTTATTGCCTCCTATTTTATGGCCTGGTTTATCTTAAAGAAGACGCCGCCGCCGTACAGGTCGCGCAGTTCTTTTAAACTGATAAAAGCTTCTTTATGGTACATGATTTTTTCCAGTATTGGTCCCTGGGCTTTAGGCGGGATCATGACCACCCTGGGTAGCGGAAGCATCTGGTATAAAATGGCTATTTATTTTTACCTGCACTTTCAGTACAATGCCTGGTTCCTTCTCGCACTCCTCGGAATCTTTTTTTACTTCCTGGAACAACAAAATCTGGAGCCCCAAAAAGGGCATTTTAAGAGCTTCTACTGGCAACTGAATGCTGCTGTGATCCTCAGTTTTTTCCTTTCGGTGTTATTCACAGAACCACATTGGATCTATTACGTGCTTGGTGGAACAGGTGCTGTACTGCAGATCACCGCTTTCCTGAAACTTTGGCAAATGATAAATCCCATCTGGAAACAACTGCAATTTTCCTCATTTTTGAAGCTTCTGTTAAAGCTTACGGGAGTACTACTTGCGGTAAAACTACTGCTACAGCTATTTTCGGCCATCCCGTATTTTGCAAATCTCGCCTTTAACTTTCCTGACTTTGTCATAGGTTACCTGCACTGGGTTTTCCTGGGCGTGGTGAGTATTCCGCTTTTTGTTTTCCTGTCTCAGAAGGCCCTGCTTAAGCTGCCAAAATGGATCTTCTGGTTATATTTTGCAGCCTTTATCCTTACCGAGGCGCTTATTTTTTACAAAGGCACTGCCACCTGGCTGGAGCTGCCTTTACTGCCGGATTATTTTAAAATTCTTGCCTATATAAGTGTGTTCCTGCCACTTACGGTCGGCACGTTACTATCCAAAAATCTCTTAACGAAGCGTCAAACTTCTGCTAAATAGTCTCAATTTAGTAGTCTCTTAACTCGATGTGCCCCGGTCCTTTTCTAAATTAAGGATATGAAGTTATCAGCACATTTTTATGTAATCATTGCAACCCTATTCCTGGTGGCAGTTGCAGTAATGGTATTTTACAATGTTCCCTACGATATTGTCTTCTATACTGTGATAGTGGGGCAGGCCTGGTGGCTCTTAACCGTTTACAAAGTCCTCACCGATAACTACACCACCGACAAGACCTTTGATGACTGGTATGAGGATAATCCAATGAAATAGTGGTCAGTGATCAGTGAGCAGTGAGCAGTGAGCAGTGGGGAGTCGATATCTGTGCAAAGCAGCCATTATTGAATGAAAAAAGATCAGCCATATCATCAGGAAGGAATGTGGAAAGGAGCTCCTTCAGAAAATTTCGGGAGAGCGAAGTCTTTACGGAAAAACATGACTCCAGCCGAAACTCTTCTTTGGGAAAAACTTCAACAGACCCCTTTCTCCCAGTACAAATTCCGCAGACAACATCCAATTCAGATTATATAGTCGACTTTTACAGTCATTCTCTAAAATTAGCCATAGAAGTAGATGATGGTTATCATGAATCCTCCGAGCAGATAAAATTGGATAATGAGAGAGCAGAAGTTTTAAGATTTAATGGTCTTGAAGTAATAAGGTTTACCAATGAAGCTGTCTTAAATGACACTGCTCAAGTATTAAAAGAAATTGAGGAGAAAATGCAGTTTAAAAGAAACCATAGATAAATCCATTCTTCCCCCCGGCTTTACTGAATCCATTCCTTTCCCCCAGCCCTAAAAGGAGGGAATGGATTTAGTAATATCATGGAAACAGGTATTCTTTTTCCGGCTCCCTTTAGTCCCCATAGCTACCTTAGGTTTGTATTGATACTTTTTTAATTAAAAGTAGTATAATTGAAAACCTGTCAGCGATCCAGCGATAGCTTTAGAAACGCACTATCCCGATATTTGGAACTGACAGGTTTTAATGAACCAAGACCTGTATAAGATATCAGCCCTGACCTGTTAAGGTTTTTAGGTAAAGGTTCTTCTTTTTTAACTCAATCTAAACTATGAAATTTAAATCATTTATCGGAGTCGATGTTAGCAAATTATCCCTGGATATTTGTTCTATCACAGAAGACGGCGAAATTAAAAATTTTAAAATTGACAACACTTCAAAGAGTTTA
>NZ_AUIG01000026.1 GCF_000423585.1 Salinimicrobium xinjiangense DSM 19287
GCTTGTCATATAGGTGTAGCTCCTTTTTCTTTTCATTCGGGAACAAGTCAAAGATCAAAAAATAAAGTGTCTCACAGAGCAAATAAAAAGCTTAAAACACTTTTCCATATGGCTGCCTTGTCAGCAATAAAAATGAAGGGTGAGCTCAGGGATTATTTTGAAAGAAAAATAGCAGAAGGAAAGAACAAAATGACTGTTGTTAATGCTGTAAGAGCAAAATTAATTAACAGGATCTTCGCCTTAATTAGAGAAAACAGGCAATATGAAAAATCCCTTAATTTAACCTTGGTTTATCCATAAGAATATCGGGACTAAAGGGTGGAAGCGCTAACGGAATTATATGTACAACGAATAATTTTCCAATCCCTGCTCATCCCACACCCCACCCCACCACGGTGGGCAGGCTCTCCCCAGGGGAGAGGAGCAATGAGCAACCTTGCTCCCTCTCCTTTGGAGAGGGTTGGGGAGGGGATGAGCTGAATTTACTACCCCTAAATCCCCTGAAGGGGACTTAAGAATTAGCTCCGGAGGAGCGAAATATTTATAGAATTATAATTTTGCTGAAAAAGGAGCTCCAGCGGAGCGGAATTTTTTGAGTAAGCAGTAAGCAGTAAGGAGTAGGCAGTTATTGAGAAACAAGAGCCAAGAGCCAGACCTTTTCTACATAATCTTTGTTACCACCAAGATTTTCATTGTAAGAGTCCCCTCCCTCGGAGGGAGCCTGTCCCGAACTTGTTTCGGGATGGCCGCAGGACGGGGTGGGGATTTGTAGGGGATCAACTCGCAACCCGCAACCCGCAACCCGTTCGAAACCTGCAACCTGAAACCTGCAACTTTTTAATCTAACCCTCCTGCGCAATAGCTTCGGCGGGCAGGCAGCTAACAGCAAAAGCTAACACTAAAAGAAAACCTACCATTATAAAAACTTATATTTGTTTTTAGCTAATCAATCTTTGTAATACTATCGAAACAAAATCTTCACAAAAGACCGCTTTAATTACCGGTATCACTGGACAGGACGGGGCTTACTTAGCCGAATTTCTTCTCAAAAAAGGCTACGTGGTGCATGGGATCAAAAGAAGATCGAGCCTATTTAATACCGAAAGAGTGGATCATCTTTACCAGGATCCTCATGAGGAGGATATCAGGTTTAAGCTACATTACGGGGACCTGAGCGATTCGATGAACCTTACACGGATCATCCAGGAAGTGCAGCCCGATGAGATCTATAATCTGGGAGCCATGTCTCACGTAAAGGTGAGTTTTGATACTCCGGAATATACGGCTAATGTAGACGGACTCGGTACTCTTCGTATACTTGAGGCAGTAAGATTGCTGGGGCTTACAAAAAAGACCAGGGTTTATCAGGCTTCAACTTCAGAATTATACGGATTGGTACAGCAGGTGCCGCAGACGGAGAAGACTCCATTCTATCCGCGAAGCCCTTATGGAGTGGCGAAATTATATGCTTACTGGATCACCGTGAATTATAGGGAAGCTTATGATATGTTCGCCTGCAATGGAATTTTGTTCAACCATGAATCTCCCTTGCGGGGAGAGACCTTTGTCACCCGAAAGATCACCAGGGCGGTGGCACGAATAGCACTGGGGATGCAGGAGAAATTTTTCCTGGGAAACCTGGATGCGCAAAGAGATTGGGGGCACGCAAAGGATTATGTGGAGGCCATGTGGTTGATGCTGCAGCAGGATAAGCCTGAAGATTACGTCATCGCTACCGGTAAAACCACTTCTGTAAGAGAACTGGTGAGGATGGCTTTTGACTGTGTCGGAATAGAACTTGAATTTACGGGAGAGGGAGAGCAGGAAAAGGCTAAAGTGGTGAAGTGTGAGAATCCTGATTTTCAGATTCAGGCAGGAACAACGGTACTTGAAATTGATCCTAAATATCACCGGCCAACAGAGGTGGATCTGCTCATAGGCGACGCTTCAAAATGTAA
This sequence comes from Salinimicrobium xinjiangense DSM 19287, assembly GCF_000423585.1. Classification (GTDB taxonomy): domain Bacteria; phylum Bacteroidota; class Bacteroidia; order Flavobacteriales; family Flavobacteriaceae; genus Salinimicrobium; species Salinimicrobium xinjiangense. The sequence continues at coordinate 1,959 of NZ_AUIG01000026.1, forward strand.
AGAGAAACTGGGATGGGAGCCAAAACACAGTCTTCAGGACCTGGTAGAGGAAATGGTGGCAGCAGATGTAGAACTTTTCCGAAGAGAAAAATATTTGAGGGAAGGCGGACACAGGACGCTGGATTTTAGGGACGAGTAATTAAGTTTAAGAGTCAAGAGCCAAGAGACTAGAACCAAGACTTTTTTGTGGTCAGTGTTCAGTGTCAGTGATCAGAAATAAACAATAAACGGTAAACCGAAAACGGTAAACAATAAACGGTAAACAGAAAACAGTAAACCGAAGAAATTGAAAAAAGATTCAAAAATTTACATAGCCGGACATAACGGCATGGTGGGATCGGCATTGGTGCGGAAGCTGAAAAAAGAAGGTTTCAAAAATCTCATTTTCCGAAGCTCTTCTGAACTGGATCTTACGCAACAGCAGGCCGTAGCGGATTTTTTTAAAGAGGAGAAACCTGATTATGTATTTCTTGCTGCTGCAAAGGTAGGTGGGATCATGGCCAACAATACCTATAGAGGTCAGTTTCTTTACGAAAACCTCATGATCCAGAACAACGTGATCCACCAGAGCTATTTACACGGAGTGAAAAAACTCCTGTTCCTGGCTTCTTCCTGTATTTATCCGAAAATGTCTCCGCAGCCGATTAAAGAGGAATACCTGCTCAGTGGAAAGCTGGAGCCTACAAATGAGCCTTATGCCATCGCTAAGATCGCCGGACTCAAAATGTGTGAGGCTTATAATCTGCAGTACGGCTGTGACTTTATATCGGTAATGCCGACAAACCTTTACGGGCCAAATGATAATTACGATCCTGAAACGGCTCATGTCCTGCCTGCACTGCTGCGGAAGTTTCATGAAGCAAAAGAGCAAAGTAAACCCTCAGTAGAGGTATGGGGCACAGGAGCTCCAAAAAGGGAATTCTTGCATGTTGATGATCTGGCTGAAGCCTGTCTGCACCTCATGCAAACCTACAGCGGAAATTTAAGTGTTAACATAGGGACGGGAGAGGATCTTTCTATTAAAGATCTGGCAGAAATGATAAAAAATATCACCGGCTATTCCGGAGAGATTTCCTGGGACGCCACAAAACCCGATGGCACTCCACGAAAGCTGCTGGATGTTTCACTTATCCACAGTCTGGGGTGGAAGCATTCTATTTCCCTAAAGGAGGGGATAAGGAGGGTTTATGAGGAGAAATTTATCTGAAGCACCAAATTTCAAGCACCAAGCATTTATCCTCTGGATCTTCAGCGGAGGAGGACCAAATTCCAAACTTTTGTTTTACCTGAAAGATTGTTTAAATGAGTCCCCTCCCTCGGAGGGAGCCTGTCCCGAACTTGTTTCGGGATGGCCGTAGGTCGGGGTGGGGATTCGTAGGAGATCAACCCGCCACCCACAATCCGCAACTCGCTACCGGCAACGGTAAAACATATGTCTATCTAAACTTGCTAAAAAGAGAAGGAATAGAAAAAAAGCTTTTTATTTGCAATTAACAGTTATTTGGATGAAAGTACTGGTTACAGGAGCAGCGGGATTTATAGGTTCGCATACTGCGGAAAAATTGCAAAAGGCAGGAATGGAGGTGATGGGGATTGACAATTTTTCTCCTTATTATGACATAACTCTCAAACGGCAGAATGCAGATATCCTCAAAGACTTGGGAGTAGAAATTGTGGAGGTGGATCTTAGAGATAAGGAGCGTCTTCTACAAATTCCAATTAACTTTGATTTCATAATACATTTTGCCGCACATCCCGGTCTTTCTGCTAAAAGTACCTTTGATGATTACTACACTAACAATGTTCTGGGTACCAGAAATCTTATAAATTTTGCAGAACTGAATAAAGATCTAAAACATTTTATTTACATCTCCACTTCTTCTGTTTACGGCCTTAAAGTCGATTTTCCCGAAACTACACCTCCTAATCCGGCTTCAGATTATGGGAGTACCAAATTGGAGGGAGAAGAACTAATTATGAAGGAAGTAGAACTAGGGAGCATGAAAGCTTCAATACTCAGACTTTTCTCTGTTTATGGTCCCAGGGAACGGCCCGATAAATTGTACACCAGGCTAATATCCTGTGGATTAAACAATGAAGTTTTTCGAATCTTTGAAGGAAGTGAAAAACATTCCCGCAGCTTTACTTATGTGGGAGATATTGTGAAAGGAATTTATCAGGCTGTCTTGAGGTATGACAAAATAAATGGAGAAATTATTAATTTGGGAGCCAGGGAAGAATATAAGACCCTGGATGGAATTGCTCTGGTAGAGGAACTGCTGGGGAAGCAAATTAAAATTGAGGTAATTTCAAAGAGAAATGGTGATCAATTAGCGACTTCAGCCAATATTGGTAAGGCAATTGAATGGTTAGAATATAATCCGTCTACAACTCTTAAAGAGGGACTTAAAAAACAGATTGACTGGTATAAAAATTTAAGAGTGTAGGGAATAAATTGATTTTCGCCTGTCCGCATTTTCATAATGGATAATCTGCTATAGAGGGTATTCGTTAAGGAGTCTTCCTGACTGACAGCTAGTTTGACTTTTTTCATCTCGACAGAGCTTCCTAACCGGAGGAAAGGAAGCGACGAGAGATCTCATGAAACAAATACGAATTCTCCTTTTGCATTTCAGGAGGCCGATTTCTCAGTCGCCAAAAAGGCTCCCCTGCCTGCCGGCAGGCAGGTTCGAAATGATAAATCCCTGGAAAAAATTCCTCATTTCTTTATTCACTTCAAAATTATTTTCCATAACTGTCGTTATATATGGACGAATAGTAACAGGTATTAAAAAAAATCTTTTTATTTGTAAATAGTTTGAAGCACAATCCAGTCTTATGAAAAAAAACATTTTAGCCCTTCTAGTAATTTTTGCCTTTAGTTATACCGGTTTCTCACAAACCTTTAGTTACGGACTCAAAGGAGGGATCAATTACGCTATGGGTGGTGAAATAAGAGGTAGTAAATCTAATGCAAATTACTGGGGTGAGACGATTCAGGGAGTTGGAGGTTTAGGCTATCATGGAGGTATATTTGGACAGGTTAACTTCGGTAAATTTTTTATCCGTCCGGAGGTGGTTTATACCTCTTTAACTCAGGAGTTTGAAATTCCACTGCGAGAGGAAAACACGCCATATGATTTGCAAACATTCACTATTCCTTTAATGTTGGGTTATAATATTTATGGTCCTCTTGATGTGTATGCAGGACCTGTTTATTCCAATGTGCTGGATGCAAAAATTTACGGCGAACAAAATGATCAACTAATTGTTGTTCAAAATACACCAATAAACGCACAGGCCGGAGTAAAAGTTGAAGTTGGCAGATTTGGTCTTGACGTGAGATATGAACATTCTCTTTCTACTGCTGAGCGGCAGGAAATAGATCTGGATAATAACCTCTTTGGTGGACCTAACGGAGGAGCTAATAAAGGCTGGTTTAATGACGCCAGGTTAAATCAGGTAATCGTGAGCGTTATTTTTAAAATTGGCGGGCCCGGACTGAATGAAAGAAGACGAAGAGCCTGCTATTAAAAAGAAGTGGGCAGTAGGCAGTAGTTAGTGGGCAGTATTAATGAAAGGAAAATTCCGACGTTTACATTTTTTAATAATTTGAATATACAATTTTTTCAAGTTCCCGGTTTAATTCTTCCGGTTCAACTGTTATTCTTTCCAGGCAAAGTTTAAAGTTTTCATCGGCGATTTTTTGATCCCATTTCAATTCTTCTATTGGATCATCGAATGCAAAATAGGTGAAGCCGTTATAAGCTTCACATGTTTTCTCTACCACGGGAATAGCCCCACAAAGAATGGCCTCAAAGAATCTGTAAGTCCAAACGCTATTGCCGCAGGGACATAAAACAAACTTTGAATTGGCTAAATTTTGATAATATTCCTCATCCCAGGCTTTATCGGGAAACTTTCTCCCTTTTCCGGAGGGCAAAATTTTTAGTTCATTATTAAAGATAATTTGAATTTCAGGTAAACCGAAAAGGAGGCGGAAATGATTTTTTATTTTGGGTAAATATTCTTTGTGACTATGAATGCTCCGTTGAATCCCCCATTTTTCTCTAATCCAATGCTCTAATTCCTTTTTTCTTTTGCGACTCATCCATCCTGAAAACACAAATTTATCCGTGCGTTCCGCCTTCCATAGAGATTTGCAGTAATCTGTTATGGAGCGGGGAAAAATAAGAGTTTGGGTAATATTTCCAATACTAACTTTCGGTGTTTTGTGATCGATCTTTACAAGATTGGCAATGGGAAAAACACCCTCCGTTCCTGTGCCTATGGAAATATTAAATTTTTTTTCAAGCGGTTCGACCTTAAATTTTTCAGATCGTCTTACGTTGATTTGATGTCCTGTTTCAGCAATGGCATGAATTAAACGGAGCTCCTGTAGGAGCTTTATCTCAGTTTCAAATAATATGTCCTTTCCTGCCATTCTTTAAAGTAAGTTTTCAAAAATAGAATAATGTCCTGAAACCACCACATATTAAAGAACGGGGGCTATAAAAGAAAGCAAGAACAACAATACTACACATTTATTTTATTATTAACATTCAAAACCTATATTTGTCTTTACCTATTAGTCCCAAATGAGTATCAGACAATTAATCGTTGTTCTAAGCGTTTTGCTTTTTTTTTCTTCCTGTGTCCCCACCAAAAGGCTAATGTACCTGCAGGAAGACCGGACGGCAACAGATAGTTTAATAAGGGTGGAGCGGATTCAAAAACCATATCGAATACAGGTAAATGACCTGCTGAGTATCAGAGTGAAGGCGCTGGATCAGGAGCTGGTGGGTATGTTTAACCCAATAGGAGAGGGGGATGCCAACGCTACCGGGGAGGAGAGATTATATTATGATGGATTTTTGGTGGATGCGCACGGCAATATTAGAGTTCCTACCCTTGGCGAGGTGAACGTTTTGGGATATACTGTAGATGAGGTAAGAGAGAAGATTGAAAAGGCATTATTAGAGAATTACTTCAGGGAGCAGGCAAACATATTCGTGACCGTCAAGCTTGCGGGAATAAGATACACCACGATAGGCGAGATAGGATCTGGAACCCAGGTAATTTATAAGGAGCAGGTAACCATCATGGAGGCTATTGCCCAGGCCGGAGATATAAATGAATTTGGTGATCGTACCGATGTGGTGATCGTGCGGCAGTATCCCGGTGGGGAAAAGCGGCATCATATAGATCTTACAACGATAGATGCGATGCGCTCCCCTTATTACTATATACAGCCAAATGACCTCATTATCGTAAATCCACTTCCGCAAAAAGCTTTAGGTTTTGGTACAACAGGCATGGAAGCTTTAACTACTATTTCCAGTATTTTAGCTTTTCTTACTACTACAATATTTCTAATTACCCGGTGATGTATGGCACATGAAGATGATCACATAACAGACATTGGCTCAACCTTTGATTTTAAAGGTTTTATTCTTAAGGTGCTGAGTTATTGGCAGCTTATCATTCTGTCTATTGCCATTAGTCTTGGAGTTGCCTATTACAATAACGTCCGAAAATTACCGGTCTACCGCCTTGATAATTCGATCAGTATAAAAGACGATCAAAATCCTTTCTTTACCAGTAATACCAGCCTCACCTTTAACTGGGGTGGAACTTCAGATAAGGTGAATACTGCGATTACAATTTTAAAATCCCGTTCTCATAATGAAGAAGTTGTTGAACGTTTGCAGTATTATATAAATTACCTGGAGGATGGAGAGTATCAAAGAGTAAATGCTTACGGCAATACTCCTTTTAAGATTGTAGCGGATACAGCCGGATTTCAGGCACTGAACACAACTTTCGAAGTGCGGTTTAAAGATCCGGAAACTTTTTCTTTGAGTACTAACTTTTCCGGCGGGAAATCAACAACCTATAATTATGCGACGCAGGAATACCTGCAGGTCGAGGTAGAACAGGGAAAATTTAGCAGGGACTACAAATTAGGGGATCAGGTTGTTTTGCCTTTCTTTAGCGGCAGTTTTTTGCCTACGGATATTGAGCCTGTTGTTGGCAAGCCATTTTATGTGAGTTTTGAGAATTTTGACAGGGTGGTGAACAGGTGGAAAGGGATCTCTGTTAATGCCCAGGGACAGGGTGCATCTGTACTCAACCTGGCACTAACAGGAAATAACAAAGCAGAGATAGTAGATTATCTTAATGGATCGGTAAGAGTTTTAAGTCAGAATATGCTGGAACGAAAAAATCTCTTTGCAACAAAAACTATTCGGTTTATCGACAGCAGTCTTTCTGTTAAATCTCTGGAGCTTCAAAATGTAGAGGATGAATTGAACAGGTTCAGAAATGAGAACCAGATAATTGACCTAGGTGCTGAGACGGGGCAGCTTAATAGCCGACTCCAGGGATTGGACGTACGCAAGGAAGCAGTCCAGAGAGAACTCGCCTATTACGAAATTCTGGAGGATTATCTGAAAACCCGGAGTGACTACTCAGAGGTTCCTGCACCCTCTGTTGCCGGCATTTCTGAAGGAAGTATCGTAGGTGGCGTAGGTCGCATTATTACTCTAGCCGAGGAACGCAGGAAATATGAGTATTCCCTACAGCAAAATTCCCCGGTATTTGATAATATAGATAGACAGATCAATGCGGTTAAAGCGGTTCTGCTCGAAAATCTTAGTTCCTCCCAAAGCCTTCTGCGAAGAGAATTGCAGGAGATCAATAGAGATATGGCTCTGGCGGAAGCTGAAATAAGAAAGTTACCTCAGGAGCAGCAGGATCTACTTAAGATTGAAAGGAAATACTCCTTAAGTGAAAAAACTTACAACCTCTTTCTTGAAAAACGCAGCGAGGCAGGACTGATTAAGGCGGCTAATGTGAGCGATGTAATGATAATTGATATGGCCAAAGATACGGGAGGCGGTAAAATTGGACCCAACACTCAACTTAATTATGTGATGGCTTTAATGGTGGGGGGTATGATCCCGCTCACATTTGTATTCCTCCTGGTGTTTCTTAATACTAATGTGCATAATGCACAGGAGGTGACACGGCTATCTCCCATTCCAATCCTGGGGATGATTGGAAGAAGCAGGATGGACACCAACCTCGCCGTTTTCCAGAAGCCCAAATCAGCAATTGCTGAAGGATTTCGGGGCCTACGGTCGAGTCTTCAGTTTATGTATAAGAAACAGGGAGTAACAGGTTCAAAGACAGTTCTAATTACTTCTTCGGTTTCGGGGGAGGGCAAAACCTTTTGCGCTATGAACCTGGCCACAGTGTTCGCGCTGAGTGAAAAGAAAACTGTATTGCTAGGTGCCGATTTACGTAAACCAAAGATCTTTGATGATTTTAAGATCAATAATGACGTGGGGGTGGTAAATTATCTCATCGGTCAGGAGACGCTCGATTCCATTATTCAGCCGAGTATGGTGCCATATCTGGATGTGATCACTGCCGGACCTATCCCGCCAAATCCTTCTGAATTGCTTATGAATGAGCAGATGGAGGTACTTATGAATGAGCTGAAGGAGCGATATGATTATATTATTATGGATACCCCGCCTGTAGGGGTGGTGGCTGATGCCCTGAATCTCGTAAAATATGCAGATGCTACTTTATACCTGATACGCCAGGATTACACCAAACGTGGAATGCTGGAGGTGATCAACGAAAAGTATAGCAAAGGGGAGATCAAGAATATAAGTTTTGTGCTTAACCATTTTGTCCACCGGGCGAAATATGGTTATGGTTATGGCTACGGTTACGGTTATGGCTATGGCTATGGCTATGGCCAGTATGGAAAAGGATATGGACAACAGGACACCCAAACAAGTAAATTAAAGAAAAAGTGGAAGGAGTTTATTAGGAATTTCGAGTAATTGACTTAGAGCATAAATTGGATCTAAGCACCGTATCTGTCTTTTAGTTCACTATTTTTTCTGAATCCATAAATTTCCACCAGGGTTGTGGTAACATAGTGGCATGGATTCAAAAGATCCCGGTAAGTGTATATGTAAATAATGAGAAAAGAATAATATCTCAAACTCACTATTACACATTAAAAATGCTTTAATTAAATAGATTTCATTCCAACTTCTGCCCTCATATACCCATTCTTCCGGATATTCAAACGGGTAGAAAATGTCATGAAAATGAATTAATACATCACTCTTTAGAACGGGAAGGATATCGAACAGAACAAAGTTTAAATCACTTCCTGTTTTAGAAACATGGGAACTATCTATAAAAAGCATATCTCCTGCTTCTAACTGTTGGAAATAAGAGAGATTAATTGATTGAACCTGATTCGCTATAACATTAAAATTTTTGTCCTCTGGATTTAATAAAGTACAGCCTTTCTGGATTTGGATCTATAAAATTTAAATTAATTTTATTATGAAAAAATACTTCATTGACATCTAACATTAATGCGGAGGAGAAACCGGAACCAACTTCAATAATTTTTTTGGGTTTAAAATATCTGATAAAAGAATAAAGAATAATTGCATCCGTGTAAGAATAGAATTTGTTCTTGAAATAATATCTCCTACCCTTTTGCTTTTCATCCTGAAACGGAATTTGGGAATAAAAACCATTGAATTCCTTTAATAGCTTTAATTTTATAGATTTTGTTTCTGAAAATGGAGACTTGAAGATTATCAATGAAAAATTTGATAACGTTGTAAGCAGCCATTGCATCGAACATCAACCCGATTTAATTCAACATCTTAATGATGTAAGCCAAATATTATTTCCAGAAGGAAAATATTACCTGATCATACCAAATAAAAGATATTGTTTTGATCATTTTAATTGTGAATCTAAATTGGAAGATGTTTTAAACGCACATGAAGAAAAAAGAATAAAACACTCTCTTAGAAGTGTTATCACTCATCGATTATCTATGCAAACACACAATGACCCCTTTATGCATTGGAAGGGAAATCATGGAGAGCGTTCAGGAGATCTGGGGATTATTAAACAGGCTTTAAGTGAATTTAAAGCTTCAAATTAAATCAATGTTCACGCGTGGTATTTTACCCCTAAAAGTTTTAAAGAAATATTGGCTGGATTAAATAATTTGGGAATGGTGGATTTGCAGGTAGAAAGTATAATTCCAACTAAAAAAAACAATTTTGAATTTTATGTCGTTCTGCAGAAATAAAACTGATTAAATGCTTAAGTACAAAGTACAGGAAGAATAAAACTTAGCAAAAGAAGATATCTTATTGAAGGGCGGCCTTCCTTTTCTCACCAGTTCTTTCTCGGCAAAAAAATTGTAGTAACCACTTCATAAAATTCTTTCATATCCAAAGCCCTGGAACTCTTTAGAATGATTGATTCCATTTCAGTAAAATATTGATGTATTCCCTAACTTGCATCATCTTTTGGTTTTAAAAACGATGTATTTATTTAAATGACAGTGCCTACAATGAAATTGCAAACCAGAGTTTATCAAAAGGAAACTAATATAAATCCCTTTATACTGCTCAAAGAAATTTTTGGAGATATTTATCGGTCCAGATTTTTAGCCAGGCAATTGGCAGAAAGAGATATTAAAGCTCAGTACCGTCAATCCTACTTGGGTATTATATGGGCATTTATCATTCCCATTACTACTGCTGCGGTATGGGTATTTCTAAATCTTTCCGGGACAATAAAGATCACTGATACGGGAATTCCTTACCCTGTTTATGCTTTTACCGGTACTTTACTCTGGTCAATTATCACTGAAGCGATTAATTCTCCCACCGCGAGTACTTTTGCAGCCAAAGGCTTTATGAATAAAATTAATTTCACCAAAGAGGCGCTGGTATTCTCGGGTATTTATAAATTAATATTTAATTCTTCTATAAAAGTTTTATTATTGCTCTTATTCGTATTCCTGTTTGGCATTGGATTTCATTGGAAACTGTTGTTACTTCCCTTTGTTATTTTAGGGGCATTGCTCTTCGGAACCACCATAGGTCTATTTCTTGCCCCTATAAGTCTGCTGTACAAAGATGTTGGAAAAGTGGTAGTGGTGGGATTTAATTTTTTAATGTATATAACCCCGGTAGTCTATGCACTCCCAAGGGAGGGTATAATGCGCACACTTATGTTAATTAATCCTTTTACTCCTGTTATACTTACCAGCCGGGATCTCATTACAGGCACCAGTCCTGAATTTCTCACTTACTATTTTTTAGTATTGGCAGCAACACTACCTCTTTTTTTTCTGGGTTTAATTTTATACCGAATTTCTATTCCCATAATTGTTGAACGAAATGCATAGAATGGAGGAAAAGGAAGTTTTAATTGAAGTGGAGAATCTCTCCAAAAAGTTTTGTAAGGATCTTAAGACCAGTTTATGGTATGGAGTGAAAGATCTTTTTTCCAGTTTAAAAGGAAATAAAGAAGAACGTCTGCTTAGGCCCCGGGAATTTTGGGCCTTAAAGGATATCAACTTTGAGCTTAGGCGCGGGGAATGTCTTGGACTTATTGGCCATAATGGAGCAGGGAAGTCAACTCTGCTAAAGATACTAAACGGACTTTTAAAACCGGACGCGGGAAAAGTGACCATTAAAGGAAAAGTGGGGGCTCTTATCGAACTTGGCGCAGGTTTTAATCCCATACTTACAGGAAGAGAAAATATATATAACAATGGAGCAGTTCTGGGGTTCACCAGAAAAGAAATAGACCGGAAGCTGGAGGAGATCATAGACTTTGCAGAAATTCGTGAATTTATAGACATGCCGGTACAAAATTATAGCAGCGGTATGAAGGTGCGTCTGGGATTTGCCATTGCATCTCAAATGGAACCCGATGTATTAATTATAGATGAGGTTTTGGCAGTTGGAGATGTGGGATTTCATATCAAATGCCTTAACAGAATATCGGAGCTATTAAAGAAATGTGCAGTTATTTTCGTTAGCCATAGTATGCCTCAGGTAGCAAAAATTAGTACCTCGACATTATTACTGGAAGAAGGAAAGATGATAAGTTACTCCTCGAATGTCAGTAAGGTCGTGTTAACATATTTAAGCCGTTTCGATATGGAGCAGTCTTTAAAAATTCAACATAAAGAAACCTTATTTTCTGAAGTTAAGATCATGGGGAAAGCTTTTGATGAAAATTTAAAAGCATATGTATGTAAAAGAGATGAAGAGATTGAATTTCAATATGACCTCGAGATTTCCCCAAATATTGAAAAATACTGTATTACGTTGGTTTTTAATGACGTGGAACTAAAGCCGGTTGCAGCGGTAACTTCTTTGAGTGATAACCAGCCGTTCATTAATAATGGGAGGAGAAGACATATTATCAAAATTAAAAATTATTTTGCGCCGGGGAGATATAGTATTAATTGCAACGCAATAGAAATGCTGAACGATAGACAGTGGGGGAAAACTTTATTTCAATATCAAAACCATTTTACCATTTCTGTAATCAATGCTAACAGTTTTACACACGTACCTATACAATTAAAAGCAAATTGGAATTAGTACTGAATAATTTATTCTAAATTTATTTGAACCTGTTTTGACACCTGAAATGAATCCTGATGATAGATCTTAAAAAAAATATCCAAAAACTTATTAGCCGATATAAAAGTTTACCGTTTCTAAAAAAGGATTTTGAAAGAATCAAATTAGAAATAGATGATATTTATTCATTTCAGTTACTACAACCTCTTTTGGTAAATAATAGATACCTGCCATTAAATGGAGGGGCTATGCGGCCTATGGGGATTGCTTATATATTAAATGAGATATTGATTAATAATAGGAAGAATATATTAGAATTTGGTGCGGGTATTTCCACCATCTTAATAGCAAGATTAATTAAGAAAAATAACTTAGGAATTCAATTGCATACAATTGAACATAATAAGGAGTGGATAATAGATCTGCAAAGAATGTTAGAAGATGAAGGTTTATCCGATCATGTAGTTTTTATTCATTCTGATCTAAAGGTAGATTCTAATATAGAAAACTGTAAATGGTATGATGAAAATTTACTGATTAAAAAATTGGAGAAGATGTTCTTTGATTTAGTGATAATTGACGGTCCTCCTGCTGATATTCCAAAAATCTCTTTTTCAAGATATCCCATCATTAATTTTATCGAGAAAAGATTGGAAAAAGATTTCTGTATTTTTTTAGATGATGCAAACAGGATAGGTGAAAGAAAACTTGTCCAGGATTTAAAAATTCTATTTCCTAAAAATAAATCCTCTCATATAAGTAAAACTTTTTTTGTTACTTATAGTGATTTAAATTTCAATCCCATTCCATTACATTATATACTCCCAAAGAGCTCATGAAAATTGCTGTATATACCGCTATTTTTGGTGAGAAAGATTTACTTCGGGATCCATTAAACTATGTTCAAGATCCCAATATTGATTATTTTTTAATTACCGATAATAAAAATTGTGAAAGTGACATATATAAGATTATTTTAAAGAAAATCTTTAATAAAGATATAGCGAAAAATGCACGGTATTATAAGATCTTAGGCTTGGCAGAATTTAAAGGTTATGATTTCTTAATATGGCACGATGCAAATCTACAGTTAAAACATAACACCATTCAGGACCTCGTTGATTTGGTTAGGAATAAGCAAATAGCAACTTTTCAACATCCAAAACGAACTAACTTTTATGACGAGGCTATCGCCTGTATAAGAGATAGAAAGGAGGAGCCACTTACTTTATTTTATCAGTGTCTATATTACTTTTCTAAAAATTATTCCCCTTATTGCGGTTTGTATGAAACTTCAATTTTGATTAAAAATATGAGTGTTGGTAAAAATAGTTTATATAACAACTGGTGGGATGAAGTAAAACGTTTCAGTCGACGAGATCAAATTTCTCTTCCAATTGTCTTGGATAAACATAATTCTTTAATAAATATATTGAATGGTGAAAGGTTAAACTCTCCTTATGCTATCTTCCATGAACATGAATATAAAAAATATCTTTCAGGAAAAAGAACAGTAAGATGGCCCAGAATTTTTAAGAAATTAATTATAAAACTTATAGAAGGTTTAAATATATTAAGCAGAAACATAAATTCTAGTAATAAAAATTGAAGTTTTGTAACTTTTTCTTGTAGTATTAAAAGTATATTAAGATGATTGCCGCATGGCAGTATCATTAAAGAAAAATCAGTCACATTAAGTATTAAATTAGGAATTAAAAAAGTGGCTAATATTTCTTCGTTGTTTTATAAACATAAGATCATTATACGATAGTCTCTCTGCAGAAGTTCCTTTTATATGTTCAAACCAATAATTAAAATATGACTCCGGATTTTTGGAGAAATTATAAGTTCCTGAAGCAAGAATTACCAGCGCCAATTTAAAAAGAGACAAGAATTAGAGTCTATGAAAAATTTAAAAAAGGAAGGTGATATTTTGCACCCTTACAGGAAATCATGAGTTTCTTATTGGGGGTATTTTGCACAACGTTTAGCGTCAGAAGCGCCTCAATGCATTTTTGCACATTGAAAGCAAACGTTTTTTTAACATTGATAAATCCATAGAAGAAGAAACCTCTTCCAAATAAAGGTCTTTACGATATAAAGCATTTAATTCGTACTTAAATAGGGCTTTGTATCTTTTTTCTATACTGTCATCAAAAGAAAAAGAAATTAAAGGAATATTTCCAATTAAAGAAGCTGTAATTGCAAATGAAGAAAACTTAGAACACATAATTATTTCTTCACATAAAGTAAGTGCAAAAAAATCTACATATTCAGCACTTACATCTTTATCATAGACTGGATTTATAATAATAATCTGTTTATTCAAATTTTCAATAAAAACTTCACGAGTATTAGAATCATCCGAGGTTACGAAAATATGCTTTGGGCTCTTATTATTTATTACCTCTAGTGCTTTCGATAAAAACGAGAAAAATTCCTTTTTATCTTTCATAAAATGTGGATGATTATTGTTGTTAATTCTGTCTGTTCCTCTTATATGAATTCCAATAGGCTTTATGCCATTTTTAAAATGGATATCAAAATTTGGTTTTACCTCTTTACCAGACTTTAAAATTTCATTTTGACTTAAGTTTACCTTTATTTCAGATAAGGTTTTATAAGGAACATTTTGCTCACTTTTTTCTGATATTTTGAGATGATTTGAAGTAAGCTTGATATCATATGTTCTATTCTTTATTTTATTGTTCCAAATGTAATTAGCATATTGACCCTCTTTGGAACAAAATGCACTTGCTAAAATAATCTCTTCTATTCTGTTACCAAGTCCATCTGGTCTACCTAAAATATTAAAATTCATTATTTTCTAAATTCTGATTATCGTCGAATCGATTCGTTGAAACTCATTTTAGAATAGATTTCGGATCTTCTGGTCTGAACTCCAAATTAGTTATTTTTTCTTTTAACACGTCACGAAGTTTTTATAACTCTGGAAGAAGTCTTTTAAATCTTAATATAGCTGGCCACATTCGGCACCGGGGCAGTATATTTAAACTTTCAAATTCAGAAGACACTCTGGAAAACACCAATTAGCTTTCATTGACCCTGCAAATGATGCTATTAGTTATGAAATATGTAGAACAGAAAGTAGAGGTCATTTGTAAAATGAAAAAAACTGGAGGGTATATATTTCATATAAAATTAAAATTAAAATAGAATCAAGAATATCATCATTTTATATAATATTGAAGAGAGTTATCAAATAATTTTTCTTTGTTTAAAAACTAAGGGATCATTTCATTCATTCATTCAGGAATAAGAAAAGAGAAACAAAACCTTTAGTAGTATTTTGTAAGAAATTATGAAAAATAAGATCACGATAGTAATTCCTGTTTTTAATGATTGGAACTGTATTGAATCTCTGATGTATAATATAAGTAAGACTCTGGCAAGTAGAGTTGATGCTATCCATTTGGTTGCTATAAACGACTGTTCTATTGAATTACCCTCAAAAACATTTAAGATCCCTGAAAATATCTCTTATTCGCAAATTGATTTAGTTACAAATGTTGGACATCAAAGAGCTATCTTGATTGGACTATGTTATTGCTTTGAACAGCCAATTGATCCTGATTATATAATTGTAATGGATTCTGACGGAGAAGATAATCCGAAATATATAAGTCATTTTCTGGACAAGGTCAATTCCTCCAGTAAAGACCAAATAATATTCGCTAAGAGGTCAAAACGTTCAGAAAGTTTAAAGTTTAGATTATTCTATGTTTTATACAAACTACTGTTCAGGCTATTAACAGGTTCATCAATTTCATTTGGAAATTTCAGTTGTGTTCCAAAATCATTATTATCTACAATATGTAATCATCCAAGTTTTTGGAATCATTATTCTGCATCCGTATTGAAATACAAGCTGCCACATAGTCTTATATCGACCGAAAGGGGTAAGCGATATTCGGGGTTTTCGAAAATGAATTCCAGCAGCCTCATTCTTCATGGACTAAGTTCACTATCTGTATATATTGAGTCAATAATTATCCGGGTACTTAAGCTAAGTTTTATAGTCTTTCTACTCTTGATCCTTATTAGTATCCTTGTGGTATTTGTCAAGTACTTTTCTGGCTACGCGATTCCGGGATGGGCTACCAATGTATTTGGATTTATTCTCAATTTACTAATTACAGTAGTGCTGTTTAATCTACTCATCATCCTTACCCACCTCAACAATCGAAATAAACCTATTTCCAAACCTCTAGATTTTTACAGATCTTATATTAAACAGAATCCATGAATGATTCCAAATATGTTGGTGACGAATTAACCGTATTTAAGGATGCTGTAAACTGGAAAAAGTATTGGTACAATTCAATCAGTAAATTTATAAAAGGGGATGTACTTGAAGTAGGTGCAGGAATAGGGATAAATACGAATCTCATTCTACAAAATCAATTGGAGGTTAGGAGTATTGTATCTATTGAGCCAGATAAATCATTGGCAGATCAAATCTTAAATAATATCACAGTAGATAATTCAAAAGTAACAGTCCTTAATCAATATTTGCATGATCTACCCACTGTTCAGAAATTCGACACCATTATTTACATTGATGTAATAGAACATATAGAAGATGATTCCGGAGAACTTAATAAGGCTAAATTACACCTAAAGAAAGGGGGGCACTTAATTATTTTGGTTCCTGCATTTAATTTTTTATTTAGCTCTTTTGATGAGGCAGTTGGGCATTACAGAAGATATAACAGGAAAATGCTTGTCAATGCAATTCCCGATGAATTGAGTAAGTTAAAAATATTTTACCTTGACTCTCTGGGAGTGTGCGCTTCTTTAGTGAATAAGTTTGTCTTGAAACAATCTTATCCCACAAAAAAACAAATTCTAAAGTACGACAGGATGATCGTGCCGATATCGAAGATTTTAGACCAGCTAATATTTCATTCACTTGGTAAATCATTAGTGGGGATATGGAAAAAATAAATAGCGATTATATTTACTATTTGTTTAAAAAAACTTATTTCCTTGCCGTAATTGGAGTGGTTTTCCTGATAGGATTGTCTATCTTTTTTCAATCTGATTTGAGAGGAGTGGAATCCAATGTTATTTATTCTATTCAATTGGCTGTAGAAAATAATGGATTACTATACAAATCTCCTGAAACACCTCCTTTTAATATAACCCAATACTCCCCATTATATTATATTACCAGCGATGCAGTCATTACTTCATTGCTAATTGAACCAGATGATTATTTTAAAATTCGAGTTGTCACGAGAATCATATCAGTGGTGTTATTGCTTTTATCTTTATTTGTTGTAAAGGACATCCTCCAACGCATTATTGGGGTTAAGAAAAGTACCAGTTTAATAATTGTATTAACTTATCTTTTAATAAGTTTTCCCTGGTTCAATATATCAAGGCCCGATGTTTTGATCCTGTTGTTTTTTACTTTGTCTATCCGAAGTATCCTGTTGTACCAAAAAAATGGGAACAAGAGGAATACAGCAATTCTTTTAGGGGTTTTTATGGCACTGGGTATCCTGTCGAAACTAACCATGGGAATTTATATCATCGCCTTCGGATTTTATATGATAATTGCAAGAACATGGAATTTGGCATTTTTTTCAGCTATTTCTTTTGTGGTGTCATTAATCTTAATGTGTGCATTAATTCAAATACTAGGTTACGACTTAACATATCTTTACGAGAATATATTTAAAGGTATCGATAATGGGACTTCCATTAATTCGGCCTGGGAGACATCCTACAGGCATTATTTCGCATACTTCGGCTGGTTTTCTTTAGCGTTCATCCTATTAAGTGTGATTTATTTGAAGAATTGGAAGTACTTAAAAACAAATACCAGCCTACTTTTTTTTATTACGATAAGCTATTCCATTGCTCTTTTCTCTTTTTTCTCGGCCCTTAAAGTTGGCTCGGCTATAAACTACTTTAATGAGTTATTACTATGCTTACTACTTTTTATGATTTCTTTTTTGGAAAGCCACCATATAATTAAAAAGAAATTATACCTGATAGGCTTTATGTTTTTTGGGATTTTCATTGCAATCATTCATACTTTTAATTATGCACCACGATTAATAAATAACTTTGTTCATTTGACTTCTGGCAATAACCAGGAGGGTGATATTCCGGAAATAATAGATTTTTTGAATTCAAACCTGGGGAACAGCTATTTTTATTCTCAGAACATAAATATTGCTCAGTCTTTTCCTCAAAAATCCGTATTATTTCCAACACCTATCCATGTTTTAACCTTCAAACGAGAGGTTTACGATTATTCTTTAGTGGAAAAATGGGCGAAACAAAATCTTAGGTTCATCATTGTTCATCCAAATAGAACGAATTTATATAGCATAGATATAAAAGAACATTATTCCCTGAAAATTAAATACCGCAACTATCACTTATATGAATTAAATTCCTACAACAAAGATAAAAGCCATTAAAATAGCGTTTTTTCAAAGCCTTACGTCATACTTGCAAACATTTCAATTTATTCATATTTGTTTTGAGAGACAACAACAAAACTTTTACCTTCGGACTTTTAATAAATGTTTTAAATGACAGAAAATGAAGAGGGTTGGCTCTATGAGATTTCTCCAAAACGCAAATTGATTGATCTTAATTTTGGAGAAATATGGCGCTACAGGGATCTGCTGATGCTGTTCGTGAAACGAAATATTATTACGGTCTATAAGCAGACGATTCTTGGTCCTTTATGGTATTTCATTCAGCCAATATTTACCGCTATAACCTTTACCCTTGTTTTTAATAAAATTGCCAATATTCCCACTGGGGAAATTCCTCCATTCCTGTTTAATCTTACAGGTATAACTGCGTGGAATTATTTTGCTCAATGTTTAACAGGCACTTCTAATACTTTTAAATCAAACGCAGGTATTTTTGGAAAAGTGTATTTCCCCAGGGTTATAATGCCTATTTCCAATGTAATTACAAATCTTTTTAAATTCGGGATCCAGATAGGGATTTTGCTCTTCGCTTATTTTTATATCCTTTGGACCGGTATAGAAATAAAACCCAATATCAATTTATTGCTTTTTCCAGTATACATTGTTATGATGGCGTTAATGGGTTTAGGGCTTGGAATGATAATCTCTGCTTTTACAACTAAATATCGGGATCTTTCAATTCTGGTAGGTTTCGCTACTTCTTTATTGATATATATATCTGCTGTACCCTATCCATTGGCAGAAGTAGAAAAAGAAATGCCCGAATATGCCTGGATAGTTCAATATAATCCGTTAACACATATTATTGAAGGTTTCAGGTATATGATCCTGGATACCGGTATCTTTACCTGGGGTTCATTTTTCTATACCCTAGCCATTTCATTAATTCTGTTTTTCGCGGGTCTGATTACCTTCAACAGAACTGAAAAGAATTTCATTGATACTGTTTAATACCCATTGCTAAGAATGGATAATTTTATAAGATGAGGACTATTTTAACAGCTCAGAATATATCAAAACAATATAGACTCGGACTGGTGGGGACAGGAAGTTTAAAACATGACCTCAACCGATGGTGGCATATGATTAAGGGAAAGGAAGATCCCTATCTTAAAATGGGGGCAACGAATTACCGGGACAAAAAAGCTGTAGAAGATTATGTTTGGGCACTAAAAGATATAAATTTTGAAGTAAAAGAAGGAGAGGTTTTAGGTTTGATTGGTCAGAATGGAGCCGGTAAGTCAACTTTATTAAAAATTTTGTCCCGGGTAACTTCCCCAACCACCGGCAATATTAAAACGAGAGGGCGCATTGCATCTCTCCTGGAGGTAGGAACAGGATTTCATGGGGAGCTCACCGGCAGGGAAAATATCTACATGAATGGAGCGGTGCTGGGAATGACCAAGGCAGAAATAAATAGAAAGCTTGATGAAATTATTGATTTTTCCGGCTGTGAGATGTATATAGATACCCCAATTAAAAGGTATAGTAGCGGGATGACTGTTCGACTAGGGTTTGCTGTGGCAGCCCATCTCGAACCTGAGATCTTGGTAGTTGATGAGGTTTTGGCAGTAGGAGATGCAGAATTTCAGAAAAAAGCCATTGGAAAAATGCAGGATCTTTCTCATGGACAGGGGAGAACTGTACTTTTTGTAAGCCATAATATGGCCAGTATTCAAAGCTTATGCACGAGAACAATTGTTATGGACAAGGGGGTAATTAATTTTAAGGGTGATACAAATGATGCAATAAATTTTTATTTAAATAATAAAAATTCTTTCATTACTAAAAATTTTCAGGATAGACAAGATCGCGAAGGAAATGGGAAATTGGAATTTATTGATTATTCAATTACTGATCACAGGAATAATAGGCTTACTTCCTTAATTAGTGGACAGAAAGTAATTTTTAAATTTAAGTGTAGAGTGAAAAGAAAAAATCTTGAAAATCTTAAAGTTTCATTTACTGTATATAAAAAAAATGGAGAATTATTGGCTACGTTTATGTCTCAGCTTACCAATGAATCGTTCAGTTTAAATGATTCAGACGAAATTATCTTTGGATGTGTAATAGAGAAACTACCTTTTATGGGAGGAGAGTACAACTGTAGTGTTATAGTATGGGAAAATGAAAATATTGCTGATTGGTTGCAAAATGCCTTCAATATTGAAGTAATTGATGGAGATTTTTTTGGTACAGGTAAAACTGTTCCGAAAAGTCATGTTAGTGTCTTAGTAAGTCATCATTGGTATTTGCCATCCAATTTTTAATAGATTTTCGATGAAAGGGAGAATTAATAAATTGCTTGAAAAAGCTAGACGTAAAGTTCAAAGATTATACAAAAAGTATAAAGAGAAATATGAGTTTCTTAAATATAAAAACCATGTTAAACGTACGCAAAAATTAAACGTTGGTTCTGGTTACACCGAGTTTGATGAAAGTTGGTTTTCATGCGATAAAAATATTTTGGATATTTCAAAGAAGAATAGTTGGAGCAAGTTATTAGGTAATTTAAAAGTTGAGAACATATTTGCTGAACATGTATGGGAGCATTTGACGGAAGAAGAAGCTAGTGCTGCTAACGAAAATTGTTATTCTTTCTTAAGAAGAAAAGGTAAACTTAGAATCGCAGTGCCTGACGGATTTCATCCTTCAAAAGAATATATAGAATATGTAAAACCTAATGGTAACGGAATTGGCTCTGAAGACCATAAAATTTTATATAATTATCAAACTCTTTCTTTTAAGCTTCAGGAAGTAGGATTTGAGGTTTATTTGTTAGAATATTGGGACGAGAAAGGAAATTTTCATTCCAAAAATTGGGATATTAAAGATGGTAAAGTAAAGCGTTCTAAACAATTTGATGAAAGAAATAAGAACGGAAAGCTAAATTATACATCTTTAATTGTTGATGCTGTTAAAAAATGAATTTAGCTCCTATAATATTATTTGTTTATAAGCGGCCATGGCATACCAGGCAGGTACTTGAATCTTTAAAATCCAATACACTGGCCGGGGACAGCAAACTTTATATTTTTAGTGATGGCCCCCAACAAAATGCCGATCATAATGAGATTTCCGGGATTCATGAAGTTCGGGAGTTAATACGTGAAGAAAAATGGTGTGGAGAAGTAGAGATTATTGAAAGAGACCGGAATTTAGGATTGGCTCAATCTGTCATAACGGGTGTATCTGAAATTATCTCTGAATATGGTAAAGTAATTGTACTTGAAGATGACCTGATTGGAGGTAGGTATTTTCTGGAGTTTCTAAACGACGGTTTAAATAAATATGAAAGCCAGAAGGAAGTTTTTGGAATTTCAGGATATAAATTCCATTCTGCTAACAAAATCCAGAAATCCACATTTTTTTTGCCTGTAATGAGTTCCTGGGGGTATGGAACCTGGGCAGACAGATGGAATAAGATTAATTTTGATGCTAAAGCATTACTGGCAGAAATAAATTCAAGAGAAACTGGTAAAGAACTTGACTTTGGGAATATTTCCTTTTATGATATGTTGCGGGATCAGGTAAAAGGCAAGATTGATTCCTGGGCGATTTGCTTTTATGCTTCCATGTTTTTAAAAAAAGGTGTTTTTCTTTTCCCCAATACCTCGTTGCTCAGAAATATTGGCTTCGATGGTACCGGGATCCATTCCGGCTCTTCAATACCTTCCCATTATAATAGCTCTGAGAAACCTGATGAAAAAATAGAGGTTAAAAGAAAAGCAGTTATCCTGGAAAGGGATATAGTAGAAAATATTAAGAAAGGTACTTATCATTCTGAAGTAAAAAGGAATGGGGGGATCATGGGATTTTTGAAACGAAGAATGCCCCCGGAATTTATTCAGTTCGCCCGCCGGAAATTAAATCGTGATATTAAGCATCCTAAGAACGTATACCAATTTCCCCGCTATACAAAGACTAAGAAGCAGGTTTTAGGGAAGGAGTTTGATATACCCGATCTGGCTTCATTCAATTTTATGTATAGGGAGATCTTCGTACATGAAATCTATAAGTTTTATACAGGAAAGAAAGCCCCATATATAATTGACGGGGGAGCCAACATAGGTCTTTCTACCACTTATTTCAAAAAACTATATCCTCATTCAAAAATAATTGCCTTTGAACCTGATCCTGAAATTTTTGAATTTCTTAGGGTAAATATTGACAAATTCAATTATAAAGAAGTAAACCTGGTCAACAAAGGTTTATGGGATATGGAAGGAGAATTGGATTTCTGGTCTGAAGGAGCAGATGGCGGACTATTAACAAAGGTCGATAGTGCGAATAAGGCTTCTGTCAAAATAGAAACAGTTTCTTTAAAGAGATTTCTAAACCAGGAAGTAGATTTGTTGAAATTAGATATAGAGGGGGCCGAAACAGTAGTGCTAAGGGATATACAACATAATCTGGATAAAGTGAAGCGTATATTCATTGAGTACCATTCCTTTAAGGATAAACCCCAGAATTTAGATGAAGTTTTAAATATTTTGATCTCTGCAGGATTCAGACTTCATATTAACTCACCGGGTATTTCGAGCAAATCTCCTTTTGTGAAATTGAACACCTATAATAATATGGATATGCAATTAAATATTTATGCTTTCAAAATATATTGAAATTGAAAATCTTACTTGTAAATACATTCGACAAGGGTGGAGCAGCCAATTCATGTAAAAGGTTACATCTTGCTCTACTGAATGGGGGTGTGCATTCTAAAGTTCTATTAAAACATAAGCAGCACAACTGGCCGGAAAGCTACGAGTTTGACCAAATTGAGCCAAAATTCTCCTTAAAGCATAAGATTAAAAGAAAAATAAGAAGACTGGCGCAGGAATTAAAGATATATAAGCCTGGTAAAGTTATGGATCATAACGCCGAATTTTTACAGAGCAGACCCAAAAGACTGGAAATGTTTAGCTTTCCTGAAACCCGATTTGATATAACAAATTCACCCTTATACAAAGAAGCTGATATTATAAACCTTCACTGGGTTGCTCAGTTTCTCGATTTCAAGTCATTCTTTAAAAAGAACAAAAAGCCGGTAGTTTGGACACTTCACGATATGAATCCCATTAGTGGAGGTGAACATTATGAAGAAGAATTTTATGGCATTAATGATTCAGGACTTCCTTTAAAAAGAAAATATTCAGAAGAAGAATTGCGTGTTATAAATAAAAATGTTGAATACAAAAAAAAGGTAGTATCGCTGGTAGAGAATTTAACTTTAGTCGCTCCATCAAAATGGTTGGCCGAAAAGGCGAGAAAAAGTGAGATCTTTAAGGGGAGGCCAGTTTATCATATTCCCTATGGTTTAGATCAAGATATTTTTTCCCCTAAAGATAAAATTGCTTCAAGAAATAAGTTAAACATTCCATTAAATAAGAAAGTAATTTTATTTGTTGCAGATTCAATTAAGAATAACAGAAAGGGTTTTATCTTTCTCATAAAAGCACTAACAAAATTAAATAGAGCTGATGTAGTTCTTTGTGCGGTGGGAAGCCATTCAGAGACATTACTGGATTTAAATTACATTGCGTTAGGAGAAATACAAGATGAGAAGGAAATGAGTTATGCATATTCAGCTGCCGATGTATTTGTTATTCCCTCTTTAATGGATAATTTGCCCAATACAGTTTTGGAATCTATTATGTGCGGTACGCCGGTTGTGGGATTCCCGGTAGGAGGTATTCCTGAAATAATTGAGGAAGGGATTAATGGTATGGTAACCCCAGAAATTAGTGCTTCGTCTCTTTCCCAAACTTTAAATGATTTTTTAAATTCCCTTGAAATCTTTGATCCAACAATGATCAGGCAACAAGCAGTTAAAAAATATGGACTCCAAGTTCAGGCGAACAATTATATTAATCTTTTCCAGGAAATTTTAGAAAACACCAAATAATAGTATTCAGTTATATTATTAAAGCAAAGTCACATTTTTTGCGGTGGCTATAAAAATATAATATTGGCAAAAAACAAAATCCATATAAGTATAATTATTCCTACGTATAATTCAGCAGCTTCTCTTTCTATAGCTCTGGACAGTATTAAAAGCCAGGTATTTAAGGATCTGGAGGTTCTGATAATAGATGGAGTGTCTACAGATAACACTCTAGAAATTGCACAAAAATATAAATCAGATTTTCAAGTTCTCACTGTGGTTTCTGAACCTGATAAAGGAATATATGATGCCATGAACAAAGGGATCAGTTTAGCTAAAGGGGAATGGCTTTTTTTTATGGGGAGTGATGACTCACTTTTTAATTCACATGTTTTAGAAAAGATTTTTTCTCTTCGAGCAGCTAAAACCCATGATGTGATATATGGAAATGTTCAATCTACAAGATTTGAACATCCCTATGATGAAGAATTTTCATATTACAAACTGGCCACTAAGAACATTTGTCACCAATCCATCTTTTTTAGAAAAAGTGTTTTTAAAAAAATAGGTAAGTTTAATCTCAAATATAAAATTTGGGCAGATTGGGATCATAACATCCGATGGTTCTACTCTTCCCGTATTAAGAAGTATTATACTGACGAAATAATTGCGAATTATGCTGACGGTGGTTTAAGCTCACTTAATGAAGATATACTTTTTCTTAAGCGGAAAAATTTAAAATTGCTTACTCATGGTTTTGCGGAATTACCTCCTGCAGCCAGAAGAGATATCTGTTACCTTGCCATAGAACAATCCCAAAAGGAAGGATCATTTATTTTGCTAGGATTTTTAAAGGTGGTAAGATTTGTGCTTAAAATCCATAAGTTCATTTCTCATAAATTCAAAAAATAAATTCCTTCAGTGAAAAACCTTCCATTGGTATCGATTTGTATTCCCACTTTTAATGGGGAAAAATATGTTTCAGAAGCACTCGAATCTGCAAATGCACAGACCTATAAAAACCTGGAAATAATTATTTCAGATGATGACTCAAAGGACAATACTCTCAGGCTGATCAAAAAATTCAAGCATAGCACCAATATCCCCGTGAGGATATATCACCACGAACCTTCTGGGATAGGGGCTAACTGGAATAATTGCATCAAAAATTCCGGTGGGGAATATATTAAGTTTTTATTTCAGGACGACATTCTTTATCCAACCTGCGTGGAAGAACTAGTTGAGATCTTAATCAATGACGAAAAAGTAGGCCTTGTGGCCTGTAAACGATCCATCTTGATAGAAGGGGAAGCTTCTGCAGAAACAGAGAGCTGGAAAAATAATTATGGAAATCTTCAGGAGGGAATTGAGTTGAATAAAAAAGGATTATATACCTACCATTCACAATTTCTAAAAGATGAAAAATTCATAAAAAATAACAAGGTTGGAGAACCTTCCACAGTTTTATTCGCGCGGGATCTGATCCAAAGAACCGGATTCTTTAGAGAAGATCTTATTCAGGTTTTGGATATTGAATTTTACTACCGCATATTAAAACACCACAAGATCCTTATTGTAGACAAGGAATTAGTTGCCTTCAGGATTCATCCTGCCCAGGCTACGAATGTCAATAAAAACAAGATCTCGAAAGATTATGAAAAGTATTACCGGCTCTTGTATAGGAATTTTTTCTGGTACCTTGGTTACAAAACTCAAAAGAAGCTTCTAAAGCAATACCATCCAATTGGTAGGTTATATCGTTATCTTCGTCAGTAGTATCTAAATTCCCTGGTAGAGACCCTAATCGAATGAAGATTATGTCCAATTGTCCTCTCGTTTCAGTTATAGTTCCCAATTACAATCATGCTGATTTTTTAAGACAAAGAATTGAGAGTATTTTAAAACAGACTTATACTAGTTTTGAAGTGTTTTTACTTGACGATGGTTCTACGGATGAAAGTCTGGAGATTCTTAATCATTACAAAGAGCATCCGAGGGTGAAGGCGGTAATTTCGAACCGGAAGAATTCAGGATCGGTTTTTAGACAATGGGTTAAAGGGATCCACCTGGCTAGAGGAAAATATCTTTGGATTGCAGAAAGTGATGACTTTGCTCACGAAACATTTCTGGAAGAAACTGTAAAACTGGCAGAAGAACATGAAAATGCAGGATTAGTTTTTACTGACTCGTTTAATGTCGATCAGGATTCTAATATCAAGGAAAGAATTTCTGAACGTCACAAACTTATTAATTCAATTAAATCAGATTTTCACCTCTTTAGTGACAAGACAAAAGCTCCACAATATTTTATAGATAACATGTTGATCCTGAATGTGAGTGCTGTTCTCTTTAATTTGAAGAAATTCAAAGAAACAGTAGATATTTTGGAATTAAAGAAATATAAAAACACGGGTGATCAATTCTCCTATCTTTCATTATTTCTCAAGCATGAGATCATTTATCTTAATAAGCCTTTGAATTATAGACGAATTCACGGAAGTAACACGACTGCGATAAACTTTGTGAATGGAACCATATACAATGAAAGAATAAAAATTATAAATTATTTTTTTTCAGTCCTAATGAGTTTTCCTGCATCCAAACCAGCTTTTAATAATTATCTAAGACAAAATTTTCTGAAGGTTATAGATTTTGGCCTGTTCCAGGAAATGGATAAGCTTTTGAACAGATTTTATAAGGCCGGATATTTATCTTTTCAAAAATATCTTCTGTTGAAATTGTATATATTGATCTCCAGGATTGCTCCGAAACAACCTCCCAACAAATTCCGAAGTGAAATTAAAAAGGTCCTGAGTAAGAAATGAATCCGTTAGTATCCATTATTGTCCCTACCTACAACAGATGCGCTTTCATTGGTGAGACATTAGAATCAATTTTGGCTCAACAATATTCGAATTGGGAGTGTATAATTGTAGATGATGGCTCAACGGATTATACCAAAGAATTAGTTGATTTTTATTGTAGTAAGGATGAACGAATAAAGTATTTTAAAAGGCCTGATTCATTACAAAATGGAGCTAACAATTGTAGGAATTACGGATTTAGTATAAGTAAAGGTATCTATATTAATTGGTTTGATGATGACGACGTAATGTTGCCCAATTTTCTTTCTGAACGCATTTCCTACATGAATCAAGGAGTGGAGGTAGTGATCTGTTCCTTTTTTCCTGTTGATCCATTGCTGAACAGGAAAACGGCAGTGTCCCTAAAAAAATCCGTTAATCTGTTTAGGAGTTATGCCCTGTATGAACTCAAGCTGGTAACTAACTCTGTCCTGTTTAACCGGAAAATTTTTAAAGACAAAATTTTGTTTTTGCCTGGCCTGGAGTATGGAGATGAAACTGAACTGTTTCTTAGGATCTTTTATAGGCATCCCGAACCTTCTCATATCATTATTGATAAACCTTTATTTCTTTACCGCCAGCACGATGCAAGTAAAACAAAGCAGAATGAAAAGCCTGATCCTGCTTTTAGGTTCTCTGTTATTTATGTCGCTCTTCAAAATCTTTCCCGCGGTATTGAAACTAAAGATACTGAGCTTATAAATTTCTACTATAAAAGACTTATGTCGATGTTTTTCAGATCTCTGGATACAAGACAGACTTCAAATTCAGTATATTTAATAGGTGAATTAATCCCGTTAGTTCGAAGGATAAATTTTGCACTAAGTCTAGAGTTACAATTTTGGGGCAGGATCTTTATCTTTTTTGGGAAGGGCTCTTATAAAGTTGAAAAAAGACTAAAACATTTTTTTGATTAAATTCATTAGAATTCGGGTGGTCAACTTTTTATCCATTTAACTTAAACTCCGGCTTCTTCCTTTTCCGTTATCAGTATATTTGTTCTATGAGAATATCAATTCTTCACCCATTTACTCCTGAGGTAGTAGGACTAAATGAAAAGAATCTGCCAACGATTCATAGTCAGCCTCATTTGAAAGCTTTACAGATTCTATCCAAAAAGAGAAATTTTGAATGTTCGATGGAATATTTCACCTCAAGATCACGGGGATACTCTTTTAAAATAGAAGATGTCATCTATAGGTTTTACCCGGTGCGATATAAGTGGAGTGGGGACCATAAAAAATGGAAGAAACAAAGCTCTTCCTCTTGTTTAAGGTACTATAAGGAGAAAACACCTGATGTTACCATTATAAATATGTCGGGCCATTCAAGTCCTTTTTCTTACGAGTTATCCAAGGTAATTAAAAGCAGGGATAAAGTATATATTGCCATGTTGGGAGGACAGCATTACAGTGATCATATTAGGAATCGTGAGTATTATAAAAATGCACATCATATTCTGGTCCACACACAGTCTCAAAAAGTGGGGATGCATCAAATGGATCTTTTTAAAAATTTAGATATTCGGGTTTTTCCTTTGGGAGTTGATTGTAATATATTCAAGCCTAGGGTAAAAAAGAATGAAGATCCCAAACTATTATATGTTGGAAGAATTGTGGAATTAAAAGGAATTCACTTAGCTATTGATGCTGTTAAAAAATTAGTTACTAACGGCTTTATCGATGCTCACTTTGATATTATTGGTCCCATAAGTGCTAAACCTTATTTTGCTTTTTTAGAGCAATTAATAGTCGAGTTACAACTGGAAAGAAATGTGAGGTTTTTGGGTGAAATGGAACATTCAGAATTAATTCCTTTTCTCCAAAAGGCTGACTTATTCACTCTCCCGAGTAATAAAGAAACCTTTGGAATGGTAATGATAGAAGCTATGGCTTGTGGAACCCCTGTAGTAGCCATTAATGATTCCGGTGGTCCCGTAGATGTTATAGAGCATTGGAAAAATGGGATTTTAACTACTCCTGAAGATTTTAGTGAAGATGTTTTAAAGTATTTTAAAAATGAGGAATCACAGGTGGAATTGCCTAAAAGAGCCAGGGAAAAGGTGGAAGCCTCTTATAGTCTTAATGCAACCTATCAAGCTTTAGAAGATTCTGTAGATTCAGTTTTAAATTTCAAAACTTAAATTTGAATTATTTTCTGGTACCTTCCATGAATTTTGGAATAAAAAGAATAATGCCTTCGAACCTAATACATATACATCATCGTTCCCAAAACCATGCAGGTAAATCTGGTTATAGCAGGTTGACTGATTATATGCCTGTGACCTCAATTTATGGAAATACCCGATTACCTTATTATGTGGCTAAACTAGTGAGTAAGCCTCATTCCAACAAAAGAGGTTTGTATAATGCCGGGAGCGTCTGGAAGGAAGCAGAATTATTGGAACATTTGCGCAGGAGCAGGAAGGAAAGCTCTGTAGTTCATTACCTTAATGCAGAAAGGGATGTACGTTATTTCGTCAAATTCAGGAAGTTCTTCCCGGTTACAAAGTTTTGCGGCACATTTCACAAGCCGCCGGAGGTGTTATATCAAACTATAACAGACTTTAAAATATTGCAGAACCTTCATGGGGCTATTGCAGTTGGAGAGAACCAGGTTGAATTTCTAAAAGAAAAGCTCCGGCTGCAGAACATTGCTTTTATTCCCCACGGAGTGGATACTGAATTTTTTACACCCGATCGTGTAAAGAAAGAATCAAACACAATTATCTTTGTCGGCAACCATCTCAGAGATTTCGATGCTTTCAATTTTTGTATTCCCAGGATTTCAGAAAAAGTAAAGGGTTTAAAGGTGCATGTAGTTCTTCCTAAAGATCACCAAAATAAAATTACACCTCATGGGAGCATTACAATACATTCAGACATTCATGATTTTGAGTTGAGAAATCTCTATAATTGTTCTTCTCTACTTTTTTTACCGCTCAGGGAGGCTACTGCGTGTAATTCCCTTCTGGAAGGTTTGGCTTGCGGTCTTCCGATAGTGAGCACAGATGTAGGGGGGAATAGATTCTACCTGGAGGGAACAAAAAATCTATTGCTGCCTAAGGGAGATAATAATGCTTATATTGATGCCGTAGCCCACTTATTAAGCAGGCCTGAAACTTTACAGGAGATGGCCATATCTTCCCGCGAAAAAGCGCTTACACTAAGTTGGGAGAAAATTGCTCAGAAGGTGACAGCTTTTTATGAAGATATATCAAAGGAATAGAAATGAAGCAAAAAATGGAAGAAGTTCTCAAAGCCAATAAGAGGCAAAAGGAATTTTATAATTCCACGCGGGAGGCCAAAAAGAGTCTGCCCACTAAGCTGTGGTTCAGTTTGCGAAACAAGTTTTTGGATCCTTTCAGAAGGACATTTGATATTAAATCCCGGGTATATGAGCAACACAAAATATGGCTTGGGGATCTAAGTGATAAAAAGATCCTGGATCTGGGTTGTCTTAGGGGAAACGCACTTTCCCTTTATATGGCAAAAAATGCCAAAGAATACATTGGCATTGATCTTAGTGACAGAGCTATTGAGGACCTAAATAAAAAATTAAGAAAGGCAGACTGCCATAGAGCAAAAGCACTTGCAGTTGATTTTTTGTCCACAGATTTTGAAGAGAAAGACTTTGATATTATATACGCCTATGGGGTTTTGCATCATTTTGAAAATCTTGAGATCTTAATTGAAAGAATTAAGCAGAAATTGAAGATTGGTGGTACAGTGATATCTTACGATCCATTAGACACAAGTGCACCTGTAAAAATACTGAGAAAATTATACAGGCCTTTTCAAAGTGATAAAGACTGGGAATGGCCTTTTACAAAAAGGACGATGAAAGAGTTCGAGGGGCACTTTAAAATTGAGGAAGTGAGGGGAATCCTGGGTAAAAGTAAATATGGTCTTTTAATTAACCTATTGCCTTTAAAAGCTTCGTATAAAGAGAAAACAATTAAAAAACTCATTGAAGATGACTGGTATGCACAGGATCCTGAGCAGGTTTACCACTGTATGCAAGTGACAATGTTGTTTCGAAATACCTAATTGAATATTCTTCTAAACAGTAACAAGCAAATGTTAGAGAGGCCTCTGGTATCTGTAATACTTCCAAACTATAATCACGCTCTATATCTACAGGAGCGGATGGATAGTATTCTGAATCAGACTTATAGAAATTTTGAGCTCATCATTCTCGATGATGCTTCCACTGATCAAAGTCATGAAATACTTGAAAAATACCGGGATCACGAAAAGGTAACGCAATTTTTAATTAACCGGATAAATACAGGAAGTCCTTTTGTGCAGTGGAAAAAAGGCCTGGAACTGGCCCGGGGAGAAATCATCTGGATTGCTGAAAGTGATGATAGTTGTGAAAGCAATTTTCTTGAAGTCCAGGTTCAGCAGCTAGGAGGTGGCAGTATAAGTGTTGCTAAAACTTTAAAATTTAATCAGCAAGGAATTCAGGGGGAAGTCCAGCATCCTGTATTTAAAAAAAATGTAGAGATAATAGGGAATGAACAGATCTTATTTTGTCCGGTTCTTAATGTAAGTGCAATACTTTTTAGAGCTCCTGAATTAAAAGAAATCGCCAGATCCCAATTTTCCACATTTCAGCTCATTGGAGATCGGGTGTTTTATTTTGAGTTTTTCCAGCATAAATCAGTTATTGATAATAGGGAAACAATAGCCTATTTTAGAAAGGAAACTGCTGGGCTCTCTAATCTAAAAGAAAAGGATTTGGACTATTTGACCAGGTATTTCGAAGAACACGTAAGATTTATCCGTTTAGCTGCAAAAAAAGAAAAAGGAGCCCTGGATCAAAAGGTTAACCCTTATATTCATCGGTTTTTCAAAAGGGTAAGAAACCGCGTTTCAAGGAAAAGGAAATTATCCTTCGCTTACCTTAAACTCTATTGCTGTTATCGAGGTGAATTAATAAAAACAAAATTTCTTTCCTGATGAAGATTGCAATAGTTCTTACTGTGAGGAATGAAGAACGCCTGTTGCGGCAAAATCTTCTGTATCATCACGCCATAGGAGTAGAGAAGGTGTATATTTATTTTGATAACACTACAGACAATGGGAAAGAGAGTATCAAAGATTTACAATTTGTGGAAGTGAGCGATTCTGTTTCTGCCGATAATTTGCTTCAATATTCTTATCTGGAAAAGTTTATGAGGCAGGCAGATGAACATCATACCGCACGCCAATGCCTAAATATTTTTGACGCTTCTATTAAGGCAGAAAAACAAGGTTTTGACTGGCTTATTTCCCTTGATGCTGATGAACTAATAGCAACCGGAACAGAGAAAATTTCTGACCTTAAAGATTTTTTCTCTCAAATCAGTGCCGACTATAATGCAGTAAAATTCCCGGTGAAGGAAGTTTTGCAGGCAAAGAAGTTTTATCAAAACGTTTTCGCAGAAGAGACGCTTTTTAAATCTCAACCGAGATTTAAAAGGTATTTTCAGAATATTTTTAAAAAGTTTTATGATCCTGTTACCGGTAAGCATGAGAAGTATATCTATTGGTATGGTCATCAAATGGGTAAAATGGCAATTCGCCTGAATAAAGGCTTAATTCCATTTAATGTTCATCGCTTTACAAACCGAGAAGGTGAAAAACCTAAAACTACAGTAAAAGGTTTATTACTGCATTATCATTCTTTTGATTCTGAAGATTTTGTGAAAAAATATAAAAATTTTAAGTCCCACCCCAATACTTATCTCTCCGGGAGAAAGGTAGAGAAGTTGAAAATGTTTTTAATTGAGGTAGTAAATCATTGTAGGAAGGATAATAAAGAGCTTGAGGATTACTTCGAAAAAAATCTTATGTTTCAGGAAAAGGAAATCCAAAAAATGCAGAGGAATAGGGTTTATCTGTTTTTTAGAAGGGAAGTACCTGTTTTAACCGAAATTACTTCTGTTCAGAAGGTCTTTCAAAATTTGATAAAGTAATGCCTTTAAAAATTATCATATTTGAAGGTAGTTTGCAGCCCCCGGTCTTTATAAGAAGATTAATGGAAGGTTTAGCTGAAGAGGGACATCATATTTACCTCCTGCATTTCGGAGGAAACATAAGTTCATCCAAAGAAAATTTAAAATATCTTTCTCTTGGAAGTAGTCAAAATAACATTCAGTTAATTTTTCAAAGCCTTAAAATTGCTTTTGAATATAACATTTTTGCAACTTTTTCCACTTTAAAGAAAATTGTTCTCGGCAATAGAAAAAACCTGCAAAAGAGGAATTTGGAGGTTCTCCTCAATGAATTAGAACCGGACCTTATTCATGTTCAATGGCCGGTTCTTCTGGAGGTGTTGGAAGAAGTAATAAATGAGAGAAAATATCCCGTTGTTCTTAGTCAGCGGGGATATCAGATAAACGTAAAGCCATTTGTTAATAATAGCTATTTTCAAAAACTGAGCTCTATCTTTCCTAAATTATCAGGCTTTCATTCCGTCTCTAAGGCCATATCTCAGGAGGGAGATAAAATATGGAATTCACCTGCAAAGTTAGATGAAGTTGTCTATACGGGATTAGACCTCCAAAGTTTCCAATTTCAGGAAAATTATTCCAGAAATGAGAAGCTGAAACTTATTACAGTAGGCAGGCCACACTGGAAAAAAGGTTTACACGATGCAATTCATGCCTGCGCAATCCTTGTTAAAAAGGATGTTGAGTTTGAAATAACTATTGTGGGAGGTAAGGGAAATGAGGAAATATTATTTTTAACGAATATGTACCATCTGGAGGAGCGGGTAAATATTTTAGGAAAATTACCTCAGAAGAAGGTTTACGAGCTTATGACAGAAGCTGATCTACTTATCGTTTCAAGTTTAGAAGAAGGTATACCTAATGTGCTGGTGGAAGCGATGGCCCTCGGAATTCCGGTAATTAGCACTTCCTGTGGGGGTGTTGAGGAACTTATTGATCATGCCAGGGAGGGATGGGTTGTGCCTACCCGGGATCCGGCGGCTTTAGCAGCACAGATCGAATTCTTTACCGCTTTGCCTGAAGGATCAATTGAAATTGTTCGACGCGCTGCAAGGGAAAAAGTGGAAGAACAGCATTCCAATGATCAGATGATCCGGGGTATGGAAAGCTTATACAAAAAAGTTTTACAAAGGAGTAAAGTATGAAGGAGATTAGAACCAGCATTATTCCTGTTTTCCCTTCCTTTTATAAGGTGAGGAATGCCCCCTCCGAGCCGGATCTTAAAGCCATTTGTGTATTCGCAGCTACCGGTTTTTTTCTTGATCAGGATACCTATTGGAAAGATAAAAAAGTGATGAGGCCGGGTACCATTAATACTTTGGATAACGATGGTTTTTTAATAAATAGCACTTCCCGGTTTGAATGGTATTACCAGCCTCGGGGAATTAGTTTTGAGCAGGCTTTAGCTGAATTTACAAGCTTATTTGAACACATTGTAAAAGATCAGGTGCAGGATTCCCCCGTGATCCTTCCCTTATCAGGAGGCCTTGATAGCAGGAGCCAGGCATTGGCTCTGTTAAGGTTAGGCAATGAAGTTTTGAGCTATAGTTATTCTTTTTCCGGAGGCTATCCTGAAAGTAAAATAGCCGGGAAAGTTGCAGAAGTTTGCCAATTCCCATTTAAGGAAATTCAAATTCCAGCCGGCTATCTGTGGCAGGAGATCGATGAGCTTGCAGAGATCAATAAATGCTATTCTGAATTCACACATCCCCGGCAAATGGCGGTGCTGCCGGAATTAAAGAAATTGCAGGGAATATTCTCCCTTGGCCACTGGGGAGATGTATTATTTGATAAAGGGGCTCCCGAAAATTTAGCAGAAAAAGATCAGTTGTCTTATTTGTTAAAAGGAGTGGTCAAAAAAAGCGGAATGGAACTGGCGGTTTCTCTTTGGGAAGCCTGGGGTCTTGAAGGCCGGTATGAGGATTATCTTAAAGATAGAATATCAACTTTACTTTCAGCTATAAAAATAGAAAACTCCAGTGCGCGGATAAGAGCTTTTAAATCTATGTACTGGGCTCCCCGCTGGACTTCAACCAACCTTGCGATTTTTGCCAGGGCGAATCCTGTAAGTCTGCCTTATTATGATGACAGAATGTGTAAATTCATCTGTGAAATACCTGAAGCTTTTCTTGCGAACCGGCGTTTACAGCTTTCTTATATAAAACAGCATAAGGATCTGGGTAAAATTACCTGGGAAGCTCATAAACCTTTTAATTTGCATAATTACCCATTTAATAGAGTACCCTATAATTTACCCTACAGGGTCATTAGTAAAGTTCAAAGGGAATCTGCTGCCCTGATTGGAAAAAAATATATCCAGCGTAATTGGGAACTGCAATTTCTGGGAAATAAAAATGAGGAGAATTTGCTTAACTATCTTTATGAAGATTCATTCAGCGAATTTATCCCTCCAGCAATAGTCAAAGAATTTTATAAGAAATTCAAAGAGCAGGATGGAGTGCAATTCTCCCATTCAGTTAGTACCTTGCTGACCTTATCAGTTTGGAATAAAAAATTCAATCATGCAACGCCGAATTAAGGTCTTATTTACCATTCCGAATTTTGATACTGCCGGTAGCGGCAAGGTGGTGTATGATCTGGTCAAAGGCCTGGATAAGAACAGGTTTGAAATTAGCATAGCCTGTGAACATAACAGAGGTGAATTTTTTAAGGAAGTAGAGAAGCTGAATGTTCCTGTTGTTATCATGAATACCAATGTTGATTACCGGCCATATATTACATTAATTAAAAGGCTGCAGCCTGTAATCGCTTTTTTTAAAGAAAATCATTTTGACCTTATCCACTCCTGGCACTGGAGCAGTGACTGGACAGAAGCCCTGGCAGCAAAATTGGCCGGTGTAAAATGGATCTATACCAAGAAAGCGATGAGCTGGGGTAACAGACACTGGAAAATACGAAGTTTTATGGCTAATTACATAATCACCATAAATCACGAAATGCGGGATTACTTTCCTTACAAAAAATCCCAACAGCTCATCCCAATAGGTATTGACACGCGTTATTACAATCCGGAGATCTTCAGTTCAACAAAAAAAGAAGAAGATCAATATTTTAAAATTGTCACAGTGGCCAATCTTGTTCCTGTTAAGGGAATTGAAATTTTAATTAAAGCAGTACATCTACTTGATGATAAGATGGTCAGGTTAAAGATAGTGGGAAACGATAGGGATCCTTATTCAGAAAAATTACGACAACTTACAGGTCAGTTAGATCTTGAGCAGCAAGTGGAATTCACAGGGAAACAGAAAGACGTGAGGCCTTTTATCACCGGGGCCGGCGTATTTGTTATTCCAACTCTGGATGAGGGAAGGAAAGAAGGAATGCCAATGGCTTTGGTGGAAGCGATGAGTATGGGTATCCCGGTGCTGGGATCTGCTATTTCTGGAATTAACTTTGTTCTGAAAGATTTTCCGAAACTTATGTTCGAAGCCTCCAATGAGAAAGACCTTGCCAAAAAACTCAGGGAACTAAAAGGTAGCGGGGAAATTTACAGACAGGAATTAGGTCACACATTAAGAAAATATACGGTAGAACATTTTTCTATGGATCAGTTTATTCAGGATCATGAAAAACTATATGTAAAGCTTTGCTCTTAATTTGAAAAACAGGTACAATAAACATATAATAATAGTGGGTTCTGCCAGAAGCGGTACCAGTTGGCTGGCTGAAACCATTGCAGCGCAGCATCGATATCGTCTTTTATTTGAACCGGAACATGAATTTAGTACGGAGCTTGGGAAGCTGATCTGTGATAAGGATCTCAATTCCCGTAATATTTCTCCTCTTACTGAAAATTATTTCAAAAAGATATTTTTAAATCAGGTGGATAATGATTGGATAGCACAATGCAGTAACAGGAAATTCAAAAGACATCTCTGGCCTTTGATCCCTAAAAAGATCATTGTCAAATTTGTTCGTGCAAATCTGGCTGCACATTTTATGAATGAGCATTTTCAAATTCCCCTGATTCATATTCTCCGGAATCCTTATGGCGTAATTCATTCCCAGCAAAGGGTGAGGTTTTCCTGGCTCTATGATCTCAGCCATTTTCAGCAGCAGGAAGAACTTGTGGAACAGGTCTATTCCAAATTTAAGGTCAATTTAAAAGAAGTCGATAATTATTCTGAAATTGAAGTTCTTGCCCTAAGATGGTGTCTGGAAAATGTAATTCCGCTTCAGACGAGAGAACCTTATTCTTATAAATCCAGAATTATTTACCATGAACATTTGAGAAGCGACATTAATAATTTCCTGGAACTTTGTGAGCATTTTAAGCTGCAGCCAGTAAACGATCTTCCTAATAGATATACCTTGCCTTCCAGCAAAACCCACCCCGGCAGTGAGATAAGAGGTTCGGTTATGGATCAGGCAAAATTTTCACCGAAGCAATACAGGGAAATTAATGTTATCCTGGATAAATTTGAATGTGAGCTTTATCAAAGACAAACCTCGTAATATGACCATAGGGATCGTACTTGCCAAACCACCGGGTTATACTGAGACATTTTTCAGGTCAAAGATCAAGGGGCTGCAGGAAAAAGGTTTTAAAGTAAATTTATACTGTCAGGAGAATGAAATCGGATTTGATTTATGCCCTGTATATACCAGGCCACCTCTGTCCAAAAACCCTGCATTGCAAATTTTTCATACGCTTTTCACTTACATCGGACTGGTAGGTTCTCTTAATAATGTCCGGAGATTTATAAGTTTCGAAAAGAAAGAAGGCACGACTTTATCTAAAATCCTAAAAAAAATATATTTGAATTCCCACATGCTAAAGGCAGAAGTGGATTGGCTTCATTTTGGTTTTGCAACTATGGCACTGGAGAGGGAATGCATAGCAGAAGCTATTGGAGCTAAAATGGCAGTTAGTTTTAGAGGTTTTGATATAGACGTATATCCATTAAAAAATCCCGGGTGTTATCAATTGTTTTGGAAAAAGGTGGATAAGGTACATGCTATTTCTGAATACCTTCTCAATAAAGCGATGCATCTGGGCTTACCTAAAGAAAAACCGGCTGAGATTATACATCCGGCCGTGAACCCGGTGATGCTTCCAAAATTTTCCAGGTCCAGGATTAAAAATGACAAATTAAAACTTATAACCGTTGCCAGATTGCATTGGATCAAAGGCATGGATATACTGATAGCTGCAGCAGAAATTTTGAGAGAAAAAAATATTGAATTTGAATGGTTAATTGCAGGAGCCGGGGATAAAAAGGAAGAGGAGCGTTACCGCTTTCATGTATATGAGAAAAAGCTGGAGAAACATGTTGTTTTTCTGGGAGCTCTTTCGCATGCGCAGACGATTCAAAATATTAATGATGCAGATATCTATGTGCAAACAAGTTTAAGCGAAGGATTCTGTAACGCAGTTTTAGAAGCTCAGGCCCTGGGAAAGATATGTATTGCATTTTCTGTAGGAGGCCTTCCTGAAAATATCGAAAATGAAAAATCCGGACTTTTGGTAGATTCTCTTTCAGCAGAGAAATTGGCGATCAAAATAACCGAAGTGCTGGCATTCCCTGCATCCAAATTATCTAATTATTCCGAATATGCAGTCCGAAGGGTGAAAGATAATTTTTCAACTGATATGCAAAGTACCTCATTCCAGAGATTTTATGAATAATCTAAAGAGAATTAATCAAAGGTATAAACAGTTCAGGAGCCATCCGCTTACCTGCAAAAATCCAGTGGCAGCATTTTGCCGCTACTTGTTATTTCATATAAGGAGCAGGTTTAAGCAGGAACAAACGATATCCTGGATCGAGGGACTAAAATTTTATGCCAGAAAGGGTGATGCAGGCTTAGTTGCTAATATTTATTACGGGCTGTATGAATTTGAGGAATCAATCTTTTTGCTGCATTTCATGAAGGAGGATGATCTTTTTTTGGACATAGGAGCAAATTTAGGGCATTATTCTATGCTGCTTTCCGGTCTTACCAAATGTAGGTCAATCGCTGTAGAGCCGGTACCTGAAACTTTCAGACAACTACGTCGCAACATCAAATTAAACCGGCTGGAACAATTAATACAACCTTTAAATCTTGGCATTTCACATTCAGAGAATAATTTGTTTTTTTCAACCGACCGGAATACTATGGATAGAATTGTTTCTGATTCTTACGCTAATGCTGTTCAGGTCAAGGTTACCACTATAGATCACTTATTAAGGAATGAAATCCCTGAAGCCATTAAACTTGATGTTGAGGGATATGAATACTTTGCTCTAAAAGGAGCAAATAAAATTTTGAGATCTGAAAAACTTAAGGTGCTGATAATGGAACTCAACAGATCGGGGAAAAGGTATGGTATTGATGATGAAGATATTTTTAAAGAAATTGTCGAATTGGGTTTTACTCCTTATGCTTATAATTATAATTCCAGGAAGTTAATAGTTCTCGATTCCTATAACAAAGAAAAATTTAATACACTTTTCATCAGGGATGAAGAAGCCGTTCGAAACAGGGTTCTGAGAAGTAGAGCGATTAAAATCAAAAAACATGAATTTTAATTTTTTAAATAATATCTGTAATAAACCTGATAGAAGTTGAACTTGTTTATCATCGTTGCAAAAAGATCCACAGAAGCCATGTCAAAAATATTATTGTATTGACTTTAGAAATGAAAAGGGCGAAAATATTTTATCCAAAGGAGCTTTATGATGCCGGTTATCGTGGACATATGTTTCCTTTACTGAAGCCTTTCTTGAAAATTAAAGGATATTCTGATGCGGAACGAATAAGTTTATATGGAATATCTTCAAGTGATATTTCTTTTGTTGAGGATCCAACATTAGCAGATGTTTTAATACTTCCTATGTCGTGGAATTATTATGTAATTTCCGGGAAAAGGGAGTCGGCGTTAAAATTTATTGATCAATTTTCTCACCAGGGCAAAAAAATTTTTATTTATAATGCCGGGGATATAGGTCTTAAAATTCCATTTTTTCCAAATGTCCTAATATTCAGACTGGCAGTGAATAAAACCTCCAGGAAGGAAAATGAGATAATTATTCCACCGTTTATACTGGATCCTTTAAAAACTTTTTACGATTCCCGCCAAATCTTCATGAGAACCTATGGAGATCTACCTAAAGTAGGTTTTTGTGGTTTTGCTAAAACTTCAAGAGTCGATGCAGCAATTGAACTGATGAAAATTGAACTTCAAAATGTATTGTCTCTCCTGGATCTGAGAAATGAAGAGCCACAACAATTCCTGTCGAGTTCTTACTTTAGAGGTAGAGTTCTGGGTATTCTTAAAAACTCTCCCGGGATTAAAACAAATTTTATAGTTAGAAAGAATTATAGAGCAGGTATAATGCATGATTTTTCCCATGACAGCGTAATAGAATTTTTTAATAATATCAAAGATTCAGACTATGTTTTTTGCGCGAGGGGATCAGGGAATTTTTCAGTGCGGTTTTATGAAACCCTGGCTATGGGTAGAATTCCTGTTTATGTAAATACCAACGGAGGTTTGCCACTGGATAACCAGATTGAATGGAAGGATCATGTGGTGTGGGTAGAAAAGAGCGAAATTAATTGTATAGGAGAAAAGATCGATCATTTTCATAAAAAAATGAACTCAGGTGGATTTAAGAAACTATTGATCAATAACAGGAAACTCTGGGAGGAACGATTAACTCTGGGCCCTTATTTTAAAACTATATTAGCTACAGAAATTTCGCGGAATGGGAATGAGGAGTAAAGTGTTTGTCATAGGGTTTCATAAAACAGGTACTACCTCGCTTGAAACAGCACTCAAGCGTTTGGGTTACAGGGTATATGGAGGTGATAAGAATCTTTTGAAGTTTGAAGACAGTAAGGATCTGAAGGATTATATCCATAGAACCCTGCAAGATTGGGATGCTGTGCAGGATATGCCCTGGCCTCTTTTCTATAAAGAATTACACGATCTTTATCCCGACGCAAAATTTATACTGACCCTTAGAGAAACCAAAGGCTGGATAAATAGTGTTGTAAGGCACTGGGGCAGCATTAGGGTGCCATTGCATAGAAAGATCTATAATGTTCCCTGTGCTGAAGGCTTCGAGGAAACCTACAAAAGGATCTATACAGGCCATAATAAGAAGGTTTTAGATTTCTTTCAAAATAAGCCCAATTTTTTGGTTATGGAACAAGGAAAGAATTTCGATTATAAAACCTTGTGTGATTTTCTGGGCTTGGAGATCCCTCTGGAAGAATTTCCTCATAGTAGAAAAAATACCAGGTTACGGGCGAAAATTAAATTATACCGGGATCTGAGATCTTATTACTGGAATAAAAAGAATAACTGGAAGTAATGAAAATATTATTTCTTTTTACCTACAACAAAGGATTACTCTCTGATTTTTTCATGGACTTAGGCCAACAGCTAATTGAAGATGGTCATGAAGTAAAGGTATATTCCCTAAAGGAACACCCGGGAAAATATAAGGTTGGAAGTTTAGAAATTATTGTCGAAGAAAAAGGAGGTTATGTAAGCGACTATTTTCAAATTTTTAAATGCATAAAAGAAATTTCTCCCGATGTTATTATTTCCAATTTCAGTTATGCTAATCCGTCCATGTTAGCGGGTAAAATTTTAAATATAAAAAGAAATATTGTCTGGGTCCACTCTTTAAAAAAACACGGTGATCCGGGACATTATGTAATTATTATAAAGAGGCAGTTCTATAAACTTGCTGACAAGATCATAGTCAATTCCCATATTCTCGAAAAAGAGTTAAAGGAGGTTTTTCATGTTAGAGGGTCTAAAATTATCCCTATACCTTTTTGGTCAAATATTCAAGAGGTTAAACCAAAACTGATCGAAATTGAAGAAACAAGGGATCAATTTTTAATAGGTTGCCCCGGAAGATTTACAATAATTAAAAATCAGCAGGTAATTATAAAGGCTATTGCCTCAGCAAAAGCCAATGCTTCAAAAGAGTTGAAATTTTATTTGGCGGGAGATGGTCCTAACCGCAAAAACCTGGAAATACAGGTAAGCGAACTCAACCTTAGAGAGGAAGTGAACTTTTTAGGAGTTTTGTCAGCAGGCCAGATGGTGGATTTTTATAATAAAATGGATCTGATCATTTTACCGAGTCTTTTTGAAT
Organism: Salinimicrobium xinjiangense DSM 19287; assembly: GCF_000423585.1. Taxonomy (GTDB): domain Bacteria; phylum Bacteroidota; class Bacteroidia; order Flavobacteriales; family Flavobacteriaceae; genus Salinimicrobium; species Salinimicrobium xinjiangense. Next base: position 43,759 of record NZ_AUIG01000026.1, read on the forward strand.
CTTTTGGATTGGTTTTTATTGAAGCACTTTCTTTAGGTATCCCTGTTCTTGTATCGGAAAGATTTGGCGCCCTTGATTTTGTGGATAAAGAAAACACAGAAGTCAAACAGATCCTTTTCGATCCTGAAGATCCTGAAGCTTTAGCTCAAAAAATTGCTGATATCGTAAGTCTGGAAAGCATAGACAGGAACTTTTATAAAACCTTATATAGAGAACATTTTAAAAAAGAGAAAATATACCGGGAAGTTCTCGAAGTTCTAATAGAATAAGAAAATTCAGGAATGGCAAAAAAGAAATATTCTTTTTTAAAAACTACCTATCTTAATTTTCACCAGTTATATCTTGATCTGGTGAATAATTGGAGGAAACTGAAGTCCGGGATTTATAGGAAAAAAATAATTCATTCTTATTATGCCCGGATCAATAATTTTGGAGATAGTTTTAACAGAGATCTGGTACATTTTTTTGGTGCTGAATTGATATTTGCTTCTCCCGCAGAAAGTGAAACGGTATTGACTGGTTCAATCCTGGGAAACTTTAAAAGGGAGTTTTCAGGATATTTACTCGGCGCCGGCTTTATTTCTGAAAGGTATGACAGACAAAGGAATCAATGGAAAATAAAGATAATCAGAGGACCCCTGAGCGGAAAAAGATGTGATGCACCCCCTGAAGTTTTATATGCTGATCCGGGGATACTTGCTTCTAAAATTTACCCATGTCAGGAGAAGAAAAAGTTTAAATTGGGAATAGTACCCCATAAAAGAGATATTGATTTTATTAAAAATTTATCTTGTGTTGCTGAAATCAAGATCATAGATCCAAGAGATCATCCATTTAAGGTAGCCAAACAGATTAAGCAATGTCATTTTATAGCTTCCTCTTCTCTTCACGGGCTTATTTTTGCTGATTCATTCAGAATTCCCAATATTCACCTTCGGTTTGGGGACAGGCCGGTGGGCGGACTTTTTAAGTTTAAGGATTATTACTACGGAATGGATGTTGATCCTGAACATCTTGATTATAGACCGGATTTATTGGTAGAGGAGATCATTGGAAGGTGTAAACTAAGATATACTGAAAATTATTTAGTTGAAAAACAGCAGGAAATTGAAAGAATTTATAATTCAGTTTTTTCCAAAATCAATCAAAATTAATACCCTCTCTCACAAATTTATGATGTTCCATTTCCTGAAATATCTTCAACCGACACATTACTTTCAATTATACCGAAAGGATGGAACTTCAATCTTTCCCCTTGTTTCTCATCTGCCCGAGAGAGTATTGGAACAAATTCCTCCCGATCGGGATTTCATTAATTCCTCTGCCGCTGAATATGACAGATCCTGGCGGGCGTTAAAATTTGGGTATACCGGTCCTGCTCCAACCTATTCAAAATTTAAAGAAATCCCTCTGGAGGATGAATATCGTTTTCTCAGAAAATATTTTCACCCGGTTTGGGTGATGTATGTTTTTCTGCTACGGATCATATCTTTCAATAACGTCGTTAGAGAAGTCATTGCCTTGAGAAGGAGTAGCAGTAAAAAAAGGATTACAAATTTTTCCATCCTGAGTAATGATTTGGAATGGGAAAATTACAAATCTACTCTCTTAAAGGAAGAGCCGCTCATTAGTGTAATCATTCCGACTTTAAATCGCTATGAATACCTGGGGGATGTTTTATCTGATTTTGAGAGACAGGATTATAAAAATTTCGAAATTATTATTATTGATCAATCGCAACCCTTTAGGCAGGACTTCTATTCAGAATTCCGTTTAAAGATCAGGGTATTGAAACAGAAGGAAAAAGCACTTTGGCTCGCCCGCAACAGGGGGGTAGAGGAGGCTAAATCTAATATTGTTGCATTTTCTGAAGATGATGTACGAATACCTGCAGACTGGTTAAGCAGTCATCTGGCTTGCCTGGATTTTTTCGATGCAGATATTTCAGCCGGGGTTTTTTTTCCTGAGGGAGCGGAGATTCCTCAAGATCGATCATTTTTTGCGATTGCCTCCCAATTTGCTTCCGGAAACGCAATGCTCTACAAACACATTTTTAAAAAAACAGGTCTGTTTGACAGGCAATTTGAAAAGCAGAGAATGGGGGATGGGGAATTCGGCTTACGGACTTTCCTCCTTGGCTTCAAAAGTATTTCCAATCCTTATGCTTTTTGTATTGACTTAAAAGCGCATTCAGGTGGATTAAGAGAAATGGGAAGTTGGGATTCGTTCCGGCCAAAAAACTTACTTTCCCCAAGACCGGTCCCCAGTGTGCTTTACTTTTACAGGAAATATTTTGGAACAAAAAGAAGTCTTTTAGCTCTGCTAAAATCAGTTCCGCCTTCTATAATACCTTATCGTTACAGAAATGAAAGGAAATTTGTAGTTTTTGGAGCATTTATCTCTCTACTTTTGTTTCCGTTGGTCTTGCTTCAGGTTTTGATTTCCTGGAGACTGGCAACTAAAAAAATAGAGCAAGGAGCACGAATTCATGGGTTTAAGTAAAATTTCCATATTTACTTCCGAATTTCCACCCCAGCCCGGCGGCATAGGAAACCATTCTTATAATCTCGCTCAGGGTCTGGCAGATCACGGGTATTCTGTTACTGTTCTTACTGACAGACGTTCAGAGACAGGAGAAGAAGAAAGTAAATTTGATGCTGCTCTCGATTTTCAGGTGGTAAGAATTCCGAGAAGAAAGCTGATAATTTTAAGCTATTTGCACAGAATAAAAATAGCTTTTCATCTGGCGGGTAGGAGTGAAGTAATTTTAGCTTCAGGCAAATTTCAGTTGTGGTTAGGAGCATTTTTATCATTTCGTAAGAATAAAAGAAATATTGCCATGGTCCATGGAAGTGAGCTTTTACTACCGAATAGAGGTTTACGTAATTTCACAGATTTTTCTTTGAGACGCTTTGATAAAGTTGTTGCTGTTAGTAACTTCACGAAATCCTTACTTAAATTATCATCTTTAAAAGAAGTACATGTCATCCATAATGGTTTCCGTCTGCAATGTCCCCGGATGGAGAGTATTGGACCGGAAAGCAGGCCTGTTCTGATCACTGTTGGCAATGTGACTCAAAGAAAGGGACAACAGAATGTTGTTAAAGCTCTTCCCCGCCTTCTGGAGAAATATCCTGATCTTAGATATTATATAATAGGTATTCCTACTGAAAAAGAGAAGTTGCAGGACCTGGCAAGGCAGTTAAAGGTTGAAGAGGCAATTATATTCTTCGGTGCTGTGAATGAGGCTGAAAAATGTAATTTACTTCTAAAAGCTGATATTTTCGTGATGCTAAGTGAAAATACCAAAGTGGGCGATGTAGAAGGTTTTGGGATTGCAATTCTTGAAGCCAATTCTCTTGGTATACCATCCATAGGTTCAAAGGGATGTGGAATTGAAGAAGCTGTTCAGGATGGTTTTTCAGGAGTGCTGGTTAATAAAAGTGATACGGAAGAAGTATTTGCTGCAGTTGATGGGATTCTCGCGAATTATCAAGAATATAGTTCTAATGCTGTGCAGTGGGCCCGGCAGTTCCGGTGGGAAAAAGTAATAGGGAAATATATAGAATTACTGGAAGAATGATCTTAGCGATTATTTCACATACTGCTCATTACAGAACATCCGATGGACGCATTGTGGGATGGGGACCAACAGTGGCTGAGATCGATCATCTCTCATCTATTTTTGAAAAAATCTATCATGTTGCCTTCCTCCATAAAGAAGATGCTCCTCTCAGTGCAGTTCCCTACAAGTCCGGCAAGGTGGAATTTGTGCCTCTGCCGCCTTCCGGAGGAAATTCTCTAAAAGAAAAATTGACGGTTTTAGGCAATTTGAGAAAAACAATTGGAATTGTGTCCGGGGTCTTAGAAAGATCAGATATATTTCAGTTTCGGGCTCCTACCGGAATAGGGATTTACCTGATCCCTTACCTAACCATGAAATATAAGAAGAAGGGCTGGTTTAAGTACGCGGGAAACTGGAAGCAGGAAAATCCTCCCCTGGGGTATTCTTTGCAACGCTGGATGCTAAAGCAGCAGAGCCGTAAGGTAACTGTGAATGGTTCCTGGCCAGATCATGCAGAGAACATAATCCCTTTTGAAAATCCGTGTCTAACAGAAAAGAATAGGGAATCAGGAAAGATTATAATTGAACAAAAAACAATTGCAGAGGGTGTAAATATATGTTTCGTAGGAAACCTGACAGAAAAGAAAGGCTTTGATATTTTTATGTCTGCTTTGGAAGATCTCAAATATAAATTTGACCGGGTGCATATTGTAGGAGATGGGCCATTAAAAGAGAAATATGAACATATCATGCCCGGAATTGTCTTTCACGGTTCTCAGCCAAGAGAAAAGGTACATTCAATTCTTTCAACGTGCCACTTTATTGTTCTTCCTTCCCAAAGTGAGGGTTTTCCAAAGGTGATAGCTGAAGGAATGAATTATGGATGCCTACCTATAGTTTCAGATGTCTCCTGTATTGATCAATTAGTCAAAGATGGAGAAAACGGATTTTTACTAATGCCGATAACAAAAGAAAGATTATTTTCCGTTTTGGAAAAAAGTTTCTTGCTGAAGGAAGCGGAGTACAGAGAAATTGTGACACGGAATTATATGTTATCCTCTAAATTTACGTTTAATTCCTTTTTAAACGAAGTCAAAGAAAAAATTTTGCAGAAAGAAGTACCGGGTCATGGGGAGCATATTAAATTATAATTATTTTACACTTGTGCTGCTTCATGTAGCTATAGGTTTCGTTGTGTTTTTACACAGACCTTTGGCTGCTTTAATTTTACCTGTCGTTTTCATTCTGCTAATATTGTTAGTTCTTAACAATCGAAATAGACATAATGAAGCTTTAATGGCTGCTGCCTATATGGCCGGCGCCGAAGTTTTCTTTCGGATGACGCATGCGACGGTTTTTTGGGAAACAGGAAAATATTCCGTTATCCTGTTTTTGTTGATTGGGATGTTCTATAAAGGTGCCTCTGCGAAAACAATCCCCTATTGGATCTATCTTCTTCTGCTATTTCCAGCCATTTTTGTAGCGTCTCAATCTATGGATAGTACTTTAGGGGAATTTAGGAGATCTGTAGCTTTTAATCTTAGCGGTCCCGTCTGTCTCGGTATATCTGCCTTGTATTGCTACTACAAAAAAATTTCCAGGAAGGAATTTAATTTAGTGCTTTTAATGTTGGTGCTGCCTTTGGTGTCCACTATGATATATCTGTATTTCCGTACCCCAAGTGTGGGTGAAACTCTTATGTATGGAACTAATTCAAACTTTGCAACATCGGGGGGATACGGACCAAATCAAATTGCTACAGTATTAGGTTTAGGTTCAGTGGTACTTTTTATGAGGCTTTTTACAATCAGGAACAGTTATATAAATGTTGTTGATTTAATCCTTTTTGCTTTGATGAGCTACAGAGCCCTGGTTACTTTTTCAAGAGGAGGCGTAATAACTGCCATTATTTGCATAGTAGCTTTTGTATTTCTTTTTTACTACAAGCAAAACGCAAAAGAAAGAAGCGGAATTCTGGTTAAATTAGGGATGCTGGGAATAGCAGCATTAATAGTAGTTGGATACACTGCCAGAGAGACACAGGGTTTAATTGTGAACAGGTATACCGGTCGTGACGCGTCAGGAGAACTAAAAGATGATATTACTACCGGTAGAGCAGAATTAATAATAACTGAATTAGAGGGGTTTTACGAAAATCCATTTATAGGAATTGGTGTGGATAGGGGAAAGAAATTTAGAGGATGGGCAGTAGCTTCTCACAATGAATTAAGCCGCCTCTTATCAGAACATGGTATGTTTGGTATTTTTGCCATCCTTATTCTTATATTTGTGCCTTTATTATTCTGGCTGAAATTTAAAAATAATTACTACTTTTTAGCCTTTGTCGCCTTTTGGTTCCTTACCATAAACCATTCGGCGATGAGGATCGCCTTGCCGGCATTTGTATATGGATTGGCTCTTTTATACATCGTGGAGGACAAGAAAAAATCAGGAAAAGTAAAAAGCCTTGAAGAAAAAACGGCCGGTACGGCTATAGAATAGTTGATGAAAAAAAGAATTCTTTATATAGGTAACAATCTTTCCAATCCCACCTTTACCGCTACCTATATTTCTTTTTTTAGTGAAGTATTAAAGCAGGAGGGTTACTGGGTTAAAACCGCTTCCGGGAAAGATAACAAAGCCCTCCGCCTGGTAGAAATGCTTTCCCTCATCTGGAGCCATCGCAAAGAAACTGATGTGGTGCTTATCGATACTTACGGCGCTCAGAATTTTTATTATGCCTATAGCATTGGTAAGCTTTGCCAGCAATTAAAACTGCCTTACATCCCTATATTACACGGCGGAAATTTAAAGGAACGTCTGGATAAAACCCCTAATCTTACCAAATCGCTTTTCGGCAACGCCCGTATTAATGTTGCCCCTTCACATTTTTTATATGACATCTTTGTAGATCACGGCTTTACCAACTCCCGGATCATTCCAAACTCCATCACCCTCGAAAATTATCCTTTTAAGGAGAGGAAGACATTTAAGCCCAATTTTCTTTGGGTCCGGAGGTTTCAGGAACGTTATAATCCGCTGATGGCTATTAAGGTCTTTGAACAGGTATACAGAAATCATCCCGAAGCCAAATTGTGCATGGTGGGGCCGGAGAAGGATGGTTCTCTGGCCAAATGTTTGGAATATGCGTCAGAAAATAATTTACCTGTTGAATTTCCGGGGAAAATGAAGAAGAAGGAATGGTCAGCACTCTCTGTGAACTACGATTTTTTTATAAACTCTACCGATGTTGATAATACGCCGATTAGCGTAATAGAAGCCATGGCCCTCGGTCTCCCCGTGATCTCTACGGATGTCGGCGGAATGCCTTACCTTATAGAAAACGGCAAGGACGGCATCCTCGTACCACAGAACGACGTCCCCGCCATGGTCTCTGCTATAGAAGACCTGCTCCAGAACCCGGAAAAGTGTCAGAATATAGCTAAAGCGGCCTATGAGAAGGTCAGGAGGTTTGATTGGGAGATCGTGAAGGAGGAGTGGATTTCTGTTTTGAATGAATCAGTTGTGAGTTGTCAGTTGTGAGTTGTCAGTTGTGAGTTGTCAGTTGTGAGTTGTCAGTGGGAGTGTTCAATTAAGTGTGTCATCGGTTAAAAATCTATTATCAAAGTAAGCTACCAGATCTTTACGAACTGATGACCATCCAAACATACAACCATTCCATTTGGTTTTAGCGTTGATTGTTGCTAAATATATTTGTTTCACAATAGCGTATTCTGATGTGAAAGCTCCTTTGGTTTTAGTGACCTTTCGTACCATTCTATGGAAGCTTTCAATGGGATTATTAGTGTATATGACTCTTCTTAATGCAGGTGGATATTTGTAAAAGTTAATTAATCTACCCCAGTTAGCTCTCCAACTTTTAAAAATTACATTGTATTTATTTCCCCACTTTTCCTCTGCCAGAGTCAAAAATTGCTCTGCTGCATCTACATTTATAGCTGTATAGATCTTTCTTAGATCTGTAATGATAGGTTTAACATCTTTATGAGATACATATTTAAGACTATTCCTCATTTGATGTACCAGGCATAGCTGTACATCAGTTTTAGGGAATATATCTTCAATAGCATCTGCAAATCCTTTGAGATTATCTATACACGCTACAAAAACATCCTGAACCCCTCTGGACTGAAGTTTGTGAAGTACTTGTCTCCAAAAGCTACTGGATTCATTGTCTCCGAAGTAGATCCCCAGCACTTCTTTCTCTCCGTCTCTGTTAACCCCTAAAACAGAATAAACAGCCTTAGCAATTACTTTACCATGTTCTCTGACTTTGAAGTGCATTGCATCAAGCAAATCACTGGGTAAACACTCTCTAAAGGTCTGGCTTGCCATTCTAAAATCTCTGGGATTATCCGATCTGTAATGGCATTTAGAGTACCGACAGAGATTTCAACATCATACATCTCTTTAAGATGATCTTGTATATCCCGGTAACTCATTCCTTTACCATAGAGGGAAAGAATACGTGCATCTATATCACTACTGATGCGCCGTTGTCGCTTTTTTATGATCTCAGGTTGGAACGAACCGTCCCGGTCACGCGGCGAAAAAATCTCAAAGCCGCCCAACGAGCTATTGATATTTTTTCGCCCACGCCCATTGCGGCGGTTCTTTGCTAACTTACCTTCAGAATTTAAGTGAGCATCCATTTCTCCTTCTAAACTCGCTTCGATCACTCGTTTTAATAGTGGGGTAAAAACACCATCCTTACCAGTCAAGGATTGACCAGAAGAAACGCCTTTAGCTAATTCAGCTACTAAGGCGTCATAATCATTTGGCTTTTCTTTATTTTCCATGTATCTAATTTATTAAATTGACACACTTTTCTGAACAGTCTCCCTGGCTCAGTTAATTTCGCTAGGTTCAGTCTTAACTGATAGTCTAATCTTATTCTTAGCTTAAGGCCGACAACTAATGATTAAACTCCACATAATTGAAACCGATAACTGAGAACCGACAACCGGTAAACTGACAACCCAGAACTGACAACCGAGAACCGATAACCGGGAACTGAGAACGGACAACTGATAACCGAAAACTGAAAGACATGAAAAGCTACAAAGATCTGGATATTTACAATTTGGCATTTGCCTATGCTATAGAAGTACATAAAGCTTCTCTGAAAATGCCAAAATTTGAATTATATGAGCAGGGGAGTCAGGTGAGACGATCCTCTAAGAGTATAAAAGATAATATAGTCGAAGGATATGGTAGAAGAACCTATAAACAGGATTTCATTAAATTCCTGACTTACAGTCACGCCTCTCTTCTTGAATGTTTTTCTCAGCTGGAAATGATTGATGAACTTTATGAAATTCCGGAGATAAAGGATTTGAGAAAGAAATATGATCTTTTGGGCGGTAAAATATTTTCTTTCATTCAATATGTAGAGAAAAACTGGAAAAGTTAAGCTCAGTTCTCAGTTGTGAGTTGTCAGATTTGCTTCCTTAAACCGAACCGACAACCGACAACCGACAACCGACAACCGACAACCGACATCTTCAGTCATAATGAAACCTACATTTCGCGATTAATATTTCTCCTTCATTATATTGATATATCAGTCTATGTTCGCTATCAATTCGTCTTGACCAAAATCCTGCGTATTTATGTTTTAAGGGTTCAGGTTTTCCAATTCCATCAAAAGGGTTTCGGGAGATGTCTTTCAGAAGTTCATTTATTTTCTTCAACTTTTTCTTATCTGTTTTTTGCCAATACAAATAATCCTCCCAGGATTCGTCTACGAAGATATACTTCATTTATTTTTCGATTAAATCTTTGTTGAAAGTCGTTCCGCTTTTTAGCTTGGCAATTGCAGAATCTAACCTTTGTTCATTCTTTCGGGAAGACAATTCGTGATTTGTAGCCATTAAAGAATTGTATTCTTGCAGAGACATAACTACAATTCCAGAATCTTTTCCACGATTGATGATCAATGTTTCAAAGTTCTTTACAACCCGGTCCAGGTAAGTTTTGATATCTTTTCTAAATTCCGAAACAGTTGTTATTAGCATAATTCTGTATTTTTAGAAGTACAAATATATGTACAAAAAATGATTTGTGAGATTTTGTTTTGGGTGAATTGTCGGTTCCAACCCTGTCAGCGGTTAGCAACCCTGACAGCGGTTAGTTTTATCCGTTTAAATTCTGGCCATTGGCTGCCGGTGCTTCAGTAAAGTTCGTTTCCTAAGTACTTCCCGGATTATTAAGTTTTATAGTCGGTAATGTATTCCCCAGGAGATCTATAGAGAAGAAATTAAGATAATTTCAACTCCTGATTTAACAAGGTGACATTGAAATTTACTTTAGCGTTTAAGGCTTTGAATACTCTCATTATTGTATCAAAACGTGCATCTGTTATATGATTTTCAATTTTTGAAATTTGAGCCTTTTGAACTCCCACTAATTCTCCAAGTTGAGCTTGTGTAAGATTTCTTTCTTTGCGTGCCTCTTTAATTGCATGTCCTATTAGATCTAGCCGAAGTTCGTTTTCGAACGCATCTCTTTCCGGCGTCCCAACTCTTCCAACATATTTTTCGGTTATCTCGTCTAAACTTTTAGTCGTCATATTTTTATTGCTCATAACTTTATTTTTTTGCTGCGAAATATTGTTTCATTATTTCTTCGGTTTTTTTGATCTCTTTGGAAGGTGTTTTAGCAGTTTTCTTTTCTATACCATGCGTCGATATGATCAGTGTTTCTTTTTTATCAGTTTTGTCCCAGAAAGCGATTAGCTTTTTAAAAAGTTCATTATCGTTTATAACCTGTGCCTTACGAATATTATAAAGGATTTTTGTTCTCGTCTTGTCATCCAGTCCCTCTAAAAAGTGATCAACTTCCTCAAGAAATTCCACTTTAAATCTCTGTGTCATATACTACTACCATTTCAACAAAGGTAAATGTTTCTTGATAAGGAAACAATAGTAGGTAAAATATAATTCGATTTCATTCTCCCTTCCTAGGATGGAAGAATACAATGAATCTGGGCAGCTTTCATTCCAAAAAATCAGATAAATATTAAGGTTTAATGCTTCTCACTAAAGCTGCTTTTTCTTCGGATTAAGGCGGTCTACAAAAAATTTACGGCAAAATTTAAAGAAGTCAGCCTTAAATTTCTGATGTCTGCCACTAGGGTCAGGCGGGTTTGCGCGTCCTGATCTTTTCTCGTTATAAAAATCTCTCACGCGAGTTCACAAAAATTAGACAGCGAACGAAGAATTTAGACCCATTTTCGTAAGCTTAGTCCGGAGGCGTCGGGATTGGTTCTCCTAAGCGGAGTTGAAGGATTCATCAATGGAAATCGAAGATTCACGAATTCCAAGAGAAAATAGTATTCATGAATAAAAAGAACAGAAAGAAAATTTCCTATTTTTACTTCAGCTTCTTCAAATGCAAAACCTGATTTATATTGGAAACAAACTTCGTTCCCGCGGCGGCACTCCCACCTCCATTGATACTCTGGCACCACTACTTAGAGAAGAAGGATTTAATGTAAAAACCGCTTCTTCCAAAAAGAACAAACTCCTGCGCCTTGCAGATATGCTCCGACTGGTGTACAGGAACAGAAAAAAAGCTGACTTCGTCCTTATCGATACTTACAGCACTCAAAATTTCTGGTACGCTTATGCAATTGGCCGATTTTGCCAAAAGCTGAACTTAAAATACATCCCCATCCTCCACGGCGGCGAACTTCCCGCCCGACTCGACCGCTCCCCGGGGGCTTCAAAAAAGCTGTTTGGGAAGGCCTTTTTAAACGTGGCTCCGTCGCTGTACATGAAAACCGTTTTTCAGCAGGCGGGAATCTTGAACGTAAGATATATTCCAAATTCTATTAATCTGGAAGATTACCCGTTTAAAGAACGTGTTGAACTTCGTCCGAGGCTACTTTGGGTGCGGGCTTTTGCAGAAATGTACAATCCGCTGCAGGCTCTAAAAGTTCTGGAACTATTGCTGCCGGACTATCCCAATGCCGAACTTTGCATGGCAGGTCCCGAAAAAGATGATTCCTGGAAAACATGCATCCGCTATGCAAAACTCCACCGCCTGCCCGTTCGCTTTCCCGGTCAGTTGCCAAAGGAAGAATGGATTGCTCTTTCTGAACAATATGATATCTTCCTCAACACCACCAATATTGATAACACTCCGGTAAGTGTTATAGAAGCCATGGCTGTCGGATTACCTGTGGTTTCCACCAATGTCGGCGGACTCCCATACCTTATTTCCGCCGATATAGACGGAGTACTGGTGCCGCCAAATGACCCCGAAAGAATGGCCGCTGCCGTAAATAACCTCTTCAAGGATCCAGAACGCGCTGTGGAAAGAATACTTGCAGCAAGGAAGAAAGTGGAAGCTTTTGATTGGGAGAGGGTGAGACTAATGTGGAAAGGGATATTGGATTCTTAAGGTTTGATGCATGAGAAATTAAGAAGGAGGAAACCCTGACATAAAGGCTGTAGGATTTAAATAATTATACATACTTTTAACTCCACTAACGCCGGTCCCTATCTTTTTTATGTATCTATATTATTTTCCCATACTACATTGTACGTAATGAAATCCAATTTTGCTGTTATAATTCCCCTGGCGAATGAATCTCCAGATTTTCATCCATTTGTTTCCTCTTTGTCCGAAGTATTAGATGGTTTAGGAAATGGAACAATATATTTCATCGTGGATGAAGTTTCTCGTGATAACACTCTGGAATTATGTAAGGCCCTTTCACAAACTGATAAAAGATTTATCACAGTTTGGGCTCCTGAAAACAGAAATGTTGTTGATGCTTACATGAAAGGTTATAGAGAAGCACTAATAAACGGGCATCAAATTATTATTGAAATGGATGCGGGACTTTCTCACGATCCAAAAGCTTTGCCAATGTTCCTGAGAGTCTTAAATGAAGGAAATGAGTGTGCATTTGGAAGTCGTTTTATTAATGGTGGTTCCATATGTGATTCTACATGGAAACGCAGCTTCTTGTCTAAATTCGGAACTATTTTGTCAAATGTTCTTTTAGGTACAAATTTGTATGATATGACTTCAGGTTATCAGGGTTTTCATGCACACATTGTAGAAAGATTTGTTGATTATAAATTATTATCTAAAGCTCATTTTTATCAAACAGAGTTGCGCTATTTATTGCGTAAAAGCAGGTATGCAGAGATCCCAATACACTACCGTGCTCCTTCTCCAAGTGTTTCCCAAAAGGCGATTAAAAATTCATTTCAAGTATTACTTTATTATTTTTTCCTGCGGTTAAAATTAAAAACTCCTGTAGTTTAATGAAACTGCAAAATAGTCCAGACTATTAAGATTTGAAATATCAGATTATGGATAAAACATTTTTGATAATTACCTCCATTGCAGATGACAGAAATTCTGTCTTAAGAACTTTTGCTGAGGAAACTCATAAAAATAATATTGGATATATTGTAATAGGAGATACTAAAAGTCCTGTAGATTTTAATCTGGAAGGCTGTGACTTTTATTCTGTTAAGCGACAACAATCCTTACAATATTCCCTTGCCAAAACTTTACCTCTAAAGCACTATGCCCGGAAAAATCTTGGTTATTTAATAGCAATTTCTAACGGTGCACAGAAAATTATTGAAACTGATGATGATAATTTTCCTCTCGAAGATTTCTGGATAAACAGAAGCAAAAGCGTACCGGCGTACTTATTAGAGAATGAAGGTTGGGTTAATGTTTATAAGTTTTTTACAAAAGCTAATATATGGCCCAGGGGGTTTCCACTTGAAAAGATTAAAAATACATTACCCGAATTGACTACAAGAAATTTAGTTGATTGTCCGATTCAGCAGGGATTGGCGGATGAAAATCCAGATGTAGATGCCATATTCAGACTTACTTGTTCTTTGCCATTAACTTTTGATAAATTTCCCAATATAGCTTTAGGAAAGAAAACTTTTTGTCCCTTTAACAGTCAGAACACTACATGGTTTAAAGAAGCTTTTCCATTATTATATTTACCTTCATTTTGTAGCTTTCGGATGACAGATATATGGCGCTCTTTTGTGGCTCAAAGGATTGCCTGGACTTGTGGATGGCCAGTTTTATTCCATCAGAGTACTGTTCGACAGGAAAGAAATGATCATGACCTTATGAAAGACTTTCAGGATGAGATTGAAGGGTACACAAAAAATTTGGAAATAGGCAGATGTTTGAATGACCTGGACCTTAAATTAGGAAAAGAACACATTCCCGAAAATATGAGTACATGCTACAAAGAGTTAGTTCGATTAGGCTTTGTTGGGGAAAAGGAACTTGACTTATTACATAATTGGTTAGACGATATTAAATCTTAACCAGTATTAGTGCCCATGAAGTTTTTATACTCCAGAACCTTAATTCTTAGTTGTTACCTTTTTCTTTTTTCTTTTTTCCTGATCTATCTACTAATCCAAAAAATCAGATTGGGATATGATAAAGAGAGTTGGCAAATTACCGAGTTCTTAATTAATTACCAGGGAGGTTTTGTTAGGAGGGGATTACTCGGGGAAATAATTCTAAAACTGCATTCATGTTGTGGATTAGACCCGTATAATGCAATTATAACTTTGACTTTAATTTCTTTTGTTCTTTTAATAGGTTTTTTTGTAATTAATTTAAAAAGAGGTGGTTTTACATTGTTTTTCCTGCCTTTTGTATTTTTTTTAGGAGGTCCTATTATTCATGATTTCTGGGTAAGAAAGGATATTCTGTTAGTACTTATTTTTATACTGACAATTCATCTGCTCACAAGAAGAAACAGACCCAACTTCATATTGGTCAATCTTTCTCTAATAAGTGGTATTTTAATCCACGAATCGATTGCTTTTTTCAGTTTTCCAATTATGTTTTTACTGCTCTATTCCAGAAAGAAATCCTTTTGGGTTCCTGCATTATTTTTATTACCCTCCTTGCTGGTCTTTTTTCTGGTGGTATATTTTAAGGGGTCGCTTTACATTTCTCAAGAAATATGGAACTCATGGAAAGCTATTTCATTTCCATATGAATCTGCTGAAAAATCAGGAATTCCAGCAGCAGTTGATGGTTTATCCTGGACCCTTAAGGAAGGCCTATTATATAGCTACCACACCTTAAGGAATTTTAATGATGGTATATATGCTCTTATAGGATGGTCAATAATTATAATTCTGATCTATTATGTTTTGACTAACACGGATAAGTTGAACCCTAAATTGTTCGGTTACAAAGTGGAAAAATATTTTGATAAAACAATTATTTCAAATCTCCTGCTTCTTCAATTTTTTTCTGTTATTCCATTATTTATTTTAGGCTGGGACTATGGCCGATGGATATTCTTTTGGACAACATCTTCTTTTGCTGTATATTTAGTAGTTCCTCAAAGGCAATTAAATCAGCTATTCCCTCTTATTATTTCCGATACTTCGCGGAAAATGAACGGATCCTTAACACATCTATTTAAAGGAACTTCTGTTTTACTCCTGTGCATATTAATTGGTTTTCCAGCACACTCATGGAGCCTTACCGGCACTGTCAATTCCAGCTCCTTTATAATTGTTTTAAGGTTTATTTCCAGAGTAATAGAACTCCTATTAGCAATGTTAGGTATGTAATTCATCCAACCTTGCCCGTCCCGGCGGCATTTTTTGGAGGAGGAGAGAAGAGAAAGTGATTTCAGGGACAACAGCACTTCACATTTACTTCAGTCGCCTTGTCGGCTCTCTCGCAAAGATGTTCCACAATCAAGATTAGATTGATGGTTAATTGAATTTAAACGCAAACAAATTAAGCCAAAAAAAAATAAATCTTGAATCGAATCCGCTGGCGCGGATTTGTAATCCGTGACGAGTGCGAAGCATACACAATTATAGCCCCCTTCAGAGCTTGTCCCGATCTTTTGCGGGAGGGTTGGGGGTAGTTGAACGGGGAAAGGATGAGAGCAAAAAGTTTGCAGTGCTCAGTATTCAGTTGGCAGAAAAATTTTAAAAAAGGAACTAAAAAGTATTTTCAGTAGATTTCAAGAGAAAGATTGCTTCAGTCGCCTTGTCGGCTCTTTCGCAAAGACATACCCCGGTCAGGGTTAGGGTGAGAGTTTAGCGGAGTTAAATACCGATAATCTTGAATTTTAAATTTTAAGTCTTGAATCCTCTGTTGGCGCGGATTTGTAATCCGTGACGAGTGTGAAGCATACAGAAGAATTCGTGAACCTGCCCGTCCGGCAGGTGGGTTCGTAGCTCAGACTCCTAACAAAAACAACAAACAACAAACATTTTTTTTACTAATAAACTTATAATTACTACTTTAACTGCAGATTCAGCTCCCTCCCTACATGTTTATTTCGTCCTAAACGGGACCTTAACCATACGATAAACACTAAATGGCAGAGACAGAACTTCTTGAAAAACTTAGTGGTAACAGGCGCGCTGCGTTAAAGTCTTCCTTATATTTACGCCGTAAAAGTTTTTACATGCCCCGTAAAACGAACCTGCATTTTGAAATTTCCGAAAGGAAGGTATTTCTCCGCATTTTTGATGTTGTGTGGGTGCTGTTCGCCCTGTACGTGGTGAGCATTATTTTTAGACTGGATTATTTTCATATCGACAGCAACTCCTGGCCCTGGAGTATTGTACTGGCCGTGTATATCGCTCTGTTTAACGGAATCTTCGAGCTTTATGATTTACAGAAAGCCAGCAACTATTATAAAGTCCTGCAGAATGTGGTGCTGGCGAGTTCAGTGACAGTGCTCTTTTTTCTTATGACCCCGGTTGTAACGCCGGTACTGCCCGAGAACCGGCTGCAGATCCTGTACTTTTTTCTCACTATTCTGCTTACCTTGTTGCTGTGGAGATTTGCTTACATCACTCTTATCTCTTCCCCCCGGTTTTACCGCAGGGTGTTGATCATTGGGGAACCGCTGGAAGTGGAGCTCGTGGCTTCCCATTTACAGCAGTCAGATCCCAATTACAGTATTATCGGCTTTGTGAATACCGGAACCGGTGCTGTTCTAAGAGCTGATGCCATTGGCTTAAAAGAGTTTTCTTCGGAAGAGCTGGAGGAAACCATTCGCAAAAATGGAATTGATGAGCTGCTTATTTCCAGTGTGACTTCTGCCACTGCGGAAGGTTTATATTCGCAGGTATTCAACCTGCTTAAAAAAGGCTTTCCGGTAAAGGATTTTAATGAGGTCTATGAAGATAAGACCAACCGGATACCTGTCCAGCATATTGAGCGGAATTTTTACCAGTTCTTTCCGCTAAGCCGGAGTAACAACAATAAGTTTTACCTCTTTTTTCACCGCCTGGCCGATGTGCTTATTTCTATTGTGGGTTTGGTCGTGGGATGTTTTTTAATGCTCTTTGTTTACTTCGGAAATATGATCGCCAACAAAGGCTGTCTATTTTACCGGCAGGAGCGGGTAGGAAAGAACGGAAGATCCTTTACCATTCTGAAATTCCGCACCATGCGCTGTGACGCTGAAGCCAACGGTGCAGTATGGGCTACCAAGAATGATGTACGTATTACCCGTTTCGGAAAGTTTCTGCGTCGCTCCAGACTGGATGAATTTCCGCAGTTCTGGAATATCCTGAAGGGGGAGATGAGTGTCATAGGTCCCCGTCCCGAACGTCCTGTATTCGTAAAAGAACTATCTGATCTCATCCCATTTTACGATACCCGCCATTTTGTAAAACCCGGACTAACAGGCTGGGCGCAGGTAATGTGCGATTACGCCGATAGTCACGCCGATAGCCTGGAAAAGCTGCAGTACGATCTCTACTACATCAAACACCGCAACATCTTCCTCGACATCACCATCCTCACCAAAACCCTGAGTACAGTTATTTTCTTTAGAGGACAGTAGTTCCAGTGGGCAGTGCGCAGTGATTTAGTTGGCAGTTAGTGTTCAGTGATCGGTGATTAGTGTTCAACCTTAAAAAATGCAGATTGTCTATTCGAAGGAGCTTCTACTGCGACAGAGAAATCTGTCTCCCCACCCCGCCCTGTGGGCACCCCTCCGCAGGAGGGGAGGGAAAAAATTGACATCGCAGCAAGAAAACAATCTTAGATCTTTAATTTTAAATTCTTTTGCTGGCGCGGATTTGCAATCCGTGACGTGTGCGAAGCATAAACGGTTAAAGCCCCCTTCAGAGCTTGTCCCGATCTTTATCGGGAGGGTTGGGGGTTTTGAGCGGAGGAGAGCATGAACAATTTTGAATCTTGAATTTTATCTTGAATCATCTCCTCGACCTTTTCCACGGTACCATGGCAAACAAAAAGATAAACAGCGCCAGGAACAAAGAAATCCTTGCGATATAGTCTCCGAAACGAGTGTAAAAGGTGAGTCGGTCGTTGAGGGTGACTTCACCGCGGAGCGCTCCCTGTTCTTCATAACCAAGAGTGGCAGTAATTTCTCCTTTTTCGTTTATAAATGCTGATATTCCTGTGTTCGCACTACGTGCTATGGCACGTCGGGTTTCAATGGCGCGGAGACGGGCGTAGCTGAGGTGCTGTTTATGTCCCTGAGTATTTCCCCACCAGGCATCATTTGTAATAATGGCCAGGAAATCTGCACCTTCATTCACATAACCTGTAACGAAATCCCCATAGACCGATTCGTAGCAGATAATAGGACCTACTTCTTCGGTTCCGGAAACATTAAAAGTGCCCCGATCTTGTTGTGTGGTCTTCATGGCTACCGTTCCGCCGAGGTCTATCATCACATTGCCGAGAATCGGCCGCAGTACTTCCTGATAAGGGAAATTTTCTACTCCGACTACCAGTTTTGACTTGTGGTAAAAATGAACGGAATCATTGGCAGAGATCATAAATGCCGAATTATAATCGTCATACCAGTCATTAGGTCCTAACTGGTTGCTTTGCCCTCTCACTCTTCCCGGATCACTGAAGCGATCGTACATAGAGATCCCGCTTAAAAATGAGATTTCAGGATGATTATTTACAAATTGGGTGGTAAAGAAATTTGCTTCAGAATCTTCAAACCGGCTTAAAACGGTTCCGTCGGCAAAGACAGTCTCGGGCGCGACTACTATTTTAGTTTCAGGAGTAATATTTTCTTCAGCAAGTTCAGTTAGCAATTCTCCTATCCGCCGGTCGTTTGTATTGTACTTTTCCGTATACGGATTAACATTCGGCTGCAATACCACTGCTTCGAGTGATCTTTCACTTTCCTCATAATTCCAGAGGATCAGATAAGAAATTCCGATAGGAACAAGGATCAGCAAAGCGTTTTTGACTAATCCGCGGTATAGAATTTCTTTGGCTTTATGTTCCTTGTAAAGCAGGATCATCTTAAGCAGCGCAATATTTGTGAGTAATACCCAAAGCGTACCGCCAAAAGTTCCGGTGAATTCATACCATTGGATCCAATGCGCAAATTCTGAAAAACCGTTACCGAGATTCAGCCATGGCCAGGAGAATTCCCAGTTGAGGTGCAGGTATTCAAAGGCTATCCATATGCTGATAAAAAAAGAGGAAGAGGCACTGAAATTTAGCCTTTTTGCCACTATATGAAACAGCAGGAATACAACGGACATTAACAGCGAGTTTACGGTGATGGCAAAGATCCCTCCAAAAGGGGTTGAGAAATAGAGCCAGTAAGTGGTGATGAGATTCCAGATAAAAAAGCTGAGATATGAAAGTCCCAGGATCTTCCATTTTCTGTTGTGTGCCTGTTCCATTCTTATTCTGTGCTCGGCATAGAGCAAAGGCACAAAGGCAAAGAACAACAGCAGTGGAAAGCCATAGGTAGGCCATGCCAGCGCCAGCAATATTCCGGAAAGTAAAGCGTAAAGGAAGTGTTTCATAGTGTCAGGAGACAAAGTTATGAAAAGCTAGTATTAATATTACTAAATGGGTTTTTAAAACGAATGTTTATGCAATATTAGAGGTACTCGTCGAGTGACTAAGAAATCCGCTTCTTCTTTCCTGTCATTTCGAAGGAGCCTTTGTGGCGACTGAGAAATCTGCCAATTGAGATGAGAGAATATTCTTTTGGGAATAAACATTTTACTCAGATTCGTGAGATCTCTCGTCGCTTTCTTCACTGCCGCTCAGAAAGCTCTGTCGAGATGACTGTGGAATTTTTGTTCTTGAGTAGTCATTTTGAAGGAGCTTTTCTAGCGACTGAGAAATCTGGTGCTTGAGAAGAGAAAATACCTTTTTGCTAAGGAACCTTTTCCTCTTATTCATGAGATCTCTCGTCGCTTCCTCTCCATCCGGAAGAAAGCTCTGTCGAGATGACGTTAAGGATGAGCAGGTGTAGAGATTTGCAATCCCTGACGAGCTAACGAATAAAAGTCTTGGCTCTAGTTTCTTGGCTCTTGCAGCGTAGCGGTCTTTTTTTCCTATTTTTACACAAAACCAACCATATGAGCTTTGCAAGGCACGTTCCTAATATCATTACATTATTCAACCTGCTAAGCGGCAGTATCGCTGCTATCTTTGCTGTACAGGGAGACCTGGTTATGGCGGCTATCTTCGTAGCACTCGGGATCTTCTTTGATTTTTTCGACGGACTCGCTGCCCGGGCGTTGGATGTAAAATCTGAACTCGGACTACAACTCGACTCCCTGGCTGATATGGTGACCAGCGGACTGGTGCCGGGTATTGTCATGTTTCAGCTGTTTAGACAGGCTCTTCCGGGTTCGGCTGCCCAACCTGTTGACTGGACTACAGGACAGGACCTGCTGGAGTGGAACATTCCTGTATTTGCTTTATTCGGATTATTAATTACTCTTGCATCAGCCTACAGATTGGCGAAATTTAATATTGACGAGCGCCAAACGGATTCTTTTATTGGTCTTCCCACGCCTGCCAATGCACTGCTGATATTGAGTCTGCCGCTGATCCTTATCTTTCAGCCACAGCCTTTTTTAGTGGATATTATTCTTAATCCGTGGTTTCTTGCCGGACTCACCTTATTCAGTTGTTTTATGCTGAATGCCGAAGTGCCTTTATTTGCACTAAAGTTCAGCAGCTGGGGATTTGCAGAGAACAAGATCCGTTACCTCTTTCTCATCTTTTGTGTGATCCTGCTTATCTTTTTACAATTCGCTGCTATCCCGGTGATCATTTTAAGTTATGTGATTGTATCCATGATCTCTAATAGAATCGGGGGAGAGACGGTGGTGGAGAGTAATTAAAAAAAGCACCAAGCACCAAATTCCAAATTCCAAAGTGAAGTTGGTGCGGATTTGCGTGACGAGTATCGAAGTTAGAATTTAGAAGTACGAAATTAGAAGTTCAAAAAGAATAGTCATCGAACTGCCTATTGCCTACTTTCGACTGCCCACTGGAAAGAGGGTTGGGGGTAATTTGAGTAGGCAGTGCTCAGTAATCAGTTGGCAGTAAAAGCAATCCTTAAGAGACTTTTGTCATTCAAGCGGAGCTTTTTGCGAAGCGAAGCCCGCCTGTCGGCAGGAATCTCTCATGTATAAATGAGATTCCTCCTTCGTCGGAATGACAATGGATTACCCTGATCTTTCCTGAAACTCGAATTTTCTGTGCACTGATCACCGAGCACTGAACACTTTTTTTGTTGGCGCGGATTTGTAATCCGTGACGAGTATCGAAGTTAGAATTTAGAAGTGCGAAATTAGAAGTTCAAAGAATAGTCATCGAACTGCCTATTTCCTACTTTCGACTGCCCACTGAAAAGAGGGTTGGGGGTAATTTGAGTAGGCAGTGCTTAGTAATCAGTTGGCAGTAAAAGCAAGCCTGAAGAGACTTTTGTCATTCAAGCGGAGCTTTTTGCGAAGCGAAGCCCGCCTGCCGACCGGCAGGAATCTCTCGTGTATGAAAGAGATTCCTCCTTCGTCGGAATGACAATGGATTACCCTGATCTTTCCTGAATACTCGAATTTTCTGAGCACTGATCACCGAGCACTGAACACTTTTTTTGTTGGCGCGGATTTGTAATCCGTGACGAGGGAGCATATCTATATTTTTCTGTCCCGTAGGGACAGCATATCGGTAGAAAGTAAGAAGCACCACCTGGGTATCCGTGCCTTTAGGTACGGAATATAACGTGAGAAGATGGTGTAATTAAATGGAAGAGGTAAAGACCTCTTAAAAATGACATTTTTGGAAGGTTTCTTTGCTGACCAATTTGATTATTGCTGAGGTTAATTTTTCTGTATTTAGAAAACCTGTGATTAAATTAAATGATCATATTCTGTACCTAAAGGCACAGATTTTCAACTATATTATTTTTTTTCTACCCATAGTTAGTCCCTACGGGACTTTTGAGTAAGCAGTGCTCGGTAATCAGTAGGCAGTATTTACGTGAAAAACAAAATTAGAACTGTGAACTTTAAACATTGAACCTTGAACCAGGCCGGAGGCCTATTCAAAGATCTTCTTCTTCCTCAACTCAAAATTCTGTCCCAGGTATACCTTTCTTACCATTTCGTCTTCGGCAAGTTCTTCGGGGATTCCGGCTTTGAGGATACGACCTTCAAACATGAGGTAAGTGCGGTCGGTAATAGCGAGGGTTTCCTGTACGTTGTGATCGGTGATAAGGATTCCGATATTCTTATTTTTCAGCTGTGCGACGATGCGCTGAATATCTTCTACGGCCACGGGATCTACTCCCGCAAATGGCTCATCGAGCAGGATGAAATGCGGATCTGTAGCCAGTGCACGGGCGATCTCCGTTCGCCGGCGCTCCCCACCACTTAAAAGATCTCCCCGGCTCTTTCGGATGTGGCCTAAACCAAACTCCTCAATAAGGGACTCCATTTTCATTTTGCGTTCTTTCTTGGAAAGATCAGTAAGTTCCAGAACGCTCATGATGTTATCTTCAATGCTTAATTTTCTGAATACAGAAGCTTCCTGTGCCAAATAACCAATCCCATACTGAGCCCGCTTATACATAGGAAATTTGGTGATGTTCTCCCTGTCAAGAAAGATCCTTCCGCCGTTTGGCTTGATCAGGCCTACGATCATGTAAAAAGAAGTAGTCTTTCCGGCTCCGTTGGGACCCAATAGCCCCACGATCTCACCCTGGTTCACTTCCAGCGAAATTCCCTTTACAACTTCCCGACCTTTATAGGATTTTACAAGACTTTCGGCGTATAACTTCATGTGTTAGTATTGAGTATTTAGTATTGAGTACTGAGATAAGCAATTACTGTGCAATTGTCGATAAAGATAAAAATTTAGTGGTCAGTGGTCAGTGGACGGTGGACAGATTTTAATTTTTTTTCTTTTAAATCAACAAATTACTTCCCCTTGGATTTCAAATAATTCTGAAGACTTTTAATCATTTTGAACATTTCCAGAAGTAAAATTCGCGTTTTCTGATTTTCTTCAGAAGTAATATAATTTCTTCTGAATGCTATCGTAGAGCAGGTGACGCATTCTCTTATGGAATCATCAGCTACTTGTAAATATTTATTGAATTGAGCGTCTGTGTTCCCAGATCCTTCAGAAGTATTTAAAGCAATAGAAATTGCGGCACGATTGAATTGGGAAGTCAGACCATAAAGTTCCTGCTTTGGAAATTTGGCTGTGAGATCATAAACATGATCGGTAAAATCCAGCGCCTTTTGATAAACCTTGAAATCTTCAAAGTTGAAGTGCACCTTTTCCATAGCAGTATTAATATCTTTAGTCCTCTGTCCTCTGTCCTCTGTCCTCTGTCCTCTGTCCTCTGTCCTCTGTCCTCTGTCCTCTGTCCTCTGTCCTCTGTCCTCTGTCCTCTGTCCTCTTTCCTCTCTCCTCTTTCCTCTGTCCGAAAGTAACTCCCCCTTTGTGGGTTGGGGGGCTGGAGATCACTCCCCCTTTGGGGGTTGGGGGGCTTCCAATTCTTCCCAGAACTCATATGCCCGTCTCAAATGCGGAATCACAATCGTTCCTCCAACTAATGTGGCAATGCTCAATGCTTCCATTACTTCCTCTTTGGAAAGACCTTCCTTGTAGCTGGTTTCAAGATGGTATTTTATACAGTCATCACAGCGGAGTACGGTGGAGGCTACCAAACCAAGTAATTCTTTTGTTTTTACATCAAGTGCACCGGCTGTAAATGCATTGGTATCCAGATTAAAGATGCGTTTGATGATCTTGTTGTTGTCGCCAAGGATCTTCTCATTCATCTTTTGGCGGTATTCATTAAATTCTTCTACCTGATTTTTCATTGCTTTTGTTTTTTAAGTTTTCTTTCTTCTTTCCGGGTGACAATTCGGGCAATCATGATACTCACCTCGTACAGAACAAGCACCGGAATGGCTACGATGATCTGACTCAGAATATCCGGCGGAGTAATAATTGCAGAAAGGATCAATACGATCACCAAAGCGAATTTGCGATACTTCCGAAGAAATTCCGGCGTCACGAGTCCGATCTTGGTAAGGAAATAGATGATGATGGGCAGCTCAAAAATGAGTCCGCAGGCAATCACAGATGAGCGTACCAGACTGATGTAACTGCCAATGTCGAATTCATTCAGAACAACTTCACTGACCTGATACTTTCCGAGGAAATTAATGGAAAGCGGGGTCACAAGGTAGTATCCAAAAAGTACTCCCAGGAAGAACAGTAAGGAGGAGATGAAAATAAAACCTCTTGCCGTATTGCGTTCATTGGTGTACATGGCCGGGGAGATGAATTTCCAGAATTCGTATATGATGTATGGGAAAGCCACAATAAATCCTGCGGTAATAGAGGTCCAGACGTGTGCCGAGAATTGGCCGCCCATGGTCCTGGACTGGAGCGTGAACGGCATTTCATCAAAACAGAAGCCGCCTTCTTCAATACCTACAAGGCGTGAGAGACGACAGAGGATGTCATAGGTGAAAAAATCGGCATTTGTTGGACCAAAAAGTAATACATCAAATACAAAACCTTTAGCAAGAAAAGCGGCCGTACCTGCAATTACAACTGCCAGGGTCGCCCTGATGAGGTGCCAGCGCAGGTCCTCCAGGTGATCCAAAAATGACATTTCCTCGGCGGGTTTTTTTACTTTCGCCATCCTAAATAATTCCTTCCCTTATCAGGTTGTGTAAATGCACCACCCCGTAATATTTTCCGTCCTGTACAGCCAGCAGCTGTGAGATCTTATTTTCTTCCAGCACGTCAAGCGCGTCCACAGCCATAGCATCGCTTTCAATGGTCTTGGGATTCGGGCTCATGATATCCCGGGCAGTCAGTTCTGAGATGTCAATACTTTTTTGTAGCATTCGCCTTATATCCCCGTCAGTAACAATTCCTATAATCTCTTCGTTTTCCAGTACTGCAGTGACACCGAGCATCTTTTCAGAAATTTCAATGATCACCTGAGGGATACTACTTTCGGGAGTAACTACCGGTCTCTGGTTTTGATCGGCAATATCGCTTACCCTTAAGTACAGCTTTTTGCCCAGTGCGCCTCCCGGGTGATATTTTGCAAAATCCTGACTCGAAAAGCCCCGTAGCTCAAGCAGACAAACTGCCAGGGCATCGCCTATTACGAGTTGCGCAGTGGTGCTGGTAGTAGGAGCAAGGTTGTTAGGACAGGCTTCCTTTTCCACAAAGGAGTTGAGCGTGTAATCGGCCTGTTTTCCAAGAAAAGAATCTGTACTTCCGGTAATAGCGATGAGGATATTACCAAAATTCTTGATAAGGGGAACCAGCACCTTTATCTCGGGGGTGTTTCCGCTTTTGGAAATACAAATAACCACATCATCCTGCAAAATGGTCCCCAGATCCCCGTGTATGGCATCGGCCGCGTGCATGAACACTGCGGGGGTGCCGGTGGAGTTAAGGGTAGCGACGATCTTGGTGGCGATCACGGCACTTTTTCCTATTCCGGTAATAATAACTCTTCCCTTTGATTTGTACACCGCCTCAACGGCTTCAGCAAAATTGTGGTCTAATAATTGCTCTAAATTTGCTATCGCTTTGGCTTCAGTTAAAATGGTTTCTCTGGCAACAGAGAGTATTTTTTCTTGAGGTGTCAAATTTGTAGAGTTAGAAATTGTATGAAGTAAAGAAAAACGTATCTTTATTTTGTGCAAATGTATGTAAAATTGTAACACAATTGAATGACTTCGCAGGAAATCAATTTACACGAACAGCTTAAGAAATACTTTGGTTTTAGCCAGTTTAAGGGCCTCCAGGAAGAGGTAATAAAGAGTATAGTTACCAATCATAACACCTTTGTGGTTATGCCCACGGGAGGTGGTAAATCCCTGTGTTATCAATTACCTGCCCTTATTAAGGAAGGAACTGCTATTGTGGTTTCTCCCCTGATCGCTTTAATGAAAAATCAGGTAGATGCCATCCGCGGAATTTCTTCGGAAAATGGTATTGCCCACGTGCTCAATTCCAGCCTTAATAAGACTGAAGTGAAGCAGGTGAAAGAAGACATCACAAACGGAATCACCAAATTATTATATGTAGCCCCTGAATCGCTTACCAAAGAAGAGAATGTTGAGTTTTTACGCAGCGTTAAAATCTCATTTTTGGCTATTGATGAAGCTCACTGTATCAGTGAGTGGGGCCATGACTTTAGACCCGAATACCGAAATCTGAGACATATCGTGAAACGAATAGGTGAAGATATTCCAATTATTGGGCTAACGGCTACAGCTACGCCTAAGGTACAGGAGGATATTCTTAAAAACCTCGGCATTACAGATGCACGTACCTTCAAGGCTTCCTTTAATCGTCCTAACCTGTATTACGAAATCCGGCCCAAGACCAAGAATGTAGATGCCGATATCATCAGGTTCATTAAACAGAACAAGGGGAAATCGGGTATTATTTACTGTCTCAGCCGAAAGCGGGTGGAGGAGCTGGCTCAAACCCTGCAGGTGAACGGAATTTCTGCCGTGCCTTATCATGCCGGTCTCGATGCGAAAACACGCTCAAGACATCAGGATATGTTCCTTATGGAAGAGGTTGATGTGGTGGTTGCAACCATTGCTTTTGGAATGGGGATCGACAAGCCAGATGTACGTTTTGTGATCCACCACGATATTCCAAAAAGTATTGAAAGTTATTACCAGGAAACAGGTCGTGCCGGAAGGGATGGAGGTGAAGGTCATTGTCTCGCATTCTATTCCTATAAAGATATTGAGAAGCTTGAAAAATTCATGAGTGGTAAACCTGTTGCCGAACAGGAGATCGGTCAGGCGCTACTGCAGGAAGTTGTGGCTTTTGCTGAAACCTCTGTTTCCAGACGAAAGTTCATCCTGCACTATTTTGGGGAAGATTTTGATGAAGACACCGGTGAGGGTGCCAATATGGATGATAACGTTCGCAATCCCAAGAAAAAACATGAAGCGAAGGAGGAGGTAGAGCTGTTGTTACGTACCATTAAGGAGACGAATCAGCTTTACAAATCCAAAGAGGTTGTAAATACCCTTGTTGGAAAATCTAATGCTTTGATCAAATCTCACCGCACAGATGAGCATGAGCTCTTCGGAAAGGGTGCAGAGAAAGATTCTAAATACTGGATGGCCCTGTTAAGACAGGTACTGGTTGCAGGATTCCTGCGGAAGGATATTGAGACCTACGGAGTTGTAAAACTCACCGAAAAAGGACAGAAATTCCTGAAGGATCCACAGTCTTTCATGATGACTGAAGATCATACTTATGAAGTCGGCAGCACCGACGGAATCGTATCTGCAGCTAAATCCGGAGGCGGAACCGATGAAACTCTTTTAAAGATGCTGAAGGAGCTTCGGAAAAAGGTGGCTAAAAAAGTCGGTTTGGCAACACATCTCATTTTCCAGGATCCTTCCCTTGAAGACATGGCTCTGAAATATCCGGTTACTCTGGAAGAACTTGGAAACATACATGGTGTCGGGGAAGGAAAGAAATCAAAAGCTTATAGTAAAGAGTTCGTTGATCTTATTGCCCGTTACGTTGAAGAAAATGACATTATACGTCCCGACGACCTGGTGGTAAAATCCACCGGAGCCAATAGCGGACTCAAATTATATATAATTCAGAATGTTGACCGCAAACTTCCACTTGATGACATCGCTGCAGCCAAAGGCATGGAGATGACAGACTTTATAAAGGAGATGGAGGCAATTGTCTATAGTGGTACCAAACTGAACATCAACTACTGGATAGACGAAATTCTTGATGAAGATCAACAGGAAGAAATACACGATTACTTCCTCGATGCCCAAAACGATAAGATCGAAGAGGCCATGGAAGAATTTGATGGCGATTACGACGAAGAAGAATTACGATTATACAGGATCAAATTCATCAGTGAAGTAGCTAATTAAAGGATTAAGGTTTAAGGAATAAGGAGTAATAGCCGGAACGGAAGTTTCGGCTTTTTTTGGTCGGTTTCGAAAAATATAGCCATGGATTCATGATTTTTTTGCACTTTCTAATTACTGATTATCGAACCTAGAGTACTTTTTCTAACGCTAAATTCTCCCAAGGGCAACTTTAAACTTATATACTGATAATTGTTATTTGCTTATTGTTTTAAAGCTATGAATAGACGAATAGTTTTTTCTGATTATTAAGTCCCGTAGGGACGAAAGTTCGGTAGCAAGCAAGCAGTCAAAAGAAATAAAGTCCCGTAGGGACGACAGAAATAGGACCTAATCCTTAAATTTAGAAATAATTGCGGATTATAATGGCCAATACCTACACTCAAATCCATATTCATTTCATCTTTTCCGTAAAATTTAGGCAGGGCCTAATTGGACCGCAATTGAGAGACAGACTCTACCAATACATCGTGGCGATTGTAAGGAACAATGGCCATAAAACATTAATTGTAAATGGAATGGCAGATCATGTTCATTTACTTATTGGACTACGGCCGGATCAATCCATTTCCGATCTTGCAAAAGATGTTAAAAGCAATTCTTCCAAATGGATTAATGAACAAAAGCTGACAATTGGAAAATTTGCATGGCAAGAGGGTTTCGGTGCTTTTGCACATTCTAAATTACAATTGCCTAAGGTTGTATCTTATATTGAAGATCAAGAGGAACACCACAGGAAAAAGACATTTCAAGAAGAGTATCTAGAAATTCTTGAGGAACAAAAGGTGGAATATAACGTGAAATACATATTTAAAACTCCTGAATAAATCTGTCGCCCCTAGGGGGCTATATGCTGTTTGACGAATATATTTCTACCGAACTTCCGTCCCTACGGGACTTTTTAAAATTTTTTTTATTTCTACCTACCAGGTCACTACGGTACTAATATTTTCTGTTTTCACTTTATATGTTTCCCTCATTCCTTAACATTCTCCCAAATCACACTCCTTTCCTCATACATTATTCCCTAAACATTATTCATTATATTATCTTTGCTTTTTAACTTAAAACAACGACATGAACGACGGCTTATATGCAAAACTCCAAACAACAAGAGGAGATATCACCATTAAACTGGAACATGAGAAAACACCCGGTACAGTAGGAAACTTTGTAGGTCTTGCTGAAGGAAAACTTGAAAATGAGGCAAAACCACAGGGAACACCCTACTATGACGGATTAAAATTCCACCGGGTGATACCCGATTTCATGGTGCAGGGAGGAGATCCTAAAGGCACAGGAACAGGTGGACCGGGATATCAGTTCGAAGATGAAATTCATCCCGACCTAAAACACGACCGCCCCGGCATTCTTTCCATGGCCAATGCCGGCCCGGGAACGAACGGAAGTCAATTCTTTATTACTCACGTAGCAACACCCTGGCTTGACGGGAAACACACCGTTTTTGGCCATGTTGTGGAAGGTCAGGATGTGGTAGATTCCATTAAACAAGGGGATAAGATTGAGACAGTAGAGATCATCAGGGAAGGAGAGTATGCGCAGAACTTTAATGCCGTTGAAACTTTCCGTCAGTTCAACGGGGCAAAAGCCGAAAGAGAGGCTGCAGCCAAAAGACAGCAGGAAGAATTGCTCGGCGAACTCTCACAGGGCTTTGAAAAAACCAACAGCGGACTCCGCTATAAGATGATTGCCCAAGGCGACGGGAAAAAAGCAGAGAAAGGTAAGACTGTCTCAGTTCACTATAAAGGAATGTTGCCTGATGGAACTGTATTTGATTCATCATACAAAAGGAAGAAACCCATTGAATTTCCCTTAGGTGAAGGTCATGTCATCGAAGGTTGGGACGAAGGAATTCAGCTTTTAAAAGAAGGAGATCAGGCGAGATTTGTAATACCATCTCATCTTGGCTATGGCTCAAGAGGTGCCGGCGGAGTGATCCCACCAAATGCCACACTTGTTTTTGATGTGGAGCTTGTAAAGGTGAAGTAAACAATCTTTCAGGTAAAAAAGAAACCTCAGTTTCCATTAAGAAGCTGAGGTTTTTATTTTAGACGGTAGACGTTGTCGGTTATCAGTTCTCGGTTGTCTGTTTTATTACATACCCTAGACCTTATACTTTAAACCTTTATAAGGTTGTCGGTTCTCAGTTGTCGGTTGTCGGTTGTCCGTTTGTTTTCAAAGGACAAACTCGCAAATTTTAACCTTAAACCTGGAACCTGGAACCTGGAACCTGGAACCTTGAACCTACTCAGGTTGCGGCGTCATTCTCAAATAAGGTTTCACTTCTTTGAACCCTTTCGGGAACATTTTCTCTGCTTCTTCGTTAGTTACCGATGGACTGATCACTACATCTTCACCCGACTTCCAGTTCGCCGGAGTTGCTACTTTTTTGTACGCTGTTAGCTGAAGTGAGTCAATCACCCTTAACAGCTCCTCAAAATTCCGTCCGGTGCTGGCAGGGTAGGTGATTATTAATTTGATGGATTTATCTGGTGCAATGACATAAACTGATCTTACTGTAAGGGTGTCATCGGCATTGGGATGGATCATATCATAAAGGTCTGCTACTTTGCGATCTTCGTCGGCTATGATCGGAAAGTTGACGGTGGTATTCTGGGTTTCATTGATATCCTTGATCCAGTCCTTGTGAGACTCAACACCATCCACACTTAGTGCCATCACCTTCACGTTACGCTTTTCGAACTCATCTTTGTATTTGGCTGCAGCACCAAGCTCGGTAGTACAAACCGGAGTATAATCTGCCGGATGAGAAAACAATATTCCCCAGCTATCGCCAAGGAAATCGTAAAAGTTGATCTTTCCTTCTGAAGTTTCAGCATCGAAATTTGGAGCTTTATCTCCTAAACGTAGTGTACTCATAGTCTTTCAAGAATTAAATGAATAAAGAACTTTAAATTTACTCAATAAAATTTTCTTGAAATTCTGCAGCAGTTAAATCTGAGTTAATGTTTATTCAATGATCAATAAACAAGGATCAATAAACAATTAATCCTTCATCCTTAAGCCTTATTCCTTAGGAGTGTATTTCCACTTAATAGAACAGCCTACACTGGGTTTTTGAGGTCCGGGAACAGGTCGGCTGCCAAGAATGGCATCGAGGGCTTCGCGCAGTTCCCTGCCGTTTATCGAATGGCCGTTGCCGGGGCGGGAGCTATCCAGTTGTCCGTGATACACCAGTTTATCTTCCCCGTCAAAAAGGTAAAAATCGGGAGTGCATTCTGCCTTGTAATTCCGCGCCACTTCCTGAGTTCGGTCGTAGAGGTAGGGAAAAGTAAAATTATGCTTTCGGGCGAATTTCCACATAAGATCGGGGTGATCTTCGGGGTATTGCTCCACATCATTACTGCTTATGGCTACAAAACCAAAGCCCAACACCCGGTAATCATTTGCCACCCGCACAATTTCATCGACCACATGCTTCACATATGGGCAGTGGTTGCACAGGAACATGATCACCGTTCCTCTTTCTCCTTTTACATCGGCCAGAGAGTAGAGATTTGCCGTAACGGAATCAGGCAGTTCGAAATCAAGAATTTCTGTCCCCAGGGGAAGCGTATTTGAAGCAGTTTCAGCCATATTTTTAATCTCAATGATATCCTGAAAAATACAAATTTCCTGCGGAATTTTCCCAAAATTCCTATCTTGTTCAAACTAAAACCTAAATAATGCGGAGCTTAGACCAATGGTTTTCTGAATATGCCGTTAGCCACCAGAACAAGACCAATCAGCTGATACATTACATCTGTGTCCCTGCCATTTTCTTTTCTATTGTTGGACTGCTCATGAGCATTCCGCCGGGACCTCTCACAGGTATTTTTCCCATGTATATTCCGTTTCTGGAGAACTGGGCCGTGGTTGTGCTCCTCCTGGTGCTGTTGTTCTACATGCGGCTTTCTGTTTCCATGGGAATAAAGATCCTGATATTTGCAGCACTTTGCATCGCGGGGAATTACTACATATCGCAATTTGCACCTCTCTGGCTGGTCTCGCTGATCATCTTTGTGGTGGCGTGGATTGGACAGTTCTACGGACATAAAGTAGAAGGTAAAAAACCTTCTTTTCTAAAAGATCTCCAATTTCTGCTCATCGGCCCCGCCTGGGTGATCAAGAAGGTATTTGGATAGGTTAGTATAGAGAATTAAGTAGTGAGTATTGAGTATTGAGAAGGTAAATTTTAGAAGTACGAAGTTAGAAGTAAAAGAATAAGAGAGTGGAACCTAGAGGCTGGATACTAGACTAAGGATGTTGAAGATGCCCTGTTTTTCCAAGGGTTCCGCAGATTTTGATTAAAAATTACTTTAGGTAGTGGGAAGTGAGATCTTAAAACTTCGGGGATAGAAATGAAAAAAATCGGAATTTGAATTATCAATAACACTCTTTCTGTCGATCTAACTTTTTCGGCTCCCCTGCCTGCGGCAGGCAGGCTTTCTGGAAGGGGTAAAACGAAAAAGTTTAGCGCAGTTCAATAGTTCAAATTTCCCGCTGATCTCGCAAATCTCCGCTGAATTATTTTAGCAAAAAAACTCCCTCCCTTAGGGATGGCTGGGGTGGGATGAGCAGAATTGGGAAGGGAAAAACGATCTACTACTCACCGTTTAAATTTCCCGCTGATCTCACCGATCTTCACGAATCTCTTTGTGATCTTTTTGTCCATCTTAGTGAACTTTGTGTGAAATTTTTAGAATCAGGTAATTATTTTTTTTCTGCGCTCTTTGCGGTCCCGATAGGTACCTTAGGTTTGTATTGATACTTTTTTAATTAAAAGTAGTATAATTGAAAACCTGTCAGCGATCCAGCGATAGCCTTAGAAACGCACTATCCCGATATTTGGAACTGACAGGTTTTAATGAACCAAGACCTGTATAAGATATCAGCCCTGACCTGTTAAGGTTTTTAGGTAAAGGTTCTTCTTTTTTAACTCAATCTAAACTATGAAATTTAAATCATTTATCGGAGTCGATGTTAGCAAATTATCCCTGGATATTTGTTCTATCACAGAAGACGGCGAAATTAAAAATTTTAAAATTGACAACACTTCAAAGAGTTTAAAGATCTTTTT
>NZ_KE384059.1:0-18394 GCF_000423585.1 Salinimicrobium xinjiangense DSM 19287
AACGTCCCGGTTAACGCAAGTGCGGATTGGGGGAACCAAATTTATCTTTTAACTACTCTTTTTAAATGTACTCAAAAATGCCATTTTTGGATGGTCTACCGCATTTGTGTTAACCGTTGTTGTGGGCAGTTATTTCTTACATATTATCATCCAATGTTTTTCATTTGGATTTTCCTCAGGTTCGTTAACTTCCTTCGCTTCTACAATATTATAATGACCAAACTCGTCTTTAATGGACTCTTCGTCATAAAAATAAAGGTTTAGTCCTTGTGGCGAACGGAAGGTGTTCCTTTCCAATTTTTCTCCCAATCCAAATCGTTTATCGTTTATAGACAATGCCACAAAAATCATTAAACCGTTATCTTTCAATTGTGAATAACAGTCATTGATTAGTTTTAATCTATCGGCTTTGTTAAGAAGATGAATAAGTGAATAACAGTAGATTGATTCATATTGGGTTTTATCAAATGGCATATCGGTAACAGAACCAAAGTGTATTGTCACATCACCTTCAAAATGTTTCCGAGCCCTTTCAATAGCTGTTTTAGATATTTCAATTCCAGTTACATCAATTCCTTCTTCGTAAAACAACTTTGCATTTCTTCCATATCCAAATCCTGGAATTAAAACATTTCTGATATTACGTTTCTGCATTAACTCAAGTACTTTCCGTGCATTGTCAGTGGGATTCTCTCCCCACATTCTTTCATTACTTTGATAGGCAGATTCCCAAAATTCAATCATAGTTACATTTAATAATCAAGTTATATAGACATTAAGTAAAATTTCGAACTTTGGTTGTTATTAATTGCCCACAACGTCCCGGTTAACGCAAGTGCGGAGTTGGGGCACGGAATTTATATTTTATTTACTTTTTTTAAAGGTATTTAAAAATGCCATTTTTGACTAGACTGCCGTATTTGTGTTAACCGTTGTTGTAGCACGTTTTAATTCAAATACTCTACGTCAGGACGAACCTTTTTTCGCCATTCCTTTCCGTACTTCTCGTCCATTAGTTCGAAGATTCTTTCGTTGTATAATTTTAAGCAATCCATTGCTGGAGGTGTACAACCAAAATCGTAATATTCAATTTTGTAATTCCTTTCAAAACGCTCGTCAGCTTTAGTGTTTGCTACTGGCGCAATAGATCCGAAAAGCAATAATTTTGGCTTTCCATTTTTCCAGTCCGAATCAGCTTTTTCCGCATCAAATTCACATTCTGCTTTAAGTAAAAAAAGTTCATTTGTTATTCCAGTGTTTGTGATCGCTTCAAATTCTTGAGTAGGAAATCCGAATGCTGAGATCTTGAGTAAGTATTCTTTATTGGGCTCCAGATATTCTAACCGGAATTTTCCCAGGCTATCCGCCATAGTTCCTGGATGTCTGCTTTTTAGTACCTCAATATAAATATCCGCTTCGGGTTTCATTCCGGTCAGTTCGGAGAGCACAGTTCCTCTAATTTCAACTTGGGCAGAGATTAAGCCACAAGTCATAATCATAATCAGAGTCAGAATTTCTTTTTTTAGATTCATTTCTATAAATGTGCTACAACTGGTTATATCAAAACGAATATAGTTATTTATCTGTTAAATTTGCCGGATAACAACAGGTTTTCATTGCTTTTATCAGACTGTAACAACTCCTTTATCGTAACGTCAAGAGGACTCTCAATTTTCATAATGTCCTTGCGGGAAACGTGAGTGTAGATCATCGTCGTTTCGGGCTTAGAATGTCCCAGCAACTCCTGAATATACCGAATATCTATGCCATTCTCCAACATGTGCGTGGCATAGGAATGCCGCAGGGTATGGGGGGTGACCTTCTTCTTTATTCCGGCGCGCCTGCAGGAATCCTGTAAAAAAGCTCTCACGCTCTGGGCACTGTACGGTCCGCCGCCCTGTCCTTCCGCAAAATAAACATGCGGTATATAGGTGGAAAGATAGTTGTTGAGCAGGGGTAGCATGCTCTCTGCCAAAACTACCACGCGATCCTTACGGCCCTTAGAATTCTTGATAACAATTTGCCGCCGCAAAACATCTATTTGTGACAGCTTTAACTCCAGTAATTCTCCAATACGGAGGCCCCCGGAGTAGATCATCGCCAAAATCGCCCGGTGCTTAAGATTTCGCGTGACCTGTAGCAGTTTTATAACTTCCTCTTTTGAAAGTACAGTGGGCAAAAACCTGCTCTTCTTTGGACGCTTAATATCCCCGGTTGTTATATTTTCACAATTATATAGCTCCAAAAAATGCTTTACCGCACTTATACATTGCCTGTGGGAGCTATGTGAATAATTTTCCGCAGCAATCCGCTGTTCAACAAAAAGCTCCAGATCCCGGTGCCTGAATTCCGAAAATTCCCTTTCCCCTATGAAATCTACCAGCTTAAGAATAAAATGATAATAGGTCCTTACACTGCTTTCACTCAACCGCTGTCCACGCAAATAAGCGACATATTCGTGCAATATCTTTTTTTGCTTCCGGCTGAACGTGGGTGCAGGTCTTGCTTCCTTAACCTCTTTTTTCTGTGGTAAATTGAAATGCTGCATCGCAGAGTAATCAACAAAAATATGCCCCGCCCTCAACCTGGTGTAAAGCCGCTGCTTGTTTTCCTGTGAATACGGAATATAATAACAGGCATGGGTTCGTGACCACTTTACAATTTCTTCTTCTTTTAACAGGGACTTGATCTCATGATGAAACTGGAATTTTATGGCTATTTGCCACTCATCCTTATGCAGGAGAGGAGAGAGGGTAACTTTTTTCATACGGCTGATTTTTAGCTAAATATAGCTGAAAACTGCTTCCGAAAATGTGCGTTTTTTCCTGCGGAAAATAACCTCCGGTTTTTCAACCCTCCGGGGTGCTCAGTCCCATTGGGAACCGGCAGCTTTTGCTAATATAATGTTAAATTTGATACAATTGTAGAGTAAATTTCAAATTCCGGAATTTCCAGGAACTTCTTCTGTATGGCGGAAATTTTAAGTAATTTCTTCTGAAACTCTTACTACAAGATTTTTTTCTGAATCTGAAAATATTGCGCAATAAAAAACCGGAAGCTTTCAGGTTCCGGTAGTGGTAATGTTGCGGCCATTGATAGGCTGGTTTTATGGCCGAAGTTAATTCAGCCGGCGATTCACTTCCTCAGCGCCTTTAGTTACTATGGAATCGAGTCTTGTGCCGGTCTTTCTCACAATGGAATCCAGACTTTTGAGTTGCCGGGATTTAGCAGTGATCGTGGAATCAA
Source organism: Salinimicrobium xinjiangense DSM 19287 (assembly GCF_000423585.1). Lineage (GTDB taxonomy): Bacteria > Bacteroidota > Bacteroidia > Flavobacteriales > Flavobacteriaceae > Salinimicrobium > Salinimicrobium xinjiangense. The sequence continues at coordinate 3,247 of NZ_KE384059.1, forward strand.
GATCCTCCACCTTATCCAGCCCTTTGTTCACAGCCGAATCAATGTCTTCGGCATGTTGTTCAATACTGTCGAGTTGCTCCTGCACCCGGGAATTCACTTCCTGGCAACCGCTGAAAGAAACAGCGAAACCAAGCGATATAAGCATTAAAAATTTGTTTCTCATTTATAGTTTTAAATTGAACCTTGAACCTTGAAACCTTGAACCTTGAACAAACCTTGAACCTTGACCTTGAACCTTGAACCTTGAACCTGTTTACCCGTTAATCGCTTCCACCCGTTCCACACGGCCCTGAAGCATATCCTTGAGCATGGTCTCAATTCCGTTTTTTAGAGTGAAAGTGGAGGAAGGGCAACCGCTGCAGGCTCCCTGTAAGATCACTTTTACAAGCTTCTGCTCTTCATCATAGCTTTCAAAAAGGATATTTCCGCCGTCACTGGCCACTGCGGGCTTGATGTATTCATCAAGGATGGCAACGATCTCTTTGGAAGTATTATCCAGCTGTAGCTCGGGAACTGCTGCCGAATCTTCCTTTTTTGAAGCAGATGGCTGCACGGTGTCTTCAGTAAGCACATCTTTCCCCTGCTCCAGGTATTCCCTTATGAATTCCCGTAGTTCCTGGGTGATATCGTTCCATTCGGCAATATCAAACTTCATGATCGAAAGGTAGTTCTCATCTATAAATACTTCCTTCACAAATGGAAAGTGAAACAAAGCCTTTGCAAGAGGTGCGTTCTTGGCTTCGTCGATATTTCTGAATTCCACGCTTTGCAACACCAGTTTCTTGTTGGAAACAAATTTCATCACCGTGGGATTCGGAGTGCTTTCTGCGTATACCGTTGCCGGCATCTTTTTTATCTCTTCTTCAGAAGGGGTCACCACCACGCCGCCGTTATTCATGAAAGTCTCAATTTGTTCGGCAATTTCCTGCTGTACATCCTTCCAGTGTACAATATTGTATTTCTCAATAGCCACAAAATTTTGTGCGATGTAGACCTTCTTTACAAACGGAAGGTGAAACAATTGCCGGGCAAGGGGAGAACGCCCCGCCTCCTCTATGTTGCTGAATTCAAAGCTCTCATGTTTGGTGAGGAAGATATTAGCCTCGAACTTAACAATAGTAGGCTTTGTAGTGGGTTGTATATTGATGCTGATCTTTTGCATGACTGAAAAATTTTGGCAAAAGTACGATATTCCATCCGTCTTTTGAAGCTTATTTAGAATGATTCAATTGGAAGTTGGAATTGCGTAGTCCGGGAATCGTTAATTCGGGAATCGCTAATTCGAGAATCGTTAATTCGTTAATTTGTTAATCGGGGAATGGTTAATTCGGGATTGGTTAATTGGAAATTGGTTAATTGGGGAATGGTTAATTAGGGATTGGTTATTTGGTAACAGTAAACAGAGAAGAAAAAGTCCCGGAATTTGGTGCTTGGAATTTGGTGCATTGTGCTTTTTTAAAACTACCAAATCCAGATTAGAAGTGACTTGTCATTCCAACGAAGGAGGAATCTCTCGTTATAACTGTAGATCCCTGGCGGCAGGCAGGCGGACTTCGCTTCACAAAAGATTCGCTCTGGATGACAAAGAAGTTTAATGGTTAATCGTGATTCGTTAATTCGTGAATTGTCATTTGGTGCCTGGAATTTGGTGCTTTATTCCGCCTCTCGGGATTAGTTAATTGGGGAGTGGTTAATTAGGGATTAGTTAATTGGTAACAATAAAAATTAAACTGATAAACCGACAACTGAGAACCGACAACTGAGAACCGACAACTGAAAAATGAAACCTGGAACCTGGAACTTGAAACCTGGTGGAACCTGGACCTGAAACAGCATCTTCCTAAAATTCCATCGCCTTCACGACAAAAGAACCTTCTGTCGCGGGAATGATCTGCTTCAGCACTTCGGGATCGCCATTGGTGAAAAATTCCGGTGGCTTTTGTTGCTGTTTTGTCAACAGGTCCAGACTGTTTAGGACAACCCTGGTTTGTTTTGCCACAGCCATACCTGAATCTATGATCGTCACATGGGGCGGAAGGATCTTTTTTAAGGTAGGAATGAGATAGGGATAATGGCTGCAGCCCAGCACCAGGTAATCCATGCCTGCCTTAAGCATAGGTTTGAGCAGGCCGCGGAGCATCTGCTCTACCTTTGCGGAATCCTTATTGCCTTTCTCTATTTCCTCGACAAGCCCGCGGCCTACCACTTCCACAACCTTATTGTCTTTTGAATACATATCTGATGTCCTTGCGAAAAGGGCGCTGGAGAGTGTTCCCTTTGTTGCAAGTATGCCAATGCATTTGGTTTGGGTTTTAAGGGCAGCCGGTTTAATGGCCGGTTCTATTCCAATAAACGGAACATCATAGGAAGCCCGCAGCTGTTGAATGGCATTGGTGGTGGCGGTATTACAGGCGACTACAATTATCTTGGCGCCCATTCTCAGGAGCAATTCAGTATTCTTGATACTCAGTCGTGTGATCTCTTCAGCAGGTTTTTCACCATAGGGCGCATTAGCACTATCGGCCAGGTAAATGGTGTGTTCCAGGGGCAGAAGCTGATGGATTTCTTTCCAGATGGAGGTGCCGCCAACACCCGAATCAAAAATTCCGATAGGACTGTCTTTACTCATTCCTGTAAAAATAAAAACTGCGCATCAATGATGCGCAGTTTTGCAGAATTTATTTTTCTAAAGGAATTAGATCCCAAGATCTTTCTTTACATCGGGCATAAGGTCATAACCATCGGCCATGATCACTCCGGTTCCGGTAGTAGAGTCAAGCACATAGTCATATCCTTTTGCACGTGCGACTTTTTGAATAGTAGTACGGGCTTTTTCAAGAACAGGCTTTAAAAGTTCCATCTCCTTCTTTTGAAGTTCCTGCATTGCATTTTGACGGTACTCACCAATTGTTCTCTGAGTCTGCTGAAGCTCCATTGCTCTTTTTTGATTCTCTTCGTCTGTCTTGGTTTGTGCTTCTGTTTCGTATCTCTTCATGGTATTCTGAGCTTCAGTTACCATATCTTTTATCTCTGTGTCGTATGTCTTTTGAAGTTTTTCCAACTGGTTCATTGCAGCTTTATACGACGGCATTTGTTCAATAAGTTCCTGTGTTGCAATATGGGCTACTTTTGTCTGTGCATTTGAAAAAGAAGTTGCTCCCAGGATTAAAGCTACAGCTATTAGAAGGGTCTTGAATTGTTTCATTGTTTTAGAATTGATTATTTAATTGTTGAATTTTTATTTTACTTGGCGTCTCCGCTTCTTAATTATTTTCTTTTTTTTCTTCCCTGGCTTTGGCCACAGAATCTTTTTTTCTTTCACGCTCCTTCAGGATCTCTGCCTTACGACGCTCTGCTTCTTCTATCTTGGCAGCTCTTATCGAGTCTCTCTGCCTGCGGCGCTCTTCAAGTAAAGCTTCTCTTTCATTCTTTCGCTCCTGCTGACGTTTTTCTCTTTCAGATAAAACTCCATCCTGCTCTACTGTCTTTGCTTCCTGGCGTATAAGCTCCCTTTTTTCTTGTCTCGTTTCCAGTTCTTCCCTGTTCGAAGCTCTTGTGATACTTCGCAGTACCTGGTCACTTACATCCAGCCTGTCGGCCGCATAAAGGGTAACAACATCTGCCGATTTATCAAAGATAAGATCGTAATTCCTTGCCTTTGCAATTTCCTGTACCGCCACAAACACCTGGTCCTGTATTGGCTTTACGAGTTGCAGCTTCTGGGTGATCAAATCTCCATTGGGTCCAAATCTCTTTTGTTGATAATCAAGGATCTTTTGTTCTTCAAACCTTATCTCATCTTCCCGGTCACTTATCAATTCACTCGTTAGAAGTGGTCTTTCGTTTGCCAGGTCCTGCTTCATCTTATCGATCCTGGTCATTTCACTTTCAATTTCCCTCTTCCACTGCTGCACTTTTCTGTCTAGCTGTGCTGAAGCTTCCTGGTATTCGGGCACGTTTTCCAGTATGTATTCCATATCTACATAACCGATCCTTACCGTTTGCTGAGCCGTAGCTGCAAACCCTGATAAAACTGTAAGCACGAGGCTAAAAAGAATCGATTTTTTCATACTCAGAGTGTTTATAGAAAATACCGTGCCAAATTATATATTTATTTAGAACTGCTGTCCAATAATAAAATGGGTTTCCCAGCCATTACGCTTGGTCTCTCCCGGCAGGGGATCGAATCCATAACCAAAATCTATACCCAATAGTCCGAAGGCCGGCATAAATATACGCAATCCTGCCCCGGCAGATCTGTTCACCTGGAATGGATTATAATCTCTAAAGCCGTCATAGGATGCACCTGCCTCCAGGAAAGTAAGGGCAAAAATTGAGGCCGTAGGCTTCAGGGTAATAGGATAGCGCAGCTCTAATGAATACTTATTGTAAATAGTGGCTCCGTCATTATCTGATGCCTGGCTCAATACTCCCCTGTCAAGCGGAGTAAGGGACTGGTTGGGATAACCTCTCATGGCTACAGCTTCCCGGCCGTCCATGCTGTAAGTCCCCATTCCGTCTCCTCCTAAATAGAATCTTTCAAAGGGCGGCACCCCGCGGTCATTGTTATAGGCTCCAAGGAATCCATATTCAGCATGAGTTCTTAGCACAATACTGTTGCTGCCTCCAAAATTATAGAGTGTGGTATACCATGTACCGTTAAATTTGATCTTGTAGAATTCAAGCCACTTGAATTTTTCCTGGTCTATTTTACCCTGGTCCGGTACCGGATCTTCTCCCGGTCTTAATGGTCTTCCCTGCCTGTTGATCAATACTCCATTTTCATTTTTAAGCTGAAACTCTTCCTGGCTCCCCAAATTCGCATAATCTACATCATTAAAGAGGGAGTAGGGGGGAGTAAGTTTGGCAATTACTTCAAATTTAGAACCTCCCATTGGGAAAATAGGATTGCTGAAGGTATTGTCTCTTGTCAAACCTAAGGTAAGCGAGAAATTGTTGGAATATCCGTCTCCAAAGGTGAATAAGCCCGTGTTGTAATTGCTAAGGTTATAGTGCTGAAAAGCAACTGCAGTGGAAAGTATGAAGAAATCATCTGGCACAGTTAGTCTTTTGGCCAATCCAAAGGTAAGTCCCGAGATCGAGAATTTACGATCCCTGTCTGCTCTTCTGCTCCTGTAGTCATAAAAATATTGCTCTGTATGCTGGAGAGAGGTGGAAAGTCTTACCGGCTTTTTACCGCCCCACCAGGGTTCAGAAAATGATAAGCTATAGGTTTGATAATAAGTACTGGCCTGCGCTCTTAAAGAAAGCTTTTGTCCGTCTCCCATAGGTAATGGGCGATAGGCGTCCTTATCGAATAGTCCGCTAAGAGAGAAGTTGTTGAAGGATAGCCCCAGCGTTCCCACGAAGCCGCCTCCTCCATAACCACCCTGAAGCTCTATTTGACTGGCTCCGGCCTCTACTACCGAATATTCCAGATCCAGCGTCCCGCTGTTTTGGTCTACGTTTTTAAATTCGGGTGAAAGATTTTCAGCATCAAAGAATCCTAGTTGCCCCAGTTCTCTCACTGTTCTCACCACAGCTTCCTTGCTGTACTTTTGCCCGGGTTTGGTGCGCATTTCCCTGTAGATCACATGATCTTTGGTTTTGTCATTCCCTACTACAGAGATCTTATCAAAATAAGCAACCTTCCCTTCCCGTATTCTAATTTCAAAATCTATGGTATCATTGTAAACCCTTACTTCAACCGGGTTGATATTCGAAAAGAGATATCCGCTGTTCTGGTATTTGTTGGTAAGGTCATTTGCGTCCGGCTTCGTATTATCGGCAATCTGCTTCTCAAGCAGGACTCCATTGTAAACATCGCCCTTGGTTATCCCCAGGATCCTTTGCAGTTCCCGGTCACTGTAAACAGAGTTACCAATGAATTCGATGTTTCCGAAGTAATAACGGTTTCCTTCCTCTACATTCAGGCGTAAAGAAACGTGATTCTCATCTACTCTCATCAGGCTGTCCGATACTATCCTGGCGTCCCTGAAACCTTTTTCCTTGTAAACACTCAGCAGTTTCTGCTTGTCGGCTTCATATTCTTCAGGAATGAATTTTGACCGCTTCCAGAATCTTAGAAATTTCTGCTCCTTGGTTTTCTTCATGGCACGTTTTAGCCGCCCATCCGAAAGGGCTTCATTGCCGTTGATCTCAATTTCTTCGATCTTTACACGTTCTCCCTTGTCAATGTTGACCACCATATTTACCAAATTGTTCTGTATAGTGTCTTCAACAGGAATAACATTAATGGCTACTTTAGTATTTAGATACCCATCCTCTCTAAAATGGTTTTCAATGTAGTTCTTGCTTGTAGTTATAAGGTTCTCGGTAACTTTTGTTCCTACATTAAGCTTGGTTTCTTTCCTAAGGGTCTCCTGCTTCTTATTCTTTACCCCCTGTATCCTTACATTAGCCAAAGTGGGAACTTCCTGGATCTCAATTTCAAGGTCGGCAACCTCACCTTCCACACCGGTAACATAGATATTGATGTCGCTAAACAACCCAAGATCCCACAGTTTTTTAAGTACTTTGCTAATGCGGTCACCCGGAATAAAGATCCTTTCTCCCTTTTTTAAGCCGGTATAAGCAACAACTGTCTGTTCATTATAGGAAATGTTACCCGTAACAATTATCTCTCCTATAGTGTATTCTTTACCGTTTGCAAGTGGCAGGTCCTGAGCTGCAGAAGTAAAATTGATAAAAAGGCTGAAGGCCAAAAATGCTATAAAATGCTTTGTTTTAAAGACATTAACTAAGTTGCTCACTTGTTTTTCCAAATCTTCGTTCTCTGTTTTGATAATTATATATGGCCTCGAAAAGGTCTTCTTTCCGGTAATCCGGCCACAGTATTTCTGAAAAATATAACTCCGCATAAGCCAGCTGCCATAAAAGGAAATTGCTTATACGCTGCTCCCCGCTTGTTCTGATCATAAGATCAACATCGGGTAAATTTTGGGTGTAAAGATGCTTATTTATAACCGATTCATCAATAGCTTTTGCTGAAATCTCTCCCGAAGCTACTTTTTCAGCAATTTCTTTTACTACATGCGTAAGCTCCTCCCTTGAACCGTAACTTAGCGCAAGGGTGAGGGTCATCCTGCTGTTGCCTGAAGTCTTTTTGATCACTTCTTCCAGTTCCCGGCGTGCCTTTTTTGGTAAAGTTTCTATACAACCAATGGCCTTGAGCTTTATGTCATTTTCCTGAAGGGTGGTGATCTCTTTTTTTAGAGAGGAAACGAGAAGTTTCATGAGCGTATCCACCTCCACCTTTGGGCGGTTCCAGTTTTCTGTAGAAAAAGCGTACAGGGTGAGGTTGGGAACTCCTATTTCTGCACTGCCTTCAACCACGTCCCGCACTGCCTTCGCACCCTTTTCATGTCCTCTTATCCTCATTAGACCCTGCTTTTTAGCCCAACGCCCATTGCCGTCCATAATGATGGCTATGTGTTGAGGTAATTTTACAGGATCAATTTGCTCTTTGAAATTCATATTAATATTTGTTGAAGCAACTGGACCCTCTCCCAAAATTGAAGGTTAAATAGATACCTGTGAAAACATACCAGTCTGTAGTATTGCGGTTTCCAAAGTCCCAGAGATTAAAATCCCCGTCTACTTCTGAAGGTTGACTACCATCAAGATTATCTGTAAAGGTGTAACGGGCTCCTATTTCTATCCCGCCCGAAATAAAATTATTCAGCGTCTGCTTATAACCCATTACCATAGGAATGGAAAATTCCCAGTTATTTCCCGCTTCCTGTAGTTCATTGGCGGCAGGGTTGGTATAAGCCTTGTTCTTTAACATGTAATGATTCGCAAAATAATAATTAATGCCGGTGTAAAGATAAGGAGTTGATTGATATGTATTGGCATGAAGGTCCCATTCCCAGAAAGTGAATTCCAACCCCAGCGAGGCTTCGGCTATTGTGTTGGAAAACGAATATCCGCGTTGTTGCCTGCGGCCCTCGTTCGATTTGGCATCATCGGCCTCAAGCTTGGCGTACATCAGGGAAAATCTGAAGGCGTGTCGTTCGCTCCGGTTCCATTTTAGCAGCCCCCCAAATACAGGTGTGTTTGGGTTTATATAGGTAGTGTTGCCCACATCCCCAATATAATTTGCTCCTCCAATAAATGGACCTATTTCAAAATTTTGGGAATATGTCTGGTTTCCGCATAATGCCATAAGAACCACAACAACAAGATACCTCATAGGTTTTCAAAAGTTTGCAAATATAACAATAATGTTTGCCCCACAATAATTTGAGCAGGTTTGTACCTAAGCATTAACAGATTTCAGGAGGTTTTATTGCCTAATTGCGCTTATCTTCTCCCCATAAAAGTTTTTTCCGGAGGGTTTTTAGGAAGGTATCTTCAGTAAATTCTATCATTTTTAATTTAAAAGGTGCTTTTTGAATAGTGACGGTCGTATTGTTCTTCAATGTTGCTATTCGGGAATCCATCGAGACCAGGTAATTATCTGCCCTCCCCGACACCTTTAAAGTGATCTTGGTGTTGTCTTTTATCACCAGTGGCCGGGCATTAAGATTGTGTGGTGCGATAGGGGTAATGATAAGTGCTTTTGTTGCGGGAGTGATCACCGGCCCTCCACAACTAAGGGAATAACCCGTTGATCCCGTGGGAGTGGAAATGATAAGCCCGTCTGCCCAGTAAGCCGTAAGATATTCATCATCCAGCCAGGTGTCGACAGTGATCATGGAGGTGGTATTCTTACGGCTTACCGCTATCTCGTTGAGAGCATAATGGTTGTCATACAATTCCTCCACTTTAGGATTGGCTCTTATACTAAGTAAAGAACGCTGGGAAATCTTGTATTCGTTGTTAAGCAAGAGCTTGATGGTATGTCTTATCTCTTCTTTGTTAACCGTCGCAAGAAAACCAAGCCTTCCGGTATTGATCCCCATAAGTGGGATGTCCCTGTTCCTTATGAAATTGACCGCGTGGAGGATGGTGCCGTCACCACCCACACTTATAAAGATATCATAGGAACCATCGAGTTTTTCAAAGGTCTGGAAGTGATGAATATCCTTTTTGATCTCATTGTTCTCGTCAATGAGCTTCAGGAAATTTTCCTCAATGGCCACTTCAACATTTTCTTCGTCAAGTACATTGAGAAGTTCTTCTATGTAAGCCCCGGAATTTTTGTGATAAAACTGCCCGTAGATCCCAACCTTCATATCAGATATTTAGATATTTATCAAGATAACGGGATCGATCCTCAAGATTGGAGGAAAATGAATCTTCTTCATTCTGGGAAATTACTTCATAGCCATATCTTCTAAAGGTCTGGAAAATGGCATTAAAAGGAGCAACTCCGGTCTTGATGGTGATCTGGGCCCGGTCGTTGTCCATTCCCGAAACAAAGGCACCTAAAACATGAGTGCCGTTAGTTTCAACGATTTGACATATCTCGCTGAAAGAATAATCTTTTACGCCTTTTTCAACCACCAGGATCCCTCCCGGATTATTAAGAAAAGGAGACTCCGTGAAGAGATTCATGATATCCTGCAGCTCCAGGTAACCTAAAAATGCGTTCTCTGCATTGAGAACGGGCATGATGTTGGAATCATTCTTTGAAAATGTATGCAGCACATCTATCCAGTTGTCATTTTCTCTTATAAAAAAGCCTTCAAGCGCATATTGGAATTCTTCCAGCCGCCGCTCTTTCTCAAACATCCTGGCATCTGCCACAGGAATACACCCCATATAGGTTTTTTCCTGCATTACCGGAAGATGAGAATAGGGGTATTCATTAAATATCTCCAGGACCTCCCCGACAGTCGAAGTAAACTGCGGGATTTCTATATCATTTAATATGTAGGGATGAATGCTCATAACCCGGCTGTTTTTTTGCAAATTAATCAAAATAAAGTACTTTTTTGCCTATTCAACTTTGTATTTTTGTTCGAAACAGCAGCCGAAAATGACAAAATTAAGCGTAAATATAAATAAGATCGCCACCCTTAGAAACAGTCGGGGTGGGGATGTTCCTAACGTAGTGCAGGTGGCAAAAGATGCCCAGCGTTTTGGGGCCGAAGGGATCACCGTACACCCCCGCCCTGATGAGAGGCATATAAGATACCAGGATGTGCTCGATCTAAGGCCTGTGGTAACGACCGAATTTAATATAGAGGGTAATCCTGTAGATAAATTCATCGAACTCGTATTAAAAGTTAAGCCCGAGCAGGTTACTCTGGTTCCCGATGCTGAGGACGCTATAACTTCAAATGCGGGTTGGGATACCGTCAAGCACAGAGATTTCCTTAGGGAAGTAATTGCCGAATTTAAAAATAACAGCATCCGTACTTCCATATTTGTGGATCCCGATCCCCAAATGGTAAAAGCTGCAGTTGACACGGGTACAGATCGTATTGAACTCTACACCGAAGAATATGCGAGACAATATTCGAAAGGAAATAAAGAGGGGATCCAGCCTTATGTGGATTGTGCAGAAGTTGCCAATGACCTAGGTCTTGGCATTAATGCCGGTCATGATCTCTCCCTGGAGAATATTGCCTATTTTAAAAAGAATATTCCCGGTCTTCTAGAAGTTTCCATAGGCCATGCCCTTATCGCAGAATCTCTTTACCAGGGACTGGAATACGTAATTAATCAATACCTGAGTTTGTTAAGAAGCTAATGAAATTGCACTCGAATATCATAGGAGAAGGAAAACCCATGTTGATCCTCCACGGATTCCTGGGAATGAATGACAACTGGAAAACCCTGGGCAATGAATTTGCAGAAGCGGGTTTTGAAGTGCATCTTATTGACCAGCGTAACCACGGGCGTAGTCCTCACAGTAATGTTTTTAATTACCTGGAACTGGCGAAAGACGTAAAGGAATACATGGACAGCCACAGTCTCAAAAATGTGATTTTAATTGGTCATTCCATGGGCGGGAAGACTGCCATGACTGCGGCGGCTCTTTTTCCTCATTTGGTGGAAAAACTTATAGTAGTTGATATTGCACCCAAATATTATGCACCACATCATCAACAGATACTTGAAGGTCTTACTGCTGTGGACGAAGCAGCACTTTCCTCCCGTGGGGATGCAGATGAGCTGCTGGCAAAATACATTAAGGAAAAAGCAGTGAGGATGTTCCTGTTAAAGAACCTCTACTGGAAATCAAAAGAGAAATTGGGATTAAGGCTAAATCTGGAGGCACTTAAAGAAAACATTGAAGAGCTGGGACAGGAACTTCCTGCCGACTATACGTTTACCAAACCTGTCTTATTTATAAAAGGAGAGCGTTCTAACTACATCACTTCTGAAGATGAACCTTTGATCAACAGGCATTTCCCGGCCGCTCAGATCCTAAGCATTCCCAAAGCAGGACACTGGGTCCACGCCGAAAACAAAAAGGCTTTTTATGAAGCAGTAATTGATTTTGTCTGAATTTTTAACGGGTAGATATTATGCGTGCACAATAAAATCAGCTTTTTGTTGCATAATATTTAATTTATACTATTTTTGGACCATTGATCCTTTATTAAAATACACAAATCTATTATGAGAAAAATCTTTATTCTAATGGCATTTGCCCTTGCAAGTGCTGTGACTTATGCCGGCGGTTACCGGGTAGGTGTTCAGGGACAGCGGGCGCTGGCTATGGGACACACCGGGGTGGCCGTTGTTAACAGTGCCGAACTCGGTTTTTTCAACCCTGCCGGTTTGGTGCATCTTGAAAATCAACTAACCATCTCTGCCGGGGTGAGTGCAGTTTTTTCTGAAGTAGCCTGGCAGAATTCAGTAACGGGAGAAACTGCCCGTACCGATAATCCTGCTGGAACTCCTTTCTATTTTAATGCTTCCTATAAATTAAATGATAATCTTGCTGTTGGCCTTAGTGTATATACTCCCTACGGAAGTACTGTAAAGTGGGAAGACGATTGGGCCGGTTCGCACCTTGTAAACAATATCGAATTACAGGCTATTTACATTCAGCCCCTTGTTTCCTACCAGATCGCAGATTTCGTGAGCATTGGAGGAGGACCAATATTCGTAACCGGTTCTGTTAACTTTAACCGTAACCTTACCCGCACTTTAAGCGATATAGAAGGAAACCGTTCAAATGTCACCATTGATGCCTCGGGTGTGAATGAGTTTGGATGGTCTGCAGGTGCGCTTTTTACTCCAACCGAAGCTTTGAAAGTAGGGGTGAACTATCGTTCAGAGATCATCATGAATGCTGAAGGCGGAGAAGCTGACTTTGAAAATATTCCTAATACTCCTTTAGCGCCTTTCCAGGACACTACTTTTGATGCCGAATTGCCTTTACCTGCCGAACTTACCGTAGGTCTTTCCTACGAACTTAATGAGAAGTGGTTGCTGGCTTTCGATCTCAACAGGACTTTCTGGGGAGTTTATGAATCTCTTGATATCACCTTTGCAAATGGTACTGTATCTTCCAACCCAAGGGCTTATGAAGATTCAAACACCTGGAGGTTTGGAGCTCAGTACGCTGCGACAGAGAAACTTACACTTCGTGCAGGATATTATCTTGATGAATCTCCGGTTCAACCGGGTTACTTTGCACCCGAAACTCCACGTAATGATTCCATGGGCTTTACGGGAGGTCTTTCTCTTGATGTAACTTCGAGACTGGCAATTGATGCATCCTTTGCATATATTAGATTCGACGAGGTGGATGCTTCTTATAATCACTATTTTGATGAGAACGGCCAGAATATTCCTTTTGGAGGAACCTACAAATCTGTAGCCTTTATTCCCGGACTTGGAGTAACTTATAAAATGTAAAAAAGAAACAGAATATGAAAAATTATATAAAATACATCGGGATTCTGGCCCTGGGCATGGTAGCCTGTGAACCTGAATTCGAAAATCCTGTTGATGAGCAGGATGCTTTCTCCACCGGGGAAGCAGACTTTTCAAATTATGTGGCCTTAGGAAATTCCCTTACCGCAGGTTATGCAGACAATGCATTATATATTACAGGACAGGAGAATTCATATCCTAATATCCTGTCGCAGCAATTTGCCAAAGCACAGGAAACCGGAGTTTTTCTTCAGCCGCTAATGGCCGACAATGCCGGAGGACTTCTGTACAACGGCACCCAGATTGCCAATACCAGGCTCGTACTTGCAGTAGGTGCCAATGGTCCTGCTCCAAGAAACTATACCGGTAGCCAGCCTACCACAGAGGTTACAAATAGGCTTTCAGGATCCTTTAATAACATGGGAGTTCCTGGTGCAAAAAGTTTCCACCTGTTAGCGCCCGGTTATGGAAATCCTGCCGGTGTACCGGCCGGAGCTTCAAATCCTTACTTTGCGAGATTTGCTTCCGGCGACAATGCCACTGTGCTTGCAGATGCAGTAGCTCAAAACCCGACTTTCTTTACCCTTTGGATTGGGAATAACGATGTTCTTGGATACGCTACCTCTGGTGGTACAGGAGAAGACCGAACCGGAAATCTGGATCCTTCTACCTACAATTCAAATGATATTACAGATCCTCAGGTTTTTGGAAGTGCATATTCAACTATTGTAAACTCAATGATCACTGCCGGTGCCGACGAAGGAGTACTGCTTAATATTCCCGATGTTACCAATATTCCTTATTTCACTACCGTTCCAAATAATGCGTTGGTGTTAACTGCAGAACAGGCAGCGGGATTAACGGGATACTTCCAGGCAGTAGCCGGAATATTCACCCAGTATTTAATGAGTCAGAATGTTCCTGCCGAGCAGGCGCAGGCACTTGCCTCTCAATATGCAATTACTTTCAGTGAAGGTCCAAATCGCTTCATTATAGATGTACCTGCAACTCAAATGAACCCACTTGGATTCCGTCAAATGACCCAGGAAGAATTACTGCTCTTGACCATAAATCAAACAGCTCTAAGGGAGCAGGGATACGGTTCGGCTGCAATTACCCCTCAGGTGATGGAAGTACTTGGAATGCTTCAGGCAGGACAGCAGCCCTCTCAGGAACAGGCCCAGCTGGTATTGGATGCCGTAAATGGTATTGATGATGGAGATGCTTTAGATGCTTCAGAGCTGGAAGCAATCAATACGGCCAGAACAAAATATAATCAGATCATTCAGCAACTGGCCCAGGCTAACGGTCTTGCATTTGTTGATGCAGCTGCACTCCTGCAGGAAACTGCCGGTGGAGGAATTGTATACGATGGAGGAACACTTACATCTACCTTCGCTACAGGAGGTGCTTTCTCTCTTGACGGAGTTCATCTTACTCCGAGAGGTTATGCGCTTGTTGCCAACCGCATTATTGATGCAATTAACAGCACTTATAACGCGACGGTGCCAAAAGTAAATATTGGCTACTACGGTACGATTACTCCAAGTAATGATTAAATAATAAATCATTCATAAATTCTTTAAACGCCGGATGTTCTCCGGCGTTTTTTAGTTCAAAATAGTATCTTAGTATGAAATTTTATAAATATGACTTTTATACTGAGGATCCTTCTAACTGCGGTAGTGGTTGTTTTTCTTGCTAATTTTCTTCCGGGTGTAACTGTAACCGGATACGTCACAGCCATAGTTGTTGCACTGGTACTCGCGCTGCTCAACTTAATCGTAAAGCCCATTCTCGTGCTTTTAACACTTCCCGTGACCGTCCTGACCCTGGGACTTTTTCTAATTGTCATCAACGCGATCATCATTCTGCTTGTCGATGCCTTCGTAAGCGGATTCCAGGTAAGCGGCTTCTGGATAGCAGTGCTGTTTAGTATCCTGTTATCGATTATCCAATCCCTGTTCTATTCCATTGCTGAAAGGAAGTAGTTTGTTGTGCAGCACAAATAGATGGGAACAACCGGCATAATCCTCAGCCTGTAAGGCTGACCTGTTTAAGGCTGAAGGCCTTAAATATTCCAGCCCGGAGCACCGCTCCGGGTTTCATGATCCCCACCCTTGTCATCATCAGCCTGAAGGGCTGAAACTCTTTCTGCGCCAAGAGTTCCCTGTGTTGAAAAAATCTGCATTGCATTTTTTGTACGTCTAAGGCTGAAGGCCTTCCATATTTTAGCCCGGAGCATCGCTCCGGGATCATCATCCCAACCTCTCACCATCAGCCTGAAGGGCTGAGACCTGATATATTCCATTCCGTTCCGTTTTCAGAAAATTGTGTCTTTAGG
>NZ_KE384059.1:19139-63273 GCF_000423585.1 Salinimicrobium xinjiangense DSM 19287
AATAGTAGGTTTTTGTAGTTGAAAATTTTGCTCTATAATTTTGTTGGTTCAAGGCTGAAGGCCTTAAACAATTTAGCCCGGAGCATCGCTCCGGGTTCAGAATACCATGTACTTATTTCAGCCTGAAGGGCTGAGACCTGTTGCGTGCAACAAACCCTCCCGAAATAGAATCTCAAATTCAAATCCGGTTCCTAAAACTAAATCTCTCCAAATGGCACCCTTATATCTGCCACTATTTCGGTAAAAAAATCCTAAAATTTCCCGCCGATAATCTATCTCAATTTCAGGTTTTTGAAACTTTGCTTGCTCTCAAAAAAATTGTACTTTTGCAGACCAATTTTTATAAGCGCTTATAATGAATATCACGAGAGAGAATATTGACGAACTTAATGCAGTGATCAAGGTTGATATAGCCAAAGAAGATTACAGCGGTAAAGTTGAAAAAGTCCTGAAAGATTACCGTAAAAATGCAAATATCCCAGGCTTCCGTAAAGGTCATGTGCCAATGGGAATGGTGAAAAAACAGTATGGAAAAGCTGTTTTGGTAGATGAGGTGAACAAGCTGCTTCAGGATGCTTTGAATAAATATCTTACCGAAGAAAAACTGGATGTTCTCGGAAATCCGCTGCCTAAAGAGCAGGACAATTTCGACTGGGACAGCGAAACCTATACCTTCGAATTTGAACTTGGTCTTTCTCCGCAGTTTGAAGTGAGCCTTGACAATGAAAAACCAATCACTCATTACAAGATCGTCGCGGGTGACGAGATGATCGAGAACCAGGTGAAGACCATTCAGAAGCAATATGGAAAATTAATTTCCAAAGAAACTGCCGAAGAAGGGGACCAGGTAACCGGAACTTTCAAAAATGAAGCTGAAGGGATCGATGCAAAAGCCACCTTGCAGCTTGAAAAAGTGCAAAACAAAGAACCTTTTCTTGGTGCTAAGGCAGGAGATGTGATCAAGGTGAGCACAAAAGGTCTTTTTGCCGATGATCATGAGCTTATGGAGTACCTTAAGGTAGAGCATGACAAAGCCCATGGTCTTGATGTGGAAGTAGAATTTCATGTTGAAGAGGTGAGCACTCAGGAGCTGGCAGAGCTTGATCAGGAGCTTTTCGATAAACTCTTCGGAAAAGGGGAGGTGACTTCCGTTACCGAACTTAAAGAAAAGATCAAAGAAGATGCTGCAAAGCAATTCGAGCAGCAAAGCGATCAGCAACTGCTGAATGATGTTACCGAAATGTTGATCGAAAGTACGCAGTTTGATCTTCCAAAGGAATTTCTTCAGAAGTGGATCCAGACTGCAGGAGAAAAAGAACTGACAGCCGAAGAAGCTCGTGAGGAGTACGAAAAGAGTGAAAAAGGATTAAGATTCCAGTTGATAGAAGGAAAACTTGTTCAGGAGCATAATCTTGAGGTGAAGTTTGAGGATCTTAAGGCTTTTGCCAAAGACAGGATAAGAGAGCAAATGGCACAGTTTGGCCAGATGAATCCCGAAGATAAGGAGCTTGATGATATCGCAGCGCGTATACTTTCCCGTCAGGATGAGGTAAAGCGTCTGTCTGAACAATTGATGAATCAAAAGCTTCTAGAGCTCTACAAGGAAAAAGTAAATCTGGAAGAGAAAGAAGTAACATACGAAGAATTTGTTAAAGAGGTATATCAATAGATCTTTAATAAATTAATACTTATCTTTAAGGCGTTAGACCAAACCGGGTCTAACGCCTTTTTTAGCAAATAATACAGGAAGTTTAGTAGTTTAAAACTTTCATTTTATAACAGAAAAAATCACAGAGGAATTCAATGGATTACGCAAAAGAATTTGAAAAATATGCTACCCGCCATCATGGGATCAACAGCAACTACTACGACAAGATTATCAGCAGTATGTATCCGCAGGGAATGACTCCCAACATCATTGAAGAAAGACAGATGAATATTGCAATTTTCGATGTTTTCTCCCGACTAATGATGGATCGTATCATCTTCCTTGGCACCGGGATTAGTGACCAGGTAGCTAACATCATTCAGGCACAGTTGTTGTTTTTGGAGAGTACAGATTCCTCCAAGGACATTCAGATATATATCAATTCTCCGGGAGGAAGTGTTTATGCCGGATTGGGAATATATGATACCATGCAGTTCATAAAGCCAGATGTGGCTACAATTTGTACCGGAATGGCGGCTTCAATGGGAGCAGTTCTTTTATGTGCAGGTGAAAAAGGAAAACGTAGTGGGCTGCCACATTCAAGAGTGATGATCCATCAGCCTCTTGGAGGGGCTCAGGGTCAGGCAAGTGATATTGAGATTACTGCAAGAGAGATCCTTATCCTTAAGAAGGAGTTGTATGAGATCATCGCCAAGCATACCGGGCAGTCTTATGAGAAGATCCATGAAGACAGCGACAGGGATTATTGGATGAAAGCCCAGAAGGCACTGGAATACGGAATGATAGATGAAATTTTGACAAGGGAGTAAAAAGCCCTTTTTAAAGAATGTAGAGAAGCCTTTGCTAAGGCTGCAACAAAAATTTTTATGGCAAAAGAAGAATTAGAATGTTCCTTCTGCGGAAGGAAAAAACCTGAAACCAATCTGCTTATTGCAGGACTGGACGCTCATATCTGCGACCGTTGTATTGAGCAGGCACATGGTATCGTTATAGAAGAATCCAAGCAGGATGGTACGGGAGAACTCTCCTCTGAACTTAAGTTGAGAAAGCCCAAGGCTATTAAATCCTTTTTAGATCAATATGTAATAGGGCAGGAGCATACAAAAAAAGTACTTTCTGTGGCTGTCTACAATCACTATAAAAGATTGCTGCAGCCGGTAAGTGAAGATGAGATCGAGATCCAGAAGAGTAACATTATCATGGTAGGGGAAACCGGAACCGGAAAGACCCTTATGGCCAAGACCATTGCCAAAATGCTTAATGTGCCTCTGGCTATAGTTGACGCGACAGTTTTGACCGAAGCCGGTTATGTAGGGGAAGATGTGGAAAGCATCCTTACCCGCCTGCTGCAGGCTGCCGATTATAACCTGGAAAAAGCGCAGCACGGGATCGTCTTTATCGATGAGATCGATAAGATCGCCCGTAAAAGTGACAATCCTTCTATTACGCGTGATGTTTCAGGAGAAGGGGTACAGCAGGCTTTGCTTAAGCTCCTTGAAGGAACTACAGTGAACGTACCGCCCAAAGGAGGTCGAAAGCATCCCGACCAAAAGTTTATTGAAGTAGACACAGAAAATATACTCTTCGTTACCGGTGGAGCTTTCGACGGAATTGAAAGGAACATCAGTAAAAGGCTTAATATGCAGGCAGTGGGCTTCAGCGCTTCGAAAAGCGACGATGCTATTGAACGCGAAAACCTGCTGAAGTATATTATTCCCAAAGATCTTAAGGACTATGGGTTGATTCCGGAGATCATTGGGCGTTTGCCGGTGCTTACGCACATGAATCCGCTGGACAAGAAAACCCTTCGATCCATTTTAACCGAACCCAAGAACGCCATTATCAAGCAGTATCAAAAATTGTTTGAAATGGATGACATCGATTTCACCATTACAGATGAGGCTTTGGACTTCATAGTAGATAAGGCAATAGAATACAAATTGGGAGCCCGGGGATTGAGATCCTTGTGTGAAGCGATACTTACCGATGCCATGTTTGAAATGCCCGAAGGTGCAGCCAGTAAATTGGTAGTTGATAAAGATTACGCCGAAGAGAAACTGGATAAATCCGGGATTAAAAGATTAAAAGCAGTCTCATAAGAGGTGTCAAAAATGACATTTTTAGAGCCACGCTATGAGCGTGGCTTTTTTTGTTTCGGAGGATTTTCTTCTCCTGCTGGTTTTTTTGAAAATTTTAATACATCACATTATTATAAAATGTAAATTAGTTAGAATGTAATGTTTTGTAAATCAGTAAAAAATGGAAAAATTAAATCCCTACTTAACTTTTTCCGGCAATTGTGAAGAAGCTTTTAATTTTTATAAATCGGTTTTTGGAGGGGAGTTCTCTCATGTAAGCCGGTATCGGGATATCCCGTCAGATGAAGGCCTGGAGATTCCGGAGTACAGAATGAATAAGATAAAACACATTGTCCTTCCGCTGGGGGAAAAATGTTTTTTAATGGGCAGTGACTGTGACGATGGCTGGTGTCCCGAAGTAGTAAAAGGTAACAATGTGTCCCTTGCCATCGATGTGGACAGTAAAGAAAAAGCCGATAGGTTTTTTGAAGCCTTGTGCAAAGAAGGTGCTATTACTATGCAGATAGGAGATGTTTTTTGGGGCAGTTACTACGGAATGTGTACAGATAAGTACGGGGTTACCTGGATTATCAATTACGAAAAACCCGAAGGGAACAGTTAAATAAAGAAGCTAAAAAACACTGGAGTTTATAACTTCACCCACACATTTCCCTGTTTGTTGGACTCTAATACTTTTTCAATAAAGTTCATGCCTCTTAGGCCGTCCTTGATTGTTGGGAATTCTGCAGGATCGTAACCTTCTTTATTTATCGCTTTTGCCACACCATGGTATATGTTTCCCATAGAATCGAATATTCCTTCTGGATGACCGGGAGGCAGCTTTGTGCCACTTAATGAAAGTTCACCGTTATAGGCATGGCCGGGTTTTAAAGTTTTTAATGGTTCCCCGTCCTGTAGCAAATACAGGTAATTAGGGTTTTCCTGTTCCCATTTTAAACCAGCCTTTTCACCATAAATACTCACCCTAAAGTTATTTTCTTCCCCTGTTGCAATTTGGCTGGATCTAATAACGCCTTTTACATATTCCGAAAATCTTAAAAGTACAGTTCCATCCACATCCATTTCATTATCCCCGTAGAGGTAATTTAGATCTGCCAGAATTTCTTTTACTTCCAGGTTGGTGGTATATTCAATCATGTTATAGGCATGACTGCCAATATCCCCAATACAGCAACTTTTTCCTGAAATTTCAGGATCCAGACGCCAGGTTTTGGCTCTTTTTTCCGGATCATGAATTATTGGATTGATCCATCCCTGGTAATATTGCACATCTACTTTTTGAACTTTACCTATGTCTCCCCTTAAGATCATCTCTCTCATTTGTCGCACCATAGGATAACCTGTGTAGGTATATGTAACAGCAAAAACGATCCTTGATCTCCGTACGCTCTCCTCAAGGATTTGCGCCTCCTCATAGGTAGTGGTTAAGGGTTTCTCACATATTACATGAAATTTATTGTCAACCAGTTTTTTAGCCATTGAAAAATGCAGGTAATTTGGTGTGAGAACACAAATTGCCTGCATCTTTTCTTCATCTGGAAGAGATAATTCTCCGGCTATGAGGCTGTCAAGATCTTTATAAACTCTTTCCGAAGGGATCCCCGTTTCTTCAGCGTATTGAAGACTTTTTTGAATTTCAGTATTAAAAACTCCTCCTACTACTTCATACTTACTGTGCATTCCAGAGGCCACTCTATGGAGGATGCCAATCAATGAATCTTTTCCGCCTCCAATTATCCCGAGTTTAATATTATTACTCATGCTTGAGAACTGAATTTTATTACCCTTCAAAAAAGGGATTTTTTAATACTGTTTTACTGTTTAGTCCTGCAGCTTTTTTCCCTCGCGGATTAGTAAGTCCCGGGTGGCTATAATTCCTTCTTCTGAAGAAAGTCGGTTGCCTTCATATTCAACTCCAATAAAGCCTGTATAACCTGCATCTTTTACGATTCTTAATATCCTGGAAAAGTCCAGGGTAGTTTCTTCACCGGTTTCTTCATTAAAATCATATGATTTTGCACTTACAGCCTTGGCATATTCCATCATTTCTTCAATCCCCTGATAAACAGGGTAGTTATCTACGCAAGAACCCGCCTCGCGCTTAATGCAAAAATTCCCAAAGTCGGGTAAAGTGCCGCAGTTTTCCATATTTACCTGCTCAATAACTTCGACCAGTAGTTTGGCATTAGAGGACAGTCCGCCATGATTTTCCACAATTACATTTATATTTTTTTGTGCGGCATATTCAGAAAGTTCAGAAAGACCGGCACTGGCATTTTGCTTCCACTCCTCCGGATCGTCACTTCCAAATAAGTTAACCCTAATGGAGTGCGCACCTAAGAATTCGGCAGCATCCACCCATTTCTTATGATTGTCAACCGCCTGTCTTCTCGCAGCCTGATCACCGGTAGCAAGATCACCTTCTCCATCTACCATGATAAGGACATTTTCTACACCAAATTCTTCGCTTTTGGATTTTAAAGTGTCCAAAACCGCTTGAAGTGCAGCTTCAGGATCTTCAGCATCTTTAAATAAAGGGGTGTAAAATTGATTGACATATTCAATTCCGTCGAATCCCAACTCGTGGGCTTTTTGGGCAAAATCCATTGGATCCAGTTCGCCTGCAAAAATGGGCTTGTTCAGGGACCACTGGGCGAGGGAAAGTTTGAAGAACAGATCTTCCTGTATTTCTTCATTTGCAGCAATGATTTTCTCTTCTTGTTTATTGTCATTCTTACATGAAGTTAGCGTAAAGACAAAAACCAGCAACAGGAATAACTGGCGAGAGCAATGTGAAATTATTTTCATAATTTATTTGTTAAGGATTTCAGAAAATCCTAATTTAAACCAATTATTCTACAATGAATACGGAATAGTTAAAAAAAATACAAGAGCAAGTAGCTCAACTGATTTATATGCCTGTAAAATCTAAAAGTAAATGAAGATTTACGAGAACAATATCTTTGATGCTATTGTTGTGGGCACAGGCATAAGTGGCGGGTGGGCCGCCAAAGAATTATGTGAAAAAGGTTTTAAAACCCTGGTACTTGAAAGAGGACCAATGGTCAAACACATAGAGGATTATCCTACAATGAACGATGATCCCTGGACCTATAAATTTAAAGGCCAAATCACCCGGGAGCAGGCAAAAAGGCAGGAAAAACAATCGAGAACAGGTTATGCTACCAACGAAGCCAGTAAGCATTGGTTTGTTGATGATCTAAAGCACCCTTACAACGAGACTAAAAGATTTGACTGGATACGCGGTTATCACGTAGGTGGTCGCTCCATCATGTGGGGACGTCACAGTTACAGACTTAGTGATCTTGATTTTGAAGCTAATAAAAAGGAAGGAATAGGCGTGGACTGGCCTGTAAGATATAAGGATATCGCTCCCTGGTATGATTATGTAGAATCTTTTATTGGTGTAAGTGGAGAAAATTTAGGTTTATCTCAGTTGCCAGATGGCCAATATCTTCCTGCCATGGAACTCAATTGCATGGAAGATCACCTAAAAAAGAGCATGTTTGAAAACTTCGGAAGGGTCCTAACCACCGGAAGAGTTGCAAATCTTACCGGAAGTAAGACTTTTGAAGGTCGCTCTCCCTGCCAGTACAGAAACCGTTGCATTCGGGGATGTGCTTATGGCGCATATTTTAGTAGTAATTCCTCTACTTTACCTGCTGCCGAACGTACCGGAAATATGACCCTTCGGCCTAATTCTATCGTTCATGAGGTTGTATATGACCACGAATCCGGGAAAGCTACCGGTGTAAAAGTGATCGATGCTGAATCCAAAGAAGAAATAGAATATAAGGCAGAAGTGATTTTTTTATGTGCATCGGCAATTGCTTCTACAGCTATCCTGATGCAATCCAGATCAGATCGCTTTCCCGATGGTATGGGTAACGACAGTGGCGAATTGGGATGTAACATCATGGATCACCATTTTAAGGCAGGAGCTTCAGGAAAACATGAAGGTTTTAAGGATAAATATTATAAGGGAAGGAAACCTAACGGAATTTACGTTCCGCGATTCCGGAATCTTAATGATAGTGACAAAATGCCTTTTCTTCGGGGTTATGGCTACCAGGGAGCAGCTGTTAGAGGAGACTGGACAAAGAGCGTTGCCGAAATAGGTTTTGGGGAAGAATTAAAAGAAGCGCTTTTACAACCTGGAGATTGGACAATGGGCTTAACCGGATTTGGTGAAACCTTACCCTATCATGAGAATAAAATGACCCTCAACTATGAGAAACCAGATGATTGGGGACTTCCAACAATAAATTTTGATGCAGAATTCAAAGAAAATGAATTGGAAATGAGAAAAGATATGGTGGAGCAGGCAGTTCTAATGCTTGAAAAAGCCGGTTTTAATGATATTGTTCCTGTAGACAGATTGGGCGCTCCCGGGTTGGGAATACATGAAATGGGTACTGCAAGAATGGGAAGAGATCCGAAGACCTCGGTTTTAAATGGAAATAATCAGATCCATGCTGTTCCAAATGTATATGTTACAGATGGTTCATTCATGACTTCTTCAGCCTGTCAAAATCCATCGCTTACGTACATGGCCATGACCGCAAGGGCAGTTGATCATGCTTCAAAGAATTTTAATAGCTCTAATACCTGATTTGATGAAGAGGAGACAGCTTTTAAAGAATTTAGGTTTGGGAGCAGGATTTCTTGTAGTAGGGCCTTCTGCTTTCAGCCTGCTTCAAAGTTGTAAAAATTCTATTCAACCTGGTTGGGAGCCGGTTTTTCTCAGTGCATCAAACGGGGCAGTACTGGAAAAGGTCCTGAACATAATCCTGCCCTCGACAGAAACTCCCGGAGCGGCTGATTTAAATCTGGCTCAATTTGTCGATTCCTATATGGAGGAAGTGGCTACAGAAGAACAACAGGATGTGCTTAAGAAAGGAGCTGAAGATTTTAAAGCTGCTTTTACAAAGACCTTTAAGAAGGATATTAGTGAAGCAACGGCAAAAGATTACGAAGAGATCCTCACCCGGCTTTTTAGGGTCATTCCGGAAAGGTCCCGGGAAGATCTAAAAAGAACAACTGAAAGACAGGATCCTTTGGATAAGGATCCCACAGAAAGAACAGATTTTGAACAGAGTGCAACAGCTTTTCTTCACACTGTAAGGGAATTGGGAATATGGGGATGGAAGAACAGTAAAGAAATTGGAGAAGAAGAACTCTGGTATGATCCTGTTCCTGGAATATATATTCCATGTGATGACGTGGAAAAATTAGGGAATGGAAGAGCCATGTCCCTGTAAAAATGAAAATATTTTTTACGAAGGGATTCCGGCAGGAAGAACTTTTTTTAAATCAACTCTAAAATTCAATTAACCAACCTTGTCACCATGGAAAAAAATCATTCAGGAAAGAACAGTATCTCGAGGAGAAAGTTTATTACAAACACAGCTATTGCAGCTGCAGGCTTTACTATTGTTCCCAGACATGTTCTGGGAGGAGTTGGTTTTACAGCACCAAGTGATACCTTAAATATTGCAGGTATAGGAGTTGGTGGTATGGGTCGCTCTAATTTAAATAACATTACCGGAAAGAATGTTGTAGCCATGGCCGATGTTGACTGGAAGTACGCCGCAAAAGCATTTGCAGATTATCCCAAGGCAAAACGGTATTATGATTACCGCAAAATGTTAGATGAAATGGGCAAAGATATAGATGCAGTTGTGATTTCAACGCCAGATCATACCCACGCCATCACTGCTGCAGACAGTATGAAGATGGGAAAACATGTGTTTCTTCAAAAACCGCTTACCCATTCTATTTATGAATCCAGATATCTTACCCGGCTTGCAAAAGAAACCGGAGTAGCCACTCAAATGGGTAACCAGGGCCATTCAGGAGAAGGAACCCGACTGTTCGCAGAGTGGATTCAAAACGGTGAAATAGGAGATCCTATCGAGGCGCACTGCTGGACCAATAGGCCAATATGGCCACAAGGGCTTGAGAGACCGGTTGAACAGCCACCAGTGCCCGAAACCCTTGACTGGGATCTATTCATAGGACCTGCAGAATACAGGCCTTATCATCCTGCCTATACCCCGTGGAACTGGAGAGCATGGTGGGATTTTGGAACCGGAGCCTTAGGGGACATGGGTTGTCATATCATAGATCCCGTTTATTTTGCACTTAATCTAGGTCATCCAACTGCTTTTGAAGGAAGTTCTTCCCAATTGAATACAGAAAGTGCTCCTATAGCTGAAAAAGTGACCTACTACTTCCCCGAAAAGAACCTTGAAAAAATTAAAATGCCGGAGCTTAAAATGACCTGGTATGATGGCGGCTTAATGCCCGATCGCCCTGAAGGTATCGAACCCGGAAAGATAATGGGTGACGGTGGTGGAGGAGCTATGGTCGTGGGGACAAAAGGAACCATTATTTGTAGTACCTATGGCCGAGATCCTTATATTATAGGAAGAGAAAATGATCCTCCGGTGGTTAAAAAAACTATTCCGCGTGTAGAAACCAATCATGAAATGGATTGGGTGAGAGCCTGTAAGGAATCTAAAGAAAACCGCGTTGAAGCCAGTTCGCATTTTGGTTATTCAGGTCCTTTTAATGAAGTTGTGGTAATGGGAAATCTGGCTGTGCGTCTTCAGGACCTTAAGAAAAAGCTCGAATGGGATGGAGAAAATATGAGAATCAAAAATATCGGAGAAAACGAAGAAATACGTGTCGTAACTTCAGATAAATTTACAGTAGTAGACGGGGATCCAAAATTTGATACTCAGTATGCTACCATTAATGCTCAAAAAGCCGCAGAAGAATACATCAGGCATAACTATAGAGAAGGCTGGAAACTGTCCTGAAAGATTACTTTATGAAATAATAATTTAACCAATAAATCAAAATGAAAACAAATATGGTCTTAACCAAAATAAACACAGGGATTTTTTCTCTTTCCTTTTTCGCCTTATTACTGCTCACGGGCTGTGGCGAATCAAAAGAAAAATCTGAAAGTGATCAAAATCTTGAAAATACAGAAGTTACTATGCAAGAAGAAACACGCGAAAATGCACTGTCCCAAAAAGAGAAAGAGGAAGGGTGGGAGCTGTTATTTGATGGCGAATCCACCGAAGGTTGGAGAGGCTATAACAAAGACTCTTTTCCTTCTCAGGGCTGGGTTATTGAAGATGGAGCCCTAAAAGTAGTGGGTTCTGGTGCCGGAGAGGCGGGGAATGGTGGTGACATTATTTATGATGAGGAATTTAAAGATTTTGAGTTATCCCTGGAATGGAAAGTTTCAGAAGGAGGGAATAGCGGGATCTTTTATCTGGCAGAAGAGGTTGAAGGGGAGCCTATTTATACCTCTGCCCCCGAAATGCAGATCCTCGACAACGAGCGTCATCCCGATGCACGCCTAGGTAAAGATGGAAACCGGCAGGCCGGCTCTTTGTATGATCTCATCCCTGCAGACCCTCAAAATGCCAAACCGGCCGGGGAGTGGAACACCGCTTCTATTTTGGTGTACCGTGGAACTGTGGTGCATAATCAAAATGGAGAAAATGTCCTGGAATACCATTTATGGACAGATCAATGGGAAGAGATGGTGAAAAACAGCAAATTTAAAGACTGGGAAAATTTCCTTAATGCCGGTGGGGAGGACAGGAAAGGGTTTATCGGGCTTCAGGATCATGGCGATGATGTATGGTTCAGAAATATTAAGATCAAGAGACTTTAATTAATCTAAGGCTGTTACTGCGGAGTAGCCAAACAGGCTGTTATTTGAATCATACTAAACCTGATAAAGATACCTTAATATGGATAAGCTTGTTATAAAAACTGCACTCCAAATAGCAAAACCAATAGTTGAGGTTTTTGAGGCCATAGTCGACCCTGAAAAAATGTCCGGATATTTTATTTCTGAAAGCTCCGGAAGGATGGAGGAGGGAAAGACCCTGCAGTGGGCATTTACCGAATTCCCCGGTAGCTTTCCGGTAAAGATCTTAAAAGTAAAAGCTCCCGAAAATGTCATTTTTGAATGGGAAGGATCCGAAGGTAAAACCCTGGAGGTGAATATCTCCCTTGAGGAGCTTAATGGATCTCAAACCCTCGTGCGGGTGACAGAAGTCGGCATGGAAGCAAATGACGCCGGTATAACCTGGTTAAAACAGAACACCGAAGGCTGGGCCAACTTCCTTGCCTGTCTCAAAGCCTATATGGAATATGGGATCAATCTCCGCAAAGGAGGATTTGACTATATGAGAAATAAATGATTTTCACTTTCACCTTTGGAGTATGAAGATATCATCTGCAGAAGTAATTAACGATCTTATAGAACGCACCGAGGCAAACCTTAGATCTGCCCGGGAGTTAAACAAAAGATCTGCCCATGAACTAAATCACCGGCCGGCACCGGATTCCTGGAGCCCATTGGAATGTATTGAACACCTCAATTATTACGGGGATTATTATGTTCCTGAAATAGAAGCCCGTATCGACTCTTCTCCCCATCCCGCCGAAGAAACCTTTAAAAGCGGCTTTTTAGGTAATTATTTCGCGAAGAGTATGCTGCCAAAGGAGAATTTAAAAAAAATGAAAACATTAAAAGCTTCCAATCCTCTGGGAAAGAAACTGAGTAAGGAAGTAATTGATCATTTTATAAAACATCAGCAGAAATTGCTCGAGCTTCTTAAAAAGGCAAAAGGAGTAAGTCTTACCCGCACTAAAACGGGAATAAGCATCTCTAAATACCTGAAGCTGCGGTTAGGGGACACCTTCAGAGTGGTAGTTTATCACAACCAAAGACATCTGCTCCAGGCAAGACGGGCTATGGAGAATGTTGCCACTCCTGCAACCGACGCCTGAGTCTAAAAAAAAAGCCTCAAAAATGCCATTTTTGACACTCAGGATTTACAGCTTAATATTTGATTATCCCTCATTACATTTTTATTCCAGAAGTTCAAAAACAAAAAACCCGCTTCAGCAATGAAGCGGGTTTTATTTCAAAAAGAGTCTAGACTCTAGATTCTAATTTCCAGTCTCTTAAAATGTTACATCATTCCCGGCATACCGCCTCCCATTCCCTGAGGCATTCCGCCGCCACCGCTTTCTTCTTTGATGTCAACCAAAGAACACTCGGTAGTAAGTATCATTCCGGCAACAGAAGCAGCATTTTCAAGAGCTACTCTGGTTACTTTTTTAGGGTCGATAATACCGGCTTTCATCATGTCTACGTATGTGTCAGTTTTTGCATCATAACCGTAGTTATCTTTTCCTTCAAGAACCTTGTTGATCACTACAGAGCCTTCGCCACCTGCGTTCTCAACGATAGTTCTAAGTGGAGATTCGATAGCACGACTCACGATTTGAATACCTGTGGCCTCATCGGCATTAACAGATTCCAGATTAGCAAGTACCGCTTTTGCACGAACCAGTGCCACACCACCACCGGCAACAATTCCTTCTTCCACGGCCGCACGGGTCGCATGAAGGGCATCGTCTACTCGGTCTTTCTTTTCTTTCATTTCAACTTCTGAAGCAGCACCTACATAGAGTACGGCAACACCTCCGGCCAGTTTAGCCAAACGCTCCTGAAGTTTTTCCTTATCATAGTCTGAAGTAGTGCTTTCCATTTGAGCCTTGATCTGGTTCACACGGTCTTTAATGGCCTGGTTATCACCGGCACCGTTCACTACAGTTGTGTTGTCCTTGTCAATAGCTACTTTTTCAGCAGTACCTAACATATCCATAGTCGCGTTCTCAAGAGTAAATCCTCTTTCTTCAGAGATCACGGTACCACCGGTAAGGATGGCGATATCTTCAAGCATTGCTTTTCTTCTGTCTCCAAATCCTGGTGCTTTCACAGCAGCGATCTTTAATGATCCTCTCAATTTGTTAACCACTAGAGTAGCAAGAGCTTCCCCGTCAACATCTTCAGCAATGATCAAAAGAGGCTTTCCGCTTTGAGCAACAGGCTCAAGTACAGGAAGCAGATCTTTCATTGAAGAGATCTTCTTATCATAGATAAGGATGTAAGGGTCTTCAAGATCTGCAGTCATTTTTTCGCTGTTGGTAACGAAGTAAGGAGAAAGATATCCGCGGTCAAACTGCATTCCTTCCACAACATCGACATGAGTTTCTGTTCCTTTTGCTTCTTCAACAGTGATCACTCCTTCTTTACCAACTTTTCCAAAAGCCTGGGCGATAAGCTCCCCGATCTTGTCGTCGTTGTTGGCAGAAATAGAAGCTACCTGCTTGATCTTTTCTGAAGAATCTCCAACCTGCTGAGTCTGCTCTTTCAGGTTTGCAGTCAATGCTTCAACTGCTTTGTCGATTCCGCGTTTTAGATCCATTGGGTTTGCACCGGCAGCAACGTTCTTAAGACCTTCTTTCACGATGGCCTGTGCCAGCACGGTAGCAGTAGTTGTACCGTCACCGGCAATATCGTTGGTCTTGGAAGCTACTTCCTTAACCATTTGTGCTCCCATGTTCTCAAGAGCATCTTCAAGTTCAATTTCTTTTGCAACTGTAACCCCATCTTTGGTCACTACAGGAGCTCCAAAAGATTTACTGATGATCACGTTGCGACCTTTAGGTCCTAATGTAACTTTTACTGCATTTGCCAAAGCATCTACTCCGCGTTTAATACCGTCGCGGGCTTCGATGTCAAATTTTATTTCTTTTGCCATTTTACTTAGATTTTTTTCTCCCGTTAAGGGAATTAGTTAGATGTTTTCTGAAAATAATAAGGTGAAAAACCGCCGGGGAGTATATTAGCGGCTATAACCATAGCTTGTTATACTATGGCAAGAATATCATCCTCTCTCATGATAAGGTAATCCTTACCTTCCAGTTTGAGTTCGGTACCTGCATATTTTCCGTACAGCACACTGTCACCAACCTTAACTGTCATGTCGTGATCTTTTTTACCGCCACCTACGGCTACTACGGTACCCTTTTGAGGCTTTTCTTTTGCGGTTTCCGGAATGTAAATACCTGATGCAGTCTGAGTTTCGGCTGCGGCAGGCTCAACAAGTACTCTGTCTGAAAGAGGTTTAATGTTTAGTGCCATTTTTCTAATGTATTTTAGTTAATGAATTCTTTGTTTGAATTGCCTTAAAGACGAAAATTGTGCCACTTGAAAAAGGCTGACAAAAGCCAAAAAAAAAATGCCAGCTTGTCATAAGCCGGCATTTTATATAATGTTGTGTATCGTTTACTCCTCAGGATTCTGTACAGGAGGTTGAACTGGAGCAGGGACGTTTGTTTCCACTTCCGGTTCGCTACCCATGATCTTCGATTCTCCAACGCTGTTTCCATCCATGATGGTCACATTGGAAAGCAGGATAAGCACTAATAGTAAAGTAGCCAGGGTCCAGGTACTCTTATCAAGAAAGTCTGAAGTCTTTTGTACTCCACCTATCTGGGTTGCGCCTCCGCCAAAAGAGGAGGAAAGTCCACCGCCTTTAGGGTTTTGAACCATAATAACTACTACGAGCAAAAATGCTACTATAATGATTAATGCTAAAAAAATTGTAAACGTGCTCATTCTCTAACTGTTATTGTCTTGTAATTTTTCGATCGCCCGAATTTGGTCCGCAAAGAAACCACTTTTTTCCGGATTTTTCAAAATTAAAATTTTATATGCCTGTATTGCTTTTTTATAGTTTTTCTGCTCCAGGTAAACTCTCGCTAAAGTCTCTGTCATCAAGGCTTCGGGTGCTGCCAAATGTTCTTCGGCAAGATTGGCCTTTTTGGCAGATTTTGACGGAGTGATACGCGGATTCTTGTTTATGAATTCTTCTATCAATTCGAATTTCCTGTTCTTGGCTTCCTCTTCGGCAGGACTTAAGTTTTTTCTCTTTACAGGCTTGGCCGAGGCCAGTTTAAGCCATTCTGAAAAAGAATGATTTTCATTCCTGTCAAACAACAAAGGTTTTCCAATCTCCAGTTCGTTTTCTTCTGCCGAAGTTTTTCTTTCCTCCCGCTTTCCGAAGAGCTCGGGATCAAAAACCTGCTCAGATTCCCTGACCTTCATTTTTAAAGCCTGGTCCAGGGTAAGGTTCTCATCTTCCTTCCCGGCTTCTTTAGGATCGGACACCTCGATATTTTTCTGGTACTGCTCCTGTCTTTTGATCGTATCGGCGATCTGGTTCTGGTTGAATTCTTCTGAAGTAATAAAATCAAACAGCACCCCGCGGTCCGCAGTATGCGCGGCCGTCATTTTTAACTCCTTGTTGTAGTGGAGGCTGTTGGCATTTTTAAGGCCTTTAAGTCTTACGGCGCGTGCCGCCTGGAAATAAGGATGTTCACGCAAAACCTCATGCAGCGCCCTGGTCTGCTCAAAATTAATGGCAGCCGGGTTTTGAAGTAATGTTATGAGTTCCTCCTGTTTCATTACCAGTTGGCTAATGTAGCATTGAAAATGTCCTGTGTAATACGGGTGAAAATTTCCTCGAGTGCGGTAGAAAGGACCGCTCCCTGTAACTGCGCATTTGCAGGATAATCATAATAAAATGAGAATCTGCGATCGAGGTCTTTTTCGGGATCTAATGTATTGAAAAATCTTAGTTGTACCACAATGGTCAGACGGTTTTGGGCTGCAGTAGATTCGGCTGTGGCACTCATGGGAGAAACGTAATAATCCACAATTTCACCTTCGTAAACCAGATCCCCATTGGAATCTGTAAGATTTAGGTTTGTCTGGCTCTGAATAAGATCCTGTAATTGCAGGGTGAATGTTCTGTCAATTCCGGGTTCTACTATGGCAGCAGCATTCTGAAAATAGTTTACCTGAAAGGTCTCGGCGGCCCCGGTATCGGCCCCCGAAAAAGAATATATTCCGCAGGAAACAAAACTTAGGCACAGAATTCCGGCGAGCAGCAACGATAGTTTTTTCATAAAATAATAGGTGTCAAAAAGCCATTTTTTAAAGGTCATATTGTTTGATCTTCCGGTAAAGTGTGCGTTCGCTTATGCCCAGTTCATCGGCTGCGGGTTTGCGCTTTCCGTTATGGCGTTCCAAAGATTTTTTAATAAGTTCGAGTTCCTTATCCTGCAGGGAAAGGGTTTCCTCTTCTTCGATTTCTTCAGCAAAATAGTATTTATCCTGTTTATCTGTCGGGTTTTGCTGCTGAATTTGAAGTACTTCCAGTTGCTCGTCTGTAATTTCCTCCGGGATCACTTCTTCCTCATCATTGTTACCATAGATCTTCTGGATGAGACTTTCATTTTCTTCTCTCACATTCTTATGGCTGTCATTTTCCATGAGTTCCATAGTGAGCTTCTTAAGGTCGTTAAGGTCGTTTTTCATATCGAAAAGCACCTTATAAAGGATCTCCCGCTCGTTGCTGAAGTCGCTATCTTTTTTCTTTTCCTCAATAACCGCCGGAAGATTGCTGGCATAGCCGGGAAGATATTCTTTTAATTTCTCTGCGTCTATATTTCTTTCCTGCTCCAGGACAGAAATTTGCTCGGCAATATTGCGCAACTGTCTTACGTTTCCATTCCAGCGATACTTCTGAAGCAGTGCTACAGCATCATCTTCCAGTCGCACGGTGGGCATTTTGTATTTCATCGCAAAATCTGAAGCAAACTTGCGGAACAGTAAATGAATATCATCTTTCCTGTCCCGTAGCGGCGGCAGGTAAATTTCGACAGTGCTCAAACGGTAATAAAGGTCTTCCCTGAATTTCTCTTTTTTGATGGCCTCCACCATGTTCAGGTTGGTAGCAGCTACAATGCGCACATTCGTTTTTTGCACTTTGGAAGATCCTACTTTGATAAATTCTCCGTTTTCGAGTACCCGCAACAAACGCACCTGTGTGGTCAAAGGCAGCTCTCCAACTTCATCAAGGAAAATGGTCCCGCCATCGGCTACTTCAAAATAACCGCTCCGGGTTTGGGTGGCGCCGGTAAAAGCACCTTTTTCATGCCCAAAAAGCTCTGAGTCTATTGTGCCTTCGGGAATGGCACCGCAGTTTACTGCTATATATTTTCCGTGCTTCCGGTGAGAAAGCGCATGTATGATCTTTGGTATGCTTTCCTTTCCTACCCCGCTTTCTCCGGTCACTAAAACCGAAATATCTGTAGGTGCCACCTGCATGGCTTTTTCAACGGCCCGGTTAAGTTTCTGGTCATTACCAAGAATCCCAAAACGCTGCTTTATTGCCTGAATACTTTCCATAGCCCCCTAGCCCCCGAAGGGGGAATTAAATTTGTTTCTGAACTGATATCTTTTATTGCTCTTCATTCTGAGAACCTGTTTTTTATTATTTCAAATTCCGATAAACAAGCACCAAATTCCAATATGGAACGGCCTACTGAGCACCTCCAAACCATACTCCCCCTTCGGGGGCCGGGGGGCTACTCACTTAACCCAACCGCTTCTCCTATCAAAGTAGCGCTGGTGCAGTCGTTTATCTTTACGTTTACAAAGTCCCCAACTTTATACTGCTCCTTCGGAAATACAGCAACAGTATTTTGCGTGGTTCTTCCGCTCCAGTGGAGGTCAGATTTTTTGGATTCCTTTTCGATCAGTACCTCCACTGTTTTTCCAACAAACTGTTGAGTGCGGTAGTGACTGTGCTTTTGCTGCAGGTTCACTATTTCTGTCAACCTTCTTTTTTTCACTTCCTCGGGCACGTCATCTTCAAGCTTTCTTGCAGCCATTGTCCCCGGCCTTTCTGAATAGGCGAACATGAATCCGAAATCATATTTTACATACTCCATCAATGACAGGGTATCCTGGTGATCTTCTTCTGTTTCAGTAGGGAAACCGGTGATCATGTCCTGAGAAATAGCACAATCGGGCATCAACCTTCTAATATTGTCTATCAATTCAAAATATTCTTCCCGTGTGTGAAGACGGTTCATGGCCTTCAGTATCCTGTCGCTTCCGCTTTGTACCGGCAGGTGAATGTATTTACAGATGTTCGGGTACTTTGCCATGGCTTCGATCACATCTAAAGTCATATCCTGCGGATTTGAAGTAGAGAAGCGAATTCTCATTTTAGGATGGGCTTCAGCAACCATTCTTAAAAGCGCTGCGAAGTTTGTCGCGGTGGCTTTCTGCATTTCCGAAGCATTTTTGAAATCCTTTTTAAGTCCGCCGCCATACCATAAGTAGCTGTCCACATTCTGTCCCAAAAGTGTGATTTCCTTAAAGCCTTTTTCCGCCAGGTCATTCACTTCTTCCATTATGCTCTGTGGGTCACGACTACGTTCTCTACCGCGGGTAAAAGGGACCACGCAAAAAGTACACATATTGTCGCAACCACGGGTGATAGAAACAAAAGCCGATACCCCGTTGCTCTGAAGACGTACGGGAGAAATATCACCGTAAGTTTCATCTTTGGAAAGAATTACATTCACGGCATTTCTTCCTTCTTCTACTTCGTTGATGAGGTTAGGAAGATCCTTGTAGGCATCGGGTCCCACCACGAGGTCCACGATCTTTTCCTCTTCCAGGAACTGGGCTTTTAAACGCTCGGCCATACAGCCGAGCACGCCAACCTTCATCCCCGGATTGATCTTCTTAACTGCATTATATTTTTCCAGCCTTTTTCTTATCGTTTGTTCCGCTTTGTCGCGAATGGAACAGGTGTTAATAAGAACCAGGTCTGCTTCCTCCAGACTTTGAGTGGTATCAAAACCTTCTTTGGCAAGAATGGAAGCCACGATCTCACTGTCGCTAAAGTTCATCTGGCAGCCATAGCTCTCGATCATCAGCTTTTTTCCGTTTCCGGCCTTAGGCTGCATCACCAGTGCATTTCCCTGTTGTTTTTCGTCTATAATCTTCTCCATAATTCAAAAAAGTACCAATTGGTAATTGAACGCGCAAAGATACGTTTTTAGTTGGGATGTGACAAAGTGACAGGAGGAAATATTCGAAATTACCAGGAGCTCCAAAAACTCATTTCTCAAAATAAAAAAGCCATATTTAAAAATTCCTATACTTTTGCAGAACTAAAAAAGATACTATGGCAAAGAATTTAGTGATCGTAGAGTCCCCCGCAAAGGCAAAGACCATCGAAAAATTCCTGGGCAAGGATTACACCGTGGCCTCGAGTTTTGGTCATATTGCCGACTTACCCACCAAAGAACTTGGTGTGGACACTGAGGGTGATTTTACTCCTAAATATATAGTGTCAAAAGATAAGCGGGAAGTGGTGAAAAAGCTGAAGGATCTCGCTAAAAAAGCAGATATGGTTTGGCTGGCAAGTGATGAGGACCGGGAGGGAGAAGCAATTGCCTGGCACCTGGCCGAAGAGCTGGACCTGGACAAGAACAAAACCAAAAGGATTGTGTTTCATGAGATCACGAAATCTGCAATTCTTAAGGCTATTGAAAATCCCCGCGGAATAAATTATAACCTTGTAAACGCCCAGCAGGCCCGAAGAGTTCTCGATCGTTTGGTGGGATATGAACTTTCGCCTGTGCTCTGGAGAAAAGTGAAAGGCGGACTATCGGCCGGGAGAGTACAATCTGTTTCGGTACGGCTGATCGTTGAGCGGGAGCGGGAAATTCAGAATTTTAAAGCAGAAGCTTCTTTTAGGATAGATGCCGAATTTACCAATGAAGAAGGTAAATCCTTTAAGGCAAAACTTCCGAAGAACTTTGACACCAAAGCTGAAGCTGAACAATTCCTTTCAGATAATCTGCGAGCGAATTTCAAAGTAGCAGACCTTACTACTAAACCGGCTAAGAAATCTCCGGCGCCACCGTTTACTACTTCGACACTACAACAGGAAGCCGCAAGAAAACTTTATTTCTCGGTAAGTAAGACCATGACCATGGCCCAACGTCTTTATGAGGCGGGACATATTACTTATATGAGAACAGATAGCGTAAATCTTTCTGAAGATGCGCGCAAGGGAGCCAAAAAGGAGATTTTAGATGCCTACGGCGAAAAGTACAGCAAAACCCGTCAGTTTAAAGGAAAAACTAAAGGCGCGCAGGAGGCTCACGAAGCCATAAGGCCCACAAATTTTGCTGCTCACAGCGTAAGGGCAGATCGCGACGAACAGCGATTGTATGAGTTGATCTGGAAGCGAGCTATCGCATCTCAAATGAGTGAAGCCGAACTGGAGCGCACGAATGTGAAAATTGAAGCCGATAAGCACGATAAGCAGTTCACTGCAAACGGAGAGGTGCTTAAGTTTGACGGTTTTCTAAAAGTTTACCTGGAAGGTAGGGACGAAGAAGACGAAGAATTGCAGGAACAGGAAGGAATGCTCCCGGCACTTCGTAATAATGAGAAACTCAAAAATAATTACATAACAGCGGCCGAAAGATTTACGCGTCCGCCTTACCGCTATACTGAAGCTTCTCTTGTGAAGAAACTGGAAGAACTGGGAATTGGTCGTCCATCAACATACGCGCCTACTATTTCTACCATTCAAAACAGAAACTACATTGAAAAAGGTTCTGTGGAAGGTACAGAGCGTGATTATGTGCAGCTGACACTTAAGGGAGAGAAGATAAACGAGAAGAAGCTTACCGAAACTGTGGGCAGCGACAAAGGGAAATTAGTGCCTACAGACGTTGGGATGGTGGTAAATGACTTTCTTGTCAACCATTTTTCGGGCATTTTGGATTACAATTTCACTGCGAAAGTAGAGCAGGATTTCGATGAGATAGCCGAAGGCAATGAGGAGTGGACAAAAATGATGAGGAATTTTTACAATGATTTCCATCCGCATGTTAAAGATGTTGCCGAAAATGCCGACAGGGAAGTAGGGGAACGTATCCTTGGGAAAGACCCTGCTACCGGAAAACCTGTAAGTGTACGGTTAGGAAAGTTTGGTCCTATGGTGCAAATGGGATCTGTGGAGGATGAGGAAAAACCTAAATTCGCAAGTCTTTCGCCTGATCAAACACTGGATTCGGTCACTTTTGAAGAGGCAATGGAGTTGTTCAAGCTTCCTAAGGAACTTGGAGAATATGAGGGAGAGACCGTGGAAGTTAACAATGGCCGCTTTGGACCTTACGTTCGCTACGGAAAGAAATTTGTTTCTCTTGAAAAGGGGGAAGACCCTATAGAAGTTACCATGGAGAGAGCTCTGGAACTTATTAAAGAGAAGGAAAAAGCCGATGCACCTATCTATGAATACGAAGGACTTCCGGTGCAAAAGGGAGTTGGTCGTTTTGGGCCTTTCCTTAAGTGGAATGACATGTTCATCAATGTGAACAAGAAGTATGATTTTGATAATCTTTCCGCAGAAGATATTGAGGAGCTGATTGAAGATAAAGTAAAAAAGGAACGCGAGAAAGTGATCCACAACTGGGAAGAGGAAGGAATACGGGTTGAAAAGGCCAGGTGGGGACGCTCCAATATTATAAAAGGTAAAACCAAGATTGAATTACCAAAAACGGTAGATGCTGCCAAACTGAGTCTTGAAGAGGTGAAGGATATTATCGAGAAAAAAGCACCAAAGAAGAAAACAGCTAAAAAATCTACAGGTAAGAAGAAAACCACTACCAAGAAAACAACCCGGAAAAAAACCACAGCCAAAAAGAATTAACCAATGGAACTGGATTTTTTTACACCGGTTAATGAGGATCTCCTTGCCGAAACCGGGAATAAACTTGCTTCCTCCCTGCGCCTGCACCTGGCAGATAAGGCCTTTCCCGACCTGGAAGGGGTGAAAATCGCCATTTTTGGAGTGCTGGAGGACAGGCTGGATGAAGACAGGAGTGGAGAACCTTTTAATTTCGACGGCATTAGAAAAGAATTCTATAATCTTTTTGCCGGAAACTGGCACCTTAGAATGGCCGACCTGGGAGATATCCAAAAAGGAGAAAGTGTAGAAGACACTTTTTTCGCAGTGCAATCTGCGGTGTCTGAATGTCTTAAAAAGGGAATTATACCGGTTATTCTTGGTGGCAGTCAGGACCTGCTTTATGCACAATATCGGGCTTACGACGGAGTGGAAAGTATGGTGAATCTTGTCAATATAGATTCTCAATTTGACCTGGGTGATGCCGACAAGCCTATAAGCAATAAGTCATATGTGGGAAGGATTGTAGTGACCAAGCCTTACAATCTCTTTAATTACTCCAGTCTCGGGTATCAGACTTATTTTAATTCCCAGGATGAGATCGAATTGATGGAAAGACTGTTTTTTGATGCTTACAGACTTGGGGAGGTAACTGGAGAAATTGCTGTTGTAGAGCCTGTCATGAGAGATGCGAACCTGGTGGGGATAGACTTGGGAGCAGTAAGCGGAGGGGCTTTGGGTAATTACAGATTAAGATCGCCCAATGGGTTTGACGGAAAAGAGATCTGCGCCCTGGCGAGATATGCGGGAATTAGCGATAAAGTGTCCTCCTTCGGAATTTTTGAATATGCTTCTGACTATAATTTTCCTTCGGCTCATATGCTGATCGCCCAAATGATGTGGTATTTTATAGAAGGAGTGAATTTTAGAAAGAATGAAAATACTATTTCCGCAAAAAAAGAGTTTATAAGATATCAGGTTCCTATTGATGATGAGGTACTTGTTTTTTATAAGAGTCCGGTGAGCGGTCGCTGGTGGATAGAAATACCCTTTATTTCACCCGCAAATAATAAATTGAAAAGACATTCGTTATTACCTTGCACGCAAGGAGATTATCTGGATGCCTGTAATCAAATTATTCCCGAAAGGTGGTATAAAACAAAGAGGAAGAACGAAATTTAACTTTTTATAAACATCTGTAGCTCCCTGCATTTTACCTAAATAAATTGTTTATTAGAAAATAAATAAATAGGTTTACTGCCTTGAAGCTATTATGTCCTAACTTTGAGAGATATTATGAGGAAACTTTTTTTGCTTATTGCTGTAATTTCTGTTTTGGCCTCTTGTGGCCGCGGTGATCAGGGGCAATTGGTAGGCGCGCAGGGGAAAAAATGGCATCCCGAAAAGCCTTTGGGAATGACTTTAATTCCTGGCGGGGCTTTTATCATGGGTAAAAGTGATGATGATATCGCTGCATTGAACAATGCACCTCCAAAAACTGTGACCGTCCGTTCTTTTTACATGGACGAGACCGAAATCACCAATGCTGAATACCGACAATTTGTAAATTGGGTGAAGGATTCCGTTACACGGATGAAGTTGGCCATTTTTGCTGAAGAGATCGGCGAAACTCCCGGTACAGGAGGAATCGGGGAATTTGCTTTTGCCGATACGGATGAGGCAGATATGACGCCTTACGAAAAGTACATGTACGATAATTACTATAGCCTGGGTGGTTATGAAGGCAGAAAGATCAACAAAAGAGTAGATATCATCTGGGATACCAGAGATTATCCCGATGAGTATTATGCCGAAGTAATGGATACTCTTTATATTCCAATTGAGGAGGCATACAACGGGCAACGTTCCTTTGATGTTAATCACCTTAAATTCAGATATACCTGGATGGACGTGGGGCAAGCCGCAAGAGCTGAACCCGGCCGTCGTGCTGATTTTATAAAAACTGAAGAAATAAAGATCTATCCTGATACCACCGTGTGGATCAAGGATTTTAATTATTCCTATAACGAGCCTATGCACAATGACTACTTCTGGCATGATGCATATGGCGATTATCCTGTGGTGGGCGTAAACTGGAAGCAGGCACGTGCCTTTGCTCAGTGGAGAACACTTTATCACAATGCTTACCGCAAGGAAAGAGGAAAACACAATGTCAACTCATACAGGCTTCCAACCGAAGCTGAATGGGAATATGCTGCCCGTGGTGGTCTTGAGTCTGCAAGTTACCCGTGGGGTGGACCTTATACCAAAAATGACCGCGGATGTTTTATGGCGAACTTTAAGCCTCTGAGAGGGGACTATGCGGCAGACCAGGCTCTTTACACTGTAGAAGCCAAATCTTACGAACCCAATGATTATGGCCTGTACAATATGGCAGGTAATGTGTCTGAATGGGTATTCTCGTCTTATGATCCCGCTTCCTATGAATATTCTTCCTCTATGAACCCTTCT
This sequence comes from Salinimicrobium xinjiangense DSM 19287, assembly GCF_000423585.1. Taxonomy (GTDB): domain Bacteria; phylum Bacteroidota; class Bacteroidia; order Flavobacteriales; family Flavobacteriaceae; genus Salinimicrobium; species Salinimicrobium xinjiangense. The sequence continues at coordinate 43,859 of NZ_KE384059.1, forward strand.
GTAAATGATGAGGATAACATGAGAAAAGTGGTACGTGGAGGATCATGGAAAGATGTTGCTTATTTCCTTCAGGTGAGTTCACGAGATTATGAATATGCCGATTCGGCCAGAAGCTATATTGGCTTTAGAACTGTACAGGATTATCTAGGTACAGATCTTACCCTTAATCAGAGAAGATAAAAAATCCCTATTTTTCACAACAACCTATAACAAAAAAGAACCTAATTTTTATTTATTATGGCACAATCAAAGTCAAGTAAGAAGCTAATGAACATGACGTACGGTCTAGGTGCGTCTGTGGTTATCCTTGGAGCACTTTTTAAAATCATGCACTGGCCTTTTGGAAACCTGATGCTTATCATTGGTCTTATCGTTGAAGCAATTGTATTTGCTGTTTCAGCATTTGAACCTGTAGATGATGAAGTTGACTGGTCACTCGTATATCCCGAGCTAGCCGGGGGTCAACCTGCTGCAAGAAATGATCAGGCTTTGATCAGTGAGCAGGAAACAGAAGGAATGCTTTCTAAAAAACTTGACGATATTCTTCGTGAGGCAAAAATTGACGCTAACCTTATGGGTAGCCTGGGAGAAAGTATCAGGAACTTTGAAGGTGCTGCAAAAAACCTTTCTCCAACAGTAGAAGCTATGAATTCTCAGAAGAAATACAGTGAGGAAATGAGTCTTGCTGCAAACCAGCTGGAATCTTTGAATAGCATCTATAAAGTTCAGGTGGAATCTGCTGCCCGACAAACAGAAATAAATGAAGCTGTTGCAGAGAATGCCGGCAGACTTAATGATCAAATGGAATCTCTGGCTTCCAACCTTTCTTCGCTGAACCATGTTTACGGAGGAATGTTGTCTGCTATGCATGTTAAGGCTTAAGGCTGTTGCAATAGCAAAATAAGTATTATAGAAAATAATTTAAAAATATAGAATGGCGTCTGGAAAACAAACACCAAGACAGAAGATGATTAACCTGATGTATCTGGTTTTCATCGCGATGATGGCTCTTAACATGTCGAAAGAAGTACTTACTGCTTTTGGTATGATCAATGAGAGTCTCGCCGAATCAAACGCTTCTGTTACTGAAAGGAATCTTGCGGCAATAGGGGGGCTTGCCACTAAGGCAGAAGAGCAACCGGCTAAATATGCCCCTTTAAAGGAAAAGGCAGATAGAATACATGAGCTAACGACCGAATTCACTACTTATCTCGAGAATCTTAAGGAAAAAGCTTTAGAGGATAAAGAAGCAGATGAACGAAAAAATTACGAGGCAATGGACCAGTCTGCAAAGCTGGATGAATATCTTTTCTCAAGTGGGCAACCAAGTGAAGCCGGAAAGGAATTTCTTGCCGAGATCGAGAAATACAGAGAAGGAGTTGCAAATGTATTGGGAGATGAGTTCTCTCAAATCGCAGCTGAGGTTAGAAGGGAATTTAGCACAGAACCTGTTGTTGACGGTGAAGGTGTAAAACGCCCCTGGCTGGCTTACAATTTCGAAGGTTTTCCTTTGATCGCTTCGGTTACCAAGCTTACCCAGATGCAGGGAGATGCAAAGTCTGCCGAGAACGATGCACTTTCTGCAATGCTTTCGGGGCAGTTACAGAGTGAAGTATCCCTAACAAATTATGAAGCTATCGTTATTCCATCGAAAACAGCTTTCTTTAGTGGAGAGAATTTTACAGGTAGTGTGGTATTAGGACGTGTGGATAAAACGCTACAATTTGATAAGGTTGTAATTAACGGGAGAGAAGTTAGCAGCACTGAAGCAGGACAGGTTAAGCTTAATTTTCCTGCCGGTAACGTGGGAGAAAATGAGATAACAGGGCAACTTCAATTTAAAGAAGGAGACTCTTTGGTAACCATTCCGGTTAAAAGTTCCTACAGTGTAATTCCAAAGCCAAATTCAGCAGTGATATCTGCCGATAAGATGAACGTGGTATATCGTGGGGTTGCAAATCCAATGACCATTTCTATTCCTGGAGTAGGAAACGTTTCAGCAAACGCCCCGGGTCTGAGACCTGCAGGTGGTGCCGGTAACTACATCATGGATGTTACTACGCTACAGGCAAGAGAGGTGACCATTAATGTGAGCGGACAACTTCCGGGAGGAGACAAGGTAAGCGATAGCAAGACCTTTAGAGTAAGAGATATTCCCAGACCGGTTGGAACCGTGAGAGGGGAAGACGGTACAGTTAGAATGCAACGTGGAACTCTGGAAATTGCCACCATTGGCGCTTCTCTTCCGGATTTCGAATTTGAAGTTGATCTAAGAGTTACCGGATTTAAATTCCGTGTGGCGGGTCAACCCACTGTACAAGTAAGAGGTCAACAGCTTGATGCTAATGCAAAAAGAGCTCTAAACCGTGCAGGTAGGGGTGAAAGCGTTCAAATTTTTGACGTGGAAGCACAACTTGTTGGTAATACCGGTTATAAACTGAAACAGGTTTCCCCGGTGTTTGTAGAGTTAACGAATTAAAAAAAATATAATATGAACTGGAACCGATTTATAGTTGGAATATGCGGAATGCTCATTTCGGTAACATCTTTTGGCCAAAGTAATTTACTGAATGCAAAGACTCCAGACGATATAGGTGGTCCTACCGTTGCCGAAAAGAAGTACGGAAAGAATAAGCCTCTGGAATATGGTTATGTGGACGACAGAGATGTATTGTGGGCAAAAACTACCTGGGAAGTAATTGATCTTGATGAAAGGGTTAATTTTCCCCTCTACTATCCTATAGATACCAATCAGATAGGTGGTTCCAGGAGATCTTTGTATGATGTGCTGGTCGCGGGGATTAGAAGCGGGAAGATCAAAAATATCTATGCCGACTCCTACTTCAACGATAAGATCACACTAAAGGATATTTCAGCAGCACTTTCAAAAGTGGATACAACAGATCTTGGTATTGAGCAATACAATGCAGGGGAAGAAATAGATCAGCAGTACATCAGCCGTAGAGATCTTTCTTCTGCAGATATTCAGGAATATCATATTCGTGGATACTGGTATTTCGATAAGCGCCAGGCCGAATTGAAGTACAGGTTGCTGGGGATTGCCCCTGTGGCCCCCGATGTTAACTTTATCGATGAAGGAGGAGCTGATGCCCTGGTAGAACTTTTCTGGGTATGGTTTCCGGGAGCAAGAGAAATTCTCAATGAGTCCTATGCCTTTAATCCTGAGAACACTTCAAATCCTGTATCCTTTGATCACCTGCTCAATGCTAGACGATTTAACGCTACAATTTATGCCGAAGATAACGTACAGGGAGACCGACAGGTTAACGATTATATAAGTAATAATGCTTTTATGCAATTACTCGAGTCTGAACGTATTAAAGAACAAATCCGAAACTTTGAACAGGATATGTGGAATTATTAATCCGCATCTTCTCAATAATATAAAGCGCCTTTCTTCTGAAAGGCGTTTTTTTTATTTTTAATTTTGCAGCATGAAAGATTATATCATCGTGGGGGCAGGTCTTGCGGGAAGCTGCCTTGCCTACAGACTTGAAAAAAGCGGAAAATCCTTTGTTCTTTATGATGACGGGAGCCAGGAGGCATCCAAAGTGGCCGGCGGGTTTATGAATCCGGTCATCCTGAAGCGTTTTACTCTTGCCTGGAAAGCCGATGAGCAGTTGGAGAAGGCATACAGCTTCTATGGAGATATGGAGGATCATTTAGGAAAGAAATTCCTTGGACCTCTTGAAGTCTACCGAAGATTTTCTTCGGCTGAAGAACAAAATAACTGGTTTGCAGCTGCCGATAAGCCCCGGCTGGCGCCTTACCTCGATACAAAATTAGTCTCTGGAGTAAACAAGCATATTCCGGGAAAATATTCCTTTGGAAAAGTCCTTGGCACCTCACGTATTGATCCGCGCTATCTTCTGGACAGTTATTCTGCACATCTTCAGGAAAAAAAGTGCTTAAAAAATGACACTTTTGAATATTACGAAATGCATATCCTGGATGCGGGCGTAGAATATAAAGGAATACGTGCCAAAAAAGTCATTTTTTGTGAAGGTTTCGGACTGCTGAATAATCCATTTTTCAATTATCTGCCGCTGAGGGGGAACAAAGGAGAATACATTATCATTAAAGCCCCGGGACTCGATCTTGAAGTAGGTGTGAAATCTTCCATTTTTATCTTTCCGGCAGGTGGAGATCATTATGCGGTTGGAGCTACGTACAGCAATACCGATAAAACCCCAGGACCTACAAAAGCAGCACGTGAAGAGCTGGTAGAGAAGCTCAGAGATCTCATTACAGTAGACTTTGAGGTAATTGACCAGGTAGCAGGCTTAAGGCCCTCCACGATCGACAGAAGACCGCTGGTGGGCAGGCATCCTGAGCATCTAAATTTATATACCTGTAATGGCTTCGGAAGCCGCGGTATCTTACTGGCACCCACTATATCTGAACAGCTCCTGGATTTCATAGAAAAGGATACACCTCTGGATCCCGAAACAGATATTTCCCGGTTTACTAAAAAATGGTATAATAAAAATTAACCTTTTGCCTTTTTCCCATCATAGCTGAAGAAAAAATTCACCCAGATATTCCTGCTCCACCTCACTATTACAGGAAGAAATACAATCAGGGTAAGAACGATGGCGATAAAGGTGCTTAACAGCGAAAGTTTAAAGATCCACCAGGATATGACAAATGCAGCAGTGGCGAAGGCAATACCCACGGCATAGCTCACATACATGGCACCGAAAAAGAAGGAAGGTTCCATCTTATATTTGGTGCCGCAATTGGAACATCTCTCATGCATATCAAACAAACGGGAAATATGGTAAGGATTTGGGTCTTTATACATGCTTTCCTCCTGGCATACAGGACAGGTTCCTGTAAATATGCTGTAGAGTTTATTGCCCTTTAAAGATTTCATTGGGTTTTTTTAGCCACGTAAATTTAAGCATCTTTGCAAAAATTTTGAAAGAAAAATGTTGAACATTCACAACTTGTCGGTTTCCTTTGGAGGAGAATATTTATTTGAAGAGATCACCTTTAGGCTCGGTGCCGGTGACAGGGTAGGATTGATTGGGAAGAATGGAGCCGGTAAGTCTACCATGCTCAAGATCCTGGCCGGGGAAATGGAACCCGATTCTGGCCAGATAGCTGCAGACAAAGACCTTAAAATAGGTTTTCTAAAGCAGGATATAGATTTTATAGAAGGAAGAACGGTACTGGAAGAATCTTATCAGGCTTTTGAAGAAATTAAACGTCTCGAAGGTAAATTAGAGGAAATAAACCATCAGCTGGCTGAACGTACAGATTATGAAAGTGATGAATACCACCAGTTAATGGTTGATCTTAATGATGTTCAGCATCAATACGAGATCCACGGAGGATATAATTATCAGGGGGAGACAGAACGTATCCTACAGGGACTCGGGTTTCAGCGCGAAGATTTCAATAAACTTACAGATACCTTCTCCGGGGGATGGAGAATGAGGATCGAACTGGCAAAACTGCTCCTTCAGCAAAATGATATCCTGCTGCTCGATGAGCCTACAAACCACCTCGATATCGAATCGATTATCTGGCTGGAAGGTTTTTTAAACAATTATCCCGGGGCTGTGGTCATCGTTTCTCACGATAAAATGTTTCTCGATAATGTGACTAACCGTACCATAGAGATTTCTCTGGGTAGAATATATGATTTCAATAAGCCTTACTCAAAGTATCTGGTCCTGCGGCAGGAGTTAAGAGAGCAGCAGCTGGCTTCACAAAAGAACCAGGAAAAACAGATACAGCAGACAGAGAAACTTATTGAGAAATTCCGCGCCAAAGCTTCCAAAGCCAGCATGGCCCAGTCACTTATTAAGAAGCTGGACAAAATAGACAGGATCGAAGTGGATGAGGACGATAATTCGGTAATGAATCTCAAATTTCCTGTGTCTGTTGTACCTGGGAAAGTGGTAATTGAGGCACATCATATCTCAAAAAGTTATGGAAATAAAACGGTACTAAAAGATATTGATCTTCTTATTGAACGTGATTCCAAGACCGCCTTTGTAGGTCAGAACGGTCAGGGGAAATCGACCCTAGCCAAGATCATTGTGGGCGAACTTGATTATAAAGGTGAACTTAAGCTGGGGCATAATGTGCAAATTGGATATTTCGCCCAGAATCAGGCAGAATATCTGGATGGCTCCAAAACAGTTCTGGATACCATGATAGATGCTGCTAACGAAAAGAACCGGGCCAAGGTAAGGGACATATTAGGTTCCTTTCTTTTTAGAGGAGATGAAGTTGAGAAGTATGTCCGGGTACTGTCGGGAGGGGAGAGAAACAGGCTGGCGCTGGCAAAAATGCTGTTGGAGCCTTTTAATGTGCTGGTAATGGATGAGCCTACGAACCACCTGGACATTAAATCGAAGAATGTGCTTAAAGATGCTTTGAAAAGCTTTGAGGGTACTTTGATCCTCGTGTCGCACGACAGAGATTTTCTGCAGGGACTTACCAATAAAGTTTATGAATTCAAAGATCACAGGATCAAGCAATATCTGGGAGATATAGATTACTACCTGGACCAGCGCAAATTGGCCGATATGCGGGAAGTGGAGAAAAGAGATGTCGAAAAACAAGCGCCTAAGGAGAGCAATAAGGAATCGTATGAGAATCAGAAAAGACTGAAATCTCTAAATAATAAACTGAGCAACATAGAAAGTAAGATCTCTAAACTGGAAAAAGAGATCAGGGAGAAGGATTTAGAACTTGCTTCTAATTATGAACAAAGCGTGGCACAAAAGGATTTCCTAAACAAGTACCAGGAAAAGAAGAAGGAGTTGGAAAAACTTTTGAAAGACTGGGAAGAGGTGCAGTTGACAATCGAAGAAAAACAATAACATGTTTGAGCATTTCTTCATATGCCCGTATTGTACAGAAGAGATCTCGATGTTAATCGATCCCTCCCTTAAAAAGCAGGAGTATATAGAGGATTGTGAAGTCTGTTGTAATCCTATAGAAATTACAGCTCATTTTGAGAATAATGATCTGATTTTCTTTGAAGCATCAGATATTGATCAATAATATTCTCATTTATTCAGAATCATCTTAAGGTTCCAATACTTTTTATAACTTGTGGGATAACAATTTCACTATAAATTAATGGAAAAGTCTTTTGAATTCGCCGAAAACGTAATTGGTTTTATGGTCCATGAGGAAATAGACCGGGAGAAAATGAAGGATATACTTTCAGAAATTGAGGAGCGAATCAAAGTGGTAACTCCTGTTTGTATATATATTGAAGATGAAACAGATGAAGGCATTTCCATGGGCGGATTCTTAAAGGCAGTGGAATTCCATTTTTCCCATTCAAATGATCTTGACAAACTTGCAGTGGTAAGTAATAGTAAAATGTTGAAAAACGCTATGGAACTTAAGGATCTTGTGGTGCCTGCAAATGTGAAATCTTTTGAGAAGGGCGAGCGAATGCAGGCAATGAATTGGCTAATGGAATAATTATTAAAAAGCTTTGGAGAATTAAAATTTGAATGTATATTTGCAGTCCAATATCGCGGGATAGAGCAGTAGGTAGCTCGTCGGGCTCATAACCCGAAGGTCACAGGTTCGAGTCCTGTTCCCGCTACTAAGAAAAAACCACCTTCAAAAGAGGTGGTTTTTTTATTTGTATTGATTGTGAGCAACCCTGAAACTGCTGTTTGGGTTCGAGTCTTCTTCCGTCAACCAATGGTAAGCTCCCTCCTGTTACCAAATGATCATGGATATCATCTACAACAAAATTTTATTTAAATTAGTGACCTTCAGTCTTTTGATAATTTATTTAGATATTTAAATGGCGGCTTATTTTAAGAGATGTATTATAGACAGAAGTAAGCTTTACTGTTCAGTGCTCTTACTTGTATATCCGTTTTGGTGGTCCTGCAGTAACAGACATGTCCAAACAATCAATAAATTCCAGAATGAACTCAATATTATAAGCGATTCCCTTCAAGCCTGGACTGACAGTCATTCGCCTGTTGGGGTAGAGGTGCTAATATTGAAGGACCAAAAGGAATTATTGCACAAAGCATATGGATGGAAAGATTTTGAAAACAAAGTTCCACTTCAAACTAACTCTGTTTTTCGTGTTGCATCAATGACTAAACCCTTAACGGCAACGGGAATTCTTATTCTTAAACAAAGAGGACAGCTTAAGATTGATGATAAGATTTCGAAGTATTTACCCAATTTCATGTCTATATCAGGGGATTCTCTTTCTATTGAACATCTACTGCGCCATTCCTCGGGCTATGGTGAATTGCAAGTTTGGAAAGATTATGGAGAAGAGCTGCGCCTTTTTAATGGTCTTGAGAGTGTTGTTAATGTTTTGTCCCAATATGAACCTGCAATGCCTGTCGGTACTGAGGAATATAGTTCTTTGAATACCATTCTTTTGAGTGCCATTCTTGAAAAAGTCTCAGGTATGCCGGCTGAACGTTTTATAAAGGAAAATATATTGTCACCCTTGAAGATGACCAATACTTATCTTCTGGAAGAACCAGGAACCGATTGGTTTAACAAGATTCCCAGAACATATGGGGTGCATGATGGAGAACCTGAAGTCTACTGGATTCCTGGGCAGCATCCATCAATGTATCCATTCTTTAGAGGAGCTACTGGAGCTGCCACCACTGTAACAGATTACGCCAGATTCTTACAGATGTGGCTGAACAAGGGAAAATTAGATGGTAAAAGGGTTCTTGAGGAATCAACGGTTGAAGAAGCTCTGAACAACAATGGTAAATCTATTGGTCTGCATTGGTTTGTTCCAGTATCTCCTGATGAGAGCGATGTTTTTGGACATGCTGGATGGTACGGGACTTGCGGGGCTGCTTATCAAAAAGATAATGCCATCGCATTATACTTCACCCAGACATATAACAATCCAAAAATATCCGAATTTTATGAGTTGTTAAGCTACTCTGGAATTCTTGAGCATAAGGGACCTTATGACATCCAAAAGGAGTTGCCAAATCTTCCAGAACAGCCCAATTCCGAATTTCTTGAAGCCTATGAGGGAACCTACAGAGCTGTTACGAGTGATGGTCTCGAATGGGTTGCCGATATTGTAATGACAGAGGGGCATCTTGAAGCCAATATTAGAAGCGAAGTTGATTCATGGATTGACAAGTTGGTGTTTGTTAAACCTGATACTTTTGCGCCAGGTTTTATTAAGGGCTCCACTGCACTTGCAGTCGCACCAAAAGTCTTTTATCAGTTTAAAGGTGTAGGTAGTTTTGAGGTCACTGTCTTAGGTAATCCTGAATTTTCATTCAAAACAATTAATTCCTCACCTGCGGCTCACTCCGAAGATTAACTTTTTTTGAAGTCTATAAAAAAAGAGAAAAAAATGAAAACTCGGTTACTTTATCATCCTGTTGAGCATAATTAGGTAGAGAAAATATTATAGTTGCGCCATTGCTACTAAATCTTGGAAAAACTGGTCCGATATTTCAATTTTTCCCACTACTAGCAAGCCCTTCAGAAATGAAGGGCGTTTTTTTGCTTGGTATTTCTTATGCTACACAGAGGCGGTGAACACCACTCTTCCATAGTCTTAAAAACAGGCAGCGCTACAAATAAGCTCCCTTCGGATTAGGTTTTTTAAATTTTAAAATTCCTGAGATTGTGATCTTAAATTTCCCTGGGCGCACCGAATTATCTGTAGGTTTTCGGATTTCTTTGCTATAAATGCCGGATCCTATTCGTAGGAATTCTCTGGGTTTTTGTACCTTCTAGGGGAACAAAAAACAACAGGAATGAGCAATTTTGAAATTAAAAAAGACAAAGCAGACGAATTTCGTTTTAACTTAAAAGCCGGTAATGGTCAAATCATTTTAAGCAGTGAAGGCTATAAAGCCAAACCTTCCTGCATGAACGGAATAGAATCTGTACGCACCAATTCCCAATCAGATGAAAGATTTGAAAGGAAACAGACTTCCAGCGGGCATAAATTTAACTTGAAATCCACAAATGGGCAGGTAGTTGGTACCAGTGAAATTTATACCACTACAGCTGCAATGGAAAATGGTATTTCTTCTGTAAAAAAGAATGCTCCGGCTGCCACTGTTGATGATCAGTCATAAAGGAAATTTATTGAATTTTCATTAATATCGAGCCCTTCTAGAAATGACGGGCTTGTTTTTTGGTATTTCTGAGGCAGCTCATAATTCGCAGCGGCGAACGCAGTTTCTCTCTGTCACAATATATAAGCCTCAGCTTCAGACGCTTAACCTGGAGTGATTTAAGACGGCTCCTGTTTTTAATTTGTGGAAGGGAAGATGGAATTCAATTCTAAATCGGGATATGTTATACTCTTTCCTTTATATAAATTGATCCTACCCTCTTCATCTGTGGGGAAGTCGGGATCGATATGCTTATCTATGATTACAGAATTTTCATTTGTTATGATCCAGAAAGAGCTGTATTTGTCACCTGTTTGTTTCTTTAACCAGATATATTGAAACCATTTTTTCCTATTCGTTTCGAATAGGAGTTGTATTGCCAGCTCGTTTTCACTAAGAGAAATGGGAAAGGCTGATGGATTATGAGGTTTTAAAGTACCCAGATCTGTTGAGATTTCATCCACGGAGAAATTCAAATGCTCCAGCTCTGAAAAATTCGGCACCAACTTCCTCCTAAGGCTCAGGTTCTTGATAGGATCTTTACCATTCAGGGTTATAAGCACCATGGCTGTTGCCTCCTGAGGCTTAGAAAAAACATTTGCCTGCGGATAACTGTATACTCCCCGTGACTTCAGCTCTTCTGAAAGTTGTTCATTTTTTATTTGAAGGATCCTTATCTCTTCAAGATTATCCTGCAATTGATCTTCTGCTGTCATACTGCCTTTTTTCATGCCCAAAAGAAAGGTGATGCTGGTTAAACCCAGCAGAATTATCGCCCATATAATATCAGAATTGATCTTCATTTTTAAAGTAAGAAATTATTTACAATATATAATTTTAATTTTCAGCGAAAAACTTTTGTTTAGCCTTTGCGGAGGCCAATTCCTTTGAAAACCGGCTGTTCCCAATAGCGGGTTTGCTATTAGGCTTTTGATCCATGCCGGCTAACAAGGGCAGAGAAACCTTATTTTCTACTGTAAATTGCTAAATGAGTTAAGAAGATCTTAAAAAATGTTAATCAACTCTAAAGCAATGTTTTACATTTGCAGAGCTATGTTTAAAGGAAATGAGATGAACTTTGAAAGACAGATCCAGAAGGAGTGCCGTGTTTATAATAAATTCCTGGTTATTTTTATCATTTTTATATCACTCGTACTGGGACTTTTTGTTGTCTGGTTACAAACAAATTATGATTTTTTTAGCACCTTATGATCCTGATTGGGCGGAAAATGTAAGTATCGGGACCTGATGCTATCATTGGCATCAGATTTGCATATTTAGCTTCAAAAAAGCTTATGTCAAAGCAGGAAATTTTTAAAGCATTGAACAATTCTACTCTCAGGTTAATTGTTATTTTCTTTTTTGCGGCGATAGCAGGAGTAGTGCTTATCCTGTCTCTTGCGAAATTCTTATTGTAATTACCTGTTAAACCAGCTGCTGTACATGACGTAATTTCCGGCAGTTTTCTTCATATTCGCAATCTGCTCTTCCGAAACCTTTTTTACTTTCCTGGCCGGAATTCCGGCATATAAATATCCCGCTTCACAAATAGTCTTTTCCAGAACTACTGCACCTGCAGCAATTATACATCCCTCTTTTACTATAGCATGATCCATTACTATGGCTCCCATTCCAATTAGTACATTATCTTCTACAGTACAACCGTGAACAATAGCCCTGTGACCTATAGAAACATAGTTTCCAATGTTAGTAGCTGCTTTTTCATACGTACAGTGAATTACCGCCCCGTCCTGAATATTGGTTCTGTTCCCTATTTTAATGGAATTTACGTCTCCTCTTATCACGGCTGTAAACCAAACAGAGCATTCATCTCCCATTTCAACGTCTCCCGTGACTGTTGCGTTGGCTGCTAAAAAACAATCTTTTCCAAAAATTGGTTTTTTATCCTTTACCGGTAAAATCAGTGCCATAATTTTATTTTTGATGCATGTAAAATTACGGAAATCCTACCTCTCAAAAAGGGCTTTTAAGACGCTATTCTTTTGTTTAATGATCCTTTTTTCTGCTCTCTGTTTTATCCTGAAAAATTGTTTCAACTATCTTTGTTTGACTGGGATAAATTATCAATATACAAGTCCTTGATTGACATTGGAAAAATATGTATCTTCTGTAGCCTGAAATTGGAACTATGGAAAAAATAACAGAAAGAAAATATAATGTAATACTGCATCTCCCTGTCAAGATCGAATACAAGGTTATAGAGACCTATCTTCAAAAGAAGTTTCTGGGAAAGATCCTGAGTAAAGGAAAAGCCAATGGGGAAACTTCAGACCATGCCCGTATCCAAAAGATCAATCTGACGAGGAGTCCGTTGGATGAATTTGATCTGGCCGTGCAACTGCAGTTAAAATTGCTTACAAGTCTTTTTAAAAACCGCGAAATAAAGATGGTGGTGCATCTCTCCCTTGATTTTAAAGAAGCCCAACAGGAAGTGCTCATTCCCCGCTACAGGCTGGACGGGGAAAACAGCGGCTGGTTCACTAATACTCTGGTAGAGACACTGGTGAATAATTTCATGTATTCGAAACTGAAGGAAAAGATGAAATTTGATATCAGCCCGATTATTGCTAATAAACTGGAAAAATTAAATACTGAACTTGGTGGGGGTAAGGAAATGGCCGAAGGGATCAATATTACAGGAAAGATTGATCAATTTCGCGTTCAGGAAGTAATACCCGGTCAGCTTAACCTGTTGGTTACAGTCAGGATCCTTGGGAATAACGTACTCAACATTAGGAAGATCGATCTCTAAAATAAGAAACCCATGGTCCGGTTGGGCCATGGGTTTCTGTTAACTTTAAATCTCCTGATGTATTTTAGGAACCGGTAGGTTGATTCTCCCGGTTACTATCAATAAGATTCTTTCGGATCTCATCGTGCTCATCTCTCATTTTTTCGTGATCACTTCTCATTGTTTCATGATCAGACATCATCTCATCGTGGTGTTCTCTCATCTTTGTGATCTGGGCTTTCATTTCATCACTGGAAAGCTGTCCGAAATTCTGTTTCAGTTCTTTATGGCCTTCCATCATTTTCTTATGTCCGGCACGCATGGCTTCGTGATTTTTAAGAATGGCTTCATGCTCTGCCATACTTTCAAGTAGCGTGGAATCTTCCAGCTGGGCGCCCTCCAACTGCTGCTTTAACTCGTTATGAGTCTGAAGCATTTCCTGATGAATATTTTCGAATTCAGTAGCTACACTTTCAATACTATCATTTTCAGTCATGAGATCATCAAACTCTCTGGAAAGATTCTCTTTTTCATTATCTCCACAGGAAGCCATAAGTGCCATGGAGAAAATTAAGATCATAAATTTTTTCATTATTAGTTGGTTTTGAAGGTTATTACTTCCAAAATTACAAAAGAGAAGGTGTAGTTATTATAATTCTCTGTTAAAAGGACTCCGGCCAAATTCACTATAGATGGTCTTATGTATATTAATTATCCACTGATCAATAGCACCCAATCAAACAAAATGTCCTTGTATGTCTGCCAATTTCTGTTCACTGATCACTGATCACTAGATGGAAAATACAATTTGGGCTTACAATGACCCCCAGGTCTACCACCAATTCGCCCCTCTAGGGCTGGCAAAGGCAGAACTCGAAATTCGTAACTTTAAAATCTTATTTCTAATATCCTGTTCACCGACCACTGAACACTGACCACTAAAATTGGTATCTTTGCACAAAAAAGGAGAATATGGCACATAAAGCAGGTTTTGTAAATATCATCGGGAACCCTAATGTGGGCAAATCCACCTTAATGAATGCCTTTGTGGGAGAAAAGTTGAGTATAATAACTTCCAAGGCTCAGACTACCAGGCATCGCATTCTTGGAATTGTGAACGGAGAGGATTTTCAGGTGATCCTTAGTGACACTCCCGGGATCATAAAACCGGCCTATCAGCTTCAGGAGTCAATGATGGATTTTGTAAAATCTGCCTTTGAAGATGCAGATGTATTGGTCTACATGGTTGAGATAGGAGAAAAGGAACTTAAGGATGAATCCTTCTTCAATAAGATCATACATTCAGAAATTCCTGTTTTACTGCTTTTAAACAAGATCGATAAATCTAATCAGGAGCAATTGGAAGAACAGGTGCAGCTATGGCAGCAAAAGGTCCCGAATGCCGAGATCTTTCCCGTTTCGGCTTTAGAAGGATTTAATGTGCCCCAGGTGTTCAACAGAATTGTAGAACTGCTGCCAGATTCCCCACCTTTCTATCCTAAAGATACACTTACAGATAAGCCGGAACGCTTTTTCGTGAATGAGATCATCAGGGAAAAAATACTTATCCACTATAAAAAGGAAATTCCGTACAGTGTTGAAATTGATACAGAGGAATTTTTTGAAGAAGAGGAGATCATTCGAATGCGCAGTGTGATCATGGTGGAAAGAGAAACCCAAAAAGGGATCATTATTGGTCATAAAGGTGCGGCTTTAAAGAGAGTAGGAGTAGAGGCCCGTAAGGATCTTGAAAAGTTTTTCGGAAAGCAGGTGCATCTTGAGCTCTATGTGAAAGTTAACAAGAACTGGCGGAGTGATTCCAAACAGCTACGCAGGTTTGGTTATTCCGGAGACAAAAAATAAGGTCCTCCAATTCCTTAGGGCGGCTGTTTTAATTTCTCCAATAAATTTCAGAACTTTTATCTCTGTTATTCCTGAAAATTAGGTTGGTATAAGTACAGGTCAATTGTTTTAAATCACCTAATTTTGCAGCCTTATTTAAGAGATCATCATTATGAGCAGTATTGTAGCCATTGTAGGTAGACCAAACGTTGGTAAATCCACATTTTTTAACCGGTTAATTCAGCGTCGGGAAGCCATTGTGGACTCAGTAAGCGGAGTTACCCGTGACCGTCACTATGGAAAAACCGACTGGAATGGACGCAATTTTTCTGTTATTGATACCGGGGGATATGTCTTGGGTAGTGATGATGTTTTTGAAGCTGAAATCGACAAACAGGTGGAATTGGCTATAGCAGAGGCCGACGCGATTATCTTTATGGTCGATGTGGAAACAGGAGTGACTCCTATGGATGAAGATGTGGCTCAGTTGCTTCGGAAGGTGAACAAACCCGTTTTTCTTGCCATTAATAAAGTGGATAATTCCAAGAGACTGGAAAATGCAGTTGAATTCTACTCCCTTGGATTAGGAGAATATTATCCAATTGCAAGTACCAGCGGAAGCGGTACTGGAGAACTTCTTGATGCACTGGTAGAGGCACTACCTGAAGATACACGTGAAGAAGAGGCCGAGTTACCACGTTTCGCCGTTGTAGGACGCCCCAATGCCGGAAAATCATCTTTTATTAACTCACTTATTGGAGAAGATCGTTATATAGTGACCGATGTTGCCGGAACTACCCGCGATGCGATTGATACCCGCTATAATAGATTTGGATTTGAATTCAACCTTGTGGATACCGCCGGTATCCGCAGAAAATCCAAAGTGAAAGAAGATCTGGAATTCTATTCGGTGATGCGCTCAGTACGTGCCATTGAACACTGTGATGTGTGCTTAATTGTTATGGATGCAACCCGCGGCTTTGACGGACAGGTGCAGAATATTTTCTGGCTGGCACAGCGAAACCGCAAAGGGATTGTGATCCTCGTGAACAAGTGGGACCTTTTAGAGAAGGAGACTAATACCATGAAGGAATATGAGGCTAACATCCGTCGTGAAATGGAACCATTTACCGATGTACCTATTGTGTTCATGTCTGTCCTTACTAAACAAAGAATATTCAAAGCCATTGAAACTGCAGTTGAAGTTTACAAGAACCGCAGCAAAAAGATCAAGACCAGCGAATTGAATGAAGTGATGCTGCCCATCATCGAATCATATCCACCGCCTGCCTATAAAGGGAAATATGTGAAGATCAAATTCTGTATGCAGCTGCCCACACCGCAGCCGCAATTTGCTTTTTTCTGTAATCTCCCCCAATACGTGAAAGATCCTTATAAGCGATTTTTGGAAAACAAGTTAAGGGAGAAGTTTGATTTCTCGGGAGTGCCTGTTTCAGTATACTTTAGAAAAAAATAAAATTTTCTGTAACCATTCGGGTTTTTTAAAGTCTAACAAATGCTGTTACAATATAAGTAGCAGCATTTTATTTTTTAAAGACCTCCCGATTAATGAAAAATTTTTTATTTCTAAGCCTGTTTCTAATATCTACAGGAGCAGCAGCACAGCAATTTTCTATTTCAGGCAAAGTGGTAGATTCAGAGACGCAGGAACCTCTGGAATCGGCCACCTTATTTGTTGAAAAGCTGCAGGACAGCAGCCTTGTTTCCTATACTATTTCGAATAAAACCGGAGACTTCGTAATTGAAGGTTCTCAAAAAGTGGATACGCTACGGCTGGTGAGTACCTTTAACGGTTATAGCACTCTTTCCCGGATCATCATTCTGGAGCAGCCAAGAATTGCACTTGGAACCCTTGAAATGGAAGTGGCAAATAATATGCTGGGAGAGGTTACCGTAATTTCTGAAAGAGCTCCCGTTACCGTGAAGCAGGACACTTTAGAATTCAATGCTGCTTCTTTCAATACCCGTCAGGATGCTAATCTTGAAGACGTAATGAAGAAACTGCCGGGGGTGGAAGTAGATGCCCAGGGGAATATTACTGTCAATGGAAAACCTGTATCCCGTATTCTTGTCAACGGAAAGGAATTCTTCGGAAATGATCCAAAGATTGCTACCAAAAACCTTCCGAAGGAAATTATCGATAAGATCCAGGTAGTTGACACCAAAACAAAATCTGAAGAATTTACCGGAAAGGCAGGAAATCCCGATGACAAGACCATCAATGTTACCATTAAGGATGACAAGAATAAAGGCTATTTCGCACGTTTTACTGCCGGTGGCGGAACAGATGATCGGTACGAACTGAGTGGGATAGCAAATTACTTCAAGGACAAATTAAGGCTCAGCGTACTGGCCAGTTCGAATAACATCAACAGCGCCGGCTTTAGTATGGATGAGGTTTTTGATATGATGCGCGGCCGTTCCCGGAGCATGATGATAAGAAGCAATGGAACCTTTGCAGTCAACGGAATGAATTTTGGAAGCGATCAGGGAATTACAAAGAGTGAAACAGCCGGTTTTAATTTCACCAACGATTGGGATAAAAAATATGAACTCACCGGCGATTATTTCTACGGAAGAAATGACACAGAAACAGCGAGTATAGTAGAGCGGGAAACTTTTCTGCCTAACAGGTCTTTCTTTACCAACACCATTTCTGAAGGTAATATCGTAAATGAAAGTCATCGCGCAAATGCTGCTTTTGAAGTAAAGATCGACAGCATGACCCAGGTTGCAATTCGTCCATCAATAAATGTAAACGACGGATTCTCCTATAGAACAAGTTCTTCAGAAAGATTGGACAATAACCGGGAACTGATTACCACTACCGAGGACAGGGAGGATATTTACAGCTCTAACCTTAATAACAGGATAAGCCTTATCAGGAAATTCGGAAATAGGGGAGCTTATCTTGAAGCTTCATTTGAAAACAGCAATGAGCTGCAGGAAAGAGAAAACTTTTTCTTTTCTGAATTCTTCGATACCGAAGGAGATGTACTCCTGGAGACCAGGATCCAGGATCAATTCATTGAAGAGGAAAACACAAAAGATGAATATAAGGCAGGAATAACCCAGCGCTCTGTTCTGGCCGAAAAACTTTTTCTTGATCTCTCTTATGATGTAAGCACACAAAACCAGAACAACACGCGAAGTGTATTCGAGCTCGATGAGGATACCAATGAATACAATGTTTTTAATGATCTGCTCTCAAATGACTTTGAGGTAAAGAGCTGGAAACATATTCCTAATGTTGGTCTTAACTATGAAGGCAAAAAATGGAGAGTAGGTTTTGATGTCGGGCTTCTCAATACTTCTCTAAAAACACAGAACTTTCTTGCCGATGCAGGTTTTGAAAACAATTACAACAACCTTTTTATCAATTCCAATGTTCGATACGAAATAAAACGTGGGCAGTCGGTTTATGCATATTACCGTAACGACACAGATATTCCTTCCATAAGGGAACTTCAGCCGGTGCCGAACCTTACGAATCCGCTGAACATCATTATTGGAAATCCTGAACTGGATCCCACTTTCACACACCGGTTTAATTTAGGGTACCAGAATTTCGATTTCGCCACCCGTAGTGGGATGAGCATATATGCTTCGGCCACAATATATGAAGATCAGGTGGTGCCTTATAGTATTACAAATGAAGATCTTGTGACCACAACAACCTTCCGTAACCTCGACGGCGGACTAACAAGTTACGCGGGCGTGTCTTACAGTAAACGTTTTAAGAAAGAGGAGCGGGAATTGAGCTATAGATTGGGAGTTTTCGGAAATTATAACCGGCAAATAGGATTCACCAACGCTGTTCGATACAATGCAGACAGATTTGGCTTTAATCCTTCCCTAAGGCTTGGTTACAATTATGCCGATAAGGTAGAGATAAATCCAAGATACGAGCTTAGTCACAATATCGCGAAGTATGATATTAGCAACAGGCGGGAAGAAGAATACACCAATCATACCTTTGCTCTTGAAGCAACCACCTACTGGCCCAAAAATGTAGTTTTTGGGAATGATATTTCTTTTGTCTCCTATGGAAAAGTAGCTCCGGGTTTTGATCCCACTTCTCTCCTGTGGAACATGAGTCTTGGCTATAAATTTCTGAATGACAACGCTACTGTAAAGGCAAAGGTTTACGATTTGCTGAATGAGAATGTGAGTACCAGGAGAACAACAGGAGAGGATTTTGTTCAGGACACCCAGGAATTGATCCTGGAGCAGTATTTCATGCTAAGTTTTACGTATAAAATAAGCAGATTTGGAGGAAAAGACCCCAACAGGGGAAGAGGACGCGGCGGATTTATGGTGTTTTAGACCCCGATTATATTAGCCAAAAACAATGCCTGTCAAAAATAGCATTTTTGACAGGCATTGTTTTTTAGTATTGAGATGTTAGAATTGAGTATTGAGATTTTTAATCAGAATTAGTATGTATAATGCTGGCGCGGATTTGCAATCCGTGCCGGGGCAAAATTGGAATTGGTGATTGTGATTTGGAATTTTGAATTCCGCGTTAAAACGCGCGGCTACCGATTGAAATTTGGTACTTGTGATTTGGAATTTGATTTTCCCGCGTTAAAACGCGGGGCTACTGTCGCCCCTCCGGGGCTGGTCTATAATTGGAATTTGCGGTTTAATTTTTCCCC
>NZ_AUIG01000029.1 GCF_000423585.1 Salinimicrobium xinjiangense DSM 19287
CCCCTCTCCTGTCACTCGCTCTCAAAGCGGCTGCAAATATACAACCGAATTCCACTTCCGCAAGCTTCCTCTAAAAATAATTTAAGCTTTTTTTGACATTTTTGAAACTCCGGGAAATAAGGTGCTGAAAATGACATTTTTGAGAGGAATAAAAAAGTTAAATCTACGAAGTTAGAAGTACGAGTTCATGTTGTGCAATTCCAGATGATCCCACTTCGTGACCTGTACTTCAGAATATCTTCATGAAACATTTTTTTTGAGGAGGATTTCTTTTAACCGCTGTCAGGGCTTAAAGCCGCTGACAGGGTTAGGAGCGGAAAATCCTGTTTCCTGATTCCCTTATCTGGACTCCATCAACAATAAAATCAATTTTAAATTTTGAATCTTGAATCCGGAATCACATTTTGCGTTAACGGGTGAAGCGGCATCTTTTAAAGCGCCTGAAAAAAAGACGCTTTTAAAATACAGCGGAACACGCGACTCCCCGAAGCCCTAGCGAAGGGGAGGAACGCCCATAAATTTGAGATACATATATAATAGTATTGTAAAGCACCCCTGAACCTGTTATCTTTGCAGCCTTAATTAAAGTTTTATGATAAAGATTACGTTGCCCGACGGCAGTATTAAAGAGTTTGAAAACGGCACTACCCCAATAGAGGTGGCAAAGAGCATTAGCGAAGGCCTGGCCCGCAATGTTATTTCGGCAAAGTTCAACAATCAGGTGGTGGAGACGACCACTCCCCTTAATACAGACGGCAGCCTTACTTTATATACCTGGAATGATGAAGAGGGAAAGAAGGCTTTTTGGCACTCTTCTTCTCATGTAATGGCGCAGGCTATTCAGGATCTTTATCCGGAAGCTAAACTCACTATAGGACCCGCTATTGAAAACGGGTTCTACTATGATGTGGATTTTGGAGAACATAAGATCTCTGAAAATGACTTCAAAAAGATCGAGGACCGAATGCTGGAGATCGCCCGCGGAAAGCACGATTTCAACATGCGTTCTGTACCAAAGGAAGAAGCTCTTGGATATTACAGACGGGAAAACAACCCTTTTAAAGTAGAACTTATCGAAAACCTGGAGGACGGAACCATCACTTTCTGCGACCACGATACTTTTACCGATCTATGTCGCGGAGGACACCTCCCGAATACTGCTCCTATTAAAGCAGTAAAGCTGATGAGCGTCGCCGGCGCTTACTGGAGAGGTAATGAGAAGAATCCGCAACTAACAAGGGTCTACGGAATTTCCTTTCCGAAGCAGAAAGATCTTAAAGAGTATCTTGAGCTTTTAGAGGAAGCGAAAAAGAGAGACCACAGAAAACTCGGAAAAGAACTGGAGCTGTTTACTTTTTCTCAAAAAGTGGGTCAGGGACTGCCATTATGGCTTCCTAAGGGTGCAGCTTTAAGAGAGCGCCTGGAGAACTTCCTTAAAAAAGCGCAGAAAAGAGCGGGATATGAAATGGTAGTAACTCCGCATATTGGGCATAAAGAATTATATGTGACTTCAGGTCACTATGAAAAATACGGAGAAGATAGCTTTCAGCCGATCAAGACTCCTAATGAAGGAGAGGAATTTCTACTGAAGCCCATGAACTGTCCTCACCACTGTGAGATCTATAATAACGGTCACTGGAGCTATAAAGATCTTCCGAAGCGTTTTGCGGAATTCGGAACTGTATATCGTTACGAGCAGAGTGGAGAATTACACGGACTTACCCGGGTTCGCGGCTTCACACAGGATGACGCCCACATTTTCTGTACTCCCGATCAATTGGATTCTGAATTTAAAAAAGTGATCGACCTTACATTATATGTATTCAATTCCCTCGGTTTTGAAAACTTCACCGCACAGGTGTCTTTGAGAGATCCGGAGAATAAAACAAAATATATAGGATCTGACGAAAACTGGGAAAAAGCGGAAAGTGCCATCATTAATGCAGCAAAGGAAAAAGGCCTGAATTATGTTGTCGAAACCGGAGAAGCCGCTTTCTATGGTCCTAAACTGGACTTCATGGTGAAGGATGCTCTGGGCAGACAATGGCAGTTAGGAACAATTCAGGTGGACTATAATCTACCGGAAAGATTTAACCTGACATACAAGGGAAGTGACAACGAAATGCACCGCCCGGTCATGATCCATCGTGCTCCTTTTGGTAGTATGGAGCGCTTTGTTGCCATACTTTTAGAACACACAGCAGGTAATTTCCCGCTCTGGTTGATGCCAGAACAAGCTATTATTCTCTCTCTCAGTGAGAAATATGAAAAATACAGCCAAAAAGTTTTAACTTTGCTGGAAAATCACGAAATTCGCGCCCTTGCCGACAACCGAAGTGAAACTGTAGGTAAAAAGATCAGGGAAGCAGAGGTTAGCAAGATCCCATATATGTTGATCGTTGGGGAACAGGAAGAAAATAATGGAACGGTTTCTGTACGTAAACATGGGGAAGGAGATTTAGGCAGCATGTCTGTCGAAGATTTCGCCCAACTAATTAAAAAAGAAGTAAATAGTACTTTAAAAGCATTTGAAGTTTAAGTTTAACCAAAATTTTTGAGCCATAGCAATACGTAGAAAAAGAACCAAAAGACCTCTTAGAGAAATCAAAGAAGATCCGCACCGAATTAACGGAAAGATCCGTGCGGAAGAAGTTCGCCTCGTGGGCGACAACGTGGAAATGGGTGTGTACCCAACCCGTAAAGCATTAGCCATTGCCGAAGAGCAGGAGCTGGATTTGGTAGAAATATCGCCAAATGCCAATCCTCCCGTTGCCAAAGTAATGGACTATAAAAAGTTTCTCTATGAACAGAAAAAGCGTGATAAGGCATTAAAGGCCAAGGCCACCCAGGTGGTTGTAAAAGAGATCCGTTTTGGTCCTAATACAGACGATCACGACTATGAGTTTAAGAAAAGGAACGCGGAAAAATTCCTTAAAGACGGAGCCAAATTAAAAGCTTTTGTATTCTTCAAAGGACGTTCCATTGTATTTAAGGAACAGGGAGAGATCCTGTTACTGCGCCTTGCTACTGACCTGGAAGAACTTGGAAAAGTAGAGCAAATGCCAAAACTGGAAGGGAAGCGAATGACCATGTTCCTCTCCCCTAAGAAGACCAAATCGAAATAATATCCTGCAGCCCAATTGGGCTGTATGATCTACAATAATAAGTGAGATAATTAAAAAGAAGGACAGAATGCCTAAGATGAAAACAAAATCCAGTGCCAAGAAGCGTTTCAAGCTTACCGGTACCGGAAAGATCAAAAGAAAGCATGCGTTTAAAAGTCACATCCTAACAAAGAAGACTAAAAAACAAAAGCTCGCGCTGACTCACAGTACTTTAGTACATGAGGCAGACGAAAAGAATATCAAACTTCAATTACGTTTATTGTAGTTGAACCTTTGATGGTTTACCAAATTTAATAACCCTGGAGTCAGGCAAAATGAACTTAGAAATTAGTCCCGATAGCTATCGGGATAGATTTTAGAAGTTCTTTTTAAAAGTGTCAAGAACGACCGCCTGCTACAAAAAAATTTAAAAATATGCCAAGATCAGTAAATTCAGTTGCGAAGAGAGCCAGAAGAAAAAAGGTTCTTAAGCAAGCAAAAGGTTACTTTGGACGTCGTAAGAACGTTTGGACAGTAGCTAAAAACGCGGTTGACAAAGCAATGTTATATGCTTACAGAGACCGTAAGACCAAGAAGAGAAATTTCCGTTCACTATGGATCATGCGTATCAACGCAGGTGCCCGTATGCACGGAATGTCTTATTCACAATTCATGGGGAAAGTAAAAGCCGCAGGTATCGAATTGAACCGTAAGGTTCTTGCAGACCTTGCGATGAATCATCCCGATGCGTTTGAAGCTATCGTCAAAAAAGTAAAATAAATTAAACTGTTATCTCACTTATAAAGATCCCGTTCGAAAGAGCGGGATCTTTTATTTTAAAATTTTATCAGATTTTCTGCATCTTTTTTCCGGTTTCCACGTCCTGGAGATATAATCAAAAAACAGAAAAATGAAAGAGCTCAAATGGATTTTCACCCTTACCTTTTTACTAGCCCTGCAGATCTATGCTTCCCCGGCCAATGACACGCTGGAATTAACTGCCACTTTTTGTCACTTTGCTGACAGTAGCTTAAAATGTTCATGTTCTGAAGAGACAAAAGAGGTCAAAAAGGAACAGGAGCGTACGACAAGAAAGCTGCGAAGACAAAATTTCTAAGAACTTTTCAGGCGGGATAAAGAGATCTCTTTAACTTTTTTTCTCTCCATATATTGTCAAAACCAGTTTCCTGCTACCGCCGTGATCCCTATGTTCTCCAAGATAAATTCCCTGCCATGTACCAAGGTTCAATCTTCCCATTGTAACAGGAACCTGGACAGAGAATCCCATTAAGGAGGATTTGATATGAGCCGGCATATCATCACTACCTTCAAGTGTATGCTTGTAGTATGGCTGATCTTCGGGTACCATTTCGTCAAAGTGACTTTTAAAATCTTCCCTCACTGTAGGATCTGCATTTTCATTAATACTTAAACCTGCAGAAGTATGTTTAATGAAAACATGAAGAAAACCTGTTTTTACCTCTTTTAGTTCCGGCAACTGTCGCAGTATTTCATCTGTGATCAAATGGAATCCCCGGGGCCTTAATGCCAATTCAATCTCTTTCTGAAAAATGTAATCGAGTTTTCCCATTTTTGACACCTTATTTAAAACATCTTCAAGTTATAAAAATCTGATGCATTTTTTCCAAAGATCTTCTCTTTATCCTCTTTTGAATAGCTGCTGAAGAAATCTTCCACGAGAAAAACTACTTCCTTATATGTTGCTGCGGAAAGGCATACCGGCCAGTCCGAACCGAACATTAAACGATCGGGACCAAAGGAGTCGGCTACCACCTCAAGGTAGGGCGTGAAATCGGAAGTTTTCCAGCTTAAGTCGGGAGTTTCAGTCACTAGTCCGGACACTTTACACCAAACATTCGGAAATTCGGCCAGTTGTACAATGTTGTTCTCCCAATTCTTGCCCGGTTTACCTGAAATTTTCGGTTTCCCCATATGATCCAACACAAATTTTTGCCTGGGAAAAGACTGTACAAGTTCCACTGCAGATTTCAGCTGATAATTAAAGACCAGAAGATCAAAAGTTAGTCCGAGGTTAGCGAGCATGCCTATCCCCCGCTGAAAATCGGGAGCGGTCATAAATTCTCCTTTTTCGTCCCAAACCGTATGACGTATACCTTTCAATAATGGATTTTTAGAGAAGTATTTTAACCGGTCCTCCACATTGGGCGACGAAAGATCTAACCATCCTACTACTCCTTTAACGATATCATTCTCTTCTGCTATTTTCAGAAGGTTTTCTGTTTCAGCTTCCGACTGATCTGCCTGTACGGCCACACATCCTGAAAACCCATTTTCTGTTAGTAATGGTAGTAGATCCCGGGGAGTAAAGTCTTTCCTTATTGATGCCATTTCATCAGGTATCCAGGAGTAGGTTTGTGGGTTGTATTTCCAGAAGTGCTGGTGAGAGTCGATTTTCATTGTGCGATCCTAAAATAATTGTGGAAATTTTCATTATGCGATCCTAAAATAATTGTGGAGACGATCCTAAAATAATTGTGGAGACGCCCTAGTAGGGCGTCTGTACGGTACGGCGAAATAGATGCTTTGCATCTATGTCTTCTGTTTTTGTTTTTTGGCAGCCGGGAAGAGCACATTATTCAGGATGAGCCGGTATCCCGGAGAAGTGGGATGCAGTTCCAGTTCGGTCTTTGGATCTCCTACCATATGCTGATAATCTTCGGGGTCGTGACCTCCGTAAAAGGTGAAAAATCCGTTGCCTTTAATTCCGTGGATATATTTTGCTTCACCGTTTATCCTGCTTTCTCCCATGACCAGAACTGTTGGTTTTATGGTCGCAGGATCATAAGCGGTAGTCTGACCCATAAAGCCTTTTACCAGCATTGTATGATTCTGTGTGAGCATAGTAGGAACGGGATCCCATTTCGCCGAATATTCCATGAGCGTGAAATAATCCACATCCATTGGCACCTGCCGTTTACCGGTCATGTCTATAGAAGAAAATTCGTAAACCATTGGATTTCTTTCGAGAATAAAATTTTCAAATGCGAAGCTCTTTTCGAAATTCAGCCTTTTTTGATAATCTGCATCACTGGGATCTCCGTCAAACATAGGTTCTGCAATGTCTACTCCTTCGGCCGAAAGGGCTATATCAAAGCTATCTGTGGCACTGCACATGGCGAACATGAATCCGCCGCCAACTACATAATCTCTGATCTTTAATGCTACTGCCAGTTTAGCTTCAGAAACTTTGTCGTAACCTAACCGGTTTGCCAAAGCTTCAGCCTGCTTTTTATCTTCTATGTACCAGGGAGCAGTACGATAGCTGCGGTAAAATTTTCCATACTGCCCGGTAAAATCTTCATGATGTAAATGCAGCCAGTCAAATAACAACAATGCATCATTCAGCACTTCCTCATCATAAATGGTTTCGTAGGGAATCTCGGCATAAGTGAGGACCATAGTCACTGCATCGTCCCAGGGCTTATTATCCTGAGGGGAATAAACGGCGATCTTTGGCGCTTTTTCCAGAAGGACTGCTTCCATATTTCTTGACGGGCTGGAGATCTCTTCAAGGATGGATTCTGTCTTTTGATCACTTATCACCTCAAATGATACTCCACGGATCTTGCACTCCCTGCGCAATTCCTCAGAATCGGGCAAGAGAAAAGACCCTCCCCGATAGTTGAGAAGCCACTGCACCTTCACATTTTTGTCGAGCATCCAATAGGTGATCCCATAGGCTTTAAGGTGATTCCGCTGTGTTTCAGCATCCATGGGAATAAGGATCTGGGATGCAAATACCGGTGAAGAACTCAGGAAAAACAGGAGGACAAAAAAACCGGAAAAGAAGGAATTCTTTCCGGCTCTTTGATATTTTGTTACAGATTTTCTGCTTCCCAAGGATTTCAGAACAAGTATATAATTTTTAAAAAGGCACGTCGCTGTCGTCATCATTTAAATCATCGTTCATTGAGCTTCCGAAGGCTTCATCGGCACTCGGGAAATGGCCGGTATTAAAGCCCATGTCCCCCGAATCGTCATCATTCATCTTCGAATGGAATTCAGAAGGAGAATCAAAGTCATCTAAGTTATCGAATTTACCTAAATGTCCAATGAATTTCAAACGAATATTCTCCAAGCCTCCGTTCCTGTGTTTGGCAACTATGAATTCCCCCTGTCCATCTGTGGGAGAGCGCTCTTCGTCATCCCATTCTTCGATCTTATAGTATTCGGGGCGATAGATAAACGATACAATATCGGCATCCTGTTCAATAGCTCCAGATTCCCGAAGATCACTCAAAAGTGGCCTTTTTGAACCTCCTCTTGTTTCTACAGCACGGGAGAGCTGCGAAAGTGCGATAACCGGAACGTTTAATTCTTTGGCTAGTGCTTTCAGGTTTCTCGAAATTGTAGAGATCTCCTGCTCCCGGTTTCCACCTTTTTGGCTTCCGCCTGCAGTCATTAACTGGAGGTAATCAATTACTATTAGTCTAATTCCGTGCTGCGAAGCGAGCCTTCTTGCTTTTGCCCGAAGATCAAAAATAGAAAGCGAAGGTGTATCATCTATAAATAATGGTGCTTTCTCAAGCGCTTTTACCTTTACGTTCAACTGCTCCCATTCGTGTTTTTCGAGGTTTCCGGTACGGAGTTTTTCTGAAGACAAGCCTGTTTCCGAAGAGATCAATCTGGTGATCAACTGCACCGAAGACATCTCCAGGGAGAAAAAAGCAACCGGAATGTTTTGCCCAACAGAAATATTACGGGCCATTGAGAGCGTCAAAGCCGTTTTTCCCATACCGGGCCGTGCGGCCACAATAATAAGATCACTTGGCTGCCAACCTGAAGTTAATTTGTCAAGCTTATCAAATCCTGAAGGAACTCCACTTAGTCCGGATTTATTTGAAATTTCCTCAATCCTCTTTTTTGCCTGCATCACAAGCTCCTGCGCCGTCTCTGAAGATCTTTTGATGTTCCCCTGGGTTACTTCATAAAGTCTGGATTCTGCCTTGTCTAAAAGGTCGAAAACATCTGTTGTTTCATCGTAGGACTCCTCGATGATTTCATTTGATATTTTGATCAGACTTCGTTGAATATATTTTTGAAGAATAATCCTCGCGTGAAATTCAATATGGGCCGAAGAAGATACTTTTTGAGTTAGCTGGACCAGGTAAAAATCCCCTCCCGCCTGCTCAAGCCTCTCATCTTTCCTCAATTGGTTGGAAACCGTTAATAAGTCGACAGGTTCTGAATTCTCGAATAACTTAAAAATGGCTTCAAAGATGTATTGGTGAGCACTTTTATAGAATACATCGGGGTGTAAAATATCGATGATCTCATCAACTCCTCTTTTATCGATCATCATTGCTCCGAGCACAACCTCCTCTAAATCAACTGCTTGTGGGGGTAATTTTCCTTTTTCGAGATTTATGACATTCCCGGGACTGTAATTGTAATTTTGAGGGGCTTTGGCTTTTTCCATGTTACGAATGTAGAAAAATTGGTTTTAGAACGTTCCTGTGAGCGGGTCGACTTAGTTCACAGTTTATGAACATTTTAACTGTTGAAAACTTTATTATTTTGTTGATAAGGCCAAAAAAATCCGGAGTTTCACCCTCCGGATTTTTTTCCTTCTTATGTTTAAAGAGATTATCCTTTAAAGACTCCCATGTCAGAATACTTATCCATGCGTTTTTTCACCAATTCTACTGGTGATAAGTTTTTAAACTCATTGTAGGCATCGCTTATGGAGTTCTTTACTGTTTCGAAGGTCATTTCCCTGTTGCTGTGTGCTCCACCAAGCGGTTCCTTAACGATCTCATCAATAAGTTTTTGTTTCTTCATGTCTTTGGCAGTAAGCTTAAGAGCATCGGCTGCTCTTTCCTTGTATTCCCAGCTTCTCCAAAGAATTGAGGAACAGGATTCCGGGGAAATTACAGAATACCAGGTATTCTCCAACATCAACACCTTGTCTCCTACTCCAATTCCTAATGCTCCACCACTGGCACCTTCACCAATGATCACAACAATGATCGGTACCTTTAAACGGGTCATTTCCAGAATATTCCTTGCAATTGCTTCTCCCTGGCCGCGCTCTTCTGCTTCAAGACCCGGATATGCTCCAGGAGTATCGACAAATGTCACCACAGGAATTCCGAATTTTTCTGCAGATTTCATTAAGCGGAGTGCCTTGCGATAACCTTCAGGATTTGCCATTCCGAAATTTCGGTACTGACGTGTTTTTGTATTATATCCTTTTTGCTGGCCAACAAACATGTAACTCTGATCCCCAATCTTTCCGAGGCCACCAATCATGGCTTTATCATCTTTCACATTCCTGTCTCCGTGTAGCTCCAGGAAAGTTTCTCCACAAATTGCGTTGATATAATCTAAAGTATATGGACGGTTTGGATGACGGGAAAGCTGAACCCTCTGCCATGCAGTGAGATTTTTATAAATCTCTTTCTTGGTTTCGTTTAGCCTTTTTTCAATTTGACGGCAGGTAGCCGTTACGTCGACTTCACTTTCCTTACCAATGGCACAGGCTTTTTGGTACTGCTCTTCCAACTCTTTTATTGGTAATTCAAAGTCTAAATATTCCATAATGAGTTATGGGTTTGTTTTAAATTAGCTTACAAATATAAGAAACTTAAAAGGTAGCTTCCGGTTGTTTTTTAATTTTTCTCCTTGTCTTCAGAAAGCCATTTAAGATTACCGTACTCAAGATTATTGCCGCTCCATAATAAAATTCAGGATTCATGGCTTCTTCACTGCCAAAGACCCAAAAAGCCAGTAAAATCCCGTAGACTGGCTCAAGATTAATGGTGAGCATTATGGTGTACGGACTTAAATGCCGCATTACTGCCACCGAAGCAATGAAAGCATAGGCAGTACATACAGAAGCAAGTATAAGGAGATATCCCCAATCGGCCGAAGAAATATTGAAAAATTCCCTTCCGAAGCCTGCATTATTACTTCCAAAGAAAGTCAGGATCAAAAGATAAATTGTGATTGCTCCGGTCCCGGTAAGGAGTTCGTAAAATGAGATTACTGAAGCATCTTCTTTTTTTGCCAGCTTCCCGTTAATTAGCGAAAAAACTGCGGCAAGAAAAGCTGAAATAAGGGCCAATATAATTCCCGCCAGATATTCCGTCTCTACTTTAAATATGATATAAAGTCCGAATATCACGATCAAACCAAAGAGGATCTCATACCAGATCACCTTCCGCTTATAAAAGATCGGTTCCAGGATAGAAGTAAAAAAAGCTCCGGAAGAAAGAATTGCAAGGGTGATCGAGACATTAGAAACTTTAATGGCACCAAAGAAACTAAGCCAATGTGCCGCTATTACTACTCCTGCAATCAACATTACCAAAACCCGCTTTGGAGCCAGCCGCAATCTTTTCTTCTTCCATTTGATCCAGATAAATATGAATCCGCTTGCCAGGAGCATGCGGTACCAGACTAGCGGAACAGCATCAAGAGAGATCAATGCACCGAGAACTGCCGTAAATCCCCAGATGAACACAATCAAGTGAAAATGGAGATAGCTCTTTATTTTATCGCTTGGCATTCCAGAGCAGATAAATTGCTAAGATTCCGAAGAAAACATTGGGAAACCATACCGCTATTAAAGGAGAAAAAGTGCTTTGTTCTGCGATAGTTCCAAAAACCTTATCCATAAAAACGAATATAAAGGCAAGGGTTATACCTAAAGCGAGGTTAACCCCCATTCCTCCTCGGCGTTTCATAGAAGATACAGCTACTGCAATTACGGTAAGAATATATGCTGAAACGGGTAAGCTCCAGCGTTTGTAGGCCACTACTTTATAACGATTGATATTTCCAGAGCCTCTTCTCTTTTCCTGTTCAATAAAATCCCGCAATTCCTGGTAATTCAAAGTTTCTGCCATATAGGTAACAGGAGTAAGGTCTTCAAATTCAAAAGGCATGACTGTGTCCTTGCTTATTTCAGAATAAAGCAAATCTCCCTCTTCTCCTATAATTCTTTTGTTGTAATTAGTAAGGGTGTAGGTAGAATCTTCTTCATTAAGTTTTAGTCTGGAAGCACTGATCTTGAAACGCAGCTCATTTCCCTCGAAGTGTTCAAGAGTGAAATTCCTTGCTGAATTCGTCCGGGGCTGAAAGTGAGAAGCATAGATATACTCATTGTCGTTGATCTGCCTGTAAACATCACTGGTTTCCTGTACTTCGGCCCCACGTTTAAGGTAGGTATATTTGAATTCATTAAAACCCTTGCTTGCATTTGGAGCGAGATACATTCCCATTATGAGAGCTAACGCACTCACTATTGTGGACCCGATAAGATAAGGGCGTAAAAATCGCCAAAAAGAGACCCCACTGCTCAAAAATGCAATTATTTCTGTATTCTGTGCCAGCTTGGAAGTGAACCAGATTACAGACAGGAAGAGAAATAAAGGAAATAGGAGGTTTGAAAAGTAAATGGTAAAATCGATATAGTAATTCACAACTTCCCAGAATGGAACCTCATTCTCAAGGATCTTGTCAATCTTTTCTGCGATATTGATGGTAATCCCAATTGGAATAAACAAAAACAGCATAAGAACAAATGTTCCCAGATATCGTTTTAATATGTACCAGTCGAGGATCTTCAAATTACAGGCGTTTGTTCATTTGCTGCACCATCTTATTTTTCCAGGAAACAAAATCCCCTGCTAATATATGTTTTCTGGCCTCACGAACCAACCACAAGTAGAAGCCGAGATTGTGCATGGTTGCAATTTGCTTGCCAAGCATTTCATTGACCGAAAACAAATGTTTTAAATATGCTTTAGTATAATCCCTGTCAACATAAGTCGCACCCGACTCATCTATAGGTGAAAAATCATCCTCCCATTTTTTATTTTTAATGTTGATCGTGCCATGTGCAGTAAAAAGCATTCCGTTCCTGGCATTACGGGTGGGCATCACACAATCAAACATATCCACTCCCAGCGCGATATTTTCCAGAATATTAATTGGAGTTCCTACCCCCATCAGGTATCTCGGCTTCTCTTTTGGAAGGATATTCGTTACCACTTCGGTCATGGCGTACATCTCTTCTGCAGGTTCCCCGACAGAGAGCCCCCCAATGGCATTCCCTTCTGCACCGGCAGCAGCTATATATTCGGCAGATTGCTCTCTTAGATCCTTATATGTACTGCCCTGTACAATTGGAAACAAAGACTGTGAATACCCATATAAAGGTGGTGTCTTTTCGAAATGTGTAATACACCTGTCTAGCCATCTATGGGTGCGGTGCATGGAATTTTTAGCGTAGCGGTAATCACAGGGATAGGGAGTACATTCATCAAAAGCCATGATAATATCGGCCCCTATCATTCGCTGAATCTCCATAACATTCTCGGGAGTGAAATTATGATATGATCCGTCAATATGGGATTTGAACCTCACACCTTCTTCTTTGATCTTACGCCTTTCTGAAAGAGAATATACCTGATATCCACCACTGTCGGTAAGTATATTCCGGTCCCAGTTCATGAACTTGTGGAGACCGCCGGCTTTCTTCAAAATTTCAGTTTGAGGCCGAAGATAGAGATGATAGGTGTTCCCTAGAATAATATCTGGATTCACCTGTTCCTTAAGGTCTTTTTGACTTATACCTTTTACTGTCGCTATGGTCCCCACCGGCATAAAAATGGGAGTTTCAATAATTCCGTGGTCTGTAGTAATCACTCCGGCACGTGCACTACTGCCGGGATCGGTCACTGCTAATTCAAATTTCATAGAAGATTTTAATGGGCGCAAAGATAGTTAATTTTAATAGTCAGTGGGCAGTGGTCAGTGGGCAGAAATGGAAGTTAGATTTTAAAAGTGAGACTATAGAAGGAAATCTGCGAAGATCTGCGGGATCAGCGGGAAATGGAAATCAAAAACCAAATTCCAATACCCAATACCCAAAATCCCAAGTCCAATATTGCGACCGAACCACTTTTTTCAGTTCCCGGCTCCCAATTCCCGCCTCTCGTCTCCCGTTTCCCGTTTCCCGATTCTCGATTCTCGATTCTCTATTTCCGGTTCCGGAATTAACTAATTAACCAGTTCCTATTTAACTATTACCAACTGTTAACAGCTTTTGATAAGAAATGAGTCATGTTGATTTCCAAAGCATTGATAAAATAGTATTTTTGCAACACATTTAATTAAAACCAGATGCCAAACACACAACAATTAGAAGATTTTATCACCCAGGTGAGAAGGGACATTGTAAGGCAGGTTCACAAGGTAAATTCCGGTCACCCGGGAGGATCTTTGGGCTGTGCCGAATTTATTTCTGTGCTTTACCAGGAAGTGATGGATCGTAAGGAAGGATTTGATATGGACGGTAAAGGAGAAGATCTCTTCTTCCTTTCCAATGGTCATATTTCTCCTGTTTTTTACAGCGTTCTTGCCCGCAGCGGATATTTCCCCGTGGAGGAACTAAATACTTTTAGACTCATCGATTCCCGCCTGCAGGGACACCCTACAACGCATGAAGGTCTACCCGGCGTACGTGTGGCTTCAGGATCCTTGGGACAGGGAATGTCTGTTGCCATTGGTGCAGCAAACTCTAAAAAACTTAATGGAGATAAGCATCTGGTTTATTCTCTACACGGCGACGGTGAGCTTCAGGAGGGCCAGAACTGGGAGGCAATCATGTATGCCGCCGCCAATAAAGTAGACAATCTCATTTCTACTGTAGATCGCAATTATCAGCAAATTGATGGTTGTACAGATGACGTTCTGCCAATGGGAGATCTCAAGGTGAAATTTGAAGCTTTTGGCTGGGATGTCCTGGAAATAGAAAATGGTAACGACATACAACAGGTTGTTGATGGGCTTAAAGAGGCTAAAAGCAGAACCGGAAAGGGGAAACCCGTTTGTATCCTATTAAATACTGAAATGGGCCACGGGGTAGATTTCATGATGGGAAGTCACAAATGGCATGGTGTTGCTCCAAATGACGAGCAGCTGGAAACAGCTCTTGCTCAAAACCCTGAAACTTTAGGTGACTATTAGCCACACCCAATTTCCCCAAAGAGGAGCTTGATCTTGACAAAATGAAAATTATTAACACTTAAATACACGCCCTAACTCCCCTCCTTTGGAGGGGCCGGGGGAGGCTTATGAAAAAATATACAGATACAGGAAAAAAGGATACACGCTCAGGATTTGGAGACGGCCTTACCGAACTGGGTAGAACTAATCCTAATGTAGTTGCACTTTGTGCAGATTTGGTAGGTTCCCTGAAAATGCAGGATTTCATTGATGAAAATCCCGAAAGGTTCTTCCAGGTAGGAATTGCTGAAGCCAATATGATGGGGATTGCAGCAGGTTTGACCATTGGCGGAAAAATCCCTTTTACGGGAACTTTTGCGAATTTCTCTACAGGAAGGGTTTACGATCAAATAAGGCAGTCAATTGCTTATTCTGACAAAAATGTGAAAATTTGCGCTTCTCATGCCGGCTTAACCCTGGGAGAAGACGGCGCAACTCACCAGATACTGGAAGATATTGGTTTGATGAAGATGTTGCCGGGAATGACCGTGATCAATACCTGTGACTACAACCAGACTAAAGCGGCAACTATTGCAATAGCAGAGCATCATGGTCCTGTATATCTTCGGTTTGGAAGGCCTAAAGTTGCCAACTTCACTCCTGAAGATCAGAAATTTGAGATAGGGAAAGCAGTAATGCTTAATGAAGGTAAGGATGTAACTATAATCGCTACGGGTCATTTGGTATGGGAAGCACTTCAGGCCGCAGAACAGCTTGAAGAACAAGGCGTTTCGGCTGAAGTGATCAATATTCACACCATTAAGCCACTGGATGAAGCTGCCATTCTTGCTTCAGTAGGAAAGACAGGTTGTGTAGTAACTGCAGAGGAACACAACTTCCTTGGCGGACTTGGGGAAAGCGTGGCCAGGACTCTGGTTCAGAATCATCCTGCACCTCAGGAATTCGTTGCCACTATGGACACCTTTGGTGAAAGCGGAACACCTGAGCAACTCATGCAAAAATATGGCCTTAATGCTGCGGCAATTGTCAAAGCCGCACAAAAGGTTATGAAAAGAAAATAGCTTCGGGTTAGCTTCTGAAATAAAAGCCTTTCAAAAATGTCATTTTTGGAAGGCTTTTATTTTTTAAAAATATTTTCTTGTTCAAAGCGTTTTAATCAATGAACTTAAAAAAACCTATTATGAAGAATTACCTGTTTATTTTATTGTTATGCTCTACCTCTGCCCTTTTTGCCCAAAGCGGATTTGGAGTAAAGGGCGGACTCAATTACGGAGATAATGGAGAAATTGCTTATACAGATATAACAAATGCCGGCGAAGATATCATGAAAGGCGGTGACAGCAAAGTGGGCTATCATTTTGGATTGTTTTACCGTGCCGATCTCGGAGGATTCTTTCTGCGGCCCGAATTGTTGTATACCAAAACCAAAAGCTCCTATGAATATAACGATCAGGAGGCCGATTATAATGTTTCCAAAATAGATCTTCCGGTTTTGCTTGGAATGGACATTTTGGGACCACTAAATGTTTTTGCAGGCCCCAGCCTTCAATACATATTAGAAAACGACTTTGATGGAGTCTCCCTGGGAGACGTTGAAAATGAATTTACAGTTGGCGCACAGTTTGGAGTCGGAATCAAACTGGGCAGTATAGGCCTGGATGTGAGGTATGAAAGAGCTTTAAAGGAAAATGAAGCAACAGTTCTGGACCTAAGTGGCGGCGAAGGACTTCAAAGGGTGGATACCCGACCCAACCAGCTTATATTTAGTCTCTCGGTCAAGCTTTAAAAGCTTCCTGTTCATTACATAATAAAAGCCCCTTTCGGGGCTTTTATTAGTTATTCTTATCCAGGTAATTTGGAGTTCCGTCTCCGGTTGAATCAGGATAAGGTATTATAATATTCCCATCCTCATCAGAGATCTCCTCCCGGGTGGGAATAAAATCTCCATCATCGTCTCTGTCAACATAATTAGGTATTCCATCCCCGTCTGTATCATCATTCTCTACACGTTGATCACCATTTATA
Source organism: Salinimicrobium xinjiangense DSM 19287 (assembly GCF_000423585.1). GTDB lineage: Bacteria > Bacteroidota > Bacteroidia > Flavobacteriales > Flavobacteriaceae > Salinimicrobium > Salinimicrobium xinjiangense. Next base: position 16,149 of record NZ_AUIG01000029.1, read on the forward strand.
TCTTCCATCCAGGAAGGCACCCCATCATTGTCATGGTCGGCTTCATTTACGCCATAGAGTTTAAAAGTAAAAACCAGGGGACTATAGGAAGGAATGGTAGGTTGTGGACCATTGAAATAAGCTAAACCTGAAGGCAGGAACATAGCTCCAATCCCGAAGTCATTATTCCATTTGACTGTATTATCTGGAAGGATTTCAAAGCCTGAGGCTCCCCTGAATTCGGTCATAGCCTGTCCAAAACCGGCAACTGTTCTTGTAAGATCAAACCAAACCGGATTTCTGGAAGTATCAAAAACAGTCCGGTTCAAAAGAGAACCTTCATAAGCTACAAAAGTCGAATCGCTGAATTTTGGTTTAGGTTGCTCGGCTGCCCCTTCTCTTACTTTCAAAATATAAAGCGTATAATCCACCCCCTGATAATTGAAAACTTTACTTTCCAAATCAGGTGATGCACTTAAAGGAGTTTTATCTGCATTTGCCGCATTAATAGTATCTATTTTTATAGTATAATCGAATTCTGCAGGAGGATTTTGAAAGTCCTCATAATTGTAATAGTGAGTGTCCAGGTATTCCTGCAGCGCTGCCTGATCTGCTATCTCCTGCTCTCCTCTGTCCCGTGGTGGAATTACTTCTGCACCCGGATCATCGTCCTTATCACAGGAAACGCTAAAAAGAGCAATAAAAAGGGGTAAAAGCAATAATTTATTCAATCTCATCAAAACCTAATTTAGGGCCGCAAGATACAATATTCTTGTATTTTTGCTGATGATCGTTAGACTTTTACTGTAAAAATATGAGAGTAGATAAATATTTATGGAGCGTGCGGTATTATAAAACCCGAAGTATTGCGACAGAAGCATGTAAACAGGGAAAAGTAAGAGTAAATGAACAGGTGGTAAAGCCTTCCAGAGAAGTCTATGCTACAGATAAGATCTCAATAAGAAAGAATCAGATCAACTATCAGATCGAGGTGCTGGATATACCAAAAAGTCGCATTGGCGCAAAGCTTTCCAGTCTCTATGTAAAGGATATAACTCCAAAAGAGGAATTCGAAAAACTGGAACTATTAAAGTATTCAAGGGACTATTACCGTAAAAAAGGTACAGGCAGACCCACAAAAAAGGATCGCAGGGAACTTGATGACTGGTTCGATCCCGAAGATGATACGGAGGAAAACACCTGATGTTTTTATATTGCGGTTTGCTATCTTTGAAAAAAATCACACATGGAGAAAACATCTGTCCTTATTCTTGACCACCAGCAGATCAATCATAAGATCAAAAGAATTGCCTACCAGATCTATGAAAGTAATGTGGAAGAGGAAGAGGTTATTCTTGCCGGAATAAGCAGGAGCGGCTATGAACTCGCTCTCAAATTAAAGGAGGAACTTCAAAGTATTTCCGATCTCAAAGTGCTTATGTGTGAAGTCAAAATTAATAAGAAGAATCCTTTAGAGAAGATCACCACAAGTCTCCCTTCCCGGGATTATAAAGATAAAGCTCTTGTATTAATTGATGATGTACTTAATTCCGGCACAACCTTGATATACGGTGTAAAACATTTTCTTGATGTTCCACTCAAAAGGTTTAAAACTGCTGTCCTGGTGGACCGGAGTCACAAAAAATACCCTGTAAAAGCAGATTTTAAAGGCATCTCTCTTTCCACTTCAATTCATGAAACGGTGAAGGTAACATTTGAGGAAAAAAAGGACCGTGCAGAATTAGTTTAAGGCAGCAATAATTTCTTCAACTATAACGGGTATCGACTTTTCATCGGTATTAACAATCACATCACTCTGACTGTAGTAAAAGCTCCTTTCAAAAAGATGTTTCCGAATAAAGTCTTCCAGGATCTCCCGTGAACCCAAATGTTGAATCAAAGGTCTCTGCTCTCTTTCTTTAATGAGTCTTTGCGTAAGCTCAGCCAGACTGGTCTTAAGATAAATTGTAGTGGCATTTTGGGTATTTTTTATTTCCTGAAGATTTTTACCATAACAGGGAGTACCACCTCCAAGAGATAAAATAAAATTATTCTCCTGCTCCAGAAGCTCTTTTAGCACTTCGCTTTCCCTTTTGCGAAAATAAATTTCTCCTGAGTCTTCAAATATTTTAGAAATTGTTTTCATCTCCCTACGGCTTATCTCATCATCAAGGTCCAGATAATTAAGATGGGTCTGAGTCGCAAGCTCCATACCTACAGCTGTTTTTCCCGATCCCATGTAGCCGGTTAAAATTATTTTCATGCCTAAAACAATGATTATTAAAGAGTTTTACCCACTCCTTGATTTGATGAGCAAATTTAATCCATTTTGTTCTTGAAAAATAAATTAATGTGGGTATATTTGCACCCGCATTGGCAAAAATGCAACAAGGCAGATCTGGTAGCTCAGCTGGTAGAGCATCTCCCTTTTAAGGAGAGGGTCCTGGGTTCGAATCCCAGCCAGATCACGAAGTGAATGGGTGGGATGAGAATCCCGATAATAATCGGGACTGAGCGAAGTCGAAGGAAATCCCAGCCAGATCACAAATTAGTTCATAAGCATATTGACCTGGTAGCTCAGTTGGTAGAGCATCTCCCTTTTAAGGAGAGGGTCCTGGGTTCGAGTCCCAGCCAGGTCACAACGTACATGGATGGGACGAGTCCCGAGGGAAGTCCCAGCCAGGTGACTTTTTCCGGACCACAATCTCACAACGTAGGTCTTAAATTAAGGTCTTTGGAAGATGATCATATCAAGCAGAACTTCTAAAAGGACTTTTTACTTCCTTATTGAATTCTTAAAATTGCCCAGGTGCTGGAACTGGTAGACAGGCATGGTTGAGGGCCATGTGTCCATTAGGGCGTGCGGGTTCGAGTCCCGCTCTGGGCACTTTTTTATTCTCCGGCTTAATGTTATTTGAACGAATTTTCTTCAATTCGTTAAGATTTTTAGTTTTCCGACATCTTCGCCTACACAAAAGCTAAATTTCTGTTAATCATATTCTTAGCATCTACACGGTAAAAAATAAAGTTTATTTTTATCAAACCATTCACGCTTATTTCGGTATCAGATGCAATTTCAATTATACTCTCAGCTACTTAAACTTGATCTCTCAAATGATGATCTTCTTCAAATGTATTATGTCATTTACTATGACCTGAGACAGGAAGACCGCGAGATGGCTCAGAATGTAGCGAAGCTTATTGAAATAAGAGAAAAAACAAAACTTGAGTTAAGAAAATTACTTTTTAATATCAGAAATTCCATACAGTCGACAAAAATTGGAACGGCAGTTCTCAATTTTCTACCTGTATTTTTAAAGCTGGATTACCTCGCACGTAACACCTTCAATAATTTAAATCTGAAAGCCTGTTATGAAAAAGAGAAAAAAAATATTAAATTGTATTATGATACGCTATACAACCAGGATATACCATCCACGACTTTAGACGTATTATTAAAGCAAAAAAGGAAATTAGAATCCTTACCATAATAGATGAGAGTATAGTAATTTTTACTGGGGGGCAAAAATTACTTGATAGAATACTCCGGAAATAAACCTCCGGAGTTTCTCATCTACTTTTAAGAAAAGCTGTCGTAAAAGACGGCTTTTTTTATTTAATTATTATGTTGCGCCATAGTTTTACAGAAACTCTTAAAGCGTCTTCCGCAAAATATGCACCCCTGGCTTTCAATCTCCATATAAATTCTATTACGAAAAACAAAAACTCCCGCAGAACGGGAGTTTTGACTTTAGAAATGGCAGCCGGTTATTAGGCTGCACCATTTTGCTTCTTGATAAGATTCAATGCAGAACCTTCTTTATACCACTCAATTTGTGGCTGATTGTATGTATGATTGGCTTTGATAACATCTTTGGTACCATCAGCGTGTACAATTTCAACTGTCAGCTGCCTGTCTGGCGCAAAATTCTCAAGGTCGATGAAGTTAAAAGTGTCATCTTCCTGGATGAGATCATAGTCACTTTCATTAGCAAAGGTGATTCCCAACATCCCCTGTTTTTTCAGGTTTGTTTCATGGATCCTTGCAAAAGATTTGACAAGCACGACTTTCACTCCCAAATGTCTTGGCTCCATCGCAGCATGCTCTCTTGAAGATCCTTCACCATAGTTATGGTCTCCAACTACAACTGTTGGGATTCCTGCAGCCTTATATTTACGCTGAGTAGCAGGTACACCATCGTAATCTCCGGTGATCTGATTCTTCACAAAGTTGGTCTTCATATTGAAAGCATTGACCGCTCCAATTAAACAGTTGTTGGATATATTGTCCAGGTGCCCTCTAAAACGCAACCATGGCCCTGCCATAGAAATATGATCTGTAGTACATTTTCCATGAGCTTTGATAAGCAGCTTTGCACCCATAAGATTTTTACCGTCCCATGGTTCAAATGGTTCCAGTAGCTGAAGTCTTTCGGAATTCGGATTTACTTTCACCTCAACAGAAGACCCATCTTCGGTAGGAGCAAGATATCCCGGATCTTCAACATCAAAACCTTTTGGTGGTAATTCAAGACCTGTAGGCTCATCAAGCTTTACATATTCCCCGTCTTCATTTAAAAGTGTATCTGTAGTAGGGTCAAAATCCAGTCTACCTGCAATTGCAATTGCAGCCACCATTTCCGGTGAACCTACAAAGGCGTGAGTATTTGGATTTCCATCTGCTCTTTTAGAGAAGTTCCGGTTAAAAGAATGTACAATGGTGTTTTTCTCTTCTCCTTTACGGTCACTTCTGTCCCATTGTCCAATACATGGACCACAGGCATTTGTAAAGATCGTTGCGTCAAGATCCTCAAAGATCTGAAGTAAACCATCTCTTTCTGCAGTAAATCGTATAGTTTCAGATCCCGGATTAATACCAAAATCAGATTTTGCCTTTACTTTTTTGTCTACTGCCTGCTTTGCAATAGAAGCCGCACGGGTTAGATCTTCATAAGAAGAGTTGGTACAGGAGCCTATCAGCCCCCAGTCTACGTTTACAGGCCAATCATTTTTTCTTGCCTTCTCTCCCATTTCTGAAATAGGCGTAGCAAGATCTGGAGTAAAAGGTCCGTTAAGATGTGGCTTTAGTTCAGAAAGATTGATCTCTATTACCTGGTCAAAATATTTTTCGGGGTTTGCATAAACTTCAGCATCTCCGGTCAAATGTTCTTTAACTTCATTCGCAGCATCTGCCACATCTGCTCTATTTGTAGCCCGAAGGTAACGGGCCATAGACTCATCATATCCAAAAGTTGAAGTGGTTGCACCTACTTCAGCTCCCATATTACATATGGTACCTTTACCTGTAGCCGACATAGATTCGGCTCCTTCCCCAAAATATTCAATAATAGCACCGGTTCCACCTTTTACAGTAAGGATTCCCGCCACTTTTAGGATTACATCTTTTGGAGCAGTCCATCCCGAAAGTTTTCCGGTAAGCTTCACTCCTATCAGTTTAGGAAACTTAAGTTCCCAGGCCATTCCAGCCATAACATCAACAGCATCTGCACCACCAACACCAATGGCAACCATTCCTAGTCCACCGGCATTCACCGTGTGAGAATCGGTACCAATCATCATCCCCCCGGGGAATGCATAATTTTCAAGAACCACCTGGTGAATAATTCCCGCACCCGGTTTCCAAAATCCAATCCCGTATTTATTGGAAACAGATTCCAGGAAGTCAAAAACTTCGTCACTGGATTTTTTTGCGCTTGGAAGGTCAAACTGGGCTCCAAGTTTTGCCTGAATAAGGTGATCACAATGTACAGTGGTAGGAACTGCAACAGTTTTCTTTCCGGCCTGCATGAATTGCAGCAAAGCCATTTGTGCAGTAGCATCCTGGCAGGCAATCCTGTCTGGCGCAAACTCCACATAATCTTTTCCTCTTGTAAATTCCTTTGTTGGTTGTCCTTCCCAAAGATGAGAATAAAGAATTTTTTCTGAAAGAGTTAAAGGTTTACCGGCAATTTGACGGGCAGCATTTACACGCTCACCAATCTGGCTGTAAACCTTCTTGATCATATCAATATCGTATGCCATTTTGTTTGAGTTTTATTACGTTCTGAAGTGTTGCAAAATTACTAAATCCTGCCGGATTTAAAAAATTATAACCAAAGCTGAATTTTAACTGAAGATAATTTAATGATTCCTTAAAAATTCATAGGAAAAATTAAGCACTTGGCATAAAAATAAGATTAGAATAAGAAATTGGTAAATCCCGTCAATCACCGTTAATCCCGGTTGAACGAATTTGATTTAATGTGCAGCAGCTTTTTGCGCTGAAAGAGATAAACAGCAGGTGCAAGATAGGGCATCACTAACATAGAGATCAACCAAAAACTCTTATTGTAGATTTTCGAATTGATCATGTCCAGCAATAGGAACAACCAAAAACCGAATAGTACCAGGAAACTCATTATAGCTATAAATGTCAGGCTCTGAAGATCGAGAAGATTTCCCTTCGACCGTATCCATAGGAACTGGCAGGCGAAAAAAAGTACCGACACGGGAATTTTAAACCGAATTAAAAACCTGATCATGAAATAAATATATAAAAAAGAATTAAATAGTGGCAGAGGCCAGTGATCAGTAATCTGTGATCAGGGAAAATCTTAAACTTTAAACCTGAACCTTAAACCCTTTAACCTTTAAAACAGGCTTTTGATAATCTCTTCTTCTGTAATTCCTTCGGCTTCGGCCTTGTAGTTCTTGATCACCCTGTGTCTTAAAATGCCGTAAGCTACTGCCTGTACGTCTTCTATATCGGGAGAGAATTTGCCGTGAACCGCAGCGTTCGCTTTAGCTCCTAAAATGAGATTTTGAGATGCTCTTGGTCCTGCTCCCCAGTCAACATATTCTTTAACAAGGGCTGTCGCACGATCTCCTGCCGGACGGGTTTTTCCAACAAGATCTACTGCATATTCCACTACATTATCGGCAACAGGGATGCGCCTGATCAAATGCTGGAATTCCACAATCTCTGAAGCTGAAAATAGAGGATTGATCTCTACAACCTCATCTGAAGTTGTACTCTTAACCACCTGGATCTCTTCTTCAAAAGAAGGATATTCCAGTAAAATGGCAAACATAAACCTGTCCAGCTGGGCTTCAGGTAAGGGATAGGTTCCCTCCTGCTCTATGGGATTCTGGGTTGCAAGCACAAAATAAGGAAGGTCAAGCTTATAATGTTGCCCGGCAACTGTAACAGCTCTCTCCTGCATGGCTTCAAGCAATGCTGCCTGGGTTTTTGGAGGAGTACGGTTGATCTCATCTGCAAGAATGATATTTCCAAAAACCGGCCCCTTTATAAATTTAAAATGCCGGTTCTCATCCAGGATCTCAGATCCCAGGATGTCACTCGGCATCAAATCTGGTGTAAATTGTATTCTTTTAAAATTCAGTCCCAAAGCCTGGGCAATGGTATTCACCATTAAGGTCTTTGCCAGGCCGGGCACTCCAATGAGCAACGAATGCCCTCCGGAAAAAACAGATAAAAGAATTTGATCAACAACTTCCTGCTGCCCAACAATTCTTTTGGCAATTTCCTGCCTTAGCTGTTGGTGCTTGTTAACCAGATTTTTTACCGCCTCTACGTCCGACATATTTTGCTAAAAATTATTTCTTCAACCAGTCACTGGAATAATCACAATCTCTGTAGTTTCCGTTTACCTTTACGTAAGTTTCCTTGATCTTCTCCTTCTGCCATTTTTCAATAGCCTCCAGTTGCTTATCGCGAAGAGCAAGTTCCTTGATCTTGTTGTAGTCCTGGGCGTAATCGGCCTTATGTTCAGGATATCTGTTGGTAACGGTTATGATCTTATAGAAAGGTCTTCCGGTATTGTCCTGGTCTGTAAGAATATTTGAAACCTTCCCTTTCTCAAGATTTACCACCTGCTCATATAATAAGGGATCAATTTTGGTCAGCTCAAAACGGGTGTCTCCGGTAGTAGGATTGATCAGTTTTCCGCCGCTCTCACGTGTCTCCTTTTCATCTGAAACTTCTTTCGCTGCTTCAGAAAAGCTTATTTCATTGTTATTGATCCTCTCTCTTACATTCTGGATCTTGTTAAAAGCTTTTTGTTTGGTAGCTTCAGTAACATCAGGGATTAAAAGAATATGACGCACATCAACCTGCTGTCCGCGAATCTTGTCAACAGTAAGGATGTGATAACCAAATTCTGTCTGGAATGGCTTACTTACCTCTCCTTCCTGAAGAGAAAATGCGGCATCTTTAAATTCTTTCACAAATGGATCCTGACGGCTAAGGGAAATCTTTCCTCCGGAAGATCTTGATCCCGGATCCTGGGAATAAAGCACTGCCTTGGTCGCAAAGCTTGCTCCGTTCTCAAGAACATCTGCTCTCATTTCATTAAGCCTGTCAATAAGCTTCTGTCTCTCTTCCTGCGTAATTTCAGGTTTTACTACGATCTGGGCAATCTCCACCTCATCTCCAAAAACAGGACGCTCATCTTCGGGGATATCAGCAAAAAAAGCTCTCACCTCTTCGGGCGTAATTTCTACGGCTTCAACGATCTTTCGTTGCATTTCAGAAGCCAGCCTGTTTTGTTTGTTGATCTCAAAAAGCTCAGCTCTAAATTCCGCTTCACTATCTTTCTTATAGAATTCAAGCACCTTTTCAAGGGAACCCACCTGCTGCGTCATATAGGCCAGCTGCTGGTCGATATTTGCATTGATCTCTGCATCTGAAACCATAATACTATCCTGGATTGCATGATGCGCATAGAGTTTGTTCTCCATCAACCTGCCTGCAAGATTACAATTGTTCACATCCTTTGTAGATACTCCCTGGCTTTGAAGTTCGATATACATTTTATCGATATCACTTTCAAGCACAACGTAATCTCCCACAACGGCAGCAACCCCGTCTACCTTGAACCGACCGGAATTATTTGCCGTTTTGGCCTGAATTTCAGATTCTATTCCTATGGCAGTACTGTCAGTAACAACAACCTCCTGAGCCTGCAATGTACCGGCGGCAAGAATAAGGATCAGCAATGCAGCCGAATTAATTATAGATTTTAAATTTGTCATTTCTAATTGCATCTTGTGTAATGTCTTTTTCTAATTTTTTTATAAGCTCCAGTTTTCTCTTATTTAGCAGGATCTGTTTTATGCTTGGCAAAGAGTATTCCAATGGTGCCTGTTCATTGCGTAATTTAACATCTTCAACAGAAATCAAATATACTCCTAATGAATCTTCAAGCTGCATAAAATTCTTGTTTTTTAGAAATTCCGGATTGTCCTGGGGGGTTAACGGGCGTATTTTATCATAGACCTGCTTGGTTTTTACCCATACGGAATCATTCAACGAATAAGAATTAAAATGAATAGCCATGTCCAGCAAAGCCTGCTTATCTTCATCATTAAACCGGCGGAAGCGGGTTTTGATATCCTCAAAATCCTTGTTATCCTTGGTTATATTTATGTAGCGTAACTTTACCAGGTTTTCATTCAGGATAAAATTTTCTCCATTTTCTTCATAATAAGTTTCGGCAGCAGCCCTGCTGATTGAAGTATCCAGTTCCCTGGCAACAATAGCATCAGTATAAGCTTTGGCGTAAAGCTCATTTTTATAATTCTGCACCAACCGGTCAAATTCCGCCTGTTGTTCTTCAGTAAGATTGATCCTGGCCCTGTCCAGCAGGAGTTTCTGGGTAGCCCAGCGGGTGATATAATTATTTACCAGGAGCGTACTGTCTTCGGGGGAAGTATTATCGGAAATGAGGTTGGCAATATCCTCCTTGTATAGATAGGAGTCATTAACCCTCGCAATCACATCCTTTTCTGCCGGTTTATTGAGGAAATTGCAACCTGTCAAAAACAATAACAGAAGCAATAAACCCGCGATTCCTTTAATTTTAATCAATTTGCAAAAAATATTATGAATTGGCAAAAATAACAAATCTGCCACGTTAACCAACCTTCAAATTAAACGATTGAGAATCAAAAAAAGTATATTTTTGAAGATCTCCAAAAATCTCATTTTTTAATCTCTTTTTCCCAATAAGAATTATATATATAATTATGTCTGAAGAAAGAAAGCTGAAACTCATCTGGGATTTTAGAGGTCCCGATGCCGAAATTACTGCACGGCACCACGCTGTACACCTCAAGGAATACAGGAACTCACATAAGCTCCAGATGGACATAACCGGCTCAGAAAAACAATCAGAAGCTCATGCAATTGCATATTTAGTGGTAACCGAAAAAGAAATGCCCGCAGTAAGAGATGCCCTGAAGCCACATCGAGGTCAACTATTTCAGGGCGAATAATTAAATATTAGTCTTAAAATCTTCATAAATAGCTCTGCTCTTTTATATTTGTGAAAATTATATATAGATCATGAAAAAATTAATTTTAGTATTCAGTTTTGCCCTTTTAAGTATATCTGCTTTTGCTCAATCCAAGGTAGGAACCATAGATGCAGATTATATTCTTGCCCAGATGCCCGAAATGACCACGGTGAATGAAGGCTTACAAACCTATAATCAGGATCTTCAAAAGGAGCTTCAAAAAAATGTACAGAGTTATGAGAGCCTGGTAAAGGATTACCAGGAGAATAATACCACATTTACTGAAGAGGAAAAAACTGCCAAAGAAAGTGAGATCATCAACCTTGAAAATGACATTAAAAACTTCAGACAAAAAGCTACTGTGATGATGCAAATGAAACGCAACGAACTGACGCAGCCTTTGTATGAACAGATCAACGATGCCATGCTACAGGTGATCCAGGAAGAAAACTACACCCAGGTATTTCATTCAGGTGGGAATGACCTCGCTTTCTCATCTCAGGATTTTGATATCACCATCAAGGTGCTTAGAAAAATGGGAATTGAGGTAAAGGAATAAAGGTAGTGATCAGTGGTCAGTGATCAGTGATCAGTGATCAGTGATCAGTACCACCCCCGCTGAACAGCGGGACTACCGTGCAGTATGACCGGAGGGGCGGCATATATTTAAATAGAATTTACGCGGTTAAGGTTCATATAATAATGGTGAGAAATTATAAAACAGAATTAATTACTGGTTAGAACCTTAGCCACCAAAAAATTAAAGGGTCCCAAAAATGACATTTTTGGGACCCTTTAATTTTACTCTGTTTTGTAAATTATCTACTGTAATTAGGAGATTCATTCGTTATGGTAACATCATGAGGATGACTTTCATTTATCCCGGCAGCAGTGATCTTAATAAATTTCGCTGTTTCCTGAAGGGTGCGCACATCTTTTGCGCCACAATATCCCATCCCTGCTCTTAAGCCTCCAATAAATTGGTGGATACTTTCATAAAGGTCACCTTTGTATGGCACACGTCCAACTATTCCTTCGGGTACAAGCTTTTTGATATCGTCTTCCACATCCTGGAAATAACGATCTTTAGAGCCTTTTTTCATGGCTTCCACAGAACCCATTCCGCGGTAGGATTTAAATTTTCGTCCTTCATATATGATTGTCTCTCCCGGAGATTCTTTTGTGCCTGCAAGAAGGGATCCTAACATTACACAATCTGCCCCCGCGCCAAGGGCTTTTGGAATATCTCCTGTGTATCTTATTCCGCCATCTGCAATAACAGGAACTCCGCTGCCTTTAATAGCCGCGGCCACTTCCAGTACCGCCGAAAATTGCGGATAACCAACTCCGGCAACCACCCTGGTGGTACAAATAGAACCGGGACCAATACCAACCTTTACAGCGTCGGCACCTGCTTCAACAAGGAATTTGGCAGCTTCGGCCGTAGCTATATTTCCTACTACCACCTGTAGTTCAGGAAATTTCTTTTTTACTTCTTTTAAGATCTTTACTACTCCCTGGGTATGTCCATGGGCAGTATCAATAATTATGGCATCCACTCCCGCATTTACAAGGGCTTCTGCACGTTCCACGGCATCTCCTGTAACACCAATGGCAGCTGCAACGCGAAGCCTTCCGAAGGAATCTTTATTAGCGATTGGCTTTTGAGTAAGTTTAGTGATATCACGAAAGGTGATCAAACCTACCAGCTTATAATCTGAATTTACAACCGGGAGTTTTTCTATTTTATTTTCCTGCAATATACCTTCAGCTTCTTCCAGAGAGGTTCCCTCAGCAACAGTAATAAGATTTTTTGAAGTCATGACCTCAGTGATAGGCCTGTCATTGTTCTTTTCAAACCGCAGATCACGGTTGGTCACAATTCCCAAAAGCTTCCCTTCTTCATCTACAATAGGTATTCCACCTATACTGTGCTCGCGCATATGATCCTTTGCATCTTTGACCTTTGCCGTAATAGGTAAAGTGATAGGATCGATGATCATACCGCTCTCTGCCCGCTTCACTTTGCGCACCTTAAGCGCCTGTTGATCAATGGTCATATTTTTATGCAGCACCCCAATTCCGCCTTCACGTGCCATGGCAATTGCCATTTTTGACTCGGTCACTGTATCCATAGCTGCGGAAACAATGGGTACATTGAGGGTGATATTACGCGTAAATTTAGACTGAATACTTACTTCACGGGGGAGGATTTCTGAGAAAGCGGGGACCAATAATACGTCGTCGTATGTGAGACCTTCGCCAACGATCCTTGAGGAATGTGCGATCATAGCAATTAAGATTTAATTGCGTGCAAATGTAATCATTTTAAAATCAATAATCCAGATTAAATCGAAATATGGATAGCTATTTATACCGGCTGAATTCTAAGATTGATAAGCACCTGATCACAGGCTATAAGATCAATATTTAAATTCGAGGACATCTTTTGAATTAAAACCTATTCTGATGCGGTCTGCCACATTTCTTTCTTTGGTGAGCACTGCAAGTTTTTGTCCGCTGTCAAGCTTCAGGAGTAATTGAGTATCATTCCCCAGGAAAGTTCTTTTAATCACTTGTGCATAGGTGACATGTTCACACTCCTCATTAATTGCGAAGTTTTCGTTCCTTATGGCATGAGAACATGCGGGGTTGAGCGGACAATTAAAAGCTGATTGCAATTCCTGACTTAACTGAATAGTATTTCCGAATAAGGAGGCTACATAAATAGAGTTTGGCTTTGTATAAAGGTTGGCGGCTTCATCTTTCTGGATCAATTCTCCATCCTGTAAAATGAGGATCTCGTCGGCTACCGCGAGGGCATCCTGTGTATCATGGGTAACGAAAACAGCCGTGACTCCAGTATTCTTTACTATCTCAAATATTTCATTCCTTAACTGAGCACGTAAAATGGCGTCCAGATTACTAAAAGGTTCATCCAGAATAAGCAGGGAAGGATTTGGTGCCAATGCTCTCGCCAGCGCCACCCTTTGCTGCTGCCCTCCCGATAACTGATGTGGGTATCTGTCTTCCATTCCTCCAAGTCCCACCAGCTCCAGAACCTCCTGTGCACGGGCCTTTTTGTTCTTTTCCCTGGAAATTCCGTAGAGTACATTTTTAAACAGGGTCATATGCGGGAATAGCGCATATTCCTGAAAAACAAGTCCAACTTTCCTCTTTTCGGGAGGAACAAAGGTCTTGAGGGAAGATACTATCCTTCCGTTGATCTTTATGGTTCCGGCATCGGGACTTTCGAGTCCGGCTATAAGCCTCACCAGTGTAGTTTTCCCACTTCCGCTTTCTCCCACCAGGGCACAAACATCCCCTTCGTTCAAATGAAAAGAAACATCCTTTAGAGCAAATGATTTTCCTTTATCGAAACTTTTTGAAAGCGAATTGATCTCCAGCATATCTACTTCTATTTTATTAGCATCCTGTTGAGAAAAATTACCGGCAACATGACGGTGATAATTATGAACAGGGACGGAATAGCGGCTTCCATTACCATTTCGTCGCTCGCATATTCATAAGCTTTCACTGCCAAAGTATTTACGTGAAATGGCTTTAGGATGAGAGTCAAAGGTAATTCTTTTAAGACGTCAATGAAAACCAGAATAAAGGCACTGGCAATTCCGGTCCTGATGAGTGGAAACTCAATTCTGAAAAAGGTGCGGATGTTCCCTACTCCCAGGATCCTGGAAGAATCGGGAATGGTTTTGCTAACCTTTAAAGATGTGGATTCAATTGGATTATATGCAACCGCAAGGAATCGCACTACATAAGCATAAATGAGAGCCACAAGACTACCTGTTATAATTAAACCAATATCCAGGTTTAAGACCTTATCAAAAATTGAAATAAGCCATTTATCCAGTGAGATCATTGGGATCATAATTCCTATGGCGATTACAGCTCCCGGAATGGCATAACCCAAAACTCCCAGTTTAGCGACATTCTTTATAAAACTCATGCGGCTCCATTTTGAAAAATAAATAAGGGTTACAGCCATTACAACTGTCATGAATGCCGTAAGAAAAGCGATCCAGAAACTTTGCAAAGAAAGAGCAAGAAAAGAGGAATTGAAAACTTTATCAAAAGTTAGCGTGGCCCAGTAGATCAATTGGCCCACCGGAAGAATAAAACCCAGAAAAACGGGGATTAGCACCACAAGAAAGATCAAGGATCTTTTCTGCCTTCCGGGTTTAATCCTGTCAATGGATTTACTATTACTCCTGTTACTGTTAAACTGAACGTTTCTGCGCTGAAATTTCTCCAACAGGATAAGTGTAAAAACAATTACAATTAAAAGTGCAGAAAGATAAACAGCAGTTTCAGGTTCTTCAAGCGCAAACCATGACCTGAAGATACCGGTGGTAAATGTGTTTACTCCGTAATATTTTGCAGCCCCGTAGTCATTCAGCACTTCCATAAGAACAAGGATCAAACCGGCGACAATTGCAGGACGGGCCATGGGAAGCATTAATCTGAAAAAAGTTTTTACCTGCCCTACTCCCAGCATCTCTGAAGCCTCCAGCAAACTATTCGCCTGATTCATGAAAAAAGCCCGGGAACTCACATAAACATATGGGAATAGAGAAATGCCCAGCACAAAAGCAAGACCGTACTTATTCATCATATCAATACGAATAAACTCCAGTCCTATGGACTCGAGCAAAAGCTGAAAAGAACCGCCGTAGTCGAATATGCCGGCATAGGCGTAAGCGACAATATATCCCGGAATGGCAAGCGGAAGAATTAGCAGCCACTCCATTTGCTTCCTCAGCGGAAATTCAAATCTGGCCACCAGCCAGGCAGAAGAAACTCCCAAAAGAAGCACCAGGGTTCCGCATGCAAGGATGAGGAAAAGGGAATTACCCAGGTAATCAAAAAGTAAATTGTCTACAATATGTCCCCAGGTCTCTCCGGGCCCGGCAAATAATTTTACCCCAATAGAAATAACAGGTAAAGCGATGAAGGCGAGAAGGACCAGGGTGAGTATTGCCCAGTAATTACTGTCGCGCCTTAATCGCTTTAAGCGGTATTTATATGAAAATATATTATTACTTCCAGCCTGCTTCATCAAATATCAACACGGCCTTTTTGTTATTTTCTCCAAGTTTGGAAAGGTTTAGACGATCTTCCTTGAATTCTCCCCAGCTCTGCAATAACGGAGCAGGCTGCACTTCTTCGTTCACAGGATATTCATAATTGGAATTCGCGAATACTTCCTGAGCTTCTTTAGAAACCAGGAACTCGATAAACTTTACTGCATTTTCTTTATTGGGAGCATAACGGGCAACTCCTGCACCACTCACATTAATATGCGTTCCCCTTCCCTCCTGATTAGGAAAGAAAACTTTAACCGATTCCCCCGCTTTTACTTCTTCAGGATTTTCAGAATTCAGAAGATTTCCAATGTAGTAAGTATTCACAATGGCAAGATCTCCCTCTCCGGCCACTACAGCTTTTACCTGGTCCCTATCATTTCCTTTTGGTGCCCGGGCCATGTTTTCCACCATAGCTTCAGCCCATTCTTTTGCAGCTTCTTCTCCATTATTTACTATAAGAGAAGCAAGAAGGGACTGGTTGTAGATATTTTCAGAAGAGCGAACCAGGATCCTGTCTTTCCATTTCTCTGTTGCCAGATCCTCATAAGTAGAAAGTTGGGTGCTGTCCACTCTGCCGGGAGCATATACTATGATCCTTGCTCTTTTAGTGAGACCAAACCATTCATTACCCGGATCTTTAAGATGTGCTGCGACTGTGTTATTCAATATGTCTGAATCCACCTTTTGAAGCAAACCCTGATCCTTGGCACGGGTAAGCCTACCTGCATCCACGGTGATCAACACGTCGGCAGGAGATTGTTTTCCTTCAATGGTCATTTTCTGTATCAATTCATCTGCACTCGCATTTATTACGTTCACTTTTATACCGGTGGTTTCTTCGAATTGCGCAAACAATTGCTGGTCTGAAGCATAATGCCTGTGAGTGTAAACATTAACCTCTCCTGCAGAATCTCCAGAAGTGGCAGCTTCATCCTGTTTCTCGTTTTTACAGCTTGTAAGTGCAGCCAAAGTTGCTAACGCAAATAAAAATCTTTTCATTACTTTTTACTTTTTAAGTGTGACAAATATAATTATTTAGACCTGGTTTAAATAAAACCTCCGGAAAGAATCAGTCCGGTCTTAAAGAATCTGATTTCCGTTACATTTTTTACAACTTGACCTGCAGCGTTGTGTACCAGGTAAGAGGCTGGGCGGGAATGATCCCGGGCCCGGGATACCCTGTAGCCCTGCGGGTGAAATAGGTGTTGTCAAGGAAGTTGTTGATTCCGCTTTCAATTTTATACCTCTTAAAAGAATAAGATATAGAGAGGTCGACGATTCCGTAAGCAGGAATAGCGCCTTCGATCCCCCTCTGAGAGTCTATACTAACCTGCGGCGCATTGGTCGCATCCGAAAACTGTTTTGAAAGATAGGTGTATTGTAATGATCCAATCAAATTACGATATCCCAGATTTAAGCCTGTTTTAAGGTTAACAACAGGAATGAATTCCACCTTGTTCCCCTCTACATTGGTCTGTTCAGATCGCACATATTCCGAGCTGGTAAAAGCAGAGTTTATAAAAATTCTGGCCATATAATCCTCAGCTTCCGGAAAAAAACTGGCCTGCAGGTTCCAATCTGCAAAGGTTTCCAGTCCATAGATAAAAGCATCTCCTATATTACCGCGAAACCTGATCACCCTCCCGGTTTCCTCCTGTTGTCCCTGAGAATTTTCACGGGTCTCAGCTTTAAGGACCTCCCCTATTCGATCATTGTATTTCAAGCCAAAAATACTGGCGTCATAGGACAAAATGTTTTTCCATCTTCCACGGATGCCGATATCAGATGTGAATCCTTTTTCATCATTGATATCCGGGTCCACCTGGAAGACCGGATTCACCACCCTGATGTCGCTGAAAGTTACTGAGCGGTAGTTTTGGGAGAAGTTGGCATAGATCTCGGCACTACCAGAAAGCTCATATCCGGCACCTATCCCCAGAAGTACAAAATTCCGTTTGAACTGCCGGTTATCGGCAAGGGTTTCATTCTTAAGGACATTCCCAGCCAGGTCAAGGAAGATATCTTTATAGGTTCCCTTGCTTTCTGTGTTTATATATTCAAACCTAAAGCCGGGAGTAAGGGAAAATTTATCAGTAAAATTGAAGATATTTTCTCCAAAGACGGCAATATTTTCATTCGGAAATTCAAAATCTGACTGCCGGGAGTAATTGGGAAATTCGGCTGTGGCAAAGGTAAAATCAGGACCGGATCCTGTGCTGCCGGGACCCTGTTGCTGTAGATTCCTGGCCTTGTAATACTTGGTACCTATTAAAAATACAGACTCCTCAAAAAGGTCATATCTGGTAAGGATTCTTGCTTCAGCTCCCCAGTAATTAAAATCATCTGAAAGCAATTCCCGCGGCGCTTCAGGATCATCGGGCTGGGAAACCCGATTCTCTCTATACCCCACTGCTTTTCGGGAAGCATCCAAACCAAATACATTCAGGCTGAGATCTGTATCTGCAAGAATTTTATGCTCCAGTTTTAAGGCAAATAAGTTCCAGTTCACATCAAACCAGTTCCTCGACCTGTTGCTATAAGATGGATCTCTGTAAAACTGTGCATCTGTAAGACCGCCAGGTTGTTGTGCAAGATAATCCAACAACGTATATTCAATGGAAAGCTTTGTTCCTTCACCAATTCTGTAGCCTAAATGAACGAAAGCATTATGGGAATCATATTCTGAATTAGGCCGGAAGCCTTCCCCGGTTTTGTAGTTGTAATAAGTGTAATAACTAAAATTCCCCAGAGTACCGCTCAGGCTGTTAAAACTGGTGAAGAGACTATTAGATCCTGTAGATTGCCGGGAGATCAACTCCAGCTTTTTATAAGAAGGCTCTTTGAATTTAAAATTGATCAGTC
The DNA here is from genome assembly GCF_000423585.1 of Salinimicrobium xinjiangense DSM 19287. Lineage (GTDB taxonomy): Bacteria > Bacteroidota > Bacteroidia > Flavobacteriales > Flavobacteriaceae > Salinimicrobium > Salinimicrobium xinjiangense. The sequence continues at coordinate 34,415 of NZ_AUIG01000029.1, forward strand.
CGCCAAACTGAGTTCCATATTGCAGAGAAGCGGCACCACGAACCACCTGGATCTCTCTTAAAGCTTCTGCCGGTGGGGTGTAGTAACTCTCAGGATATCCCAGCACATCTGCAGAAATATCGTAATCATTTTGTCTGGTATTGAAATTCTGGGTTCTGTTTGGGTCCAGGCCACGGCCACCGATATTCAGTTGCAAACCTGCATCCCCGTTGTCGTAAATGTTTAAACCAACGATCTGGCTGTAGATCTGCCGGGCATTATTGGTCGCAAGGTTTGCCGTTATCTCTTCGAGCAGTACCACTTCGCTCTTCTTTCCCGAGTAAATTGCGGTGCCTTCCACCTGCCTGAGATTGCGAAGCGCAAAAAGTTTTTTCCGGCGCTCGGTTAGCACTACTTCAGAAAGATTATTAGATAAAGCTCTGAGCTCAACCTTTATGGGCTCATCTAAGGGAATCTTTACCGTTTGCTCTACAATTTCGTACTGAAAACTAAAGACAGTAAGATCGTAAGTTCCGGCTTTTAGATCTTCAAACCTGAATTCTCCTCTTTGGTTGGCTACTGCAAGTTTTCCGGTAGTATTGTTATACACCTCAGCTTCAGGGATCGGATATCCATCTTCGGCCGAAATTATTTGTCCCTGCAGGAGGTGCTGAGCTTGCACCGGAGTAATAATTAATAAAAACAGAATACTAAAGGCCTTTGATAGTGTCATGGAAGGGGAGTAAGAATGTTTTTAATTTAAAGGAGTCGCGGTGGTCCAAAAGATTTACTTCGGGATCAATATAGAGGGTGCTTTTCCTGCCGTTGAGTGCTACGTGGTTCTCAACAAAGACCTGAATATTCTCATGTCCTTTTTCTTTAAAATGTTCTGCAAGAAAATGAGCATATTCTAAAATAAAATCGGGTTGTATGGCCATCTGTTTCTCCTGAAAAGGTGTGAGAAATTCAGAATTGTTGACATAGAACCACTTTCCAGATTCCTCATCCACGATCTTAAATTGCGCATATCCGGCTTTTTCCATCAGCATGACTCTCCATGAAAACCGGAAACCTTCTTCTGTCCAGAACAATTCTCCCGGATAAAGAAGATATCTCCACGGGAAAAGGATCTGGATCAAAAAGAAAAAGCCAAGTACAGAAATTACCAATTTTCTCTTTACCGGCTTGTAATGCTTCACAAGACCGTTATCAAATCTGGCTTTAGTGATTCTGAATATTCCGGAGAGAAACCGCAGGATCCTGTGGTGGATACCGGCATCAAAAAAGATAAGAGCGCTTACGATCATGATGTATGGAAACATGCCTATTGGAAATAAAATTCTCGTCACCAGGTGAAAGATGACCACAAGTACAAAGGCAAAAATCCTGGTGGGCTTGTAGAGCAATAAAAATGGAATGGCAATATCATATAACATCCCAGACCAGCTGAAAAAGTAATGCACCCACTCCTGTTGTAGCAGGTCTCCCAGCAACGGCAAATCATACTTTGAAGGTAGCCAGATCTTTAAAGGCATGGCCTCTAATAACCAATCTGAATTGATCTTGGCAATTCCGGCGTAGAAGTAAACAATGGCTATTAATAGTTTAATACTGTCAATACACCAGGAAGGGATCTTTTGAAAGGATTTTTTTGGCTTGCGCCAGACATCGATCGAGTAATAGGCATTGGCAGGTAAGAATATTAGTAGAAAACTGAGAATGCTAATAAAGTAATAATGGTTAAGATAGGTGGTCTTATCCATCAATTCTATATAAGTAAAGCTCAGGAAAAAGGTAATGATCGCCAGCCGGTACTTAAAGCCTAAAGCCACAAAGAGGGCCGAGAGCCCACAGATTATAAAAATGACATAGGTGAAATCTCCTATAGGCTTGACCCATTCAAAACCATAATAGGAAAAGAAGAATTGCGGGCTTATATAAAGCTTTTCAATCCAGCCATGCCACCAGAACCGAATGATGCTCAAGAACATCATGATCCCAAAAAAAATTCGGAAAACCGCCAGAGGGGCGGCTTCCGAATATCTGTTCAGGTATGCTGAAAAAGCTTTTTTCATTGCCTTGCTTTAGAACTCCTTAATCTCCGTCTGTGTCAACATAATCCACACTAATGGAAAGAGCCTGCAGCATATCGACCTTCATTAACACCACATTCTTCTGAAGCTCATCAAAAGCCTGTAGCATAACCGAATTATTTGTCTGGATCTGCTCTACAAAATCAGCATTAAGATTTGTAGCCTGCTGTTTAATAACGTCAAATTGCCCATTGATGAGACTGCTGAGATCTGCGGAATTCTTAACGCTGTTCAGATGATCCAGGTATTGCTTGTAGCTGGGACCTGTTTCGCTTTTACCGAAATGTTTTCCGTTAAAGAAATTCTGCACTGTTTCCAGGGCTTTTAAATAAAGATCTTTTGATAATCCTTCAGAATATTTTGCCTCCACATTTTGAGGCACCGGATTCCCTGTAAAAGCTCCCGCAGGAATCCCAATTTTACCGGACCTCAAATTCTTTTCGTAATACATTACGTAATCATTGGTAAACCGATCCACAGAACCGGTGTTTGAAGAAGCTGTATTGGATACAAATTCATCGCGGAAGGAATTCTGCCAATCGGCCAAAACTTCCTGTGTCAAACCATTGATCCTGGTGGATACCGCCTGTAAATAATTGCGATATTCCGAAGCATCGGCATGACTTGTATAAAATTCTACTATGCCGGCATCTTCTTCTGCTAATCCATTCAACAGGAGGTCCAGGGCCGGAAAACCCTGCTCATCGTAGGATGTGAATAATTCCAGGTTATAGCTTCCACTTTCTATTTTCCCCTTTACAGCTGCCTCGTCTACCGGATAGGTATTAAGGAACATCCTGTAATTAATGGTTTCTGCCCTACCCATCCCAAACATAGCAACCGTTTGATATTGTATATAGGCTTCTTCATATGATGCCCTAAGGCTGGCGAGATTTGCTTCGGAAGGCTCCTGCACAAAAGCTTCTGTTTTCTCCTCCAGGTCTGTAGTATATGAAGCAAAATTCTCAAAGGAAGGAATGATGATATTATCAGCCCAGTTCTCCAGAAGCGCGCCCCGGTCAAAACTATCCTTATCGGTAGATTTTTTACTGTCATCTGAATTACAGGAAATCAGTATAGAAATAAAAAAGATAAGGGTAAATAATTTATGATTTTTCATTTTCATAGTGGTTTAAAAAAGCAGTTTTAAGCCCGTTATGATCCGGGGTAATCATGGAAATTCTGGTTTTTAATATTTTCAAAAAAAACCAGTTCCTGTATTTAATTCTGAAACCCGCCCGGACTGCGGGCAGGTTACTTCAGAATTAAGGTTTAGCAGCTAAATATGCTACTTAACGATCTTTTAAATTACTCAGCTGCCTGTGCAACTGTATAATTAAATGGCGCTGCAATGGTTGCAGAAAGTGCATCCAGAATTTCCGGAGTTACATCCCAGAAGCCATCACCGTCCATAAGGATCTCAAGCATCGCATCAATTTCCGATGTTGAAAGATATGGAGCATTGGTAGCAGGATTATGAGTGAATCTTAGACTGTAAATAAACCCGTAACCTTCAGACAATGAATGAAAGGCAGTTCCCATCTTTTTGGCTTCAAGAGCCCTCTTACCGGCCTGCAGATAATACACTGCACGAATTCCGATAATTTCTGAAATATTTTCGCGGATGATCTCCACCTGCTGGTCTCTTACGTTATATTTCCCTGCAACTATAGCTGCACGTCCTAATTTGAAAGCTTCAAATGTTTCTTCAGCAATTCCTGCAAAATCAGGATCGGCTTCTACCCGTCCCATATATTTCAATAACAATTGATCAGCATTGTCACCCAATGCAGCATTGGGATTAGCTACAGGTACAGTTGGGTGCCCATATAAATATCCATAGGCCTCATCCCATTTGTGTTCCATTGTGGTATAAGACTTTCCTTCTTCCGTTAAACCTGCATCGTTCTTTTCAACATTATCTCCCGCATCAAGGACTTCTACAGAAAGGTAATTATTCAGTATCTGGTCTGCTACCAGTGCGCCTATAAGTCCCTTTGCAAAAGCCTGATTATATTCGAGTCCTTTTCCATTCACATAGCGAACGCTGGAACCATCTGCAATTTGCCCTGCAACTCCCGGAGTTGCCACTTCATTTTTGTTAGGAAATACTTCATTGACCTGTCCAGTAATGAAAGATTCAAAATCATTTTTAAGAGCGTGGCTTTCCTCTGTATTACCTGTAAAATAAAGCTGAGAAGCAGCTACTTTGCTCTTTATGCTTTTTGAAGAAGAATTGAGTTCTTCAGAAGAGAAAGGATCATTTACATTAGAATACATGTTAGAGAGACTGGCTTCTGTAGCATTGTCAAAGTCATTGAAAGAAGACAACAATTCCCCGACCATTACTAACCTTGTAGTCTGCCCTTCGAAATTTACACTGGAATTATCATTCCTTTCAAAAGCATAGGTTTCCGGCACATCAATATTATCGATTTCAATAGGAGGGTTGTCATCCACTGTACAGGAAGTAAATAATAGTCCTCCAACTACAGTCGCAAAAAGAGCATTTTTCATTCTAATTTATTTAGACTTGTTTAAAATAAGGTTGATTTTCGGGTGCAAATATAGAGCAGCTTCAACATTTCGCAAAGCTTATTTAGACTTAATTTAAATAAAATTTAGCTATTGAAATATTCGCACCAATTGAATTTACTAATGATAAGCAGAGAAGATCTTTGTAGCTTCATTATGAGATGACTCAAAACTCATCATCTTGACATTGGTATCTGCTTTTTTTGAAGTAAAGTAGGAAAGCAGTTTTTCCGTAGGCATATTGCCTGTTAATTCATCCTTGGCCATAGGGCAGCCACCAAAGCCCTGTATAGCCCCATCAAATCTTCTACAGCCAGATCTATAGGCAGCATCCACTTTTTCAAACCACTTTGTGGGAGTCGTGTGAAGGTGCGCTCCGAATTCTATGGAAGGATACTTCGGAATAAGATTTGAAAAAAGATACTCTATGACCTCCGGGGTAGAACTTCCTATGGTGTCTGAAAGAGATAATATTTTAACTCCCATTCCTGAAAGCTTTTCTGTCCACTCTCCCACGATCTCCACATCCCAGGGATCTCCATAAGGATTTCCGAAACCCATTGAAAGATAGGCTACAACCTCTTTACCTGTAGCATTGGCAATATCCAGGATCTCCTGAAGCGTCTCCACAGATTCGGCTATGGTCTTATGGGTATTCCGCATCTGAAAGTTTTCAGAAATAGAGAAAGGATATCCCAGATACTGAATTTCCGGATGTTGAGATGCATCCTGTGCCCCACGGGTATTGGCAACAATAGCCAAAAGTTTACTCCGGGTTCGGGAGAGATCAAGTCTGGATAATACCTCGGCTGTATCAGCCATTTGCGGAATGGCTTTGGGCGAAACAAAACTTCCGAAGTCAATGGTGTCAAAACCACATCGTAAAAGTGACTGGATATATTGAACTTTCTTATCTGTAGGAATGAAGGTTTTTATTCCCTGCATCGCGTCACGCGGACATTCGATAATCTTGATCTTCGCCATAGGCCAAATATAAGGAAGATGTACGAAGTTAGAAGTACGAAATTAGAAGTCAATTTCCGATTTACAAAGGAGGAATTACGAAGTTTCATTAGCAACGTCTTTGCGAGACCTCTGAAAAAAATTTCTAGCGTAGGAAATGACGTCTGTTCCTTGTATAATACAATATTCCCTTCAGAGTATCTTTTTTGTAAGTGTAGTGCTTCCCCGGCGTTAAAAATTTTTGAAGCCTTGGAGAAAATTTAGCCGGGGAGCACGGTTCCGATTTGCGGGAGCAAAATCGGAAACACCTATCAAAAAAGTGTCCTTTTTTTGGTTCGTTTTTTTGGACAAGCAAAAAAATGAACAATTATGAAAAGATGCGAATTTTTAACGACCGAAGGGAGAAAATAAATTTCTAAAGAAAAACGTCAATGGTAGGAGCCGAAAAGGCGACTGAGACAATCTCCCTCTCGAAATGTATTTCATTTTCTGTGCAGTTCAAAGAGGCAGCCCGGTATAAAAGAATGAGATTGCTTCGCTCCACTGCGTTTTGCTCGCAAAGACGTTTAAAATTTTATTAGCGGCCGAAAAGGATTCAAAACTCATTTAAAGTTTCTTCTCAATACTCAATACTCAATACTAACTACTCTACACCAAAATAAAAACTCCTATCCCAATAAAGACCACCACCTGTACCCATTTAAAGACTATTCCCGACTTGGGATGCTTCCGAAGGTATTTTGAAATTTTCCCTGCAAGTATAGCAACTGTAGAAAAAATAATAAAAGCCTGCAGCATGAACAGAAAACCTAAAAGGTAAAACTGATAAATGGTATTAACCTCCGGCTCCCACAGGAATCCAGGAAAAAAGGCAAGGAAGAAAATTGCCACCTTGGGATTTAAAACATTCATCAAAAATCCCTTTTTGAAGAGGGAAGTGAGCTCCTTCTTCTGTTCCGCTACGGGAGCCTTGAAATTAATTGCTGCATCACTTTTGTAAACCTGCCAGGCGAGATAAAAAAGATAGGCAGCACCTAAAATTTTGATAATTAGAAATAGGTTGTCGGATTGTTTTATAACAGCCGAAATCCCAAAAGCAACCAGACTCGTATGAACAATGATGCCTGAAACCAGCCCCAGGGTAGTTACAATCCCATGTTTTTTGCCGTTGGTCATTCCCTGCACAAGGACATAGATGATATCGGGCCCGGGAGAAAGGGTAAGTAAAATGGAAGCAGTCAGGAATGCAATGAGTTCCCCCGCCACTATGAGCGCTTTAGGATTTCCTTATTGATCTTTTTCACCAGCTTGGGTCCTTCATAGATAAAACCTGTGTACAACTGTACCAGACTTGCCCCGGCCTCCAGTTTTTCAATTGCATCCTGCGGACTCATTATCCCTCCTACTCCTATAATTGGAAAAGCCCTGTTGCTTTTTTCTGAAAGGAATCTAATAACTTCGGTTGCCCGCTTAGTTAAGGGTTTTCCACTCAGGCCTCCTGTTTCGTCTTTATCGGGAGAAGTTAGTCCTTCCCGTGATATTGTTGTATTGGTAGCAATTACTCCGGCGATACCGGTTTCCTTTATAATATCAATAATGTCGAGTAACTGCGAATCTGTAAGATCTGGTGCAATTTTAAGAAGGATCGGTTTTGGAGCTGACCGCTTCAGGTTTTCCTGCTGCAGGGTGTTCAGTAGTGCTGTAAGAGGTGCTTTATCCTGCAGCTCCCGTAAATTAGGCGTATTGGGAGAACTCACATTTACCACAAAATAATCCACATAGTCAAAAAGGGCATTAAAGCAGATCCTATAATCATCAACAGCTTTCTCGTTTGGAGTAACTTTATTCTTACCAATATTACCTCCAATCAGCACATCTTTATTCTTCTTCAACCTTTCTACAGCTTCAGCTACACCGCCGTTGTTGAAGCCCATCCGGTTAATGATTGCTTTATCCTCTTTTAAGCGGAAAAGTCTTTTCTTTTCATTTCCCGGCTGCGGTTTAGGCGTGAGAGTGCCAATTTCAATGAACCCGAATCCGAAGTTGGAGAGCTCTTTATACAACTTTGCATCTTTATCAAAACCTGCAGCAAGGCCCACCGGATTTTTAAATTTAATTCCGAATACTTCCCGCTCCAGCCGTGGATCTTCCACTACGAATTCTTTTTTTATCCTGGATTGTATCCCCGGAAGCTTAAATAACTTCCGAAGCATGGAAAAAGTAAAATAATGCACCTTTTCAGGATCAATATTGAAAAGTAATGGACGGATTATGCTATGGTACATGGGTGGAATTTTAGGCAAAATTAACACAAAGCTTCCTAAAAAAGCAGGAAATCAGGAAAGCTTTTCAAGCTGCTCTTTATATCTTTATTTTTGAAAAAAATATCAGCAATAATGACCAACAAACAGGAATTGATAGATCGGTTTTTAAGCTATGTAAAAATAGATACTCAGAGTGATGAAAACAGCGACACTACCCCAAGTACAGAAAAACAGTGGGATCTTGCGAACAAATTGAAAGATGAGCTACAGGCCATGGGAATGCAGGAAGTAATCATTGATGAAAACGCTTATGTAATGGCTACACTGCCTTCTAATGTTGATCATGATGTACCGGTAATTGGTTTTGTTTCTCATTTTGATACCACTCCGGATTTTTCAGGAACAAATGTGAATCCGCAGATCATTGAAAATTATGACGGGAAGGACATTGTGCTGAATAAAGAAAAGAATATTATCCTTTCTCCCGACTACTTCAGTGATCTCTTACAATACAAGGGACAAACAATTATAACTACAGACGGAAATACCCTTTTAGGGGCAGATGACAAGGCGGGTATTACAGAGATCATGGAGGCAATGAAGTACCTCATTAACAATCCGCAGGTAAAACATGGAAAGATCCGTATCTGTTTTACACCCGACGAGGAAATTGGCCGCGGAGCCCATAAGTTCGATGTGGAAAAGTTTGGTGCCGAATGGGCATATACCATGGATGGCAGCCAGGTGGGCGAATTGGAATATGAAAATTTCAACGCTGCCGGAGCCGTGGTTAAAGTGAGCGGTAAAAGCGTACATCCCGGTTATGCAAAGGATAAAATGATCAACAGCATGTACATTGCCATGGATTACATCAGCTCCCTTCCAAGACTTGAAACTCCGGAACATACCGAAGACCGGCAGGGATTCTTCCATCTTAACGGTATAGAGGGCGATGTGGAAGAAACGACTTTACATTACATTATTCGTGATCATGACAGGGAACATTTTGAGGCCCGAAAACAGATGATGGAGGACCTGGCCCGGGAGATCTGCAGTCAGCAGGAAAGAGATTGTGTGACTGTGGAGATCAAAGATCAGTATTTCAACATGCGGGAAAAGGTGGAGCCTGTGATGCATATTGTGGATATAGCGGAAGAAGCCATGAAGCAGGTTGACGTAACTCCTATAATAAAACCTATTCGTGGAGGAACAGATGGAGCCCAGTTAAGTTTTAAAGGCCTTCCCTGCCCTAACATCTTCGCCGGCGGACATAATTTTCACGGTAAATATGAGTACGTACCGGTCGAAAGTATGCAGAAAGCGGTAGAAGTAATCGTGAAGATAGCAGAGATAACAGCGGAAAAGGATTCAAGATTTAAAATTTAAAATTCCAAGTAGGGTTGCGGGTTGCGGGTTGCGGGTTGCGAGTGGCGTGTTTGGGTTTAGGTGTTGACCTTAAATTTTAAAGTGGTTGTGGTTTAAGGATCCAAATTACCGAATTAACGAATTAACGAATCCCGAATTAACGAATTAACCAATCACCAATTAACCAATCACTATTAACTAATTAACCATTCACCAAGCCATGGCCATCCAATCTGCAGAACAATACATAGTGGCTCATCCTTCCTGGGAAAAGGAACTACGTGAATTGCGGGAAATGATCCTGAGTACAGATGTGGAGGAAACCATCAAATGGGGTGCCCCTGTATATACTGTTGACGGTAAAAACGTGTTATCCATTGCCGCCTTTAAGAATCACTGCTCGATGTGGTTTTATAACGGAGCATTATTAGAAAAAAATACAGCTCTTCTGGAGAATGCGCAGGAAGGAAAGACAAAGGCTTTACGACAGGTAAGATTTGAGCGTGGGGAAGAGATCCCCTTGAAGGAATTGAAAAAATATGTGCTCGAAGCAATCCGGAATCAAAAAGATGGCAAGGAGATTAAGCCGGTTAAAGCAAAAAAAATAAAAGTACCGGCAGAAATTGCAGCTGCTTTTTCTGAAGATCCGGCTTTCGAGGTTGCCTTTGACAATCTCTCTCCGGGAAAACAACGGGAATATTGTGAGCATGTGAATGAGGCAAAAAGAGAAAATACAAGAAAAAGTCGCCTGGAAAAGATCATTCCCATGGTCAAGGAGGGAAAGGGCTTACATGATAAGTATAAGAATTGTTAGAACCCTTTCAGGTTCGAAACCCTGAAAGGGTTCTAATAATCTTCCGGAGCAATCCTGTCAGCGGCTTGACGCCCGGACAGGTTCTTGACAAAGACAGTTCCTAAACCGCTGCCAGGCTTGTTAAGCGCTGGCAGGGTTGTGAAAGACAATCCTCAAAACCGCTGCCAGGGTTTTTAACCGCTGGCAGGGTTGGCGCAGACAAACGTCGGGGTGGTTCGGTAATCAAACCTAACAGGTTTTGGAACTGTTAGGTTTATGCGACTTCAGGTTAAAAAAGATCTCAGCCTTACAGGCTGATGGTCTTTGGGAAATATAATTCCGGAACGCTGCTCCGGCTAAATTATTGACGGCCTCCAGCCTTTTTTAAATTGCAATTCAGATATCTGGCCTATCAGTTCATTTCAAAGGTCGACTCGGTTGTAGATTGAACAAGAAATCATCCGTGCATCGGTGGCTAAAACACAAACAAAATCGCTGTAATGAATTACGAGGAGTTGACGTTGTTTAGGAAGACAATCCTCAAAACCGCTGCCAGGGTTTTTAACCGCTGGCAGGGTTGGTGCAGACAAACGTCCGGGTGGTTCGGTAATCAAACCTAACAGGTTTTGGAAACCTGGTAGGTTTTAAAAAGACCCTGCAGGTTTGCTGCAATAAAAAAGCCTCACGCGGTGGCATGAGGCTTTTTTATTGTCGATCCCTAAGGATGCTATTTGGTTTCCTTCGCTGGTTCGTTCAGCTTTCGGCTCATTTCCATAGAAATGGATGACCTGTCAAAAGTGATCTTTCCGGCTCCGGTTTCAATAATTACTGCATTCTGTTTATCACTGAAATCAATTATTTTACCGTGCATTCCGCTTTTGGTTACAATACGATCTCCTCTTTTAAGTTCAGAGGCGAATTGCTTTTCCTGCTTCGCACGTTTCATTTGTGGGCGTATCATAAAAAAATACACTACAAGGAACATTAAAATAATTGGGGCAAACTGGGCTAATTGATCCATAGATAATTTTGTTGCTTTTGCTTAGGCTTACGACTGTGCCTTAGGCTCTACAAAAGCTTTAATTTTTAATTGTTCTTTACCGCTCTCTGTATTGGCAGTAATATTAACTGTTTTAGTAACCTGATTTTGACCCGTTCCATTGAACTTTACCAACATCTCTCCAGTTTCTCCCGGAGCAATTGGATCCTTGGTCCATGTAGGAACAGTACAACCACAAGAGCTGGTCGCATTAGTGATCACCAAAGGAGCTTTCCCTGTGTTTGTAAAAGTGAAGGTGTGCTCCACGTTCTCATTCTGTTGAATGGTACCAAAGTCGTGCTCGGTCTTGTCAAATGTAATCGCCGGATATACTACATCCTGTGAATCACGCATTGCTGCTTCTTCAACGTTTTCTGCTTTTACTTTGTTTGATGCGTCTTCCTTACAGGAGGTAAAATTAAACGCAGCAATCAATGCCATTAATAAAATTCCTTTTTTCATGATTTACAATTTAAATTTAAAGAGGTTAAAATTAAGAAAAATTGGAGGATTACATCAAGCCCCTTCCAATTTTGTTCAGTTTGCCATTATCCTTGTACTCCTTTGAGAGCTTATCAAGGATACCATTGATAAAAATACTACTTTTAGGTGTACTGTATTCTTTGGCAATTTCTAAATATTCGTTAATAGTGACCTTTACAGGTATGGATGTGAACTTAAGGAATTCACAGATGGCCATCTTGATCAAAATCGTATCAAGATCGGCAATACGCTCCTTGTCCCAGTTAGGAGTTTTCCCCTCCATCTCTGCCGCCAGACTTTCATCATTTAAAAGCGTTTTTCTGAAAAGCTCTACTGCGTAATCCTTGTCATCTGAACTCTTGAACAAGCGGGTCAAAGCCTGCTGTTTCCCAGATACCGATTTCTGAAGCATTTTTACAATTGCTGTATTTACCAGAGGTAAATCATCAACCCAGGTGATCTTCTTATCCTCCAGGTAATCATAAAGTTTTTCATTGGGTGCAATGATCTCTCTGAAGATCGCCAGAACAAATTCTTTATCTTCTTTAAAAGTGGAAGTTCGGGTGGCCATATAATCTTCAAAAATTTCACTTTTCCTGATCTCCGACCACAATATCTCTACATACTCATTGTCATGACTCCAATTGTTAAGTTTACGGGCTTCCAGTGCATTTTGGAGGCTGTCGTTCTCCTTTAGGAGCGCAATCACTTCATTATTAATAAATTTCTTATTGGGGTCAACTTCTTCCATGGAAGGAAGATGTTTTTGCTGAGATTTTTCCAGGTAATCCTCTGCATGGTCTCTTATCTTCACAAATAGATCCAGCATTAAAAGATACAGGTCGTACATCTCATCCATACTTTTTAGAAGAAATTTTTCTTCTGTTTTGAGATTGTCGTTTTCACTTTGGGAATACGCATACAAAGACTGCATTACTTTAACCCGGATATGTCTTCTGGTCAACATAACTGTAAAAGAACTTTAAAAAATTAGGGCGAAAGGTTTTCCTTTCGCCCGGCAAAAATACTATTTAATTAAAAAACCGCTGGGGTTATTTCTTATTTTTTCTATCGGCTATACGCTGCTGCGCTACTTTAAGTGCAGCTTCATGAGTTGAGATATCATTTGCTTCGGCCGAATTAAGGATCTCCAGAGTGGTATTATAGATATTCTCCGTCTTTTCCATGATCTCTTTTCTTCCGTAGCCTTCCAATTCGGCGTATACATTGATTATTCCGCCGGCATTGATTAGGAAATCCGGTGCATAGACAATCCCTTTTTCCCGAAGTACGATTCCGTGCCTGGTATCATCCGCCAATTGGTTATTAGCAGCTCCTGCGATAATTACGGCGCGAAGACGCTCAATGGTATTGTCATTAATAGTTGCTCCAAGGGCACAGGGGGAATAGATATCTACATTGGCAGCATATACATCTCCGGAAAAAATTTCAGCATTATAAATTTCTTTTACCTGCTGAAGTTTTGCTTCATTGATGTCACTAATGAAAATTTTTGCACCTTCTTTAGCCAGATAAGCGACAAGAGATTCTCCCACATGGCCAATTCCCTCTACAAGTACAGATCTTCCCTGCAGGTCATCATTCCCAAACCTGAATTTTGCCGCGGCTTTCATTCCCATATAAACTCCATAAGCAGTTACAGGAGAAGGATTTCCGGCGCCACCTTTATCTTCAGAAATACCTGTTACGTAAGGTGTCACCTCGCGTACGGTATCCATATCGGCTGTTTCCATTCCCACATCTTCGGCAGTAATATATTTTCCGCTTAACGAGTGAACAAATTCACCAAACTTTCGCATCAGTTCCGGCGTTTTCTGAGTTTTGGCATCCCCAATGATCACCGCTTTACCTCCTCCTAGATTGAGACCGGTAACGGCACTTTTAAAGGTCATCCCACGGGATAGACGCAATACATCATTCAAGGCATCCCATTCAGAATTGTAATTCCACATCCTGGTACCACCCAGTGCCGGACCTAAAACTGTGTTATGGATTCCAATAATTGCCTTTAAACCTGTATCTTTGTCGTTGCAAAAAACCACTTGCTCATGGTCATCAAAAGAAAGCTGCCCAAAGACCGGAGCGGCTTTTTTAAGTTCATTTGCCTTTAGAACATCCACTGTCATAGATTTTGAGATTTGTAGATTTCGTTAATCGAAATTTTATGAGGCAAAAATAGATAATATTTCATTTTCAAAACACTTTGCTGCAGCAAAATTGTCAAATTAGGAATTCTGCAGCTGTAAAATTTGCATGAAGGAATTAAAGCATTTAAATAAGTACTTCCTAAAATATAAATGGCATCTAACTGGCGGTGTCATTATTACCATCATTGCAAGAATCTTTGCAATCCTCACTCCGCGTTTTATCGGAGAGTCCACAAGTGCCATTGAAAAATGGATCAATGGCGAGATCACTTCAGAAGCTGCCCTGCGATCTGAATTAATGAACAATATTTTACTCATTTTAGGAGCTACTCTGCTTGCCGGACTCTTTACATTTCTCATGCGACAAGCCATCATAGTAGTTTCCAGGCATATTGAATACGATCTTAAAAATGAGGTCTATCAAAAATATCAGGATCTCTCTCTGAATTTTTACAAAAAGAACCGTACCGGGGATCTCATGAACCGGATTAGTGAAGATGTGTCGAAAGTTCGTATGTACGCCGGTCCCGCTTTTATGTACAGTGTCCAAACCGGAATTCTTTTCATAGTGGTTATCCCGTACATGTTTTTGCAGGCTCCGGAACTAACCCTCTATGCTATTGCTCCACTTCCCATCCTCTCTTTTGCTATCTATAAATTAAGTGTGGCAATTAATAAAAGGAGTACGATCGTTCAGCAATATTTATCAAAACTCAATACCTTCACACAGGAAACATTTAGTGGGATCTCAGTCATAAAATCATATAGCCTGGAGCCTCAAACCAACACAGGTTTTGTGCAGCTCTCTAACGAAAGCAAGGATAAGAATATTGACCTTGTGAAAGTTCAGGCTTTCTTTTTCCCTTTAATGATCCTCTTGATCGGGGCCAGTAATATCCTGGTGATCTATATAGGCGGAAGAAAATTTATCACAGGGGAAATTGATAACCTGGGAGTAATTGTTGAATTTTTATTATACGTGAATATGCTGACCTGGCCTGTGGCTACGGTAGGTTGGGTTACCTCAATAGTCCAACAGGCTGAAGCTTCCCAAAAACGTATTAACGAATTCCTTAAAGAGGTACCTCAAATTCAAAATCCCACTACCCAAAAGGAAGATGTACAGGGTTCCATTGCTTTTAAAAATGTAAGCTTTACTTATGAAGACACTCACATTACTGCTCTTAAAAACGTTTCTTTTGAAGTGGAAAGCGGGGAAACCCTGGCAATAATAGGGAAAACAGGTTCCGGAAAATCCACGATCCTTGAACTAATAGGAAGACTATACGATGTAACGCAGGGGGAGATTACGATTGACGGTAAGAACATTCAAAAAATGAATCTCAAGGAGGTACGGGAAAGCATTGGTTATGTGCCACAGGATGCCTTCCTGTTTAGTGATTCTATTAGAAACAATATTAAATTCGGTAAAGCTGATGCTACAGATGAGGAGATCATCACAGCCGCTAAAAATGCTGCAGTTCATCGAAATATTCAAGGCTTCAGCAAAGGATACGATACAGTACTGGGAGAGCGGGGAATCACTCTTTCGGGGGGGCAAAAACAGCGCGTGTCAATAGCTCGGGCCATAGTCCACGACCCAAAGATCCTGCTTTTTGATGATTCTCTTTCCGCAGTAGACACAGAAACCGAAGAAGAAATTTTAAATAACCTCTTCAGGATCAGCAAAAATAAGACTACAATTCTTGTTAGCCACAGGATCTCATCAGTAAAAAATGCCGATAAAATCATCATTCTGGAAGATGGAAAGATCGTTCAACGCGGTACTCACCAGCAACTTCTTGGAACAGAGGGCTATTACAAAGAGCTGTACCTAAAACAGCTAAGTGAAAAAGAAATGTAAAAATTTGTTGTAGAATGTTAATTTTTTTTAGAATTTTGAACCTATGATTTACAAACCGTAAAAGATAAATTGATTATGAGCGACAATGGAACGATTGAAAAAGAAGAGATTTTTTCCAAGGTCTTGAGAGCCGGTAGACGCACCTATTTCTTTGATGTAAGGGCGACTAAGGCAAACGATTACTACCTGACGATTACCGAGAGTAAAAAATTCACAAATGAAGACGGGTCCTTCCACTACAAGAAGCACAAGATCTACCTTTATAAAGAAGATTTTGCCGGTTTTAATGAAATTCTCCAGGAAATGACAGATTATATTCTCGATGAAAAAGGAGAAGAAGTGATCAGCGAACGTCATCAAAAGAATTTCAAGAAGGAATATGAGGAAGATGAGAAGCCGAAAGCTGAAGCTACTGCTACCCCGTCTGCCGCTGCCTTTACAGACATTAGTTTTGACGACATATAAATAAAAAATTACATGACCTATAAAACCGTCCCGATCAATCGGGGCGGTTTTTTTATATTAGGGCTCCAAAAATTCCATTTATGAAATTTATTATATTTACACTTGCCTTTCTGTTCAGCTCACAAATTTTTGCTCAGGAAGAGCTTAGCCTTTCCTACTATCTTCCGCAAGACGTTAAATACAACGAGGAGATACCAAAACCCCAGGATATTCTTGGATATATTCCCGGAGAGTGGCATGCAAGTCACGACCAGATCCTCAATTATATGAGAGCTTTAGCCGAAGCCTCTCCAAGGATCACAATGGAAAACCGGGGGAGCACCTATGAAGGAAGGCCACTGGTGCTATTGACCATTACTTCGGAAGCAAATCACCAAAATCTTGAGGAGATCCGGAAGCAACATGTAGCTCTTACCGAAGCAGGATCTGAAAAACTTAATACAACCGAAATGCCCCTGGTCGTAAATCAGGGATTTTCCATTCACGGAAACGAAGCCAGCGGAGCGAACGCTGCAATTTTAGCCGCTTACTACCTCGCAGCCGCCGAAGGTGAAAAAATAAATAAGCTGTTGGAAAACACTGTTATTCTTTTTGATCCGGTTTTTAATCCTGACGGACTTCAGCGATTCGCCTACTGGGCCAATACCAACAAGAGCAAAAATATCAATCCCGATCCCCAGGACAGGGAGTACAGTGAAGTATGGCCAGGCGGGCGTACTAACCACTACTGGTTTGATATGAACAGGGACTGGCTTCCGGTGCAATTACCGGAAAGTCGTGCAAGAATAGAAACTTTTCACAAGTGGTATCCAAATATCCTGACAGATCACCATGAAATGGGCTCCAATGCATCATTTTTCTTTCAGCCGGGAATACCATCCCGCACCCATCCCCTCACCCCGTCTTTAAATCAGGAATTAACAAGGGAAATAGGAACTTATCATGCTTCTGCTCTTGATGGGATAGGATCCTTGTATTACAGTGAAGAAAACTACGATGACTTTTACTACGGAAAAGGTTCTACTTTCCCTGACATTCAGGGAAGCATCGGAATTCTGTTTGAACAGGGAAGCTCCCGCGGTCATGCGCAGGAAACCGATAATGGAATTCTTACCTTCCCTTTTACCATTAGAAATCAATTTACTGCAGCTCTCTCCACGCTTGAAGCCGGAAAGCAAATGCGGGTAAAGCTCCTGGATTACCAGCGAAACTTCTTCAATAATGCCCGTAAAGAAGCCGGGAAGAATGCCTATGTCTTCGGAAATTCAAAAGATCCTGTTACAGCCTATAAGCTGGCAGAGATCCTCAACCGCCACCAGGTGGAACTCCATGAGGTGAATGAGGAATTTACATCTAACGGAAAAACCTTTAAACCCGGAAGCAGTTATCTGATTCCGAAAAATCAGAGACAGCAGCGTCTTCTGGAAGCGATGTTTGAACGCAGAACGCAATTCCAGGACAGCTTGTTCTATGATATTTCTGCATGGTCATTCCCGCTGGCTTTCAATCTCGATTACAGTGATAATGCAGCGATGAAGAATGCAGGCAAGGCTATAGACAGTCTTATTAAACCATCTGCTCCTGCCCCTGTGCGCAGTGAATACGCATATGTTATGGAATGGCATTCCTATGAAGCTCCAAAAGCCCTCAATAAGATCCTGAACAAAGATCTTCGAGCAAAAGTTGCCATGCAGCAGTTTTCCATTGGAAACAGGAAATACGACTATGGAACCATTATGATCCCGGCGCAAAACCAGGAAATGAACTCCGAAGAGATCTATGACTTCTTAAAGAACATAGCAGAAGATTCGGGCGTAGAAATTTCGGCAGCCGATACCGGCCTTACCGGCGGAGTCAACCTGGGAAGTAACCAGTTTCGCGCCCTGGAGCCGCAAAAAGTCGCACTTTTAGTCGGCAGCGGAATCACGCCTTATGACGCCGGAGAGATATGGCATCTGTTCGATCAGCAGTACGACATGAAGATCACAAAGCTCGATCTTTCCAGCTTTTCACGAGCTGATCTCAGCAGATACACGGATATTATTTTACCCAACCAATGGGGAGGAGGATTAGGAAAAGATGAAGCTAAAAAACTGAAGGAATGGGTTCGCAACGGCGGTACATTGATCGGTTACAAAAATGCTGCTAACTGGTTTGATAAAAATGAATTTATGGATCTGGAATTCAAGGAAAATGAAGTGCAGGCGAAAAATGTCACTTTTGAGCAGCGACGTGATTTCAGAGGAGCACAAGGAATTGGAGGCGCCATTTTTGAAGCAAAACAGGACCGCTCCCACCCTATTAACTTTGGATATAAAGATGATAAAGTCTCTCTTTTTAGAGATCACCATCTTTGTAGAAGCTGATTCTGTCAGCTACAAGAATCCAATTAAATATACAGCTCAGCCTTTGCAGGCAGGATACATAAGTAAGCCTAATCTGGAATTACTGGGCAACACCGTTCCCTTCAAACACAACAGCATGGGTAGAGGAAATGTCATCCTGTTTACAGACAATACTAACTTCAGAGCCTTCTGGTATGGAACTAACAAGCTGTTGATGAATGCAGTGTTTTTTGGGGAGGAAATGTAGGTTAAGAAGAGACTAGAAGCTAGAGTCTAGAATCTAGACTGATAATATTAATAGAGCTTCCAAAAATGTTATTTTTGGAAGCTCTATTATTTTGAGTGATTTACCCCCAACCCCCTGAAGGGGGCTGCAATTATCCCATAACTCTCCGGCTAAAGCCGGAGGCAATTCATTTATTTCTTCAAATCCATTTCTCAATACTCAATTCTCTGTACTCTATACTCTTTAACAGCAATCACTACTACAGCTCAAACTCTTCAACTTAGCATTTTCAAAGGCTTCTTTTCCTTCTTTCCAAGCATACCAGGCGATCCCGAGACTACCGAGCGCATCCACATAAGGAATTTGCCAGAGCTCATATAGAAGACTGGAAGCAAGGAGAATAAAAGAAAGATAGAAACAGGTTTTGGTGCATTTAGCGTCAGAAATGATAGGCTCACTCTCCAGTTGTTCTCCTACCTTTATTTTCTCCCGGTATAAAAAGTACATGGTAAGTATGGACAGGCCGGCAATGATAATTCCGGCGAGTGTGGTTTCGGGTTCAGAACGATTGATCATCGCAAGCACAGCTCCTACAACTAGTCCGGCAGCGAGAATGTATAAAGCGGTCCCGGTCACTTTTAGCGCCGTCACCTCAAAGCCATCGCGTTCCACAACAGGATGTCTTTTCATCCTGTAGATCATATGAGCGATTCCCACACCGGATAATACCTCCACGAAACTGTCGAGGCCAAATCCGAACAGCGCTAGTGTCTCGTCACTGGCTCCAAAGAAGGTGGAAACAATACCCTCTATTAGATTGTAGCCGATGGTGATAAAGCTAAGGATCAGCGCGTAGTGGAGTCTTTTTTTATATTTTTCGTTTCCCATAATTGTAAAGTTAGAAGGACGATTTTAGAAGTACGAATAATTTATAGTTAATCTTGAGTTTTGCACCTGAATTTATTATCCCTCTCCTTTAAAGAGAATAAAAAGACATTTGTGCTAAAGCCCGGACTTTAGCACACATTATATCCTCCGGCTGAAGCCGGAGGCAATTCATATTTGTTAATGCCCACCCCGCCTTACAGGCACCCCTCCGGAGGAGGGGACTGATTGAACAATGTTTAGTAGAAAAAACTAAACCCAGGGATAGAAGATGCTGAGGATTTTTATAATGAATAGTGTTAAATCTTACTGAGCATCAAACTTCCATTTCAAAAAATATTATTTTAAAAGAATGGCCGGTAATAGACCCAAAACATCATTTGAAAAGTCCCCTCCCTCGGAGGGGTGGCCGCAGGATGGGGTGGGACCTGAAACCTTCAACAATTAGAGATTAATCTTTATCCCTCCATTGATCACAAAACCATCCACGGGAGCATAAATATCTTTAAACTGCGGATCGGAAATGGAACCGGTGTAAATGCTGTCAAAGCGGGTTTGCCGGGTGTCGGTGAAATTTTCAAAATTGAGGAACAGAGAGAAATTCTCCCACTTCTTTTCGGTCATTAATCCGAAGATCCAGTAATCCTGCCCTGTTGCCCCGTTTTCCAGCTTCTGCGGACCAAAATAATATCCTTCCAGACCTATCACCAGTTCATCGTGAATTTCATAAACCAGCACATTATTCAGGCGGTGCTGAGCCACAAGAGGAGCTTCATAACTTTCTCCGTTGTAATGCTGGTTGACATCGGCCAAAGTATAACCGGTAAACAGCTTGAAATTTCCGTAAGAAAAACGAAAATTGGCCTCCATTCCCTGTGTGTCCAGGTAGCCATTGGGTTGACGATATTCGTACACGGGAATAGGCACATTGTCAAAAGTCTGACCTAAAATAAGAGGATCATTTACACGGGTATAGAAAAAGAGTGTATTTAGGCTAAAGTCAATGACCTCAAACAAATCTGTACGATAATTGATATCGAAATTTGCGCCGAAAGATCTCTCAGCTTCTGTTTCAGAAACATTTATAGGACGCACGTTTCGGAATTGTATTCTTTCAGCATCTTCAGTGAAGATGGTCGGCGTTTTGTAGCCGAGTCCGCCACCCAGCCTCATCGTCCAGGCATCAGAAAATTCGATCATAGCCGACATCCTTGGCAGCACAAACCAACCGTACTCATTCTGGTAATCGGTCCGTAATCCGCTTTCCAGGCTAAACATGGGAGAAATCCGCCAGTTATTCTGAAGAAAAGCCCCATAGGTGATGTGATTATAATCTACCACTTCAGAAGTACCTAAAGGATCCTGGGTAAATTTATCAGAAACTATATTCAGTCCTGCCACCCATTCTAAATCGTGATCTCCAAAATTATAGGCAGCTTCAGTAAAAGAAGCCAGCTGATCTCCTGAAAATGTAAAATCGGGGATCTCAATTTTTCTTTCGAAAAAGCTGAAGCTGTTTTTTATATTCAGAGAACCTCCGTTTTCGTAGAGCTGGGTATAACCGGCACGGGTGGTGATCCTTTCGGTGTTGTTCCTTTCAAAATATGGATCTGCTACATCCTCACCTTCCAAAAAGGCAATATTTCCGCCTGTTCTTTCTTCAATAACGGCGTTCACTCCCAACTCCAGGGTAGCATCTTTGGAAGGATAATAAAACAATCTGGGGTTTACGGTAACCCGATTTACTTCAGGAATAGCGGTTAAATCAATATCTGCAGGATCATAAGGATCACTGTAGTTATAAGAAGCAAAAACTGTGGTTCCAAACTTTCCGAAGGTATCGGAATAAAATCCGCTCACGTCAAGGCCAAGAGCCGAAGTTCCATTCAGCAGAAAGTTCAACTCCCTTTCCTCTCCCGGAGTTTTGGATACCAGGTTAACCAGTCCGGCGATGGCACCTCCTCCATAAAGTGTCGAAGAAGCTCCCTTGACCACTTCCACCTGTTGCAGATCGAGCGGCACGATTTGCAGCAGACTCAATCCGCCGGAAAATCCGGAATACAATGGATAACCATCTTTAAGAAGTTGTGTGTATTTCCCGTCCAACCCCTGAATTCGAATACTGGAATTATATGAAGTGGCTGAAGTTTGCTGGGTCTGGATCCCTGTGGTCTCATTAAGCAGCATGCGGATATCGCCGGGCTTCATATTTCCCTTTTCCCCAAGTTCTTCGCCGGAGATTACCTCAACCCGGGTGGGAAGATCGGCAATAGTGCGGCGGGAACGGGTGGCAGAAATGATCACTTCATCCATATGCTCCCCTTCATGAGCGAGTTTTACTGTAACAAATTTCTCTTCGGCAAGAGGAAATTCCATGCTGAGTTCCTGAGTGGCGAAACCCACATAACTTACAAGTATGATCTGAATCCCTTCGGGAATATTTTCCAGGCTGATCACTCCTTCTTCATTTGCCGTGGCACCAATCGTAGTCCCCTTGACGAAGGCATTAGCACCATAGAGAGGTTGATTGGTTTCGGCGTCTATAACTTTAATTTTCAGCACGTCCTGTGCGTTTGCTGCCAGTCCACAGAAGACAAAGGCCAGCAACAAAAGAATATTTTGTTTCATGATTTTAATTTTGTTTTTAAAAAAATAGCATTGGGAATAATCCCCCGGAGGTGATTAGCTATTCTTTGGAGGCTGCCAGATTCGGAAAGTAAATTCGGAAAGCAGTCCTATTTCAGCCTTAGAAAACTCCCTGGAAATAACAGGTTCCAAAAAAGGCATTTCTGAAGGCTCTTCCTGAAATACCACGGCATTACAAGTACCGCAGCTTAGAAAAGGAGAACAAAGTTCATTGCTGTGAGTGTTCTTTTCCTGATGTTCAATGGGATTTTCACGCTCACAGTCATCTGCACAACATGGAATGCCATTCAAAACCAAAACCAGGAGAGCTAATAAGACAGCTAAAATTTTCACGCTGCAAAGTTAAAAAACTGAAGTGAAATCAGCCTACTCTCAATCCGTTTTCCACTTTTGCTTCAGGTTGAAGCAGCACAATATCATTTCCGGCACCAACAGAACCCAGGACCAGGCATTCACTCATAAAGTTCGCGATCTGTTTCTTCGGAAAATTGATTACCGCAATGACCTGCTTGTCTAAAAGGTCATTTTTTGAATAGCGTTTGGTGATCTGTGCCGAAGACTTTAGGATTCCGATCTCCGGACCGAAGTCTATTATTAGCTGATAAGCGGGATTACGTGCTTCAGGAAAATCATTGACTTCAATAATGGTTCCTACCCGCATTTCCACTTTTTCAAAATCTTTCCAGGTGATTAATTCTTCCATTGGCTTAAGGATGTAAAATAAGATGTTCTAAAAATAGCATTTTTGGGAGGTATTCTGGAGGCAGACATAACAAACAAGAGGCAGAAGAACAAATTTACTTTTATGTTTCACGCGAAGGACGCAATCCCGATATTCTTATGGATAAACCAAGGTTAAATTAAGGGATTTTTCATATTGCCTGTTTTCTCTAATTAAGGCGAAGATCCTGTTAATTAATTTTGCTCTTACAGCATTAACAACAGTCATTTTGTTCTTTCCTTCTGCTATTTTTCTTTCAAAATAATCCCTGGGCTCACCCTTCATTTTTATTGCTGACAAGGCAGCCATATGGAAAAGTGTTTTAAGCTTTTTATTTGCTCTGTGAGACACTTTATTTTTTGATCTTTGACTTGTTCCCGAATGAAAAGAAAAAGGAGCTACACCTA
>NZ_AUIG01000030.1 GCF_000423585.1 Salinimicrobium xinjiangense DSM 19287
TTTTCAATAAACTTTCTGCTCTTCATTTTTTTAATAAAACGCTCCAGGAATACTGCTTCCTTTTTGTCTTCACATTTAAAGATGAGTTTGCTCTCCCAATCTGATGCTGCTTTTGTGAATGCCTTCAGATTTTTATGACTGTTGTGCAGTTCTATTCTTGCTGGAACATCATGTGTCTCACCTGTGTAATATTTATCAGCTAAGGAACTGTATAAAATATAGAGAAAATGCATAATCTAAGAAATTAAAAAAGCCCCTTTTGTTTCCAAAAGGGGCTTTAACTTTAATGGTGGTGCCTCCAGGAATCGAACCAGGGACACAAGGATTTTCAGTCCTTTGCTCTACCAACTGAGCTAAGGCACCAGTGCTTAAAGCGGCTTACCTTGTAGTAAGCGGGTGCAAATATAGATTCAAATTTAATATCTCCCAAAGGAAAATGAAAAAAAATGCTTTTGTATTTTAGCTTTTTCAAGCACCCGCTCATGAACCTCATTATAGATATCGGTAATACCCTTGCAAAACTGGCTGTTTTTCAGCAGGATGAACTTCGAAATAAGACAATCATTCCCAATGCCGAGGTGTCCCAAATAGCTTCAGAATTTTTTCGGCAGTACCCCAACATTGAAAAAATCATGGTTTCAAATGTTTCAGCAGCCAAAGTAGATTTGCCTTCCGAAGTTTTGGAAAAGACAAAATTACTGGAGCTTTCGGCAGTAACACCATTACCCTTTAAAAATCTTTATACCACTCCCCAAACCCTCGGCAATGATCGAAAAGCACTTGTTGCTGCCGCTGTTAGTCAGTATCCGTCGCGAAATGTGCTCGTAATTGATGCAGGAACCTGTATTACCTTTGACTTTAAAAATGCGGCTGAAGAATATCTGGGAGGCGGAATTTCACCGGGCTTAAAAATGCGATTTTTAGCTCTTAATACTTTTACAGCAAACCTGCCTTTAGTTGAAGCAGGAGAAGATCATAACCTCATTGGGAATTCAACTGTTTCTTCTATCACGTCGGGAGTTGTGAATGGTACATTTATGGAGATCGAAGGCATCATTAGAGCCTATTCAGAAAAATATGAGGATTTGGTCACAATAATTACTGGTGGGGACGCAACTTTTTTGTCTGTAAACTTAAAAAATGGCATATTTGCCAATTCCAATTTCTTATTGGAAGGCTTAAACTTTATTCTCGAATTTAATATCGATCAATGACAAAACGATTTTTTATAATCGTATTCATTTTATTTTCAGTGATTACGACCGCTCAGGAGCGCACCTCCTCTCCCTATTCATTCTACGGGCTGGGGCTTAATACTTTTGGAGGGACTGTAGAGAACAAATCAATGGGTGGTCTAAGTATTTTTTCAGACAGTATTCATGTGAATCTTCAGAACCCTGCAGCTTATGGAAGGCTCAGGTTAACAACCTATACAATAGGAGCGAGTAATGTGAGTGTGGATATGAAATCTGATTCTGAATCTGGCAGCTCTAATACTACTTCTCTTGATTATCTGGCTATAGGAATTCCCGCCGGGAAATTTGGCTTTGGTTTTGGATTGATCCCTTATACTGCAGTTGGTTATAATATCATTGACATCAATGAACCGGAATTAAGGGCAAACCGCTATTCGGGTAAGGGAGGACTTAACAGGGTATTTCTCTCGGCAGGATACGCTTTCAATGAAAACATTAGTCTGGGAGTGGACGTGAGCTATAACTTCGGAAATATTCAGAATAAGAATATTCTTATTCGGGATGAACTTCAGTTTGGGACCCGTGAAATTAACCGTTCAGACCTTGGCGGCTTTAGTTATAAAATTGGCCTGGACTATGAAAGGATGCTAAACGATAAGCTGCAGTTTAAATTCGGTACTTATTATTCTCCGGAAACAAATATCACTTCAGAAAACAGAAGGGAGCTGGCTACCTTGCTTTTTGGAGCAGAAGGACAGGAACTCACAGTAGATGCCCGTGATGTTCCACTTGAAGATACCGATCTCACCCTGCCGGCAAGCTACAGCGTAGGTGCCGGAATTGGGCAGCCAAGAAAATGGTTCCTGGGTGGGGAATACACTTCGACAGAGGCCGGGGATTTTAGTAACAGATCTTTGGAGCCGGAAGGCGCGTCTTATTCCACTGCAGCCAAATACAGGCTTGGAGGATATTATATCCCAAATTATAATTCCCTTACCAGTTACATGAGTCGTATTGTGTACCGGGGAGGACTACGTTATGAAGAAACCGGGCTGGCGCTGAATGGAGAAGCGATTAATGAGTTTGGCATAGCTTTTGGATTAGGTTTGCCAGCAGGAGGAATGATTTCCAATGTTAATCTGGGGCTGGAGTATGGACAGCGCGGTACAACAAGTTCAGGATTGATTCAGGAAAACTTTTTTAATGCCATGATAAGCCTCTCATTGAATGACAGATGGTTTATCCAACGAAGATTCGAATAAACACAAACTACTAATAGAATAAATCTTATATCATGAAAACCAAGCTAATACTTTTTCTTTCGGGGGTTCTGCTAGGTACAGGAGCTTTGCAGGCGCAGGCTAACCAGGACTGTGCTACTACTGCGGCTCTGGCCTATAGCGATGCTAAAGCCAATAACTATGATGCTGCCTGGCCACGTATTGAAACCCTTAGGAAAGATTGTCCAACATATCATATCGCCACTTTCCAGTATGGGGAAAGAATTCTTAAAGACCGACTGGAGAAAGCACCCGAAGGTGAAAAGAAAGCTGTTGCTCAGGAGCTGATCAATATTTACAAGGAGCGTCTTCAGCATTTCCCGGCTAAAACTGATGCCGGTAAGGTAAATGCAGATATCGCACAGCTTATGTATGATGTGCAAATGGGTACTACAGAGGAGCAATTCGAAGCTTTTGACAGAGCTTTCAAAGCAGATCCTAATAGTTTGAATGCCCGTTCTCTTTATACTTACTTCTATTTGCTGGTAGAGCTGCAGGATGCAGGTAAAAAAGATCTTCAGGATGTTTTTGACATGTATGATGTGGTGACTGCAAAACTTGAAGAGCAGGAAAATGAAACTGCCGAAGGTCTTGCTAAACTTATGGAGAAGCAGGAAGCAGGAGAAGAGTTGACAGATAAGGAGCAAAAAAGACTTCATGCTTATGAAACTAACCTTAAGGCTTATAGTACTGTAAAAGGTAGTATCAATGCCAAATTAGGTCAGCGTGCAGATTGTGATAACCTAATCCCATTATACAGCAAAGACTTTGAAGCTAAAAAAGGTGATACAGAATGGTTGAAGCGTGTAAACAGCAGGTTGTCTGCCAAGGATTGTACAGAGGATCCTCTTTTTGTAAAGGTTTCTGAAGCACTTCACAAACTGGAGCCATCTGCTAGTTCTGCCTATTCATTAGGTCAATTGGCAGAATCTGAAGGAAAGCAGGCTAAAGCGCTTGAATACTATAATCAGGCCGCTCAGCTTCAAAAAGACCCAAGTACAAGAGCTAATATTTACTATAGAATTGCAAACCAGTACAAGGAAAAAGGGCAATTTGGACAGGCCAGAAACTTCTATAGAAAGGCTCTAGATTCAAAACCATCTTTTGGTAGAGCATACCTTCAAATCTCAAGTATGATCGCACAGAGTGCCAATAACTGTGGAGATACAGCTTTTGAAAAGAGAGCGGTATACTGGAAAGCAGCAGAATATGCAGATAGAGCCGGTAGGGTAGATCCTTCAATAAGCAGCACTGCAAATGAAACTGCAGCTGCCTACAGAGGAAGAGCTCCCCAGCGTAGCGATATCTTCCAGAATGACATGCAGGGTAAAACCATTACCTTTAGTTGCTGGATAGGAGAAAGCGTACGCGTACCTAATTTGTAATATGAAATTTACATACAGGAATATTTTTACAGGCATTGTCACGATCCTTTTCGTGACAATGCTTTTTTCATGTGAGGGTAACCTTAAGGGGGTTCAGCAAATGGAGATGCCCGAAGACGCACCCCAGGCAATTGGTGCAGGGATCAATTTAAAATATACCGATTCCGGCAAGGTTGTGGCTACTCTTAGAAGTGAGAAAATGTTAGATTATTCAAATAAAGCCTTTCCTTACAGGGAATTCCCTAACGGACTTGTGGTGGAATTCATTGATGAAGAAAAAAAGAAGAATACAGTTACGGCTAATTACGGGGTTGTTTACAATGACACCGGTCTTATAGATCTTCAGGGGAATGTAGTGGTGGTTACAAGTGACAGCACAGAACTAACTGCAGATCAACTTTACTGGGACCAAAACAATAACTGGGTATTTACTGACAGGCCGAACACCATTCGTTTTAAGAACGGAGCTCTCAATGAAGGTCAGGGTTTTGATAGTAATCAGGAATTCAGTAATTTCCGCTCAAGGTCCAATGTAGGGGTCCAAATTTTAGAAGAAGAAAAAAAATGATGAAATTTTCCAAATTTTTCGAATTCGCTTACCTGGCAGCCGCTGCTTTTTTTCTTTATGAAGCGTATATGATCTGGGATGAGCAGAGAAGTCAGGCTTACCTTTTCCTGGGCTTCGTTGTAATTGGAATATTTATGTTCTTTTTCAGGAGACACTTCAGGCATAAATACGGTAACAGGAAGAAATAAGCTCAATGGCTTTTGAAATAATAATCATCCTTTGTTCCCTGATCCTTTCGGCATTTTTTTCGGGGATGGAGATTGCCTATGTTTCTGCGAATAAGATCCATGTAGAGATCGAAAAGAAGCAGAATGATTTCCTGGCAAAAATTCTTACCCGGCTCACCCGCAAACCTTCAAAGTTTATTGCAACCATGTTGGTGGGTAATAATATAGCCCTGGTAGTCTATGGTTTTTTTATGGGTGATCTTTTGATGGAGCTGCTTGAACCCACTTATTTCAGCAATGAAATCGTGATCTATTTGCTAACAGATCTAAGTTTACTTACCCAAACTATAATTTCCACATTAATTATTCTGCTAACTGCAGAATTTCTTCCGAAGGTATTTTTTCAGATCTATGCCAATTTTCTACTGAAGTTCTTTGCAGTACCGGCTTACCTGTTCTATATTCTTTTCAGCTTTATCTCCTCATTTGTGATCTGGATATCAGACTTGATATTGAAACGTTTCTTTAAAACTGAAGGAGACGAAGTGCAACTGGCTTTTACTAAAGTAGAACTGGGAAACTATATCAATGAGCAGATGGAAAGGGTGGAGCATGACCAGGAAGTAGATTCCGAGATCCAGATCTTCCAGAATGCCCTGGAATTTTCTGAAGTAAAATCAAGGGAGGTGATGATCCCACGAACAGAGATTGTAGCAGTGGAGATCACTACAGATCCAAAAGAGCTCGTGGAGACTTTTACCGCCACAGGTCTGTCAAAGATCCTGGTGTATCGTGAGAATATTGACGATATCATAGGATATATCCACTCCTTTGAACTTTTTAAAAAACCCGAAACAATAAAATCTATCCTGTTGCCGGTAGTTTTCGTGCCCGAAACCATGCTGGTCAAGGATGTGCTTAATATTCTTATAAAGAAAAGAAAAAGCATTGCCGTGGTTATAGATGAATATGGCGGTACCAGCGGAATGATGACTGTTGAAGATATAGTGGAAGAATTATTTGGAGAAATTGAAGATGAACATGACCCTGTAGTGCTTATTGAAGAAAAACTTGATGAGAACAGGTATCTTTTTGCTGCCCGGCTGGAGGTGGATTACCTGAATGAAGCTTACAAACTCGACATTCCTATTGGTGAGAATTACGAAACACTTGGAGGTTATATTCTTGATCATACAGAAGAGATTCCTCCTAAGGACGGAGTCGTTGAAATAGACAATTTTAAATTCCATATCAAAGAAGTCTCCAATACAAAAATCGAGCTGGTGGAGGTTATTGTAAACCAGCGGGATTAAATTTTTGTTTTTCCCTAATTTTGAAGATTTATAGTTTTTTTAATAAAGCTAAAAACGTTATTTTCGCCCCCTATATTTTAGAATTAACAATATAAATAATGGCAGTATTAAATCAAATAAGGCAGCGTTCGGTCTTCCTGATCGTAATTATCGCTTTGGCGCTTTTCTCATTCGTTCTGGCCGATGTGATCAGGAATGGTGGTATGGTTTCTCAGAAATCGCAAAATACCATTGCAACTATTAATGGAGAGGACATAGAAAGAGAGCAGTTTGCAAGACAGGTAGAGGCCTACCAGCGAAATTTGGGTCCAAACGCTTCTACTGCTCAGGCAGTGAATATGGTGTGGGATATGAATGTTCGCAGAACCCTCCTACAGGAGCAGTTCGAAAAACTTGGAATTCGCGTGGAAGAAGCCCAGGTAAAGGATATGCTTCGAAGAGATATGGGTAATAATCCAAACTTCACAAACGAGGCAGGAATGTTTGATGAGAATAAACTGCGCGAATATGTGGCTACTCTTAAGTCTACTTCTCCACAAGCTTATCAGCAGTGGTTAGATTATGAAACCGGTATTGCCGAGACTGCGAGGGAGCAGATCTATCTTAACCTGGTTAGAGCCGGTGTGGGAGCCACCCTTCTTGAGGGAGAGCAGGCTTATCGATTTGCCAACGATAATGTAGATATGGAGTTTGTTCAGATTCCTTATACTTCTGTTGATGATTCTGAAGTTGAAGTCTCTAAAAATGAGATTAGAGATTACATCAAGGCTAATCCGGGGCAATTTGGTTCTGAAGCCAGTCGTGACATTCAATATGTTTATTTTGAAGAGCAGGCTTCTCCTGAAGATGAGCAGGAAGTGAGAACAGATCTTGAAGGCCTGTTGAAAAACCGTGTGGAATTTAACGCTGCTACCAACAGCAATGATACTGTTGCGGGATTTGCCGGCACCAGAGATTGGGAAACTTTCGTAAATGAAACTTCAGATCAAAAGTTTGCTAATAATTTCGTCTTTAAGAGTCAGTTGCCATCAGAGCATGCAGATGCTCTATTCAATCTGGGAGAAGGAGAGACTTATGGACCATATAAATATAACGGAGCCTGGAGAATTTCAAGAGTTGTGGAAACGGCTCAGATCCCTGACTCTGCTAAAGCCCGTCATATCCTTGTAGCATGGCAGGGTTCTCCTGTTGGAGGTCAGGTTACAAGAACCAAACAGCAGGCAAAAGAATTAGCTGATAGTATTACTAATGTGGTAAGAAATAATCGCGACCAATTTGCAGAGCTTGCTTCAGAATATTCTGCAGATGCTTCAAATAAAGAAGATGCAGGAGATCTTGGTTGGTTTACCCCCGGAACTATGGTGCCTGCTTTTAATGATTTCGTATTTACCAACAACGAAGGAACTGTAGGAGTAGTGGAAACACAGTTTGGTTATCACGTAATTCATATTCAGGAACAGACAGATAAAGAACAAGCTGTAAAGCTTGCTACTGTATCCCGAGCCATTCAGCCTTCAGAAAAATCTCTAAATGACCTTTTCGCCGACGTTACAAGATTTGAACTTGCTGCCAGAGATGGGAACTTTTCAGATCTTGCCAAAGAAAGAGATATGCAGGTTAGACCGGTTAAGGATATTCAGCAGCTTGAAGAAAACATTCCCGGAATAGGACCACAACGAAGAATTGTACAGTGGGCTTTTGAAGATGGAGTAAAAGTAGGAGATATTAAAAGATTTGAAGTGCCGACAGGTTATGTAGTAGCACAGGTTACCGCAAGAAATGATAAAGGCCTTAAATCTGCGGAATCTGCTTCTTCAATTGTAATTCCAATCCTTCAGAAACAAAAGAAAGCAGAGATCATTAAGAAGAGAATTTCAGGTAATGATCTTCAGCAAATAGCCCAGAGTCAAAATGTTGAGGTGAATACTGCTAACGCTGTAAACCGAAACAGCCCCACACTTCCGGGTGTAGGTAGCGAGCCAAAGGTTGTTGGAGCTGCATTTGCTCTTGAAGAGGGGGCTGTGAGTCAACCGATTGCAGGTGAAAAAGGTGTTTTTGTTGTAAAGACACTTCAGAAAAATCAGGCGCAACAGCTTGATTCGTATAGATCTTATGCGGCAAGAGAAGCTGCGGCAAAAAGAACTACTGTGAATACAGAAGTTTTTGAAGCCTTGAAAGAAACTGCAGAGATTGAAGATAATCGCGCCAGATTCTACTAGGATCTTGCCCGCTAAATAAATCAAAAGCCCTTTCGGATCATCGGAAGGGCTTTTTTAGTTTAGTTGGTCTTGTTTAAAGAACAATTAATTTTTTTACACCTAAGCACTCGATCGTCGTTCCCTGCGGTCACTGGCTCAGTGTGACAGTCGTTTGTGATCCTACTGAAGTATTATATCCGAATAAGCAAGAATGGTGTTATATCCCTTCTTTCTAAAATATTCCATATCCTCTGCATTACCTGTAGCCAGAATAAAATCTCCGCCCCAGCCTCCAAGACTTTTTATTGCCCCGGGATAGTCGGGGAAGAGTTTGGATTTTACCTTTTGCAGGCCTGTTTGTTGTGAAATGATATTTTCATGCAGCTCTAGCAGCAGGTTAAATTCTGTTAGGCTGGTACAGGTTATTATGCTGTGAGTTAGGGCCGATATTTTCTCTATTGCCGTGTCCAAAGATCTTTTTTCCTGCTCCCGGTAATGTTTTATGGACTCTCTGCTGTTCTGTTTTTGATTGAGATGTATAAAGAATATTTGATCCTTAAAAGGAGGGTCGAAAGAGGTCTTTAAAATGCTGTTTTCAGCACCTTGTTTTTCAAAGGTAACAGGACTGCCATGAAGTGCCACCGCTACGTCATACCCACTGCCTCCAAAGGTGTCTGCAAGGAGCTCAAAAACATTAATATCAAACCATTTTGCAATGTTGGCGACAAGGGTGGAGGAGGTGCCGAGTCCCCAATCAAGAGGAAATTCGGTTGTGGAAGTTACTTGATAACCGTTTGCTTTATTAAGAACTTTTTTGTTTTTCTGTGCTGCCGAAAAGAGTGTCAAAAATAGCATTTTTGAAACCTCATCTTTAATGGCTGTTGATTTGTTTGAAGAAGCCTGCAAGTCAGACATTTTATAATTCTCCTCAAACCAAATATTTCCTTCGCTGTCGATGCTTTTCCACTTGATCACCGGTTCCTCAATCTCCACCACTTCCAGGCTTTGCCCAGGTTTTGTGGGGAGTGCCAGAGCTGTGGCACCATCCAGGACAAGATACTCGCCGCTTATCAGTAATTTTCCGTGACTGTGGAATTTTTGCATTAACTTCTTAGTTTATCCAGTTGTTCTTCGACTGCACTATGAGATACATTATGTGTTTTGAAATGTGTCACCAGCAGTTCTTTTTCTTTTGAATTAGCATTTAGCTGATTTAGAATATTCATAAGGTGCATTTTCATATGCCCCTGCTGAATTCCCGTAGTGATCAATGATCTCACGGCAGCGAAATTCTGGGCAAGTCCTGCAACCGCAACGATCTTCATCAGCTCTTCTGCCGATGGTTTTTGAAGGATCTCCAGTGCGATCCTGGAAAGCGGATGTAAGCCCGTTAATCCACCTACAGTTCCAAGCGCCAGCGGAATTTCCATCCAGAACCTGAACTCGCCGTTGCGCACATCGGCATGGGTAAGGCTGGTGTATCTTCCGTCTTTTGAAGCATATGCGTGGATCCCGGCTTCCACGGCTCTAAAATCATTTCCTGTGGCAAGAACTACGGCATCGATGCCGTTCATGATTCCCTTATTGTGTGTTACTGCACGATAGGGTTCTGCTTCAGCAATCTTGATTGCCCGAACAAACTTTGCGGCGAAATCTTCCCCGCTCATACCATGATCTGCAAGTTCTTCTACAGGGCAGGAAACTTCAGCTCTCACCAGGCAGTCCGGTACATAATTCGATAGTATGCTCATTACGATCTCGATCTCTTTTTCGGAAGGAGAAAAAGCTTCATATTTCCCGGCTTCAGCTTTAAAGGTTTCAGCAAATCGCTCCAGGCAGGAATTGATGAAATTCGCACCCATGGAGTCCTTGGTCTCAAAGGTGCCGTGCAGCTGGTGATAACCTCCCAAAAGTTCAGTTTTATCCCTAAGTTCCAGGTTCACCACTCCGCCGCCTCTCTTTTTCATATTTTTGGTGAGAGGTTCAACTGCCTCAAGTAACTCCGGCTTTACTTTTCTGAAGAAATCCTGCAGTTTGTTCTTTTTACCATTAAACATGAAATGAACCTGACCTATCTTACGCGTCCCTAAAACTTCAGCCTTAAAACCTCCGTGCTTCCCCCAGAATTTTGCAGCTTTACTGGCGGCGGCGATCACAGAACTTTCCTCAATTGCCATTGGAATAGCCATTCTTTCCCCATTAATAAGGAAATTGGGAGCAAGTCCAAAAGGGAGATAGTAGTTGGAGAGTGTATTTTCTGTGAATTCTTCGTGTAATTGCTGCAGCCTGGAGTCTGGATTCCAGTATTGTTTCAGAATATTTTCAGCATCAGTATTGCCGGCGAGGTAGGTCCTGCCAAGCCATTGAATTTTCTCCTCTTTAGTGAGTTTTGAAAACCCAGGAATTGGATCGATCATTTTGCAAAAATTGGAAA
The DNA here is from genome assembly GCF_000423585.1 of Salinimicrobium xinjiangense DSM 19287. GTDB lineage: Bacteria > Bacteroidota > Bacteroidia > Flavobacteriales > Flavobacteriaceae > Salinimicrobium > Salinimicrobium xinjiangense. The sequence continues at coordinate 10,542 of NZ_AUIG01000030.1, forward strand.
GGCAAAGATACAACTACAAACAGAATAGCGGGAAAATCATCAAATTTCTGGTTTTCCCACTAATATAAATTTTTTCATGGTTTGGGAACCTTAATTTTCTTTAACATCTTGTTATGATTTAACAGGCGAAAATCTGTTTTTTACCTGAATTTTTATTAAACTTGGCAAGCCAATATTTTAATCACAAATAATGAAGTTGACCTACGGCCTTCTGGCCTTTTTTCTTTCGGCCACCACCGTACTTACCGCACAAAAAAAACAAATAACACTTGAAGATATATGGGGAGGGACTTTCCGCCAGGAGCGAATGGAATCCCTTCGATCTCTCAACAACGGTAAGGAGTATGTAGTCCTGAATTTTGACCGTGCGAGCGGCACATCCTCTATTGATGTTTATTCCTATGAGACAGGAAATAAGACCCGCACTATTCTTAACAGTGGAGATCTTAATGACATAAAGTATTTTTCGGGTTATGAATTTAGTGACAACGAAAATAAACTGGTCCTGGGAACTGAAATTGAACCTATTTACCGTCACTCTACCCGCGGAATTTTTTACGTTTATGACCTTCAGACTGAACAGCTCCAAAAAATTTCTAAAAGTAAGATCAAGGAGCCAACCCTGTCTCCCAATGGAGAAAAAGTTGCTTACGTTTACGAAAATAATATATACGTAAAAGATCTTGCTTCAGGTGAAACAACACAAGTCACTACAGACGGGGAGTTGAATAAGATCATTAACGGTGTGGCCGATTGGGTTTATGAAGAGGAATTCTCCTTTGTCCGTGCTTTTCAGTGGAATAAAGACAGTGACAAAATCGCATTTTTGAGATTCGATGAGTCAAATGTTCCCCAATTCTCAATGGATGTTTATGGACAGGAACTTTATCAGACACAAACAGTCTTCAAATACCCTAAAGCCGGAGAAGCAAATTCTGAAGTTTCGCTGCATATATACGACCTTCAGAAAGGATCTACCTCAAATATAGATCTTGGGGATTACAATGATTTTTACATTCCGCGTATAAAATGGACCAATGATGCCAACATATTAAGTGCACAGGTGCTTAATCGTCATCAAAACGTACTTGAATTGTTCTTTGTCAACGCCCGTACAAATGATGCAAACATCGTACTTACCGAAAAGGATGAAGCTTATGTGGATGTTACCGATAATCTTACTTTTCTGGCTGACAACAGTTTTATCTGGACCAGTGAAAAGGATGGCTGGAACCATATTTATCATTATGATAAGAATGGAAAACTGAAAAACCAGGTTACAAGAGGAAATTGGGAAGTGACAAATTATTACGGGTTTGATCCTAAATCAAAAACAATTTTCTACCAGAGTACAGAGAACGGAAGTATTAATCGGGATGTTTTTTCAATAAAGGCCAATGGTAAAAACAAAAAACAGCTTACAAACAAGGTAGGGCAGAACAGTGCCGACTTTAGTGCCGACTACACTTACTTCATTAATAGCTACAATAGTGCAACTACTCCGTTTGAATTTTCACTACATCGTGCAAAGGACGGAAAGCTGGTGCGAGAGATCCTCAACAATAAGGAACTGCTGAATCAAATTAAACAGTTTAATTTCAGTCCGAAGGAATTTTCAACTCTTCCTGTCAACGACAATGAATTGAATATGTGGATGGTGAAACCTCCTGAATTTGATCCTTCAAAGCAGTATCCGCTCTTTATTGCCCAGTATTCGGGGCCCGGTTCACAGGAAGTGGCGAATCGTTTCCACAGTACAAATGATTACTGGTATCAAATGCTTGCAGGCAAAGGATATATCGTAGTGGGGATCGATCCACGTGGCACAGGATATAAAGGTGCAGCTTTTAAAAAGGTCACTCAGAAAGAATTAGGAAAATATGAAGTAGAGGATGTGATTGAAGCGGCACGTGTTCTTGGGAGCCGGGAATATATAGATGCAGAGAATATTGGCATATGGGGTTGGAGCTATGGTGGTTTTATGTCTTCCAATGCCATTTTAAAAGGGAATGATGTCTATAAAATGGCTATTGCCGTTGCTCCGGTAACCAGCTGGAGGTTTTATGATACGATCTACACAGAGAGATATATGACCACTCCGCAGGAGAATCCCTCGGGATATGATGAAAATTCGCCAATCAACCATGTTGAAAAGCTTGAAGGAGCTTATTTACTGGTACATGGAACCGGAGATGACAATGTACATGTGCAGAATACCATGAGGATGATAGAAGCCCTGGTACAGGCGAACAAACAGTTTGACTGGGCCATTTATCCCGATAAAAATCACGGGATCTACGGCGGCAACACCCGTTTGCATCTCTATACTCTCATGACCAGATTTATTGAAGAAAATTTAAAAGTTAATCCTAATATAAAATCATCCCTATAATGGCAAACGCAGCAACAGCACCGAAGAACCAGGAATTATTTGGTCACCCGGTAGGTCTTTATGTTTTATTTTTTACAGAAATGTGGGAGCGCTTTTCCTACTATGGAATGCGCGCCATACTTGTATTATATCTGGTGAGTGCAACACAGGGAGGAAATGCAGGTCTTGGTTGGTCCAACGGGGAAGCTTTGGCCCTTTACGGCTGGTATACCATGCTTGTTTACGTGGCTTCTATTCCGGGAGGAATTATTGCCGATAAACTCTTGGGACAGAAAAAAGCCGTCCTTTGGGGCGGGATCATACTGGTAGCCGGTCATGGTATTTTGGCAGTTGAAGAAATGTGGGCTTTCTATACCGGTCTGGGACTTATAATCGCCGGAGTCGGGATGCTTAAACCTAATATTTCTACTATGGTAGGTGGACTTTACAAGGAGGGTGATATTCGCCGGGATAAAGGATTTACCATTTTCTATATCGGGATCAACCTGGGAGCTTTTCTTTCGAGTTTGATCGTCGGTTATGTCGGAGAAAATATAGGATGGCACTGGGGCTTTGGTCTTGCGGGGATCGCAATGGCACTCGGTCTTTTAGTGTACCTGTGGGGACAAAAATATCTTGTGGAAGTGGGTAACCTGCTTTCTAAGGCAGAAAGAGATGAAGGAGCTTCTTTTGGAGGCATGTTTTCGTCCCTTTTTAAATCTCCTTTGCAGCTGGCAATATCTGCTGCCCTTTTTGCATTTTCAATTTACTGGCTGGTTGTCGAAGACATAGCTTATGGATTCCTGTTTATTTTCCTTACGCTGGTAACCGCCATGATGCTTATGGTATATAAGGATCTTACTACACAGGTCATGAAAGACCGTTATGTGGTAATGCTGCTCTCATTCATACTGGTAATTGTATTTTGGGGAGCTTTTGAACAGGCAGGAGGTTTGATGAACATCTACGCACTGGAAAAGACAGACAGAACTTTGCCGTTTAGTTTGCCGCTTATTGGTAGTGAAGTTCCTGCTTCCTGGTTCCAGTCTCTGAATGCACTTTTTATCATCATCTTTGGGGTAATAGTCGCGAACTTCTGGGCTAAGAGAAAATTAAAGAGTAAAGAAGCATCCTCTATTTTTAAAATGGCAATAGGGGTTATTATTATGGGGATTGGGTTTGTGTTCATGGTATTCGCTTCTATGGAATTCCAAAATGATGGTGCATCAGCGATGTACTGGCTTGTACTTGCTTATCTCTTCCATACCATTGGGGAATTAAGTTCCTCTCCTGTAGCATTATCCTTTATTACTAAACTTGCACCGGTGAAATATGCATCTCTAATGATGGGGGTTTATTTCGCAGCTACCGGACTCGGAAATAAACTTGCAGGAATTGTAGGTGAATTTTCTTCGGAAGCCGGAGACGGCACCATTTTCCTTGGGATCACCATATTTACCGTTGCCTTTGCTGTGCTAGTATTGCTGATGCTCAAGCCGCTGAAGCGCCTTACTCACGGGGTTGAAGATGAAGAGAGAGAACTTCCGCAACAGGAAAATTTTGAACTCGGAGATGAAGATCTTGTAGAAAAAGAAGATTCTAAAAGAAAGAGGTAATGGCAGCTACGGTTCCAGCGGCAGAGAATGATTTTTTTAAATCAAAAGTTTTAGGCCATCCTGCCGGCCTGTTTGTGCTTTTCTTCACCGAAATGTGGGAGCGATTCTCCTTCTACGGTATGAGAGTGCTGCTTATCAATTTCCTTACCATGGCAATAGTAGGGGTGGATAATCCCGGCTGGGGCTGGAGTGCAGAAAATGCAGGAGCCCTGTTTGGAACCTATGCCGGCTTACTTTATCTAACACCTATTGCCGGGGGAATTATTGCCGATAAGATCACCGGGTATCGCTGGGCCGTTGTCATAGGTGCGGCAATCATGACTCTAGGACATGCCTCCATGGCCGTAGAAACAGAATTCTCTCTGTATTTCGGACTTGCTTTACTGGTGATAGGAACTGGTTTCTTCAAACCAAATATTACCTCCATTATTTCTGAAATGTATGACGGGAAACCCGATAAAAAAGATGGTGCCTACACTATCTTTTATATGGGGGTAAACGCCGGAGCATTCTTTGGAATGATGCTGTGCGGATATTTAGCCGAAAGAGTAGGATGGAGCTGGGGCTTTGGTCTTGCAGGAATTTTCATGTTACTTGGTACGCTTCAGTTCTGGCTTGCTAAACCTCTTTTTGGAAATATAGGGGGAGTGCCTGACAGGAAGAAAAAAGCTGAAGAACTTAAAAAAGAAGAGGAATCAGGAATAAAAGATCACTCCCATAACCCTTTTACGACTCTTGACAAGATATTGATTCTGGCAACTTCTGTTATTGGTTTTCTTTATCTTATTAATGATCCGGTATCAAGAATAGCAAATCTGAATTTGTTGCCGGCAGTCATGCCTTTCGATTTCCAGGGAGAACCTTTTTCAGGACCTCTCGGGCTCGCACTTATTGGGCTCGTGCTTTTTCTTGTACTGGTGATCTCCAGGATTGCCCGATATGCAAAAGTTGTTAGAGACAGGTTAATTGCTGTGGTCATTTTTGCCTTTTTTACAGTGTTTTTCTGGATGTCTTTTGAACAGGGAGCGACCTCGCTTATCATCTTTGCCAGGGATTCTGTCGATAGGGTTTTAGTTGGAGGGGGAGCTACCGTCTTCAATATTGTCAATACCCTTCTCACGGTAGTACCGCTTATGATCATTACATGGGTGCTCTACCTGCTTTGGAAGCAGACCTATAAGCAGGTTTTGGGATCTAATGTAGTACTGGTAGTTTGCTTCGGAATTATATGGGCGATCGTGATCTGGATGCTGGTAAGGGAATTTTCAGGTGATGCTACAGAGATCACTGTATCCTGGTTTAGTATTCTTAACTCATTCTTTATCATCGTGTTTGCTTCTTTCTTCTCCAAATGGTGGGAAAGTAAATATAATCCCTCTGCAGCATGGAAGTACAGCTTTGGACTTGTCTTGTTGGGAATAGGGTTTGGATTACTCGCATTTGGATCTTCAGGCCTGGCCGAAGGTGCGAAAGTAAGCATGATCTGGCTTATTCTGGCTTATCTTTTCCATACCCTTGGAGAACTTTGTTTGTCTCCACTGGGTCTGTCCTATGTAAGTAAACTGGTGCCGGCGAGGATGATCGCATTTATGTTTGGAATGTGGTATCTGGCTATTGCCATTGGGAATAAACTTGCTGGTTCTTTTGGGGGAATGATCGATGAAATAACTGAACAATACAGCCTTTCAACGTTCTTCCTCATATTTACCATAGTGCCGATTGGGGCAGGAGTACTGGTGGCGCTGTTGAATCCGTTGCTTAAGAAGCTTATGCACGGGGTTAAATAAAACTATTCAAATTTATTATTTTTACGCCCTCTCTTTTGGAGGGCGTAATTTTTATAACTTAGGTACGACTATTGCGTAGGTGAAAGAAAAAGCATGAAAAAATGTATACTCTTTGTGGTTATCATGATTTTTGCAATGACTTCGGGCATTGCCCAGGAGATCAAGTGGATGACCATGAATGAAGCTTTGGCGGCTCAAAAGAAGAACCCAAAGAAAATTTTCCTGGATGCCTATACAATCTGGTGTGGCCCCTGTAAGTTACTTGACAAAAACACCTTCACTAATGAGGATGTAATAAAGTACATCAATAAACACTATTACCCGGTAAAGTTCAATGCTGAAGGTACAGAGGTTGTAAACTACCGTGAGCATACTTTTACTAATCCTGAATACAACCCGGACAGGAAAGGCCGAAACAGCACTCACCAGTTTGCCCGTGCGATGAAGATCACCGGCTATCCAAGTCTTGTATTTTTTGATGAAAAAGGAAACCTGATAGGCCCTATTCCTGGTTACCGCACTCCGCACCAACTGGAATTATTCCTGAAGTTATTTGTTGAGGAAGATTACAAGAAGATCACGACCCCTGAAGCTTTTAAAGCCTATTCCGAGTCATTTAAGAACGAATTTGTGGTTGCTAATTAAGATTTCATTTCTTAAAAAATATACTGCCCTCTATAAATAGGAGGGCATTTTATTTAAAAAAATTAAGCTATCCAAGATTTTATAACTAAGCCTCATCTTATAATATACGCCCCATCCTTTCCGGTGTAATGGAACCTGATACCAGATTTACGTGTTGTTTCCTCCCATCTTGCCACCAGTGACCTGTAATTGTTTCCGTCCGCAATTACTGCTGCAGGTTTTACCTGTTCCAGGACACGCTCAAGATTGATCCTGGGTGAACCTGAGAGTAGTAAATGAAAATTTGAAGGGACTACTGCCGGAAGGATTCCGCTGCTGTCTGTGAGGATCAGAAATTGATCTTCGTGGGAGTATATATTTTGCAGTGGTTTTTCTTCTATCCTAGCAATGCTTTCTCCCACTTTATAATTTTGGATGATACTCACTTCTCCTGCCGCACCGTCCATCTTATGATACAGATTCAGTTGATCTTTTTCAGTCTTACCAATTAATGTATTCCTTCCTCGGTGGAAAATGATAAGCTCATCTTCGTTTTTAAATGCCTGGGAGATGTAAATAAATTGCAGTACAAGGATGGAAGCAAGACCTAACAGTAGTTTTTTATAGCTGAAATATTTCCACAGCCAATAAAGCACTAAAATCAAAAGATACCATCCAAGAACTTCGGCAATACTAAAAGGAATGTCTTTAAACAGGAATTGTTCCTGCCGGGCAATAACTCCTACTATGCTGTTGAGAATCTCAATGATTAGTTCATAGGTGTTGACTACAAAGGCGGGCAATATATCCAGTAGGGCCAGTATGATCACCAGGACTCCAAAGAGGAGGATGACGCCCAGGAACGGAAGAATAAGCAGGTTGGTGAGGAAGAACAAGCCGGGAAACTGATGGAAATAGTATAAGCTCAGCGGGAGAACACCTATCTGTGCGGCCAGGGTGACGGTGAAAAGGCCCCAGAAATATTTTCCCGCTCTTGTCGAGGGCTGGTAAAGACCAGACAGTAAAGGCTGAAAAAGTACAATAGCAATTACGGCTGAATAACTGAGCTGAAAGCCAACTTCAAAGATCCACTGCGGCCTGATTAGGATCAAGAGGAGCAGGGACAAAAAAACTGAATTCAGCGTTCCGGTACGGCGCTTGATTTCCAGGCCCACTGCAATAAAGCTGAACATAGTCACTGCCCGCACGACCGATGGAGAAAGACCGGCCAGCACTGCAAACCCCCACAGAAATATGATCACCAGGAAAGTCTTTAAAAAACTGCCATTTTTGAGCCTTCTAAGAGGAGCGAAAAGCCTGTTGAGGATTAATAGAATAATTCCCACGTGCAGTCCAGAGACAGCAAGGATATGAATGGCACCGGCGGCTGCAAAATTATTATAGGTCTCTGCAGAAATGTCCTGTTTCTGTCCCAATAACAATGCCTGTACTACTGCCAGTTCTTCTTTTCCAAATCTTTTTTGTTGTAAAGCAGCAGTGATCTCCCTTCGCAAATTTGCTGCAGCTATTTTTATTCCGATTATTTCTGAAGGAAGAACCTGGTAAATTCCCTGCCGTAAGTTTACCTGCCGGTAAATATCTTTCCGGGCCATGAATTGAGAATAATCGAACTGGTGTGGATTAAGTGGGGAAGGAATTGCTTCAGGAGTTGCGGCGATTATGATTTTCTGACCTTCCAAAAAAGGTGATCTCAGGCTGTCTTTCGGCTGAAGTAAAAGGATCTTGCCATGTGTTTGTTGTTGACCTGCCAAAAGAACTTCAGCAACAAATTTGTGATTGTATAAGTCGGACTTGAGCGATTCCTTAACTCGAAGCTTCAGAAGCTGGGGTTCTGATGAAACTTTATTGAGGTAATGATTTGGCTGGTTTTTGGGGAGATGAAGACTCGTAGAGAAGATCCCCAAAAGAAAGAAGAGCAGGAAAGTACTGCTTCCGAAGAAAGCGTCGGGAAAAATAAGCTTTTTGGCTCGTATAAAGGAGATAAAAAATAAAATGAGCCCCGCCAGCAGGCTCAGAAAGGCTATTTTTAGAGGCAGTTCCAGGCGGAAGCCACTAATAATACCGATAAGCAGCACAAGGCTGATTCGAATGACCGCTGTGTTCAATTAATTATCGCTCAAGGATTTAATCCAAGATAATAATTTATAGAATGCGCCGCGCCATTACAAAATGTTCCCGCCAGTAATTTTCATCCATTCCCGAAATTATGACACCGCGGGAGGTGCTGGAATGGATAAACAGGATCCTGTCATGATCCAGTTCGACCACAAGTCCCACATGGTTAATGTTCTTTTTGCGCCTGTCTGTTTTGAAAAAAAGGAGGTCACCGGTCTTTACCTGGGTCAGTTGAAGTTCCTCACCTAAAAGTGCCATATCTCTTGACGATCGCGGGAGTTCTATTTCCTTTTGCAGAAATGAAGTGTAAACCAGGCCCGAACAATCCATTCCCTCAGGGGATGTGCCTCCATATTTATATTTTGTTCCTAAGAATTGAAGGGCGTGATCGATAATATTATAAGTCTCTCCCTCCAGGTCTTCTATGATCTCCTCCCCGAGGTCTACAAAATCGGGTATTTCGGCAAATGGAGTGCGTTCTTTTTTATTCTCAGTTTCCCAAGAAACAACTCCCGCCTTCTTATGGGTGCCACAGGAGGACAGGCTAAAAACTAAAAACAAAATTCCAAATTTCCAGATTTTCATGAAGCTGAAATTTTTTGATATATAAGACGTGCTGTGTTCTCACTGGCTCCTTTACCGCCAAGTTTTTGTTCAAGCTCTAAATAATCGGCAAATATTTTTTTTCTTTGCTCCTCTGAAAGAATTTTTGTGAGCTCTTTTTTGAGGTTCTTGTGATTGAACTCATTCTGAATGAGTTCCTTTACAACTTCGCGGTCCATGATAAGGTTGACCAGGGAAATATACTCGAGGTTAATGATACGTTTGGCAATTTGGTAGGAGATAAAGTTTCCCTTATAGCAAACTACTTCCGGAACTTTTAAAAGGGCAGTTTCAAGAGTGGCTGTGCCCGAAGTAACCAAAGCTGCAGTTGATATTTCCAGGACGTCATAAGTCCTGTTCATTACCAGGTGCACGTTCTTCTTTTTTATAAAAGGCCTGTAGAATTCTTCTTCCTGGCTGGGGGCACCTGCGATTACAAACTGGTAATCTTTAAAATCATCTGTAACGCTTAACATGATCTCCAGCATCTTGGAAATCTCCTGCTTGCGGCTCCCGGGGAGCAATGCAATTACCGGCCGATCATCCAACCCATACTTTGCCTTGATCTTTCTTATATCTACCGGTGGACGATCTCCAATAGCATCTATGAGTGGATGTCCCACGAAATTAACCTTAAATCCGTGTTTTTCCTCATAAAATTCTTTTTCAAATGGCAGGATGACGTACATCTCGTCTATGTCTCTCTGAATGTCTTTTATCCGGTTTTCCTTCCATGCCCAAATCTGTGGAGAGATGTAGAAATGAGTTTTGTAACCTTCCTTTCGGGCCCATTTGGCAATGCGCAGGTTGAAACCGGGATAATCCACAAAAATAATAACATCGGGGTTCCAGGCTTTGATGTCTTCCTTGCAAAAAGAAATATTTTTTAAAATAGTGCGCAGATTCATGATCACTTCGGCGAAACCCATAAAAGCCAGGTCCCGGTAATGTTTAACCGCAGTGCCACCTTCTTCTTCCATGAGATCACCTCCCCAGAACCTGAACTCTGCTTTTGGATCTGTCTTCTTGAGTGCCTTCATTAAGTTGGCAGCGTGAAGGTCTCCTGAGGCTTCTCCTGCGATGATGTAGTACTTCATTTTATACCAGCTTTATAATTGCAATCACGATCGCAGCGAGTATAGAGGCCATAAGGACTCCCCGGGCACGATAGATTTTTTCCTTTTTCAGGAAATAAAAGAACGGCAGGAAATTAAGAATAGCACCTGCAGTGATCAATGTGCCGATAAAATCTCCTTTTACTGACTCCTTAATTGTCTCCATGACAGAAAGCTCAGAAAATATTAGAATGTAAATGAGCATTCCCAGCAGGTTGGTACCTATACCTGTTAAAAATCCTATGAAAATTTCCTTTTTAATCATTCAGTTCCCAGGTATTTAAGTCTCTAAGGAACTGATGGGCCGTAAGATCAAATTGAACCGGAACCACCGAAACATAACCTTGTGACAGGGCATATTCATCGCTGTCTTCGCCTTCATCTTCATTTACAAATCGGCCCGAAAGCCAATAGTAATCCCTTCCCTGGGGATTGGTTCTCTTGTCAAATTCCTCTTCCCAGCGGGCATTGGCCTGCCGACACACTTTAATTCCTTTAATTTCAGATTCTTTAAGCTTTGGCAGGTTGACATTTAGGACAACCCCCTTTGGAAGACCGTGTTTTAAGACCTGCCGGGTAATACGCTTCACGAATGGCTTAGAAGGTTCGAAGTCGGCGTTTAGGGAATAATCCAGCAGAGAAAAACCTATTGCCGGAATGCCTTCTATTCCTGCTTCTACTGCTGCGCTCATGGTGCCTGAGTAGATCACATTTATAGAGGAATTTGAGCCGTGGTTTATGCCGCTTACACAAAGATCGGGTTTGCGGTGCAGGATCTCCTGGGTGGCTATTTTTACGCAGTCGGCCGGAGTGCCCGAGCAGCTGTATTCTTTATGTTTATACGTTTCTTTTACTGTCACCTGGTCACAAAACAAGGTATCACTAATTGTAATGGCATGTCCCATTCCGCTTTGAGGGCTATCGGGTGCTACAACCACCACATCTCCCAATTGTTTCATTACTTCTATTAGAGCCCGTATTCCCGGAGCCGTTATTCCGTCGTCATTAGTTACTAAAATGAGCGGTTTTTTCTGAGACATTTGTGAAAATTTTATGGTCGCTAAAATAAATTAAAATCCTGAGGAAAGCCTTATATTCGTAAATTAACAAAAAGGAGATATACTATGTAACTTGGCATAGTTTTTACTGTAGTAGAAGTATACTAATGATGAAAATACGTAGCATAATGAAAAGGAATTATAAACTACTTGTGCTGGTGTTGCTGTTTGCCGCAGCTTCCTGCAGCTTTACGACCAAAACATTTAATGATCCCAATAAAGACAAGACTTTAATTGAGCTCATTACCTATGTTCTGCAGAATGGCCATTACGATGCCAGGGAAGTAGACGATGCCTTTTCTGCTGAAGTATATAAAGATTATCTCAATGCTATAGATCCCTTAAAAAGATATTTCTATGCCAGTGATGTTGAGGAGTTTCAGAAATATGAGACTCTTATTGATGATGAAATTAAGAATAGTGAGATCAATTTCTTTGATCTTACACATGCCCGTCTTGTAGAGCGTATGGCCGAAGCTGAAGGTATGTACAGGGAGATCCTCAAGCAACCTTTTGATTTTAATGCAAAGGAAGAGCTGGATACAGATTACAGCAAACGTGGATATGCAACGGATAAAGAAGAAATGAAGGAAAGATGGAGAAAGCAATTAAAATTTTCTGCTATTTCCAACTTTTATGATATAAAGAAGGAACAGGAAAGAGAGTTAGAAAATGACCCCGGTTATGCTGCTAAATCTGATGTCGAACTTGAAAAAGAAGCCCGGGAACTGACTCTTAATTCACTTGAGGAATATTTTGATTTTAGTTCAGATCTTGAGCGTAAAGACTGGTTCTCTGTATACGTGAATGCTATAGTAGAGGAATTTGATCCCCATACTTTTTATTTCGCGCCACAGGATAAAGATCGTTTTGATATGGCCATGAGTGGAAAGCTGGAGGGAATTGGAGCCCGTCTTCAAAAGAAAAACGACAATGTAAAAATTGTAGAGGTGATCTCGGGAGGACCTGCCTGGCGAGGTGAGGAAGTCGAAGTTGGTGATGAGATCATTAAGGTAAAACAGGAAGATGAAAAAGAAGCAGTCAGCGTTGTTGGTATGCGCCTGGATGATGCCGTAAATCTTATAAAAGGACCAAAAGGTTCTAAGGTGACCTTAACTCTTAAAAAAGTAGATGGTACGCTTAAAGAAGTAGAGATTACGCGGGATGTAGTTGAAATTGAAGAGACTTATGCAAAAGCTGCAGTGGTTGAAAAAGATGCCCGCAAATACGGAGTGATCAACCTGCCAAAATTCTATTTTGATATGGAAAATTATTCTGAAAGGAATGCAGCTTCAGACGTTAAGAAGGAGATCATTAGACTTAAAAAAGAAGGAATGGACGGGCTGGTGCTCGATCTGAGAAATAACGGAGGAGGTTCCCTTAAAACCGTTGTAGACATTGCCGGATTGTTTATTAAGGAAGGTCCTATTGTTCAGGTAAAATCCAAATTAGAAGGACAGGAAGTACTTAAGGATAACGACCCTTCAATTCTTTGGGATGGACCTCTTGTTATCCTCGTAAATGAATTATCTGCATCTGCTTCAGAAATTCTAGCGGCAGCAATGCAGGACTATAAAAGAGCTGTAATTATTGGTAGCAAACAAACTTATGGGAAAGGTACTGTTCAAAATGTACTGGACCTTAATCGCTGGGTTAGGAATAGTGATCTTGGAGACCTTGGAGCCTTAAAGATCACCACTCAGAAATTCTACAGGGTGAACGGAGGTTCAACTCAGTTAGAAGGTGTGAAAAGTGACGTAGTGGTGCCAGACAGGTATTCTTTTATAGACATTGGGGAAAAGGACATGAATAACCCATTGCCGTGGGACCAGATCCAGGCAGCATCTTTTAAGGAGTGGGAAGGATATATTGACTTTGAGGAAACTCTTTCAAATAGTCAAAAACGAATGGCAAACAATGAGCATATTGATCTTATCAGAGAAAATGCTGAATGGATAAGAGATCAGAGAAATAATACAATTTATCCTCTGAATTTTGAAGAATATAGAAGAGAGATGGAGCAGAATGAAGAGCAGGCTAAGAGATTTGATAAGATCTCAGAATATGAGTCTAATCTAACTTACCAATCCCTCCCTTATGAATTAGATCTGTTTGCAGTAGATACCGTTCTTGCCGAGAAGAGAAAGAGATGGCATAAGAGCCTTAGCAGTGATATCTATATGGAAGAAGCAGTTCATGTACTTGAAGACATGAAAATGAATAACATCAAGAAATCCGGTATGGCGAATATCAAAAATTAGAACCTGAAATTATAAGGTGTCAAAAAGGGCTTTTTCGAAAGCCCTTTTTTTGTGCTCTCTAGTATATAGTATTGAGTTTTGAGTATTGAGTACGGAGTAGTGGGAGCTTTAGAAGCAATTTTGATGTAGGCTCTGTAGGTTACCAGGTAGAGGATGGTCCTAAGAAAGTAGATTGAAGCAGGAAGCAAGAAGTGACCAAGAGTCAAGAGTCAAGAGCCAAGACTTTTTTGTACTTGAAAATGAGTAACCGGTTGTTCCCGTTTGAAAAAACATAAAGCTTACCTGAAATTCTCTACCTCACTATTTAGCTAAAAATATATAGGGCCCCGACGATCAAGGGGTAGAAAGGCTCCTCTTAATCTGCCAACAATGGTCTAAGGTCTCAGATCTGAGATCTTACGTCTCATATCTCACTACTCATATCTCACTTCTCAATACTAATCTACCAGAAAGACATCCGGTCTGCATCAAGTTTGATAAAGATGAAGAGGAGAATTGTGAAAGCCCAGAGACCGGAACCACCATAGCTAAAAAAGGGCAGCGGAATTCCTACTGTCGGGAAAACACCTATTACCATCCCAATGTTCACAAAGAAATGAACGAAGAGAATTCCGGCAACGCTATATCCATAAACACGATTGAATTGAGATTTCTGCCGTTCGGCAAGGTGAATGATCCGTAAAATGAGAAATACGAAGAGAAGGACGACTACAGTGCTACCCACGAAACCCCATTCCTCCCCAACAGTACTAAAGATATAATCTGTATGTTGTTCGGGCACAAAATTCCCCTTGGTTTGAGTTCCCTCGGTCCAGCCTTTTCCAAACCAGCTTCCGCTACCAATTGCAATTTCACTCTGGTTTGTGTTATAACCTATTCCGCGATTGTCAACTTCTTTTCCCAGTACAATATTGAACCGGTCCCTGTGGCGCTGCTCAAAAACATTTTCAAACACATAATCAACCGAAAAGGAGATGGCTACTGCCATAAGAAGAATGCTTAAATAAGCTATCGCTCCCGGCCGTTTCTTTTTTCTGAAGAAGTAAGATAAAATAACCATGACAGTAGCACCTATTGACACCCAAACAGGACTAAAGACCAATGTCATCACAAACACCAGGATCCCAAGGCTTCCTGCTAACAGATAAACTCCCGAAAGTCCTTCCCTGTAAAGCGGAAAGAAGAAAGCGGCATAAACCATGGCACTTCCGGCGTCGGGTTGGGGTAGAATAATGAGGGCAGGTAAGGCGATTATAACCAGAGCTTTAAACTGATCTCCTATGTTCTGAATGTTGGTTTGAATGTCACTGACGAATTTTGATAATGCCAGAGCTGTAGCAACTTTGGCAAATTCTGCCGGCTGAATTGAGAATCCGCCAAATACATACCAGGAAGTAGCCCCGTTAATCGTTTTTCCGAAGAAAAAGAGCCCGAGGATAGAGATCAGCGAAAAGATATAAATAACACTGGAGAAACGTTCGTAGAACTTCGCTTCCAGGGAGAGAAGGATCACGATAAGGAAAATGCTCAGCATGATCCACATAAACTGTTTTCCGTAGATCTGGCTGGTATCAAAAAATGAAGTTGCTGTATCGTCTAATGAGGCCGAATATATATTTACCCATCCAATGGTCACCAGTAAAATATAAATGAAAATGGTAAGCCAGTCGAACTGGGAAATCGTCTTGGACATAATTACTGGTTAATTCTAAATGGTTCCCCGCTGTATGGTTTGGCATATTCTTCTTCCAGGCTGTGGGTGAGGATCCACTTTTCCATATCTGTTCGGGTGACTTCTCCTTTGAGATATTTTTCTATCATAAGTCCGGCGATCCGTCCTGCATATCGTCCACCCCAATAACCATTTTCAACAAATACTGCCATAGCGATCTTAGGATTATCAACTGGAGCAAAGGCAACGAAAATAGAGTGGTCTGTGAGCTGAACTCTTTTACCATTTATCCTGGTAAAGTTTTCAGCCGTACCCGTTTTACCGGCGATCTCAATTCCCGGGATCTGTAGTGCAGAAGCTGTACCTGCTTTGTAAACCTGGTGCATTCCTTCTATAACAGGATCAAAATGTTTTGCGTCAATAGTAGTGTACTTTTTCTCGGTGAACTCCTTGATCTTTATCGGGTTTCCATCTATCTCTTTTAAAATATGTGGTGTATAGAACCACCCGCGGTTCGCAATCGCTGCTGTCATATTCGCCAACTGTATAGGGGTCATTAAAACCTCTCCCTGTCCAATGGCATTCGAAATAGTAGCTGTAGAGAACCACTTGTAGGTAGGATAATTATAAATGGCATTGTAGTATTTCGAGGTTGGGATCTTACCCGGTCTTCCAGTAGAGAGATCAGATCCGAGATAATCACCAAGGCCGAAGCTTTTCAGATGATTGGCCCATGTATCTACACCTTCCTGGGGAGTTGGATATTTTTCTATAATACGCCTGTAGACGTTGGCAAAGTAGGCGTTACAGGATTGAGCTATTCCGGGTACCATATCCAGCGGACTGGCATGAGGGTGACATCCCATTTTACGTCCTCTTCCATAGAAGTATCCCCCATGGCAGGAAAATCTTTCATGAGTGTTTACAATTCCCTCCTGTAATCCTATCAGGGCATTTACAACCTTAAATGGGGAGCCCGGCGGATATTCTGCTAAAAGGGCTCTGTCATACAGCGGTTTTGCTATGGTGTCGTAATATAACTTTGTGAAATTTGCAGAACGCTGTCGTCCCACAAGTTCTGCAGGATCATAGTTTGGAGCTGTCACCATAGCCAAAATTTCTCCCGTAGCCGGTTCAATAGCTATAATACCACCTCTTTTATTTTCCATAAGCAGTTCTCCATATTTTTGGAGTTCTGCATCTATAGTAATGGTGAGATCTTTTCCCTTTTTTGGAAGGGTATCATATATCCCATCCTTATAAGCTCCTATATCCCGGTTAAATCTGTCTTTCTGAATATATTTTACCCCTTTTATCCCGCGCAGCAGTTCCTCATAATAACCTTCCACCCCTTGTTTCCCAATAAGGTCACCGGAAAGGTAATAAGGGTTCTCATTAACTATTCGCTGATTGACTTCTGTAATATATCCCAGTACGTTAGCCCCATTTTCTGTGTAATAATCCCTCAAAGAACGCTTCTGAATGTAGAAACCTTCATAATTGCGCATTTTCTCACCCAGGTAGGCGTATTCGCTCTTGGTGAGTTGAGGGATCACAACCGAAGGCAAACGCGGTGAATATATTTTCGCCTTATCAAGCCTGCTAACCAGCTGCTCGGGAGTAATGCTTAATATGTTGCAGAGTTCGGTGGTGTCGAAAGGTTTTAAATTGCGCGGTATCACCATAACATCATATGAAGGCTGATTAGACACCAGCAGCTCTCCATGACGATCGAAAATAAAACCCCGCTGTGGGTAGTCGTACACTACTTTAATGGCATTATTTTCGGAACGCCCCACGAAGGAGTCGTCCAGTACCTGTAGATAGAAAAGCCGGGCCAGAAAGATCAGGCCGGAGGTAATGACAATTAAGTAGAGTAAAATTTTTCTCATCTTGTTGATTTCCTGTTAAATAATGCAAGCGTCAGGAACACCAGAATTATTGTAAAAAGTGCAGAAAAAAATGTTTTTTTAAGAAGTAGCAAGAAATGTGCAAAATTGAAAAATTCCAGTAAAAAGAGTACAAAATGGTGCACAAGCACCATTATTACTACATAGCTTATTCGTGAACCCGGTTGGGTGCTGGAGAATTTTATTGTTTGGTAATCATAACTCACTCCAAAGGAAAACCTGAGAAGTGCCGGTCTTATATATGCTGCGACGAGACAGGCTGCTGCATTTATTCCGCCACTGTCTTCAAAAATATCCACTCCCCATCCTAAAAGGAAGCTTAGAAAAATAAACAGGGTTTGATTGCCATTAAAGGGATAAAGGATCAGGAATAGCACATACAGGTAAGGGTTGATATACCCAAGAAAGTTTATGTTATTAAGCAACAGCACCTGGAGCAAAAGCAGGATAATAAACCTGAGGCTATTTGTGAGGACAATGCTATTCATCTTTTGAGAGATCTTGAAGGGCCCTGATTTCGGCTTGTTGCGTGTTTTCTATGATGTACACGTACCCGATATTAGTCATATCATTGAATAGCTGGACGTCTATGTTATAATAACTTTCACTCTGGTCCAGGGAGTAATTCTTCACGTAACCAATGAGCAGCCCTTTTGGAAAAATAAGAGAGCGCCCTCCTGTAATAATAGTGTCTCCCTCGGCAATTGGAGCGACAGATGGTACATCGGTTAACTGCACAACATTGGGATCCTCTCCGTTCCATACGAGACTCCCAAAATGATTGGATTTTTTAAGTTGCGCATTGATCCTTGAATTTGAGTTAAGAATAGAAATTACTGTGGAATAATTAGGGGAAACATTTTCTACTATTCCCACTATACCCCTGCTGGTCACTACTCCCATGTCTCTTTCTATGCCATCGCGGGCACCGCTTTTTAAGGTAAGATAGTTGTCCACTTTGGCGTAATTATTATTGATCACTTCAGAAGCTCTGAAGATATAACTTGCCTCAAAGGAAGAGGTATCTGTAAAGGATTTAACGTTAAGCGTGTCTTCATATGAAGCAAGCCGCGTACGCAGCCTCTCATTTTCCTCGAGTAGTCTTAGATTATACTGCTCCAGATTAAAGTAGCTGTTAATGTTGCTTGTCCAGCTATAAATACCACCGCTAAGAAAATTGGCAGAACTTATAAATTTACTCTTTTGGTAGGAGTGCGACTGAATGGTCAAAAACAGGGAAAAGGTTAGCAGCAATAAGAATAGAATATTGTTCTTATTGCGAATAAGAAAATTTATTATTTGCTGCATAAGCTACTCCTACTTTATCAAGATGCCCTTATAGCGACTAAGGGTTTTTAGGCAAATTCCCGTCCCGCGCACTACTGCCCGTAATGGATCTTCGGCAATATAAACCGGAAGATCTGTCTTCTGTGATAACCTTTTGTCCAGCCCCCGCAGCATTGATCCACCACCGGCAAGATAGATTCCGGTATTGTAAATGTCGGCTGCAAGTTCAGGCGGAGTTTGTGAAAGAGTTTCCATCACTGCGTCCTCGATCCTTAGGATGGATTTATCCAGGGCTTTGGCAATTTCCCTGTAGGAGATATTGACCTGCTTAGGTTTACCAGTAAGTAAATCCCTTCCCTGAACATTCATTTCATCTGGTGGTACCTCAAGGTCTTCGGTAGCGGCACCAATCTGAATCTTTATTTTTTCAGCAGTACGCTCCCCAACATAAAGGTTGTGCTGCGTACGCATATAATAAACAATGTCATTCGTAAAAACATCTCCGGCAATTTTTACCGATTTGTCACATACGATCCCTCCAAGAGCTATAACAGCAATCTCGGTAGTTCCCCCACCTATATCCACGATCATATTTCCCTTAGGCTGCATGATATCCACACCAATTCCTATGGCAGCAGCCATGGGCTCATGGATCAGGTAAACTTCTTTTCCATTCACCCTTTCCGCGCTTTCTTTAACTGCACGCATTTCCACCTCGGTAATTCCTGAAGGAATACAGATCACCATTCTCAGGGCCGGCGTGAACATCTTCTTCTTTAGTGCAGGAATTTCTTTAATAAACATTGTTAGCATCTTTTCAGATGCGTCGAAGTCTGCGATTACCCCATCCTTGAGAGGACGAATGGTCTTGATGTTCTCATGGGTTTTCCCCTGCATCATGGCTGCCTCCTTACCCACAGCGATGATCTTGCCGGTGGTGCGGTGACGTGCTACGATTGAAGGACTGTCAACTACAACCTTGTCATTATGAATTATAAGAGTATTGGCAGTTCCTAAATCTATAGCTATTTCTTCAGTGAGAAAATCGAAAAATCCCATGTTAAGTCAATTAGTTGAGGTTTGGTAAATGTAATAAAATTAATGTTTAAAATGTCTCGTACCAGTCATTACCATTGCAATATTATTTTCATTGCAATAGTCGATACTCAGCTGATCTTTTATTGATCCTCCCGGCTGAATAACAGCTGTAATTCCCGCATTTCCGGCAATTTCCACACAGTCAGGGAACGGGAAAAAAGCATCACTTGCCATTACTGCTCCCTGCAAATCAAAATCAAAGGACTTTGCCTTGTCAATACTTTGCCTTAACGCATCTACGCGTGAAGTTTGGCCTGTGCCGCTTGCGAGTAATTGATTATTTTTTACCAGGACGATGGTGTTTGATTTGGTATGCTTGCAAATTTTTGAAGCAAACAACAGGTCAGATAACTCCTTGGCTAAAGGTTTATTGTTTGTAGCGTACGTTAAATCTTCTTTAGAATCGGTTTTAGCATCTTTGTCCTGAACAAGAATTCCGTTTAGACAGGTGCGTACCAGTTTTCCGGGAAGATTTGTTTCCTTTTGAACCAAAAGTACCCGGTTCTTTTTTCCTTTCAGGATTTCCAGGGCTGCTTCAGAATATCCCGGCGCTATGACAACTTCACAGAACAATTCATGTATCTCTGTGGCTGTGGCTTCATCTATTTCGGAATTGCTGATCAATATTCCGCCGAAAGCCGAAACAGGATCTCCTGCCAAAGCATCTTTATATGCCTCATGCAGCGTTTCCCGTTGGGCCAATCCACAGGCATTATTGTGTTTTAAAATAGCAAAAGTAGGAGCTTCATTTTGGAATTCATTCATCAGGTTCACAGCGGCATCTACATCAAGAAGGTTGTTATATGATAATTCTTTACCGTGAAGCTTATCGAACATTGCCAAAAAGTCTCCGTAAAAATGTCCTTTTTGATGGGGATTCTCTCCGTATCTTAATTCCATCCCGCCGTTGAAGCTCACTTTGAAAGCAAGTTCTTCGGAATTTAGATGATTGAAAATGGCGGTATCGTAGTGGGAAGAAACATTAAATGCTTTTGCAGCAAATCTTTTGCGGTCCTTCAGGCTTGTCTTGCCATTCCCTTCGGAAATGATCTTCAGAAATTCAGAATAATCTTCAACAGAAGAAACACAGATCACATCCTTAAAATTCTTGGCCGCTGCCCTTATAAGAGAAATGCCGCCAATGTCGATCTTTTCAATAATATCTTCTTCTGAAGCTCCCGAAGCAACCGTCTTTTCAAAAGGGTAGAGATCAACAATAACTATATCAATTTGCGGGATCTCATATTTTTCAAGTTCCGCGAGATCATCGTCATTTTCACTGCGGTTCAAAATTCCCCCAAAAACTTTTGGATGCAGGGTCTTAACTCTTCCCCCGAGGATTGAAGGGTATGAAGTAAGGTCTTCAACAGGTGTTACGTTTATTCCAAGATCCCTGATAAAAGTTTCTGTTCCCCCGGTAGAATAAATGGTTACACCCAGTTCATTAAGTTTCTGTACCACAGGCTCCAGCCCGTCTTTACTGAATACTGAAATAAGTGCAGATCCTGCCGATTTTAAGTCGCTCATTATGTTGGTTTTGTTGAGGTTTCAAAAGTAACCATTTCAGCATAAAATTTAAATCCTGAACCTTTTATTTATTGAATAATTTTGTAACGAATTTTTGCAGTCTGCGTCTTATGAAATACAGGTCTGTAATATCAGAGACAAAGGTATATGCTAATTTATCTCCGGCTCCTAAAAGAGAGCTTTATTTTTGCTATAAATGCACTCAAAAACAATAAGTTGCGCACCATGCTTTCTTTATTGGGTGTGACCATTGGTATTTTTTCTATCATTGCTGTCCTTGCTGCAGTTGAATCTTTAGAGAAGGAAATCAAGGGAAGTTTAAGCGCACTTGATAACAGCACCATTATTCTAACCCGTTTTTCCTTTGGGCCCACAGAAGTACCCCAGTGGAAAAGACAACAGTTCCCCGATGTTACATATGAGGAGTATGAATATCTAACCCGTACCGTTCCCAATACAGAAGCGATGTCTTATGGACTTAATGTATCTTCAGAATCCATAAAATACAATGATAAGACTGCTTCAAATGTGGGAATTGGAGCTGTGACGGCCGAGTATTACGACATAGAGGCTCTGGAGATCGAAGATGGGCGGTTTTTTAATATGGCCGAATCTGTGAGTGGAAGTCCTGTGATAGTTCTTGGACATGATGTTTATGAAAATCTTTTTGGAACTGCCAATCCTATGGGAGAGCAGGTTCGTCTCTACGGAAGAAAATTTACAGTGATTGGTGTTTTAAAGAAAAAAGGCTCCGGACTTTTTGGAGGCAGTCATGATTCTAATGTTTTTGTTCCTGTAAATATCGTAAGACGTGTTTATGGCGGCAGCAATCGTAATACTTTTCCACAGGTGATCATTAAACCTGAAGAGGGAGTGGACAACGCCGAATATATTGCATATCTCTCTCAGCAACTACGAAACTTTAGAGGGTTGAGAAGAGAAGAGATCAATAACTTTTTTGTTAATCAATTACAGGGCTTTGCCGATTTCATTGATAACATTACCAGCCAAATGAATTTCTTCGGATTGATCATTAGTGGGTTTTCGCTGCTGGTAGGAGGTTTTGGTATCGCTAACATTATGTTTGTGAGTGTGAAGGAGCGTACAAATCTCATTGGAATTCAAAAATCACTGGGAGCCAAGAATAGATTTATCCTTTTTCAGTTCCTTTTTGAAGCGGTAATTCTTTCAGTAATTGGGGGTCTTATCGGCTTGTTCCTTGTATGGATTGCTTCAATAATTGCTTCGCAATTTACGGGCAGCTTTGAATTCATTCTCTCTCCATGGAATATGTTTATTGGAACTGCGGTTTCTGCAGTTATCGGTCTTATCTCCGGAATAGTGCCCGCCATTTCGGCTTCTAAACTGGATCCTGTAGAAGCGATCAGGACCGGGATGTAAAGGATGATCAAGTTTTTCTGAGGTAAATAAGCAGAGAAATGAAACTGTTATCCCGGTAAAAGAAGCGGAAGAGCTGGAGCAAAGACAAAAATAAAAGGCACCAAAAATGTCATTTTTGGCACCTTTTATTTTATACGCTTCCAAACCTCCTGTTTCTTTGGGAAACTAAGAGTGAATACTTAAAGGATCTCCGCTACCTTGTCATTCACAAATTCCAAAAACCGCTCATCTTCTTCAGTAAATGGATCGGGCACATTGGAATCGATATCTATCTGTCCGATGTTTTCTCCATTCTTGAACAAAGGCACTACAATTTCGGCTTTTACGTGAATGCTGCAGGCGATATAATTGTCCTGTGCACTTACATCGGGGACTACGAAGTTCTTGTTTGAAACAGCTACTTGTCCGCAGATGCCTTTTCCGAAGGGAATTATAGTATGATCTGTGGGTTCTCCGGCAAAAGGACCCAGTTTTAATTCATTTTTATCGCCGTTCTTAAAGTAGAAACCTACCCAGGTGTAATAGTCGACTTCAGCTTTGAGTAATTCACAAAGTTCGGTTAACCTTGCTTCCACAGAAGCTTTATCATTGGCGAGGATCAAAGGGACCTCATTTCTTAGTTTTTCGAAAGACATTGTTCACAATTTTGAGCAAAAGTATTTAAAAATTCAGCTATCTGAATCGTTTTAAATAAATACTTTTGATGAAACCATAAGTCAGATTTTGCGCCAGCTCATTCAAAAATATGCTTCGGTAATTAAATTCATTTTTACCTTTTTAGGCACCTATCTTTTGCTGGCTTTGGTTTACAATCTCTACCTTCAGAATTTTCAATCTACCGTTCACTATCCCGATTATTTAACTCACCTGGTAGCAATACAAAGTGAGGCCGTAGTTTCTACCCTTGGGTATGAAACACAATTGAAGTCGGGTTATCCCGAAGCCACCATGCATCTCATAGTAAACGGAAAGTTTGCAGCGCGAATTATTGAGGGTTGTAATGCCGCCAGTATTATAATTCTTTTTGTCGCTTTTATGCTCGCCTTTGCGGGGAGACCCAAAACTACTTTTTTATATACTCTCGCCGGCGTAGTGATTATCTATGCTACAAACATTCTCAGGATTGCACTTATGGCCATTGGAATTGTGGAATACCCGTGGCATGCTCATTTTTTACACAGTATAGCTTTTCCGCTTGTCATCTATGGCGCAGTCTTTATGCTGTGGGTACTGTGGATCTCTATTTATTCAAAACAGATAAGTTATGAAAGCAGTCACTAAGATCGCGATCATCATTGTCCTGGTAGGGGTGCTGGCGTTGGTAAGACTTTATGAATACCGGTTCTTTTATGATCCTTTCATGTATTTTTTTGAAAGGGCGTATCAAAGTGGTGAAACAATAAATTATTCCTTCGGAATGTTTTTTAATGTTTTCCTGAGGTTCCTTATAAATACATTCCTTTCGCTCTTAATTCTATGGGTGGCATTTCAAAACAGGGGGATCATCAAATTTGCTGCGCTTATTTACGCCGGATTCTTTGTGGTCCTTTTTCCGCTTTTCGTTTACCTCATGCATCACGTACAACCGCAGGATTACCTGGCAGCCTTTTACGTGCGCCGATTCCTTGCACATCCACTGCTGATCCTTATTTTGCTGCCGGCATTCTATTATTACAGGCTTTCTGCAGGTGTCAAAAAGTAGAAAAACTGCACGTATTTAATTTTTTAGTATTTTAGCAACCTGTATGAAGGAGTTTTTTCAGAAATCCGCATCTTTTGCAATGGCACTTTTAGTGCTGTTCTCTACCGTGTCTTTTACGGTGGACAAGCATTTCTGTGGAGAAATCCTGGTAGATCAGGCTGTTTTTTCTGAAGCTAAGACCTGCGGAATGCACGGCGATGTGCCCACTTCTTCTGAAGATGAATGCTGTGATGAAGAAAAAATTCTGGTTGAAGGTCAGAAGGAACTAAAGGTCTCCTTTGATGATCTCGACCTGGAACAACAGGTTTTTCTTGCCGGATTTACTTATTCCTATCTTGAGTTGTTTATTGGAGAGCCGCAAGCTGAAACTCCTTTCTTTCATTACAAACCGCCTTTGCTCGTCTACGACATACAGTTACTGGACGAGACCTTCCTTATTTGATTTTTAAATTGATTTTTTAGACCCTGCACGCCGGGGTTGCTGTGTTTGTTCACATTTAATCAATTTAATATCAAAGAATGCTTAGCAAAATAATTCATTATTTCCTTTATAACCGGCTGGTCACCATGCTGCTGCTTATCTTTATGATAGGTTGGGGAATAGTCACATCTCCTTTTGACTGGGATTTTGATCTTCTTCCCAGAGATCCGGTGCCGGTGGATGCCATCCCCGATCTGGGAGAGAACCAGCAGATCGTCTTTACCGAATGGCCCGGCCGTTCGCCGCAGGACATTGAAGATCAGATCACATATCCTCTTACTACTTCCCTGCTGGGTATCCCGGGAGTAGAATCTATTCGTAGCACTTCGATGTTCGGGTTTTCCAGTATCAATATCATCTTTAACGAAGATGTGGAATTCTACTGGTCCCGTACCCGAATCCTGGAAAAGATCAACTCTCTGCCATCCAATCTGCTGCCGCAGGACGCGCAGCCTACTTTAGGTCCCGATGCAACTGCTTTGGGCCAGGTTTTCTGGTACACCCTTGAAGGCCGTGATCCCGATGGTAATGTCACCGGTGGCTGGGACCTGCACGAAATAAGATCTGTACAGGATTATTACGTAAAACTCGGTTTAAGCGGAGTGGAGGGAGTTTCGGAAGTTGCTTCGGTAGGTGGTTTTGTGCGGGAGTACCAGGTCGATGTTGATCCCGATGCGCTGAGGGCTTATAACCTGGGAATAGATCAGGTGATGATGGCAGTGCGGAATTCTAACCGGGACATAGGTGCGAAGACCATTGAGATCAATAAAGCTGAATACCTCGTGCGAGGTCTGGGCTATATAGAATCTCTGGAGGATATCGAAAATACAGTCGTAGCCGTAAATAACAATACCCCCATACTCATCTCAGATCTTGCTGTAGTCACCCTGGGACCTGCCGAAAGACGAGGGGTGCTGGATAAGGCAGGAGCCGAAGTTGCCGGCGGAGTGGTGGTTGCCCGCTATGGATCCAATCCGCTGGCGGTGATCAACAATGTAAAAGATAAAATAGCCGAAATTGCTCCCGGAATGCCGACTAAAGTGCTGCAGGATGGTACAGTGAGCAAATTAACCATAGTTCCATTTTACGACAGAACCCAGCTCATCCAGGAAACTCTCGGAACTTTGGAAAATGCACTTTCCGATGAAATTCTCATCAGCATCATCGTAGTGATCATCCTGGTTCTAAATCTCAGAGCCTCCATTCTTATTTCCAGTTTACTTCCCATTGCGGTGCTTATGACCTTTATTGCCATGCGCTATTTTGGAGTGGATGCCAATGTGGTGGCACTCTCAGGGATTGCAATCGCTATTGGGGTAATGGTAGATGTAGGGATTGTCTTTGTTGAAAATACGCTGCGGCATTTGGAGTTTGATGAAAACAGGAATGCGAGAGGGGAAAAGCTGCTGCGGGTGATAAGGAATTCCACCATTGAAGTGGGACCTGCAGTGACAACCGCTTTGGCTACGACAGTAGTGAGTTTCCTTCCGGTCTTCTTTATGGAACATGCAGAGGGTAAACTTTTCCGGCCACTGGCTTTCACCAAGACATTTGCTCTTATCGCAGCCTTTTTGCTCGGGGTGATCGTGCTGCCTATGCTGTCGTATTATTTCTTCTCCTTTAAATTGAATAAAGAAAGAACAAACCGCATCTGGAACTACAGTCTGATTGCCGGCGGAATTGTACTGGCGATCATTTTCGGAATGTGGCTGCCACTTGCCTTGTCAGTAATTGGAGTCTTAAGACTGCTGGAGCCGCAAAGCCGTGGTTTCCTGGGAAGATATTCAAAGGAGATCTCCCTTTTCATTATCCTTGCAGTGACGATCTTTTTCCTCACCACGCATTGGATGCCGCTCGGGGTGCGAAATTCAATCATAGAGAATTATCTCTTCGTGATCATCCTGCTGGTAATCACCCTTGCAGCACTACTGGCGGTGGTAAGATATTATGAGTCTATCCTTAACTGGTGTCTGGAAAACAAAAAAACATTTCTTGCGCTGCCAATTGTAACCATTCTAATTGGGCTTTTGATCTGGCAGGGTTTTCCAAAGATCTTCGGATTCGTGGCAGATGGTGCTGAGAAGATCGGATGGGATATGAGGGAATCTTCAGGCTGGCAGGCAGCTTCAGAAACATTTCCCGGAGTAGGAAAAGAATTCATGCCTACTTTAAATGAAGGGAGCTTTTTGCTGATGCCTACTGCTATGCCTCACATGGGAATAGAAGGCAGTAAAGAGGTATTGCAAAAGCTGGATATGGCTGTGACCAATATTCCGGAAGTTGAGGTCGCCGTTGGAAAACTGGGAAGGGCCGAAACCGCAATTGATCCTGCACCGATCTCCATGTACGAGAACGTGATCAACTACAAGCCTGAATACATGCTGAATGAAAAAGGCAGAATGCAGCGCTTTAAAGTTGATGATGATGGAAATTTTATTCTAAAATCAGGAGAAGCCCTGGCTCACGAAGAAGCTATTCTAAGTAATCTTACTGCCCGGGACCTGGTGCCCGACGAGGATGGGGAATACTTCAGAAACTGGAGGGATCACATCAATAGTCCCGATGATATCTGGAATGAGATTGTAAGCGTCACCCGATTGCCGGGAGTAACTTCGGCTCCAAAACTGCAGCCAATTGAAACAAGATTGGTGATGCTGCAAACAGGAATGAGGGCCCCTATGGGAATTAAAGTTTACGGACCAGATTTGCAAACCATACAGGAATTCGGATTTAAACTGGAAGAGCTGCTTAAGCAGGTGCCTTCAGTAAAACATGAAGCCGTTTTTGCCGACAGGATCGTGGGCAAACCATACCTGGAGCTGGATATCAACAGGCAGAATATCGCCCGCTACGGCCTTAGCATTGAGCAGGTACAGCAAACAATCGAAACCGCTATAGGCGGAATGGAAATCACCACCACCGTTGAAGGCAGGGAACGCTATCCGGTGCGGGTGAGGTATCCACGGGAATTGCGGAATTCTCCCGAACAAATTGAGCAGATACTGGTACCAACTCCCACCGGAGTGCAGATTCCACTTGGACAGCTGGTCGATGTGAATTATGTGCAGGGACCGCAAATGATCAAAAGTGAGGACACCTTCCTGGTAGGATACGTGCTTTTTGACAGGAAACAGGATTACGCCGAAGTCAATGTTGTGAATGATGCGCAGGCATTGATCGCCGAAAAGATCGATACCGGTGAACTACAGGTGCCGCAGGGAGTCAGTTTCGAATTCTCCGGAAATTATGAGAACCAGGTGCGGGCGGTAAAAAGACTGGCAATTGTTATTCCTATCTCGCTGATCATTATCTTCCTTTTGCTGTACTTCCAGTTCAAAACCGTTATCGCCTCTACGATTCACTTCTCCGGAGTGTTTGTAGCCTTTGCCGGTGGATTCATCATGATCTGGCTATACGGGCAGCCCTGGTTCATGGACTTCAGCATTTCAGGAATGAATATGCGCGACCTGTTCCAGATGGGCACCATCAACTTAAGCGTAGCGGTTTGGGTAGGTTTTATAGCCCTCTTCGGAATAGCAACCGATGATGGGGTACTTATGGGAACATATATTCACCAGGTTTTTGAAAAACGTGATCCGCGAACTGTACCGGCAGTAAGAGCTGCAGTTCTTGAAGCGGGGAAGAAACGGGTGAGACCTGCAATGATGACGACTGCAGTAACCATTATAGCACTTTATCCTGTTTTGACCTCCACCGGAAAGGGAGCAGATATCATGGTGCCCATGGCTATCCCTATTGTGGGTGGAATGGTCATCCAGATCATGACCATTTTTGTGGTGCCCGTTTTACAGGCGATCTGGAGGGAAACTGTGGTTACAAGAGAAGCTAAAAAAATTGAAGAATGAAAAACTCTGTAAAAATATCATTTTTGACAGGTCTGCTTTTTCTCTTCTTCGGAAGCATAAAAGCACAAACCCTGGAAGATTATCTGCAGATCGCTGCGGAAAATAATCCGGAAGTAAAGGCGGCCTACGCCGAATTTGAAGCAGCCATGCAGGAGGCACCTCAGGTCAAAAGTCTGCCCGATCCTACGCTTACTATGACGGCTTTCGGCAGCATGGTAGAGACAAGGCTCGGGCCACAGGAAGCTCGTTTCTCCCTGATGCAGATGTTTCCATGGTTTGGAACTCTTGCAGC
This sequence comes from Salinimicrobium xinjiangense DSM 19287, assembly GCF_000423585.1. Lineage (GTDB taxonomy): Bacteria > Bacteroidota > Bacteroidia > Flavobacteriales > Flavobacteriaceae > Salinimicrobium > Salinimicrobium xinjiangense. Next base: position 39,349 of record NZ_AUIG01000030.1, read on the forward strand.
CAGGGAAGATGTCGCCAGCCTGATGGCCGAGGCAAGATTTCAGGCATTCCTCAATGAACGGAATCAACTTTTTCTGGAAGTAAGCCGGCAGTATTATGAACTCTATGCTCTTCAGCAACAATTGAGCTATCAACAGGAGAACCTGGGTATACTTCAGAATTACAAAGATCTCGCCCTCTCCCGTGTCAGCGCCGGAAGTGGAGCCCTTTCTGACGTGCTGCAGGCCGATTTGATGCGGAATGAATCTGTAACCGGACTGGATATTCTCCGACTAAAAAAGGAATCGCTGGTGGTGCAATTCAATGCGCTGTTGAACAGGCCACGAACTGAAGAGGTGATCCTTCCGCAGGAAATTGAAACAGGTGCCAAAAATGTCATTTTTGACACCCCTGTCTCAGGGAATCCCCGATTGGCAGAGCTTGAAAGAATGGAAGCCTCAGCAAAAGCCCGCGAGAAACTGGCGCAAAAGGAAGGTCTCCCCAATGTAGGGCTTGGAGTAGATTATGTAATAATCGGAGAGCGAATGGACATGGCCGTCGAAGACAGTGGCCGGGATGCTATCATGCCAATGATTTCGGTAAGCCTTCCTATCTTCCGCGGGAAGTATAAAGCGGCTAGGAAGCAGGCAGCTTTTATGGCGGAAAGTTATGAGCAGCGAAGGATTGGCCTGGAGAACCAGCTATCGGCTGAAATGGAAGCGGCAGTTTTTCAGGTGCGGGAAGCTCAGGCGATGTTAGCGCTTTACGAAAGACAGGTAGAAAGCTCTGAACAGGTACTCAATTTGTTACTGTCCGGTTACCGCAATGCTTCCTCCAATTTTGAAGAGGTGTTGCGCGTACGGCAGGAACTTTTAAAATATCAGCTGGCAGTGGCAGAGGCAGAAGCTGCTTATCTCACTGCGCTGGCAAGGATCGATTATTTATCGGGTAAAACATTTGACTATGACAACAAAAACTAAAAATATACTCATTATCGCCGGCACACTGGTAGTTGGAATGCTATTGGGCTGGCTGTTCTTTGGCGGAAGCGGAGAAGCACCGGCTCATGATCACAGTGCCGAAGCCGGACAGGAAACGATATGGACCTGCTCCATGCACCCTCAAATAAGATCTGGGGAGCCTGGAAAATGTCCAATCTGTGGCATGGATCTTATTCCGCTGGAAAGTGCTGATGTTGGTGAAAACCCGAATGCAGTACAAATGAGCGAATACGCCATGAAATTGTCAAATGTGCAGACACAGACCGTAGGCAGTGGAGCCGGCGAAAGAGAGCTGAGGTTGAACGGGAAAGTAAGTGTGGACGAACGCAATGCATATACCCAGTCAACCCATGTGCCTGGCAGGATCGAGCAGTTACTGGTGAATTTCACGGGAGAGGAAGTCCGTCGAGGACAATCCCTTGCTGTGGTCTATTCTCCCGAACTCATCACTGCCCAGGAAGAACTTTTACAGGCTTATGCAATTCGCAATTCACAACCCGAACTTTTTGAAGCCGCTAAACAAAAGCTCCGTAACTGGCGAATCGGCGAGAACCAGATCAACCGCATCCTCGAAAGCGGAAAGGCAACAGACCGGTTCACCATCACTGCCGATGTAGGCGGAGTGGTCACCGAGAAACTGGTTGAACTCGGAGATTACGTAGAGCGTGGAATGCCGCTATACCAGATCGCTGACCTGTCAAAAATGTGGGTTTTATTCGATCTTTATGAAAGGACAATAGGACTGGTTGAAAAAGGTGACAAGGTTGAATTCACTGTAGCTTCTCTTCCCGGAGAAACTTTTGAAGGTACCATTGATTTTATAGATCCAATTTTGGACAGTCAAACCCGGGTAGCCACTGCAAGGGTTGAGATCAAAAACACCAGATTAAAACCCGGAATGTTTGTTACGGGAGTGATAACTACATCCGGATCTGAAGTTGCTTCAGGATTAACTGTTCCAAAGTCGGCAGTGCTATGGACCGGAAAACGCAGTATTGTCTACGTCAATGAAGGTACAGCTACGAGTCCGTCATTCGTGATGCGCGAAGTAGTGCTGGGGCAGTCGCTCGGAGATTCTTATGTAGTGCAGGAAGGACTTACAGCAGGAGAGGAGATCGTGGTAAATGGAACTTTCACTGTAGACGCGGCAGCACAACTTGCGGGGAAACCCAGCATGATGAATCCGGCGGTGGCAGCTTCGGCTCCTGCGCAGGAAGATGTGAGACAGTATCTTCAGAATAGCGGGTATGACTTTAGCGGGCAGGCTTCAGAAAAATTCCAGGCGCAACTGGGAAATGTAGTGTCCGTGTACCTTCAGCTTAAGGACGCGCTGGTGGAAGAAAAAGAGAAAGAAAGCTTAAATTTGACAAAGAAGTTCCAGGATGCTATTCAGAAGACAGAAGCTTCAGCCTTAAGCGGAGAAGCGAAAGCCTTTTGGGAAGAAAAGCAGAAATTTCTGCTTCAGCATGCAGAGGTTGGTGTGGAAGCAGAAAATATTCAGAAGCAAAGAGAAAATTTTGTCTATGTTTCTGAAGCGCTTATCAAAACGGTTGCGGCCTTTGGAGTAAAAGGCGAAAGCCTGTATGTGGATTATTGTCCTATGGCAAATTCCGACAAGGGAGCTTACTGGCTTAGCACCACAGCCGAAATCAGGAACCCGTATTATGGCGATGCCATGCTTAAATGTGGGGAAATAGTAGAACAACTTAATTAATACCTTAACTATAAACATCAGAAAAATGAAACACACAAAAATGACAGTGCTCGCACTTGCAGGAGCTTTTATGTTTGCTTCCTGTGGAGAAACTAAAAAAGAAAATGCCGAAGAACCGGGATTGCCAATGCAGAATGAAATGCACCAGGAACACACAGATGAAATGAGTGGAACCGGTGATATGGCCGGAAACCTGGATGACGGGCAGGAAGCCGAAGTAGAGTTCAGTGATGAGCGTATTGCAGCTGCTTACGGACATTATAACCATGTAAGATCTGCATTGGTCAATACTAATGCAGAGGAAGCGCAAAATGGCGGAGAGATGCTCGTAGAGGCTCTTGAGGGAGTAGAGAACAATACCGATGCACTTAAGGCGGCGCAGACTATTGCAAATACTGAAGATGTGAACGTTCAGAGAACAGCATTTTTGGACCTTTCTGCAGCTATGGAAGGATTGGTAAGCGGATCTATCAGTTCAGGAGAATTGTACAAGCAGTACTGCCCAATGGCCTTTGACGGACAGGGAGGTGCATGGCTTTCGGCTTCAAAAGAGATCAGAAATCCTTACTACGGCGATAAGATGCTGAAGTGCGGTAGCGTGAGAGAAACTTTAAAGTAATCAGAAAGATTCTGCCGGTCCTGTTTAGGTCCGGCAGAATCTTATATAAGGCCTATGAAATTTAAAAATAAATTATTTCTTCTATTGGCGGTTAGTGCTGTTACTGCGGCTTGCGAATCGTCGAAAGAGAAGAAAGAGGAGCGACAAGAGATACACGAACATGAAACTGCACCTGTCAAAGACAGGAGTGGTAGCCTTAGCCCTCACACCGAAGCAATGGCCATAGTGGACGGGGCGCATGTACACATCGATTATTCGGCCCCCAGTGTACGGGATCGAATTATCTTTGGAGGTCTCGTAGCTTTCGACAGGGTTTGGCAGGCAGGAGCACATAACGCCACCTGGATTGAAACCGATAAAGACCTGGAGATTGGAGAAAGCATTTTACCTGCCGGGAAATATGGATTTTTCTTAATTCCCAGAAAACAGGATGAATGGAGCGTGATCTTTAATTCCCGCTGGGAACAACATGGCAAGGATGATTATAATGAAGCTGAAGACGTGCTTCGATTCAATGTTACTCCTCAGGAATCAAAAGAACCACAAGAGGTGCTTAAATACGAGGTGAATAAGACGGGAGAAAAAACGGGAGATATTGTATTTTCCTGGGAAAAGAAAAAGATAATTATACCTTTCAGGGTGAAGTAGATGAAGCTTTTTATCAAAAATATGGTTTGTAACCGCTGTAACATGATGGTGAGGTCTGAACTGGAGAAGTTCGGACTTCACCCCCTTACAGTTGAGCTGGGGATGGCCGAAGTGGAGCGGGAACTTTCTGCAGAAGAAAAAGAGCTGCTGAATGTACGCCTGCAAAATTTTGGTTTTGAGCTCATTGATGATAAAAAGACCCGGCTCATTGAGAGCATAAAAAATACTGTAGTGGAATTGATCCACAATTCTGCTGAGCTTCCAAAAATGACATTTTCGGAGCATCTTTCTGAGAAGTTCCATCAGGATTATTCTGCCCTCAGCAAGCTATTTTCTGAAGTGCAGGGCGTGACCATTGAACAATACGTGATCACCCAAAAGATCGAAAAAGTAAAGGAACTGCTGGTTTACGACGAACTTTCCCTCAGCGAGATCGCACACCAACTCCATTATTCCAGTGTTTCACATTTGAGTAAGCAGTTCAAAAAAGTAACGGGATTGACTCCCACCCATTTTAAGCAGGTAAAGGAAAACAAACGCATTCCTCTGGACAAGCTTTAGAATCTTACCACAAATTTCCAGAATTGTATAACATTTCCGCTTTGAATCCTGCCGAACTTTGGGATGTAAAAGTGTAAGAAATGAAACATACCTATCAAATCACCGGCATGACCTGCAATGGCTGCCGTTCTCATGTTGAAAAGACGCTTCAGGAAGTTGAGGGAGTGAAAAATGCTGCAGTCGACCTCGAAAAAGGAGAGGCTGTTGTCGAAATGGAAAAGCATATTCCATGGGATATTTTGGAAACCGCCTTACAGAAAGGTGGTGGGAATTATCATATTCTTGCTCCCGGGACTTCTAAAGAAAAGTCTGAAGCAGATTCAAACTTTGCCAAAGTTCCTAAAGAGAAGGATCAGAATCACGATGATACTACCGCGTCTGATGATGAAAACTTTGACAAAGTTGATCCAGGGATGACTCACACCTATAAGATCACCGGTATGACCTGTAACGGTTGTCGGTCGCATGTGGAAGAAACTCTGCGGAAGGTAGACGGAGTTAAAAATGCTGCTGTGGATCTCGAGAAAGCTGAAGCTGAAATCGAAATGAAACGACATATACCAATTGAGGTTTTTGAAAAAGAACTTCAGAAAGATGGCAGTAAATATCACATTTTTGAGAGGGAAGAAGGAGAAGATTCAAACTTTGCCAAAGTTCCACAAAAAGACAGTTCGGTTTCTGAGGCTAATACTGCCGCTGATGATGAAAACTTTGGCAAAGTTGAGAAAGGTATGACTCACACCTATAAGGTCACCGGTATGACCTGTAATGGGTGCCGTTCTCACGTAGAAGAAACGCTTCAAAATGTGAAGGGTGTAACATCTGCTTCTGTAGATCTGGAGAAGGGCGAGGCTGAGATCGAAATGGAGAAGCATATTCCCTGGGATATTCTAGAAACAGCGCTTCAAAAAGGTGGTGGGAATTATCACATTCTCGCTCCGGGTACTTCTGAAGAAAAGTCTGAAGCAGACTCGAACTTTCCCAAAGTTCCAAGTAATGATGATTCGGTTTCTGAAGATACCACTGCTGCTGATGATATAAACTTTGGAAAAGTTGACTCGAATAATTCCGGCATGACTCACACCTACAAGATCACCGGTATGACCTGCAACGGTTGTCGCTCGCATGTGGAAGAAACTCTGCGGAAGGTTGACGGAGTTAAAAATGCTGCCGTAGATCTTGAAAAAGCCGAAGCTGAGGTGGTGATGGAAAAGCATATTCCTATAGGCGTTTTTGAAGATGCGCTGCAAAAGGACGGCGGCAGGTACCACATTCATTCCCCGGGAACAAAGGAAAAGTACCAGGTGACGGGAATGACCTGTAGTGGTTGTCGGTCGCATGTTGAAGAAACCCTTAATAAAGTGGATGGAGTGCAGTATGTCTCTGTTGATCTTGAAAAGGCGGAGGCGGTGATAACTTCAGATAAACCCATTCCCGTATCAATTTATCAGGAAGCGCTGAGAAAGGACGGAAGTACTTATAATATTTATCTTCCGGGGCAGGACATTACGGCCCCACCAAAGCCTGAAAAACCAAAGGGTAAGGGCACAGGCACTTTCTACTGTCCCATGCACTGTGAGGGTGATAAAACCTACGACAAACCGGGAGATTGCCCTGTTTGCGGAATGGACCTGGTGGAGGAGGTAAGTCTCAAAGCTGAAAAACCTCTATACACCTGCCCCATGCACCCCGAAATTCAGGAAGATGAGCCGGGAAGCTGCCCCATCTGCGGAATGGATCTGGTGCGGATGGAACCCGAACTTTCGGCTGAGAAGAAGTCTTACAATAAGCTGCTCAAAAAGTTCAAAATAGCTGTGGCTTTTACCATCCCAATCTTCCTTATTGCCATGGGGGAAATGATTCCCGGCAATCCCATCTATAATTGGATGGGCATGGAGGCCTGGAATTGGGTACAGCTAGTGCTTTCTATTCCGGTGGTTTTTTATGCCACCTGGATGTTCTTTGAAAGAGCCTACCGGTCTGTAATGACCTGGAACCTAAATATGTTCACGCTGATTGGGATTGGTGCCGGAGTCGCCTGGCTTTTCAGTGTTTTCGGCATGCTGTTCCCGGGCTGGTTTCCGGAGCAGTTTCTAAGCCATCATGGTACTGTTCACGTTTATTTCGAAGCCGCAACAGTAATCCTTACGCTGGTTTTGCTGGGGCAGTTACTGGAAGCAAGAGCGCACAGCCGGACGAATTCTGCTATCAAGGAATTGCTGAAACTGGCACCCAACAAAGCTACCATAGTAGTCAATGGTGAAGAACAGGAAATCCATACAGATGAGATCAAGGTTGGGGATATCCTGAGGGTGAAACCCGGAGATAAGATCCCGGTGGACGGAAGCATTCAAAAGGGGCAGACCAATATTGACGAGTCTATGATCACAGGGGAACCTGTACCGGTAGAAAAAGCTGAAGGTGACAAAGTGACTTCGGGTACTATTAACGGCAACAGGAGCTTCACCATGAAAGCTGAAAAGGTAGGAGATGAGACCCTGCTTGCCCAGATCATCAAGATGGTGAATGATGCCAGCAGGTCACAGGCGCCAATTCAGAAACTGGCAGATAAGATCTCAGCTTACTTTGTTCCGGTAGTAGTAATCATAGCGGTTATTACCTTCTTCGTATGGGCAGCTTTTGGTCCCGACCCGAGTTATGTGTACGCCTTAATTAATGCCATTGCTGTATTGATCATTGCCTGTCCCTGTGCCCTGGGATTGGCGACGCCTATGTCGGTTATGGTGGGCGTCGGGAAAGGGGCTCAGAATGGAGTACTGATCAAAAATGCCCAGTCCCTGGAGCAAATGGATAAGATCGATGTGCTCATCATTGACAAGACGGGAACCATTACTGAAGGAAAACCTTCGGTTGAAAAGGTAGTTGCTTCAGGAGAGATTTCAGAAGAAAAACTTATCAGCCATCTGGCTTCCATAAATGCGCAGAGTGAGCATCCGCTGGCAGAGGCAACTGTCCGGTTCGCAAAAGACAAGAAAGTGAAGTTTGCTGAAGCTTCAGATTTTGATGCGGTTACAGGAAAGGGAGTTACAGGAATTTCCGAAGGAAAAAACCTAGCGGTAGGGAATGAAAAGCTTATGCAGGAGATCAATGCTGAGGTGGATGAAAAGCTTCAGCAGCAGGTAACGAAAGCACAGGAACAGGGAAAAACAGTTTCCTATATCGCCGTGGAAGGCAAGATCGCGGGTTATGTAACTATCACAGATCCTATCAAGAAAACCAGCAGGCAAGCTATTTCAGATCTTATTGATGCAGGAGTTGAGGTAATAATGCTTACCGGGGATAATGAGGTAACAGCTTCGGCCGTTGCGAAGGAATTACACTTATCAGGTTTTAGAGCCGGAATGCTGCCACAGGACAAAATGGAGGAGGTTACGAAACTTCAGCAGCAAGGAAAAAAAGTTGCCATGGCCGGGGACGGGATCAATGATGCCCCGGCTCTTGCAAAAGCCGATATTGGAATTGCCATGGGTACGGGAACCGATGTCGCTATTGAAAGCGCAGAGATCACTCTTATAAAAGGAGATCTACACGGGGTGGTTAAGGCGAAAACCCTGAGTAAAAAGGTGATGAGGAACATCAAACAGAACCTGTTTTTTGCCTTGATCTATAATACGCTTGGTGTACCAATTGCCGCCGGAGTTTTATTCCCGTTCTTCGGAATTTTGCTGTCACCCATGATCGCGGCATTGGCTATGAGTTTTAGTTCAGTATCTGTAATTGCGAATGCGCTGAGATTAAGAGGAGCTGAAATAGGCTAGCTTAAAATTTCTTTTTTGAGAGGTATTAAAATGAAAAGAGCCGGACGATCGTCCGGCTCTTTTTTGATATTTCAGAAAAAATGCTTCTTAGCTATTTGGATCAAGAATAAGATTCACTCTTTCCAAAGCATCCTCAAGATGATACCTGGTAAGGGTATCACGGCTCCTGCCAATGCTGTTTCTCAGGTCACGCTGAAGATTCTTTAGTTCTCCCCTTACAACGGGACGAATATCACTCTGAGCGACATCAACATCAGACCGTGTTCCCCACGAACGTCCCGATGATTGTTCCTGAGTCATTAGATATTCCATCCTGTTGATGTAGGCACGCTGAAGATTTCTGCGGTAAGTGTCAATATTTTGCCCTCTTCTTAACTCACTCCAGATTCCGTTTCTAAGATCCTGCATCATATCGAGAAGTGAATAGGCACTGTTACCGTTAACTTCACGATTTTCAATGAGTCTTTGCATTCTTCCGAAGTCGAGCAGGTTGTTTAGCGTTCGCTCCTGCGTATTTCTTATACGCTCTACATTGCCATCAAACTCTATCTTGTTAAAGATCTCCTGGTCAATAAGCCACTGCGGAGTAGAGAATAATTCGTCCTGCAGGAAATTCATTGCCTTCTTCTGCTTATCGGCAGTTACGTGGAAGAAAACCGGACCTTCCTGGTCGTAGGTTTTTGTTTCTTTGATCACACCACCAACGTTCGCAGCTACATGACCCATGTATCTGTTATACTGCCCAAGCACCTGTCCATACATAGTTTCCAGATCATCATAGTTTTTACCGTCTTCGGCAGTCCACTCAATAAGATTTGGAATGATCCTCTTAAGGTTCTTAATTCCGTACTGACTTGCAAGTACAGAATCATCACCAAGATCTTCGGTTTGAGAAGTAGGATCGATCACACTACCTTGCTGTCCGCCGAATCTGAACATTGGGTCTCCGGCTTTCTCAAGGATCCATGAATCGAGAACCGGCTTTTCTTCTTTGCCTTCGAGATCAAGGATTGGCTTGTAACCCCACATCACAGAAAATTTGTCATAAGGGCCAATGTTTGGCATTAGAGCTACATCTCCATCTTCGGGTTGAGCGACATAATTGAAACGGGCATAATCCATAATTGAAGGCGCAGTTCCATATTTTTTAGTGAATTCAGGATCTCTCAATGATTCTACAGGGTAAGCAACACTGCTTCCCATATTATGTGGTAGTCCAAGAGTATGTCCTACTTCATGAGCAGATACAAACCTTATTAAACGGCCCATGATCTCATCTTTAAAAGCTACTCCCTGAGCATCAGGATTGATAGCAGCAGTCTGTACAAAGAACCAGTTTCTCAAAAGGGTCATTACGTTGTGGTACCAGTTGATATCAGATTCCAGGATCTCTCCGGAACGTGGATCACTTACGTGAGGTCCGTTTGCATTTGGAATTGGTGAAGCCAGGTATCGCACTACAGAATAACGTGCATCTTCAGGACTCCAGTCTGGATCTTCTTCTGCACTAGGAGGATCTTTGGCGATGATCGCATTTTTGAAACCTGCTGCCTCAAAAGCTACCTGCCAATCTTCGATCCCCTGTTTGATGTAAGGCACCCATTGCTTGGGAGTAGCACGATCGATATAATAAACGATCTGTTTCTTGGGTTCAACGAGTTCGCCTCTTTTAAATTTTTCGATATCCTCATCTTTTACTTCAAGTCTCCAGCGGTCAAGGTAACGAACGGTTTTACTTTCCTGTACTTCAAGACCATAGTCTGTCTGCCTGGAAGTAAACCAGCCTACACGCTCATCAAAATATCTTCTTTCCATTGGTACTTTAGGAAGCAGGATCATGGAGTTGCTCATTTTTACCGAAATAGAAGCAGTACTCGCATTAGAAGGCGGCTCAGAAGACAGGTAGGTCTTGACGTGGCGTACTTCAATGTTTTCAGGATAGCTTCTAATGGTATCTATATAAGACCTGCTGTCGTCAAGACGGGTGATCTTGTAATTCTTACGATTCCTTTCAGGAAAACCAAGTGCCTGTACATCTTTTTTGTAAAGATCTGTCACTTTGATCACTGTAGCATTGTTCACGGAATCCTTGCGAATCGCTTCAATGTTGAAAGAGAAAAGTATGGGTTCAAAATTGGAATTTACTACCGCCTCATGAATAGGAAGAGAATCGGCTGCAAAATTGTTGTGAGAAACTACACGAAGAAGAACATTTTTATTCTTTTTTTCCCAACGTAGTACTTTTTCATTTTGTTTTCCACCACCAAAACCAATGCCCGTTGCAGTTTGAGCAATTCTGGTAACCATTAGCATTTCGCGGTTGAAAAGGCTGTCCGGGATCTCGTAGTAATAGTCGTCATCAATTTGATGAACTGTAAAAAGACCTGGATCTGTTTTTGCTTTTTTGGTAATTACCTTGTCGTAAGGTTTGATACCATTTTTGTCTTTTTCAGCGGGTTTGGCTGTGGCAGCAGTTTTAGTGTCCTTTTCGGGTTGAAAAACTGCGCAGCTTGTTATTGAAAAAGAAAAGAAAACAATAACCAGCCGGAACAATAATCGGTTGTTCATTAAAATTTAAATTTTAGTTAAGAATTGCCCAATTTATAAAAACCGATTCCCGTTACCTAACCGGAAGCTGTTAAAATAAAAAGAGGTGCATTTTGCTGATTCTTTGACAGTAGAAGGAGCAAAAGGTTTAAAATCGTGATTAAAGTCATAGAAAGAAAATGCTAATATTATCTTAAAGAACCCCGCTTTCCTGTACCTTTGAAGGAAGATGAGAGTTCCCTATTTTCTTGTTTTTCTCTTTGTTTTCGGACAGGCTTTTTCCCAGCTTAGCTTTTGTCCGGGTAGTAAGGGAGATCCTATTTTTCATGAAGATTTCGGCACCGGGTTAGGAACGGGAGCTGCTTTGCCTGCCGGTATCACTACCTACGATTATGTTACCGGTGATCCAGATGATGGGCAATACACAATTTCAAGCAGAATAGGTCAAAATAACGGCAGCTGGCATCAGGCGCTTCCTCAGCGAACTATTTCTAATGGAAAAGCTTTAATAGTAAACGCGAATGATAATACAGCGGGAATGTTCTATGAAACGGGCATTACCGGACTCTGTGAAGCTACGACATATGAATTCTCGGCCTTCTTAATGAATGTTTATAATGCGGCAAGTGTAAATGTATGTGAAGGCACTGGTATTCCAATCAACGTTCGCTTCGAAATCTGGGATGAAACAGATACGGTTCTCCTTGCCAGTGGTAGTACAGGCGATATTGATGGCACCTCAAATCCCCAATGGGAACAATATGCACTCGTGTTTCGCTCCCAGGTGGGCCAGTCTGACGTGATCCTGCGCATGTTCAATAATGGAGTAGGTGGCTGCGGAAATGATCTTGCTATTGATGACATCATTTTCAGGTCGTGTGGAGATCTTACCGAAATATCTTCGGAAGTAACTGCCGGAAATTCGCTGGAAGTTTGTGAACCCGACTCGCCTGTATCAGTAGAGTTAACTGCTACCCCCAACAATACCGTTTACACCAGTCATGCTTTTCAATGGCAGGAAAGTGCAGATGGAGAGCATTGGGTAGATCTAGCCGGTGAAACCGGCAGAGATTTTTCTTCCCCGCAAATAAGCTCCACGACATATTACCGGATAAAAATAGCTGAAGATGCAGTAAACCTTTTGGACGATCTCTGCAGTTCGGCGTCTGAACCTTTTGAGGTCATTATAGTTACTACGCCTGAAGCACCGTTGAGTCCTGGGGACCGGGAAGCCTGTGAAGGAGATATGATACCGCCGCTGGAAGTGACAGTAGAGGCAGATGAGACGGTTTTCTGGTTTGACAATGCAACCGGAGGGAATCAACTGGCGACAGGTAAGAGGTTTGTTCCTGAAGTTGCAGGAACTTATTACGCAGAGGCTATAAAAACAGGATTTAGCTGTGAACCCGGCCCCCGTACTGCTGTGACTTTGACAGTTTTTTCCAGTCCGCAGGTGACAGATGAAATCCGGAAGTTATGCTCCGGCGGTGAGATAAATCTGGATGCAGGGGCGGGAAATTTCAGTTATAACTGGAGTACAGGAGCTTCCGGCCGGGAGATTAGTGTGAATCTGCCCGGGAATTATTCTGTTGTTCTTACCAATGCAAATGGATGTAGTGCCGTAAAAGAATTCCAGGTAAGGGCGGTTGATGTCGCCGGAATCTCCAAAATCACTTCCGAAGGTACAACTGTGATCATCCAGCCTGCACACACCGGGGAATTTGAATATTCTCTGGACGGAATCAACTTTCAAAGCTCCGGTACATTTGAGAATATTCCCGGCGGAATTTACACTGCCTATGTCAGAGATCTGGAAGGATGTAATACTGTCAGCAAAGAATTTCCTCATATTGTGCTGCCGCAATTCATCACTCCCAATAGCGACGGATTCAACGATCAATTTGAGCTGAAAGGAGTAGAATATTTCAGTAACTCAGAGATCAGGATTTATGACCGGTATGGAAAATTACTGGCAACGGGGACAGGAGCAGGTTTTTCATGGGATGGAAGTTTTAATGGCAGAGAGCTACCCGCAGAAGATTATTGGTACCACATTTTTATAGATGGTTACGAACCTATTAAAGGTCATTTTTCCCTGATTCGCTAATGATAAATTTAAAACCATATAATCTTATAAATTTCTTTCCAAAATCGCTTTTTTGGGTACTTACTTTATTCCTGTGTCTAAATGTTTTTGATATGCGGGGACAGGAGATCATTCCTACCTATTCCGATTATTTAACCGACAATCTTTATCTGCTCCATCCTTCTTTAGCCGGCGCGGCAAATCGCAGTCAGCTGCGACTCACGGCGCGTCAGCAATGGTTTGATGTTGATGATGCCCCGGGAATGCAGACATTCACCATTAATGGCAGATTGGGTAACAGAGAGGGGATTGGAGCTATAATTTTTAATGATCATAACGGAAATTTTTCTAAAACAGGAGCTTACGGAACTTTTGCTTACCATTCGAGATTGCCGGCGGGAGACCTGGAGTTGCACAGGTTAAGCTTCGGAATAAGTGCAGGGGTGATTCAGCACCGGCTGGATCAAAGTAGCTTTACGCAACCCGATCCTATTGTTGGACAGGAAGAAACATCTGCAGCTTATGCCAATATGGACGTCGGCATGTCCTATTTTAAAAAGGATCTTTACGTACATTTTTCTGCAAAGAATTTGCTGCCGGTAACGAGAGAGCTCTTTAATTCTGAAAATATTGCTGTTAACCAGCGGAAATATTTTCTCACGGCAGGTTATATCATTTCTCCTTCATATGACTGGTTTGTGGAGCCTTCTGTTATGCTTCAGCTGGCAGAGGAGACAGGAGAAAAAGCAATCGATGTTAACCTGAAAGGATACAGAAATTTTGACTTCGGACAAATATGGGCAGGCCTGTCCTACAGGCAGGGGCTGGACAAGATGGAGGAGGGCATGGAGAACATTAGGTATGTAACACCTTTTGCAGGTGTGGAATTCCGAAGTTTTTTAATTGGATATACTTATTCACAGCAGTTCAATGAAATTGTATTGAGCAACAGCGGATTTCATCAGCTCACTCTTGGGTACAATTTTGGAGCTCCAAGAGCAAGATATCATTGTGGTTGTCCAGCGATAAATTAGAAAACAACTTCAGGTTAACCTAAAGTTAATCCGGCTTTTACATTTTTTAAAGGCCTTTAGAATTTCTATCTTCTAAGGGAATAATTAAAAAAAGAAAAATGGAAAAGATCGTAAACTTAGTTGCCGAAAAAGCCGGGATCACTCAGGCTCAGGCTAAAACCGCTGTAGATACAGTAGCCGGATTTCTTAAGGATAGAATGCCTCCGGCATTGGCGGGGCAGATGGACAATTACCTCAAAGATGACTCCGAAGGAGGTGGTGGAGGAATATCTGATACAACCGGAAAACTCGGCGGAATAATCTAGAAAAAAATAAAGCTTCCAAAGTGGAAAGCAAAGGCTGTCTAAAATTTTTTTAATAGCGTCAACCTGAACTTGTTTCAGGTTCTAATCCTGAAGATCGGATTATTGATTCTGAAATAAATTCAGAATGACGATCAATTAGATTTTTAGACAGCCTTTTTTATACCTCCCAAAAATGCCCTTATTAAAAGAGACTTTTGGGATTTGTAATTTGGATATTCCTTCCGGGTTTTTATTCAAACCATTTTTCTACCTCGTCCAGCTGCAGGGCAGCTACGGGAAGTTTATTCTTTTTACGCAGTCCGTTCAATTTTTGATGAACCTGCGTGGGTTTCTGCTCTTTTAGTTTTGTAACTGTTCCAAATTCGTGCATAACTGTATCCACCCATTCCTGAGGTACCCCAATCTTAATAAAATCTTCAGGTTTTGGAGTTGCAGCTTTCTTTTCGGGCTTCATTTGAGGGAAGAAAAGCACTTCCTGGATAGATTGTTTGTTGGTAAGGAACATGATCAAGCGGTCCATTCCAATTCCGAGGCCCGAAGTTGGAGGCATCCCGTATTCCAGGGAGCGTATGAAATCGTGGTCAATGAACATGGCCTCATCATCTCCTTTTTCAGAAAGCTTCAGCTGTTCTTCAAACCTGTTTCGCTGCTCGATTGGATCATTCAGCTCAGAATAGGCGTTAGCGATCTCCTTTCCGCAGACCATGAGCTCAAATCTTTCCGTCAATTCCGGATTCTCACGATGTTCCTTACAAAGCGGACTCATCTCTTTAGGATAATCTGTAATGAATGTCGGCTGAATGAATCTGCCTTCGCATTTTTCACCAAAGATCTCATCGATCAATTTTCCTTTCCCCATGGTATCATCTACTTCGATCCCCATGCCTTTAGCTGCCTCAAAAAGTTCTTTTTCAGACTTACCTGTAATGTCAAATCCAGTGAATTTTTTAATCGCATCGGTCATAGTCACTCTTTCATATGGAGCTTTAAAGTCCACCTGATGCTTTCCGAAGGTAGCTTCGGTAGTACCGTTTACGGCAATTGCGCAATGTTCCAGGAGATTCTCTGTAAATTCCATCATCCAGTTGTAGTCCTTGTACGCTACATAGATTTCCATTGCAGTGAATTCGGGATTGTGTGTGCGGTCCATTCCCTCATTTCTGAAGTTCTTTGAAAACTCGTACACTCCGTCAAAACCTCCTACAATAAGACGCTTTAGGTAAAGCTCATTGGCAATCCTAAGGTAAAGCGGAATATCAAGTGCGTTGTGATGAGTAATAAAAGGCCTTGCTGCAGCTCCTCCGGGGATAGATTGTAATATTGGAGTTTCAACTTCAAAATAGCCTTTGTCATTGAAGAAATTCCGCATCGCATTGAAAAGCTTCGTTCTCTTGACAAAGATCTCCTTTACTTTAGGATTTACCACCAGGTCTGCATAGCGCTGGCGGTAACGTAATTCAGGATCATTGAATTCGTCATAAGTTTTCCCATCCTTATCTGTCTTTGGAAGCGGAAGAGGCTTTAGAGACTTGCTTAAAAGGGTGAAGTTCTCAACCATTACGGTTTTCTCTCCCACCTGGGTATTGAAAAGCTTACCCTCAATTCCTATAAAATCTCCTATATCGAGAAGCTTTTTGTAAACGTCGTTGTACTTGCTTTTATCGTCTCCGGGGCAGATCTCATCACGGTTAAAATATACCTGGATCTTTCCGGTAGAATCCTGAATTTCGGCAAAAGAAGCTTTCCCCTGTATCCTGCGGGACATTAGCCTTCCGGCAATGACCACCTTCTTATCCTCTTCAAATTCAGCCTTAATGTCGGCAGTGGTGTGATTTACGGGATAAAGTGCCGCGGGATATGGATCTATATTGAGTTTTCGGAGAGATTCCAGTTTTTCCCTGCGAATAATTTCCTGTTCAGATAAATGCATTGTTTTTATTTCAAAATTCGACTGGCAAAGATACAGACTAATGGGCAACCAATCAATTGTTTTTTAGGGGAGAGGATCGCCTGAGAATTGCCGCAGAATTTAATATCTTTGTACCTGCTTATGAGTATTTGGAGAGTAATATTATCTGTTCTTTTTCCGCCCCTGGCTGTCATTGACAGAGGCTGTGGTTCTATTCTTATTGTTTTGATCCTTACACTCGCGGGTTGGATTCCAGGAGTGATCGCGGCCTTGATCATTTTGAATAATAAAAGATAGGAGAGATCCAGATCTCAATACTCAATACTACTAAGATTTGAACAAACGCATAAATTTTCAGGAGTTAGGTTTAAGGGATTATAAAGAGACCTGGGAATACCAGGAGCAAATTTTTAAGGAGATCCTGGATCAGAAGATAAGAAACCGCCGGGAAGGCACTTCAGATGCAACAAAAAACCACCTCTTGTTTGTTGAACATCCTCATGTGTATACCCTTGGAAAAAGTGGGGATATCTCTCATCTCCTAATTAATGAGGAACAGCTAAAGCAGAAAAACGCCACTTTTTATAAGATCAACAGGGGAGGGGATATTACCTACCACGGCCCCGGACAATTAGTAGGCTATCCCATTCTCGATCTTGAGAATTTCTTTTCAGACATTCATAAATATCTCCGGCTTCTGGAAGAGACCATTATTCTTACTCTCAAGGAATATGGTATTGAAGCTGGACGTAGTAAGGGTGAAACGGGGGTGTGGCTTGATATCGATACACCCTTCGCCAGAAAAATTTGTGCCATGGGCGTTCGTGCCAGTCGTTGGGTAACCATGCACGGATTTGCTTTTAATGTCAATGCAGATCTCGGATATTTTGATAACATCGTTCCCTGCGGAATCAAAGGCAAGGCAGTTACTTCACTGAATGTTGAACTGGGCGTAAAAGAGGTTCCTGTAGACGAGGTGAAGGAAAAAATAAAGAAGCATTTTTCTGCCCTTTTTGAAGCGGAACTGGTTTAAGGTTCCAGGTTTAAAGTTCAAGGTTGAGTCACCTCTAAAAAGCCTATTTTTATTAAGCTCTGAGAAGTTTATATTTGTCTTCAAATTCGGGGTTTTTTGTTTGCTCCATGATAAACGAGAAAATCAAACAATCTTTGATGTTTAAAAGGTGAAAAAGCACAGAAAATGCGGAGTTTTGGCCTTTACCCGGACTCCATGGACACATTTTCTCCATATTTTTGGCTATCCTCACTAGATTTATCCACATTCCGCGGGCAAAGGCCCACATCCGGTTTTTAATAAGACCACGGTATTTAGTCTTTTTATTTCTGATGTTTACCACAAACTGAAAAATAGTGGCTTCTACATTGTTTC
>NZ_AUIG01000031.1 GCF_000423585.1 Salinimicrobium xinjiangense DSM 19287
GAATAAATAAAAACGGTAAAAGAAAGTACTTTACTCGAAATGCAGTAGAGTGCTACTTCCTCAGGAAAGCTATAAAAGAGATACCTGTGGAAGAAAAGCAGCGAAGAAACAATGTAGAAGCCACTATTTTTCAGTTTGTGGTAAACATCAGAAATAAAAAGACTAAATACCGTGGTCTTATTAAAAACCGGATGTGGGCCTTTGCCCGCGGAATGTGGATAAATCTAGTGAGGATAGCCAAAAATATGGAGAAAATGTGTCCATGGAGTCCGGGTAAAGGCCAAAACTCCGCATTTTCTGTGCTTTTTCACCTTTTAAACATCAAAGATTGTTTGATTTTCTCGTTTATCATAATGCAAATAAGAAACAACAATTTAATCGTCAAATAGTAGCCTCTCAGAGCTTTTCGAAATTAGGCTTTTTAGAGGTGACTCAATTTTGAATTCTAAATTCTTTTCGCTTCCTCCCAATAAACGTCCATTTCGGCCAGCGTCATGTCTTTAAGGCTTTTGTTTTGTTCTTTAGCCTTGCCTTCCAGGTATTGAAATCGTTTTATGAATTTTTTATTCGTCCTTTCCAGGGCATCCTCAGGATTCACTTTTAAGAAGCGGGCATAATTGATCATACTGAACATCACATCACCGAATTCCTCCTCGATCTTCTGGGAATTATCTGCTTCCACTTCATGCTGAAGTTCTTCCAGCTCTTCCCTGAGTTTTTCAAAAACCTGTTGTGGCTCCTCCCAATCGAAGCCCACACCGGCGACCTTATCCTGGATGCGGCTGGCTTTCACTAATGCCGGCAAAGAAGCCGGTACACCTTCAAGCACACTTTTCTTCCCTTCTTTAAGCTTGAGTTGTTCCCAGTTGCGTTTTACGTCTTCCTCATTATTAACCTTGGTGTCACTGTAGATATGTGGATGACGGCTAATCAGCTTTTCCGATATACTATTGGCAACATCTGCTATGTCAAAATCATTGGTTTCACTTCCTATTTTTGAATAGAAAACAATGTGAAGCAAAAGATCTCCCAGCTCCTTTTTAACTTCCTGCAGATCGTTGTCCAGGATGGCATCTCCCAATTCATATGTTTCTTCGATGGTAAGATGCCGCAGGGACTGTAATGTCTGCTTGCGGTCCCAGGGACATTGCTCCCTTAATTCATCCATGATGGTAAGCAGTCGGTCGAAAGCTTTTAGCTGTTCCTCTCGTGAATTCATAGGCTTTAGTTAAAGCAGGTAAGTTAGGTTTTAAGGAAACAAAAAACCAACTGAGAACAGTTGGTTTTTTGTTTATTTTTTGGGACTATTCTTCTTCGCCGCCGGTTTCTTTGGGTGTCTTTTCTTCTGAAGTTTCTTCTTCGGGAGTTGCATCTTCAGCTTTACTGAAATCGGTAATTCCTTTGCTCACCAGCAGGTTGTACCACTGAAAGATCTTTTTGATGTCGCTTGCATAAACACGGTCTTCATCATAATCCGGAAGCACCTCTCTGAAATATTCTTCCAGTTTGGCTTTGGATTCCTTATGACTGATGGCTTCCCCGCCGTTCTCCTTATCATAGATCTTCTGGAAAACCTCTCTCAGCGGCACCTCTTCCGTATATGTATATATGGCGATCTCGCTAAGCAGACTCACATTGTGACGCAAATTGACAGAGATCTTCTTTCCGTCTAACATAGATTCTGCAACAAATCCGCCACGGGTTTGAGCTTTAAGTTCATACAATCCCGGTTTTCCGGAGATGGACAAGACTTTATCTAACTTCATACTTTAAATTTTAGGAAGGCAAATATCTTACGTACTGCCAAGAAAACAAAACTTATTAACGGCCTTTTTTAAGTTCAGGAAACTTCATACGATATTCTACCTCGATCTTTCCTTTCGAGATGTTCGCCAGCTTCCCTTTTATCAGTCTTTTTTTAAGACTGCTCAGTTTATCGGTGAAAAGAATTCCTTCAATGTGATCGTATTCATGCTGGATCACACGAGCCGCTAAACCTTTGTACTCTTCAGTATGCTTGTTGAAATCCTCATCATAATATTCAATGGTTATTTCAGGTTTTCTGAAAACATCCTCACGAATATCCGGGATACTAAGGCAACCCTCATTGAATGCCCATTCATCACCCTTTTCTTCAAGGATCCTGGCATTGATAAAGGTCTTCTTGAGCCTGGCCAGCTCTTTCTTTTCCTCTTCAGAAAGCTCTTCATCTTCGGCAAAAGGAGAGGTATCTACCATAAAGATCCTAACGGGTAAACCAACCTGCGGCGCAGCAAGCCCCACCCCGTAAGCACCGTACATCGTCTCCCACATGTTATCTATCAGTTCTTTTAATTTTGGATAATCGGCAGAAATATCTTTAGCTTTTTTTCTTAATACCGGATCTCCGTATGCGACTATTGGTAAAACCATTTTTTAAAATGTATAATGTATATTGAATAATGTATAATGTAATTGTAACGTGCGACTATAAGTCTTCTTCCTCCCTGAACCTCAGTTGTGATTTTAATGCCGTCTTTCTTGAAGCTATGAATATTGAGGTTAACTCTCTTGCCTCCTGCAATACAGTTTCATAACTGACTTTCTTAAGAATATTTTCCTCTATCAGAAATTCAATCCAGAATATGCATTCATCAGCTTCTTCAATTACTATGCTCAATTTTGAGATGAATCCTTTTTTTGTCTGCCCCAGATTCGCAGCACGATAATTTGCAGCCACAGAAGTAGAAGCTCTTATCAATTGTTTCTGCGCATGCAACTCAAGAACTCCCTTTGGCAGAGATAATGCAAGCTTTACACAGCTGTGGGCAAAACTGTTTGAACGTTTTTTTAAATCTCTCTCCATCATTTCATATTCATCAATTCTTATTCCTTTTTCCCTCCCTGTTATTCCTTATTCCTTATCCCTTATTCATTTATAAAGATAGCTCTGCAGTATGATCGTTGCGCTAATTTCGTCCACGAGGGCTTTGTTCTTCCTTTGCTTTTTTTTGAGCCCGCTGTCGATCATGGATTGAAAGGCCATTTTTGAAGTAAATCGTTCGTCGACCCGTTCCAGCTTCATTTCGGGAAAGGTCACCGTAAATTTTTTCAGAAATTCCTGGATATTAACTTCACTCTGGGAGGCAGTGTTGTCCATTTGTTTTGGTTCGCCCAACAATACAAGCTCCACATTTTCTTCTGAAAAATATTTTTTCAGGAACGGTATGAGTTCCTTAGTGGAAACTGTAGTAAGTCCCGAAGCTATGATCTGCAGCTCATCTGTCACTGCAATCCCTGTACGTTTTGTTCCGTAATCTAATGCTAATATTCTTCCCATACTGTGTTGGCAAAGATAGTTTTATTAGCGGAAAACTGAAATTTGACAAAGGTTTGTCCGGTTTACAAAAAAATCCATCTGGAGTTCATCAATAAAATTGCCTTTCTTTGTACCTTACAATTACTACCATACTTATTAGCATGTTCCATATAAAACCGGGAAAAGTTTTTATAACTCTTCTTTCGATTATATTTTTTCTTCTACTTCTTAACATCGCGAGTTATTTAATTCTCTATTTCGAAAATGGTCATCCCGAAGATTTCTTTTTTAGAAAGACCAATTTCAACATGGAAAAAAATCTCCCTTCTATTTTTTCGGGCATCCTGCATTTTGCCTCCTCAATTCTACTTTTGCTCATTGGCCGAAAGGTGGTACGGAATAAATCTTTTTGGTTCTTCCTAAGTTTTCTTTTTCTTTTTACCGGTTTAGATGAAATTCTTCGTCTTCATGAAAAAATGGGTAAGTCAATTTCTCATACTATTGAGACCTCAAGTATATTTTTATTCTCCTGGGTTATTCCCTACGGAATAGCAGCGATTATTATTGCGGTAATCATCTTCAAACCCCTCTTTTCCCTGGATAAGGGAACAATCAGGAGTTTTCTTTTATCTGCACTGTTATTTTTATCCGGAGCTGTAGGAGTAGAAATGTTTACTGGCTGGTATATCGAATATTACCAACTCGACCTTACCCGCCTCCTGGTCATTCCCGATGCCTTTATACTTTCTACAATTGAAGAGCTGCTTGAAATGCTGGGCTTAAGCTATTTTATTTATTCACTTTTAGTGTTCAAAATGAAGCACAACATTTAACTTTGCCTTTTTCATCATTAAAGAAAATAAGAATAACAAATGCAGGATTTAAGAGAATTAATTGAGGAAGCCTGGGAAAACAGGGATTTTTTAAAGGAAGAGAAATTCACATCGGCAATTCGAGAGGTGGTTGACCTTCTGGATAGCGGAAAATTAAGAGTAGCCGAACCTGTAGCCGATGGCTGGCAGGTCAATGAGTGGGTGAAGAAAGCCGTGGTGCTTTATTTTCCAATTCAGAAAATGGAGACACTCGAGGCAGGGATATTCGAATATCATGATAAAATTCCGCTGAAAACCGGATATAAGGAAAAAGGGATCAGAGTGGTTCCCAACGCAGTTGCCCGTCATGGCGCTTATATTTCCAGCGGAGTCATTCTGATGCCAAGCTATGTGAATATTGGTGCATATGTCGATGAAGGAACCATGGTCGATACCTGGGCAACCGTTGGTAGCTGTGCTCAAATTGGTAAGAATGTTCACCTTAGTGGTGGTGTAGGTATTGGCGGTGTCTTGGAACCCCTGCAGGCTGCACCGGTGATCATTGAGGACAATGCTTTCCTTGGCTCCCGAAGCATAGTTGTGGAAGGAGTAAAAGTGGAAAAAGAAGCTGTTCTTGGAGCCAATGTTGTACTTACGGCTTCTACTAAGATCATTGACGTAACTGGTGACGAACCTGTTGAAATGAAAGGCATTGTTCCTGCCCGTTCGGTGGTAATTCCCGGGAGTTACACCAAGAAGTTTCCCGCCGGTGAATACCAGGTTCCATGTGCTTTAATCATTGGGAAAAGAAAGGAAAGTACCAATAAGAAAACTTCCTTAAATGAGGCTTTAAGAGAGCACAATGTGGCAATCTAATCCGTTAGGAAAGATCTAAATAAAAAGTCCTTTCCTTTCAGGAAGGCTTTCGGGATATGAAGATATTGGTAATTCAGCAGAAAATGATAGGGGATGTACTCACATCCTCTATACTCTTTGAAGCTCTAAAAGAGAAATTTCCTGCTGCACAAATGCACTTTCTTATTCACCGGCACACGGCTCCGGTAGTGGCCCATAATCCTTATATTGATGAATTTATACTCTTCGATCCAAAAGTGGATGAAAAGCCACTGAATTTTTTCAGGTTTTTACAAACAATAAAGAAGCAGCACTATGATATCGTGATCGATGTCTATTCAAAAATTAATACTGCTATCATCTCAGCCTGGTCCGGTGCCAGGATCCGCAGTTCCTACCATAAATGGTATACCCAAAAAGCCTACACCCACACTTTTCAAAACAAACAGCATTTGGACACTAACGCAGGTTTCGCCATTGAAAACCGGATGCAGCTGTTAAAAGCGATCTCTCCCGAATTCCCGGTGGAGATCAAGCCGAAAATATATCTGACTTCAGAAGAAACCGGGGCAGCTAAACAGCGCCTGCTGGCTGATGGGATCAATTTGGAAAAACCACTTTTTATGTGCGGAATCCTGGGAAGTTCAGAAGCCAAGACATATCCCCTGCCCTATATGGCAAAAATTCTGGATTTTGTAGTGAAGAAAACAGGGGCACAGTTACTCTTCAATTACATCCCAAAACAGGTAGAAGAAGCCGGAAAGCTGTATGACCTTTGCAAACCTGAAACTCAAAAACAGGTCTTTTTTGACATTTTTGGAACCTCTCTTCGGGACTTTATGTCCATCACTTCTCATTGTGACGGACTCCTGGGTAATGAGGGAGGAGCAGTAAATATGGCCAAGGCTTTGGATATTCCCACTTTTGCTATTTTTTCCCCACAAATAAAAAAGGAAAACTGGAGCTTGTACGAGAATGGTACGACTAATATTTCTGTGCATGTTGCAGACTTCAATTTTCAGGAATTAGAAGGGCACACAGGACGTGAGATTGCAAAAAATCCGGTACAATTTTATGAACTGCTGCCTCCAAACCTTATCTTCGCAAAGCTGGAGCATTTCATGAATGAAGCTTTAGCATCAAAAAATTAATACATGAAGATCATTATTCTTGCGGCAGGGATAGGTTCCCGCCTTGGCAATCCTTTCCCCAAACCCCTTACCCCTTTAAAAGACGGAAAAAGCATAATGGAACGACAGGTAGAAAGCCTTTCTGAAGCGTTTTCTGTACATGATATTTCCATAGTGGTAGGATTCAAGAAAGATCTCATAATGGAACGATTTCCCGATCTTACCTATATCTACAACCAGTATTTTGATGCAACAAATACCTCAAAAAGTCTTTTAAAGGCTCTAAAGAAAAATCAGAAGGAGGATGTACTTTGGTTGAATGGGGATGTGATCTATGAACCTGCAATTTTGGATGTTCTAAAGGAGGAAATCCGGCAAAAGAATTCCTTCGTATCAGTTAACACTAACAGGGTGGCTGAAGAAGAAGTGAAATACAGTCTTAAAAATGGAAGTATTCACGAACTTTCTAAAACCGTGGAAAATGGACTGGGAGAAGCAGTGGGCATCAATTATGTATCTCAGAATGATGTAGGCCTGTTAATAGAGCACCTTGAAAAATGCGGTGAGAATGACTACTTTGAGAGGGGAATCGAAACCGCAATTCAGGAATCGGGAATGAATGTTAAAGCTGTAGATATTTCTCAATTTCGCTGTATGGAAGTAGATTTCAAGGAAGACCTGGAAGCAGCTAATAAAATTTTTAAAGCATGAAATTCGTCTTGTTTTGCCAAAACCCTTACGCTTTTGGAATATTAGAACCTATCATGCAGGTTCTGAAAGATCAAAACGAGGAATATCTATGGTTTCTTACCGAAAGACTGAGAGGGAAATTCCCCTTTGAAAAGGAGCCTTACACTTATGATCTGGAAGAATTGGTGGCCTGGCAAAGCGACGTCATATTTTGTCCCGGAAATGAAGTTCCTCATTACCTGCGGGGTGTAAAGGTTCAGGTCTTTCACGGACTGGCAGGTGAAAAAAAAGGACATTTCAGGATAAGGCATTATTTCGACCTGTATCTTACCCAGGGTCCTTATTTCACCAGGAAATTCAGGCGCTCCAAACGCAGACATAAGAATTTTGAAGTAGTAGAGACCGGCTGGCCAAAACTCGATGTTTATGCCAATGATCGTAATAAGTATGATGCCGAAAAAGAAGCTTTGCTAAAAGAACATCATGCAGAAAATCTCATTTTATATGCTCCAACTTTTTCTCCTTCCCTAACCTCGGCCCCGCATTTACTGAAGGAAATAAAGGATCTTGCCAAAGATGAGAACTACCTTATCCAGGTCAAATTCCACGACCTCATGGCTCCTGAAGTCGTAGAAGATTACCGGAAACTTGCCGCTAATACGCCAAACATCCTTCTGGAAGAGGAACCGAATATTGTAAAATACCTGTTGATGGCAGATCTTATGATAAGCGACACCTCTTCTGTGGTCTATGAATTCCTGTTACTCGATAAACCAGTGATCACATTTAAAAGCAGTTCTGAAGTAAAGGTTTGGGACAATGCCACAGAATATACCGGACTTTCCAGAAAAGTAAGAAGAAACCTCGAACAGGATCCATTCCGGGACGAGCGAAAGGTGGTCATAGAAGAATATCATCCCTATGATGACGGCCGCAGTGCAGAAAGAATGGTGGCGGCTGTTAAAGATTATATTGAAGAAAACGGGGTTCCTGAAAGAAGAAAATTACCTTTCCTGAGAAAGCGCAAAATGAACAGGATGTTTCGCAGAAAGAGGTCCGGAAAATGACATTTTTGACACCTATTTTTTCCAGAATTTCACTTTTTTCTTAAGTGCTTTTTTCCGCTGAAAATCTCTTTGAAAATCACTGGTATAGCCCCACATTTTCTGAAAGACCAGTTCTTCGGGCATAGAAATTAATTTAGCATATTCAGATGCCATCACTTTCACCATATCCTTGCGTGGAGTAAGACGGGAGAAGTTTCTCATACGTTCCTCCAGTGAAAGCTTTTTAAAATTCATACGATTAAGATCAACCAGAAAGAATCTGTAATCTCCACTGTTAAGCTGTATAAGGGTATTGCCCGGAGAATGATCCAGAAATTCCACCCCTTCTTCATGCAGCCTGAAAGTAAACCTGGTAAATGCCCTGAGTATCTCCTCGTGGTGGGGATAGTCAGCCTGCTGCACCAGCTCCCGGTAAGTGAGATCATAACCTAATTGTTCACTGATATAATAACTCTTTCTAAATGTTGTGGCACCTGTTTCTTCAAGATAAGCGATCGGTCTCGGGGTTCCTATACCCTTTACAAGGAGTTTTTGCGCATAAGTGTAGGAACGTTCGGCCTTGGATCTCCTGAAAAACCGATATACAATCCGGTTGATCAAATTGGGCATCTTGAAGGCCTTAACATTAACGGTGATTCCCTGCAGTTCAAACAGCTTTATCTTGTTACGTTTCCCTGGTCCCAACAGGGTTCCCCCCTCTTCGAAATGCCTTACGAGTTCCAGGATCTCCTCTTTTGAGTTTTGGAAATTTTCTGAGATTACTATTTTCATTTTACTTCCGGATACTTTTTGCCTGAACCGTACTGCATATTGGTGGGGAAGAGAAAGCCATATCAAATTTGATGTTTTCCCACCAAAGTTCCTTTATAAGGTTGACCGGTTTGAAGCTTGTTTTTCCAGTTGGGAGTTGATGCATTTTGGTCCTGGTTAATTTCATTAGCGGGAATTCTTCCACAAATTTAATATTATATTTGTAACCTAATCATGAACAAGTAAATGCGCATTGCCGTTGTAATCCCCTGTTATAAAAATGAACTTAATGCACTTGAAGAACGTTCTCTCAATCAATGCCTCAAGGTTCTTAAGGATTACAAGGTGATATTTGCAATTCCTGAAGGTCTTGAAGTAAAGCAGAAGCCTTCTTTCATAAAGACAGAGGAGTTTGACAAAGAATATTTCAAAAATATTTCGGGCTATAATAAACTCATGCTGACCTCTGATTTTTATAAACGCTTTCTTGGTTACGACTATGTCCTGATCTATCAACTTGACGCTTTTGTTTTTAGGGATGAATTGAGATCCTGGTGTCAAAAGGGCTATGATTATATAGGTGCTCCCTGGATTGCCACAAGAAATCTCACCTCTTCTCTTCTAAGACCTTTTAAATCTAAAAGTCTGAAGAAAAGAGAGCCTATCTTTTATAAAGTAGGTAATGGTGGATTTTCACTCAGAAAAACAAAAGCCTTTTACGAAATTTCTGAAAAGCTGAAACAGGAAATAAAAGAGCAGCTTGATGAAAAGCAGGATGAGATCTATTCCATTGAAGATGTCTTCTGGTCTTTAAAGGTGCCTGAATTCTTTCCGGAATTCAAAATTCCGGGGTATGAGGAAGCAGTGGGTTTTGCCATAGATAGAAAGCCGGAATTAGCTTTGAAATTAAATAATAATCAGCTTCCTTTTGGATGTCACGGAATAGACAAACCCAAGGTTAAAAATTTCTGGGAACCAATAATTGAACGGGAATTCCGGAAAACAGATTAATCATGGCCACTCCTTTTAAAAATAAATTCAGGCGCTTTTTGGAATCGGCACTGGGGAAGGAACCCTCAGATTTTAAAAAGATTCCGATCATCATAAACAACTACAACAGGTTAACCACCTTAAAGCAATTGATCTCAGACCTGGAAAGCCGTGGTTATTACAACATCCACATCATTGATAATAACTCCGCTTATCCCCCACTTTTGGAATTCTATGAAACCTGTGAATATAAAGTTCACAGATTAAAGAAGAATATCGGCTTCAAGGCTTTGTGGAAAAGTGGATTATGGTATAAATTCATTAGAGGATATTATTGTTATACAGATTCAGATCTTTCCATAGTGCCGGAATGTCCCGATAATTTTTTGGAAGTCTTTTATAAGCTTCTCAAAAAATATCCTGAAGTTTTTAAAGTCGGTTTCTCCCTGAAAATTGATGATCTGCCAGATCATTATTACCGGAAGCAGGAAGTTTATGATTGGGAATCGAAATTCTATTTAAAAGAAAAGGAAGAAAATGTATTTATTGCCCCAATTGATACCACCTTTGCACTTTACAGACCCTTTGCACGAAGAGGCAAGCGCGATGGAAGTGACGAAATTTTAAGGATTGGTGCCCCTTTTGAATGCCGGCATCTCCCCTGGTATATTGATTCAAATGCACCTTCAGAAGAGGAGCTTTACTATATGAACTCTGTTCGGAAAATCACCCACTGGACGGGCAAAAGATAGAAAGATCTCAAATTTATTACCTGTTATAGATATTTAAAATGAAAATCCTTCATCTTTCTGCGGCGCAAAAATGGGGAGGTGGTGAAAACCATCTGGAGAACCTGTGCCATGAATTGAAAGAAGAGATAGAAAATACAGTCTTTTGTGTCGCCGGTGGGATGCTGCATGAAAGATTAAAAGAAAAAGAAGTGCGGGTTATCCCTGCGCCTCTTGCCAATAAAATGGATCCCCGGTTCTTTCTTAAACTCTCCAGGATCTGTAAAAAAGAGCAGTTTGATCTATTGCACATTCACGATAGCACGGCCCTGACGCTGGCGGTAATGGCTGATCATTTTACGGACCTCCCGACCTTTATCCTCAGCAAGAAAACTTCTTTCCCTATTCGGCCAAGACGGCGAACCTTATTCAAATACAATTATCCGAAGATCAGGAGCATTCTCTGTGTTTCAGAAGCGACAAAACAAATTAGCTCTAAAACCCTTAGCCGGAATGAACGACTTAAAGTGATCTACCACGGAACACGTTTGGATAACAAGTCTGAAAAATCGCCTTTTTCACTTAGGAATAGATATAATATTCCCAAGGAGGCAGTTCTAATTGGCAATATTGGCAATCACATTGAGGCTAAACATCTGGAAACCTTTATAAAAACCGCGCACCAGCTGGTTAATGTAAAACAGCGGAAAGATTTTTATTTTCTGCAAATAGGGAATTTCAGTAAAAGAACGGCAGCATTGTTAGAGATGGTTAAAGAATACAATCTGGAGAAGCATCTTTCCTTCACCGGCTATATTCCGGAGGCTTCAGCTTTTATTCCGCAGTTCGATATCATGCTTATCACTTCCGAAAATGAGGGAATTCCGCAGGTGATCTATGAATCCTTTTACTATAACATTCCTGTGGTGAGTACAAACGTAGGCGGAATTCCTGAAGTCATCGAAAATAAGATAAATGGATTATTAAGCGAAGCTTACGATCATAAAGGCATAGGCGAAAACCTGCTCTTTTTAATTGAAAATCCGCAGGTAATCCCGAACTTTGCAAAAATTTCCAGGGAAAAGCTATTTAAACATTTCACAAGCAAAATTATGGCAGAAAAAACCCTGAAAGAATATAAAAAAGCGACAAATGGTAGATATCACTGAAGAAGTAAATAATGCGTACGCTGCTCTAAAAAGAGGGGGAATAATCTTATATCCAACAGACACGGTTTGGGGAATTGGCTGTGATGCCACCAATGCCGACGCCATTGACAAAATATACGCACTAAAGAAGAGGAGCGAAGAAAAAGCTCTTATTTGCCTGGTTTCAGACTTTAAGATGCTCAACCAATTTGTAGAAGAAGTGCCCGAAGTAGCTTACGACATCCTGAAGTATGCTGCCAAGCCTACTACCATTATTTATGATAAACCTATTAGGGTGGCAGAAAATCTGGTAGGAAAGGATAATACTCTCGGCATCCGGGTGACCAAGGATGAATTTTGTCAAAGACTCCTCAAGAAATTGAAACGTCCTTTGGTCTCGACCTCTGCCAATATCAGCCTGGAACCTACTCCTGAATCTTTCGCCCAAATCTCTCCTCAAATTTTAAAAGGTGTGGACTATGTGGTAAATTTGCAACAGTCAATAAAAACCCCGAAACCTTCAGCTATTATTAAGCTAAGTAACGATGGGAAAGTTAAGGTGATTCGGAAATAAAAAATAAAATTAGACCTCACAGGTTTTGAAAACCTGTGAGGTCTTTAGTCGGGTTTTCAGTCAGAAGAAATTCGCATATTCATGGAAGAAAACACCCAATAAGAAATAATAAAAGTGAATAACTACAAACAGGCCCTCACCAATAACATCTTTAAAGTAATTTCTCTTGCGACAGAAGAACTGCAGCTGGAAAGCTATGTCATTGGCGGCTTTGTGCGGGATTATATACTTCAAAGAGGAGATCATAAAGACATAGATGTAGTGGCTGTTGGCAGCGGAATTGAACTGGCGAGAAAGGTTGCTGAGCTTTTACCCCATAAGCCTAAGGTGCAGGTTTTCAAAACCTATGGCACTGCCATGCTACGAGCTTATGACATGGAGGTGGAATTTGTTGGTGCCAGGAAAGAGAGTTATTCCGAAGAAAGCAGAAATCCTGCTGTAGAACAGGGAACTCTGGAAGACGATCAAAACCGGCGTGATTTCACCATTAATGCCCTGGCTTTAAGTTTAAATGAGGATACTTATGGAGACCTGCTCGATCCATTCAACGGTCTTCAGGATCTAAACACCGGACTCATTAGGACCCCGCTTGACCCGGATATCACCTATTCTGACGATCCTTTGCGAATGTTAAGGGCAATCAGGTTTGCTTCACAATTAGAGTTCCGAATTGAAAAGGATTCCCTGCAGGCAATAACCCGCAATAGAAACCGGATTAAAATTATTTCCCGGGAACGCATAGTGGATGAAATAAACAAGATCCTGTTGTCTAAAAAACCTTCGGTAGGATTCAGCCTTCTGCACAAAACCGGGATGCTTCGGCTTATCCTGCCGGAATTGACTGCTCTGGAAGGCATAGACGAAATTGAAGGTCAGCGACACAAGGACAATTTCTGGCACACGCTGGAAGTAGTTGATAATATCTCTGAAAATACAGATGATCTTTGGTTGCGCTGGGCTGCCCTGCTCCATGATATTGGAAAAGAACCAACCAAAAAATTTGATGAAAATATTGGCTGGACCTTCCATGGCCACGAATTTGTTGGTGCCAAAATGGTCTATAAGATCTTTAAGCGCCTCAAGATGCCACTGAACGAAAAGATGAAATTCGTTCAGAAGCTGGTGTACATGAGTTCCAGACCTATTGTGCTTTCCCAGGACGTTACAGATTCGGCCGTAAGACGGCTCATCTTTGATGCGGGTGACGACATTGAAGATCTCATGACCCTTTGCGAGGCGGATATTACAACAAAGAATCCCCGCAGATATAAAAAATACCACAACAACTTCCAGGTAGTTCGGCAAAAGATCAAAGAAGTTGAAGAACGGGACCATGTGCGGAATTTTCAACCTCCTGTTTCCGGAGAGGAGATAATGGATACTTTTAATCTGAAGCCATCCCGGGAGATAGGAATTATAAAAGATGCTATCAAAGAAGCTATTCTGGAGGGAGTGATCCCGAATGAATACGAGGCAGCAAGAGAATTCATGCTTCGAAAAGGAAAGGAGATTGGTTTAACTCCTCAATAAATTATGCTACACCTTCACATTTACCCCCATGAAAGACAATAAGAAAGTAGTGTACTGGCTGTATACCGGCTGTTTTTTAATATTTATTATGGTTGTGGTCGGGGGAATTACCCGCCTCACCAATTCCGGATTATCTATTTCAGATTACAAACTGATTACCGGCACCATTCCTCCTTTGACTGAGGAACAATGGATCGAAGAATTTGAATTCTATAAGCAATTTCCCGAATATCAGAAGTTGCATTACCACTTCACCCTGGAAGACTTTAAAGGTATTTATTTCTGGGAATGGCTTCACAGGGTTATTGGCCGACTTATAGGCCTGGTATTTATCATACCATTTCTCTACTTCCTTATTACCAAACAACTTACCAAACCTACTATTTATAAATCTCTGGTGCTGCTTTTCCTTGGCGGCTTTCAGGGTTTTCTGGGCTGGTACATGGTGAAGAGCGGTTTGGTTGACATGCCTGCAGTAAGTCACTACCGTCTTGCCGCACATCTTACCACAGCATTTATAACTTTTGCCTACTGCTTTTGGGTGGCAATGGACCTGGAATATCCCAAGAAAAAAGAGATCAATAAAAGCTTCAGAAATCTTGTTTGGGTAGGAATGATCGTTTTGATGTTGCAAATCATCTGGGGCGCTTTTGTCGCCGGACTTGACGCCGGCTGGATTCACAATTTCTGGCCTCAAATGACCGGAGGTGAATGGGTACATGAGACGGTATACATAGAGCAGGAGCCACTATGGAGAAATTTCATAGAAGGAAAAAGTGGAGTTCAGTTTGTACATCGTTATCTCGCATATGTGGTTGTAGCCATTATCCTTTACATGTGGTACAGGTCAAGAAACCTTCAGCTTACCCTTCCGCAGCAAAGAGGACTCCAATGGCTGGTGGGATTAGTGTTTCTTCAATTTATTTTAGGAGTGCTTACCCTTATCTATGCGGTGCCTTTATGGCTGGGAGTTGCACACCAGGTGGGGGCATTTTTCCTGCTTACAGCAATGACTTTTACCCTCCACAGATTTAGCAGATAAACTGGAATTGTCATCTAAAAATGTATCTTTGCAATCCAATTTTTTGAAGTTATGCTTTACAGATTCCGAATAATACTTGATGCCGAAGAAGATGTTTTCCGTGATATAGAGATCATGGCCGATGATACCCTTGAAGACCTGCACAACACTATCCTGCAGTCTTTTGGCTTTGACGGAACCGAAATGGCCTCTTTTTATATTTCTGATGATGACTGGAACCAGGGGGAAGAAATTTCTCAGTTTGATATAACCGAAGGTACAGGATCAGTAAGATTGATGAATGAGACCGCTATTGATGATGTCGTTTCTGAAAGTCAGACGAAATTAATTTACGTTTATGATTTCCTGAATATGTGGACCTTCCTTGTGGAGCTGGCCGAAGTTGCAGAACCCGAGCCGGGAATGGATTACCCGAATCTAATGTTCGTTCACGGACAGCTGCCACTCACCGCACCTGAAAAGGACTTCCAGGCAGAAACAGATGATTTGGGTCCAGAATTCGACGATGATTTCGACGTGGATGATTATGACGATCTTTCTTTCGACGAGAACTGGAACTAAGTCAAATTTCCCTACTTTTCGCTTTTAATTAATCCGGTAACTTAACCGCACCCTTTCAATATGATCAACCTATATAATGCTCACATTGAGTCGCTTTCTATTCACAGAGTTGGAAACAAAAGCCGCAATGAAAACATCTTTCTTTCTGCCCAGCCTTTCCAGCTGAATGATGAAATCACCCCGTTAATCAAGGAGTATTTTCTTAAACCTTTTCGGGACAAGGAGGAAAATTACTTTCAGTTTGCCAATGAGGTAGATGTGGAATTCAATCCTCTTTACGAGATCGCCAACAAGATCTTTGACAACCCACAGAACATTCATGAGCAATCAAAGAAGATCACTACGCTCCTTTTTGAACAATCTGCACATCCACACATCAAAAGCGGGGAAGTGTATGTTGTTTACTTTGACAACATGATGCTGGACAATGAGAAGACCAATGCCATTGGGATCTTTAAATCTGAACTAAAGCATGATTTCCTTCAATTCAGGGAAAAGGAAAGTATTCTGGAAATGATCATTCAGCAGGGAATCAACCTCAATAAATTAGATAAAGGGGCAATCATCTTTAATAAGAATCGTGAAGAAGGCTACAAGATCCTTTCTGTAGATTCCAATAAATACGACACAAAATACTGGCTGGAGAATTTCCTGGGAGTTGATGTTTTGGCCGATGAGAATTTCCACACCAAAAAATACCTGAAGTTTTGCCAGAACTTCGCCAAAGATGTGGTTCTTCCTGCGGAAGACAAGAAAGAAGAAGTTATGTTCATGAACAGAAGTGTGGATTATTTTGCCAAGAACGACGATTTCGAAGAAAGTGCTTTTTTAAATTCGGTAATTGACAATCCTAATCTTATTCCGGAATTCCAGAACTATAAAACTGAAAAAGCTCCTAAATATAAGATCGAAGATCTAACGAGCTTTCCTATTTCAAACACTGCGGTAACTGCAGCCAGAAAATCAATTAAGAACACTATCAACCTCGACACCAACATCCAGATCAAAATGGATTTCATCAATCCTGAGTCGGCTGCAAAATTTGTGGAAAAAGGCTGGGATGAGGAAAAGCAGATGTACTATTACCTGGTGTACTTTAATAAGGAACAAAAAAGCTAACGCTAACGCTGGTTCAAAGTTTAATGTTCAAGGTTTAAAGCCAAAAAGGAGCCTCAAAAATGACCTTTTTGAGGCTCCTTCTTTATTATTCCTTATTCCTTACACCTTATTCATTTATATAAGTCTTTTCATATTCACGTCCTCATAATTCCGCTTTACAAATTCCAGAGCTGTTCGCAGGATCTGTCCCATAGAGCGGGCTCTTTTGAATTTCATGTCATTGGAGAATTCATAAAGTTCCTTCCTTAATTGCCTCACATTATTCTCATTGGAAATCTGGTCATTAAGAATACATCGCATAAGTTCCTTATAGCGTGATTGGGCATTAATGATCCTTTTCGCCAACAGGGATCGTTCTTCCCTGCGATATTGCTCAATGGAAGACTCCTGCAGTTTTTCGGCAACCAACTGTACCATTTTATAGTTCTCCTTAAAGAACTGAGGGCGGTACACCTTCAGATTTCCCTCAAAACACTGCTGATCGAAATCTATTGCTCTTATCTGGTATTCCACATGGTCGAAATCGTGCGTAGGAATGATGACGTAGTTATAAGAACGCATATCACCTAATAACCGGATAGTGCAGCGTTCATTGAATTTTACAAACTGTTTCGCGATTTGCGTCTTTGCCCGGTTATCGCATAAAGGCAATTCATCATCTATAAATACATCACCCGGAATGCCGGCGATATGTTCTTCAATTAGCGTGTCACGGTAAACCAGGAAATTGATCCTGTGCGGAGAAAGTATATGTTCGAACTCCAGACCATAGATTCGGGAAGCATCTGCTTTCTTCACATAAAAGTAGGTGAAACTATCATTCAGAATGTTCCGGATCTTTATCCTAAAAGGTTTGGAGTTTCCGAAGGTACAGTAGTCAATGGCATCAACATTAAGGAATTCCAGAGAATCATCACTTCCGTCGGAATGCAGGATGGTATAAACCTGTTTCAGGCTGTTATCAATATCATCCCTTTCATAATCTGGATAATAACATCTTACCCAATAGGTGTCCTCTTCATGCTGATCATAGACCACGATAGAACCTGAAAACCTCAGCAGGTCATCATAAAAAACAGGAATTTTTGTGTTGCGATTATATTTTGCAAGGTATTTATGAAAGCGTTCATTAACCGGAAAAGACGGTTTCTTTTTTGACATTAATTTTTCCTGCATACCTTGATTTTCCTCAAAAATAAGACTTCTTTTTATTTCGGCCTGTAACAAAACGTTAACTTAGGCGTCGTATGTTAAAACCGGTTAATTTTGAATACGATACTTCGTTTAAATAATCTCACCAAAAAGTTTGGTCCTGTCACCGCAGTCAAAGACCTCTCTTTTTCTATAGAAAAAGGAAATGTTTACGGTATCCTGGGTCCTAACGGCAGTGGTAAATCCACCACCCTAGGAATTGTTCTCAATGTAGTGAATAAGACCAGTGGAGACTTCCAGTGGTTTGACGGGACACAAAGTACTCATGAAGCATTGAAAAAAGTAGGCGCCATAATAGAGCGTCCTAACTTTTATCCTTACATGACCGCAGCCCAGAACCTTAAGCTTGTTTGCAAGATCAAAAATGTATCACCAGATAAGATTGATGAAAAACTGGACCTTGTAGGTCTACTGGACAGGAAGGATAGCAAATTTCGGACTTTCTCCTTAGGTATGAAACAGCGGCTGGCGATAGGTTCGGCCCTGCTAAACGATCCCGAAATCCTCATTTTGGACGAACCAACCAATGGTCTGGATCCACAGGGAATTCACCAGATCAGGGAGATTATCACCAGGATCGCGGCAGATGGAACAACTATTCTGCTGGCTTCTCACCTGCTGGATGAAGTGGAAAAAGTATGCACACATGTAGTGATCATTAGAAAAGGAGAAAAATTGTATAGCGGCCCCGTAGATCAAATGAATGCAAGCTTCGGATTCTTCGAATTAAAGGCTGCCAATGAAGAAAAACTCCTGGCACTTTTGCATGCTCATCCCGCATTTGGAAAGGTGATTCAAAAAGGGGAAATAATCACTGCTTTTTTGGAAGAACCCCTCGAGCCTGAAGCTCTTAATACTTACCTCTTCGAAAAGGGTCTTACGCTGTCCCAGCTAGTGAAGCGCAAAGAAAGCCTTGAGGAACAATTTTTACTGCTAACCAACGAAATGTCTGTCTAATGCTACGTCTACTAAATATCGAATACCACAAACTGCGATACAGCAAATCCTCGAAGGTCCTGATAGCAACTTATTTCATCCTTATCACTTTTATTGCACTGATTGCTTCCATAGAATTTAAATTTGGAGGAGTTCAGTTTCGCGTAGCAGACCAGGGAATATTCAATTTCCCTTACATCTGGCATTTTAACAGCTATATTGCTGCAATTCTCAAATTATTCCTTGCCATTGTCATCGTCTCGATGGTGTCGAATGAATATAGCAACCGCACGATAAAACAAAATCTCATCGACGGACTTAGTAAAAAAGAATTTATTTTTTCCAAATTCCTTACCGTTGTTTCCTTTGCTTTCTTTTCCACGATTTTCCTGTTTGTTGTTTCTTTGATCCTCGGACTTTCTTTTTCAGATTATACAGAATTCTCTATTATTTTTTCTGATCTTGAATACCTGCTGGCTTATTTTATTAAACTTACCGGATTCTTTGCCTTTTGTATGTTTCTGGGAATTTTGGTGAAACGGTCTGC
Source organism: Salinimicrobium xinjiangense DSM 19287 (assembly GCF_000423585.1). Taxonomy (GTDB): domain Bacteria; phylum Bacteroidota; class Bacteroidia; order Flavobacteriales; family Flavobacteriaceae; genus Salinimicrobium; species Salinimicrobium xinjiangense. The sequence continues at coordinate 18,990 of NZ_AUIG01000031.1, forward strand.
ATTCGCCCTCGGCTTTCTTTTTGTTTGGTGGATCCTGGAAAGCATAGCAAGGGGAGTTATGGAATACAAACTCTTTAGAGATTCCAACATTGCAGAAAATATAGCACAATTTTTCCCGCTGGAGTCCATGAGTCTATTGGTTAAGGAACCATTTTCGCGTCTCAACATCATCCAGTCTGCAGCTACACAACTGGGATCTGAATTTTCCAAGGATTACGGGGTTTATTGGTACCAGCTATTAATTGTGATGGCATGGATAGCCATTTTTGTGTACCTCTCCTATTTCCTTCTTAAAAAACGCGATCTGTAAGAACTCTGATCAGTTTTTTTGAAGTCGGCATAATTTGCCGAAAACCATAGAATTAGCTACTTTTGCAGGTCAGAAAAAAAGCTATGAAATTCACAGTAAAATCTGATTTTAAACCTACCGGAGATCAGCCTCAGGCTATAGATCAGCTGGTAAAGGGAATCAGAAATAATGACCGGTACCAAACCCTGCTCGGGGTTACGGGATCGGGAAAAACCTTTACGGTAGCCAATGTGATCGAAGAGGTGCAGAAACCTACTCTTGTCCTGGCTCACAATAAAACACTTGCCGCCCAGCTCTATTCGGAATTTAAGCAGTTCTTTCCGGATAATGCGGTGGAGTACTTCGTGAGTTACTACGATTATTATCAGCCGGAAGCTTTTATTCCAACTTCAGGAACATATATAGAAAAGGATTTGTCTATAAACGAAGAGCTGGAAAAGTTGAGGTTAAGCACCACCTCTTCCCTACTCTCGGGTAGAAGGGATATTATTGTGGTGGCTTCCGTTTCCTGTTTGTACGGTATTGGGAATCCGGTCGAATTTAAGAAGAATGTGGTTTCCATCCAGAAGGATATGGTCATCTCCCGCACCCAGCTGCTTCACAGGTTGGTGCAGAGTTTATATTCCCGGACCGAGGCCGAGTTCAGCCACGGAAACTTCCGCATTAAAGGGGATACAGTGGATATTTACCCGAGTTATGCCGATAATGCATACAGAGTTCACTTTTTTGGAGATGAGATCGAAGAGATAGAAGCCTTTGATCCCGCTACAAATGAAGTTATAGAAAAATACGACCGCCTGAATATCTATCCGGCAAACATGTTTGTTACTTCTCCGGATGTGTTGCAGGGAGCTATAAGGGAAATACAGGATGATCTCGTAAAGCAGGTAGATTATTTTCAGGATATAGGAAAACACCTGGAAGCGAAACGCCTGGATGAGCGCACAAATTTTGACCTTGAAATGATTCGGGAGCTGGGTTATTGCTCCGGAATTGAAAATTATTCCCGTTATCTTGACGGCCGGCTTCCGGGAACCAGGCCTTTCTGCCTGCTGGATTATTTTCCGGATGATTATCTAATGGTAGTGGATGAAAGTCATGTGACCATTCCGCAGGTACATGCCATGTATGGTGGGGACCGCTCGCGGAAAGAAACTTTGGTAGAATATGGCTTCAGGCTTCCGGCAGCTATGGACAACCGACCCTTAAAGTTTGAGGAATTTGAAGCACTTCAGAATCAGGTGATCTACGTAAGTGCTACCCCGGCAGATTATGAACTTCAGAAGACAGAAGGCTTGTATATCGAGCAGGTTATTCGTCCCACAGGCTTACTTGATCCGGTTATTGAGGTGAGACCCAGTCTTAACCAGATCGATGATCTCATTGAAGAAATGCAGCAGCGCATCGATAAGGACCAACGAATCCTGGTGACCACTTTAACCAAAAGGATGGCAGAGGAGCTTACAAAATACCTTACCAGAATAGATATTCGCTGCCGCTACATCCACAGTGACGTGGATACATTGGAACGGGTGGAGATCATGCAGGACCTTCGAAAAGGTCTTTTTGACGTACTGGTGGGTGTTAACCTATTGAGGGAAGGACTCGATCTACCAGAAGTTTCTTTAGTTGCCATTCTCGATGCCGACAAAGAAGGATTTTTGAGAAGTAACCGTTCCCTGACCCAGACGATTGGTAGGGCCGCCCGCCACCTGGAAGGAAAGGCCATTATGTATGCCGATAAGATCACAGACAGTATGCAGAAGACCATTGACGAAACAGAGTACAGGAGAGAAAAGCAACTGAAGTATAACGAAGTTAACAACATCACTCCTACTGCCCTAAAAAAATCATTCGAGAACATGCTGGTGCGCAAAAAACCGGAGCCATACACCTACGAAGTAGCGCCTGATCTAAAAGCTGCTGAAGCTGAAACCGAATACTTCAGTAAACCTCAGCTCGAAAAGCGAATAAGAGAAAAGCGAAAAGCTATGGAAGCGGCTGCAAAAGAGCTGGATTTTATGACCGCGGCCAAATTGCGTGATGAAATAAAGATGCTGCAGGAAAGGGTCAAGGAAGCTTCTTAAAGTGTTAAAATTTACATAGGAGACTGTACATCAGCAGGATAAATTATCTATATTTATTCAAATTCATCAGTGCCCTCCCCTAAATTTTAAAATGTGAATAAGCTTCTCATAACCGGGACAATGATTGTTTTTGTCATAACGACAACCTTCGGGCAAGTTGGAATTAATACCACAGATCCAAAGGCCCAGCTGGATGTCAACATTATAAATCCTGCGGCACCGGAACCCACAGATGGCATCCTTATTCCCCGGATTTTAAATTTTCCTGTCGCCAATCCCGGTGTTGATCAACATGGAATGCTGGTTTTCCTTACCTCTCAAAAAGGGGATTTTTCACCCGGATTTTACTGGTGGAATTCTTCTACTCAATCCTGGGACGGTTTGGGAGGCAAAGCTGCATCTGACTTTTATAAAGTTGGAACCACAGCACCGGCAGGTAATACTGAGGATATCATCTTCCGCCGGGGGAATGTTAATATTGGAGGTTCCTCTTCAAATGTTAAGCTAAAAGTAATGATTGATGGACAGGAAGAGCACACTACCCGTACCGGACTGGAAGTTGTGAATTCAAGTTCCACTACCAAAAATGTCACCTATGGAATTTTAAGTAGTAACAATACAGCTACGGCAGATAAAAAATACGGCATAAAAAATTCCGTCAGTGCCCACGGCACAGGAATACACTACGGTATTTTTAATGAAGTGAACCAAAACACCAATGAAGAGATCTATGGGATTTATAATGACGTAGGAAAGACCTTTGGCTCTACTAAAAATCATTATGGAATTTACAACGAAATAGGTACGACAGCAGGGACCGGTTTTGTCTATGGGATTTACAGCACGGCATTGGGAAATGATCCAAAAAAGGTATTTGCCGGCTACTTTGCAGGTAGAGTAGGAATTGGAACTGCCGGTAATGATTACATTCTGCCGGCCACCCGGGGAACTGCAGACCAGGTACTGGTAACAGATGCAGCAGGTATTGTGAACTGGAAATATCCGAATTTTCAGACCTACTCCTCCACCACTTCCTCTACCGGCGCATTTCCTATTGCCGATGACACCTATACTTTGCGAATAAATAACCAGGTGAGCAGCATTATTCTCCCTGATGCCGCTACTAACAAAGGAAGAATTCTTTATCTCATCAATTGGCCCGGAAACTCCGTAAAGACCTTAGAATTCCTGAACAATAATGACCTTTTTGATATTACAACAAATTCCACCGTTACAGAAATCAATCCCGGAACCAAGTATCTTATTCAAAGTGCCGGAAACAGATGGATCCTGCTGGATAAATAAAAGGGTAAAAAAATGGTATTTTGAGTATTGTTGGGCTAAAGCCCTGTTTTTGTACAAATCTTTTAAACCTCCGGATAAATCCGGAGCCAATTCATCTTGATCCATTTATCTTCCCACCGGGTCTTAGGCTTAAGATTAAAAGGCTGTCTTTCCTATTTTTTTGTAAATCCTCAACCCAGATGAAAGGTCGCGCTAGTCTGTAGCTTCTTAAATGATTTTTCCAACCGAATTCTTACATCCACAGCTATAAGATCTTTTTCAGTTGCCATAAGAGGATTGAGGTCCAGTTCTGCAATTTCGGGAACCATCATCAGGAGATCAGAAATTTTTACGATAGTTTCAGCAAACAATGGGATGTTTATACCACTCTGACCTCTTATACCTTTTAGAATCGGAGCGGCCTTTAGGTCTTTGATCATGGATAAAGCCGTTTCGTATGAAACAGGAATCATAGAAGCCTTAATATCTTTTAGTACTTCCACAAAGATCCCTCCCAATCCGCATAAGATCACGTGAGGAAAATTGGTTTCCTTCTTTGCCCCTATAAACAGTTCCATTCCTTTGATCATTGGCTGAACCAGAACAGAAGTTGCTCCTTCGATCTGCATTAGTTTATGGAAAGCTTCAGTCAGATCGCCGACATTAGAAATATTCAGAAGCACCCCACCCACATCAGATTTGTGCAAAGGTCCCTCAACCTTAAGGACTACAGGATAAGTAACAGACTTCGAAACATTTTTTAGTTCTACCTCATCTTTAATGTAGTATGGAGTTGCAAACTTTACTCCGGCATATTCCAGTAAGGAAATGGCCGCTGCTGTGGGCATATATCCATTTGGAAGGGTTTCTATCAATTTCCGGATTTCTCGGGGACTCCTGGTGTCAGAATTTCCGGTTTTTTGATACACCAGCTTATGATTATAAACTTTGGCTAAGGCATTTCCGAATAAAACTTCATCATGAAATGCAATATTACCTTTATGTATAAAATCATCAATTTCTGTCTTCACATTAACCACTGAAGGTAAAATAGCATAAATGGGTTTTTTAGAAGTTGTGATCTTTTCATCCAGCACGTCATACACATCATCCACTTCGGTTAAACCGGGACTTCCAAAAATGACAGCCATTGCATCAATTTCAGGAGAGATTTCGCAATAATCGATAATGTCGCCTAATTGCTGAGCGTTGCCTGTTGCTAAAAAATCGATAGGGTTGGATACTGATGATCCGTCGAATAACTTGCTTAATAAAATTTCACTTTTTCTTCCCTCAAGCCGAGGAATTTTTAATCCGTTCTTTGATAAAACATCCGTCAGCATTACAGCCGGGCCTCCGGCATGCGTGATGATGGCAATATTTTTACCTTCAGATTCTTTCTGCTGAAGTATACCGGCAACAGTAATAAGCTCCTCTCTGCCATAGCAGCGGAGTATTCCCGCTTTTTCAAATAGTGTATCTACAAAAACATCTGAATTGGCTATAGCCCCTGTATGTGATGAAGCCGCGCGGTTTCCTGCTTCTGAACTACCGGCCTTTATAGCCGCAATTTTGCAGCCTTTCCGGATCAACGAAGCTGTATGTTTTAAAAACTTCAGCGGATCTTTAATGCTTTCGATATAAAGAAGTTTCACTTTTGAACTTGTTTCCTTTTCAAAAAACTCATCCAGATATTCCAGGATCTCCTCCACTCCTATCTGGGCAGAGTTTCCCACGGTATAAATACCCGAAAACCTGAGACCAAAACTTTTTGCAGCTTCAACTACGAAAACTGCTGTTGCGCCTGAACCTGATATGAATTCCACTCCTTTTTCGTCCAGCTTAGGAACGGGTGTCGTAAAAACTCCGGCATAATTCTTATTGATCAATCCAATATTATTAGGACCTAATAAACTACCGCCTGCGTCAGTGATCAGTTCAACAATTTCCCTTTCCAGCTTTGCACCGGCTTCATCCTTTTCACTAAAACCTGCCGAGAAAATGATAAACCCTTTTGTATTCTTTTGTTGCGCAAGAACTTTGACAGTTTCAACAACATATTTTGCAGCAATGGCAATTATCGCCAGATCTACATCGGGTAAATCATTAATGTCGGTATAAGATTTCATCCCCTGTATAATGTCCTGCCTGGGGTTGACAATAAATAATCGTCCCGGAAAATTATGGTGGATCAGATTTTTCAATACTCTGCCCCCGGGACTATGGATATTATCAGATCCTCCAACAACGACAATACTTTCAGGTTGAATTAATTTGGAGTGAAGCATAAGAAATAAGGAATTATAATGAATGTAAAGGAAGAAATTTAAAATAGGAGTTTAGCTGATATTCATCACGATATATTTGATTTTCTCTTTGTTATTTTGATAAAACAGTCAAAACTTCTTAGACTATGTATGCATTTTCGAGAGCAGTCAATTCCATGCATTCAGAGGACGTTAAAAAATTAATGAAACAGGCTTCCGGAAAGAACCTCATCTCTTTTGCCGGAGGTATGCCCAATAATGATCTCTTTCCGGTAAACCAGATTGATGAGATCTATAATTCTTTGCCTGATGACATTAAAAAATTATGTTTTCAATATGGGCCCACTTCCGGTTACCCTCCTCTGGTGAATTCCCTTCGAAGCTTATTGGAACAAAAAGGCTTGACTGTTGGCAACAATAAGATCCTGATCACTACCGGTTCCCTACAAGCCATTTCCATTATTACCCAGGAATTTGTAAATGAAGGAGATATCATATTAACAGAGAATCCCTGTTTTGTGGGAGCCCTTTCAGTTTTTGAGACTTTTGGAGCCGAAATCCACAGCATACCAATTGATAAAGATGGTATAGATATTCAAGCCTTAAAAAGGAAAATTGATTCTTTAGACAGAACACCTAAATTCTTGTACGTTACGCCCAATTACCATAATCCCGCGGGAATTATTTACTCCCCTGAAAGAAAGAAGGAACTTCTGGAAGTTTTATCCGGTACAGGAATAATTCTGCTCGAAGATGATGCCTACAGTGACCTGTATTTCAGTGAAGAGGAAAAATACCTGACAAAAGCCATGAAATCTTATGGAGTTGAGGATGTGGAAATAATTTATACAGGATCATTTTCAAAGATCCTGGGTCCGGGATTTAGATTGGGATACATGCTTTCTTCGGAAGAGATCTTTGAAAAAGCGGAATCTGTTAAACAAGCCCTGGATGCCTGTACCTCCAGTTTTATGCAAATACTGGCAAATGAATTTCTGGTACAAAATAAACTGGAGCCTTATTTGACATTTTTGAGAAGTGAATATCAGGAACGCCGGGATTTGCTTCAGAAATATTTGAATACCTATATGCCAAAGGAAATCACCTGGAATGAACCCAAAGGAGGTTTCTATATCTGGCTTAAATTACCGCCTCATATTAAGTCCACTGATATATTCAATAAAAGTGTCACTAAAGGAGTTGTATTCGTAACGGGTCGAACCTTTGATCCCGCCGGTAAAAAGGATGACAGATTACGATTGTCCTATTCCAATATGCCAAAGGCCCAAATTGAAAAAGGGGTCATGATCTTGTCTGAAGCAATAAAAAAGGTACTTCAGGATTCTGAAATGCTCCTTTCAGAAAAAGGTTGAAAATGAATTAAAAGTTGTGTTCCAATATTCCATTTTTTTCCGGATCATTTTTCGGCAGGAAGAGGGATTATGGCTTCACCTACTTTTTTACCTTCAGAAAAAGCTTCCAGGTTTAACCTTATGATCTTTTCACTTTTATGCTGAAACAATGTCTTAATCGCCTGGACCAGGCTTTCTTCCGATAAAGGAATAATTGCAGATGCCGCTCCCAACAATACCATATTCGCAACTTTTGAATTCCCAATGCTTTTGGCAATTTCTGTAGCATTTACAATCACGTGATTCGGATGCTTTTTGATTTCCTCAATCAGATCATCTTTTTTGGGATAATTAGGGGTATTTATGAAAGATTCTGAATCTGTCACCAGCCAGCCATCCTTTTTCAAAAAGGGAATATATCGCAACAATTCCATAGGTTCTACCGATAAGATCAAATCAGCTTTTCCCTCCGGAATGAGATCAGAGAATATTTGTTTATCAGATATCCTTACATGTGATTGCACGGCACCGCCGCGTTGGCTCATCCCATGAACTTCTGATTGTTTAATGAAAAAATTCTGGTTTAGAGCAGCTGTATCCAGGACCGCAGCAATGGTTAGAATCCCCTGGCCACCAACACCTGATAAAATAATATTTGTTGTCATCTTATTTAATTTTCCTGTTCTTAAAAGGTCTCGAATCCTAATTCAATGCCGCAATCCTGGCTTTTATCTCTTCTTTTTGATCCCTGGATAATCTTACACAAGGTCTTTCAGAAATAATGACTGAAACCCCTTTATATTTAAGTTCCTTTCGCAGTACTTCTACGTTTTCTTCATGGTTCTTTTTAAGAGGCACTATAGTTTTCAGATGATCGGGATCAACACCGATTCCTAAACAGATCTTTTTTAATCTTCCTACTGCAGTCGATTCCTGGGCGCCGGTCATCGCAACAGCAGAGTTATCTGAGATTATGATCGTAATTGGAGTATTCTCAGATACGGCGTCCAAAAGTCCTGTCATACCGGAATGGGTGAAAGTTGAATCGCCAATAACCGCAATAGCATTCTCCATTCCCGCATCTGCAGCTCCTTTTGCCATCGTTATGGATGCTCCCATATCTATAAGGGTATTGATAGTATTCAAAGGTGGTAAAGCACCCAGGGCATAACAGCCAATATCTCCAAAAATGTTCTTGTTTCCTATCTCAGGAATTAACTCATTTATAGTATTAAAAAGATCTGTATGACCACAACCTTCACATAGTTGTGGCGGCCTGGGAGTAACTATAGATGGAACAGGTTCTATCTTATTACCGAAAAGCCCCAGGGATTTTCCCACTATATTAGGGTTCTGTTCTCCTGTTCTTGGAAGATCCCCTGATAATTTTCCTTTTATTTTGTCATTTGAATCAAAATAATTGTGCAGCAACTCCTCTACTAAAGGATAACCGTCTTCTACAACCAGGATCTTTTCGCAATGTTGGTGCAATATTTTCACCTTTTCCCTGGGCAAAGGATATTGAGACACTTTCAAAACTGAATACGAACTTTCATCTTCTCCAATATTTTCCATCACATAATTATAGGCTATCCCACATGCTATAATCCCAATATTTTTATTTTTCCCTAAAGTCAGGTTGTTTAAGAACGAATTTTCGGAATGATCTATTAAAGCATCCTGTTTACCGATTAACAGATCAAACTGCTTTCTGGCATTCATGGGAAGTAAAGCAAATCGAGAGGTATCTGATGGTAAGTTGATTTCATTTGGATCACGTCTTTCTTTTACCACTATACCTGCCCGGGAATGGGATAAACGGGTTACCATTCTTAATAACACCGGCAATTTCAACTCTTCTGAAAGATCAAAGGCGTAAAACATCATATCATAAGCCTCCTGTTGATTTGATGGTTCAAGGATTGGGATCATTGCAAATTTCCCATAGTAGCGGGAATCCTGTTCGTTCTGGGAAGAGTGCATTGAAGGGTCATCTGCTACTACAACTACAAGTCCGCCGTTCACTCCGGAAACAGCCATATTCATAAAAACATCTGAAGCTACATTTAATCCCACATGCTTCATAACTACCATTGCTCTCTTGCCGACATAAGACATGCCTAAAGCCGCTTCCATGGCCGTTTTTTCATTAACAGACCATGTGGTATGTATCTTTAGCTCCTTTGCAAGTTTTGACCTTTGAATGTATTCGGTAATTTCAGTTGAAGGGGTGCCGGGATAGGCATATACTCCGGACAATCCCGCATCGATACTACCCTGAGCAAGTGCTTCATTACCTAATAATAAACTTTTCATCTGTTTAAATTTGATATGCGTATGAGGCAATGGTTCGATCTTCCCAACCATCCCTTAAAACGTTGTAGTTGTGCAACCAAATTAAAAGGTTCGGCACAAAAAAAGTATGATCTAGGTCATGCCCAATTGCTATCAACAGCACAGGTCGGCATTGTCTGAGATTAGGTAACAGCAGTAGTTAAATATGTTTCTAAAAGTAAATTTTGAAAAATGTGTAAGGAATATTTTCGGGTACAGGTCTTCTAAAAAAAAACGCCCCGAAGGGCGCGTCTTTAAAAATCTCCTTTGTAAAAGATTATTTAATATCGATCATTTTTTTCGCCTGTATTTTGGCATCTTCTCTTTTAGGAAGATCGATCTTAAGCACTCCGTCTTTGTATTCAGCTGAGATTTTTTCGCTGTCTACACTATCCGGCAGACTAAAGGCTCTCTTGAAGCTGCTGTAACTAAATTCACGACGGGTAAATCTTCCATTGTTATCTTTTTTTTCTTCTTCTCTCTTTTCTTCAGAAGAAATAGTCAGAACTCCGTTGTCAAGTTCCAGATTAAAATCTTTTTTTGTTTTTCCCGGAGCGGCAACTTCCAGGTGAAAAGCATCATCATTTTCGGAGATGTTTACCGCGGGAACAGAGGTTCCAATACGATTCATTCCTGAATTCCCATTGTCCATCCAGTCGGTTTTAAACATATCATCAAAAATGGATGGAAGCCAGTTGTCTGTGTTTCTCTTCACAAGGTTCATAGCTATAATATTTTGGGTTAAACATTTTATTTTTCTAAAAAACCTAGTCAAATTAAATACCACTCCCAATTTCAAGACTTTTTGACATTAATTTATCTAAAACAACCGCCAAGATGTCATTCTGAAGAAATATTTTAAATCCCCGGGTTAGTTTTAAGACCTGGAATTCTTTTATTCCTTATGATTGTTTATTTTTAGCCTTTCAAACCAAAATATGCCATTATCAAATAATGATATTTTCAAAAAGCTCCGGGTAGCACTTAAACTACGCGATGAGGATATCGTACACATCTGTTCTCTTGTAGATTTCAAGGTCACCAAAAGTGAGATCGGTGCAATATTCCGCAGTGAAGATCACCCAAAGTACATGGAATGCGGAGATCAGTTTCTTCGGAATTTTCTCAACGGGCTGGTCATTTACAAAAGAGGACCTATGCCCAAAAAAGAAGAGAAAAAGTAGCTGATGGAGATCATTGCTGAAAAACGAGAGGTCACAGCTGCAGAAGTAGTCCGGTTAAATGAAAAATATAAGAATCTTAGTTTATCTGAAAGGATAGCTGAAATTTACACAGACTTTAATCAGGCAGAAATTATGCTTACCAGCTCCTTCGCTGCCACCTCCGCTTTTCTTCTCAAGTTATTCTCGGATGTTAACAGGGATCAACTGGTTTATTTCATTGATACAGGATACCATTTTGAAGAAACCATGGAATACCGGCAGCGCCTTACAGATCTTTATGGCCTGAAGGTGAAATCAATTAGCGCGGTTAAAGAAGAACATGAATTCACTACAAAGGATGAGACCTGGAAGAAAAATCCTGATTTTTGCTGCCACATCAACAAAGTAAAACCTCTTGATGTGATCAAAGCGAAATACACGGTATGGGTAAGTGGTTTGATGGAGTGGCAAAGTGATCACAGAGCCTCCCTAAATATTTTTGAAAACCGGGGTGAGATCCTGAAATTTTACCCGCTACTGGATGTGAGCAGAGAGGAAAGAGATGAATATATAAAAACTCATAAATTACCTTTTCATCCCCTAGTTGCAAAAGGTTATAATTCAATTGGCTGCTCCCATTGTACTGTAGCAGGCGATGAGCGCAGCGGCCGCTGGAACAATAATCCAAAAACAGAATGCGGACTACATCTTTAAAATAAAAAAAATCCGGAGTGATGAGTTCCGGATTTTGATTTGTAAAGACATTCTTCTTAACCCACTTTCTTAATTACAGTAAGTTCGTAAATCTTACCTTTCATCCAATCTGCAGGCAGTCTCCTGTTCTCAAGCCGGTTCTGGATGTATTCACCCACTTCCCGGTTAGAAGAAGCTACAGATAAGTTCTGGATTTTTTGATCTTCAGAAATCGAAAAGAATACAGTTACTTCGACATCTTTGTTATCGCAGACCTTTATATCTGTCAACATTCTCTCAATCTCCACAGAAACTGAATCTGGAGTCTTAAAAGTTTCAGCTTTTACAGCTGAGGAAAGGATAATTGTAAATCCTACTAGCAACAATTTTAGATTTTTCATGATGTTCGTTTTTAAATTAATTAATGCGATTTGATTATTGATGATTTACTTTAAAGACTTCTGAAAGAAGTAGTTGTTACAGGTATAGAGGAAAATTAACTTTTTATTATGATTTAAATTGTAAGGATAAAAAAACCCGGTGATGAGCCGGGTTTCTATAGAAAATAAAAATTTATTTCCTGGATTCTACCTTTACTGGTAATTCATAAATTTTATTGGAGAACCAGTTTTTTCCATGTAGTTTCTGGTTGTCTAATCTTCTCTCCAAAAATGTATTTACCTCTTCATTGGGAGAACTTACGTTTTGAATTTCAATTCTTTTATCTGCTGTGACTTTAAAAATTACTGTCACAGTAAAACTGTCTTCGATAATAAGATTTGAATCCTTTAGCATCTTCTCAATTTCAACAGGAATTGGTTCATTTGCGGCGGGATAACCGGCATTAGAGTTTGCAAAAGTTGAGCTTGTCAATACAAGGGCAAAAGCGGCTAAGATAAGTCTGAATTTTTTCATGATGGTTCGTTTTAAATTAATGATTATTGATTGATGTTCTACCCTAAAGACTGTCACGGAAGATTTTTTGTTACAGTAAACATTTTCCAATAACAGGATTTTAACATCCTTCGTTTACAGAAAAGTTTTCAGCAGGTGTCTCCAGCCTTGCCGGTAACTCAGAAAACGTCTTGATTATCAACTGCTACAGAAGGACTTGTGCGCCTTGTGAAATTTCAACCCTAAAAAAGTTTATTCCGATCCTTCTGGAGAAGAAGCAAGGAAATCAAATGACCGGAGAAGAAAATAAAAAACCCCGGATCGCTCCGGGGTCTGTCATTAAAATATAATTTTAGTCTAAGAAAGTACTTCCTGAACTTTATCTGCAGCTTCCTGAAATTCTACTGCACTATAAACGTCGAGTCCGCTGTTATCAATTATTTCTTTTGCAATATCTGCATTGGTTCCCTGCAAACGAACAATAATAGGAACATGGATGTTACCCATATTTTTATAAGCATCAACAATTCCCTGGGCTACACGATCACAACGTACAATACCTCCAAAGATATTGACAAGAATAGCCTTTACCTTATCATCCTTTAAAATGAGACGGAAGGCCTCTTCAACTCTTTTAGCATCGGCAGTACCTCCAACATCAAGGAAGTTTGCGGGTTCACCCCCTGCCTGTTTGATAAGGTCCATAGTCGCCATGGCAAGACCTGCACCGTTCACCATACATCCAACGTTTCCGTCAAGATCAACATAGTTAAGACCTACCTCACGAGCTTCAACTTCTACGGGACTTTCCTCACGAACATCCCTCATTTCCGCATAATCTTTATGACGAAAAAGAGCGTTATCATCAAGAGTTACCTTTGCATCTACTGCGAGTATCTTATCATCACTGGTTTTTAATACCGGGTTGATCTCGAACAGGGAAGAATCAGATTTTGTAAAGGCTTCATATAAAGCCATAACAAATTTTGTCATTTCCTTAAAAGCATTCCCGCTCAATCCAAGGTTGAAAGCAATTCTACGCGCCTGGAACGGCAATAAACCAACTGCAGGATCAATTTCTTCGTTAAAGATCAAATGCGGAGTTTCTTCGGCTACAGTCTCTATATCCACACCACCTTCTGTTGAATACATGATCATATTTCTACCTGTACCACGATTAAGAAGAACAGACATGTAGTATTCTTCAGGTTCACTATCTCCCGGATAGTAAACGTCTTCGGCGATAAGTACCTGATGAACTTTTTTACCTTCCGCAGAGGTCTGTGGGGTTACCAGGTTCATACCTATAATTTGTCCTGCAAGATCTTCTACTTCCTGAAGATTTTTAGCAAGTTTTACTCCTCCACCTTTTCCACGCCCCCCGGCATGAACCTGGGCCTTAATAACATGCCATCCGGTGCCGGTTTGTTCAGTAAGTTTTTTTGCAGCTTCTACTGCTTCTTTAGCATCCTGGGCTACGATCCCACGCTGAATGCGCACTCCAAAACTGCTTAAAATCTCTTTTCCCTGATATTCGTGTATGTTCATAATAAGGTGTTTCTTCAGTATTAGTTATGGTCCACAAAAGTAACAAATGTAATAGGATTCTGCCAATCTTTTTTAGCAATGAAGGCCTGTTTCACAAATTCCTCACTTTTTGCTCTTTAACCTGAATTCCCGGAAATCGAGCGGATCAAAATTTCTGAAATGTCCGTTTAGTTCAATAACCTGTTTAGTACGGTTCATTTCCTGAACTATTGGAATAGTAATAAGCAGATGATTGACGAGATATTCCTGCCGTGCTTTTTCTGAAATCAGCTTCAACAGGGCGTACTCCTGTTGAAGGGAAAGCCCGATCTTATGCGCGAGCGTAAAGCTCCTGAAGGAAGGTATGTCAAGTTTGGGAGGGGGCACCTCCAGGTGAAAATACAACTCAAAAATGAGCTCCAGAAGCTGATTTTTTAAGGTCTCTGTCGCATCATCCCTGTCCTGCAAAAATCTTACATCCCCTGCGGCATACATCTTTCCTTTTTCATTGTGTTCAAATTCCCTGATCCTGAAAACCCGAAGACCTTTGCAAATGATATCCTTTGCACCCGAATTATAATTTCTTCTTACTTCGAGCAGTTCCATTTCGGTTCCATAATCGAGACGGCTTTCCATATATACCGGAATCCCGAAGGTAGCTCCCGTTGTTTCACAGTCCTGGATCAACTGCTTATATCGCTCTTCAAAAATGTGCAGCGGCAGTTGTTCTCCTGGAAAAACTACAGTTTGTAATGGAAATAAAGGCAACCGGGAGCTCATAAGTGATTGATTGACAGTGTTAAATTACAAAATAAACTTTATCTGCTACATTTTCCTTTCTTAAATTTCTGCCCCTGCTCATTTACAGAAATAACAATTTGTTACAATTCGTTATTTTCTCTACTGCACTGCCTGAAATTGGAAATTCCCTATTACTTTTGCCCTTTTAATCTGAACAAGAAATGAACAATCAGGACCTATTGACAATAGCAGAAAAATTCGGAAGCCCCGTTTATGTATATGATGCCGAAAAAATTATTTCGCAATACAAGCGGTTAACCGGGGCTTTTAGTAAGGTAAAAAATTTGCGTATACATTATGCCGTAAAAGCCTTGTCCAATATTTCAATCCTAAGTCTTTTTAAAAACCTCGGTGCCGGTCTTGATACAGTTTCAATTCAGGAAGTAAAACTCGGTTTAAAAGCCGGCGTAGATCCTTCACAGATCATCTATACTCCTAACGGTGTTTCTCTAGAAGAAATAGAAAAGGTGGCAGAAATGGGAGTGCAGATCAATATTGACAATCTTTCCATTCTGGAGCAATTTGGGACCAAACATCCACAGGTTCCTGTGTGCATCAGAATAAACCCACACGTGATGGCGGGAGGAAATACAAATATATCTGTAGGACATATTGATTCAAAATTCGGCATTTCCATTCACCAGATTCCTCATGTTCTTAGAATAGTCGAAAATACAGGCATGAACATTAACGGGATCCATATGCACACCGGAAGTGATATTCTTGATATCGAAGTTTTCCTGTATGCTTCTGAAATTCTTTTTGATACGGCCCGTCATTTTAAAGAACTGGAGTTTATCGACTTTGGAAGCGGATTTAAAGTTCCTTATAAAGAAGGTGATATAGAAACTAACATAGAAGAACTGGGAGAAAAACTGACGAAAAAATTTAATTCCTTCTGCAAGGAATATGGACGGGATCTAACCCTGGCCTTTGAACCGGGAAAATTCCTGGTAAGTGAAGCCGGAAAATTCCTGGTCAAAGTAAATGTGATCAAGCAAACGACTTCCACTGTTTTCGCCCAGGTAGACAGCGGATTCAACCACCTAATCAGGCCAATGTTCTATGGTTCCCGGCATGAGATCCACAATATTTCTAATCCTGAAGGGAAAGAGAGATTCTATTCTGTAGTAGGATACATTTGTGAAACCGACACCTTTGCGGGCAACCGCAGGATCACTGAAATAAAAGAAGGTGATATTCTGGCTTTTGATAATGCAGGAGCCTATTGCTTCTCAATGTCCAGCAATTTTAATTCAAGGTTTAGACCCCCGGAAGTATTATGGTATCAGGGAGAGGCATATCTGATTAGAGAAAGGGAAACTTTTGAAGATATCACAAGAGGACAGCTTCAGGTGGAGCTTAATCTACCCGTTTAGCCATTTTTCAAGTTGCTATTGCTTTAAGCCGGTTTTGGGCCAGGTAGAAAGGAGATATCAGGGTGATCACCACAGCCATAATCTCCAGCCTTCCCAGCCACATCAATAGTGAAAGGAGATACTTTGCATTTCGGGGCATATCCGATCCCGTAACTCCGGTGCTGAGTCCTACGTTACTTAAGGCGGAGGCAGTATCAAACAGGATCTGGTAAAAAGTATACTGTTCTCCAACCATTACTGTGAGAAGGAAAGTTCCTATAACCAATGTAATAACCCATAGGAACAAAATATTGGCAGCCTGCTGAATGTGATTTCTTACCTCTCTGGCATCCTTGGGTTTCCCGTTGAAAGTTACGGTAGCTTCCTTTTCTTCCGGATTCCAGACTTGCTTTATACTCCTCCAGATTCCTTTGGTAAACCATGCGAATCTTATAGTTTTTATACCGCCTCCCGTTGATCCGCCATTAGCTCCTAAAAGCATGAGAATAATCAGTACAAAAACAGGAGACATTGGCCAGGTACTAAGATCTTCAGTATTTAATCCGCAGGTGGCAAGGGCTGAAGTAGCCTGGAAAAGAAGATCAATAAAATTCACTTGTGGATAAATCCAGAATAGCAGAAAAAATCCAGCAATCAGAAAGAAAAAAAAGTAGTGCAGCTGCGTTTGCTTTAAAAATCGTCTGAGGTCAATTTTAAAGATTAGAATATAATGTATCTTAAAAGCAATAGCTCCGGCTATCATTATGCCAACAGTAAGTGCTTTTATGTTAGTATTATAATCTGTAAAACTGTTGGGAGTTATTGAAAAACCTCCGGTACCCAAAGCCGTCATACCGTGATTAAGAGCTTGCCAAAAAGGCATCCCCGCCAGGAAATAAAGCAAAATTGATATGAGCGTATAGCCAATGTATATCCACCAGATCTTATGAATAGTAGCACTGAGAGGTGCGTCATCTATTTGCCAGTTACGGGTTTCAGCTTCATATAAGCGTTTATCATCGTGATTAAGTTTTAATAGTAAGGAAGCAAGCATGATCACTCCTATTCCTCCAATCCATTCTGAAAAAGTACGCCACCATTGCAGAGTATGCGGAATTTGAGATGGATCCTCCAGCATGGTGAGACCGGTGCCGGTAAAGCCCGAAATAGATTCAAAAATACTGTTTTCCAGAATGAAAAAGACCGGAAGTTCTGCAAACATTCCCTGGGGTGCTGTAAGTGCAATTCCATAAAAAGGAATTGTGCCGAAAAGAGAAATTAATAACCACGCAAGCGCAACCAATATTACAGAAAGGCCTTTGTTCGTCTCTTCAGCTCCTTTGAAAACATGATAAAATATCTGTCCGGTGATAAGGCTAATCAATGCCATTCCTGCAAAAGGCCAAATGGCAAACCATTCCGAAAAATAAATTATAACCGGGAGAGATAAAACAGCCAAACCTGCAGGAATGTGCAGGAGTTTCCCTATGTCTCTCAGAAAAGCTCTTATTGGAGATCCCAAAGATGGAAGATTTTTATCGGATTATTATTTGAAATAAACAGGTGAAACATTTCACACGACGCCGGAATTTTCGTCCCACATCAAATTATATAAAAGAGAAGGAAAGAGTAATAAAATATTATTAAATTTTGAAAAGGATTTTCAGCTGAATTTCTGATCTCAGGATTTTATCTTCAATTTGTATACTTCTTTCCAGTCCCAACCAGCGTATTGCAGACTCGAGGTAAACTGTTTATCTGTAAACTTTTTCTCCTCGTAATTATAACCATACTTCTTCCAGTAACTTCGCAGGGTTAAGAGTTTATCTGGATGATAATCTCCCGCTTCAGGCTCTTCAAGTCCCAATTCAAGATACTTTTCTATGGCACATATTGTAGAGCTAAGTTTATTATACTGAATGCTCTGCGTTTCCCAATCCTGGCGAATAACCATTAGAACTTCATATAAACGGGCCAGCTGGAGAATCAACGCAGCTTTCTCATTCTTAGTTAAAAAATAACTCACCATTGGAAAGGCCAGGTAACTGCTTGCATTTTTGAGAATTTGCTGCCTCAATTCTCCGGCGTCGGAAATGAAAGCAGAAAGTGCATCCTGATTTGTAAAATAATCATAAATCTCTTCTACATCTTCCCCGATTGAAGAAATAAAGAAGGAAAGCTCCTTTTTAGACAAAACAGCATTTATAACACTCAGAAGATATGTAAGACCTGTTGTGATCAATATAAATCCGGAGAAGGAAAGAATTCCGGTAAGGACACGGGAAGTATCATTGCCTGGAACAAAATCCCCTATCCCCAATGTTGAAAGCACATAAGAAGTAAAATAAAATATATCCACATTACTTCCGAGTAATCCTGTAGCTCCATGTATAACCATATCATCGTCTGCGCTAAAGACAATGAAAGCTCCTAGGAAAAGAAGAAGTAACCATATACAAGTCGTTATCAGCAGATGTATGGTTCCGGAATATAAGAAGATACTCCTGTTCCTGTTTTGTAAAATGAGACGGTTGAGAAGTTGATTTAAAATTCTTGAGAAAATCCCAAAACCATTCCCGGAAAGTGTGGTGTGAAAAAAATCAAGAAAGATTAGGACAATTATAGTAAGACCTAAAATTATTTGAACCGTCTGCATAAATTCTAAATTAATTAAAAGCTCCTTAAAAATTTCTAATATCAACTTAAACTTTTCTAAAGCTTCAGCTCAAAATTTCCTTTTCAGCCTTTGATTTTTGTACATTATAATACACCAAAAAAAAGCTGATTATGAACATGGAAAAAGAAAAAGACAGGGATTATATAAAACCCCTTCAGAATGCAAAAGACCTGGATCCGCTTTTGGAGAAGATTGGAGATTCAAAATATGTTCTACTTGGAGAAGCCAGTCATGGCACTCATGAATATTACACCTGGAGGGCAGAGATCTCTAAACGTCTTATTGAAGAAAAAGGATTCTCATTTGTAGCGGTAGAGGGAGATTGGCCGGACTGCTTTAAGATCAACCGCTGGATCAAGGATCTTCCGGGAACACCGCAGGGTATTTCTGAAGTACTGCAGGAATTCAGTCGCTGGCCAACCTGGATGTGGGCTAACTGGGAAATCGCCGCTTTTGCAGAATGGCTAAAGAACCACAACAGCAAACTAGATTTTAAAAAGAAAGTTGGATTCTATGGTCTCGACGTTTACAGCCTTTGGGAATCTATGGAAACTATAGTTAAATATCTGGAAAAGGAAGATCCGGCAACTGCTGCTCTTGCTCGACAGGCCGCCGAATGTTTCGAGCCATACAGAAAAAACGACTCCTATGTAACGGCCTATCGCGGACTTAAACAGAAATGTCGTAATGAGGTAGTTCAGCTGCTTAAGGAAGTCCGCCAAAGAACAGATCAGTACGAGAATGAACCTGAAGCGGGTCTCAATGCCGAATTAAATTCCCTGGTACTCCAAAATGCTGAAAAATATTATGAGGCAATGGCGCTGTTTGACCATTCCTCCTGGAACGTAAGGGACAGCCATATGGTTGAAACCTTAAACACTTTAATGGATTATCACGGTGAAGATTCAAAAGTTATTGTTTGGGAGCACAATACGCACATTGGAGACGCCCGCGCCACAGATATGGCAGCCTCAGGTTTACATAATGTAGGGCAACTGGTGCGCCAGCAGCACAAAAAGGATGGGGTAGTCCTGGTAGGTTTTGGATCTTATGAAGGATCTGTTATGGCAGGAGAATTTTGGGGTGCCCCAATGCAAAATATGGAACTCCCAAAAGCTATTGAGGGAAGCATAGAAAAAGTCCTGCACACCATGGGAGCAGAAAATAAGTTACTCCTGTTTGAAGAAGGTTCAGAATTATACAAGAAGCTAAAGGATAAGATTGGGCATCGAGCCGTAGGTGTAGTCTACGACCCTCACCGGGAAAGAGGCAATTATGTACCCTCAAAAATGGCAAAAAGATATGATGCTTTTCTTTACATTGACAAGACTCAGGGTCTTCATCCGCTGCATCTCAAACCCGACGGAAGTAAAACTCCCGAAACATATCCTTTCGGAATTTAATCTGAAGCTATGAAGATTAGGATATTCGGTACCCGCGGAAAAATTGAACCCAAAGCTGAAGATCATGTAAATCATACCGGCTTTCTGCTCGATGACAGGATCCTCATCGATATTGGGGAGCCGGAATATATGAAGTATCGTCCCGAAGCTGTGGTGTTCACTCATTTTCACCCGGACCACGCTTTCTTTGTACCTGAAAAACAAAAATTCACTCCCAAAATTCCCCTTTTTGGCCCCGAAGCTCATGAGTTGATACCGGAGCTAAAAGTGATCAATGGAGAATTTAGGATTGGAGAATACAGCTTCACTCCTATTCCGGTGATTCATGCCTTAAAGCTGAAATCTCTCGGTTATATTATTCAAAAAGGACAAAAAAAGATCTTTATTACAGGAGATGTGGCCTGGATAGAAAAGGCAAACCTGGCTGAAATTCCTAAACTTGACCTCGTGATCACCGAGGCATCTTTTATCAACAAAGGCGGCAGAATAAACCGGAAAAAAGATCGCATCTTTGGACATACAGGAGTGCCGAACCTTATCCGGCTACTGAGTCCGCACACGCAAAAGATCGCATTTTGTCACTATGGAGAATGGTTCTTCGAAAATGCCCCTGAAAAAAGTAAAGCGAAAATCAAATCTTTGGAAGATGATGTGCAATTAATTCCGGCTCATGACGGGATGGAGCTTGAAATCTAGTTCTATCCAAAAAGTTCCAATAATTCCTGTGCATTTCTGGGTGCGTGGGCATGGATGTCATTATTGAAATAGATATAGATCTCTTCCAATCCGCTATCAATGATCTGTTTATGCCACTCCTTAAGCTCGCCTTTAGAGTAAAGGTGGTCGTACCAGTCTTTACCTGTTCCGTGAAAGCGCAGATAACCGGTTTTTCCTGTTGTGATAAGTTCCTCCGGAAACTCCGGACTTGAGATCGAAGAAATAATGATCTTGTGCTTCTTCAATATTTTGTAGACCTCTTTGTCATACCAGGATTCATGACGAAATTCCAGCACATTTTTAAACGAAGGGTCCAGGGTTTCGCAAAAATTATCCAGTTTTTCATCGTTACGATGCAGATTGGGAGGCAATTGCCAGAGTATGCAACCCAGATTCTTCTGCAGTAATTTCGCTAAAATTTCAAAATCCCTGATTGGGCGTGCGGCTTCCTTCAGTTTTTTGCGGTGGGTGATGAACCGGTGGCCTTTAAGGGTAAATTGAAAATCATCCCCCACAGTTTCAGCCCATTTATGAAGATTCTCCTCCCGCGGAAACCTGTAGAAGGTGTTATTTATCTCTACCGTGTCAAAAATTGAAGCGTAATATTCCAGCCATTTTCGTTGCGCCATTTTCTCCGGATAAAATGCTCCCCGCCATTCCTTATAATTATATCCGGAACATCCAATGTGCACCTTCATTTCTCCTCTTTTTGACAGGAAGGGCAAAAATAGGTGCTCCTGCCTGATACTTTAATCTGTTTCACTTTCCCGTCGCATTTCGGGCAGTCTGCTCCCTCCTCGCGATGACTTATCAAGTAAGACTTGAGAAAATCCTTTCGCACTCCTTCTTTCCTGATCGCCATCTCCAAAACAGATCTCATCTTCTTAAATAATTGTTTCCTTTCGGAAATCGATAAATTATTTGTTTTTCTCTTTGGATGAATTTTTGCCTGATACAGCATCTCGTCTGAATATACATTCCCTATTCCTGCCATCACATGTTGATCCATGAGTACACCTTTGATGCTTCCGGTTTTATCTTCCAGCAACTTCAGAAAATATTTTTCGGAAAGCTCCAGCGCATCATTTCCCAGCTCATTTTCCTCCTGAAATTTCTGAAGGCTTTCTGCTAAAAATATCTTTCCGAGTTTTCTTCGGCAGGTATAAGCCAGGCGGTAATCATCATCAAAGAAAATCACCATTTTAGAATACTTCGGCAGGTCCTGATTGGTATAATACTCCAGCTTTCCCGTCATTCCGAAGTGAAAAATAAGCCAGGTACCTCCGCTTGTTGAGATCCCCAGATATTTCCCCAGTCTTACTGCCGAATCAAATTTTTCTCCTTTGAGAGCCTTCTCGAACTTCGAGGCGGGAGATTGTAGCAGGGAAGCATCAGGAAATTCGAGCTTTTTAATGGTTTTTTGCAGAGATGTTTCTTTTACGTAATCACGGAAAAGGCTAATTTCAGGTAGTTCTGGCATAGTCTGTGTTTTAATCAGTTTCCTTCAAATTAATTAAAATCAACCTGCTACACGATAATTTAAGAAAAGTTTCAAATAATCTTTTGCAGGAAACCTTATCTTTTTTAGCGTACAGATACATCAAAGAATTTTGAAGAAAAGAATTTATATATTTCTCCTTATTGCTCCCCTACTGGCGGGAACCTGGAGCTGTGCAGCAAAATTAGATATGGAAGAAAAAAAGATCGTTTACCAGAACAACAAGATCATACCTGAAAGTATACTCAATGAAGCCAAAATTGCACTTTCCTATTATCCCGATCTAGAAGACATAGAAATTGAATTCAGGTTCAAGGAAGACATTAAAAAATCCTTTATGCAGGCTCAGCCGAAGGTTTCTAATCTTTTTAAGGGTAAGGATAGCAGGAGCTATTACATTTTCATGAGCAGCAAATTCCTCATTGAAGAAGAAGAATTTTCAATGGCCGATGTTCCTTCAGATGTTCTTATAGGTTGGCTGGGACACGAACTGGGCCATATTATGGATTACAGGGAGAAATCTGCCATGGGTCTGGTGATATTTGGAATGAGATACGTTACCTCTTCAAGATATATTAAAGAAGCTGAACGGGCAGCCGACACCTATGCTGTAAACAGCGGAATGGGAGATTATATAATAGCCACCAAGGATTTTATCCTTAACCACTCTCATTTATCGGAATCATATAAGGAAAGGATCGCGAGACTTTACCTGTCTCCGGAAGAGATCCTGGTACTTGTAAATGAGCTGGAAGAAAGACTCGAAGAAGCCGAGAAAGAGGAAAGCTGATCCATTGTAAATTGTATAAGGTCTATTGTATATTGATTCTATTGTAGTCCGATTAAATATAACCGGATTTGCGCCCATTTTCATAAAATAGGTTAAATATATGCTGCTAAGAATCAAATTATTAAGAACAAGTCTTGGTTCTAGATTCTAGAAGTGGAGCGATCCAGGTTCTTCTCCCGGACAACAATGATAATTAATAAAGAATATTATCTAAGAAATGATTTTCAATGTTAATTTATCACTGTTAATTGATTATTGAAACTAATGGCATGCTGGTTGATTTATATGCATCCTTTAATTTTCTCAAATTCAACCGAACAGCTCCTTCTTATGAAAAGTCTTAAAAAATACCCCTTCTTATATTTCCAGTTTTTTCAGGAGGTACTAAAATTAAAAGTGATCAGATCAGCAAAGATTTTTGCTCTCATTTTAATTTTCCCTTTCCTCGCAGGTAACTGGAGCTGTGCTGCAAATAAAAGTGTTGAAGAGAAAAAGATCGTCCACCTGGGCAACAAGGTAATCCCCGAAAACATTTTAGAGGAGGCTAAGATCGCCCTATCCCACTATCCTGAACTTGAAGATGTCGCAATCGAGTTCAGATATAAGAACAATATAAATAATGCATTCATGCAGGCACAGCCCAAGGTGGCTGATATGTTCAAAGGAAAAAAGAAGCGTAGCTACTATGTTCTAATGAGTAGTAAATTTCTCATTGAAAACGAAGAATTCTCTATGGCCGATGTTCCTTCTGAAGTGCTCATTGGCTGGTTGGGTCACGAACTGGGACATATTATGGATTACCGCGAAAGATCAGCAATGGAGCTGCTGACCTTTGGAACACGATACATCACTTCAGAAAGATTTATAAAGAAAGCTGAACGCACAGCAGATACTTATGCCGTGAATCAAGGGATGGGCAATTATATTTTTGCTACAAAAGATTTTATTCTCAACCACTCTAAATTATCCGATTCATACAAGAAAAGGAAAGTCCGTCTTTATCTCTCTCCCGAAGAGATCCTGGTGTTGGTGAGCGACCTGGAAGATGAGCTTGAAGAATTTGAAGAAGAGGAAGAAAGCTAGTGGATTGTATAATGAATAATGAGTCCACTCTAAAAACAAAATTACTCGAATAATACTAAGAATGGACTATCTTTAAACCACTTTCCAACTCACTATCATGTTTAGAAAAACTCAGAATTCTTCTCAATCAGATCTCTTTTCTGGTTTTGGCCAATTGCTTGATGACAAGAAAGATAAGAAGCTAAACGATCCAAAGGCCTGGTACAATATTTTTTATAAGTATTTTATTTCCAGGATTGATGAAGAAAAATTTGCTATTCTTTTTTCGTCTACCGGTCGTCCCAATGCTTCGGTGAAGATTTTGGTGGGGATGATGTCTTTAAAAGAAGGTTTTGG
>NZ_AUIG01000032.1 GCF_000423585.1 Salinimicrobium xinjiangense DSM 19287
GATTCCGTCCTATCCTTTTGCAGCCAGGTACCTTTCGATATTTTCTGCATTCTTCCCTTCATAAGGTAACAGTCATTGACTACTTACTTCTTAAGGTTCACCCCTTCCCGGTGTAGTCGATTCTTCCGGTACTATGGGCTCGGCTGACTTCTCACAGTAAATCTTATTTCAACCACAGCTTCATACTCTGTTTCAGTCTGTGTCTGTGAGACCTCCCGCGATAAGACGTATCACTTTCATTCCATGTGCCTGCATCATCTACACCCCGATCTCTGTATAGCTTTAGGACTTCGCTTTGTATTGCAAGCTCATCCAGATCGGATATGCCTTATATGATGTTCGTGTTCCTCGGGCCGGAACTTTGCCGCCGGCTTCCTTCAGATTCCACCTCGCGATGGACACCCTTACCCTTGGCTAATGATAGGTAGCTATAAACCCTCATAGCGGACTTGCACCGCCTAGTGATACGCCATGCACGGCGCACAATAAAAAAGGCAGCTATATTTCTACAGCTGCCTTGAAAAAATTTTAGAAAATTTTAAAGAATAGAGAAATTTCCTTTTTCTCCATTACTGTCTTTATATCGCTGAATACAATCTTCAATGATCTGCTTTGCTTCACTTAAGTTTCCCCAACCTTCAACATCTACCTTCTTCTGCTCAAGATCCTTGTACACCTGGAAAAAATGCTCGATCTCCTTTAAAAGGTGGCCGTTCACATCATTAAGATCATTTAATCTGTTCCAAATGGGATCTGAAACCGGAACGCAGATCACCTTTTCATCGGGACCTTTTTCATCAGCCATATGGAAAACGCCGATCGGTTTAACCTCCATAATACAACCCGGGAAGGTTGGCTCGGTAACAAGCACAAGTACATCCAAAGGGTCTCCGTCTAAGGCAAGTGTTTCGGGAATGAATCCATAGTCTGCAGGATACATCATTGAAGAAAAGATCATCCTGTCGTAGCGGACCTTCTTAAGGTCAAAATCATATTCATATTTGTTTCGGCTCCCCTTGGGGATCTCGATAAGAACGTCGAATGTTTTAGTCATTATTATATGTTTAGGTCTGTTTTTCTCTTAGGGGCGGCAAATATACTACTTCATTCTGTTTTTAACAGGCTTAAAATGTTGAGAAGTTGCTCCTTGCAGAAAGTTTAGCTTTTTTTTCACAAAAAGCCGAAGGCAAATTCCAATAAATAATTTCCAAATTCCAATTTGGATCATGGGGTGGGCTTCCTGCATTTGGAATTTGGTGCTTGGAATTTGGTGCTTGATGCCTGGTGCCTGGTGCTTGGCCCTCCTGCGCTTAAAAGCTTCGGCGGGTAAATGCCTGGAATTTGGTGCTTGGAATATGGAATTTTCAATAAAAAAGCCTCCATAAAGGAGGCTCTGAAATATCATTTTTGGAAGGATTTATTCCTTGTACATTACTTTCTTTACAGCTTTGATCACATCATTGTGATTCGGCAACCACTCTTCCAGTAGTACGGGAGAATATGGCGCGGGAGTATCTGCAGTGTTGATCTTTACAATAGGAGCATCAAGATAGTCGAATGCCTGTGACTGCACCTGGTAAGTGATCTCTGTGGCAACGTTGCCAAACGGCCATGCTTCTTCTACAATAACCAATCTGTTGGTTTTTTTCACCGACTCCAGGATAGCTTCATGGTCCATCGGGCGAATAGTACGAAGATCAATGATCTCACAGGAGATCCCTTCCTTTTCCAATTCTTCAGCAGCCTTGTAACAGATCTTGATGATCTTTCCGAAGGAAACTATAGTCACATCGCTACCTTCTCTCTTAATATCGGCTTTACCAATTGGCAGCACATATTCTTCTTCGGGCACTTCTCCCTTGTCACCATACATTTGTTCAGATTCCATGAAGATCACAGGATCGTCATCGCGAATAGCGGCTTTTAAAAGTCCTTTTGCATCATAAGGATTAGAAGGCACAATCACTTTAAGCCCCGGAGTATTCGCATACCAGCTCTCGAAAGCCTGGGAGTGCGTCGCTCCTAATTGTCCTGCAGAGGCTGTTGGTCCGCGAAAAACGATAGGAATATTGAACTGTCCGCCACTCATTTGACGCATTTTAGCAGCATTGTTTATGATCTGGTCAATTCCCACCAAAGAGAAGTTAAAGGTCATGAATTCGATAATAGGCCTGTTACCGTTCATGGCACTACCTACGCCAATCCCCGAAAAACCTAATTCTGAAATAGGGGTATCAATCACCCTGTCCGGACCAAATTCGTCCAGCATACCCTTTGAGGCCTTATAAGCTCCATTATATTCAGCAACCTCTTCACCCATAAGATAAACAGTTTCATCCCTGCGCATCTCTTCGCTCATTGCCTGGGCAATTGCTTCCCTGAATTGAATTGTCTTCATTCTATGTATAGATTAATTTTTTTCGAACCACAAAAATAGTAATTCAAAAAAGGATAACCGACTACTTCAGAACAAAATTTTCTTATGCATGCACAGTAAATTTCCTCACTTTTTCCGTAT
Source organism: Salinimicrobium xinjiangense DSM 19287 (assembly GCF_000423585.1). Classification (GTDB taxonomy): domain Bacteria; phylum Bacteroidota; class Bacteroidia; order Flavobacteriales; family Flavobacteriaceae; genus Salinimicrobium; species Salinimicrobium xinjiangense. The sequence continues at coordinate 2,519 of NZ_AUIG01000032.1, forward strand.
CTTCGTAGACCATTTTATAAACTTTATTTAAAAATTTCTGAGAAATATGAAAATATTAGTGTGTATTAGTCACGTACCTGATACTACGTCAAAGATCAATTTTTCTGAAGGCGATACAAAATTTGATACAGCGGGAGTACAGTTCGTGATCAATCCAAATGACGAATTTGGCCTTACAAGGGCCATGTGGTTCAAAGAAAAACAAGGTGCCAGCGTGGATGTGGTAAATGTTGGAGGAGCCGAAACAGAACCTACTTTACGAAAAGCTTTGGCTATTGGAGCCGATAATGCCATTAGGGTGAACACCCCGGCTACAGACGGGATCTATGTTGCAAAACAAATCGCAAAAGTAGCAAAAGACGGAGGTTACGACCTTATAATTGCCGGACGTGAATCTATCGACTACAACGGCGGAATGGTACCCGGAATGGTAGCAGGCCTTATAGATGCTAATTTCGTAAATACCTGTATTGGTCTTGAAGTAGAAGGCAATGAAGCTACTGCGATCAGAGAGATCGATGGCGGAAAGGAAACCCTAAAAACCAGTTTACCACTTGTGGTTGGTGCTCAAAAAGGAATAGTTCAGGAAAGCGATCTTCGTATTCCAAATATGCGGGGTATCATGCAGGCACGCAAAAAGCCGCTGAATGTTGTAGAACCTGTGGAAGCAGGAACACATTCTGAAGCCGTGAAATTTGAAAAACCGCAGCCTAAAGGAGATATTAAACTAGTTGATGCAGATAATCTGGATGAATTAGTGAACTTGCTTCACAATGAGGCTAAGGTAATTTAAAACAATTGAGAGTCTAGAATCTAGACTCTAGAATCTAGATTCTTTCGTAGTCAATATTCACTATAAAATATTCAATAAAAAGATATGTCAGTTTTAGTATATACAGAATCAGAAGAAGGAAAATTCAAGAAGACAGCTTTTGAGGTGGCTTCTTATGCCAAAGGAGTGGCCGACATGCTGGGAACAGATGTTACAGCAGTTTCCTTTAACGCCCAGAGTGCAGGAGACCTTGGAAAATACGGTGTGAGCAAGCTGCTGAAGGTAAACGATAGTAAGCTTGAAAAATTTAACGCAAAAGCCTATGCCGATGCTATAAAACAAGCTGCGGAAAAAGAAGGATCAAAAGTGATCGTTCTCAGCCAGAGTGCAAACGCAAAATATCTTGCACCTCTTTTAGCAGTGCAACTGGAAGCAGGATATGCGTCAAACGTAGTTACCCTGCCCGAAGGCACAGAACCTCTTAAGGTTAAAAGAACTGCCTTCACCAATAAAGCCTTTAGTTTCACCACTATTTCTACAGATGTAAAGATCATAGGTCTTTCAAAGAATGCTTTTGGATTAAAGGAAAACGCAACAGAAACCAGTGAAGAAGATTTCTCACCTTCTCTTTCTGAAGGAGATTTCGCCATTAATGTAGTCTCTGTAGACAAGGCAGCAGATAAGGTTACCATAGCTGATGCCGAGATTGTAGTTTCCGGCGGAAGAGGAATGAAAGGACCGGAGAACTGGGGCATGCTGGAAGAGCTTGCTGAAACTCTGGGAGCGGCAACAGCCTGTTCCAAACCTGTAAGTGATATGGGTTGGAGACCTCACAGTGAACACGTGGGACAAACAGGAAAACCTGTAGCTGCAAACTTGTACATTGCCGTGGGTATTTCAGGTGCTATTCAGCATCTTGCCGGAGTAAGCGCATCCAAAACAAAGGTGGTGATAAACAATGATCCCGAAGCTCCCTTCTTCAAGGCGGCTGACTACGGAGTAGTAGGAGATGCATTCGAGATCGTCCCCAAACTCACCGAAAAATTAAAGGAATTTAAGGCTAATAACGCATAATTTTTATAAATTGCGTGCCGTTAAAAGGGCTGTCTAAATTAGGTTTTTTGCCCGTTTAGACAGCTTTTTTTGTATTTTTGATGTATGAGTTTAGTGCGCCTTAATATTAAAGGAATTTCTTACAGTCAAACCCAGAACGGGGCCTATGCCCTCATCCTGAGCGAGGTAGAAGGAGAACGTAAACTCCCCATTGTTATAGGAGCCTTTGAAGCACAATCTATAGCAATTGCTCTTGAAAAAGAGATCAAACCTCCGCGACCCCTTACCCATGACCTTTTTAAAAATTTTGCCGACAGGTTTGAGATCATTGTAAAACAGGTGATCATTCATAAACTTGTTGACGGGGTATTTTACTCCAGCCTCATTTGTGAAAGAGATAAGATCGAAGAGATCATTGATGCCAGGACCAGCGATGCCATTGCGCTCGCATTAAGATTTCAGGCTCCCATTTTTACTTATAAGAATATCCTGGATAAGGCGGGTATTTATTTAAAAGGGGATGAGAAAAAGGAGGCAGAAGAAGAGCAGGAAAAAGAAGATATCATCGTAGAAGAATTGTTTTCCAACGAGGCCAAACCGGCAACTGACAGGCCCGATTATAAAAAACTTTCCCTCAGCGAACTAAATAACATGTTAGATCAGGCCGTGAAAAGCGAGGACTATGAAAAAGCGGCCCGTATTCGAGATGAGATCTCGAAGCGAAAATAATCCCCCCATTTATGAATAGAATCTGGTGCTGCCTGTTCCTGATCTTCTTCGGAATATCCCCCTCTCTTGCCCAATCGATTTCTAAAACCTGGAATTTTGAAGCTGTAGAAGACAGCACGGCAAATGCCTTTTTTGAAGTCTCTCCCGGAGTAGATTATCTCAAACTTGACAACGGAAGCTTTGAGCTTTCCCTAAGCCAGGAATCCACACCCCGTTCCAGCGGAAATTATGTCTTTCAAAACGAAGTGCTCGTACTTTTTCACGACAGTCCGCAAGACAGTATACAAAATTTCAGGGTAAAGACCCTTACCGATTCCACCATGGTACTCGCATCAAAGTATGGAGAATATTTTCTAACAGAGTTACCTCAAACAGTAGGAGAAGTACTGCCGGTAGAAACTGCAAAGACAGTCATACCCAATCAGGGTTTCACCTTCACCAGCTTCTGGCGAGGAGCAGTGGGAATGATTTCCCTGATCTTACTTGCCTTTATCTTTAGCAGCAATCGCAGGGCCATTAACTGGAAAACCGTTTTGGTAGGCCTTGCTGCCCAACTTCTGCTTGCCATAGGGGTGTTAAAAGTGACAGTTATTCAGAATATTTTTGAATTCGTAGGGAGTATTTTTGTACTGATCCTGGACTTTACAGCCGCCGGAAGTGAATTCCTGCTCGGCGGCCTGATGAGCGTTGAGAGTTACGGCTTTATTTTCCTATTCCAGGTGTTACCTACCATCATCTTCTTTTCGGCACTTACTTCTGTCCTGTTTTATCTTGGAGTGATACAGGTTATTGTAAAAGGAATGGCGTGGGTACTTACAAGGCTAATGGGTATATCGGGGCCTGAGAGTTTGAGTGTGGCCGGAAATATCTTTTTAGGACAAACTGAAGCTCCTCTAATGATCAAAGCCTATCTGGAAAGGATGAGCCGCTCGGAGATCCTGCTTGTAATGGTTGGTGGGATGGCCACTGTGGCAGGCGGTGTACTTGCAGCTTACATTGGTTTTCTGGGAGGAGATGACCCTGCCCTACGTCTGGAATTCGCAAAGCATCTTCTTGCTGCATCTGTAATGGCTGCGCCCGGGGCAATTGTGGTTTCCAAGATCCTTTACCCACAACAGGATAAGATCACTACAGATGTTGAAGTTTCTTCAGAAAAAATAGGTTCGAATATTCTTGATGCTATAGCCAACGGTACTACCGAAGGATTACGACTTGCAGCTAATGTAGCCGCGATGTTGCTGGTTTTCATCGCTTTTATAGCTCTTATAAATTACGTTTTGGGCTGGTTTGGGGATTTCACCACCCTTAATGCAGTAATGGCCGATAATACACCGTATGCGAAACTTTCGCTGGAGTCACTGCTGGGGCTCATCTTTGCGCCACTCATGTGGCTTATTGGAGTGGCTACCGAAGATATGATGCTCATGGGACAACTTCTCGGGATCAAACTGGCTGCCAGTGAATTTGTAGGTTACATCCAGCTCGCCGATCTAAAGAATCCGGTGAATGCGCTGAGCCTTACCTATGAAAAATCCATTATTATGGCTACCTATATGTTGTGTGGATTTGCAAACTTTGCTTCCATCGGGATACAGATTGGAGGAATTGGTTCCCTGGCTCCCGGGCAGAGAAAAACCTTATCTGAATTCGGAATGAAAGCCCTTATTGGAGGTACTATTGCTTCCCTGCTTTCGGCCACCATCGCAGGTATGATCATTGGTTAATTTGCATTTGTAGCTCTTGAGGGAACCTGGAACCAAGAGTCTAGAATCAAGACATATAATTTTTTATATTTTTAGGGTCGTATCTTATTAACAGGTACACTTTGTCCTAAATGCTATGGTTAATAAGTCTGTAAAAACTCCTTTCCGGAATTAACTTTTTTAATCGGGGTAGTTTTCTATTTTAGCTGAAAGTCAGCCGGAATTGAATAGGTTCTGACCTGCAAGGTTTTAAAAACCTTGTAGGTCTCAACGCTTCATGAGACCTGCAAGGTCAGAAAAAGACCTTGCAGGTCTCATGAAGTAATTATCGGCAGCAGTTTTTAAATAAGAAATATTCCAGACTTACAAGGTTGAAAAAAAAGCTTGCAGGTCTACATAAAAATTAAATCATGAAGCAGTATCACGACCTGATCAAACATGTCCTTGAAAACGGAAATGAAAAAGGAGACCGTACGGGTACCGGCACCAAAAGTGTATTTGGTTACCAGATGCGCTTTGACCTGAGTGAAGGATTTCCCATGGTCACCACAAAAAAGTTGCACCTCAAGTCAATTATCTATGAACTGCTATGGTTTCTCAACGGTGACACCAATATAAATTACCTGCAGGAAAATGGTGTGCGCATCTGGAATGAATGGGCAGATGAGAATGGCGACCTGGGACCGGTTTATGGACACCAATGGCGTAACTGGAACAGCGAAGATATTGACCAGATCAAAGAGATCGTTGAAACCTTGAAGACAAATCCGAACAGTCGCAGGATGATGGTCACCGCCTGGAATCCTTCCGTTTTACCGGACACCTCAAAAAGCTTTTCAGAAAATGTAGCTAACGGCAAAGCCGCGTTGCCACCCTGCCACGCTTTTTTTCAGTTCTATGTAAGCCCCCCTGCCGGCGAAGGGGGAGAAAATGCAAAACCCAGATTATCCCTACAGCTTTACCAGCGGAGTGCCGACATTTTTTTAGGAGTACCTTTTAACATCGCCTCCTATGCTTTGCTTACCATGATGATGGCGCAGGTTTGTGGTTATGACCCCGGAGATTTCATTCATACTTTTGGGGATGCCCATATTTACAATAATCACCTTGAGCAGGTTAACCTGCAGCTTTCCAGAGACTTCAGACCTTTACCGGTAATGAAAATCAACCCTGAGGTAAAAAATATTTTTGATTTTAAGTTTGAAGATTTTAAATTGGAAAATTATGATCCGCATCCGGCTATAAAAGGCAAGGTTGCGGTATAATTAATTTCTAATTTTTAAAATTTTAAAGACTTATGAAGAAGTTCTTAATGATCACCTGTTTTTTCTTTGGAGGATTGGCAGTAAGCCAGGCACAGCAAACTTCGCCGGTATGGCCGGGATGCGAAGATACTGAGGACAAAGCAAAGTGTTTTAATGAGAAACTAAGTGCCCATGTAAGAGAACATTACGAGTACCCAATGAAAGATAATGAGTACATTAGGGCACAGGTAAAAGTTTCTTTCGATGTCAATGAAAAGGGAGTGGTTGTTGTGAAATCGGTTGAAGGTCCTGAACCACTGGTCAACGAAGCAGCAAGAAAAATGCTGGAAAAGATCCCAAACATGCAACCGGGAACTTTAAACGGAGAGCCCGATTCCCGTAACTTCTCTACCACCTACAAATTCTAAAAACCAAAAGCCCCTGAAAATGAAAAACTTATTTCTAATTGTATTTTTATTTGCAGGGGCTACTGTCTTTGCCCAGGACGGCGTAAATTTCTCCGGTAATACAATGACCACCAAGGAAACCCCGCCTGTGTGGCCGGGTTGCGAACAATCCGAAAAATCCAAAAAAGCCTGTTTCCAGGAGAAGCTTGTTCAGCATTTAAAGGAGAATTACAAATTCCCAAAAGACGCCGATGGTAAGATCATAAGAGGGAAATCTGTAGTTTCTTTTATCATCAATAAAGAAGGTCAACCGGAAATTACAAAAGTAGAAGGCCCAAGGAAAGAATTGAATGACGAAGCTAAAAGGATCATTCTTTCGATTCCAAAGATGCAGCCGGGAGAACTGGCAGGAAAACCTGTAGCAGTGAGCTATAAAGTGCCATTCACCTTTTAATCTTTCTCCTTGAAATATTTACTCCCTTTCCTGTTCATCTTTTTCCTCACATCTCAGGTATTATCCCAACAACAGGAGGACACTTCTGTCGCCTTTGTTCATATTTTAAAAGCTGAAAAATATCCCTTTTCTGCAAATTGTGTAGAAAGATCTCCTGCCTGTGCGGCCACAGAAATTCAGAATTATATTTTCAGAGATATCCATCGAATAGGTCCGTTGTCTGAGCTGCAATCAGGCAAAATTGAGATCCCGGTGAGGGTGATCATTGACACAGAAGGAAAAGTAAGTTGGGCTTCAGTAAAAGAATTGCCGGCCGACAGTGCGGAACTGCTTGCCGATCTTCTTAAAAAAATGCCTGCATTCACGCCCGGCGAACACGAGGGTAAAAAAGCTAATATCATTGTGGATCTCAGGCTCCCTCTGTATTTTTCGGAATCAGACGACCTTGATACTGAGGTAGTCTCCTTTGAAGATGTAGCAACTAAGCCTGCATGGAAGAACTGTCGAAAAGCCGGGGATCCCTCCTGTACGACAATAGCAATTAATGACTGGATGAACAGGAGTGTCAGAACTTCAGTCATTAAGGAGCCCGGGAGCTACAAATTGACCGCCACGTTTGTAATAGGTACCGATGGAAAAACCGGAAGAATAGTAGTGTTTGGCGGCGGAGATGAATTCGCAACAGAAGTAATTCACCAACTAAAAAAAATGCCACGCTTTGAGCCCGGAAGTGAAGCAGGTAAACCTGTAGCCGTAAATTATACTCTACCAATGTCTTTAAAAAAGCGCTGATCCATTGTTAGTATTCCTTTAACTAAAAAGGAATTATAAAATTCTAAATTTGAAGGAAACCCGTCGGTTTCCTTTTTTTTATATGAAAGGAGCTACGGGAAATTCTTTTCATATGAACGACACCAAGCCGCCTGAATTTAAAACCCAGTTTGCCGAAGATGTATTTCACGGCCTTACCTCCTATCCGAAAAAGATAAGTTCAAAATTCCTTTATGACGAAAAAGGAGATGAACTCTTTCAAAAGATCATGGAGCTGCCGGAATATTATCTCACCGGGAAGGAATACCAGATCCTTATGCGCCACCGGGAGGAAATAGGGAATGCCTTTGCTTCTCTTGAAGGATTTGACCTCATAGAACTCGGGGCAGGAGACGGTAAAAAGACCAAGGTCCTGCTAAGACATTTTGAGCAAAAGAATTATGATTTTAAATACCTACCGGTTGATATAAGCCATAGCGTACTGGACCAGTTAAGCCAAAGCCTAGATCGGGAGATCCCGGGAGTGGAGGTAGAACCACAGCAGGGAACCTATATGCAGGTTTTAGGAAAGCTGGCAGATTATAAAGAACGAAAAAAGGTGATCCTTTTCCTCGGTTCCAACATAGGAAACCTATCCCAGCAGGAAGCGGTATCCTTTCTTCAGAAGATCAGGAATTCCATGCATAAAAAAGACATGTTCTTTATGGGAGTCGATCAAAAGAAAGATCCTCAGGTGATACTGGATGCCTACAACGACAAAGCCGGAGTGACAGAAGCTTTTAATAAGAACCTCCTGCACCGCATGAACCGGGAACTGGAAGCCGATTTCGATCCCGATACTTTTTTGCACTGGCCGCTGTACAATCCCGAAACCGGAACAGCAAAAAGTTACCTGGTAAGCACAAAGGAACAAAGCGTTCAAATCAACAGTCTTGATCTTGAGGTACATTTTCAGAAATGGGAGACTATCCACACAGAAGTTTCCCAGAAATACGACGACACCTCTATTGCCTGGCTGGCTGAAGAAGCCGGATTACAAATTGCAGGTAGCTGGACAGATAAGGAAAACTGTTTTAAAAATTACCTTTTTCAAACTATATAATTATGAAAGCAATCTGGAACAATACAGTTGTAGCCCAAAGCGACCAAACCATTGAAGTAGAAAATAATCATTATTTTCCTCCCGATGCCATTAATTCTGAATTTTTCCAGCTTAGTGACACCCATACAGTTTGTCCATGGAAAGGCAGAGCCTCCTATTTTCATCTGAAAGTTGGAGAAGAAAAAAATCCCGATGCCGCCTGGTTTTATCCACATCCCAAACCTGAAGCTTCAAAGATCAAAGATCATGTGGCCTTCTGGAAAGGAGTGGAAGTGAAAAAATAATTTGGCGGTAAAGAAAAAAGAATTAAGTTTACAAAAATCAAAAGAAACAGAACAGGTGATCCTGAACAACAACAATAATAATTTCAATAACAATCTTAATCAACTAAGATTGCGGAAAGCTATTATTGTTTAACAAGATCCCTTAAACAATATTCAAAGCCTTTCCGTCACCAGGAAAGGCTTTTTTTTTTGCACTAATATGAAACGACTTCAAATAAATAATATCAATAATAATAGTCCGCCACCCGGGGGAGAGGATCTCTGTGCCTAAAAGCCTGCCTCCCTCCCGGGGCGGGCTTTTTTATTTCCAATAAATAATAAAAACCTAAAGAACAAGAATATGAAAACTACAGTACAACAATTATCAGAAAAACTAGCAACCGAAGAAGCGGTTCAATTTGTAAAGACAGGATTTGAAACACATTTGAAAGAGCAGCTATCACTGCTAAAGGTATCGGCTCCAACAGTGGTGCTCCATGGTACAGGGATCAACGATGACCTCAACGGCATTGAAAGACCTGTAAGTTTTCCGATTAAATCCATGCAGGAGCGCCGGGCCGAAGTTGTTCAATCCCTTGCGAAATGGAAGAGATTAAGACTTAAAGAATATGAACTGGAACCCGGTTTCGGAATAGTGACCGATATGAAGGCCCTGCGTCCTGATGAAGATCTTGGACCGCTGCATTCAATCTCGGTAGACCAGTGGGACTGGGAAAAAGTGATGAGCCCAGAAGAGCGGCATCTGGATTTCCTAAAGCAGCAGGTAAGCCGTATCTATAAAGCTTTACTGGAAACAGAAGCTGCTGTTGCTAGCTCCTATCCTCTTCTCACACCTTTTCTACCTTCAGAAATCACCTTTTTACACGCTGAAGACCTGTTAAAGCAGTATCCTCACCTCACTCCAAAGCAAAGGGAAGATAGAGCCGCGAAAGAGTTCGGCGCTGTTTTCCTGACAGGCATTGGCGGACAGCTGGAAAGCGGAGAAGCTCACGACGGCCGTGCACCCGATTATGATGATTGGAGCACCCCCACCTCGGCTACTACAAAAGGTCTCAATGGTGATATTTTAGTATGGCATCCGGTCCTGGAACAGGCTTTTGAACTCTCTTCAATGGGAATAAGAGTTGATGCGGAAGTGTTAGAAGAACAACTAAAACTAAGACAGGCCGAAGGCAGAAAAGAACTGTTCTACCACAGTGAACTTTTGAAAGGTAGTCTGCCGCAAACGATTGGTGGTGGAATAGGACAGTCGAGATTATGTATGTTCCTGTTAAGAAAAAAACACATTGGAGAAGTGCAGGTAAGTATCTGGCCCGAAGCTATGAAACAGGAAATGGCAGGTGCCGGAATATTTTTACTTTAAAGACCACAAACAACCTATCAAATTAAAGGGTACCCAAAAATGTCATTTTTGGATACCCTTTAATTTATGTTCTTAAGCAGATGATCGATATCGGCCTCAGAATTGAAATAATTAAAACTAACTCTTAATCCATCTCCACGCATGGAGCAAATGATCTTGTTGCTTCGCAGTTTTTGGAACAGTTGCTCGTCTCCTTTGATGTTGAAAATAGAAGAATGAAGCTTCCTCCTTACCACTGAGGGTTCTAAAAGCCCTTTCTCGGCAAGTTTTTCTTTTGCCTGTAAAGAGAGTTCTTCAATTCGGGCTTCAATTTCTTTCATTCCCACCTGATTTATGAGGTCAATCGCAACTTTTAAACTTCCGAAGTTAAGAGTGTCCAGATGTCCGGGTTCAAACTTCCCGATAAAGCTGCCTTTGTGAGGCTTATTTTTTCCCTGAAGTTCCATTAGCTCCAGTTCTTTAGGTGCTATAATGTCTTTCATATGCTCCTTAAAAAGAAAAAAACCATTCCCGTAACCGGCATTGAGCCATTTGTAGGCACTTGCGCCAAGCACATCAATACCTGAAGCTTCAAAATCAAATTCTTCGGTTCCGCAATACTGGGTACCATCAGCGAAAAGCAGCAGCTGCGGATGCTCTCGTTTTAGCTTCAGAAGAAAATCCGGATCTATTTTGATACCGTTGATGTACTGCACAAGGCTAAAGGCGAAGAGATGAGGTTTTTCTTTTTCTACAGCTTCAGCAATATTCTCCTCCAGGTGCTCATTGATTTCAGCATAACACACTTCAAAACCACGGGATTTTACTGCCCAGTTTACTGAAGGATAATCATTGTGAAGCAGAAGAACCTTTTTCTTCCTGTCGATTCCCTCCATGAGCAGGTTAAAACCATAGGAAAAATTTGGCGTTAGTGCCACCCGGTTTGGAGCGCATCCCAGTAATTCTCCCACTGCCTTTCTTGTTTTGAGAAAGAGGCTGTCCCTCTTTTCCCTAAACAGGCTTCCTCCAATCAAAAAATCGAGGTCATGATCCTGCCGGAATTCCAGGACCACTTCAGGCAAAAGACCCGAAGCAGCTGTATCGAGATATATGTATTGCTCAAGTAAGGGGAATTGTTTCTTAAAATTCTTCATTATTCCAAAATTTTCCGAAGTAAAATCTATAAATTTGAGAGAATCTCTAAAATAGTCCTTTAAAATGACCTCCAAAAACAAAAGTTCTTCAAAAATTGATCCCGAACAGCGGGAGTTAGTTGAACGTGCTCAACATAGAGCAAGACAAAAGCGACGGTTGTATCAGCATTTTGTCGTCTTCCTGCTGGGATCTGTGGTTTTGATCCTCATCAATGTCATTTTTGAGATTGGAACAGACATCAATCCTTTTGGACTGGACTGGTTTGTGTGGGCGATCATTTTTTGGGCGCTAATTCTCCTTATCCACGTCTTTAATGTTTATGTTACAAATAAATTCTTTGGAAAAGATTGGGAAAATGAGCAGGTAGACCGGCTGGTTGCTAAACAGCAAAGAAAGATTGCCGAGTTACAGAAGCAGGTAGAAAAGGATCATCCTTTGCCGCACAGGAATGAACCCTATATCCCACCCACTACAGAAAGACCCATTGATCCAGATGAACCTATAAATTCCTGAGAAATGGGAAAAGTGACTTTAATAGCCGCCGCAGGCGAAAATAATGAACTTGGCAAGGATAAGGACCTGGTTTGGCACCTCCCCGATGATTTCAAAAGATTTAAGAGCCTTACCACCGGCCACTACATAATTATGGGTCGCAAGACCTTTGAAACCTTTCCAAAACTGTTACCTAATCGCACCCACGTCATCATCACCCGGAAAGAAGATTATAATCCCAAAGGAACCATTGTGGCCAATTCGCTTGACGAGGCACTCGAAGTTGCAGAGGAAGACCCGCAGCCTTTTGTCATTGGGGGTGGAGAGATCTATAAACTTGCACTTGAAAAAGCAGATGCTATAGAGCTCACCCGTGTCCACGGAACTTTTGAGGCCGACACTTTTTTTCCCGAGCTTGATGAACAAAACTGGAACCTGGTAGCTTCTGAAATGCACCCAAAAGATGATCGCCACAATTATGCTTTCACCTATCTAACCTATGAGCGTGCCGGCCGATGAGAAATTTCTGAAGATCCTGGGAGATGATCTGGGTTTTGAGATAAACAATATCCAGTCGCTTGCCGGGGGCAGCATCAACAATGTTTATCTTCTTGACACTTCCGAAGGAAAAAGGGTCATCAAGATCAACTCTGCCGGAAAATTTCCGGGTATGTTCCCTGCAGAAAAAAAAGGGCTTGAGACTCTTGCCGGTGCTGAAGCATTTGATGTTCCAAAAGTTTATGCCAGCGGAGAACTGGAAGGTACAGCCTACCTCCTGCTGGAATATAAAAAAGAAGGGGCTCAAAAATCACATTTTTGGAAGGTATTTGGGGAGCAGCTTTCACAATTGCACCAAACTTCATCTGAATATTTTGGATTTTCTTCTTCCAATTATATTGGAAGTCTGCCGCAGTACAATGAGCAGCGGGAATCTGCAGCCGACTTTTATGTGAATCAGCGGCTGGAACCACAAGTGAAGATGGCTTCCGAAAGAGGATTTTCGCTGGGAGATCTTTCAGATTTCTACAGAAACATTTCCGAAGAAATCCCTGATGAACCTCCCGCACTATTGCACGGTGACCTTTGGAGTGGGAACTATCTGGTCAATGAAGAAGGTCTCCCCTGTTTAATTGATCCTGCAGTCTGCTTTGGTCAAAGGGAAATGGATCTTGGCATGATGAAATTATTTGGAGGTTTCCCTTCTGAAGTCTTTGAAGTTTACCATCATCAGTTTCCGCTTCAGCCGGGATGGGAAGAACGAATGCCCCTTTGGCAGCTTTACTACCTTTTGGTACACCTTAATATCTTTGGGAGCAGTTATCTTCCGCAGGTAAAAAGAATTATAAGCCGGTTTTCATAATCTTAACAGGCTTGCAGGTTCTTTTAGCAGTTCTTTAGTGGAGCTTCCATGTTAAATCATTTATATTTAAATAGTTAAATAAAATGATGATATGAGCACAGAAAATCTAAATAAAGAAGAATCCTGGAAAAAACTAAGAGATCTTGTGGATGATATAAAAGTAGCCATGATGGTGACCGGACTTGAAAAGAGGCCAATTAACGCCATTCCCATGAGAACAAAAAAAATTGATGATAATGGACATATCTGGTTCATTAGTTCGGCAACCAGCGAGCATAATAAAAACCTGCAGATCAATGAACAGGTACATCTTTTATATAGTGATCCCGATGACAACGAGTTTGTAACTCTTTACGGACAGGCAGAGATCACCAAAGACAGAACTATTCTTGAGGATCTTTATAGCGCCACAACAGACAACTGGTTCGATGGGGCAGATGATCCTAATCTAACTGCAATTAAAGTAAAACCTGTAGAAGCCTATTACTGGGACTCTAAAACAAATAAGTACGTAACCCTGCTAAAAATGGGAGTTGGAGCCCTAACAGGAAATAAGCAGGACATTGGTGAAAAAGGAAAATTGAACCTCTAACCTGAAACCGGCAAGCCCGAAAACCTTACAGCCCGAAACTGTAAGGTTTTTTATTTTTGTAATTTTGCATACCTAATCAATAAAATTATGAAGGCATACATATTTCCGGGACAGGGAGCCCAGTTCAAAGGAATGGGACAGGACCTGTTTGAAAAGTCCCCTCTTGCAAGAGAGCTTTTTACGAAAGCGAACGAAATACTTGAATTCTCCATTACCGATATCATGTTCGAAGGTACAGACGAGGACCTGAAGCAAACAAAAGTGACTCAGCCGGCTGTTTTCTTACATTCGGTCATCCTTTCTAAAGTTTTGGGAGATTCTTTCCAGCCAGATATGGTGGCAGGACATTCTTTAGGAGAATTTTCGGCCCTGGTTGCCAACGGGGTACTTAAATTTGAAGATGCCCTGAAGCTTGTTTCAAAACGGGCGCGGGCTATGCAGAAAGCCTGTGAGCTGGAAGAGTCAACCATGGCTGCTGTTCTGGGATTGGAAGACCACCTGGTAGAAGCCATTTGCGCAGATATTAATGGGGTTGTTGTGGCAGCAAATTACAATTGCCCGGGACAGCTTGTAATATCGGGAGAACTTTTAGCCGTAGAAAAAGCCTGTGAGGAATTAAAAGATCGTGGTGCCCGTCGTGCGATGGTCTTGCCTGTAGGTGGCGCATTTCATTCACCTCTAATGGAACCGGCACGCGAGGAATTGGCCGCTGCTATTGAAGAGACTGAATTTCACAAACCTCTTTGTCCAATATATCAAAACGTTTCGACCTTTGCCGTTACAGACCCTGCCGAAATAAGAAAGAACCTCATCTTTCAACTGACTGCTCCCGTGAAATGGACCCAGAGCGTTCAAAATATGATCAAAGATGGCGCAACAGAATTCATTGAAGTTGGACCGGGTAAGGTACTGCAGGGACTGGTGAAGAAAATTGACAGGAATGCAGAGGTGAGATCGGCGGAATTTTAAAAAAGAATCAAGATCGCTGCGCTTCCAGAGCCAAGAGCCAAGACGACAATAAAAAACCCCTGGCTAAAACCCGGGGTTTTTATTTAATTCTATTTTTTCACTGATCACTGATCACCGGCCACTGAACACTAATTTTTATAAACCTTCCCCTCTTTCATTACAAATTCCACTTCTTCAAGGGTTTTTACGTTCTTAGTGGGATCTTCTTTTACAGCAATGATATCAGCGAAGAATCCGGGAGCTACCTGACCCAGTTCATTTTCCATTTTCAAAATCTTTGCCGGTTCTATTGTGGCTGACTGAATGGCTTCCATTGCAGGCATCCCTGCTTCTACCATATAACCAAATTCTTTTGCGTTCTTCCCGTGCACAAAAACTCCCGCATCGGTTCCAAAAGCTATTTTCACTCCTTTTTTATAAGCTCGGCCAAAAGTGCTCTGTAACTTAGGTCCTATATCCCTGGCCTTTGGCACTACCAGTTCGGGATAATAATTTTCTATCTCTGCCTTTTCACTCACTTCTTTTCCCGCGGTGATTGTGGGAACCAGATAAGTGCCATACTGTTTCATGAGATCCATGGTAGCATCGCTCATTAAAGTACCGTGCTCTATGGTAGTTACTCCACCTTTTACCGCACGCTGCATTCCTTCATCGCCATGGGCGTGAGCTGCAACGTGGAAATCATAATCTTTAGCAATATCTACAATCGCTCTGATCTCTTCAACAGTAAATTGTGGATTAGAGCTGCTCTTAGCAACACTTAAGACACCCCCGGTTGCGGTGATCTTGATCAGATCGGCTCCGTTCTTATAACGTTGTCTAACAGCTTTACGAGCGTCTTCTTCACTATTCACTACGCCCTGTGCGGGACCGGGATCACCTGCCAGCAAGCGGTTCATTCCATTCGAAGGATCTGCATGCCCTCCTGTGGTGGCTAAAGATTTACCCGAAGTAAAAATACGGGGACCATTGATCTTTCCTTTGTTGATCGCGTTGCGTAGTGCAATATTCACCCCTGTACCTCCCAAATCTCTTACGGTTGTAAATCCTGCGAGCAGCGTAACTTCTGCAAAACCTACTGAATTAAAGGCATCATCTGCCTCATTATTGGTAAAGCGCTCCAGGTATTTTGAAGGATTGGTTTCACTCTCCAGGTGCACATGCATATCGGTAAGGCCCGGAAGCACCCACATATCTTTCAGATCAATAAGACTGTCTGAAGCTCCTGGCTGAATAAAACCATCTTCGACACTTTTAATTTTATCTCCGGAGATTATGATTGTCTTGTTGCCCAGGACTTTGCCTGATTTTGTATCTACAAGATTTCCGCTGTGAATATAAATGTCTTGTGCAGCAGCCGTGAAAGTAAAAAGCAGGCAGAAAGCCCTGAGTAAAATTTTCATAGGATCTTATTTCTTTAAGAATTCTTTTATTGTGCTGGTAATATAATCAATTTGCTCATCATCGAGCTCCGTATGCATAGGCAACGATATTACTTCTTTCACCAGCTGATTGGTAACAGGAAAATCCTCTTCCCTATACCTGTCGTCCCTATAAGCCTTTTGACTGTGTAAGGGTATTGGGTAATAAATTCCGAAGGGTATTCCCTTTTCCCCCAAATGCTTTGCGAGAGCATCTCTTTTTCCATCGGCGATCTTAATCGTATACTGGTGGTATACATGAGTATCTTTTTCACCTGCAGTGAATGGAGTGGTGATTTGCTCAAAATTCTCAAAGGCTTTAGAATATTTATTTGCCGCTTCCTGCCTCGCTTGGTTGTATTTGTTAAGCTTCGGAAGTTTTGCCCTGAGCACAGCCGCCTGTATACTGTCCAGTCTTGAATTCACACCCACAACATCATGATGATAACGTTCATACATCCCGTGGTTCACAATTCCCCGGATAGTATGTGCGAGTTGATCATTATTAGTAAAGATTGCGCCACCATCCCCATAACATCCCAGGTTCTTGGATGGGAAAAAGGAGGTGGAAGCCACATCTCCAATAACTCCGGCTTTTTTTGTACTGCCATCTTTAAAATGATAGTTTGCCCCAATAGCCTGCGCATTGTCTTCAATTACGTAAAGATTATGCTCCTGTGCGATCTCCATGATAGCGTCCATATTGGCAGTCTGTCCAAAAAGATGTACCGGCACTATGGCTTTAGTCTTAGGAGTAATTGCTCTCTTTATAGCCTCTGGATCGAAGTTAAAGGTGTCCGGTTCCACATCTACCAATACCGGAGTGAGTTGTAGTAAAGCAATTACCTCAACTGTAGCCGCAAAGGTGAAGTCGGCCGTGATCACCTCATCACCGGGTTTAAGATCCAGTCCCATCATAGCAATTTGTAAAGCGTCTGTTCCATTAGCACAGGGAATCACATTTTTCACACCTAAATAATCCTCCAGCTCCTTTTGAAAGCTATGAACCTCCGGGCCGTTAATAAAGGCGGTAGTATCTATAACCTCCAGAACAGATGAATTTACCGTATCTTTTATTTTTTCGTATTGACCTTTAAGGTCTACCATTTGAATTTTCTTCATCGTATAAAGTTGTAGCTACGAAAATACGAAGAATGCCACTTTTGCCAATGCGATTTTCTTAATTTAGCACTCAAACTACAAGGCTTGAAGTTTCTATATAATTTCGCTATATCCTCTGCTGAAAAGCTTCTCCCGGTTGCAGCCAGGTTTAATCAAAAACTGAAGTCTTTTACTGAAGGCCGGAAAAATCTTTTTGAGAAGCTCGCTGCTGAAGTTTCTCCCACTGACAAAACAATCTGGATCCATGCTGCATCTCTTGGGGAATATGAACAGGCTGTACCTGTCCTCGTGGAAATGAGGAAAATTTTTCCACAGCATAAAATTATTGTCAGCTTTTTTTCACCCTCGGGATACGAGGTTAAAAAGAACTCCTCCCTGGCCGATGTGGTTACCTATCTTCCTTTAGACACAAAAACCAACGCACAAAAATTCCTTGACATTGTTCATCCGGAGCTTGTACTGTTCGTAAAATATGAATTCTGGCCTAATTTTTTGAAGGAACTGCAGCGGAGGAAAATCCGCAGTCTTTTGATCTCAGGAGCTTTCAGGGAAGACCAGGCATTTTTCAAGTTCTACGGAAAATGGTTGCGGAAATATCTTAAAAGTTTTGAGTTCTTTTTCCTTCAGAATAAAGAATCATTAAAACTCCTGGAAGGAATGGGCTTTATTAATGCCCGGGTAAGTGGAGACACCAGATATGACCGGGTTTATTCCCAGCTTTCACAGGATAACCGGCTGGATTTCATTGAGGAGTTCGTAGATGGCCGGTTATGTGTAGTAGCCGGTAGTACATGGCCTGAAGATGAAGAACTGCTCCTTGACCTGATTAACAATGACAAAACCGGCACAAAATTCATAATAGCACCTCATGCGCTTAAAGTCGAAAAACTGAAGCAATTACAGGAAAAACTTCATGTTCCATGGGTTCTTTATTCCAAAAAAGATAAGAAACAGCTGCAGGAGCAAAAAGTTTTTATCATTGACACCATAGGTTTACTAACCCGCATATACAGCTATGCAGATATAGCTTACGTAGGTGGTGCTGCGGGAGAAACCGGCCTCCATAATGTGTTGGAGCCGGCAGCTTTTGGTGTTCCGATTGTTATAGGCAAGAACTTTTCCAAATTTCCGGAAGCCGGTGAAATTCAAAGCCTTGGCGGCCTTTTTTCAGTGAAAAACAGCAGCGAAGCACAGGAAGTTTTCGATAAGCTCATATCTGACAAACAATTTAGAAACAGCAGGGGTTCTGTAGTAGCTGAATTTGTAGAAAATAACCGGGGTGCAACAAAGAGGATCGCAAAATATATTTCTGATAAATAATAAAAACTCCCATGTCTTCGTCTCCTGCTGCACTTTATCCAAAGACTTCTTTGGATATATAAAAAATAGTTTAAATTTGTTTTAACTAATTAAACATACTAACATGAAAAAATTATTTTTAGGACTACTTGTTGCCGCATTTACTCTATCTATCTACTCTTGTAGAGAAACTACTGAAGAGAATGTAGAAACTGACATAGAGCGTACAGAAGAAGACATTGAATCTGGTCTTGAAGAAACCGGAAATGAAATCGAACAAGCCGGTGAAGAAGCTGAACAGGAAATAGAAGAAGAAGTTAACGAAACTGACGACGTACAGTAGTTTCTAACTTCAAAGAAGTCTAAAGCCATAAGTTCACTTATGGCTTTTTTTAATCAAAAATTTTATACCATGAAAAAATTCTTTTTAAGTTTGATGCTAAGCCTGTTTGCGCTAAGCATTTATTCCTGCCGGGAGACCACCCAGGAAAAAACAGAAGATGCCCTTGAAGCCATTGGAGAAGATGTAGAAGATGGTACCCGCCGTGCAGCCGATAAGCTGGAGGAAGGAGCAGAGAATATCGAAAAAGAAGTGCATGAAGAAATGCATGAGACCGATGACCACATGGAACATTAGTCAGCCCAAATTAAATTGGCTAAGACCTTTTATCATTGTTGTCCGGAAATAGAATTTAGCTCGCTCCGCTAAAAAATATCATTAAAGCAGGCCGCTCGAAATGAGCGGCTTTTTTTATTTTCACATTTCCGGTAATTTCCTATCTTATAATAAAGAGATTACGATGATAAAAAATGTGATCTATTTGTTTCTCCTAATTCTCCTTAATTCCTGTATGGGTATAAAGCATCAAAGTTCTGCACAAAATTTGGAGGTAATAGGCCATAGAGGTCACGTCTCCACTTATCCTGAAAATACTGTTGAAGGTTTTATTAGTCTTTTAGACACAGGCGCAGAAGCATTGGAACTGGACCTCGTAATTTCGGCAGATAAGGAGGTGGTTGTTTCACATGAGCCATACATGGCAGCTGCTTATATGTCAAAACCCGACGGAAGTCGCATTAAGAAATCTGAAGAGAAGACATATCAATTATATGGAATGACCTATGATAGCATCCGTAGATTTGACAGCGGATCACGATTTAATTTAAAATTCCCCTTTCAAAAAAGAATACCAACTTATAAACCCCTTTTAAGAGAAGTATTTTCCAAAATAGAAGCTCATAGTAATCAACACGAACATCCAGGTTTAAAATATTATCTGGAATTAAAGTCGCAGCCCTCAGAGTACGGCATTACACAACCTCCCCCGGGAGAATTTGCACAGCTTGTAATGGAGGTAGTGCAGAAAAATAACATGGAACAACGAGTCATATTGCAATCCTTTGATGCGCAATTGCTTAACGAAGTACATAAAAAATATCCCCAGGTAACAACCTCCTTCCTACTTTATAAGAAATCTATAGAGGAAGGACTTTCTGAACTGGATTTTCAACCCGATATTATTAGTCCGTACTTTAAGCAAATAAAGAACAGGGAAAGAGTATTACAACTACAGAAACAGGGCTTTAAGGTGCTGCCCTGGACAGTTAACCGAAAACTACATATTAAAAGAATGATGAATTATGGAGTGGATGGAATTATTTCCGATTATCCCGAGAAAGTGCTGAAACTAAAGAAAAGAAGGAGCAACTAGGAATTCCGTTTCTCCAGTATTTCCCTGATTTTGACGGTAAGATCTTCCATTTCAAAAGGCTTGGCAATAAAATCGTCAGCTCCGGCTTCCTTACATATTTTACCCGCATCATGTAAGGCAGACATCATAAGTACAGGAGTATTTGCCGTTTCCGGATTACTGCGAAGATCTCTGCATACATCTGTTCCATTGACCCCGGAAATTAACATATCCAGCATCACAAGATCTATTTGTTTTTCAAGAATGAGTTTTTCAGTCTCTTCGGGTTTTGGTGTAATGCTAACTTCATAACCATAATATTCCAATAAAGTCTTTAGCATCTCTCCTATTCCGGAGTCGTCATCTACAACAAGAATTCTTTTTTTATCCATTATTATGAACTTTATCCTGACCTTCAGAAAGAATAAAACTAAAATCTGATCCTTTCCCTTTTTCGCTTTTTACTTCAATCACACCTCCGTGTCTTTCAATGATCTCATTTGCCACGTATAATCCTATCCCAAAACCGGAGTAGGTGTCCTCATTTTCCCCTTCTATCCTGTAGAACCTTTTAAAAATGGATTTTTGATCCTTCTCCTCTATTCCTATTCCTTTGTCTCTAACGCTTACAGCTACCTTGTCATTTCCCACTTTTAAAATGTGTATCTCAATATATTGACTTTCGGGAGAATATTTGATCGCATTGGTTATAAAATTGATCAAAACCTGTCCTATCCTGTCCTTATCGGCAAAAACTTCACACCTGCAGGAATGGAAAATCTCCATTTGATGCCGGGTATTTGTCAACTGAATGTCCTGAACAGTCTGAACGACCAGATCATTAATATTGAATACTTCTTTCTGAAGTTCGAGCTTTTGCTCCTCCAGCCTGGAAAGATCGAGCATTTCGGATATTAAACGGGTAAGCCTCACAATTTGATTATCAATCCGTTCCAGGGAGGGCTTTATTGGGAGGGCTGAAGCCGGCCTGTGTTCCTCCTGTCTCAGCATATTTAAGAGCAACTGTACATATCCTTTGATGGAGGTCACCGGAGTCTTCAATTCGTGGCTAACCATCTTAAGAAAATCCCCCTTTCTCTTCTCCTCCTCCTTGAGCTTCTGTATTTGTGTATTGGTGCCTATCCACATAAGGATCTCTCCTGCTTCCCCTTTAACCGCTTCTGCCCTGCTTAAATGCCACAGGTAATTTCCTTCTTTATTCCTGATCCTGAGTTCCATTTCAAAACCGGATCCGTCCCGCAGAGATGATTGCCATTTCTCATTGAATTCTTTTTGTTCATCTGGATGAACAAATTTCTTCCAGTCTACATTCTTCAGTTTTTCACTCGTAAGGCCTGTATAATCAAGCCAGTTTTGATTAAAATATATTGCTTCTCCTTTTGCACTGGTATTGATAACTTTTTCGGGCATAAGATCGGCCATTAGCCTGAAATGCTGCTCCCTTTCCTTTAGCAGGTTACGAGATTCTACCATTTCGGTGACATTTAATGCCATGTTAAGGATCCCATAGATCTTTCCGGCACCATCCCGAAGTGGTTTGTATGTAAAATTATAAAAACCGGTCTCCATTTTCCCATTGCGCATAAGATCTACCCGGTCTTCTTTTCCCCAATAAATCTCTCCGGTTGTAAAAACATTTTGAAGAAGTTCGTGAAAAGGTTGTCCTTCCAATTCCGGTAAGGCTTCCCTTAGCGTTTTCCCGATTACTTTTCTGTCCTTTCCCCAAAGATTCAGCATGGCGTCATTCGCAAGATCTATACGCATTTCTTTTCCGGTATAAACCGCAGTTGGTACAGTGGCCTCTTCAACAATACTCCTGGTCCTGTGTTCCTTTTCCCGGATCAACTGTTCTTTCAATTTGTCTTCATGAACGTCAATCACACTTCCGGTCAATCCCTGGAATTCACCTTTCGGGCTATATTTGGGTCTCCCCCGGTCTGTTACCCAGCGATAGCTTCCATCATTGGTTCGAAGCCGGTAAGAAACCTGAAATTCCTGTTGTTCCCGGTGGGAAAGTAAAAACTCTTTTTCCACCCGATCATAATCTTCCGGATGAACTGCTTTTAACCGCCCCCTCCCTATTGATTCAGCCCATGTTTGTCCGGTATATTTATACCAATTTTTGTTGAGATAAGATCCCTCTCCATCCGGATTAGTAAGCCAGACAATCACGGGCACCGAATCAATCAAATTCCGCAATTCCTTTTCACTGTCTTCAAGAGCCCGGCGGTTCTGTACCTTTTCTGTAACATCTATAGCATGTACAAAAATACCTTCAACATCTCCCGAAAAATTCTTTATAGGCTGATAGATAAAGTCTACCAGTGAACTCTTTAACTTCCCCTCCTTTTCCAACTTTAAAGGAACCTCTTTTCCTATATAGGTTTCTCCCGAATTATAAACAGCATTCAGTTTCTCAATGAAACCCTGGTTTTCTACTTCGGGTAAAGCCTCTTTTACACTTTTCCCAATGATATCGCGGTTCCCAACCAGTTGTAAATATTTTTCATTGGCCAATTCAAAGACATGTTCAGGTCCTTTAATCGTACAAATCATGGCGGGAGCTTCAGAAAGAACTTCATTAAGGAGCTTCCTGTAATTTATGACCTCATTAGCAGCTTTGGTCTTCTGAAAGCTAAGGAGGTAAAAAACCTTGTCCTCACCGGGAAAAGTCAGGGAACTGGCACCTATAGAAACATTTGTTTTAATTCCTTTTCCCGAAGGTAATTCGACGTTTAGTTGTTGAACCTTATCTTCACCTTTTTCCAGGTTTAAAAGAAGTTGCCGCAATACATCAAGCTCCCAAAGGCCATTGAGGAAATCAAAGATTGTCTTATCCTGAAGATCTTCAGGCCTAAAGAAAAATTCTGAAAAGAAACTTTCACTACCTGCCAGGATCTGTGAATACTGACTTAACACCAAAACGGGTTCCCGCATAGCAGCTACGACGGAAGAGGCAAATTTTTTATATGCAGGACTTACTGTAAAAGGTTCCCGGGAGTCTGTCATTCGAAATTTAAAATCAGGCAGAAAAAAGCTAAAATACCTTTTTGAGCTCTCTTTTTTCTAAAAGAAAACCTAAAATGAAAGAGGGGAAACACTTCAGTTATTTGAAAGTTCAGGAAGTATAACGTAAAACGATATAAACTGCCAATAGTACACTAAAGATAAGTACGAGAGGTCGCCAGATTCTGGAGTATTGATTAAGCATGACAAGGAATTCTTTGGGATAAAAGTAATGAAGGAGTGACCAAAATCATATAAGGGAAATCCCCCGGTTTGTTGAGTGAATTAAAAACTACAATTCCAACTATTTACTATATTACTTCAACAAGGATTTTAGGAGGGGGCATTAATTTTATGCCTGCGGATCTTACAATTATTGACAAAACCTAAGACTAATTTTAAAGCAGCAGAAAGTATGTTTATCTGTAAGATCCTATTTTTACTTCTTTCTCTATTATATGCTCCTCCTTTTCTATGAATAAAGAATCATTTCTTTTTGCCAATAAATTTGAATGAAACTCAAAAGGCTTTATAAGGCAATAAATACCGAGAACATAAAAAAGATTGTCAACATACCTCAATTCGGGAACTTCTAAAAAGTATATTGAAAACACCACCAAATCTGAAATAGTTAATCCTAAAACAGAAATAAAATAATATGAAGAGATGTTACTTTCCAGATTGGTACTATAGAACAAAGCCGCAATCCCTAATGTGATAATAACAAATCCATTAATATAAAATAATGTCATTAGCAGTCGATCTTCAATAATTTCAGAAAACCAAAAACTTAATGGGAGAAGAATTATAGAATTGATAATATAGAATAAAACTAAAGCCAGAATTTCCCCAATTGATATTGCAGGGTTTTTTTATTCTGTAAGTGCTTAAAAGTTAAAAAGATTAAATAAAGACAAATTCCACTATGGACAGTATAATAGAAAAATTTCGAGGGTATATATTCCCATTCAAGAAAAATTGGGTTTCGCTTTGGGTAATTTGCTGCTCGAGGCGTTACCTTTCTCCAATTAGGCTTCGACTTTGGCGACAATGGCTTTTTGTTCCAGTACCAAATTTCCTTAGTGCGTTTACCTTTTTCAAAAAACAGCAAATTGGTGCTTACCGTAGCTGGAAAAAAGGTGCTTTGAGACAGGCGCACGATAGTATGCAAATTTGCAACTGAGAGTAGCTTTTCCCGTATCCTGGCTTTTACGCCATCGCCGGTTATGAAACCGTCGGGTAGAACTATGGCGCAACGGCCTAAGGTAGAAATCACCATATCAGTCGGGTTATCTGCTAATTTCACTCTTCTTACCTCCCTTTTTTCATTCCTACAGAAAAACCTCTTATCTACCTGTTAGAGTGTAGGTAAACAAATAAAAATATACCCTGAACAAGGCAGCTTAAATACATGTAAGAGGGGATTTCACAAATTCCGTTTATCCCACAACTTTGTATATCAGATAACAACGTAAACTGAAATAACATGAAACCAATTTATCTCCTTTTTAGCTGCATTATTTTAGGCGGCACTCTCGCCTTTAGACCCAAAGATGTTTTCAATGATCTAAACATCACCCATCAAGAGGTAAAAACCCAGATCTTGAATGGAATTAAACAGGAAACCTACAGATTTCCTGTCAACAAACTGGCAAAAACGCTTTCTCCCGAAGCAAGGGCGGCTGCCGTAACAGCCCTGGCAGTATTTGCAAGGGAGTATGTCAGTTCAAAAGATTTCCTCTACGATTACATGGGAACCGGCGAAGCCACTTATGAGGATATTTCAGGAGCTGAGGAGAATCTGGCTGTCCAGTTTGCTTCTGCGGAAGCTTCATCATTTCAAATGCAAATCGATTTTTCGAGGCAGGGCATTGAATATATGAAAAAGGCCTTCGACAATCCTTATTTGGGAGCAGCCGAAAAAGCTGAAATGAAAAAACAAATAGCCGAAGCTGAAAAGGAGCTGAACGTATTTGAGCAGGAACATAAAGAACAACAGCTGGAAATTGAGAAGGAAGCAAAAGAAAACAACAGGAAAAGTTATGCGCAGGCACAACAGGACCTGGAAGATCAAAAAGCACAGCAGGAATTGTTGGAGAGATTACAGAAAGAAGAGGAAGAAAAAGTTGCAACAGAAATCAGGAGCCAGCTTAAAAACCGGCTTGAAAAGTTCCTGATCGACACAGAAGGCATGGATTTTAACGCAAAACTTGTTCCGGGAAGAAACGGAGTGTACAAATTTACCGATCCGCAACTGGAGGCAAAAGACAAGCAGTGGAAACTATATTTCCGCGCAGGGGAAGCCCCTGTTATGGCAGCCCGATCCTTTGCCAAAGACTGGTTGAAAGACTTGCAATAAGGAAAACCAAAACCTCTCCTGCTTCTTTTAAGAATAAGATTTAAACCGAATGGGTAGAAACAAATAACATGGGACAGGAAACCTGTAAAAAAAAACAATAATTAAAAACCATTAAAAATGAAACGAGAAGAAATTTTAGAAACATTGGCTCCCAGAGTAGAAATTACAACGGCTACGGCTATTAAAACTAATGAAGTTAATGCGAAATTCCTCAATGATGGGGAAGGTAAAAAACTTAATGTCTTGGGCGACCAGATGATCATAAAGCTTACGGGAAAAGACACTAACAATCAATTTACACTTGTTCAGGATCAGATTGAGCCCGGTGTTGGCATCCCTCTCCATGTGCATGATAATGAAAATGAAATTTTTCGAGTTCTGGAAGGAGAACTGGAAATAGGAGTAGGTGATCAAAAAAGAATATTAAAAGCAGGAGATCTTGGCTTTGCCCCCAGGGGCATCCCACACTACTGGAGAGCCGTTGGGGACAAAAAAGTCTTAATGGATACCAGTGTTTTTCCGGCCGGTTTAGAAAACATGTTCTCTGAGCTCGGAAATCTTCCTTCTGGACCACCAGATTTCGCAAAAATTGTAGATATCTGCGGAAAGTACGGAGTAAGGTTCCTTTAACTGACAGAAAGCTTAATCTGTACTCCATAATAGTTCCGCCGTTAGTCACTAACGCGCAAAAAGTTATGCAGATTTTGAATTATATGCCACATCTCAATTTTTGGAACAGCCGGGATGTGGCATCTTTTAACTGTTTTTGCTATAAGAGGCACTTCATTCTTACCTGTCAAACATTCAGTAATGTTATTAAAACCCAGTTAATATAATTTTCTATACCATGGAACATCTATCCTTTTTCAACCATTTAATTATAGTACTGTCTTCAGTATTTGTTATTTATATGCTTTTCAAAGCGGCCGGAAAGCCAAAAAATTTTCTAATACTAGTCCTGGTGTGGGCGGGTATTATCAGTTTTTTCGGCTTTACCGGTTTCTATAGGGAGGTAAATGTTGCTATACCTCGTTTTTTGTTTCTTGTGGGTCCTGGAATAGCATTTAGCCTTCTAATGCTTTTAACTAAAAGAGGAAGAAGATTGATAGATTCTGTAGAGCTCACCGACCTTACCCTTTTACATACTGTGCGATTTCCTGTAGAAATAGTTCTTTTTCAACTTTATGCCGCGGGCATGGTGCCGCAGATCATGACCTTTAATGGTTATAATTTTGATGTAATTACAGGACTAACTGCTCCTGTAATTTTTTATTTAGTCTTCAAGGCGGAACTAATAGGAAATAGAGGGCTGCTTGCATGGAATTTCTTAGGACTGGCCTTACTTTTAACCATTATGTTCATAGCAGTTGCGTCTTCACAAACTCCTTTTCAGCTATATGGATTTGAACAACCTAATATTGGAGTTACTTATTTCCCTTTCGTCCTGTTGCCCGGGATAATAGTCCCCGCTGCTCTTTTTGCCCATTTGGTCAGCATAAGAAGACTTGTTATTAATGTACTTAAACATTCGGCCAATTTTCAGCCTAAATACACTCCCGAAATCTAAAAAACAGGTTAAATCTCGATTGAACAGCGATTGACTAAACATTATCTAAATGGTCATTACGATAGTCTCATTTCTGAAGAAGATTTCGCTTTTAGTGTTACTTAAGATCTGAGGGAAAATAACACAGGATCTTCACCTGGGTTTGACTTATTATCCCGTTGAAAATTCTGAAAATGGTGTTGAAAGTGACGAGAAAGAGAAGGAAGAATATTTGAAGATGGTTTTAGGCTCATCCGGCTTTGGCTTTAGAAAAAAAGAAATCCTTCCAGGAAATATTGGTTACCTGGAAATTCCTCTTTTCGGACCATTGGACCGAGTAGCGGACACACTCGTAGATGCCATGCACAAGATAGCCGACACAGATGCTTTAATATTAGATCTTCGGGAATGCAGAGGAAGTATGGATCAAAACACAGTCCCTTTCCTTCTAGGCTATTTCTTCCAGGATCCGGTGCATCTAATGGATTTTCATATTCGAGAAACAAACTTCATAAGACAATTTTGGAGTGCCGCCTGGGTTCCCGGTAAAAAGTATCTGAACAAGCCGGTTTACGTGCTTACCAGCGGCCGAACTTTTTCGGGAGGGGAAGCTCTGGCCTTCCTGATGCAAAAGGAGCAACGGGCAACAATCATAGGCAATATTACCCGCGGAGGATCCCACCCATTCCAACTGATGAGGCTGAACAATAAATTTGGTGTTAACGTTCCCTATTCAACCTCCGTAGATCCCGTTGATGGTAGTTCCTGGGAAGGAGTGGGAGTAAATCCGGATATATTCGTAGACACTAAATTGGCTTTACACGAAGCTCACCTGCTTGCCCTCCATGATCTCCTGAAAAAAAATTCAGGAGTTGAACGTAAGAGATTGGCAAGTATTTTCGAAAAACAGCAGGCCGATAAACCTATTTTTAAACATTTAACTTTTAAACTAAAGGCTTTTCCTGATGCCAAAATGGTAATAGTTACCGGCAGTTTTAATTCCTGGGAGCGGGAGAGTCTTTTTATGGAACGTAAGGGTGATGAATGGATTTTATCAACAGAAGTTTCTCCCGGCAGACATACCTATAATTTTATTGTAGATGGCAAATGGATACTGGACCCTGCAAATCCTGAAATTGAGAAAGGAGAGTTTGAGAATTCGGTTGTATGGGTGAAATAAAAGATATGTGCTATTAATCTTTCTTTGGTACAGAAAAACAGAAAAATCATGTGCATTCTCCCGCTCTGTTAATTGGTCTACCCTGAAGATAAAAGAAAGGTTTGAATATTTTATGTTTCCGAATTCTCTGTAATTCCCACTGCTCACCGATTTGAAATACCCTATAGACGGTAGACAAAATCCCTCTTAAAGGGTATTTCATATACTTTATTTCGGTCACACCTTTGTATCATAAGAATTACTCTTTTCTAAGAACTAAAGATAGAACACATGGAAACGATAGACAGGTTATTTGGAAATTACGGTAGTGAGCACCTGGCAAGGGTATTCAAAAGCTATTGGAGCCTATTGCTGCTTATGAAACAGGTGACGTTTTCTTTATTCCTGATCGGATTACCCATTCAGGATCAACTGCCTGTCGAAAACACAGAAATTATTAAAGAAGTCACAGTTAGGGACCGGGAAGAAAATCTGAACAATCCCAATTTTTTCCGGCTCATAGTAAGCCTGGCCCAGGTTAGTCCCAATGAACAGTTCGAAAAAACCTCTGTAAACTAAAACCTCTACTCAATTGCCTACTTTAAACCCACATCATCTCCAGGAAGTGATCCTGGCTGAAAACGCAAATTACATGTTATCATCTAATGCTGCGGGAACAATTCTTTATCAGGAACACTTTAAACCACACCTGCTAAAGCGAACCGAACTTAAAGAGATATTACATGCAATGTCCAACGGAAATTTTAAAGCTTACCTCATAAAGATCAACAATGGAAATATTTTACCTCCCGAAGACATGTCCTGGGTCGAGCGATTTAATCTCATGCGACTCTATAAAGCCGGAATATCAAAAGTGGCTTATGTTTCGCCACAAAACATTTTTAACAGCCTGGAAATGGAAAAGGAACTGGCCCCTGGAAAGATCTTCCACATCAGGATTTTCCGAAAAACTCCAGATGCAGTAAAATGGCTGGAAAGTTATCTCCAGGAAGGGGATACTTCTGAATATTCAAAAGGCCTTTAGTTTATGCGACCTTCAGATGTATGCTAAGCAGTGAGACAAATTTGATTTATTTCATAAAATTTTGGTAAGTATAATTTCATTTATGAATTTAAATTACATTTATTCTCCCCTATTACAGAAACGTCGAAAGATTAACAGCTAACCTATGTCTGGTCTTACAATCGTCTCCAAACCAGCCAACAGGCTTTTAGGTCGAAACAGAGAATTAAAAAAAATCTCTGAAATTCCTTGGGACTCACAAAAGACTTCTCTACTCCTCGTGGAGGGGCCGGCGGGGATTGGAAAGACCAGCCTTATCAAACATGTGCTGGAAGAAAATCTGCAAAAAAACCACTTTAAGCTCTATGGTAAGTTTCAGAATAACCGGGGAAACACCCCTTATTCGGCATTTCGCCAGGCATTTACTTTATGGAGTCAACAGATCCTCCTGTTAACCGATAAAGAATTTGATGAACTTCGGGAAAATGCTACCTCTGCCCTGCAAACTCATATTAGGGTAATCACCTCTGTATTTCCCGATCTGGAAGTGTTTTTTAACAGGAAACATCTTGCTCAGTACCCCAACAAGGTAGATTCACATCAAATTAAAGCCAGGTTCTACTACTTCCTGAAGAAATTCTTTAAAAGTATTACCGCACTCAGATACGAAGTAGTCCTTTTTCTTGACGACCTGCAGTGGGCAGATAAAGCTTCCCTGGACCTACTTGAAGAATTGACCAGGAACCATATTCGAGGATTGAGACTTGTAGCTGCCTACCGTCCGCAGGAGGATCCTACTTCTGCCCTTTCCCAACAATTGGGAAATATATTTACTGACAGCAAGGTGAAACTAATACGGCTCGAACCTTTTCCCCGTTCTGTTGTTGCCCGTATGATCCCACCGGAATGGAATTTCTCTAAAGAGAATCAAACTTCTTTCTCGAACTACCTTTGGATGGAAACAGAAGGAAACCCTTTTAAAATACAAGAGATCATCAAGGCGGTCGAAAGCCGGGACCTATTGAGCTTAGGGCCCGGAAATCCTCTTTTTTGGGAACGTTTGCCCAGGCTTGGAGGAGAAAAGGATTCTGTAGTTTTTATTAGAGAGCAAATAAGAGCTTTACCATTTCACCAGCAGAAACTCATTGCAGCTGCTTCCTGTCTGGGTTTCTATTTTACTCCGGAAGCGCTCCAAAATATTTATGACCCGTTTGACGAAGAATCCCGTAAATCTTTGGGTCTACTTAGCACCCGGGGGCTTCTCATAAAGAAGGGGGCAACTTACGTATTTGCTCATGACCACGTCTTCTCTGCTGCCAATTCCTTACTTTCCAATTCAGAAAAATGCGACCTGCACTTGAAAGCTGCAGTCTATATGCTCAAAGGCTGTGGAGATTACCAGAATGCAGATTTATTTAAAGCCGTGAATCATCTTAACCGGTCCAAAGAACTGGCCGGTTCAGGAAAGATCTATTCCCAGGAAATTGTTCTTCTTAACATACAGGCTGCCCGCCTTGCGATCAACAACTCGGCTTTTGAAACTGCATTAGGCTATATTCAAAATGCCGATAAATTTTTCAGGGAGAGTGAAAAACCAATTAGGATCAAGGATCCGGCCCTACAAAGGATCTTTGAAGGAAAGAAACTCGGGATTGAAAGTATTGGGTATCTCATCTTTCATGGATATGCTGAAACCAATTTCCTCCTGCAAAAATTTGAGGTTGCCCTGTCTTATGCTCAAAAAGTACTTGACCTCAATGGCACCCGACATCAAAGGGTGAAAGCTATGTTGATCAAGATTAGGATCTGTTCTGCATTGATGTATCAAAAGAACACTTCTCACCTCCTGGAACACGGGCTTAGCAGCTTTGAGCAGATACTGGGAGAATTCGGCATTCACTTTCCATTCCCGGTTGAAAAAATGGAGAAAGAAAACATCAAGAACTGTCGCCTGCTACAGGAAAAAGCTGCTGCTTACACCGAAAAAACAGATTTTACCCGGCTACTCAATCCAGATAAGGAATACCAGGACCTGCTAAAGCTCATAACCACTTCCCTCACCTTTCTTTACTACCTCGATGTGAGGAAACATCTTTATCTAACGATTAAAGGTCTGCTTCTAATCGTTGAAAAAGGACATACCCCGATGAGTCCGGTGCTCTTTTCGGCTAGTTTTGTCATCTCTTCCCTGAGCCGGGAGAACAGGGATCTTGCTTATTTCCTGGGAAGACTTTCTCTTAAGATGATCGAAAACGATCCTTTTAAAAGATATTCCCATATCATTTACTATGTAGGTACTCTTAATTTTTTTGCCTGGAATAATCACTACAGGATCTGCAGTAAAAAACTTAAAGAATCTGTTGTAAAAGCCTATGAAGCCGGAGACCCTCATTATGCTGCCTTTTGCTCTACCAACATTCGTCTGCTGGACTGTTATAGAGGCAGGAACCTTCTGAAACATATAGAGGCCACAAAGAGGTTGGAAAAGAACTACCACATTTTTTTTATCAGCAGCAGCGATGAGGATCTTACTAATTATCTCTTCGGAACTAAACGGGGTTTGGAGAAGGGAAAATTCCGGTTCTCAAAAGATCTTTTAAGGCAGTCGGAACAAAATCTGAATAGCCGGTACCATTTAAATCTTGCTTTACAAAAGCTCAATTATATTGCCGGTTATAATGAGGCTGCATTAAAAGCAGGAAAGGTTTGTGAGAGTCTGGGGCACATCTATAAAGGATTCCAGATCGAGCTGGAACATTTTTTCTTTTATTCATTAAGCCTGTTACAGGAAGCATATTCAAACCCCGGATCTTTTCCGGAAGTTCTATCCAGTGTTCAGCCTAAACTTGAGGAATTCCAACGGCTCACAGCCTTTGGTTCGGGTAATTATCTCCACAAGGTTTATTTGCTGCAGGCAGAAATTGCAAAGTGCAGAGGGGATTTTGAAGAAGCCACCCTGCTGTATGACCGGGCCATTGAGCAGGCCCAAAAGATGAAATTCACTCATCACGCCGCTATTGCTGCAGAACTGGCTTTTAGGTATTATCAAAGCAAAAACAGAACCGGACTGGCAAAACATTATTTTGAAATATGCCTAAAGAACTACAAACGCTGGGGAGCAATGGCGAAAGTAGATCAACTCCAGTCAATGTATGGATATCTTATTCCAAAGAAGAAGCGATCACAGGAGAAAATTGAGCTCAGCGGGCACTATGAAACCATTAAAAAGATACTCCGTCGTAATATTCCTTCAGGGAATATAATTTTAGAAGAGCTGGGGCAATATGTTTTAAACCTGTTGATTAAAGATCTAAAAGCAAAGAAAGGCGGGATTTTAATACTTAAAGACAATAACTGGCAGGTTCTTGCCTCCAAATCTCTGAAGGTACAGGTTCATGATGCATTAAAGGATCTTAGGGAGAAACTTCCCGTCAGTGTACTGAATTACAGC
Organism: Salinimicrobium xinjiangense DSM 19287; assembly: GCF_000423585.1. Taxonomy (GTDB): domain Bacteria; phylum Bacteroidota; class Bacteroidia; order Flavobacteriales; family Flavobacteriaceae; genus Salinimicrobium; species Salinimicrobium xinjiangense. The sequence goes on from NZ_AUIG01000032.1 coordinate 35,047, forward strand.
ATCAAAAAAGGCGAAAAATTGATTCTTCAGGAATTACTGCGGGAATCTCTTTTCGCCGAAGATGAATATCTCAGAGAACAGCAACCCGGGAATATTACCATAATCCCTGTAAAACAAAGTGCAGAAACCATAGCAATATTTTATCTTGAAGACTGCAGGATTGATTCGGAAGCTGAAAAAGACCTCTTTCCTGTCAAGTTAGAACTCGCCTGCACCACTTTTGCAAATGCCGTCTATCATGAAAATACTAACCTCCTGAACAAACAGCTTAAACTGCAGGAAAGGAATCGAATAGAAGCGGTAATTGAATCTCAGGAAAAAGAAAGGCAACGTATCGCAGAGGAATTGCACGATAGTTTAGGTCAAATCCTCGCACTCACCAGGATCAATCTTTCCCGGCTTCAGCCAACAGATACGGCTCCTGACAACGGACTGCTGCTAAAAAATATTTCAGATCTTATTGATGAGAGCTGTGAAGAAGTGAGAAGTATTTCACATAATCTCATGCCTCCCGATCTGGATAACCGCAGTATTGCCGATATTCTACAAAAACTCATTGCAAAAAACAGGGTAGTCAATGGAATTGAATATACATTTTATGCAGAGAGCCTGGAAAGTGAACCTTCCGCAGCATGTAAGTTTACACTATATCGTGTACTTCAGGAGATCATTCAAAACATTATTAAACACGCTTCTGCGACCAAAGTCAACGTTAGTCTCAGTGAGACAGGGGACTTGCTGCATCTCCTGGTAGAGGATAATGGTAAAGGCTTTGACACAAGTGTAACAGGATTCGGCCTTGGATTAAAAAATATTTATTCCCGTATTAAAATTCTTAACGGATATCTGGATATTGATTCTTCAATTAATAGTGGGACAGTTTTCAACTTAACTATTCCCCTAAAAATTTAGGTATGGAAAAAATAAAAATAATACTGGCAGACGATCACCAAATGTTCCTGGATGGATTATCTTCTTTATTGTCACAACTAAAAGAAGTGCAGGTATTGGCAGCGGTGAAAAGCGGAAGCGAAGTTCTGGAGAAATTAAAAGAACTCTCTCCAGATCTTGTCATTGTAGATCTTAATATGCCTGTGCTCAATGGCATCGAAACTACAAAAGCCATAAAGTCGAAATATCCGGAAATCAAAATTCTGGGGCTAACTATGGAAAATGACCTGGATTCTGTCACTGCAATGCTGGAAGCGGGAGCCTCGGGATATATTTTAAAGAATACCGGGAAAGCAGAACTTGAAATGGCGATTATGCAGGTAATGAAAGGAGATCCTTACCTGAGCCAGTCTATAAGCACCCAACTGGCACAAAACCTTCTTCAGAATTTTCAGCAAAGAAAAGAGCAGGAGAATGAACTGGACGTTCTTACTGAAAGAGAGCTTGAAATTCTCAAATTGATCGCTCATGAAAACTCAAATACCGACATAGCGGATGTTCTTTTTATAAGTCCCAAAACAGTGGAAACACATCGTAAAAATCTTATGCGTAAAATTGGGGTGAAAAATTCTCTGGGTGTCTATAAATTTGCTTTAAAGCATAAACTTGTGGAGGAATAAACTGAATTCGTGGGTTTTCTGCATTTCCTGAAACTCTTTTTCACAAGATTTCCTTTTCCTGATTAATAGTGCCGGTACCTTATGTATGGTACATCTAAATCCTGAAAATACCAGATTTGGTGTATATAAAATCCTATAGATAAGGTATTTCAGGATACTCATTTCTTACCCAATTTTGTCCCGTAGCATTTCTGAAATATCAAATGAAATAATTTGGATACAGGAGCTACTTCATCAATCAATCAAATTTAATTTTTTAAAAAATGAAAACACTAGTAATTGGAGGTACAGGTACCGTTGGAAAAGAAGTTGTAATGGAACTTCTAAAAGAAGGAAAAGCACTTAGAGTATTAACTACTTCAAAAGAAAAGGCAAAATCTCAACCTGCAGGAGTAGAGGCCGTTGTGGGTAATACCGGAGACCCTGAGAGTCTTCAAAAAGCATTTTTAGACATTGACAGGCTTTTTATGGTCAATGCCCACACCCAAACCGAAGTCGAACAGGCTATGAATGCCGTTGCCGCAGCAAAAAATGCCGGGGTAAAAAAAATCGTTTACCAGAGTATTCATCGTGCACATGAATTTCAAACCATTCCACATGTAAAATCGAAGGTTTTGCTCGAAAATGCGATCAAAGATTCAGGTGTTAATTACACTTTTGTCTGTCCCAACAATTTTTACCAGAATGATTTCATGTTTCATGAAGCTATAACGAAATATGGTGTTTATCCACAACCAATAGGGAACATTGGCCTAAGTCGTAACGATGTAAGGGACATCGCAGAAGTAGCTGTCAAAGCTTTATTTACTTCAGATCTTGATGGCCTTTCTATTCCTATCGTAGGACCCGATGCGTTGACAGGGAACGATATTGCGAATATACTTACCGGAGTGCTGGATTACAGAGTTCAATATGCCGGTAATGATCTTGTAAGCTGGGCTGCACAGACCAAACAGTTTGTACCGGAATGGATGGTAGAGGACTGGAGGATCATGTATGGCGAATTTCAGAAAAGAGGCTTGATCGCTACAGATGCAGAAGTAGCGCTGCTGACTGATGTATTGGGCAGGCCTCCCAGAAATTATGTGGATTTCCTCAAAGAAAATAAATCACTATTCCAGGGAGTACCTACTGTGGCTGAAAGCTGAATCTTTTTATCTCCGCGTAAAAAGATACCGGTAATTTCCTGAACATGGGAGAACTTGCCCATGTAGAGGTAAACTAATTTCTATTTAATTCTAATAATTCTTTTATTAATATGAAAAAACAGAAAAAATTTTTAATTAGAAGCATCTTCGCCAGCTCAATACTTTTTGCTTTAACAAGCTGCCATCACGAAGGCATCTTCTTCAGAGCAAATAAAGATTCCGAACCTCAATTAAACAGTCCGGATGTGCAGTCGGCAATTGAATTTGACGCAACAGGCCAACCTGAACGCATAAGCCTTATCTTTTCTGAATCGACACTGGCAGACCTCCCACAAAACGTGCATCACCTGCAAATACCTGTGAATGATCCTTCGGGGAAATTCCCTTTTAACCATCTCAGTTTAAAATGGAATCCAACTAAAGACGATGTTGAGGGAATATTTACCACACCCCATTTTGAAACCGGATTTCACCTCATTTCTGCCGAAAAAAGAAGTAGTATAAAAGTTGCTGATCCGTTGGCTGAGCTTCTGCCTAACCGCGAATTACTCCCCCAGGATTTTATTCCCTCTAAAGGTTCTTATTCAGGTACTGGCAAACGATGGCTCAATCCCACTGCATCAGAATTACATGAGCCAAATGAAACATATACTCTTTTGGTTGATTCTTATGCAGGTGAGATCATTTCCTTTGTTCCTTCCTTTACACTAAAATACCTTGAGGAGGCAGAGAACCAAATCTTTACTATTCCTTTTCCAAAAGGAGCACAAAAGGAGGGTGCATTTTATCCAACCCAGTACAGCCTTTCCTTTGATGCTGCAGAGAAGAAATACATAATAAGTCTGTTGGAATTTCAGAGAAGTTAATATCAGTACCAGATTCACGGTAGAAAAGAATAAAAATAAATACCTGAACACTGGTAATTAAAAACCTGTCAATCAGGTATTTAAAACTTTAAATACTCGGCACAACTTTGTCTCTGGAAGTTTTGCAAAACCAAACCGAATTTTCAAGTAAACAAAAATTAATTTATCAATCAAAATTTTTAAACCATGAAAACGCTTAATTCAACTTTTCTGAAACTCTACTTTCTAAGCTTTATTTGTTTAACGGCAGTTAGCTGTCAGGACGATAATCCACTGCCACCAATGACTTTTCATGGGCCGGTAACCCAATTGGGTGATGGGGCCATTAGATCCTTTGTAAAGATAGATGAGGACGGGGCTCCGGAGGAAATAGGACTCACCTTTCCGGAATCCGCTTTAAATAACCTTCCTCATACAATGACTTTTTTTGAGATACAGCTTCCACAACAAGCTTATAAAACTCCTTTTGATCATATTGGATTTGACTGGAATCCTCATGGACATGAGCCTGAAGGAGTTTACAATGTTCCACATTTTGATATGCATTTTTACATGATCCCTTCGGCTGAACGCATTCAGATTGGAGTGGAAGATCCATTATCTGAAAAGCTTCCTCTCCCGGGGTATATGCCTGCCAGTTATATTCCCTTACCTGGATCTGTTCCTCAAATGGGAAAACATTGGGTAGATCCTTCTACTCCGGAACTCAATGGTGGGGAATTCACGCAGGTAATGATGATGGGGTCCTACAACGAAGAGGTAACATTCTATGAACCTATGATTACTCTTGAATATTTAAAAGAAAAGAAAAGCGATAATATTCTCCTTGAATTACCACAGCAGTATCATCAGGAAGGGAAATATTATCCTACGGCTTATAAGATCTCCTTTGATCAAAGGAAAAAGGAATATACCGTTAGTTTAACAGGTTTGACCCTAAGATAAAATTGACAATGTAGGTGTGGCTTTTCGAAGCCACACCTAATTATCGGCATCTAAACCAGATTTAAAAAATACATTTTACATTATGAAAAATCTTTTACTCGCACTTGGATTTTTAAGTCTTACATCCTGTATTCAGGAAAGTAAATCTTACACTCCTGAGGAACAACCTGTAAACCTGTCTCTGGAGGAATCAATTAGAAGAGGAGAATACCTCGTAACTATAATGGACTGCCATGCCTGTCATTCTCCAAAAATAATGACTCCGCAAGGTCCCGTACCGGATCCAAACCGTCTGTTGAGCGGATTTGATGCCTCACAGCCTCTGGAGGAATTGAGCAAAGAAGAAAAAATTACTTCTAAAAAGTGGGTGCTTTTCCATCCACAAATGACCTCAGCCATAGGTCCCTGGGGAACCACCTTCGCCGCCAATATCTCTTCTGATGATACGGGCATTGGAACCTGGTCCTATGAACAGTTTAAAAAAGCACTTACAGAGGGAAGGTATAAAGGTCTGGTAAATACGAGGCCTCTGCTACCGCCTATGCCTTGGCAAACCTATCAGGATCTCGAAGATAAAGATGTGCGTGCCATCTATGATTATTTGAAAACCACTACCCCTATAGAAAATATAGTACCGGCACCACAACTTGCAATGCAGCCACAGTAATAACAGCATTATGCATTTCATAGAGTCAGAAAATTTTAATGCAGGCAGGATCTTTGGTCCCGAACATGGTGCAGGAGTAATCTTTAGAGACAGGGAACGGCACAAAGAAGGATTTTTTGTTGGCCTGCACATTCATGAAGGAGACGAATCATTTGAAGTCCTGGAGGGTAAAATCCGTTTTACAGTTAACGGACAGCAAAAAGTATGTGGCCCTGGATCAATCATATTTATACCCGCCGGGATAGAACATGGATTTCTTGTTATAGAGAATGCATGTCTGGATGTTATTTCCCAGCAGAAAATGGGCCTTACTGTTAAGATTCTGGCTCCTGACGGTTCTGTGACTTTTGAGGAAGTATATTTGAAGGATTTCCCTTCCTGTAGATTTCCGCCTCCTGGCAAAGATTTTGATTCTCGGGAACGGGTTCGGCATCTCTATCAATCCACCAGGCATCTCCTTTAGTTCTGTAGCCTGAGCAAACTTCCTCTCTTATTTAAAACTTTTCAAATGAGAATAGAGCAGTTATCCCTTAAGACCTCGGACATAAAAGGTGCAGGGAAATTCTATGGAGATCTTCTAAATCTACCTGTTATCAACGGTACCCGAAGTAAGATCTCCTTTCAGGTTGGATCGAGTATCCTCAGTTTTTCCAAAGCTTCACATAAATGTTTTTATCACTTCGCCTTTAACATTGCACCCCATCTTTTTGACGATTCCTTTAAATGGATAAGGAATAGAGCCCGGATATTACCTTTTTCGGCCAGCTCTCCTATCGCCGATTATCCCGGATGGCATGCTAAAGCATTTTATTTTTATGATCATGAAGAGAATATAGCCGAATGCATCGCGCGTTTTGATCTTCCTAATCCTCCCCCTGCAGTCCCTAAAATTATCCCTTCATTTATTTCAATAAGTGAAATTGGAATTGTGGTAAAGGAAGTAGAACTGGTACTTCATCAAATCAACCAGGTATATGAAATACCCTTATTTAAAAAAGGACCGCAACTGCCCGATTTCACTCCAATGGGAGATGATGAAGGTTTGCTCCTCATAACACAAAATTCCAGGGGATGGTGGCCCACCCAGCGACCTGCAGAGCAACATGATGCAGAAGTATGGTTTACCCAGAATAAAAAGGTCAGAAATCTAAAAGTGGAATCTGGTAAAATTCTGATACCAAAAAATAATACTTTTATTTAGTCCCTCTTAGTTCCTGTCCCTATGTTCTATTTTTAATTAGCTAAAATAGTGGCCTTTAATCTCATATTAACCCAAACTATAAGAAAGACCCTTTTTAAATTTTACGGAGAAACCACGGAGAAAATTAAGTTTTATTAAACAAAAAAACTGATAATCAATAGATTAACAGGGTTTAAAGTACTCGGAGCGGGTCCCGATAGCTACCTTAGGTTTGTATTGATACTTTTTTAATTAAAAGTAGTATAATTGAAAACCTGTCAGCGATCCAGCGATAGCCTTAGAAACGCACTATCCCGATATTTGGAACTGACAGGTTTTAATGAACCAAGACCTGTATAAGATATCAGCCCTGACCTGTTAAGGTTTTTAGGTAAAGGTTCTTCTTTTTTAACTCAATCTAAACTATGAAATTTAAATCATTTATCGGAGTCGATGTTAGCAAATTATCCCTGGATATTTGTTCTATCACAGAAGACGGCGAAATTAAAAATTTTAAAATTGAC
>NZ_AUIG01000033.1 GCF_000423585.1 Salinimicrobium xinjiangense DSM 19287
AATCACTCCAGCCAAAACCTTCCTTTAAAGACATCATCCCCACCAAAGTCTTCACTGAGGCATTGGGACGACCGGTAGAGGAAAAAAGAACAGCAAATTTTTCTTCATCAATCCTGGAAACAAAGTATTTATAAAAAATATTGTACCAGGCCTTTGGATCGTTTAGCTTCTTATCTTTCTTGTCATCAAGCAATTGGCCAAAACCAGAGAAGAGATCTGATTGAGAAGAATCCTGAGTTTTTCTAAACATGATAGTACATTGGAAAGTGGTTTAAAGATAATCCATTCTTAGAATTAATTGAAGTAAATTTGTTTTTAGAGTGGACTCAACCTTGAACTATAAATATAGATCGATAAGTCCCTCCGGTGTTTTCACGAAGATCGTCTTGTTCTTCTTATCCACTTTGATCAGAAAATGATCGTTCATGGGAATGAGGACCTGTTTACCGTCTTTTTCAATTTCGAACAGGGCCTGGGTGGTGGTGTCGTTGATTCCGGTGAGGGTGCCTACGGTTCCGTAAAGTTCATCCTCCACCCTGAAGCCTATTATTTCATGGAAATAGAACTGATCTTCACTAAGCTCGGGCAGGAGGTTTAGTGGGAGGTATATGTCGCATTTCATGAGATCTTCTGCGTCCTCTTCTGTGTCCACTTCTTCAAACTTTACCCTTAGGAGGTTGCTTTTTTGGAGAGAACTTCTTTCAATAAAAAATGGAACCAGATTATTGTCGTATTCGACAAAAACTGATTCCATTTCTAAATAACTTTCGGGTTCATCGGTATCGAGTTTGATCAATACCTCTCCCTTAAAACTGAATTTACTAACGATCCTGCCAAGATAGAAACACTCTTCCTTTGTCATTGCTCGTTAGAATGAAAATTTAAGATCCGGTTTGGTCTTTTTTTTCTTCAGCCTTCGCTTCTTCAGCAGTAGCCTCATCCACTCCTTTCGCAGCAGCAGCTTCCTGGTCTATTGTTGTTTTCTCAACTTCAGGTTGTGCAGCAGTTTCAGTTTCTTCAGTTGTTTCCTCAACTTCAGGTTGTGCAGCGGCAGCGGCTTCAGCTTCGCGTTTAGCGTTAACTTCTTTTTCAGCCTCAAGAGCTTTAGCTTTAGCAGCTTCCTGCTCTTTAGTTAAATTCTCTTTCTTAGCGTCAACTTTTCCTTCTTTTTCCTCTACCCAGGCATTGAATTTCTCATCTGCTTGTTCTTGAGTCAAAGCGCCTTTTCTAACACCACCAGCAAGGTGATTTTTAAGAAGTACTCCTTTGTAAGACAGGATAGCCTTTGCAGTTTCTGTAGGCTGTGCACCATTCTGTAACCATTGTACAGATTTGTCAACATTGATTTCAATTGTTGCAGGATTGGTGGTTGGATTATAGATTCCTAATTTTTCAAGAAATCTACCATCTCTTCTAGCGCGGGCATCCGCAGCTACGATCCAGAAAAAAGGCTTCCCTTTTTTACCGTGTCTTTGTAATCTGATCTTTACAGGCATAAAAATTAATTTGTGGGGTTCCCGACCCCGGTTATTAATGAGGGGGCAAAGATACTATTATTTTTTATTGTAAATTAAGTAGTTATAAGAATTTCTTCTACTCGTTTTTTTAGTGTCTGTTTTTGTTTTTAATTTTTTCAACTTAATCCGTTAATATGAGCTTAAAGGCTGTTAAACATGAGGTTTGCTTCGTGTAAGTGCCTTATATTTAAAGAGAAAGAGAAAAAAATTGCTAACAAAAAATATGAGCTATGAGTAAGACAAAAGAAATGGCAGGCAAATTAAATGAGCTGCTGGAAAAGACCTATGATTCCGAAAAAGGTTTCAAAAATGCAGCAGAAGATGTCAGGAATCCGCGTTTAAAAAGCTTTTTTAAAGATAAAGCGATGCAGCGATACGATTTTGGTCATGAATTAAAAACCGAAATAAAGAATCTGGGAGAATCTCCCGATAAAGGCAGCAGTCTAACCGGTGATGCCCACAGAGCCTGGATGGATCTTAAGGCGGCATTTTCTTCAGATAATGAAGAAGCAATACTGGAGGAGGCTATAAGAGGTGAGAAGGCAGCTGTTGCCGATTATAATGAGGTGATCAACAGATCGGAATTACCACCTTCGACGATCAACTTACTTATCAAACAACGTAATGCTATTGAGCGCACCTTGAATGAAGTCAAAGGCCTCGAAGAAGCTTTTGATTAAAAGAATACATTAATATGCGCTCCCGGCTGAGTGCTGAGCGCTGGAAAAGAGGTTTCAAAAATGATATTTTTGGGACCTCTTTTTTCGTTAATAATTCCTGAAAACTTTCCCTGCCGATACATCTTTTTATACTTATTTTTACCTCTTTAAAATGTTCCTAAAGTAGTGGTTGGTGTTGAAAATCAGCCCGAAAGCTTCTAAATAGATATTATGTACCTTATTTTTGATACTGAAACCACCGGACTTCCCAAGCGCTGGGATGCACCATTGACTGACAGTGATAACTGGCCGAGATGTATACAGATCGCCTGGCAATTACATGATGATATGGGGCGGGTGATCGAGCATCAGGATTACCTGGTACAGCCCGATGGTTTTAATATTCCCTATGATGCAGAAAAAGTACACGGAATTTCAACCGAACTCGCTACAGAGCAGGGGGTAAGTCTCCAGGAAGTACTGGAAAAGTTCAATATTGCCCTGTTGAAGTCGAAATTCGTGGTGGGACAGAATGTTGGATTTGATGTGAACATCATGGGAGCCGAATTTCACCGGCTTCAAATGGAAAATAAATTACCTGAGCTTCCCGTGCTGGATACCTGTACAGAGGTAACGGCACAACTTTGCTGCATTCCCGGGGGAAGGGGAGGAAAATTTAAACTTCCCACACTAACCGAACTGCATGAATTTTTATTCCACGAGCCTTTTGCTGAAGCGCATAATGCAACAGCCGATGTTGAGGCGACCACCCGCTGTTTCCTGGAATTAATCAGGAAACGCGTCTTCACTTCCGAGGAACTGGATGCCAGACCCGGTTATTTTGAGAATTTTTCAGAAGTAAATCCGCAGCCCATAAAGCTCATTGGTCTCAAGCACATCAACCTTAAGGAAGCTTCGGCAGAGATAAGGAAGAGACTTCAGAAGAAAGAGGATAAGGGAATATCTTCCGCAGAGATTAAAGAAAATCTGGAGAAACTTGATGAGGTTGCTTTTTCACACCTGCACAACCACAGTCAGTTTTCTATTCTGCAATCTACAATCAGTATCAAAGATCTTGTAGATGCTGCAGGAAAACAGAATATGCCGGCAGTTGCACTTACAGATCATGCCAACATGATGGGAGCTTTCCACTTCGTAAAGGAAGTGGGAGCATATAATAAAGGTGTCAAGGCAAAAAATGCGGCAGCGACAGAAAATGGAGAGGCCGCCGGTGCCCGGGAATTAAAAGCTATAATTGGCTGTGAATTCTTTGTGTGCGAAAATCATAAGGATAAATCCCGCAAAGACAACGGCTATCAAATCGTTTTACTTGCGAAGAATAAAAAAGGTTATCACAACCTCGCCAAGATGTCTTCCATCGCCTATACAGAAGGATTTTATTACGTGCCTCGAATTGACAGGGAAGTCATCAGGAAATACAAGGAAGATATAATTGTATTAACCGGAAATCTTTACGGGGAAGTACCCGGTAAGATCCTCAACGTCGGGGAGAATCAGGCTGAGGAAGCCCTCCTGTGGTGGAAGCAGGAATTCGGGGAGGACCTTTACGTGGAATTAATGCGCCACAATCAGGAAGATGAGAACAGGGTGAATCCTGTTTTGGTGGAGCTGGCAAAAAAACATGAAGTCAAACTGGTTGCTTCCAATAATACTTATTACTGTGAGCAGGAAGATGCCAATGCGCACGATATTTTACTTTGTGTGAAGGATGGTGAGAAGCAGGCAACGCCTATTGGCCGTGGCCGAGGTTACAGGTATGGGCTTCCAAATAGTGAATATTATTTTAAGAGCGGCGAGGAGATGAAGGCGCTTTTCAAGGACCTGCCGGAAGCTATTTCGAATGTTCAGGAGGTTGTGGATAAGATTGAGCCTTACGAATTGGCTAGAGATGTACTGCTGCCTGCCTTTACCATTCCAGAGAAATTTATTGTAGCTGAGGATGCTGTTGACGGTGGAAAAAGAGGAGAGAACGCTTACCTTAAACATATTACCTATGTGGGTGCCGAAAAACGATATGGAGAAATTACTCCAGCAATTAAGGAGCGGCTTGATTTTGAGCTTTCTGTAATTGAAAACACAGGTTATCCCGGTTACTTCCTTATTGTGGAGGATTTTATAAGGGAAGCCCGGAACATGGATGTGTCTGTAGGGCCCGGCCGTGGATCTGCAGCGGGAAGTGCTGTGGCTTATTGCCTGGGGATCACAAATATCGACCCCATTAAATATGACCTGCTTTTTGAGAGATTCCTGAATCCCGATCGTGTAAGTATGCCCGATATTGATATCGACTTCGATGATGAAGGCCGAAGCAGGGTAATGGATTATGTAATTCAGAAATATGGGGCAAACCAGGTGGCACAAATTATCACCTATGGTACCATGGCTGCCAAATCTTCTATCAGAGACACGGCAAGAGTACTGGATCTTCCGCTAAATGAAGCCGACAGAATTGCCAAGCTCATACCAAATACCAAGCTTTCGAAGATCTTTGGTATGGATGAAAAAGAATTGCGAAGCAGCTTTAGAAGTGAGGAGCTTGATAAGGTTAATGAACTGCTCAACATAGCCGAGGGAGATGACCTGGAGGCGCAAACCATCAACCAGGCAAGGATCCTCGAAGGATCTGTTAGGAATACGGGAATTCACGCCTGTGGGGTGATCATTACACCGAGTGACATCACCAATTTCGTCCCTGTGGCCGTCGCAAAGGATTCCGATCTTTATGTGACCCAGTTTGACAACTCGGTTGTAGAAAGTGCCGGGCTGCTTAAAATGGACTTTTTGGGACTCAAGACCCTTACGCTGATAAAGGACACTGTGAAGATCGTAAAGGGACGTCATAATATAGATCTCGATCCCGACAGTTTTCCGCTGGATGATGAGAAGACCTATGAGTTGTTCCAGCGGGGAGAAACAGTAGGGATCTTCCAGTACGAATCCCCGGGAATGCAGAAGCACATGAAGGACCTGAAGCCTACGGTCTTTGATGATCTTATTGCGATGAACGCGCTTTACAGGCCGGGACCTATGGAATATATTCCGAGTTTTATTGCACGTAAACACGGAGATGAGGAAATCGCTTATGACCTTCCCGATATGGAGGAATACCTGAAGGAGACCTACGGGATTACCGTCTACCAGGAGCAGGTGATGTTGCTTTCCCAGAAGCTGGCCGGTTTTACGAAAGGTGAAGCAGATGTACTGCGGAAGGCAATGGGGAAAAAGATCTTTGCCCTGCTGGAAGAGCTTAAGCCAAAGTTTCTAAATGGGGGAGAAGCCAAAGGTCATCCGCGGGAAGTACTTGAAAAGATCTGGAAAGACTGGGAAGCTTTTGCTGCTTATGCTTTTAACAAATCCCACTCAACCTGTTATGCCTGGATAGCCTATCAGACAGCTTATTTAAAAGCCCATTATCCTGCCGAATATATGGCTGCGGTTCTTTCCAATAACATGAATGATATTAAGCAGGTGACCTTCTTCATGGAGGAGTGCAAGCGTATGAAGCTAAATGTTCTTGGGCCAGACGTTAATGAATCCTACTACAAGTTCTCTGTAAACAAGGAAAATGCTGTAAGGTTTGGAATGGGAGCCATTAAAGGAGTGGGGGCGGGAGCCGTTGCGACCATTGTGGAGAACAGGAAAGAAAAAGGCCCTTACAGATCCATTTTTGACATGGCAAAAAGGATAGATTTGAGGGCAGCCAACAAGAAGGCTTTTGAAAACCTTGCTCTTGCGGGAGGATTTGACAGCTTTGGAGACACGCACCGTGCGCAGTATTTCCATGATGAGGGCGATGGAATCACCTTTTTGGAAAAGGCGGTAAAATATGCTGCTAAATATCAGGAAAATGAGAATTCGGCTCAGGTGAGTCTTTTTGGGGATACCAGTGAAGTGCAGATCCCCGAACCTGTGGTGCCACCCTGCGAAGAGTGGGGAACCATGGAGAAGCTTAAGCGTGAAAGGGAAGTTGTAGGGATCTATATCTCGGGTCATCCCCTGGATGATTTCAAAACTGAACTTAAATATTTCTGCAATGCGGTTCTTACCGACTTTTCTGATCTACATGAGGTGGTGAACAAGGAATTGACCTTTGGGGGAGTAATAAGTGATGTGCAACATCGTACGAATAAACAGGGACAGGGCTGGGCGAGTTTCATCGTGGAAGATTATTCAGATAGCTATGAGTTCAGGATGTTCAAAGAGGAATATTTAAAATACAGGCATTTCCTGGTCCCCAATTCTTTTATTCATGCCAAGGTGTTCATACGTGAAGGTTATCCAAACCGCGAAACCGGCAAAAAAGGAGATCCGCGTATGCAGTTCAATAATATTCAGCTGCTACATGACGTAATGGAGACCTATGCAAAGAAACTCACCATACAGTTAAATATTGATGAGCTTAAGGAAGAGCAGATATTGTTTCTGGAAGATATTTTCAAAAACCACAGCGGGGAAAACCGGCTCAATTTTGTGGTTTACGAAATGAAAGAGAGGATTAAATTACATATGCCCAGCCGTAAGCAAAAGGTGAGGATCTCACAGGAGCTTCTTAGTGCCCTTGAAGAGCAGCAGGTGCTTTATAAACTCAATTAAAAATTCACGTTAGTACAGGTATAAAAAAATTCCGGCAGCTATGGCCGGAATTTTTTTTCTGTTAGCTCTTCCCGCTTATTTGGTAAGTTCAAAATATACCAGTACCAGTGCAGAAATAGCCGTAATAATAATAAAGGAAAGGATAAGACCTAAAATGGCTTTTTGAATCATTGAAAAATCTGATGTTTGATCTTTCCAGAGCTGAGTTAAGGCTGTCATTGTAATAATTTTTTAAGGGGTAAAAATGTTTGAATTTCTAGTGATTTTGAATTACTTACAGCTTAAATTTACAAAAGGAACAGGAGATATTTTAGTCTTTTATTAACAAAACGATAAAGAGTGACTAATTTCGGTTTAGGGAATAAAAGGCTTTTTTAAAGTAGGTAAATTCTTACAATTTCTATATTATGGCTTTGAAGTTGAAGTGAATTTTTAGAAACAAAATTTCCCTCATTTTTGTTTAAGGATGAATAGGAATTGAATGTATTTCAACTCAAAATGTTCTCACTAAAAGGGGTGAAGAAAAGACTAAATCTTCATTGGTATAGGAGCTTGTAATAAGTAAATAGCTAAATCTGATATCTGCCAACAGTCATTTGGAGAGATTTTTGCCTATTTTTACATAAACGAAATAAACTAAAAATAAAATATTATGGCTTTAGAGATAACTGATGCAACTTTCGAAGAAAAAGTGCTTAAAAGTGATAAACCTGTTATGGTAGATTTTTGGGCAGCCTGGTGCGGACCCTGTAGAATGGTAGGTCCTATCATTGATGATATCAGCAAGGAATATGAAGGGAAAGCAGTAGTAGGTAAGCTTGATGTAGATGCTAACCAGGAATTTGCTGCCAAATATGGAGTTAGAAACATTCCTACTGTTTTGATCTTTAAAAATGGAGAAGTAGTTGGAAGACAGGTTGGAGTTGCTCCCAAGAATACATATGCAGAAGCACTTGATCAAGTGTTGTAAAAATAAAATTTGAGTGTAAAAAAGGTCTGTGGAGCAATTCACAGACCTTTTTTTGTTTAAGTATTGTGTCAGGGAAGAGATGCCGGACCGCTCCGCTTCCGTAATCCGGATCAAAATTCTTTCTGAAACTCCTGCAATGCTTCTTAAAAAGTTAAGTTCAGGGTAAACTGTCAGAAATTCATTAATTTCTTTTTTCAAGCGGTCGGCAATAATTAAAAAGCTTCCGCTATTTGGCGAAAGCTTTTTCCTCTTTGTGCAGGCATTTAATTACATTAGTAATCTTCAGAAGAGAATAACATGGATCTAGAGTACGAATTACATAAAGCCGGTGGTTTTCAAAATCTCGAACTTTTGGCCAAACAGGTGGTGGAAGGCTTCATATCGGGTTTGCATAAGAGTCCTTTCCATGGCTTTTCGGCTGAATTTGCCGAGCATAAGGTTTACAATGCCGGAGAGAGTACACGACATATTGACTGGAAGCTTTTTGCCAAGACAGACAAACTCTTTACAAAGCGTTATGAGGAGGAGACAAATTTGAGATGCCATTTGATCCTGGACAATTCTGCTTCCATGCATTATCCCGGGAAGAAGAAACAGAGATTGAATGACCTCAATAAAATAGGTTTCTCTGTTCTGGCTTCAGCCTGTCTCATGCAGATCCTTAAGAAACAGCGGGATGCTGTGGGATTAAGTATATACAGTGACAGGTATGAATACTATGCACCCGAAAAGGGCAGTGAACGCCACCGCCGCATGTTGTTGAACATCCTTGAGCAGACTCTGGAGCAACCGGTCTCCGGACAACCAACTAAAACTTATACCTATCTTCACCAGATAGCTGAGAAGATGAAACGGAGATCCCTGATCTTCTTTTTTTCGGATATGTTCCAGGATGAAGTAGAAGAGGAAAAGCTTTTTGATGCCTTGCGACATCTAAAATATAATAAACATGAACTGGTGCTATTCCATGTTTTTGATCTGAAAAAGGAACTGAGTTTTGAATTTGGAGAAGGGCCACAGCGATTTACAGATGTGGAGACCGGAGAAAAGATGGATCTGTATGCAGACAATGTCAAAGAAAGTTACCGGGAAGTGGTAGAAAACTATTTCGCCAAACTTAAACTGAAGTGCGCCCAATACGGGATCAAATATGTACAGGCAGACATAAATGAAAATTTTGACAGGGTGTTGTCCACCTATTTAGTTGAACGGCAGAAGTTTGTTTAAAGACACAAAAAAATGTTTCAAATATTTTCAAAAAAGGTTTGCGGAATTTAAAATGTGCTGTATATTTGCCCTCGCAATAAAGCAGTGGTCCGGAGGTTTAAATGGATTGCTGAAGTTCTTAAAAAATTAGTCCGGTAGTTCAGTTGGTTATCCCGAGTACTCGGGACTGCCTGTCACGAACCGGAGATGTTCTTAAAATATTGGTCTGGTAGTTCAGTTGGTTAGAATACCTGCCTGTCACGCAGGGGGTCGCGAGTTCGAGTCTCGTCCAGACCGCATCCGAAGTTTCGGAAGCAAAGAAGCTCCTCAAATTGGGGAGCTTTTTTTCGCTTTATAGTAAGTTGTGTTGTTTGTGGTAAGTCCTTGACTTACCTGGGTTTAGAAGTAAACCAATGAGAAGCTTTTCCTGTTTCAGGAAGGGCTTTTTTGTTTTGTAGAAGTTTTAACTTATTTGTGTAGATCTTATTTATTTCGATATCCTATTGGCACTCATGACAGGTTCACCTTCATAAATTATTTCAAAACCAGTTGTTCCGTCAATTTCCTTTAAAAATAAAAATGAATCTGTTCCTATACTTTCAACCTGGCCATCTCTCAATTTTCCCATAATAAATTCATCATCGTCCGTGGGTATTAAGTTCATGGTCATGAAAGTATTCTCATCAACAGGGGCCATTTTTAATAATAAGGTATTGTCGGATACTGAAATTTTAAATATTATCTCTGACTGATCCCATGGTTGGATTCCTTGATAAACACCTTCATATTCCCGAAGCTTGTTAGTATCTACTTTTACAGAAGAAAAGTCAGGTGGCGGCCAGGAGAGAATAGGAGTGTAGGGCCCTTTTTCCTTAAAAATGTTCAGCATATCCAGTTTATTCCAGATTAAGCTTCTGTGATTTCTTCCTCTTGAGTGGCTTTGGTAAACCACCATGGCATTTGAATGCGGAAAACTTATTCCTATGGTTCCATCATAACCGGTATGTGAGAACGAAAATGGCATTTTATCCTTGTCTTTATATTCATTAATGACCCAACCATACCCATATCCATGACTAAACGGCCCAAATCTCACCTGAGGTTTTAGAGCTGAAAGAATAGTTTCTCTTTCCAGAATCTGTTTTCCATTAATTTTTCCCTTTTCGAGCCAAAGCTCCATAAATTTAGCATAATCAAGTGCAGTCGAAAAGATGCCCCAGGCAGCCGGAAAAAAAACATATTCCTGGTTATCATTATTTTTCCAATATTTTACGTAGGTTTTACTGGAATCACTGTACTCATACCTGCTGTTTACTCTCCCGGCCCACTCGAAGTCAGGCGAAAAAGAGGTGTAGGTATTTTTCAGATTTAACGGCTCAATTATCTCGTCTTGAATAAAATTTTCCGCCTTTTTACCTGAAATTACCCCAATTATGTATCCCAATGCCGCATAATTAAAATCGGAATAGCTGTATTGTCCTAAAGGTCGGGCTGGCTTTTCCTTTGCCCAGTCTTTAACCCAAGCCCCAATATCTTTAAAGTTCTTAGTGTACCCCAGACCACTATACCCGCTGGAATGTGTAAGAAGATTAAAGATGGTTGTGCTGTCATTGGAATAGCCTGGTATATACTTTTTGACAGGATCCTGTAAATTCAACTTCTCATCCTCTATCAACATAAGAATAGCCGCTGAAACAAAAGGTTTGGTCATGGATTTGATGTTCCAGATCGAGTTGCGTTTTAGAGCCCTTTCCTCTTCTTTATCGGCCCAGCCAAAAGCTTCATGAAACACTACTTTATCATCTTTTATAATGAGTAGTTCGGCACCTACCAGCTCCCCGTCATCAACCCATTGTAGAATATCAGTACTAAGCTGTTGTAGACTTTGATCAGACAAACCTGCTTCTTCTGGATTTACATATTCGAAGTATGAATTTTCAACTCCGGGAAAGGTAGATGTATGAGGGACATTATTTTGAGCTAAAATTGCAGAATAAAAAAGGATGATCAACAGGTTAATAATAGCCTTTGCTGAAGTGTTCGTTAATTTGACCATAGGGAAACGTGTTAAGTCTATATGTAGCAGAAAAATATTGCGTGCATTTTGAATAACTGAATTTTCATCTTTTCGGGATTGATTCACAAATATGTAATCCTCAGTCGATTACCGCATTTAAATTACAAAAAATGCCATTTGAAAATTGTCAGAAATTAAATTTTTAGACCAGTAACCCACTTATGCAGTTGTAATGCACAATCCTCCTTAATCTTATTATAAACCATTAAAAACCTGATTGTGAAATTCTTATTTGTACTTCGAATAGCCTGAACGGTTTCATAATTTAAAATTTGGAGCTGAGGTGCAAATGGAGCTCAACCTCTAAAACGTTAAAAGACATACCTGCAGGTCTTCAGTGTACTGCAGTTCTAAACCAGAAGGGTTTTTCTGTTGCGGTTAGGAAATCTTCCCCTGTAGTGTTAGGTGTTGCTTTAAATTTAAAATTACTTGGAGAAATTTAAATTAGATATTCAATCGGCAGGCTTCACACTTAAATTACCGTAATACCATGATCAACAAATTTCAAAGTCCTAATTTCTTCATCACTTCCTCTTTATTAAATCTGTCATCAGACCGGATAATCTTCTTCTTTGGTTCATCTCTTTTTGTGGGGAAGCCTTGAGGGAAATCAATTTTTGCGAATTCAGAGCCATCTTCAAGATAGAGTGTTCCACTAACGTCTTCCTCACTTTCTGCACCTGCGAAATAGTAGCTTCCGGTTGCTTTGGAACTGAATTTATCAGAATCTGATTCTGTGGGCGCAATAAACTCTCCGCCATTTTCTTTAGTGAAGGAGTAATAAGATTCATTATCGAAATTTATTACCTCCTTCCCGTCCGGTGTTGTAAATAGCTCATACTTTCCTTTTGATTTCAATTCTTTATTCATAACATTTCTTATTTGATTCCCGGGTTTGTTTGACTACAATAATATACGCGGAATTTACTGATTAGTCAAGGGAAGGGTGTTGGATATTAGGGAATTAAGATAAGTTTAGTGCTGTAAGGAACTACAGCAACTAATAAGGAGGTGAACAGGATTTCTATAAGACAAGCTCAAAGGAACTTAACCTACCCGGAAAAGAGGAATATTTTATATATTCGGAAAAACGATCTTCTTCCTATGTTCAAACATTTACTGGTTTTTTTATTGTTCATACCCCAGGCGGGTGCCCAGATTCTTTCTGAAAGGGAACAGGCTGTCCTGGTAGATGAGATCCTGGAAGAAAGATATACGCAACTGCTTCCTGAATTAATGGACAGGGCTTCAATTGATATGTGGGTGCTTATCTCCCGGGAATACAACGAAGATCCCGTTTTGCGTACAATGCTTCCGGCTACCTGGCTCAATGCCCGCCGGCGAACCATTCTTGTCTTTCATCAGGACAGGGAGAAGGATACTCTCGAGCGTCTCGCGATAGCCAGATATGATATTGGAGATCACATTTCTTCGGCCTGGGATCCCGAAGCAGAGCCAGACCAGATGAAGGCGCTGCTGGATGTCATAACTGAAAGAGATCCGCAAAGGATTGGTTTGAATTATTCAGCAGATTTTAACATCGCTGACGGAATTGTAAAAACAGATTATGACTTATTCATGGAAATACTGCCGCCTCATTTCCGGGAGCGGGTAGTTTCAGCCGAAGAGCTTGCTGTGGGATGGATAGAAACCCGTTCTAAAAAGGAAATGGAACTCTATAAGGAACTGGTGAGCATTACTAAAGATATAATTGAAGAAGCCTTTAGCTCAAAAGTTATCAATCCGGGTGTAACGACCACAGATGATGTGGTGTGGTGGATGAGACAAAAAGTTACTGAGCTGGGGCTCGAGACCTGGTTTCATCCTACGGTAGATATACAAAGGAAGGAGGAAGAGCTTAAAGACCATATTGAGGCTTTTTCTGCAGGTTATGGAGATAAGGTCATTCTGCCGGGCGACCTGCTTCACTGCGACTTCGGAATTTTTTATTTAAGACTTAATACCGATTGTCAGCAACACGCATATGTATTAAAAGAAGGTGAAACTGCTGCGCCTGATTTCCTGCAAGAGGCACTCAAAAAGGGAAACCGGCTGCAGGATATTCTTACCTCAAATTTTAAAACCGGAAGAACAGGGAATGAAATTTTATTAAAGTCTCTTAAAGAGGCGAAGGCAGAGGAACTTCAACCTTCCATTTACACCCATCCACTTGGTCTTTATGGACATTCGGCAGGACCTACTATAGGGATGTGGGATGCTCAGGAGGGGGTTCCGGGCGCCGGGGATTATCCTATATATCCAAATACCGTGTACGCCATTGAACTTAATACCACGGTTAACGTTCCGGAATGGAATAAAGATATTCGAATTATGCTGGAGGAAGCCGGCTTCTGGGGAGAAGATGGCTTTGAGTATGTCAATGGAAGACAAACCGACTTTTTGCTTGTGAATCTGGAATAGGAAATCACTACGTCTTCAGAATCTACCAAAAATGATAATATTAAAAAGCTCCTGCACAGGGAGTTGCCTTCTTCTTTTATTTAAACCTGAAGTTTAAATAACCTGCTAATTTGCTGGTGCTGTTAAAGGAATTATAAGATTTTCTTAAGTCCAATTATTTGTGCTTGTAAAACTTATCTTTACTTTTTGGAAACTGGCTACAGCCATATCAGGTATCCAAACCGTCTTACAAGGCGGTATAAACGAGCAACATGACTAAAAATTCTAATCGAGGAAATACACCTTCGGGTGCGCCTGCCCTGGATTTTCAGCAAATGTTTGATGAATCTCCCATTGCCTTCTATAGCTGTGATACCCATGGGTTTCTTACCTATTTTAATAATGCTGCCGAAATCTTGTGGGGGCGATCTCCTGTTATTGGAGAAGACCGCTGGTGTGGGTCTTTTAAGCTAGTTCATCGGGATGGAACCTCTGTTCCTTCGGAAGAAACACCAATTGCATCACTCCTTCTGAAAGGAGAGCAGCCTGTGAAGCGGGAAATTAACATGCTGAGACCCGATGGTACTTTCAGGACTTTGGTTTCATACCCCCGGCAATTATTAGACAGGGAGGGCAAACTGCGGGGAGCTACCAATACGCTTATTGATATTTCTGAACAGGAAAAAGATCACCTGAAGCAGGCAACACTTTCAGCAATTATCAAGTCCTCAGATGACGCTATCATCAGCAAGAATCTCAACGGGGAAATTACCAGCTGGAATCCCGGTGCCCAACAAATTTTTGGTTATACTGAAGCTGAAGCTTTAGGCAAGTCCATAACAATGCTCATTCCCAAAGACCGGCTTAATGAAGAGGAAGAGATCATCAGCAATATTAAGAAAGGAAAAAAGGTAGATCATATTGAGACCATACGAATTGATAAATGGGGACGGGAGATTCCAATTTCCCTTACCGTTTCTCCTTTGAAGGATGCTTCGGGAAATATTATTGGTGCGTCTAAGGTTGCCAGGGATATATCAGATCGTACAAGGGCAGATGAAAAACAGGCGAGATTATCGGCTATTGTGGAATCCTCAAACGATGCGATCATCAGCAAGGATCTCGACGGCACCATTTTAAGCTGGAATAAAGGGGCGGAAAGGATCTTTGGTTATAAAGAAAATGAGGTGGTGGGGAAATCCATTACCATCCTTATTCCGCAGGAGAGATTAAGAGAAGAGTTTCACATCCTGGAAAAGGTCCGCAATGGAATTAGCCTCGACCATTTTGAAACTATTAGACAGCATAAGTCGGGTAGGGAGATCCCAATATCCATAACGGTTTCCCCTATCAAAGACAGTAAAGGGGTAATTATCGGGGCTTCAAAAGTTGCCCGGGATATTTCTTACCAGGTACAGGCACAGACCGCGAGAGAAAAATATACCCGAAATCTTGAGGTTTTAAATACTGTTGGAAAAAGTATTTCAGAAAATCTGGATGTGCAGGGAATTCTTCAGCGGGTTACAGATGCCACTACGAAACTAACAGGGGCAGCCTTCGGTGCATTTTTTTATAATAATGTGGACCGCGAAGGAAATACCTTCCGTCTTTTTACACTTTCGGGAGCCCCCCGGGAGGCGTTTGAGCATATGGCCATGCCGCGACATACAGAAATGTTCCTGCCTACTTTCGTAGAGAAGAAGGTGGTTCGAATTGCCGATGTACGAAATCATAGCAGCCATGGTAAGAATGCGCCTCATTTTGGAATGCCCAATGGACATTTTACTGTGGTAAGTTACCTCGCCGTTCCGGTGATCTCTAAATCGGGCGAAGTAATAGGTGGTTTGTTATACGGGCATCCTGAACCGGGAATTTTTACGGCAGAGCACGAATTACTCGTTATCAATATTGCTTCCCAGGCTGCAGTATCTCTGGATAATTCCAGACTTTTTGAACAGGTGAAATCCCTGAGTGATAAAAAAGACGAATTCATTGCCCTCGCAAGTCATGAATTGAAAACGCCGCTAACCACAATCAAAGGCTACCTGCAGGTGCTGGCGAAAAAGGAGCAGGATGAGCTTTCAGAATTGTTTCTAAGCAAATCCCTTAACCAGGTGGATAAACTGAATACTCTGGTGGAGGACCTTCTGAATATGTCAAGGATCGAGTCGGGCCGACTCGACTTTAATATTGAGGTCTTTGATCTTAAGCTTATGCTGGGAGAGATCATTGAAACTTTCAGCTGGTCTTCCCCGTCTCACGAAATAGTGGCCAATTTGGGGCAAACCCCGGCCTTAATAGAAGGAGACCGGCAGCGTATTGAGCAGGCAGTGCTTAATCTCATGACCAATGCGATCAAGTATTCTCCCCGGGCCGATAAAATATTTGTAAGCCTGGAAGTGGTGGGGGCAGTCGTGAGCGTCCGGGTGAGGGATGAAGGTATAGGCCTGACCCAATCTCAAAAAGAGCAGCTGTTCACCAGGTTCTACAGAGCCGAAGATACCAAAGGCATCAGCGGACTGGGATTAGGTTTGTACCTAACCAAGCAGATCATTGACAGGCACAATGGAAAGATTGAGGTGTCAAGTGAATATGGAAAGGGATCGGAGTTTTGCTTCAGCCTTCCGCTTAAAATAGAAAAGATTAAAAAACGAAAGGCAGTTTAACGGTAAGAGACCTGAACAATTTGCTGTTAAAATGTCATTTTTGAAACCTATAGCTATGAAAGAGATTTTTATTGTTGAAGATGATGACGGGATTCGTGAGTTGATAGAATTCCTGCTGGTGAGTCAGCAGTACTCGGTAAAGACTTTCCCTACCGCCCGGGCTTTTAATAAAACCGTACCCGGGGAAATTCCCGACCTTTTTCTGTTGGACATCATGTTACCCGATGGCAACGGACTGGATATTTGTAAGGATCTAAAAAAAGACACCGCAACCCGCAGCGTCCCTGTAGTACTAATGTCCGCTCACGCAGATATCAGCAGGATGGAAGGTGCAGATGACTTTATCGCCAAGCCTTTTGACGTTGATGAATTACTGCAGAGAATCGAGAAGCAGTTAGCGGGAAGTTAGTGATCAGTGATCGGTGATTAGTGATCAGTGATTAGTGATCAGGAAATTTGAGGATGTGGTGATTTGAGAATTTGATGATGAAGGTATGGTTATGTTTCAATTAACAAATTCGTCGCACTCCCTGCGGCGCTTGCAAAGACGTTGCAAATTTTTTACGTCTTTGCGAACCTGCCTGCCGGCAGGCAGGGGAGCTTTTTTAGCGACTGAAGCAATCTGCTTCCTGAGATGTAGTGAAAAAACTTTGTAGTTGAAAGTGTAAAATTACATGCCATCACGAGATTGCCGCGCTCCCTGCAGTCGCTCTCAAAGACGATTTAAATAATAAACAGCCAACCATCAGAAAGATCCTTCCATTCAGGATTTTGTTCGAAGATCATTTTTTCTTTTTTAGAACGACTTCCTGCCTTTATTTTTTTCTCCAATGCTATGGCTTCATTGATATTTGTAAATTCCTGGTAGAATACCAATTTATCACAGTTGTACTTTGAAGTAAATCCTTTGTAAGCCTTGGTTTTGTGCTGATAAACTCTTTTGATGAGATTTGAAGTAAGGCCAGTATAAATCACCGTGTTGTGAGAATTAGTCATCATATAGGTATAGGAGAAATCCATCCTATCAATTTATCAAATTTTCCTTACTTACGTATTTGTGAACCTGTCTGCCGGCCAGGCAGGGGAGCTATTTTAGCGACTAGAGCAATCTGCTTCCTGAGATATAGAGAAAAAACTTTGTAGTTGAAATTATAAAAGTACATACCATCATGAGATCGCCACGCTCCCTGCGGTCGCTCGCAAAGACGTTGCAAATTTTTTATGTTTTTGTGAACCTGTCTGCCGGCCAGGCAGGGGAGCTTTTTTAGCGACTAAAGCAATCTGCTTCCTGAGATGTAGTGAAAAAACTTTTTAGTTTCAATTGTAAAATTACATACCTTCATGAGATTGCCACGCTCCCTGCAGTCGCTACCATTGACGTATTTTAAGGCACAAACGTCATATTCCTTCGCTAGAAATTTTTTTTCCAGAGTCTCGCAAAGACGTTTCGAATTATTGGGTGAGAACAGCAGGCCTACACCTCATCATGAGATTGCCGCGCTCCCTGCAGTCGCTCGCAAAGACGTTACATAGAAAAGTCGGCTTGAAAATGTGCTAAAAAATTCTTTTTTGAGTAGTCCTTTTCACCGGAATATCAACCATTCTATCATTATACCACACATAATAACCTTCCCTGGTGATAAGGCTATTCAGCCAGGGCACATCTTTAAGTTCGGGAATGGGTTTATTGAGCAGGGGGTTCTCTCCTCCTGAAGTTGTGAGCTGCTCGGTTACGATCACATAATCCTTCTTCTCTTCAAGTCCCAGCCGAATAGGGTGTTCATCGGCAAGGTTGAAGAGTCCGTAGGGGGGATCCATCATTTCGGCCATCAGGTGGATCTTGCCGTTCGTTACGCCATATAGATCTGCCTCCCGTACAAATTCAGAAAGTTGTCCGAAGTATTCATTGACGCTACTTACCCTGATGATAAGGGTGGAAAAACTGATCTTAAGTCTTTCCCGATCGAGATATTCAATAAGTTCACTCATGGCCGGGGGAGGTGTATGTAATTCTACTTCATATAAACGGTAAACTAAACAATTAAGTACCGGTAAATTCCGGCTGAATTAAAAAAGAATGGGCTGCCGAAAGAACTTTTTCCGCAGGTATGAACCTTACGTGAAAACTCCTTCCGGGCAGCCCACCAACTATCAACAGTTGTTTATGTATTAGGACAATTTAGCGCGAATTTCGTCTTTGTTGTCTCTTATGAGCGTGTAAGCAAAATAACCTGCACCGGCAATAGCACCCCATTTAAGAAGGCTTCCGGTCCACTGTATACCTTTTTTAGCAGCCCATAATTTTGCTACTTTTTCACCTGCATCTTTTGCATTTCTCTTTAAGTCCATTTTTTCGGTTTTTTAGATTCAGATACAATATCGTGAAGAATGCAGCTTCTTTCCGTTAAAGGCTTATCAAATAACAGTTTTTTAACCCTTGTTTTTTAACTGGCAGGTCAATTCCCCTAAAAGTGCAGGTTCGTCATCGTCAATTAATTGTTGTTTATCTAAAAATGGGGCATAGCCGGTTGTACTTCACTGGTTTTTAGGTAATTTGGGGATGAACCAATACCGACTAAAATGAAAATAATTAAAACTTTAGGCTTATTTTTTACTATGCTGATGCTCCTGGCCGCCTGTGAGGAGAGACAGGAGACTACTGCCGAAGCTGAAATGGCAGGCGTCGAAACACCAAATCCCGACGAAGCCATGGAAGGCTGGCGTGAGGCCTGGAATGCCAATGATGCGCAGCGCCTCAAGGATTATGCGGCAGATGATGCTGTACTCCTAATGTACGGTCAAAGAATTTCGGGAGATGAATTAAATTCCTGGATGGATACTACAGCCTCCTGGATGCGGGATCTTCGCACCGAATCACTAATGAACGAAAAAGGAGATAATTTTGCCTGGGAATCGGGAACCTATAACCACGGAACCTCTGAAAATGATACGCTTCAAATGAGCGGCACCTATACACTTATCTGGCACCGCGCCGATGATCAAAATGATGGTGACTGGAAAATAAGAGTGATGGATATTTCTCCTGAACAACAACCCATGCAGCAACCGGAATAAAAAGCTGACACAGGCTAACCAGCCAAACCGGAAAATCCCTTGCCGATCATTCAGTGAGGGTTTTTCTTTTTAGTGCGCAGTAAGCAGTGTTTAGTAGGCAGTAAGGAAATTAGAATTACGATTTTAGAAGTACGAAGTTTTGATGAACAAGCACCAAATTCCAGGCACCAAATTCCAGGCACCAAATTCCAAAGTGAAGTTAGAATTACGATTTTAGAAGTACGAAGTTTTGAAGAGGACAGAGGGCAGAGGACAGGAAGTTAGAAGTATGAATTTCGAAATCTAAAAATCTCAGGATCAATACTTTTTAAAATTCTGAATTCTATTAATTAACATCATTCTAACATCGGTTGAAGTTTTTTTTAATAATTTCAGGCATTTAGTAACCAAATATTTGCGTCATGAAGAAAATAATCCTTTTAATGTCGCCCCAATCAGTTTCCTACCTACTCCCCCTACTATTTTTTGTGTTACTTACCGGCTGCGAGAAAGAAGCAGTGCCGGAGATTTTTGATTCCTCTGTGGATCTCCAAACCAGAGCCAGTAATCCGGCCGACGGCAAAATGAATACCTTTTATGGTCCGGCTGAAGCGTTCAACGGTGGAGTAGTGCGGGCTATGGTCACTATGACCCGGGACGGAGTTCCCGTGGAAATTGGGGTACGCATTTCAGAAAAGATCCTGGAAGGTCTTCCCATGGAACATCAGGTAATTACACTTGACTTGCCAAACAAAATGGATGGCCTGGCGTTTGACCACATAGATTTGGACTGGAATCCTGGGGGGCATGAGCCTTTCTTCTATGAATTTCCTCATTTTGATGTGCATTTTTATATGATCTCTGAGGAAGAAAAAATGCAGATAACAGAATCAGACAAGGCTGCTAATTTCCCGACATCGGATTATTTACCTGAAGATTATTTTACAGCAGATCCTGTAGAGATGGTTCCCTTTATGGGTGTGCATTGGTTAGATTATAATGCTGCTGAACTTCCATGGAACGGCGGAGAAATGTTCACTCACACGCTTATTTATGGAACCTATGATTATGAGGTGATCTTTATAGAACCTATGATTACCTTAGATTACCTTGTAAATCATGCAGATGGTACCGAATTTAATATTGCCCAGCCTGAAAAATTTGGAAGAAGTGGTTATTATCCAACCACCTACAAAATGTATTACGACGCTAAGCACAAAGATTACGTGATAAGCATGGGAGATATGAAGTGGTATGATTGACAATAAACAAAAATAGTGGTCAGTGGTCAGTATCTCCCCCGCTGAACAGCGGGATTACCGCGGATTATGACTGTAGAAGATTTTGTGTGGATAGGAAAAAAAGCCCCGGAAAGGCGAAATATCGGAAGCCCGGTGTTTTATCACCGGGATCAAAAAATGCCCCCTCCAAAAAGAGCCCCGGAGGGGCGACATATTTGCGATTGCATTTACATCATTATTTTTAGTCATATGATAGTGTTCAGAGATTTTAAGAAAAAAAACCTTGAACCTTGAATTTTGAATCCCTTTTTACCCCCCCGCCCCCTTAAAGGGGGAGAAGGGAATTTGAAGTTAGAAATACGATTTTAGAAGTACCAAGTTTGACTGAGTCTCAATACTCAATACTCAATACTCAATACTCAATACTTTTTATAATCTTGAATCAATATTCCGGAATATTCTTTCCCAGTATAAAATCTCTCTGAACCACAGCCATGTTCTCTTTCTGCTGCAGCTTTAGCACTCCTTTCCCTCCGCCGCGCCATTCTCCTTCTGCGGGAAATTTATAATTTTTCAACAGGGGATCACCCTCGAAAAAATAGGATTCGAGCCAGTAATATTTACCGTCGGGTTCCAGGATGTATGGGTGGATGTGGGCAGGTTCGGTGCGGCTGGGATATGATTTAGGGATCTGGGTATAAAAAGTGTATTTCCCATCCTTTCCGGTCTTGGTCCAGCCGCGCAGATAGCCGTGTCGCTTTTCCCAGCCCTGCTCTCCGCCGCGGGTGGGGTAGATGCCTTCTGCATTGGTGTGGTGGATGTACAGGATCACGCCCTCTGCCGGAGTCTCCCCATCGGGTTCATAGATGGTACCGGTGAGCTTGAGCTTATCGGCGGCCGACTCAAACTCAGGAAGCGTATCCACAGCACTTAGTTCTCTGTCTCCATATTCAAACACTGCTTCACAACCCTCACAGGCTCCGCCCACCAGGCGCGTATCGGTCTGCTGCGAATTTGCGCAGGCAGTGAAACTAAGGGCCATCAATAGAAAAATAAATTTCATAATTCAGCTTTTTGTGAAGGTAAATTAGTGAAAATCCACTACTTATGTGTTTTGGGGATAAAGAAAAGAATTAGTAACACCTGTCAAAAATGAGGTTTTGCAGGATCTTATAATTTGGTGGTTGAACTTAGGAAGAAAAGCCATACAGAAATCGCTTAAATTTCTGTTGTCGGTAGGTTCTTCGCTTGTCTCCGGAAATTCTTGAAATTCGTACCAGTCAGGAAAATAGAGAAGACCTGTATGTTCTGGAAAGAGCGGAATGCCATTCTCTGAAGGATAGAAATATTCTGTATCTATAAGTTTTTTGCGAAGAATTTTCTCCGCTTTTTCGGGGGAGAAATTTTCAGGATTAAGAAAAACAATATTTCCAAAGATTTTGTAATTGCCCTCATCCCGATGAAGGTACTGAAATGAAATATTACTCTTTTACGTTAAGAATTTCTGATTAAGATACCAGGAAAATAAGATTGTTCAAAAGAAGCCCTTATAAGAAATAGGAAAAGAGTTACAAATCTCTCCAAGATTTCCATTCTTGATAAATAATTGGGCTCCTTTTTCAAAGTTAAAAAGTCGGTAGAGATGATATTTATCGGATTTATATTCTGAAAACAACAACTCGTTTCGAGAGAAGAAAAAAGGAGTTTCTTTGCCGAGAGTTGTTGTTTTTACTTCCACATATTTATCTGTCCCATCCAAATTTTTTGATAGTATATCAAACCCAGCCCCATCTCCTTCTTCTTGAGAGATCCACTTTACCTCTTCAGCTAATTTTTCCTTTCCAGTTTTTATTAAGTGCCATTTCTCATATTCCAGGATAAATTTTTCACCTAAGGCACCAAGCTTCGAATTTTTCTGTTCTTTTTCCAGATAATTAATCTTAATAGGATTTCGATTATAGGCAGAAGGTGGTTCAGAGACAGCAGAAATGGCCGGGGCGTTAACAATGAGTTTGTTGAAATTATGTTGTCCCGAGATTCGAGGTACCTTGTCAACATAGAGCTTAAATTTTTTTTCAATGGAGTTGTTGAGAATTAAATAGTCGATCACTTTTTCCTCCAAAATCTTCTGGTAATTATAACGAGGCAGGTACCCTCGAATATAGAGTTGTCCCAGATTTATTAAAACTGCACTTATATTCTGATGTTTAAATTCAATGGACCCTTCAGATCTATTGTTAAGTAAAGGCATTAAGGTTCTTCTATGTTCTGCCTTAGAATAATTTTCATCTGCCAGTTCTGCTGCCAACATAGAAAAGTAGTCAGCTACAATTAACTCAACTTCTAATTCGGACCAGCTCATAAAATCTGTAGTCTTTTTAATAATCTTTTTTTTCAGGAATAACTCCTCTCACACCTCCTCTAGGATTTTCAACATCTTTATCGTAACGAGGAATAATATGGATATGGCAATGAGGGACCGTTTGACCTGCAGTTTCATTTATATTAATACCGATATTAAATCCTGAAGGGGAATATTCTTTTACTAAATCTGCTTGAATCTTATTTACCATAAACCAGCAGGCAGATTGTTCTTGAAAATTTAATTCAAAGTAATTAGAGACTTTCTTTTTTGGGATGATTAGGGTATGACCTTTTGATACAGGAAATTTATCTTCTATAACAAATACTGTGGCCATTTCTCCTTTTTGTTTTTTGGTCTCATCATCAGCAAAAAAAGGGGAAATCTCTTCTTTGCCTTTATTTAAATACGCGTAATGCTGATATTCATAGATCTCTACATTCTCATTTTTATACACGGATCTAAAAGGAAGAATCACATTGCATTGGTAAGTTTCTTTTTTATGAATTTTATGGAATCTAAAGCCTGGTTTTTCAATGTCCCGTCGTACTGCAAAATAAGCCTTGCCTCCATAATTCAGCAACTTTGAAATTTCATTAATTACTGTGGCTTGTTCTTGAGGTAAGAGAACGTTTAAAACGTAGAGACAAATGATAGTGTCAAATTTGCCATTAGGATAGTTACTGAAGTAGTAAGGATCATAGCCTTCGATATCAATTTTATGGTTTTTAAGTACTTCAACATCTTTCCCTAAACCACAGCCAAAATCTAACACCTCCCCATTTAAAAGATCTCTTTCTTTAAGTATCCTTGCAGGAAAAGAAAGTTTATCCCTTTCTTTTGCAGTAAAGTGGCTATATGGATTTTTCATTTTTTAAAGATATTCAAAGCCATTATTATGCGCTGTTGCTACTAAAGGTGATAAAACATCGTGAAACCTCTCTGGTGTAAAATCTTCCTCACCTTTTAATCTGGGAAACACAGTTCGATATTCTTCTTCGAATTTTTTGTTTGGCTTTAATTGTCTAAGAGTAAAAAAAGCATCTTTTTGAAACTGAAAGAATTTCTGAAAATAGAAATCAAGATGAGGTAACTTGCTATTTTTTGAAGAGTTAAATGTTGGATCAACAGGTATTAAATTCCAAATTAAATCGTGAGAAACAAAGGCATATGGAATAAAATGATCAAGCGCATAATTCTCGGGATCTAATAGCTTATTAGTAAAAATACATCGCGCTCCTTGTCTATGCTTAAGATATGTAGTCCAGTAACTATTTCGCTGTTGAGTTAAAGAATTTCGTTTGGCAGGTTTTATAAGTTTATTAGGAATATCAGGGACATTGGGATTGCGGGCTTGTAAAAACAAGGATAAATTCCAATAGCAAAATTCTTTTAGGAGTTTAGCATGAGTCCTGAAATACTTGTACCATGTTTCATCAATAATTATTTTTTGATCGAAGAGTGCATACGGAGGTTTGTTCTCGAACTCCTTTGACAATGAGTAAATTTCCTGTCTTTTCTTTTTTTTGTACCACGGACTGAGGAACCAGTGAGGGACATTTTTATCAAAATGAAGAAGTTTTTTCTGGGTCTCATAGTGAGGGGAATCCTTCAATCTTTTCTCAATTTCAGTCTTTTGCAGAGTTATTGGAAGATTCTCTAAATTTTGAACGAATTTAATACTTGACTGAATTTTGTCTTGACTACCAAATGACAATTTGAAGAAACTGACTGTGTACCAAGGATGAGAAAGCATTTTTGCAAAGAGATCTAATTTATTTATTTCTCTCTTACCGCTTTCAATGCTATCAATGATTGCTAAAAACCAAAAGAATTTATACGTAGCAGAGGTGTTATTGAAAACCTGTGCTAACTTTTGAATCGGTAGATCTTCGTATCCAGGTAAAAAATCCGAAACTATAGTTCGTTTACTCATTCAATAATGAATTTTGAGTGTTCAGTGTAGGGAGAGAATCTTCAGCATCAGCTTCAGAAGAAATAAATGTAGGAAAATAAACTCAATTGCTGCAGTTGTTATTAAGAAACCTTCTTCACCAACACCTCCCAAAAATGCCATTTTTAACTGGTCGGTAGTCGGGACAGTAGCGGGGAGTCGGGAGATGATGATGAAATTTTTGAAGCATAACTCCTAACTCTTAACTCATAACTTTTCCGCAGCATTACTATGCCGCCACATTTTGGTGACTTTTCCGGCCTGGTTCCTCTCGAAGAGCACCTCTTCGCCAGGTTCCTTGTCGTCGCGCATACGGCGAAAAGTATCTCCTTCTTCATGCGTAAGCAGGGTCATCTCGGCAGACGGGCTCCCGCTGGGCATGTAGATCACCGCCAGCTGCCCAAACCACTCTGCCACATGCACTTCCGATGCCCAGGGCTGGTAGTTGTAGATCCCGGTATAAGCGCTGAGGTCGGCCGCAGTTTCTTCTTCCTTTTGAGCTTTGGCTTTCTTGAGGATATTCACGATTTCCTCCCCATACTTCCCGGGATTGTCCATCGCATTCATCATTACCACAACCGAAAGTTCCTGTGCAGGGATCAGGGAAAAGACAGTCCTGTAACCGGGGCAGCTGCCGCCGTGTCCTACTGTTTTTTCTCCGCCATTATTCTGTACCGCAAAACCAAGGCCCCAAAAGGTATTGAAATCGGGATCCACCCAATGTACCCGCTGCATTTCCTTGAGGGTGGAGGGTTTCAGGATCTCCTCCTTTCCGTTGTTGAGCAGCCTGAACTGCCAGGAAGCAAACTTCGCCAGGTCTTCTACGGTAGAGGAAAATCCGGCTGCAGCCTTGATCCCGCGCGCGTCGAAGAGCTTCACCTTTTCACGGCTGCCATCGCGCTTCACAGCCGAATAGCCCATGGCCAGTTGCTGCCCCCACTGCTCCTGTGGCAAATAAGGTTTGGTGTAGTTGAGCTGCAGCGGCTGTAAAATAAGCTCCTTAATATACTGGTCATATGGCATTCCCGAAACTTCTTCTATCACCTCTCCCAGCAGGCTCATCCCAAGATTGCTGTATTGAAAATAAGTGGAGGCGGTATACAGCGTTTCCTGCTTGCCCAGCTCCTCTTTTACCTGCTCCCTGCTCGGAAATGGAAAGTCAGGCCCCGTCCAGTAAGGAGTGTCTGACTCCCGGGGAAGTCCCGAGGAATGGGTGAGAATGGATCGTATAGTGATGGGACCGCTCTGCTCGTATTTCTGCTGAATGTTGAAGCCGGAAAGATGCTCTGAAACCGGATCGTCTAGTCGCAGTTTTCCTTCCTCATACAGGTTCATGATCGCAATAGAAGTGAAGAGTTTGGAGATGGAACAGATACTGTAAATGGTCTTTGGTGTGGCCGCCACCCGCTGCTCCACATAGGAATGCCCGTAGGCTTTGCTCCAAATGAGCTCCTGGTCTTTCACAATTGCTACGGAAAGCCCGGGAATATTATCGTATTGTACCTGCGCCTCCAGCCAGGTATCTATAAGATGGAATGCATCGGCAAGACTGTCTTTTTCTGAAGTCTGCGCATTAATGCTGAAGCTGAAAAAACATGCGAGTAGAAGTAAAGCTGTTTTCATAATGAAGAGATGTTGTAATGTAGGAAATTTAAGTATATTCCGGAAATATTTTTATCGGAAGCAGATTACTTCTGAAGCGCCTGTGTGGAAAGCGGCTTTAGTGGTGAAGGATAAGCTTTCCGGTTATTTCTTCAGAAGAAAAGGCTTCCGCAGTAACACCTCCCAAAAATGTCATTTTAGGAACATCTTTCCGAAGCTCCTTCCGAAGCAATACCTCTCACAAATGTCATTTTAGAACCTTTCCGAAGCTCCTTCCGAAGCAATACCTCTGAGGAAGACCTTCAAAAATAAGCGTAAAACAATGGTCTGTGCTCTCCATATGTTCAGGATACAGCGGAACACCAAAGGCAAAAAGAAGCTTGAGTCGTTCCCCCATGATCCTGGATATTAAAACCGTATCGGAATTTAAACAGATCTTCTGCAGGCCGGGAGCAAAACAATGAATGATCGTCTGCCGTTGCCAGGACAATTCCAAACTGCAGACACACCTCTTAAAAATGCTATTTTAGAAAACCATTTATTGGAGACGATCAAAGGGGAGACCTTAATCAACAAATTCAAATTTCAAAACCCTTCCTGTAGCCGAAACTGTAGCTTCCGGTACTTTCTGAACAAGAGAAGTCTCTTCCCCTGCTTTAAGAAAGGCCCGTTGCCTGTTTTTCATCCGGTAATCTACAGTATCGATCATGATGGCGCGGTCAAATTCAGAAAAATAGGTGAACTCTGCAGTCAGGGTGGCAACATCCTGTCCGGTTTTATTCTTAACCTCAAAACGGGCCAGGCCTGTGTCATTGATGTCAATAAATTTCACAGGAAGGTCTTCCTTTTCGCAGGCAGTAAAACCTGTAAGGCACAACATTAGAATTATTACATTTTTGTACATCTCTCTAAGTGTTTCACCTACCAATTTACGAAAATCTGCTGAAAGAGCGGCTATTAAGAAACTTCTGTAGGATTGGTCATATTTCCGGCTCTTTTATAATAGAGAGTTCAAGATTCACCAGCCTGCAGCAGCTTTTTTTTGTTGAATATAGAAAAATTTCTGAAAGCGATATCAGTAGATAACAGTTCTTTTTAATTAAGCCTCCGCAGCATAAAAAAAGGGAAAGATCTTTCTGATCTCTCCCTTCTGTAAGCTTGATCTATTAATTAGAGATCACCTGTAGTGCGCGCCAGGTGACTTTTATAGTCTTTGATATACGACTGAAATTCTTCCTGGATCTCTTTTGCTTTGGCTTCGCTTCCCGCACGCTTGTTAAAAGCTTTCATCCACTCCACATCCCTGGGACTCATTTCCCATTCCAGTGCCTGAATTCCTTCTTCTATTTTGAAAGCCACTACATGATCCCATTCACTAAACAGTAGATCAAAAGCTATGACAGGCCCGGCATGACCTGCATCCTGATCTGTTGGTATAAAGTATTCTTTGATGATCTTTTTGGCATCTTCCATTTTACCTTGTTCAAATTTTATAAAAGTGATGTAATACCAATTAAGATTCTCATGCTTTTTAGCGGTCATCTCCCCGGTATCCTGGGCAAAGGAGAAATTAAAGCACAGTAATAATGCAATTACGGGTAACAGGTTTCTTAGTGTTTTCATAATTATATGGATTTAAGTTAGCGGGGGAGAGTTCAACAATTCAGCCTCAGCAATGGAGACATTTTTAGGGGATAGCCACTAAAGTTATTAAAAATCAACGGATTATGCTAAAAAAAGTGTTCAGTGTTCGGTGATCAGTGATCAGAAATTTGAGGATGTGGTGATTTGAAGATTTGAGGATGAAGTAAAGCAAACGCAAAGCACCAAATTCCAAATTCCAAATTCCAATGAGTATAGTTTGAGGATGTGGTGATTTCAAGATTTGAGAATGAAATACTGCTCATTGTTTTAGGAAGAAAAAAAACAACTCCCCGATAATGAGATTGCTTCGCTGACGCTTGCAAAGACGGTTCAAATGTCATTTCGACAGAGCCTTTTCTTTTGGTAAAAAGAATAGGCGACGAGAAAGCGCAGCTTCGACGTAGTCAAATCTCATCATGCTGTGGACAAGAAAAATTTGAAGAGGTGGTGATTTGAAAATTTGATGATGGGAAAGTGTTCAGTGTTCGGTGATCAGGAATATAAATTTGAGGATGTGGTGATTTGAAGATTTGAGGATGAAGTAAATTAAATTCCAAGCACCAAATTCCAAATTCCAAATTCCAATGAGTATAGTTTGAGGATGTGGTGATTTAAGAATTTGAAGATGAAATTCTGCTCATTATTTTAGGAAGGACAAAAAAACTACTCCCCGATATGAGATTGCTTCGCTTTCGCCTGGCCAGTAGGCAGGCTCGCAAAGACGCTTCGATGAAAGCTTTCCCCCATTAACTAATTCACCAATTCCTAATCCCCAATTAACCATTCACAACTAACCAATAACTCCTCGGACATATTCCAATTAACAGGAAATTTTCCATTTTTAACAGCCTGCTGTATTCATCACATCCAATTTATTTTTACTTTTGGAAATATTCCTATTAAACGGAAAATATCCAAAATATGGAGAAGAATAAAGCTATTTTACACCTCGACCTGGATACATTTTTTGTGTCTGTAGAGCGTTTGCTGCATCCCGAACTGAATAACCGTCCGGTGCTGGTAGGTGGCCTGGGAGATCGCGGGGTGGTGGCGGCATGTAGTTATGAGACACGCCGGTATGGAGTGCATTCGGGCATGGCAATGAAAGTAGCCCGGCAGCTGTGTCCCGCAGCCACTATTATCAAGGGAGAAACCACCACCTACAGTAAATATTCCAATGAAGTAACAGAGATCATACAGAGTAAAGTACCTGCTTTTGAGAAAGCGAGCATCGACGAATTTTACGCCGACCTCACCGGAATGGATAAGTTCTTCGGTACCTACCGCTTTGCCTCCGAGCTGCGGCAGGAGATCATGCGCGAAAGTGGACTCCCCATTTCCTTCGGGCTCTCCCGCAACAAGGTAGTGTCGAAGATCGCCACGGGCGAGGCCAAACCTAACAACCAGATGCTCATAGAAAGCGGCGCCGAAAGATCATTTTTGGCACCTCTGTCTGTCCGCAAGATTCCCATGATTGGGGCAAAGACTTTTCAGACGCTGCTGGGGCTGGGGGTAAGGGAGATAAAGACGATCCAGGAGATGCCGGTGGAGATGATGGAGAGCGTGCTGGGCAAGAACGGGCGTACCATCTGGAAACGTGCGCACGGCATCGATGAAGTACCTATCATTCCGTTTCACGAACGCAAATCCATCTCGGCCGAACGCACCTTTCACCGCGACACCATCGACATGGTACAGCTACATGCCACGCTTACCGCGATGACTGAAAGTCTGGCGTACCAGCTGCGGCGCGGGGATAAGCTTACCTCGAATATAAGTGTGAAGATTCGGTATTCAGATTTTAATACCTATACCAAACAGGCGAGCATTCCCTACACCAGTGCCGATCATATCCTTATCCCGAAGATCGAGGAGCTTTTTAGGCAGCTGTATAACCGGCGGCTGCTCATTCGCCTGGTGGGAGTGAAGTTCGGCGGACTCGTGGGCGGACATTACCAGATCAACTTATTTGATGACAGCGAAGAGATGCTGGATCTGTATAATTCTATTGACCGCATTCGTAACCGGTTTGGGGAGAACAGTGTAATGAGAGCATCAACCATAGGCGGCACCAGCATAGGTGGAAGGCAAAACTCTTTCGACGGCGCCCCACCTATGTTGTATGCGCATAGACAGAGCTAATTTTTCGCCGGGGCGAAAATTAGCTCTGCATTCAAGGTTCAAAATTCAAGGTTCAAAATAAATTTGAAGATGTGATGATTTGAGGATTTGAAAATGGCGAGACTGCTTTTTCAGCTCCCTGTAGGATTGGGGCAAACTGAAAAAGAGAAAAAATTCCCCCGTCAGTTCGAGTGAATTGTAGACTGCGAAAGCAGGATGCAATTCGTATCGAGAACAAGGGACCTCTCGACTCCGCTCGAGGTGACAATGAGTAAAAATAATGTGATGATTTGAGAATTTGAAGATGAAAAAATTTCACACAAAGCACACAAAGATTTAAAAAGAAGAGCACGAAGAGATCTGCGTAAATCTGCGGGATCTGCGGGAAAATAAGTGTTCAGTGTTCGGTGATCAGTGATCAAAAGTGGGCAGTTCTTTTTCAGCTCCCTTTAGGATTGGGGCAAACTGAAAAAGAACAATCCGACAACAGCCAACAGCCAACAGCTCAAAACATAACTCATAACTCCGACCTCATAACATATAAGAGTATGAGTAAAAAAAGTTATCCGTGCATCCGTGGCTTTTTTAAGGTTAAGTAAACGGTAAACAGAAAACAGTAAACATTTTTACAACTAATTGGAATTTGGCCCTCCTTCGCCTAAAAAAGCTACGGCGGGTAAAAATTTGACAAATTGGAATTTTAAACAGCATGTTTTTAAACAACCACACATATTATTCCCTCCGCTACGGAACATTTCCGGAGAAGGAATTGTGTGACCTGGCGCGGGAGCATGGAGCTACAGCGGTGGCGGTGACCGATATCAACAACACCTCGGCCTGCCTCAGCTTTTTGAAGACGGCTCAAAAATATGATTTTAAAGCCCTCATCGGGATCGACTTCCGGAATGGCGTGCAGCAGCAATACGTGGGACTGGCGCGGAGCAATGAAGGCTTTAAAAATCTCAACGATCACCTGGCGGCGCACCTGCATGTGGAGAAGGAATTCGCTGTAGATGCCCCGCCGCTGGAGGATTGCTGGTTTATTTATCCGCTGGAGCAGGTGATGAGGTGCCAGAAATGGGATTTTAGAGCCGATGAATTTATAGGGGTTTCGGTGGAAAGCCTGCGCAAGCTGAAATTTTCAAAATACCTTGAATTAAAAGACAAACTGGTGCTGCTGCAAACAGTCAGCTTCCGGAATAAAAAAGATTACAACGCCCACCGCCTGCTGCGGGCGATCGACAGGAATATTTTGCTGAGTCAGCTGCCGGAATCTGAGCAAGGCTCGCCCTCTCATAAAATGCTGCCCAAAAATGCCCTTTTTGAGACCTTTGCAGATTATCCTTTTATTCTGGAAAACACACAGCGGCTTATTGACGGCTGCGAAGTCAACTTCGGATTTGACAGCGCCCGCCAAAACCGGAATCTGCAGATCTTTAGCAGCAGCAAAGAGGAAGACGCAGAAATCCTGAAGAAACTCTGTTATGAAAATCTGCCACGCCGCTATCCCTATGCCACGCCCGAAACCTATGCGCGGGTAGAGAAGGAGCTGCAGGCGATCGTCAAGCTGGGGTTCGTATCTTACTTTTTGATCAACCACGATATTGTGGAATATGCCAAGTCGAAGAACTATCCGTTCATTGGCCGGGGCAGTGGGGCAAACTCGGTCGTCGCCTATATTATTGGCATCACCAATGTAGATCCCATTGAGCTCAACCTGTATTTTGAACGCTTTATCAACGCCAGCCGACATTCGCCGCCCGATTTTGATATCGACTTCTCCTGGAAGGACCGGCAGGATGTGACCGGTTATATTTTCAGGAGATATAAAAACACAGCCCTGCTGGCCACCTATGTCACTTTTAAACGGCGGGCCGTGATAAGGGAGCTGGGGAAGGTGTTTGGATTGCCTAAAGTGGAGATCGATAAATTGTCTTCGGGCTTTTTTGATCCCAAAAGCCTGGATGAAATGGAGCAGCTGGTTTTTCGCTACAGCGGATTGATCGCCGGCTTCCCAAATTACCTGAGCGTACATTCCGGCGGGATCGCCATTTTGCAGGAACCGGTGCATAGTTATGCCTCCACCTTTTTGCCGCCCAAGGGCTTTGCGACCATTCAGTTTGATATGAATATCGCCGAAGATGTGGGCATTTTCAAG
The DNA here is from genome assembly GCF_000423585.1 of Salinimicrobium xinjiangense DSM 19287. Taxonomy (GTDB): domain Bacteria; phylum Bacteroidota; class Bacteroidia; order Flavobacteriales; family Flavobacteriaceae; genus Salinimicrobium; species Salinimicrobium xinjiangense. The sequence goes on from NZ_AUIG01000033.1 coordinate 32,246, forward strand.
TTTGACATTCTCGCCCAGCGCGGCCTCTCCAAGATCACCGATGCCATTGAGATCATTAAGGAGAATCAGCCGGCCGCTGAAATTGAGGACATGGAGAATGTATTGGCGTTCAAGAACGACCCCAACATCAATAACCTCTTGCGCACCGGCGATTGCATGGGTGTGTTCTATGTGGAATCTCCTGCTATGCGGGGACTTTTTCAGAAACTCCAGACCGATGATTACCTGGGGCTGGTGGCAGCGAGTTCCATTATAAGACCCGGAGTTTCCAACGGCGGGATGAAGGAGGAGTACATCAAGCGCCACCGCGATCCTGAACGTCGTAAGCAGGCGCATCCCGTTTTGGCAAAGATCCTTGAGGAAACCTATGGCGTCATGGTGTACCAGGAGGATGTGCTCAAGATCGCCCACTATTTCGCCGGACTCTCCCTCGAGGAAGCCGACATTCTGCGCCGCGGCATGAGCGGAAAGAAGCGGAATGAGGTGGACTTTCGAAAGCTGGAGAATAAATTCAGAAGGAACTGCAGGGAGAAAGGCTATTCCGAAGCCCTGACCGAAGAGGTGTGGACCCAGATCCTGTCCTTTGCCGGCTATGCTTTTCCGAAGGGGCATTCGGCTTCCTATGCTGTGGAAAGTTATCAGAGTCTCTACCTGAAATACTATTTTCCGCTGGAATTCATGGTGGCCTGTCTCAACAACGGCGGCGGATTTTATGATGTTGAAACTTACATTCAGGAGATCCGCAAGTGCGGCGGAAGGGTGCATCCGCCATGCATCAACAAAAGCGACCATCATACCGTGATCTACGGAAAAGATATCTATCTGGGGCTGGGTTATATCAAGGAGCTGGAGATAAAGGTGGTGCAGCGTATTCTCGAGGATCGCAATTTCTTCGGAAGTTTTAAGTCTTTTGATGATTTTATCGATCGGGTGCCCATCTCTATCGAACAGCTGAGCATCCTGCTGAAGATCGATGCCTTCAGGTTCACCGGCGTGGACAAGCACCACCTGCTGTGGAAGGCCTACTTTAAGCTCAACCGTTCCCGCACCCGCAGCGGACAAACCCTGTTGTTTCGTCCGCCGCACCGGGATTTTGACCTTCCGGAGCTGTCGCATTCCATGCTGATCGATGCCTATGACCAGATGGAGCTGCTGGGTTTCTCCCTGCACGACCACTTCAGGCTCCTGAAACCCGAAAATTATCAAAACCTGAAGCGTCCCGGAGTGGTAATGGCAAAAGACCTGAAACAGCATTTGGGGAAAACAGTAGAGATCTACGGGCATTTGATCACAGCCAAACGCACCCCCACGGTCAACCGGGAGTACATGTGCTTCGGAACTTTTTACGACCGCGCCGGAGATATCTTCGATACCGTCCAGTTCCCCCGTGCGGCAGAAAAATTTCCGTTACACAGCAAAGGGATCTATCTATGTAAAGGGAAAGTAATGGAAGAACTGGATTATATCTACATCATCCTCGACTGGCTTGAGCGGCAGGAAACAGTAGGTGATCCAAGATACGTAAGCAGTACGCGCATGAAAATTTCTTTAAAGGAGGATGGGAAGGGAATGATTTTGAAGTAGGCAGTGATCAGTGGTCGGTGATCAGTGATCAGTGATCAGGAAGTTAGATTTACGATTTTAGAAGTAGATGCTTTTCCCGTTTTACCCCTCCCGATATTCTTATGGATAAACCAAGGTTAAATTAAGGGATTTTTCATATTGCCTGTTTTCTCTAATTAAGGCGAAGATCCTGTTAATTAATTTTGCTCTTACAGCATTAACAACAGTCATTTTGTTCTTTCCTTCTGCTATTTTTCTTTCAAAATAATCCCTGAGCTCACCCTTCATTTTTATTGCTGACAAGGCAGCCATATGGAAAAGTGTTTTAAGCTTTTTATTTGCTCTGTGAGACACTTTATTTTTTGATCTTTGACTTGTTCCCGAATGAAAAGAAAAAGGAGCTACACCTATATGACAAGCAAATTTACGCCCGTTTTCAAATTTTGTAAAACCACCGG
>NZ_AUIG01000034.1 GCF_000423585.1 Salinimicrobium xinjiangense DSM 19287
AATACTTCCAGTACCATTCTCAGCATAACAATCTAAACTCTGAGAATCGACTGTAGCAGAAAGAATAGCGGCTTCTCCCACGATTATACCACTCAAAGTGAATGTACAAGCCACAGGCTCAGTTGTGTCGGTCACAAGAACTGAATATGTTCCCTGAGATAGATTTTCAGGATCTTCAACCGTAGAACTAAATGTGGGATCACCGGTCTTTGACCATTCAAATGAATATTCCCCGCTTCCACCAGTAGGAGACAAATCTATTTTACCATCTGATCCACCAAAACAGCTTACCGCAGTAACATCTGCCGAAGCACTCAAGGGAGTTCGGATTACCACATCTTCTGAAGTTCCACATTTAGGAGATATACTTGTCACATCAATGGGGCAAGAAGTATCTGCGGCCGAAGTATAAGCCATATAGATTTCCGTCAATCTAAGTGAAGACCCACATGTGTAAGTAATATCATCAAATTTAACCCAAGTAATCCCATCTTTAGTCTTATTTTTCCCAAGTATATCTTCATCACTACAACCACTAATAGCTTCTCTTCTAGTACCATCTGTATCTGTAATTTCTAAAACCGCCCAATAAGCGAAAACAGGTCTTGTGGAATTAGAATTATTGTAAATACCTAACCACAATGGATATTTTTGTTCCTTATTCTCATCACAACTGACGCAACCTTCTAATCCCTCTAAATAGGCATCAAGAACAGTTAAATCGTTAGCAGGACAATGTGAACTCCTTAAAACATCTCCTGGATATCCGTCGGGATCGTCCTGCGAAATAGCGGCAGGAACATTCATAAAAAACAACAATAAGAAACTTAAATACAGAAGCTTTTTCGGATGCAACCATAATCTGTTTGGTTCTTCGAACGTCGTAAAACTTTTCATAATTAATAATGTTTTGGTTAATAAATACATAACCAGAACAAAAGTGAAGCAATCACAAAAGCAGATCCGGGTGAATCAATTTACAAGGGGAAATAATTGAAAAGAGGGATAATAAGCTTTTCCCGGGGGTGAGAAAGATAACCGTCACAAGGCGGAGGGACGCGCTTGACTAAATCTTAAAAAGATGAAAATTATTAGGGGGGGGGAATTTTAGGTGTTAACTAAACTTCCCAAGATTTTATAAATATAAGGCAAATTGTTTCCCGATAATCTATGTCATCTAATAATTTATGTGAATAATTTCTCACATAAACACTAATAATCAGTGGGTTACATTGGATCTTATTCTCTTTGAAGTTGTGCCCTATAGAAGAATCTAAGAAAATTCACTTATTAAAAAAACAAAAGCAGCCGTTCCCGGCTGCTTTCCTTTAATGGTTTATTTAAATTATTTTCCTCCTGAAACTACATTTTTAGTATATGTTCCCTTACTTGTAGTAACCTTCACAATATACATTTGTTCTCCACGTACAAAATCAGTACTTAGCGTAGTGACTTTACCAAATCCGACGTTGCTTTCTTTATGGATCTTCACCAGGTTTCCTCTCAAATCAAAGATTTGGATTGTGGCGTCTGATTCATAACCGAATTCATACCTGATGTTCAGATAGTCTTTAAATGGTACAGGAGATACACTAATTCCTGCTGATGCGTCAAAAGACTCACCGCCATTAGCTGGGCAGTCATCTGAAGGTGCAGTTGTCGCACTTGATCCTCCCAGTGGACAACCTGCCTCGTTATACATATCGAGTTGATCTCCTGCCTGTCCAACTTCATAACCACCCGCCATGAAGGCTGCATTAACATAATCAATTACCTGTTGAGGAGTTGAATAGTAGTATTGAACATCATCGCTACATGCATTTAAAAGAGCTGCAACAGACTGCCGACCCAAATTATACATACCACCACCTTGAAGATTCAATACTTCAAGTAAGCTAAGTGAGGCAAGCTCTGAAGGAGCATTCATGAAGATATCACCATAGATATCACAGGTAGAGTATTCATCACACCATTGGTCAGTATGGTTCTTCCAGTATCCCAGAGTACAACCTTCCTGCATACATACCTCGACGGTTACTGTAGTTGTACAGGTTGAAGTACAGCCATTAATATCAGTGACCATCACTGTAAAGATCTCTCCATCTACGGCACCACTTGCGGTTGGATTTTGCAGCGTATTGTCATTAAAAGTTGCTGCTCCATCACTGCTCCATAGCCATTCAACTGCATCTCCTCCTGTTTCGTACAAGATTACGTCATCGCCGGCGCAAATTGGGCCGCTGTTTGACGCGCTACAATCAGGATTTTCAAACATGGTCAGTGTTCCTGAACCTTCACCGAAGCATTTTGAAGAATCGTTGGTCACCACTACTTTGTAGACTCCACCGCTTTGAGAGAAAGCAAGTTCACCTGTAGTGTAACTGTAATTTGTTGCTCCGGGGATCAATACATCATCCAAATACCACTGGTAGCTGAAGCCTGCACCGAAATCTGAGGTACTGAAAGTAGCGGTATCTCCTTCACATTCGGACTCATTATCAACAACAGGGGCAGGATTCTCAAATACGGTCAGGGTACCGGAATCATCGCCATAGCAAGATGTAGCGTCGTTGGTTACGACCACTTTGTAAACATCACCATCACTGGCGAGAGTCAGAGCGCCTGTAGTATAACTGTAATCTGTAGCTCCCGCAATAATACCGTCATTAAGGTACCATTGATAGCTGAAGCCTGCACCTAAATCTGCAGTACTGAAGGTAGCTGTATCTCCGTCACAAGCAGATTCATCACCCACCATTGGATCAGGATTAGCATACACTGTCAATGTACCGGATTCCTCTCCGTAACATAAAGTCTCATCGTTGGTCACACGAACTTTGTACACATCTCCATCTTCTTCCAGAGTCAAGGCAGCGGTAGTATAACTGTAACCGGTAGCTCCTTCTATTATTACATTGTTCAAATACCATTGATAACTAAAGCCTGTACCAAGGTCTTCTGTATTAAATGTAGCAGTATCTCCCTCACATTCAGCTTCATCATCAACCATAGGTTCTGGATTTGGATTGACCACTACAGTCACAGGTTCGATATTCACACAAATAGGATTCACATTGCTGGCGCACTGAATATAATAAGTACCTGCTCCTACTGCTTCCGGATCCTCAACTGCAACTGTAGCCTCAGCATTCATCCAATAGCTAAGAGTACCTTCATCACAACCGTCGACAACTATTGCTGTTAGATCTACGGTAGCAGGCTCACAGACAGGATCAGGATCTGTAAATGAAATATCGGGTATTAAATCAAGTGCAAGTTGAACGGGTCCTCCAGGGAAATCTTTTAATTCTGATTGTCCTGAAGATCCGGAAGTTCTTGTTCTAACGAACAAAGTACTTATGTTGAAGCATTCATCCTGCTCAAATAATGCAGACAGGTTTACAGCTCCTTCAGCCCATTGGTTGATCTCATATTGATATAAACCGGCATCATCTCCGCTTGCTATGGGATCTGTGAAATATACCGACCATGGAACTATGGTTTCCACCACATTATTGGTTATATAAATTGTGCCGGAAGGATAATCAGTATAAAGCACATAGGAATATCCGCCGGACCCATTTGATTGCCATGTCCTGATCACAGCGTTAGCTGCTCCACCTCCCTGAGTAAACTCAATCGTAACAAGGACATCTCCCACTGTACGGTTCATATCAGGTCCTTCTGAAACAAATGTCCCGGAAGTTGTACCCGTTCTGGTCAATGAATTTTGAAGAAATTCAAAATCTATATAACTACTACCGTTGGTAACCTGCCGGTCTGCCGCAAAGATCACCCATAGATCGTCAGGATCGCCCCCAAGGGAAGCACCACCAAAAGTAAAATGGGCTGCTGCAGTTTGAATTTCGTTCTTATTTGGTGAAGAACCGGCACCCCATTCATAAGTTTCGGGATCATCATTGATCTTATTGGAACCTATAAAAATTGTAGGATCATTGTTGGAAATATCATCCCTAAAGAAATACGTCCTGTCATTATCGGCAAAATTGATTATTCCTTCGAAATCCGCTCCCGGTAATTCATAGCCGGCTGGAAAGATCGCCCCACCTGAGCCTCCAGGATAAGCAAACCAGTCACCAATCCCGGGGGTGGGAAAGTTGGCACGGGCATCCCCATCTACGCCAAATCCACCATTAGGATCTTGTACAGGGGCAGTCCCCTGAATATTCGTCTGTGCATAAAGGCTGTCATTGAAGGAAAAGAAAACTAAAGCAATAAACAATCCTAAAATAGTTCCCCTGGTTTTCCATGTTCTGCAACAACTACCGTCATTTGGTCCCGACGTAACGGAACCCATCGTAAAATCTTTCATAATAAAATTGTTTTGGTTAATAAATACTAACCAGAACACAAGTGCATTGCTTTCAGAATAGATCAGGGCGATCCTGTCTGTCAAAGACAGATTACTTTTGCTTGAAATAGGGAAAACAACTTTTTCCTGTAGAAAGGGAAAAAGGAACCTTCTAAATGGTAATTACCATTTGGGGGAGACCAGATCCTAAGGGGCTAGGATAACTATTGTGCTTTGAGGGAAGCGACAGAAGAACTTCAGTAATTTCACCCAGAGAAGATAATGCTTTGGGAAGTATAAATATTTCATTAATTTTCAGCAACTTATATGCACAATTTTTTTTCATTTAACGATCATGAAAAAATGCTGAAAAAAGGATTTGATTTCGTTATTTCTTCGATGTAAAGACGAAAAAAAGTAATTATTATAAGAATCTTCTGTTAATGGGAAAAGAGAAATTTTTGTAGAAATTAAAATTGCCAAAGTAGCAGAGAATAATACATTCAGCTTCTTCGCCAATTATCAATCCGCGCCAGCTCATTTCAAAAAGATTTGCCTTTAGCCACCCATTCTTCTGAGAATCATCATGCTGCAGGCAGGAATACATCAGGCAACTAGCCACGTTCTACGATCCCACAATTTCCCGCAACAACTGCAAATAATCTTCCCGGTTGTTCACGAAATCCAGTTCAGAAATATCGATGATCTTCACATTGAGGCCGGGTTGGGATTTTATAAAGGAAAGGTAGCTGCGATTGATGTTGGCAAGATAATCAGCCTGAATATTCTGCTCGTAATCCCTGCCTCTTTTTTTAATATTTTCAAGCAGACGCTCTGTATTCTGGTACATGTAGACATACAGGTCGGGCTTTACCAGCTCCTTGTACATGAGGTGAAAAAGCTTCTGGTAGAGCGAATATTCATCGTCATGGAGAGTTATCTTGGCGAAAATGAGGGATTTGAACACGTCGTAATCCGAAATCACAAAATCCTTAAAAAGGTCGTATTGCGCGAGATCGTCAGAAAGCTGCTGATACCTGTCGGCCAGAAATGACATTTCCAGCGGAAAGGCATATCTTGATTGATCCTCATAGAACTTCGGCAGGAAAGGATTGTCCTTAAAGCGCTCCAGAATTAATTTAGCATTGAAATCCTGGGAAACCATGGTGGAGAAACTGGTCTTTCCGGCGCCGATATTCCCTTCTACCGCTATATAATTGAATCCGGCAAAAGAAAATTTATTCGGAAGCTTCAGTTCTTCAGAAAAAACTTCTAAATCCTCTTTTCCGGAAGCTTCAAAAAGGCTCCTGATTTTGACATTTTTGAGAGGGTGTTTTTCTTCCGAAGCAATATCGGCAAGAGGCGCGAGTACAAAATTCCGGTTTTCCATTTCAGGATGTGGAACTATGAGGCTGGGCGTATTGATCACCTCATCTTCAATGAGAATAATATCAAGATCGATGGGACGGTCGCTGTAACCTTCAACTGCTCCCCTTTCACGCCCCAGTTTTTTCTCAATATTTAAGAGCTGGGTCATGATATCTCCCGGTGAAAATCTACTGCTTACCGCGATGCAGGCATTTAAAAAAGCCTTACCTTTAAAACCCCATGCAGGAGTTTCATATACTTTGGAAACTTTAATTACATCCCCTGTTATTCGCTGAATATCTTCAACAGCCTTTTGAAGAAAATCAATTCTGGCACCCAGATTGCTACCGAGAGCTATATATACTGTTTTTAAAGGCTTCAAGAGATTTTAAGAAAATTTTAGTAAGACAGGATGAACTAATTTCACAGCAAATTAAATAAAACAAAATAACATACTCTTAACTTTGAGGGAAAGAGTATCAACAAAAATCTTCGCTTTGGAAAGATCCTGTTTAGTACAGGTAACCGGCAAGATAGGAACTCAAAAATGTCAAAAATGAAAAAGTTTTTAAAAATAACCGCAATTGTACTGGGAGTGATCCTCCTGCTACTTTTCCTTACTCCTTTTCTGTTTGAAAAACAGCTGAAAGATCTGGTACAGGATACCATTAATAAAAATGTGAATGCGCAGGTGACCTTTGAAGATATTGATCTGAGTATTTTCAGGAATTTTCCCGATGCTACTGTAAGTATTGAAAACCTGAAGGTGATCAATAATGCACCTTTTGAAGGAGATACGCTCGCACTGAGTGAAGAGGTGATCCTGCAAATGTCCATTAGGGAACTTTTTAAAAGTGGTGAGAAACCCAAGAAAATTGATGCTTTAAAGATCAATAATACCTGGCTGAACATCAAAGTAGATTCCCTGGGCAACAACAACTACGATATCGCGGTAAAACAGGATGCCCCCGTAACAGATACTACTGCCGGCAGTGGCTTCAGCTTTGATGTGGAACATTATGAGATCAATAACTCCCGGGTGGATTATCATGACGCAGGTTCTAAAATCCGTTTAGCCGTGGAGGATCTCAATCACGAGGGAACAGGAGATTTCTCTGCCCAAACCTCAACTTTAAGGACCTTTTCCACTGCTTTAGTGAGTTACGAAATGGATGGCACCAACTACCTGAAGCGAAACAAGGTGCAGCTGGATGCCGATTTTGAAATGGATCTGGAAAACCTGAAATATACATTCCTGGAAAATGAGGCCCTCATTAATCAGTTACCACTGACGTTTGACGGTTATGTTCAGGTTAATGAAGACAACAATGAGGTCGATCTGCGATTCAAGACCCCTACTTCCTCCTTTAAGAATTTCCTGGCCATTATGCCCGAGGAGTACAGCAAGAACATTGAAAATGTTGAAACCCGGGGAGACTTTGTAGTGAATGGTTTCCTGAAAGGAATTGTAGATGAAACCTTCATTCCGAAAATGCAGATCAATATTTCGTCGAACAATGCGGCTTTTAAATATCCCGATCTACCCAAAGCGGTAGAAGATATTACCATTGACGCCGTGGTAAATAATGAAACAGGTTTAGCTGAAGACACATATATCGACATTAACACCCTCAACTTCAGGATAGATCAGGATTCCTTCAGAGCCAACGGAAGTTTAAGGAATCTGACCGAAAATATGCTGGTCAACATGGCCCTGCAGGGAACCATCAATCTCGCCAATATCACCCGCGCTTATCCCCTGGAACTGGAGCAGGATCTCAATGGATTGGTCACTGCCGACCTCACCACAAGCTTTGACATGAATTCTGTGGAGAACGAGCAGTATCAGAATGTGAAAAGCAGCGGTACAGCAACCGTTAGAAACTTTAGTTACAGATCTCCTGAAATTCCGAATGAGATAAGATTGGCTACCGCACAAATGAGATTCAATCCTTCGACGGTTACGCTGGAAAGTTTTTCAGCCACTACAGGGCAGACAGATATGGCCATATCAGGAACAATTCAGAACCTGATGGGATATTTGTTTACAGATCAGAAGTTAAAAGGAACATTTAATTTACGATCAGACACCTTTGCCGTAAATGATTTCATGGTAAAGGAAACAGCGCAGGAAAAACCTGATGAGGACACTGCAACTCCTCCTCCCGCCACAACTGCGGAAGCTATTAAGATCCCGTCTTTCCTGGATGCCAGCCTTGACTTTACTGCTAAAAGAGTTTTATATGATAACCTGGTACTGGAGAATACCTTAGGAAATCTCAGGATCGTAGATGAAACTGCCAGTCTCACTAATGTGACCTCCAATCTTTTCGGTGGAAATATCCTGCTTAACGGAACGGTTTCCACAAAAGAGGCCGTGCCCAATTTTGCCATGCAGCTCAACCTGAAAGCTATTGAAATTGCAAGAGCTTTTAAAGACATGGAGCTCTTGAGAAATCTTGCTCCCATTGCGCAGGCATTACAGGGAAGTCTTACTACAAACATCGATCTAAGAGGTAATTTAAATGATGACTTAACTCCTCAGCTACAAACTTTAGCAGGGAATGCACTTGCCGAAGTTCTGGGTGCACGCGTAAACCCGGAGCAGACTCCGCTGCTGGCCCAGCTGGATCAGCGCCTGAATTTTGTTGACCTCAACGATCTTAATCTGAAGGACCTGCAAACCCGACTGACCTTTAACAACGGACAGGTGGAAGTGGAACCTTTCGATTTCAATATTAAAGGAATAAAGGGAAAAGCTTCAGGATCGCATGGATTTGATATGAATATGAACTACCAGGTGGCACTGGATGTTCCTGCAAAATACCTGGGCAGCCAGGTGGGAAATACCCTTGCCAGACTCAGCGCCCAGGAACAGGAGAATATGACTGTTGCCCTTCCTGTGAGCATTACCGGAAACTTCAACAGCCCGAATATTAATCTAAATATGCAACAGGCGGTGAATACGCTAACTCAAAGCATCATTAGCAATCAGAAAGATCAGCTAAAGGAAAAAGGACGGGATGTTTTGACCGATATTATCACCGGCGGGCAAAGAAGAGATACTACGACAGCTAGAATCCCAACTCAAAAAGATTCCGTTGTACGAAAAGACCCCAATCAGGCGGTGAAAGAAACTGCCAGAGACGTGCTAGGCGGATTGCTAAAGAAGAAAAAGGACACTACAAAACAGCAGAATCAGCAGTAATTATTTTACTGAGAGATTTACGTTGAAGCCTTCATGCTTCCTCACATTGAATACCATACCATCTTCAAAGATGAGATACTGACCTTTTATACCTTTTAAAACCCCTTCATAGTAAGGGGTTTTTGCCAGGTTAAGGGTCTTACATTTTTTAGGATAACACAGCACCGGAAATTTAATTTCCAATTCTTTAGAATTAGCTAAAAAGTAATCCTTCACCTCTTCGGGCAGATATTGCCTCATGTCTTCCCTTATCGCTGCAAGATCGAGATCCTTAAGATCGTTGGTGAGCATGCTGCGCCAGTTGGTCTTATCCGAAAGATGATCCTTAAGAGCCACTTCAGTGATCCCGGCTAGATAGCGGTTAGGCACTTCTACCATCTCAATTGCCTCATGCGCTCCCTGATCGATCCATCGCGTTGGAATTTCGCTTTTTCGGGTCACCCCGACCTTGACATTACTCGAATTGGCGAGGTAGACCACATGAGGCTGAAGTTGTGCTGCTTTTTCAAACTCAAGATCCCTGTCTTCCTGATCAAGATGAGCTTTACTTAGTTCGGGTCTTATTACCCATTCCCCCATATCGGGCCGCTCCATGAAACAATTATAGCACATTCCGTTGGCGAAAACCTTCTTTTGCTTGTGACAGCCGTTGCATTCATAATTCAGGAAATTAATAGCCAGTTTCTTTTCCAGCACCTGGTTCATATTGAGAAAATCCTGCTCAAAAATGAGATAATATTGTACCGTTTCAGCCAATTCTGTTTTCATTTTGGTGAGGACGCCTTCGTAAGTCATAAAAGTGTATGTTTATCGCCTGCTATTTTTTTGCAGGCTTTAAGAATAGTTTTAATTTTAACCGGTTGTAAAACTCTTTGAAGGGTATAAAGATAAAAATAAAAAATGCCAATTCCTTTAGTTCATTCTGTTGCTTCATGGTTCCTCAAGAAGCGTATCCATCAAATGGAATTGTTCATTAAATATCCGCATGAAGTACAATTTGAACTTCTCAATAAGTTAATTTATAAAGCGAGAAATACAGAAGTTGGCCGGCAGTATGACTTTGCTTCTATTCAAACCTATGAAGATTTTGCGAGACGTGTTCCTTTGCAGCAGTATGAAGATTTTGAACCGCAGATAGAACGCAGCCGGCGGGGAGAAAATAATATTTTCTGGCCCACCCCCATTAAATGGTTTGCAAAATCGAGCGGCACCACGAATGCCAAGAGCAAGTTCATTCCCGTAAGTGATGAATCTCTTGAAAAATGTCATTATGCGGCCGGTAAAGACCTCTTATGTACCTACCTCAACAATAATCCGAATTCTCAACTCTTCAGCGGCAAAAGTCTGCGGTTGGGAGGCAGTAAGGAATTATACAGCCGCAACGGCACCCAGTTTGGTGATCTCTCAGCTATATTAATCGACAATATGCCTTTTTGGGCAGAATACAGCAGCACTCCGAGTAACGAAGTCTCACTTATGAGCAACTGGGAAGTGAAAATGCCTGCAATTGTAAACGAAACAATAAAAGAAAATGTAACCAGCCTCGCCGGAGTACCTTCCTGGATGTTGGTCCTGCTAAATAATGCTCTTGAGGCTTCGGGCCGAGATAACCTTTTCGAAATATGGCCCAACCTGGAAGTCTACTTTCATGGCGGAGTGAATTTTGCGCCTTATGCAGATCAATACCAGAAGATCCTGCCTACCGGCAGCTTCAGGTATTATGAGATATATAATGCTTCGGAAGGCTTTTTCGCTATTCAGGATTCAAATGATTCCAAAGAACTGCTGCTGATGCTTGACTACGGAGTATTCTACGAATTTATTCCGATGGACAGCTTTGGAACTCCGGAGGAAAAAGTAATTCCGCTTTCTGAAGTGGGACTGGGTAAAAATTATGCAGTATTAATTACTACGAATGCCGGCTTGTGGCGATATAAAATAGGAGATACGATCCGTTTCACTTCCCTTGATCCCTACCGCATTAAGGTCACGGGAAGAACCAAACATCATATAAATGTTTTTGGGGAGGAGCTCATCATTGAAAATGCCGATGAAGCCCTGAAAAAAGCCTCACAACAAACCGAATGCGAAATCGTGGATTATACGGCAGCACCTGTTTTTATGCAGGATAAAGAAAAAGGATCCCATGAGTGGATCATAGAATTTAAAACTCCCCCGGCCGACTTTAATTTCTTCGTTGAATGCTTGGACAAGCACCTGCAAAGCATCAACAGCGATTATGAAGCAAAGCGTTTCAACAACATGACCCTTAATCCGCCAAAAGTGCACCCGGCAAGGGAAAAGCTTTTTTACGACTGGCTAAAGAAAAGAGACAAATTAGGTGGACAACACAAGATCCCACGTTTATCAAATCAGCGGACCTATGTGGAGGAGTTGTTGGAGATGAATAGTTAGATTTGAGATATGAGATCATTGTTGTCCGGTAAAAGACTCTGGACCGCTCCGCTTCTAGAGTCTAGAGCCAAGACTTCTATATAAAACTTTGAAAGAAAATACTGTGAAAAATTACTTTCTATGGTAAATTCATAGAATTTCACAAAAAGGAAAACTACCCCCTCAAATCGTTGGAGAAGGTTTTTGACTAGCATTGGCAAAGGTTTTCATGGATTTATCTTTTTTTAATCGGACAACAACATTGATCTGAGATTTGAAATTTTAGATTTGAGATTTTCCAGTATCTGCAAGGTTTTGAAAACCTTGTAGGTCTTTTGATTTTGCGTATATACCACTAAAACCGAATTTGTCTCAGCCCTACAGACTGATATTCTACACGCAATTCAATTCCCGGAGCGCTGCTCCGGGCTAAATTATTTAAGGCCTTCAGCCTTTATGAGAGCCTGAAGGCTGCAACAGAATGGAGATAAATTATGCCGCTCCTCCGGAGCTCCTACCTTATTCTCCGTACTTGCTATAAATATCCCTCCGCTGGAGCTGAGGCTGTGGTACAGGAAGTACCAGAATTACAATAGAACTATGAATAGCCTGTAGGGCTATAACATTATAGCCCGGGGCAGCGCCCCGGGATATATCCACACGATCCAAACCAGCCTGAAGGGCTGGAACAGGATAGGAATAGACTCCAACATTTAGCAAGTTAATTTGAAACGTGAATTTATATGCCGCTCCTCCGGAGCTCCTATTTTTAACCTCCGTACCTGCTATAAATATACCGCTCCTCCGGAGCTAAGACTGTGATCAAAAATGTTTACAGGTAAAACAGAAATTTGAATAGCCTGAAGGGCTATAACATTAAAGCCCGGGGCAACGCCCCAGGATATATCCACACGATGCAAACCAGCCTGAAGGGCTGGAACAGGATCGAAATAAACCCCCAAAATAGCAGAGAAATTTAGAAGAAGTTTATATGCCGCTCCGCCAGAGCTCCTGTCTCTATATTTCCATCCTGGCTATAAATATATTGCTCCGCTGGAGCTGAGACTGTAGTAAAGGGAGTACCAGAATTACAATAGAACTATGAATAGCCTGTAGGGCTATAACATTAGAGCCCGGGGCAGCGCCCCGGGATATATCCACACGATGCAAACCAGCCTGAAGGGCTGGAACAGGATAGGAATAGACTTCAACATTTAGCAGGTTAATTTGAAACGTGAATCTATATGCCGCTCCTCCGGAGCTCTTGTCTTTGACCTCCGTACCTGCTATAAATATAACGCTCCGCTGGAGCTGAGGCTGTGATTAACTGAGCTCCGGAGGAGCGAAATATTTATAGAAAAATTGGTTTATTTCCAAATGAGCGCCAGAGGTGCGGCATATCTATAAATCAAAAAACCTCACAGATCTTTGGAAGCTGTGAGGTTTGGTATCAAATTCAACCCTTTCAGGGTTCCAAACCCTGAAAGGGTTATTATTCGGCGTTACAAACTTTTCGATACTTTATCAACCGCCGCAATGGTTGCATCCAGATCTTCGTGAGAAAGCGCATCTGTAATAAACCATGTTTCAAAAGCACTTGGAGCAATATAGATCCCTTCTTCGAGCAAGCCATGGAAAAACTTATTAAATTTTCCATTGCCTGCAGATCGTCCCGCAGACGCAAAATTGGTTACAGGTTCTTCTCCAAAATGAACAGAGATCATAGATCCCTTCCGGTTGATGGTATGCACAACTTTGTTCCGGTTAAGAACGTTTTTAATACCCATATGCAGGTAAGCAGTCTTTTCTTCCAGGCGCTGATAAATATCTTTATCCTCGTTTAGTTCAGTTAGCATCGCCAGACCTGCGGCCATGGCTAGGGGATTTCCACTTAAAGTTCCGGCCTGGTAAACAGGTCCGGTTGGGGCTAGATGATCCATGATCTCATTACGGGCGGCAAAAGCACCAACGGGCAATCCGCCGCCGATGACTTTTCCGAAGCAAACAATATCGGCATTTACTCCATACACTTCCTGCGCACCTCCTTTAGCAAGTCGGAAGCCGGTCATTACCTCATCAAAAACAAGCAGCACATCATGTTCATCACATAGCTGACGAAGACCTTCTAAAAATCCCTTTTTTGGTGGGATACATCCCATGTTTCCTGCAACAGGTTCAAGAATGATACAGGCCACTTCGCCCCTGTTGGATTCCAAAAGCTCCTTTACATTGTCAAGATCATTAAAAGCCGCCAGTAAAGTATCTTTTGCAGTTCCCTTAGTCACACCCGGGCTGTTAGGCGTACCAAAAGTCACGGCACCACTGCCCGCCTGAATCAAAAATGAATCACTGTGCCCGTGATAACAACCTGCGAATTTGATGATCTTATCCCTGTTCTTAAATCCGCGGGCAAGACGCACTGCACTCATGGTAGCCTCGGTACCAGAATTCACCATGCGTATCTTGTCGATATTCGGCACCATGGAAACAGCGAGTTCTGCGATGGTAGTTTCCAGCTGGGTTGGTGTTCCAAAAGAGGTTCCTTTTTTCGCTCTGTCTACAACCGCGTCCACTACGGGATCAAAGGCGTGACCAAGGATCAGTGGACCCCAGGAATTGATGTAGTCAATATATTTATTTCCGTCTTCGTCATACAAATAAGCACCTTTGGCTTCTTTTATAAACAGAGGCTCTCCGCCTACTGCACTAAATGCTCTGACGGGGGAATTCACTCCGCCGGGAATTACTTTTTTAGCTGCAGCAAAAAGTTCGCTGCTTCTTTTATAGATCATATTATGAGATTATTGAGCCACGTAAAGTTTTTGGCCAATGCCAATATTCGTGTCTCTAAGATTATTGTATTTCTGTAATTGCTCCACCGTAAGATTGTGTCGCTTGGCGATGGAGTACAAGGTATCTCCCTGCTTTACTATATAAGCTTTTTCTGAAGAGCGCGGTGTCGAATAAGCAATATCTCTCGCAGGAGCATCGCCGTCATAAAGATAAAGCTGATATCTCTCGATGATGCTGATCAACTTTTCCGGATACCTCCTGTCGGTCGCATATCCTGCGGCTCTAAGCCCATGCGCCCAACCTTTGTAATCATTCATATCGAGATCAAATAACTTTGCATAACGTTTTCTCTCGGCCAGGAAAACTGAATGATCCCGGTAAGAGTATTTCGGATCCTTATATTTTCTGAAACACTCCTGAGATTCATCATCGTCGTGATAGACTTTTTGTCCGGACCAGCCATGACATTTTATTCCGAAGTGATTGTTGGCCTTGCGGGTGAGTTCCCCTTCTCCTGCCCCACTCTCCAGGATTCCCTGGGCCAGCGTAATGCTTGCCGGGATCTTGTAAAGCTGCATTTCTTCCTGGGCTATAGGAGCGTATTCGTAAATATAAGCCTCTATTTTATCGGCATAGGTGCGCGGGGTGGATGGCACCTGAGTTTTTTGTCCCGGAGCGTTTCTGTCAACTACGGCCGGCACTTCCTTTTTTTCTGTCTTTGAAGCTACCTTTTTACCTGTTCCACAGGCTACACTGAACATGAGACTAAAAAGAGCAAAAAATTTAAAAAGCTTTCTCATCTACATCAAAATTGGGGGTAAATTCTTCATTTTAAGCAGCTCATTCATTCCGGAAATCCCTTGCAGGCCACCCGTATGAATGGCTAAAATACGAGTATTTTTCAAAAAATATCCTTTGTCCAACTGGTCAAAAATCCCATACATCATCTTAGCGGTATAAACAGGATCCAGAAGGATCCCATAATTGCTTCGGAAATCATTCATAAACTCGATCAGCTCCCGGTCCACCTTAGCATAACCTCCAAAATGGTAATTTGTTATAAGTTCCCAGTTGTTTTTTTTGCTGAAGCGTGAGATCTCAGGCTTCAGAAAATCTCCCTTTAGAGCCGGAAATCCCAGTATTTGCTGATGTTCTTCGGAAGCATTTATGATCCCGCTGATGGTTCCTCCCGTACCCACCGCACAGCAGATCACATCAAACTCTGCGTCCTGCGGAGTCAAAATTTCTTCACAGCCCTTTACGGCCAGTTCGTTTGTGCCGCCCTCAGGCACCAGGTAAAAGTCTCCGAATTTCTTCCGCCGATCTTTAATAAAGCCTTCGGAAGTTTTCTTCCGGTATTGGCTGCGGCTCACGAAACGGAATTGCATTCCGCAGGAATGCGCAAATTTCAGCGTGGCATTCTCCTGAAGTGTCTTCTCAAGATCTTCACCCAGCTCTTCTCCGCGTATAATCCCGATTGTTTCGAATCCAGAAAGTTTTCCCGCAGCTGCAGTTGCTGCAATATGATTGGAATATGCGCCGCCAAAAGTGAGCAAAATTTGCCTTTTTTGAGAGGTAGCTTCAGCTACGTTGTATTTGAGCTTCCGGAATTTGTTACCCGAAACTTCAGGATGCAACAGGTCTTCCCGCTTCATATAAACAGCAACGCCTTCCACTTCAGCTATCAACTGATTGGGAATTTGAGGAGGTGCAGTAAAGATATTTTTTCTGTCGCTCATTTTAATGTTCTAACTCCTTCAGCAAAACACCTGCAAAGATTAAGAACTAATTATAAGAAAGAAAGCCGGTTTTCTTAAAAAGTATGTTTATTTTCTATCTCAGGTATTACAAACAGGAACAGATGAGAAAATTTGATGCGATCATAATTGGTACGGGACAGGCAGGACCACCACTTGCCGCAAGTTTGGCTAAAAATGGCTTTAAAACAGCAATTATTGAAAAAGGCGAATTGGGCGGTACCTGTGTAAATACCGGCTGTACTCCTACCAAAGCTTATGTAGCCTCTGCCAGAAGAGCTTTTGTCGCAAAGAATAGCAGTGAGCACGGGATAAGTTTTGAGGGAAATATTAAGGTAGATCTACAAAAGATCAAAGTAAGGAAAGACAAATTGATAGCCGATTCTCATGCGGGCCTGGAAAAGATGTTGGAAAAAGAGGAAAACATCAGCCTTATTCGGGGGAAGGCAGTATTTGCAAACAATAATACGATCGAGGTAAACGGGGAGAAAATTTCAGCCGAAAAGATCTTTATCAATGTCGGCGGCAGGCCGCGGGTACCTGAGGATTTTAAGTCTGTAAATTATTTGACAAACAGGACGATGCTCGAACTGGAAAAAGTTCCTGAAGAGCTGGTCATTGTGGGAGGAGGTTATGTAGGCCTGGAATTCGGGCAGATGTTCAGTCGCTTTGGGAGCAGGGTGACGATCCTGGAGCGGGGTTCACAGCTTATGAAAAAAGAGGACGATGATATTTCCGAAGCTATAACGCAGATCATAAAAGATAGCGGAATTAATGTTCTGCTAAATTCTAACTGCATAAAAGCAAATCAGGCAAATGGCGTAATTGAAGTAGAATACGACTGTGAAGAGGGTGTCAAAAAGATCAAAACCTCTCAGCTTTTACTGGCGGTGGGACGGGTTCCGAATATAGATGATCTGGGGTTGGAAAATACCGGGATCAAGACTGATGATCGTGGATTTATTCAGGTTAATGATCAGCTTGAAACCAGTGTTCCTCATATATGGGCGCTGGGAGATTGCAATGGAGAGGGTGCCTTTACACACACTTCCTATAACGACTTTCAAATTGTAAACAGTCAGCTTTTTGAGGAAAGAAAGAGAAAACTTTCAGACCGGTTTCCCAGTTATGCAGCATTTATTGATCCCCCATTAGCCCGGGTGGGACTTAATGAAAAACAGATCAGGGAAAAGGGAATTAAAGCAAGGCTGGCAGAAATGCCGATGAATAAAATTGCAAGGGCAAAAGAAAAAGGCGAGACTGCAGGAAAACTAAAGATCTTTATTGATGCTGAAACTGATAAGATCCTGGGAGCAACTTTCCTGGGAACAGGAGCAGATGAACATATTCACACCATAATTGATCAAATGTATGCGGGAGCTACTTACCGGGTGATTCGGGATGCCGTTCACATACATCCCACCGTGAGCGAACTCCTTCCGACTATGCTTGAAAATCTTAAGGATCTTTAATTAAAGATAACTCCAGAAACTCCAGAAGGATCTTTTAGAAAGATAATTAAGATCCTTTTCGTTAACGTATGCCTCCCGTTCAAAACTAATTCGGCTATAGGCCTGATAGGCATCACCGTATTTGATCAACCTGATAAAATATTCAAAAAAATACCAGACGAAAAAGAAGATCACCAGCAATTCTAACTGTTGCCTAAGATGAATGCGCTCGTGATTCATAAAAACAGGATTTTTCTTAAGCTCCTTTCGCTTCACCACAATAAATGGCCAGAGGACTACGCCATCAAAGTGCTTGGCAAGAATAAATTTATTTACCACCACGAACATAAGGGCAAGATAAGAAAATGCTATTTTTGTAATATGAGTTTTTTCAAGAAAAAAATTCCGCTTGAGGAAGGGGACTATTATCTAACCCCAGAGGGTTACCGCTGCTTTACTGAAAAATACCACCTCAAAAGAGGCTATTGCTGCGAAAGCGGTTGCCGCCACTGCCCTTACGGCTTCAACAAGAAAACCAACCAACAGAAAAAATAATTCTATATGGACTTCAAAAATGCCATTTTAGAAGGTATCCCCGGTAGTTTACCAGCTGCAAAAGATTATGATCCCAAGGTAAACCACGCTCCAAAGCGCAAGGACATCCTCTCTGCGGAAGAAAAAAAACTTGCTCTTCGGAATGCACTGAGATATTTTGATCAAAAACATCATGAGGAGCTACTGCCGGAATTCCGCCACGAACTGGAAACCTATGGCAGGATCTATATGTACCGCCTGCGGCCAGATTATGACATTTACGCCCGCGCGATTTCTGAATATCCCGGAAAATGTGAGCAGGCAAAAGGGATCATGCTAATGATACAAAATAACCTTGATCCAAAAGTTGCCCAGCATCCACATGAATTGATCACCTACGGCGGTAATGGGGCAGTTTTTCAGAATTGGGCACAGTACCGGCTGGTAATGAAATACCTGGCCGAAATGACCGAAGAGCAGACGCTGGTAATGAATTCAGGGCATCCGCAGGGGCTTTTTCCTTCACATCCCGATGCTCCGCGCGTAGTAGTCACCAACGGCATGATGATCCCCAACTACTCCAGACAGGATGACTGGGAGAAGTTCAATGCTTTGGGAGTAACCCAGTACGGACAAATGACCGCCGGAAGCTATATGTATATTGGACCGCAGGGAATTGTTCACGGTACCACGATCACAGTGCTCAATGCATTGCGCAAGATCGCACAAAGCTCCACTTCTCCTGAGGGCACCGGTGTCAAAAAGGGCATTTTGGGAGAGGGTTCTATTTTTGTGACTTCAGGACTTGGTGGCATGAGCGGCGCGCAGCCAAAGGCCGGAAATATTGCCGGCTGTATCACTGTCTGCGCCGAAGTGAATCCAAAAGCCGTAGAGACCCGTCACTCCCAGGGATGGGTAGATGAAGTGGTTGAAGATCTCGACATACTTGTGCAAAAGGTAACTAAAGCTAAGGCCGAAGGAAAGACCATTTCCTTCGCTTACCTGGGGAATATAGTCGATGTTTGGGAGAAATTCGATGAGGAGAATCTTCACATTGACCTGGGCAGTGATCAGACTTCCCTTCATAATCCTTGGGCCGGGGGATATTATCCGGTGGGGCTCACACTTGAGGAGTCAAATGAAATGATGAGCACAGATCCCGAACGTTTTAAGGAAAAAGTAAGGGAGAGCCTGCGAAGACAGACCGAAGCCATTAACCGCCACACCAAAAAAGGCACCTACTTCTTTGACTATGGAAATGCCTTTTTACTGGAAGCTTCCAGAGCCGGCGCAAAGATCTATAAAGATGAGGAAGGGAATTTTGTAAGCGGAGCCTCCGCCGGCGAAGACAGAGATTTTGCTTATCCGAGTTATGTACAGGACATCATGGGGCCAATGTGTTTTGATTATGGCTTCGGACCTTTCCGTTGGGTATGTGCTTCGGGCAAGGAAGAAGATCTGGAAAAGACCGATGCTATTGCACGCGAAGTACTTCAGCAGTTAAAGGAAAAAGCCCCGGAGGAAATTCAGCAGCAAATGCAGGATAACATCAAATGGATCGAAGGTGCAAGGGCCAATAAACTGGTAGTAGGGACTCAGGCGCGCATTCTATATGCCGATGCAGAAGGCCGCATAGAAATAGCAAAGGCTTTCAATAAGGCTATCGAAAAAGGGGAAATTGGAACCGTAATTTTGGGAAGGGATCATCACGATGTTTCGGGCACCGATTCTCCTTACCGGGAAACCTCGAATATCTACGACGGCTCCCGCTTTACAGCCGATATGGCTATTCAGAATGTAATTGGCGACAGCTTTAGAGGTGCCACCTGGGTGAGTATTCACAACGGCGGCGGAGTAGGCTGGGGAGAGGTGATCAACGGCGGATTCGGTATGGTTCTTGAGGGTAATTCTGAGTCGGAGAGACGACTTAACTCTATGTTATTCTGGGATGTAAATAATGGGATCGCCCGGAGATCCTGGGCCCGCAACGAAGGGGCCATATTTGCAATTCAACGGGCTATGGAAACAGAACCCCGCTTAAAGGTTACCATTCCTAACATAGTTGATGACCGTCTACTGGACAATTAACCTAAAAACTTATATGAATATGAGAGCTATTAAAATTACTTCGGTGCTTATTCTGTTCGTGCTGGTAATGACTTCCTGTAGTACCGTAAAGGTGGCGACAGATTATGACAGGGAAGCCAATTTTGCCCAGTACCAAACCTATGCATTCTTTAAGCCCGGAATTGACAAAGCAGAGATCTCCGATCTTGACAAGAAAAGGATCTTAAGAGCTATAGACGACGAAATGCAGCGAAAAGGATTCACCAAGTCTGAGAATCCAGATCTACTGGTAAGCATTTTTACCAAGACCAAAGAGAACGTGAACATCTACAACAATCCTTACGGCTACGGTTACGGCTGGGGATGGCATCCCTGGTACTGGGGCGCAGGCCACAACACTATCAACCGTACCAGCGAAGGCACACTTTATATTGACCTGGTAGATGCCGAAAAGAAAGAACTTGTATGGCAGGGAATGGGAACTGCCGCTTTATCCCAGAAAGTGGATAAAAAACAGCAAAGGATCAATAAGATCGTAGAAGAGATCCTGGAAAAATATCCCCCTTCTTTGAATTAAATTAATTTAAAGACCCCCTGATCAAGCCGCATTTGTTATTATAACTTTTGCGGCTTTTTCTTTTAGTGAAAATCATATCCTAAAGAGTATCAACAGGTTATAAAGTCAATATTTTTGTATCTTTAAAACCTGTTCATTTATTACAGCTATGGAACAAGAATTTGAATCAAACGAGATCATCGATAAGCTTCCGGCACACCTGAAGCAATTCATAAAACCGCAGAATTATGAGGACTACACTCCTATAAACCAGGCGGTATGGAGATATGTGATGCGCAAAAATGTGGACTACCTGAGTAAGGTAGCTCATTCGTCCTATCTGGAAGGTTTGAAGAAAACGGGGATCTCCATAGATCACATTCCAAACATGTACGGAATGAACAGGATCCTCAAGGAAATTGGCTGGGCCGCAGTAGCGGTAGACGGCTTCATTCCGCCGGCAGCTTTTATGGAATTCCAGGCGTTCAATGTACTGGTGATAGCCAGTGATATTCGACAGTTGGAGCACATAGAATACACCCCGGCACCAGATATCATCCACGAAGGTGCAGGTCATGCTCCTATTATAGCCAATCCAGAGTATGCGGAATACCTGCGCCGCTTTGGAGAAATTGGTTGTAAGGCCATTTCCAGTGCCAAGGATTATGAGATCTATGAAGCAATCCGTCACCTTTCAATAATAAAAGAAGCCGAAGACACTCCCGAAGAAGAGATCGTGACCGCCGAGAAAAAAGTGGATGAGCTGCAGAATGACCAGCGGGAACAGAGTGAAATGGCCCAAATAAGGAACCTGCACTGGTGGACCGTGGAATACGGACTCATAGGCACACCCGAAGATCCGAAGATCTACGGCGCCGGTTTGCTTTCTTCCATCGGAGAGAGTGCCTGGTGTATGACAGATAAAGTAAAGAAGATCCCTTACGACATCAGCGCTGCACAGCAGGAATTCGATATCACCAAACCTCAGCCCCAGCTTTATGTAACTCCCGACTTTGCTCACCTAAGCCTGGTACTGGAGGAATTTGCCAATAAAATGGCACTGCGCGTAGGCGGACTGGAAGGCCTGCAAAAGCTGATCAATTCCAAAAACATCGGAACTATTGAACTCAGCACCGGACTACAGATCTCTGGAAAATTCACACGTGTGATTGAAAATGATGGAAAACCTGCATATTTCCAGACCACCGGAGAAACTGCACTGGCTTCAAGAGAAAAAGAACTTGTGGGACATGGTAAAAAGAACCACCCCGATGGTTTCGGATCTCCCGTTGGCAGACTAAAAGGAATCAATTTGGCCATTGAAGATATGAGTCCGCGGGACCTGCGGGCCTATGATATATATGAAGGTGAACAGGTAGATTTCGAATTTGAAGGCGGTATAAAAGTGCAGGGAGAGATCATCACCGGAACACGAAACCTACAGGGAAAGATCATCTTGATAAGCCTTAAGAACTGCACCGTTACCTGGAAAGAGGAAGTGCTGTTCAAACCCGAATGGGGAAACTACGACATGGCAATTGGAAAAGAAGTGATCTCGGCCTTTGCCGGACCTGCAGATGCCAAATCCTTTAACCTTATCACACATACTCCATCTTCTACTACAATTAAAAGCAAGAAGACTCCGGAGCGTGAGGAACTGGAATCGCTTTACGAATCAGTGCGCAACATAAGGCAGGGAAAGAATACAAAATTCTCGCTGGATGCGGCTTTTGATCTGGTCAAAAAATATCATCTGAGGGATTGGCTGCTCTCTGTAGAGATTTTCGAATTAACCTCCGGTAAGGATGAAAAACTCGCTTCAAAAGTTCTGGAGCACCTGGAAGATGTAAAGGAAAGACGGCCCGAAGTTGCCCACCTCATCGACAATGGGATCGGACTTGTAAAGCCTGACCTGGTTACCGGATAATTACAGCTTTAGCTCCTGCATTTCACGGGCAGTGCCGAATTCCTCATCGTTGTAGGTAAGGGTCCAGCCAAGGGTATTCGTGAGGATATAGATCTTTTGCAGCTCGCTTATCAGACGGTTTTTCGCGTTGGATTTTAAAGTTGAATTCTCCACTTTTTCCCGCATGGATTTGTTGATGCGGGTCTTGATCTTGTTGTAATCATCGGCCGTGAACTGGTTGAGGTAGTCCTGCGTGATATCGTAGTATTTTATATCAGGATAAATACTGATCTCCTCCTCCGGAATATATTTTATATGCACGGTCTTATTCTCCACATCGACTTCGGTCACCAGTTTACTGAGATCATATGCAACCGTAGCTTTTGTGTTGACAACGATAAGTGCTCGTTTACGTGCCGGAAGCACGTCCAGGAACCGGTTCTTTGTATCTTTATAAGTATAGACCTGCGAAAAACTTCCCTCGGTCACCACCAGCTTCCCGACGTTTTTGATCTGCTGCTGAATTAATGCCGTACTTTCCTCAAGCCGGTCTCTTTCCGCATTGCGGTTTTCAAAGTAACGCCAGGCGAGGAAAATGATCAACACGGCAAGGGCACCAACAATATATTTCTTCATGTTCCTAAAATACGAATTAGTGAAAGTCTTTATTTGAAGAAAATGTGAAGATTTGCTCAGAAGCGAATTCCCGGCACCTCTTTCTCCAGTCGTTCTATTTTTTGCTGAAGATCTCTTCGGAATTTCTGATGTGCTTCGGAAGCTTCATTAAAAGGCCGGTGAGAAAGTCCTTTTTGAATGGTATCTACCCGCTTCATTATTTCGAAAGCCTCGGAAGCTATCCACGTCTGCCGGAATTTCTCCCAGATATAATCCACAGCGGTTTTATTCGGATGCACCATGTCTTCCGCGTAAAACCTGTAATCCCTTAGCTCATCCATCATGATCTCATACGACGGAAAATAAGCACAATATTCGTTTTCAGCGACTATTTCCTGGATCGAAGTGATGAGTCTGGCTTTGCTCTGCTGATTTTCAATAAAACCATCTTTCAAATGCCGCACAGGCGAAACAGTAAAAATGATCTTAGTTGAAGGATTCAGCGACCTCACAATTTCTGAAGTCTCAAAAAGGGCATTTTTGACCTCTGTTATTTCCTTGCTAAAATTCGCCTGTGGTACCTTGTGGCAGTTCGCCACTATTTCTCCCGATTCTTTCAACCTGTAGCCCCAGGCAGTACCCGGTGTGATGATCACATGGGTGGCCGATTTTAAAAAGTCGGCTGTTTCCTGCACGGCAGCATTCAGCTTGTTGAGGATCTCCTCCTTTTCTATCGAATTCAGGTCGGAATGTGCTTCGTAGCTATGCCAAACCTCGTTGTGGAAGAAAATATCGGCTTCTGTGAAAACATGCTGCTCTTTTACCCTTTTTAGGAAGTTATGAATGGCTGTGGGATGAAATAAAATTCCAAATGGGTTTAGCAGATTTTGAAATTTGAAGTACTCCAGTTTCTTCCCAATATTCTCCACAAAACAGGAGCCCAAAAGCAGCACTTTTGAGGGGTAACCAATTTTTGGTTCCTGAGGTGTTATGGGAACTGGAGTACGGAATTCCATTTTAGTTGTTTTGTAGACCTGCAAGGTTTTCAAAACCTTGTAGGTCTTTGTTCCTTTATCAAACCTACAAGGTCCAAAAAAGACCTTGCAGGTTTGGCTGGAATTCCGAAATGTTTCGATGAACCCTTTCAGGGTTTGGAACCCTGAAAGGGTTGATCATGCAGTCATTTCACAAACTCTTCCGCCTTTTGCAGCGCTTCGTTGAGTCCGGCGGGATTTTTTCCTCCTGCAGTGGCGTAAAATGGCTGTCCGCCACCGCCGCCCTGGATATATCTTCCGAGTTCTTTTACCACCTTTCCGGCGTTAAGGCCTTTTTCCTCAACCAGGCTTTTTGAAATATAGCAGGAAAGCATGGCTTTTTCATCCTGTTGTGCTCCAAAGAGCAGGAACAGGTTGTCAATTTCTTCTCCCAGCTGAAAGGAAAGATCTTTAATCCCGCCCATATCGAGATCTACCTTCTGAGCTAAAAAGTTTACTCCGTTGATCTCTTTGATCTGGCTCTTGAGATCTCCCTTGAGGTTTTTCGCCTTGTCGCGAAGCAGGGATTCGATCTGTTTTTTTAGTTCAGCATTTTCTTCCTGCAGGTTTACCACAGCCTTTACAGGATCCTGTGCATTTTTAAGCACTGCTTTTAATTCCGCAAAAGCTTCAGTTTGATTGGTAAAGTATTCCCTGGCTGCTTCATTTGTGATCGCCTCAATTCTTCGAATCCCCGATGCAACAGCCCCTTCAGAAATGATCTTAAAATGCCAGATATCTGACGTGTTTCCAACATGGGTTCCGCCGCAGAGCTCCATGGATTTTCCGAAGCGAACTGCACGGACCTTGTCCCCGTATTTCTCTCCAAAAAGGGCAATTGCTCCATCACTTATTGCTTCCTGATAGGTCATTTCACGATTATCGATAAGCGGAAGTTTTTCTGCTATTCTTGAATTGACAAAATCCTCCACCTGCTGTAATTCTTCAGCACTCACTTTACTAAAATGTGAGAAGTCAAACCGCAAATAATCACTTTGAACCATAGAACCTTTTTGCTCCACGTGAGTACCCAGGATCTCTCTCAATGCCTGGTGCAACAAGTGCGTGGCGCTATGATTCGCTGCAGTGCGCGCACGTTGTGCAGCATTCACTTTTGCCGTAAAGGTACCGGATAGATCTTGGGGAAGTTCTTTAGCTAAATGGATGATAAGGTTGTTCTCCTTACGGGTGTCTAAAATGTAAATTACAGCACCATTTTTTGCTTCCAGAACTCCCTTGTCCCCTACCTGGCCTCCGCCTTCGGGATAAAACGGTGTTTTACTGAAAACAAGCTGGAACAGTTCCCCTTCTTTTTTCGATTCCACCTTACGGTAGCGCAGGATCTCCACTTCGGCTTCCAGGCTGTCATAACCCACAAAACCTTCGGTCTCTGCTTCCTTCACCACCTGCCAGTCGCCCGAAGTTACTTTGGAGGCATTCCTGGAGCGGTCTTTTTGCTTCTGAAGCTCTGCTTCAAATCCTTTTTGGTCCAGGCTGTAGCCTTTCTCACTTAAGATAAGTGCAGTCAGGTCAATCGGAAATCCATAGGTGTCGTATAAGTCAAAGGCTTTTTTGCCTGAAATATTTTTGTCTTTGCTCTCCTTCATGATCTGATCAAGCATCACCAGTCCCTGATCAAGGGTGCGTAAAAAGGAATTTTCTTCCTCTCTTATCACATTGGTAATAAGGTTCTGTTGGGAGCGGAGTTCGGGAAAAGCCTCTCCCATCTGACTTGAAAGGGTCTCGACAAGCTTATAAACGAAGGCTTCTTTTTGATTGAGAAAGGTAAATCCATAGCGGATCGCTCTTCTCAAAATTCTTCGGATAACGTATCCTGCTCCGCCGCTTCCCGGCAGCTGTCCGTCGGCAATGGCAAAAGATACTGCCCGCACGTGATCTGCAATCACACGAATGGCAATATCAATTTCCTCATCTTTTCCGTAGTCGGAATTCGTTACCTCACTTATTTTTTTGATAAGCGGAGTGAAAACATCTGTATCATAATTGGATTTTACTCCCTGCAGTGCCATACAGAGGCGTTCAAAACCCATCCCAGTATCAACGTGTTTTTCAGGAAGTTTTTCCAGGGAACCATCGGCTTTCCGATTGAACTGAATAAAAACCAGGTTCCAAATCTCCACTACCAGCGGGTGATCATTGTTCACCAGATCTCTTCCGGGGGTATTTGTCTTCTCTTCAGCCGATCTGAGATCGATATGAATTTCAGAAGAAGGTCCGCAGGGACCCTGATCGCCCATTTCCCAGAAATTGTCCTTTTTATTTCCGTAGATGATGCGCTCTTCGGGCACAAGCTCTTTCCACAATTCAAGTGCTTCTTTATCCAGAGGAAGATCCTCCTCTGCACTTCCTTCGAAAACTGATACGTAAAGATCTTCCTTTTTCAGTTTATAAACTTCGGTAAGTAATTCCCAGGCCCAGCTAATGGCTTCTTTTTTGAAGTAATCTCCAAAACTCCAGTTCCCCAACATCTCAAACATCGTGTGATGATAAGTATCTTTTCCCACCTCTTCCAGGTCGTTATGCTTGCCGCTTACCCGCAGGCATTTTTGCGTATCGGCTATACGGCGGCTCTTGGGAGTTCCGTTGCCAAGAAAGAACTCCTTGAACTGGTTCATCCCTGCATTGGTAAACATCAGCGTGGGGTCATCCTTCACCACCATAGGTGCCGAAGGAACTATGCTGTGGGACTTATTTTGGAAAAATTCGAGGAATTTAGAACGTATCTCCTGGGATCTCATGAAAAGTTAAAATTTTTATATTATGCTTTCGGGAAAACAATTTTTATATTTGTTCGTTTCTCAAGCTGATTGTTGCACTGTTTTTGCAACATTTTAAGTAACGCAAAAATAGAATAATTTAACTTATGTCTAAGGTTAAATATTATTACGACAGCGAGACGCTTTCCTATAAAAAGATTGAGCGCAAGAAGGGCCGTCGCCTTGGAATTGCTGCCCTGAGTGTATTGGGTACTTTTCTCGCCGGCTTTGTTCTCCTGGTAATTTATCTCAATATTCCGCAGCTCGAAACTCCCAAAGAAAGGGCACTTTCCAGGGAACTCGAAAATATGAAATTACAGTACGACCTGCTTAACCGAAAAATGGAACAGGTTGAACAGGTACTGGCCAACGTGGAAGATCGGGACAATAACATTTACCGCCTGTACTTTGAAGCAAATCCCATTCCCGAAGAGCAGCGTCTTGCGGGATTTGGTGGTGTTAACCGCTATAAGGACCTGGAAGGCTTTGACAATTCCAAACTTATTATGGACAGCCATAAGAAACTTGATATGCTTACCAAGCGACTGGTAGTGCAATCCCGCTCCCTTGACGAAATTGTGGAGCTGGCCAAAGACAAGGAAAATCTTCTTACCTCTATTCCTGCAATCATGCCTATTAAAAATGAGAACCTGAAAAGAATGGCATCAGGTTATGGCTGGAGAACAGATCCATTTACCAAGGTTCGTAAATTCCATTATGGAATGGACTTCACTGCTCCCAGGGGAACTCCCGTATATGCTACAGGTGATGGAGTGGTGGAAAGAGCCGATAACAGATCCAGTGGCTATGGAAATCACATCAGGATCGACCATGGCTATGGCTATGTGAGTCTGTACGGTCACCTTTATAAATATAACGTGCGTAAAGGTCAAAGGGTAAAACGCGGAGATCTGATTGGATTTGTTGGTAGTACCGGCCGGTCCCAGGCGCCTCACCTCCACTATGAGATCTTTAAGGATGATGAGAAGATAAATCCTATCAACTTCTATTACGGACAACTTTCTCCTGCCGAATTCGATGAGATCCTGGAGCAGGCTCAAATTGAAAACCAATCTCTGGATTAATGCACGTAAACCTGCCCGATAAATTATACTACGGAATTGGAGAAGTGGCCGATGCTTTTGGTGTGAATACCTCTCTTATCCGGTTTTGGGAAAAGGAATTTGACGTCATTAAGCCGAAGAAAAACTCTAAAGGGAACAGGAAATTCACCAAAGAGGATATTAAAAACCTGGAATTGATTTATCACCTGGTAAAAGAGCGGGGATTCACACTGGAGGGTGCTAAAACTCACCTAAAGGAGGAGAAAAGCCGGAAAACATTATCTAACTTTGAGATCATTAGAAAACTGGAAAATATTAAGTCTACACTAACTCAACTAAAAAAAGAACTATAACATGAAAAAATGGCTTGTGCCCGTATTGATCATTGGGGCAATCATCCTGGGAATTTATTTATTATTCGTTGGTAAATACAACACAGCTGTAGAGAAGGAGGCAACAGCCGAAACTGCCTGGGCACAGGTAGAGAGTGCATACCAACGCCGTAGTGATCTCATTCCAAATCTTGTAAATACGGTCAAAGGAGCAGCAGATTTTGAAAGAGGAACCCTTACAGATGTTATTGAAGCCCGTGCAAAGGCAACTTCGGTAAATGTGGATCCCAGCAATATAACCGAGGAACAGCTACAGCAATTTCAACAGGCCCAGGGCCAGGTTTCTTCAGCTTTATCACGTCTTTTAGTAACCGTTGAGAGATACCCCGAATTGCGAGCTACACAAAATTTTCAGCAACTGCAATCACAGCTTGAAGGCACAGAGAACAGGATAAATGTTGAAAGGAACAGATATAATGAAACTGTAAGAGATTACAATGTTTTTATCAATAGGTTCCCTAACAACATGATCGTAGGCATGTACGGCTTTGACGAAATGCCTCTTTTTGCGGGAGATCCCGGTTCTGAAGTCGCACCAGAAGTTGATTTTGATTTTTAACAATGGCAAAAATTGAAGATTTCCTTTCTAAAGAAGATGAAGCCGAAGTTGTGGCAGCCATCCAAAAGGCCGAGCTAAAGACTTCGGGAGAAATTCGTGTGCATATCGAACACAGCTTTAAAGGTGATATCTGGGCACGTGCAATGGAGGTATTCCATTTGCTGAAAATGGACAACACCAAGGAAGACAATGGTGTACTTATCTATGTAGCTGTAGATGACAGGCAATTCATTATCTACGGCGATAAAGGCATCAACGCTGTTGTACCAAAAGATTTTTGGGAAACTACCAAGGAAGCCATTGTCGCACAGTTTAAAAAAGGAAATTTTAAACAAGGTTTAATCGACGGAATCTTAAGAGCCGGAAAAGAATTACAGGAACATTTTCCCTGGAGCGAGGGAGATCAAAATGAACTTTCGGACAAAATATCCAGATAATGAATTATTTACTGCGGAATTCCCTTTTTATACTTTTTATCCTCGGCATAAGCTTCACAGCGATTGCTCAAAGGGAAATTCCGCCGAAACCTTCGATGCAGACCAGCGTATACGATGAAGCCGGCGTATTGTCGGCAGAGGAAGAACGGGCCCTGGAACGGAAGCTGATCAACTACGCAGATACTACCTCAACACAGATCGTTATTGCCACCATAGCTTCTCTGCAGGGAGAATATATTGGTACTTATTCTGCTGAATGGGCAGATGAGTGGGGAATTGGACAAGCTGGTGAAGACAATGGCATTCTGATCCTCCTGGCAGAAGCAGAACGAAAGATCTGGATCACTACCGGTTATGGGATTGAAAGTACGCTCACAGATGCTCTTTCGAAGCAGATCATTGAAGGGATCATATTACCCGAATTCAGGTCCGGCAGCTATTACCGCGGGCTGGACGCCGGTACAGATGCTATTTTCCAGGTACTAAACGGCACCTTTGAAGGTGCAAGGCCGGCTTCGCGTGGTGACGGGGCTTCTCCCCGATTTGTTATACTATCCATTATTTTTATAATATTCCTCATTATCCTGAGCTCCAGAAACAAAAGAGGTGGCGGTCGTGGCAATTATCGGCGCGGCGGCGGACTCCTCGACATCCTTATTCTTAGTAGCCTTGGTCGCGGCGGATTCGGCGGTGGCAGTTTTGGCGGCGGAGGAGGCTTCGGCGGTGGCGGAGGTTTCGGTGGAGGCTTTGGCGGCGGCGGATTCGGCGGCGGTGGCGCCGGAGGAGGATGGTAGTAGCCCCGCGTTTTAACGCGGGAAAATCAAATTCCAAATCCCAAATTCCAATTTTTAATCCGTAGC
>NZ_AUIG01000035.1 GCF_000423585.1 Salinimicrobium xinjiangense DSM 19287
CTTTTAAAGACATCATCCCCACCAAAATCTTCACCGAAGCATTGGGACGACCGGTAGACGAAAAAAGAATAGCAAATTTTTCTTCATCAATCCTGGAAATAAAATACTTATAAAAAATATTGTACCAGGCCTTTGGATCGTTTAGCTTCTTATCTTTCTTGTCATCAAGCAATTGGCCAAAACCAGAAAAGAGATCTGATTGAGAAGAATTCTGAGTTTTTCTAAACATGATAGTGAGTTGGAAAGTGGTTTAAAGATAGTCCATTCTTAGTATTATTCGAGTAATTTTGTTTTTAGAGTGGACTCAATCTTGAACCTCGAACTATCGTGGTGGTGGGGTATATTTCAGGAAATACATCTTATCCCCACTGGGATGATCCCACTCGTGAAACTGTTCAAATCCATATCGCCTATAGGCGAGGGAAATTCTTTTTATTCTGGTTTCAGCATAAATGGGAAGTTGCAGGTCCTTCGCAATAGCATAAAATTTGTTTTTCATCTCATATGCCGTCTTGGCATCATCACTACCCCGCGCATCAGAAATAATTCCCCAGAACCAGCAGTAGAGATAGTCGCCCTCCTTAGGTCTTTGGGATTTGACATAGCCCTGAGTTTTCATGGCCTTTAGTCCCTTTCTTATTCCTGTTACATTAAGAGCGAGTTTAATGTCCATGATCGTATCCTTCCAGAAATTCCTGTCTTTACTATTGGTGCGGAACAGAATAGCGATTCCTTTTCCATCGGGGGAAACTATAAGGGCATCCTTCTCAATGGCTTTTTCCACCATGTATTTGGCCAGATAATTAAAACGTTTTTCCCGTTTTGAATCATCCTTAACTATCTCCATAGAGGTTGGGATCTCCTGAAGTAAGGTTGAAACATTATTGATGATCTCCTGTTTATTCAAGGGGCTGAAATTTTGTCGAAAGATAAAAAAATGGCAGCAGTTAGGCTTCTGTGAGGGAAGAAATAATTCTCCCGTTTTCGGGGCAGGGAAAATTATTATTTAAAAATGGCTTTTTTGAGAGGTTTTGGAATGGTTTTTTACATTTGTTTTTTAGAAGAAACCTATTATGAAAAAAGCAATAGTCCTTCTTGTAGTACTCTTTAGTCTAAATGTAAGTGCACAACAAGATAGTGAACAGGATTCCCTGAACCTTAGAAAGATTTATGACCTGGCCTTACTGCAGGGTAAGAGCTATGACTGGCTGGATCATCTTTCCAATAAGATTGGCGGCAGACTTTCGGGTTCTGTAAATGCACAACGGGCGGTAGATTATACTAAAGCCGAACTTGAAAACCTCGGACTTGACAGAGTCTGGCTGCAGCCTGTTATGGTACCGAAATGGACCCGGGGAAATCCGGAATATGCATATATTCAGACTCAGGGTGGACCTACTAATACCGTAAATATCCTCGCTCTTGGAGGTTCTGTTGCCACACCCGATGCCGGCCTTAGAGCAAAGGTCCTGGAAGTTCAGGGAATAGAACAACTCGAACATTACGGCAGAAAAGAAATCGAAGGGAAGATCATCTTTTACAACAGGCCAATGCGTGCCGATCTTATCCACACTTTTGAAGCCTATGGTGGATGTGTTGACCAGCGATACTCGGGTGCAGCCGAAGCCGCAAAATATGGTGCAGCCGGAGTGATAGTTCGTTCCCTTACCCACAAGATCGACGACCATCCACATACCGGCTCCATGAGCTATGGTGAACTTCCGGTAAATAAAAGGATTCCCGCAGCAGCTATTAGCACTAAGGATGCAGAATACCTTAGCAGCATGCTAAAGCTAAATCCGGATCTCGACTTCTATTATAAAATGAATCCCCGGAATTTTGAGGATGTCGAATCATTCAATGTGATTGGAGAGATCAAAGGCAGTGAACGTCCCGACGAAATTATAGTGGTGGGTGGCCATCTTGATTCCTGGGATGTTGGGGATGGTGCACATGACGATGGCGCCGGAGTGGTGCAATCCATGGAAGTGGTCCGGCTTTTCAAGGAAGCGGGAATACGTCCTAAAAGAACTATCCGGGTAGTGCTTTTCATGAATGAGGAGAACGGTCTTCGCGGGGGAAACAAATATGCTGAAGTGGCAAAGAAGAATAAGGAAAATCACATTTTTGCCCTGGAGAGTGATGCCGGAGGTTTCACTCCCCGCGGATTTTCAAT
Organism: Salinimicrobium xinjiangense DSM 19287; assembly: GCF_000423585.1. Classification (GTDB taxonomy): domain Bacteria; phylum Bacteroidota; class Bacteroidia; order Flavobacteriales; family Flavobacteriaceae; genus Salinimicrobium; species Salinimicrobium xinjiangense. The sequence continues at coordinate 2,177 of NZ_AUIG01000035.1, forward strand.
TGATGCCCGGGAATCACAGTTTCAAAAAATTAAAAGCTGGGAACCTCTTTTCAAGCCATACCTGGTTCATTACTTTGAAAAAGGAGGCAGTGGTGCAGATATCTCTCCGCTAAAAAATGGAAGCACGGTACTCGCCGGATTAAGACCGGATTCCCAAAGGTACTTTGATTACCATCATGCAGCTACAGATACTTTTGATGCAGTCAATAAACGGGAGCTGGAATTGGGAGCGGCTACCATGGCTTCTTTTATATATCTTGTAGATAAATACGGTTTTGATGACATTAAAAACGAAGCAGATATCCTGAAGTAAAAGTTTAGAAGATTTGCTGTTGCCGGGAAAGAAACTTTCTATCTTTGCAGGCTTAAAATCTCCCCGTGCAATTAGCTGCATACACAAAAGAATTTGGAAAGAATCTCAATATCGCCTACCCTGTAATGCTGGGTCAGCTTGGGCATGTTATGGTTGCTCTGGCCGACAATATTATGGTAGGACGATTGGGAGCTGCCCCTTTGGCTGCAGTTTCTTTGGGAAATAGTCTTGTTTTTATCGCCCTCTCCCTGGGAATTGGTTTTTCCTTTGCTATTACCCCTTTAATTGCTGAAGCAGATGGTGCGGGAGATATCGAAACAGGAAAAAGTTATTTTCATCATGGAGTGGTGATGTGTGGCATCAACGGAATTTTGCTGTTCCTGGTCTTGCTGCTGGCAAAACCTATTCTGTATCATCTGGATCAACCGCCTGAAGTTGTAGACCTTGCCATTCCTTACCTGGAGATCGTCGCTTTTTCCATGATCCCACTAATGTTCTTTCAGGCGTATAAGCAGTTTGCAGACGGTCTCTCTCAAACCCGGTACGCTATGTATGCTACCCTGGTTGCCAACGTGGTAAATGTGCTTTTCAACTATTTGTTGATCTACGGGATATGGATATTTCCACGCCTGGAGCTGGAGGGAGCCGCCTGGGGAACCCTTATTTCCCGCTTCTTTATGCTCTGGTTCCTGTGGGATATTCTCAGAAAAAAAGAAAAATTCAGCCAGTACTTCATATGGTCCCGAAAAGAGTGGCTTAAAATTCCCATTTTCAAGAGGTTATTTGCGCTAGGTTTTCCTACTGCCCTGCAGATGCTTTTTGAAGTTGCGATCTTTACCGCCACAGTTTTTCTCGCCGGTACCCTCGGCACGAATCCGCAGGCTGCAAATCAAATTGCCTTAAACCTGGCATCAATGACCTTCATGGTTGCGGTAGGTCTTGGCGTAACAGCAACAATCAGGGTAGGAAATCAAAAAGGTAAGGCCAATTTCAGAGACCTCAGGAGAATCGCATTTTCGACCTTTCTTCTGGTATTTCTCATTGAAGCCGTGTTTGCAGTAGGTTTTATCGTATTTAAAGACTGGCTGCCCATGATGTATATAGATAATGCAGAGGTAATTTTTCTTGCAGCTCAATTACTTATCGTAGCTGCACTTTTTCAGTTAAGTGACGGTCTGCAGGTGGTGATACTCGGAGCCTTACGAGGACTTCAGGATGTGAAATTCCCTACTCTCATTTGCTTTATTGCTTACTGGATCATAGGTTTTCCTATCTCATATATACTGGGGAAGGAAGAGATGCTGGGAAGTATGGGAATCTGGTACGGATTGCTGGCAGGCTTGAGTGCTTCGGCGCTAATGTTGTATATTCGGTTCAATTATTTAAGTAAAAAGCTGTTGCTTTCTTCGGAAGCTTCCGAAGAAATAGTTTAAAAAAGATCAACTATGGACTTTCCAAAATTCCTCCTGGGAGATAATACAGATTATCCTGATGCTATATTTATTGTGCATACAGAATTTCCAAGATTCATTCTAAACCTGGAAAATGATGAGGTGGAATGGCTCGAAGATTTTGATCCTTCAGATGAAAAAGAACTCGAATCTGAAGCTGAGAGCCTCATCCAGCAGGCAACAGATTTCTACGATCGTGAAATTTCTAGGTACGAAGACTAAACTATGGAACAGTTAGTAGAACTGGATCAGGAACTTTTTCTATTCCTGAACAATCTTGGGACTCCGGCCTGGGATAATTTCTGGAATTTCATCACCAATAAATTCGCTTCTATTCCTTTTTATGCGCTGCTGGTTTTCTTCCTGTATAAAGCACTTGGTTTAAAAAGAACCCTTTTGACCTTATTATTAGTGGCTGTTTTGATCACAATGACAGATCAGCTTTCGAATCTATTTAAACATTTTTTTGAAAGAGCCCGTCCCTGCAGGCAGGAGGGGGTGATGGAGTATGCCCGTTTTGTAGCTGTGAGATGTGGCCGGTATGGCTATTTTTCTGCGCATGCAGCAAGTTCGGCAGCGTTATGTGTTTTTCTGGGAATGATCCTGAAGAATTATTGGAAGCATATTTTTTATGTCCTGATCTTTTGGGCACTGTTAGTTTCGTACAGTCGTATTTATATAGGAGTACATTATCCGGGAGATGTTCTTACGGGTTGGATTCTTGGAATAATGATCGGCTACCTTTTATTCCTGTTTCATAAATTCCTGCTGAAGAAATATTTTGTGAACCCTGTTGCCTCAGGATACAAAAATCCTTAAGAAGATTATTCTCTGTACTTTCCGAGAAGGAGTGCTGCAGCTTCAAAGGGAGTGGTTTCATTTCGATCCAGGGCTTCTAATTGCTTCGGAAGCATTTTTTTTATCTCAGGATGCTGATAGAAGCGGTTTTTCAGATTTTCGTTTATGGTTTGTAGTAACCAGAACTTGTTTTGTTCCTGTCTCTTTTTCGCGAAATGCCCCGAATCCTTTACCTGATCTTCGTATTTGCTGATAAGCTCCCAAACCTCTTTTATACCCGTATTTTCGTAGGCACTGCAAAGAAGGACTTTTGGGCTCCACCCACTTTCCTTCGCCGGATAAAGATGAAGTGCTCTACGGAATTCTGAGCGGGCCTTTTCGGCCGGCTTCAGGTTGTCGCCATCAGCCTTATTGATCACGATGGCATCTGCCATTTCCATAATTCCCCTCTTGATTCCCTGTAACTCGTCGCCTGCTCCTGCCAACTTAAGCAACAGGAAAAAGTCGGTCATGCTGTGAACTGTAGTTTCACTCTGTCCCACGCCTACGGTTTCTATGAGCAGTGTGTCAAATCCTGCAGCCTCACATAAAATGATGGTCTCCCTGGTCTTTTTTGCCACTCCTCCCAGGGAATCTCCCGAAGGGGAGGGTCTTATAAAAGCATTCTTATGATTGACCAGTGTTTCCATTCGGGTCTTATCTCCCAGTATGCTTCCGCCGGAAACCGAGCTGGAAGGATCTACGGCAAGTACGCCAACCTTTTTTCCGTTGTCGGCAAGATAGCTTCCAAAAGCTTCAATGAATGTACTTTTTCCCACACCGGGCACTCCGGTAATTCCTATTCTCAAAGAGCGGTTAGCATGGGGAAGACATCTTTCAATGATTTGGGCTGCTTTTTCCTGGTGCAGGGGCTGGTTACTTTCAACCAGAGTAATTCCCTGACTAAGGGCGCGTTTGTTTCCTGCAAGCATTTCTTTTACAAGCTCTTCAACTACTATTTCCCTTCGGCGGGAATCCCTGACCTTTTTGGCCACACCGGGATTAATTCCCGATGCAGGGCGGGTGCCTTCAGCTTCACTTAATGCCGATTTATTAGCCAAACCAATGATTATTTTTAAGTGGAGATTATTTGTATATTGAAGTACTAAAATAGTTAAAAAAAACATCATTATGAAGACATTGTATACCGGAATAGCAACAACGACCGGAGGAAGAGAAGGACATGTAAGTACAGATGACGGGATTATTGATATGGATCTTAGTATGCCCAAATCCATGGGTGGAAAAGGGGAGGACAAAACCAACCCCGAACAGCTCTTCGCTGCCGGATATTCTGCCTGTTATGGTAGTGCCCTTCAGGTAGTGGCTAAGAAACATAAAGTGGATCTTGGAGATTTTAACGTTACAGCATCTGTTGAAATTGGAAAAACAGAAGAAGGGGATCTTCAGCTGGCTGTGATCCTTGATTCCTATATTCCCGGAGTGGATGTGGAAACAGGAGAAAAGCTTGTAAACGAAGCGCATGAAATCTGCCCTTACTCCAGAGCAACGCGGGATAATGTTGATGTCACGCTGAATTTGATGCTGGACGAGGAATAGTGGTCAGTGATCGGTGATCAGTGATCAGAAAATTTTGATAAAAGAAAAAGAAGGCTTCTTAAGGAGCCTTCTTTTTTTGTTAAGGAATTACCTTATTAAAAGATTATATTTATTCCCTTAGATCCCTTCTTTCTGAGCCCCGCCAGCCGGAGGCCGGGGTGTCCGCAGGACAGGGTGAGAATTATGCAACCCGAAACCCGCAACCCGCAACCCGCAGCCCGCAACCCGCAACTCGAAACTCGCAACCCGCAACCCGCAACCCGCAACTCGCAACCCGCAACAACTTCTCTTCAGAAAAAAATCTACTTTTATTAAGAATTTTTGCAACGCGGCAGAAAAACTGTCGTCTTTAAAGTGAAACCCAACCAAACTGAAGTTATTTTGATACAACATCAATTAATAGAGGCTTGCAAACAAAATGACCGCAGGGCGCAGCTCAAGCTCTACAACAAGTATTGCGACGGCATGTACTATGTGGCCCGGAGGTTCATTAATGATCCGTTTGAAGCTGAAGATGCCATGCAGGAGGCTTTTATAAAAGCCTTCGAGAAACTGGCTCAATTCACGGGAGAGGTCTCTTTTGGAGCCTGGCTCAAGAGAATTGTGATCAATAAATGCCTCGATAAATTAAAGGCCCGTAAGCTGGAACTTGTTGCAATGAATGAACAGGTACTGGGAACGGTAGAGGAGGAGGAAAACTGGAACGTTGATGACGGGATTGGAATAGAAGAAGTGAAGCAGACCATGGAGCAGTTGCCGGAAAAATACCGGTATCCGTTAATGCTTTATTTGCTGGAAGGTTATGATCACGAAGAAATTTCAGAAATATTAGATATTTCCCAGGTGGCCTCAAGGACTCTGGTGCACCGGGGAAAGAAAAAATTACAGGACGAACTTAAAATGAGAAAACATGGCACAGGATATTAGGAAGATGTTTCAGGAGGAAAAAGCCCTGCCTTCCAGACCCCCAAAGGGACATCAGAAGAGATTTGAAGCAAGACTTGAGGAGACATTTCCGCAGGAAAAGCAGGATAAAAGCTCAGACAGGAATTACTTCTTCATGAAGATAGCAGCGGTGCTTGTGGTGATGCTTGGAATAAGTTTTTTCTTCCTCAACAGTGAAAATGACTTTAACAATAATCAGATCACTACGGCTCCCGTTGAAGGAGAACAAAAGAATGAGGAGGAAATTCCGGTGACAAAAGAATATCAGTTAAGTGATGTTTCACCCGAATTCAAAGAGATCGAGAATTTCTACCTCGCCAGTCTTAATATAGAACTTGCCAAACTGGAAGTCAATGATTCAAACAGGGCTCTTGTTGATTCTTTCATGAAGCAGCTGGCCGGACTTGACCAGGAGTACAAAAAACTGAATGCTGAGATCAATGAAGTGGGGCTAACCGAAAGTACTGTGGAGGCGATGATCTCAAACCTGCAGCTACGACTGGAATTGCTTTACAAACTGAAAAATAAAATTAAAGATATCAATCAATCTAAAATTAAAGAAAATGAAAATTATCAGGCTTAAATATCTAATAGTAGCCATGCTTTGTGTAACTACAGGCCTGGCGCAGACCAGCAAACTGGATAAGACCTATAAAACCAACAAAGATGTCACGGTGAATATTGACGCCCGCCACACCCTGGTGAACGTTGAATACTGGGACAGGAATGAAGTGCAGGTCTCTGCTTATCTTGAAGGAAGCGAGGAGAACCAGAATAAGGCGCTTCAAAGCTGGAAACTCGACGTTGATGCTTCTGCCCAGGAGGTGAAGATCAATTCTTCGGCTGCACCGGGAGGCCCCGGGGACTTTAACATGGCCGCACTTCAGGCTCCCTTAGCCAAACTTCCGGAAATGATCGCTCCCCTTACCCAAATGATGGGACCCATGCTGGAAGGCCTATCGGGAAATCCTCTTCCGCCGGAATTCTATGCGAGCATGAGTGAGATCAATTTCGATTATGAGCAATACCAGAAAGACGGTGAAAAATACATGAAGAAGTTTGAAGCGAAGATCGAAAAAAACTTCGGAAAAGACTTTGAAAAGGCCATGGAAGATTGGGCTCAGAAATTTGAAAAAGATTCTGCTCTTAGAAAAAAGCAGGAAATGAAGATGGAAGCCTGGAGCAAGGATTTTGAGAAGAAAATGGAAGCCTGGGGTGAAAGCTTTGGGAAGGATATGGAAAAATGGGGAGAAGAATTCGGCAAGGAAATGGAAACCTGGGCTGCTAACGTAGAAAAGGAGGCAAGAGCACAGGAGGCAAAAACAGGAAAGAAATTGATCATTTTAAAAGATCATAGTTCGGCTAAAAAAGTGCTTAAGGTGAAGATGCCCCGGAATGCGCAACTTAAACTGAACGTACGTCATGGAGAGGTAAAACTTGCCGGCACCACCAATAACCTTCGCGGAGAGATCTCCCATTCCAGATTTAATGCTTTAGAAATTGCCGGAAAAAACACCAACGTAAAAGTATCCTATACTCCTGTACTTATAAAAAACTGGAAGTATGGTGTATTAAATGCGGCTTATGTGCAGGATTTGAAGATCGACAAGGCTGAGAGTCTAAAGCTGGATTCAAATTCGAGTAATGTCCAAATAAGAGAACTCGGGGAAACCGGTATTCTTGCTGGTACTTTTGGAGAACTGAAGATTGATAGTGTCTCCCCCGGATTCAAAAGTCTGGACGTTACAGTAGAGAACAGTGACCTGGTACTTGATCTACCTGAGAGTGCATTCAATTTCACTTACAATGGGACCAATAGTAAAGTTAAGTATCCCCAGGGTCTGAAAGTGACTTCCAGCAATTCCTATGACAATCAAAAGCTGAAGGGTTACAACGCAAACCAAAATGCAGCAGCTACAATAAATATCAATGCCAAATTCAGTGATGTTCTTTTGAAGTAGATTAAATTTGGCAAAAAAATAAATGCCACGACATAAGTTCTTAACCGGCCTCGCTACAGGTTTTACTCCTGTAATTGATGCCGGTTTTTCTTTGGAAGATTATCAGCATATAGATCTGTCCGTAAATAACAAAGAATTATCCCAGGCCCAGCTCGATTCGCCTGATGCTTTTCAGAAATATCTGGATACTTTTCTGCGGAAGCATGACAAAAATATCGCTTATGGCGGCTATAACGAACATCGCGGCCTTTACAAGCGCAGCGGACTCTTTTCTGCGGCAGAAGAGGAGGAATTGATAAGAAATATACATATTGGAGTAGATGTATGGGCAGCCGCAGGTACAGCAGTCCTGTCCGTTTTGGACGGAAAAATCCACAGCTTCCGGGACAACGATAATTTTGGAGATTACGGCCCCACAATTATTCTTGAACATGAGGCTGAAGGGAAAAATTTCTACTCCCTCTACGGACATTTGCAACGAAGTTCCCTAGCCGGCCTTAGAGTGGGGCAGGAGGTAAGGCAGGGACAGAAGATCGCTGCTTTAGGAGATGCTTCAGAAAATGGAAATTACGCTCCACACCTGCATTTTCAGATCATCCTGGATATGGAGGGTAAAGAAGGAGATTATCCTGGCGTCGCCAACAGAAGAGAAATTGATCATTTCCTGGCCAATTGCCCGGATCCCGATTTGTTGTTGAGGGTTGGGTAATTTCACCTTTTAGGACAGTATGTTCTGTCGTCCCTACGGGACTCGATAAGGGGTGGGGATGCACTTTCTACCAAGCTTTCGCCCCTACGGGGCTTTAAAAAGGGAAATTCATTTCTTTGGAATTTCATATAGTAATGATTTTTCGTCCCCACGGGAATATATGGCGGGATTAATATTCCGTGCCTAAAGACACGGTTATACGGGTGGTACTTCCAATTTTTACCGATATGCTGTCCTAATGGGCCAGGAAATTGTTCTTTGTATAATATTTAACTTATATAAATTGGTAGAATCATATTTAAAAAATCATTACTGAAATAGGAGAAAAAATCCCGGAGGGACTATCTATGGGTAGAAAAATATCAGGAAAAGGATAATCTGTGCCTTTAGGTACAGAATATGTCATTGTAGAGAATAGAGTTTATCAAAATCAGTAATTATTATCAGGGAATCATCGGAATATCCTCTTTTAGAATATAGCCGAATTGGGACAGAAGGTCGGTAGAAATTCCGAATTCTCTTTAGTAAACGTACCGTAGGGACTACCTATAGGTAGAAAAAAATAGGAGAAATGAAAAACTGTGCCTTTAGGTACAGGATATGTCATTTGTCAGGATTGAATAAATAACGTTTATCGAAAGAAACATTTTACTAAGGTGTAAGCTTCGGGATATCTAAATTCCTGAACAGATGTTGCCCCGTAGGGGCATAAGGTCGGTAGAATTTAAAGAAGTTTATTAGTAAGAGTCCCGTAGGGACGAAAGACTATCAGCAATTTCCCTATATTAATATATTGAATTAATTAAATGCCTATGCCTAACACCTTCACACAAATCCATATTCATTTTGTATTTGCCGTAAAATTTCGGGAGGCGCTAATTCAGCCGCACTGGAAGGAGAGGCTGTATCAATATATCACTGCGATAGTTCAGGACTACGGCCATAAAATGTTGATCATAAATGGAATGTCAGATCATGTTCATTTTCTGATTGGGCTAAGGCCAAATCAATCTATTTCCGATTTGATGCAGGACGTAAAGGGAGGCTCCTCAAAATGGATTAACGAGGAAAAGCTCGTAAACGGAAGATTTGCCTGGCAGGAAGGATACGGAGCTTTTTCTTATTCAAAATCTCAGGTGCCGGGACTGATTAATTATATTCAGAATCAACAAGAACATCATAGAAAGATGACATTTCAGGAAGAGTATGTGCAATTGTTGGAGGAATTAAAAATTCCATTTGATCCCAAATATATTTTTAAAGATTTAAGCTGAATTCATTTTTATTGAGTAGCAAATAGATCTTCCCAATCAAAAACCTAATTTGTACTGCATTCCTTAGGATGATCTTTCGTCCCTACGGGACTTTATGAAGTGAGGTTAGAATTGTCTACCAGGCTTTCGCCCTTACGGGGCTTTAATACGGGAAATTCCATTCTTTGAAATTTCATATAATGATGATCTTTCGTCCCTACGGGACTTTATGAGGTGCGCGGAGAAGATTTTATAACAGGCTGTCGCCCCTACGGGCTTCTTTTTCATAGAGGTTTAATCACCTATATAATTCATTTTACCGATTACTCGTTTAGATGCTGATTTTTCAGAAGGGATAAAGCCTTCAACAACACCTCCCAAAAATATCATTTTAAGAAGGTTTTACCTGTTCCACTTTTTCAGGGTCGATAATGGGTACACGGATTAAGGTCCGGTCCCAAACCATATTGAAGGTGATGAATTGTTGTTTCTCCTCAAAGAAGATTGTGAACTGTTCTACCGGATTTTCTAATTTCACTACAGGCATTTCCACAACCAGGACGTCATATTCTGCTATTCTGGAAGGAACCTGTTCTGCTGTAATGCCCCAGGGATACATTTCGGAATTGAAGATCACCTTCCATGTCTCTTCCTGCGGGATCGTCCACAACGTATATTTACCCGCAGGGAGCAGGGAGCCATCAACTAAAATATCTTTGGAGGTATAAAAAGTGGTAGCTTCGTTAGCACCCGTTCTCCAGACTTGCCCATAAGGAACAAGTCCGCCGAAGATCTCCCGCTCTTTTTTATATGGCCGGTTATAAAAAACCTCAAGTGTAAGATCTCCGCTGCTGTAGGTAACGGTATCTTCGGGACTAAAAGATTTGGTATTGTTCTTATAGACAATATAAGAAACCATGATCACGGCTCCTGCTATTATCAATCCAAAGAAAATTCTTTTAAAGGTATTCATATAGATCTAAGTTAAACAATTTCCGGGCCGAATTCGGGGTACAGGATCAAAGGATTGTGTAGGAAATTTGGGAATTAGTATTTCGGAATTATACGGGGGGTAGAGATAAAGAAAAAGCCCCATTACGGGGCTTCACTGGTTGAGTTGGTTGGTAGTTTATCTTTACATCGCTTTTAATTTCCGTACCCGCGGTTTGTGTTGCGGATCAAGCGCTTGTTCTCCATTCTCATATTTCAGGCATTTATCAACTGCCTTAAGAATGGTTTCCTTTTGTTTTTTTAGAAGCTTAATAACTTCCTTTGGTAAATTCTTTTGTTCCAGTAGCTCATTGTAGAGTTCCAGATTTTCTTCATCCTTTTTTCTGCATTTTTTCAGCAGTTTTAAAGGTTTGGTTCGGATGAGGGCTTTACGTTCTTCTCTCCAGTCCCTGTCGAGATTTCCTTTTTGCACCCATTCTTTTGCCGGTTCCACACCGGCCTGTACAAGTTGTTCTGAGATTTCGTAGCTAAAGCGGTTTCTGTTTACAGTTTCGTGGTTGAAAAATCGCTTCAACTCTACCTGCTGTACATCTTCACCCGCATTATAGTAAATACGTTCTGCTTCAAAACTTTCATTAAGCAGCCAGTTCAACTTCTTAAATTTAGAGTAACGATCTTCCATAGACATGCGTTTTTAGATATGGTTCGAAGATACTCACAGAAGATATTTCCTCTCTGCTAACCAATTGTTAAATCGTTGATTTTTAATAGAATATTGAGTAAAATTTAAGAGTTTGGATTCAAACCTTAAGAATTTGTGTCAGTAGAAAATTCCTACTGCTATAAAAAGACCTTTTCCAGTATATCTCCCACGAAATAGGCCAAAAGTGCAGCCAATCCACCCAATAAAAGTGTTTCTGAGATTCCTACGAACATATTTTTTTCAGTGACTATGCTTTTAAAACTCCCCACAATTCCTAAAGCCACAGCAGTAAGGATACAGGAATAGAGAAAGAGATCTTCCTGCAGTGTAGAACCGGTTCCTGCAAACACATAGGAGAGTAAGGGTACAGAGCCAACCACTATAAAACTTATAAAGGTCATTCCTGCAGTTTTATAAGGGGTCTTATCACTTTTAACCATTTCCAGCTCCTCTTTCATCATAGTATCCACCCATACATCTTTATTTGAAGTGATCACCTCTACTACGTCTTCCAGGAGCTTGCCTTCAAATCCTTTGGCTGCATAAATTTCTCTTATTTCTTCTATCTCTTTCTCCCGCAAATTCTCAACTTCCCAATATTCAATTTGCCGGTGACGTTCATAGGAGTCCCGTTCTGCTTTTGTAGAGAAAAAATTTCCGACAGACATGGAGAATCCGTCGGCTATAAGATTTGCAATACCCAGAATGACTACTACAGAAAGTCCGAGACTGGCACCTTCTGCACCTGCAACTACTGCAAAGGTGGTAATGGCACCATCAATACCTCCATAAACGAATTCGGGAATGTAGTCTTTATTAAAAAAGAGGATCTTTTGGCGGGAATGAATTTTGCTTTCCTCCATTTGTTCGGTCCTGTGAATTAGTTGGACATATTAGATCTCAATGTTGTAAAATGTTATCAAAGTTGCCGGTCATCTTCTTTGTTTCAACTTCATTTCCTGGTTAGCCTTTATAAGCCTTATCTATAGGGAGTCGTACCTTTTACCTGGTTTGGATCGGGTACTTTCCTGCGTAATATGAGAGCCGTGACAGCTGCAGTTATAAGACCTGTAATTGTGGCCCAGACCATACTCTGAATGATGTAATTTTTGATATTGAAATAAACATCAGCTTCTTCGCGGCTCATTTCACCGGTCTCTATAGAGTATTCCTGTATGTTTTTGAAGTAATCCGGAGTAATAATTTCGCTAATGAGTAGTTGAACAAAAGGAGAGAGGATCACAATTCCCAGCGTGAGAATGGCTCCTGCCTTAAATCCCTCCAGCCAGTTCATATAACCGTTGTGGAAATTTTCCCTTTTGTCATACAACGCAAAGAGGTAGATCACTATGGCTACTATTCCAAAAAAGCTGGTATAAAAGGAATGTTCGGAAATATATTTATCGTGTAGCCCAAAAAACTTTTCACCCAGCATCCAGAGGATCATTACAACCGAAAAAATAACAGCCCATTTTGTTTCGATGCGATACTTGCTCATAGGGGTGAGGTTGGTTCTTTAAAAATACTAAAATAATAAGGATTTCCCTGAGGAAGCAAAAAAATAAAAAAGCCTGAAAAACAATTTGCTTTTCAGGCTTTTTTGAAAGTTACTGGTTAATAGTTAGTAGTTATAGAGTGATAATAACTAATAACGATTAACCCCTCTGTCCTTCGGACATCTCCCCTTGAAAAAGGGGGAGAAATAAAGGTGGTTCTATTATTTATTCGTCAACCAATACCCAATCTCCTTTGTCGAGCAGGGGGATGGCTTGTTTGTATTTCATGCTTTTGTTCTCTCCCGACATCACATTTTTAATCGTGACCTTGTCGTTACGACCAATCTTTGGACGTTCGCGGGTAATGGTTTCAGTAACCTGAGGGCGACGCTGCTGTCCCTGGCCTGCGGCCCGGCTTTGAGCAGCTCTCTCATCCATATTTGGAATCTCTTCTTTTGAAGTTTCTACCTGCTCACGCTTTTTGGTCTGTCTTGCCTCTCTGATCTGATCGGGATTTGGTGCCGGAAGCTCTCCTTTAAATAAGAAGGAGATAACATCCTTATTCACCTGGTCCAGCATTACTTTGAACAATTCAAATGCTTCAAACTTATAGATCAGCAGCGGATCTTTTTGTTCGTGAACAGCCAGCTGCACACTCTGCTTTAATTCATCCATTTTTCGAAGATGTGTTTTCCACGCATCATCAATAATGGCTAAACTGATGTTCTTTTCAAAGTCGGTAATCAACTGTTTTCCTTCAGTTTCGTAAGCTTTTTGAAGATTGGTAACCACCTGAAGGGATTTTACACCATCTGTAAAGGGTACCGCGATCCTTTCAAAGTTATTGCCTTTGTCTTCCCAAACCTGCTTGATCACAGGGTAGGCAGCTTCGGCATTACGCTTCATTTTCTCACGGTAATGTTCGTAGGCCGATATGTAGATCTGATTAGCGATCTTATGGAAATCCATCTTGTCGAACTCCTCTTCAGTAATTGGAGAACTCATGGAGAAGTAACGGATCAGTTCAAATTCAAAGTTCTTGAAATCCCCGGCCAGTTTGTTAGTTTCCGCAATTCCTTCCGAAGTATCATAGATCATATTAGCGATATCCACACGAAGTCTGTCTCCAAACAAGGCGTGATATCGTCTCTTATAAACCACTTCCCTTTGAGCGTTCATTACATCATCATACTCAAGAAGTCTTTTACGAACCCCGAAGTTGTTCTCTTCCACCTTTTTCTGAGCGCGCTCAATAGATTTCGAGATCATGGAATGCTGAATTACCTCCCCTTCTTCCAGACCCATACGGTCCATGAGTTTCGCGATCTTTTCTGAACCAAAGAGGCGCATCAAATTGTCTTCAAGGGAAACGTAGAACTGTGAACTTCCCGGATCTCCCTGACGTCCTGCACGACCTCTAAGCTGTCTGTCCACTCGTCTGGAATCATGACGTTCTGTACCTACTATGGCAAGACCGCCTGCTTCTTTTACCTCAGGGCTCAGCTTGATATCTGTACCACGACCTGCCATGTTAGTGGCAATGGTTACCACTCCGGCATTACCGGCTTCGGCCACAATATCGGCTTCTTTCTTGTGCAGTTTCGCGTTAAGAACGTTGTGAGGAACATTTCGGATCTTAAGCATACGGCTTAATAATTCGGAAATCTCTACGGAAGTAGTACCGATCAACACTGGTCTTCCCGCTCTGGAAAGATCGGTTACGTGATCGATAACCGCGTTGTATTTTTCACGCTTTGTCTTGTAAACAAGATCTTCTTTATCTTTTCTTGCAATAGGACGGTTAGTAGGGATCTCTACCACATCCAGCTTATATATTTCCCAGAATTCCCCCGCTTCTGTAACCGCAGTACCCGTCATACCCGATAATTTGCTGTACATCCTGAAGTAGTTCTGAAGCGTTACCGTAGCAAAGGTCTGCGTAGCATCCTCGATCTTTACATTTTCCTTGGCTTCAATGGCCTGGTGCAGTCCATCGCTGTAACGACGACCTTCCATGATACGGCCGGTTTGCTCGTCAACGATCTTTACCTTGTTTTCCATTACCACATACTCCGTGTCCTTCTCGAACAAGGTATAGGCTTTTAACAGCTGACGCATGGTATGGATACGCTCACTTTTCACGCTATAATCGCGGAAAAGTTCTTCTTTCTTTTCAGCTTCCTCTTCTTTGGAAAGACCTTCCTTCTCAATTTTTGCGATCTCCATCCCAATTTCGGGCATCACGAAAAAATCAGGATCATCTTTACCCGAAAGGAATTCAATTCCCTTGTCCGTAAGATCTATCTGATTGTTCTTTTCTTCGATCACAAAATACAATTCGGCATCAACCGTAGGCATTTCCCGGTTGTTGTCGGCCATGTATTTGTTCTCTGTTTTCTGAAGCAAGGTTTTAATTCCTTCTTCACTCAAATATTTTATCAGCGCCTTGTTCTTGGGAAGTCCGCGGTAAACGCGTAACAACTGCAGACCACCTTCTTCGGTATCGCCAGAAGCAATCAGTTTCTTGGCTTCAGCAAGTACTCCGGTCAAATATTTACGCTGTACTTCAACAATATTAGCTATCGCCGGTTTTAACTGATCAAACTCGTGCACATCTCCCTTAGGAATTGGTCCCGAAATGATCAGCGGAGTTCGTGCATCATCAATAAGTACCGAATCCACCTCATCCACGATCGCATAGTTATGTGGCCGCTGTACAAGATCATCGGGCGAATGCGACATATTATCCCTCAGATAATCAAAACCGAACTCGTTGTTTGTTCCGTAGGTAATATCTGCATTATAAGCTTTTCTTCTTGGTGCCGAATTTGGCCTGTGATAGTCGATACAATCAACTGTAAGTCCGTGGAACTGAAAGATAGGCGCCATCCATGCGCTGTCACGTTTGGCCAGGTAGTCGTTTACTGTTACCAGGTGCACACCGTTGCCGGTAAGGGCGTTGAGGTACATGGGAAGCGTGGCTACAAGGGTCTTACCTTCCCCTGTTTGCATCTCGGCAATTTTTCCCTGGTGCATTGCGACCCCGCCTATAAGCTGTACATCATAGTGCACCATATCCCAGGTTACGGGCTTTCCTGCAGCATCCCAGGAGTTTTTCCAAACAGCATGATCTCCATCGAGAGTCACATAATCCTTCTCTGCAGAAAGTTCACGGTCAAAGGCAGACGCAGTAACTTTAAGTTCGGTATTATTTTTAAAACGTTTGGCTGTTTCCTTAACGGTTGCAAAGGCTTCAGGCAGGATCTCATTAAGAACTCCTTCAGAGATCTCGTAAGACTTTTCCTTTAATGCGTCTATTTCGGCGTAGATGTCTTCTTTTCGGGTAATATCCTCAGAGGCTTCAGCTTCGGCATCCAGAGCGGTGATCTGTTCATTCACTTCCTTCAGGGCCTCCCGGATCTTTTCCTTAAAAGCAGTTGTCTTGGCGCGCAGTTCATCAAGGGAAAGAGCTTCAAACTCCTTTTCGAGGGCCAGGATCTGATTCACGATAGGCTGAATTTCCCCGATGTCTTTTTTAGACTTGTCGCCGACAAAAACTTTTAATACGGTATCTAAAAAACTCATATGTTTTTGTGGTTTTAATATGTCAAAGTTAAGCAAAAAAAAAGCCTCAAATCTGAGACTTTTTTCTGCTGTTATTGTGGTGTGCGTTTAATATTCATCTTCATTCCAGAGGTAATCCTCATCTGTAGGATAATCTGGCCAGATCTCCTCAATTGAATCATAGGAATCACCCTCATCTTCAATTGCCTGCAGGTTTTCAACAACCTCCAGCGGGGCACCCGTCCTGATGGCGTAATCAATTAACTCATCTTTTGTGGCGGGCCATGGCGCATCACTAAGGTAGGATGCTAATTCTAATGTCCAATACATCGGTTAATCGGTTTATAATTTGTGCAAAAATAATTTTTTTGACGAGATAGTCAAGAAAAAAATCACTTTTTTATCATTAATTTAAAGAACGTATTAGTCGCCTGTAAAACCCTCTGAAAATGGGCCCTTAGAGAAGACTCCGGCTGGTGACATTTAAGATCCCTTCTGCGGAATCCATTTGATCTCCTCTGCCTTTACATCATAAGTCAACTTTCGTGCCAGCACAAAAAGGTAATCGCTAAGGCGGTTGAGATACTGGAGAACCACCTCTTCAAAGGGTTCAATTTCATACAGGGCAGTGGCCAAACGTTCGGCCCGGCGGCACACACAGCGGGCTATGTGACAAACTGACACGGTTTGGTGTCCCCCAGGAAGCACAAAGTGTGTCATGGGAGGGAGACTTTCATTCATTGTGTCAATTTCCTGCTCTAAAAGTTCTATATCGGCAGCAATAATTTTTGGAATGTCGAGTCGTTGTTTTCCACTTTTTAAAACAGCTTTCTCAGGATCGGTCGCCAGGGTGGAACCAATGGTAAAAAGACGGTCCTGAATTTTAAGAAGTATTTCCCTGCTGTGCTTATCAACCTGTTGATCACGCAGAAGGCCCAGATGGGAATTTAATTCGTCAATTGTGCCGTAGCTTTCAATGCGTATGTGGTGCTTGGGAACGCGCGTGCCGCCAAATAAAGCGGTAGTACCTTTGTCTCCCGTTTTAGTATAAATTTTCATCTTTGAAATTTTTGATTGTCCTTTTTAAAAGGCAGCCTAAAGTAAGAAAATATTGAAGGCTTTGAAAACGTAATGAGGTTTAAAAGTTATGAGTTGCCGGTTGTCTTCGGCGGTTCCAGGTTCAAAGTTTAAGGTCTAAGGTTCAAGGTTTATTGTTTAAGGTCATTCTGATCACTGATCACTGACCACTGATCACTGACCACCTCTTTATTACTGCTTACTTAAGACTGCGCACTGCCCACTGAAAAACAAGGATGGAGTAGGAGCAGCAAGACACATTATTTCCCTGTTGACTTCTCCGGCAATGAGTTTTTTAGTCGCCAAAATTCATTTCGGCACTTCCGGAAGATTTCTTCCTGCTCATTTTACTTCGGATCCTGTCACTGAGAGACCTGCGCCATTCCAGTTCTTTTTTTCTTCTTTTCCGGCTTCTTATCCACAGGAAAAATGAAACGCCTACACATAGAAGGGCAAGGTATAGAAAGATCTCATTTGTCCAAAACTCTCCCATAGCATTTGATTTAAGGGAGATAATTTACCAAAATAACTGATTATGTACTATTTAGAAACTGTTAATTCGTCAGCCACACAAGCTATTTGTTCTTCTTCTTTCGCTCCTTATATCGATTCCGGAAGCTTCTGTTTTTCCTGCTCTCACGGTTCTTCTTCGCCTGATTCCGGTTCCAGAGAAAAAAGGCCAGAAAAACTATTATAATAATAATGTATAGGAGAGTATCGCTGTCGAAAAAAGACATCTTTGAAGGTAGATTTTAGAAGTTAGATATTAGAAGTTTAATTGGTGTCTGTTCCCTGTTGCCGGTCTGAGGTTCAGGGTTGATGGCTTTCGAATTAAACTTTTCCGATTCCCGATGGTTCGTAGTACCTAAAATACAATTTTTTCAGAAAGTAGTATTCTACATCGTAATTCTTACTTCTACCTTCGTACTTCAAATCACTGATCACTGAACACTGAGCACTTTTTTGCGTTCATCACTTTCGATCATACCGTCGCGGAGGCGGATGATGCGGTGGGCGTGACGGGCAATATCCTCTTCGTGGGTAACGAGAATAACAGTATTTCCTGAAGCATGAATGTCATCAAAGAGGTTCATGATCTCTACGGAAGTCTTGGAATCCAGGTTTCCGGTAGGTTCATCGGCCAGAATTATCGACGGATTATTTACAAGGGCCCTGCCTATAGCTACTCTTTGGCGCTGTCCTCCAGAGAGCTGATTCGGTTTATGATCCATTCTGTCTGCCAATCCCACATCGGCGAGGACTTTTTCAGCCCGTTCTTTCCGCTGAGCTTTAGAGGCTCCGGCGTAGATCATTGGCAAAGCCACGTTATCAAGCGCAGTAGTGCGGGGAAGCAGGTTAAAAGTCTGGAATACGAAACCGATCTCCTTGTTACGGATCTCTGCAAGTTCGTCGTCACTCATCTGGCTTACATCCTTTCCGTTGAGGATATACTGGCCTGAAGTCGGAGTATCAAGGCAGCCTAATAGGTTCATCAGGGTAGATTTCCCCGAGCCCGAAGGACCCATTATAGCCACATATTCACCTTTCTCGAGATCGAGATCTATGCCTTTTAAAACTTTAACAACTTCCTGCCCCAAGTAGAAATCCCGGGTAATTTGCCTGATCTTTATTACGCTGCTCATAAAAAATTTGAATTCATAAAGTTAGACGCAAATTAAGTTACTTTGTTACATTCCTATAATAATCAGGGATCAATAAAATTCCAATATACAAGCACCAAATTCCAAGCACCAAATTCCAAGCACCAAATTTCAAGATTAGATTTGATGATTTACCCCTAAATCTAAAGGGGACTTTAAAGATAGCTCCCGAGGAGCATAATATTTATAGATGAAAAAAATTAAAAGCTAAAGGCAAATTGCAAAAAACCAACAGCTATTTTTAAAAATTACTGCCAACTTAAGCCTGCGCACTGCCTACTTAATCAAATGCGAATGATAAAATGCTCCTTCTCCTGTTCTCTTCTAAAAAAAACAAGTCCCCATTGAAAAGTGTCTATAGTGACTCTTACCTGCGGATGGGTCTTTATCTCCTCCCAGGCCTCTTCCATTCCTGCAGACCAGTGGATGTCGTCAAATATCATGACGCTATCGTTGTGAACCGTGGGAAGTAGCTTTTCAAAGAAAGAAAGAGTGGCTTCTTTTTGGTGGTTTCCGTCGATGTAGAGTAGTGAGTATTTAGTATTGAGAATTGAGAAAGGGTTCGGCACGGATTGCAAATCCGCGCCATCGGTTAGTCGGTTGTGAGTTGTGAGTTGTGAGTTGTCGGTTGGAGTGGAGTTGGAATTTGGGATTTGGGTTTTGGATTTTTTTTCCTGTTGCCTGTGGCCTGTTGCCGGTTGTGAGTTTTCAGTTGTCGGTTTTGGGTTGACGGTTTCGCCTGTTTTGGGATTTGGGATTTGGAATTTGGAATTTCTTTCCTGTTGCCTGTTGCCTGTTGCCGGTTGTGAGTTGTCAGTTGTCAGTTCTCGGTTCTCGGTTTTGTTGGGATTGGAATTTGGGATTTGGGATTTGGGATTTTGATTTCCTCTGTCCTCTAGTAAATCTTCAAATTTCCCCAGCTTCAGCTGAATATTTTCAAATCCAAATTCTTTAAATTTCTCCTTCGCTACAGTCGCTGTTTCAGGACATCCTTCTATTGTGGTGATCTTTACTTTATTTCCTGCTGCCATGGCTGCTGTACCTAAACCAAGGGAAGTGCCAAGCTCCAGTGCCCGGTCTACCTCAAGATATCTCACCAACCGATTCAGGAGTCGGGCGCGGTTTGGGGGAATTCCGACGTTTTTTGCCATTTTTGACACCTCTCGTTCCTCTGACTTAAAGATCCTACTGCCGGCGCCAAAATCTTTGATATATAATTTTCTCTTGTCTTTCAGCAGAGATTTGCGGTAATCCTTCAGAATGGCATAAGAGGGATATTTCTTTCTGTCGTAAAAACATTTCGTCACCAGATTGTAGACAAATGGCGAATGCACCCCATGTTGGTTGGTGGAGCGGAGGAGGAATTTTATGTAGGCGAGGACAATCTGCATCTTCGTTCAACCCTTTCAGGGTTCTAAACCCTGAAAGGGTTCGATCGTATGTTCTTTCTGATGAAATTTTTTAAAGTTTTCAAAATCACCAAATAGTTCGAAAACTTCCTTTTTATGAATTATACGCTCCTTTTCGCTAAAAAATCCATGGTAAGATGTCCAAGGATATGAGATAATATTTTCTGCTACAGAATGATGAACCGGATTATTGTGGATGTAAAAAACTAATTTTCTCAAATAATCTTCAGAAGTAATTTTTTTTCGTTCAAAAGGTTTTTCGAATACACTTCCGGTGCGGGAATATCTTTTATTTATTGCCTGTGTGTAAGAATTAAAAAGATGGCCTAACTGTCTTGAAGGATCTACAACCGCAACTTCAGAACGAGTCGAGTATTTAAAGTCGGTTTTGTTTATTTCTTTAGCTTCTTTTAGATAGACCAGAAAGTGAAAGTGATTATGCATAAGGCACCATGCCAGAGTTTTGGCCACAGGAGAAATATATTTCTCATAAAGCTGAAGGAAATAGCTGTAATTAGCATCATCAAAAAAGATCCTTTCACCATTATTACCACGATTGTATATGTGGTAGTAATTTCCCGGTTCTAAAACTTCGATCTTCATCTGGTTAAAATTTAATCCTGTAAAATTCGTCCGATCAACCCTTTCAGGGTTCCAAACCCTGAAAGGGTTCTTCAAACCTCGCGAGAGGGTTAAAAACCGCTGAAAGGGTTATACTACTCCATCTTCGCCCCCAACTCAAACCACCTTTCGGTCTTCTTCTCGATCTCATCTTCGATCTTGCTGAGTTCCATAGAGGTTTTGGCGATCTCATCCGGACTTAGATCCTGCAGGAATTTTTTCTGCACCTCTTCCTTTTTCTTTTCCAGGTTGTGGATCTCCTTTTCCAGCTTGTTGTATTCTTTCTGCTCGTTATAGGTGAGTCCGGCGCTGGTGCTGCTTTCTTTCTTCCAGGCCTTCTTATCGGTCGCAGCTTCGGGTTTTTCAGCTGGTTCAGAAACAGAACTGGCTTCATATTCCCGGTAATCCGTATAATTTCCGGGGAAATCTTCGATCTCTGCCCCGCCTTTGAACACGAACAGGTGATCCACGATCTTATCCATGAAATACCTGTCGTGGGAAACCACCACCAGGCATCCGGGGAAGTCGAGCAGGAAGTTCTCGAGCACGTTCAGGGTTACGATGTCAAGATCGTTTGTCGGTTCATCCAGGATAAGGAAATTCGGATTCTGAATAAGAACTGTACACAGGTAAAGACGTTTCTTTTCTCCACCACTCAACTTCTCCACATAATCGTACTGCTTCTTGCGGTCGAAGAGGAAACGCTCCAGCAGCTGCTGGGCGGAGATCTGCCGACCTTTTTTCAGCGGAATATAATCACCAAACTCTCTGATCACCTCGATAACCTTCTGACCTTCCTTAACTTCAATTCCGCGTTGGGTATAGTATCCGAACTTGATAGTTTCCCCAATGGTGATCTTACCTGAATCGGGTTCCAGTCCGCCGGTAAGGATGTTGAGAAAAGTGGATTTTCCGGTACCATTCTTTCCGATGATGCCTATGCGATCTCCCGGCTGGAAATTATAGTTGAACTTGTCAAGCAGCGTAAGATCCCCAAAACTCTTGGAGACGTTGTGGAATTCCACTATTTTATTTCCCAGGCGCTCCATATTGATCTCCAGCTGCACCTGGTGATCATTGCGACGTTTGGAGGCACGGTCTTTGATTTCGTGGAAATCCTCGATGCGCGATTTAGATTTAGTGGTTCTGGCCTTTGGCTGCCGGCGCATCCAGTCCAGTTCTTTTTTGAAAAGCTGCTTGGCCTTATCTGTATTGGTTTGTTCGGTGGAGATCCTTTCCTCTTTTTTGTCGAGGTAATAAGAGTAATTTCCTTTATAAGTATATAGATTTCCGTCCTCGAGTTCCACTATCTCGTTACACACCCTTTCCAGGAAGTACCGGTCGTGAGTCACCATGAAAATGGTAAAGTTCTCTTTGCGGAAGAATTCCTCCAGCCACTCGATCATATCCAGGTCGAGGTGGTTGGTGGGTTCATCCATGATGATGAGATCGGGCTTGTTGAGGATCATGGAGGCAAGGGCAAGACGCTTCTTTTGTCCGCCGCTTAGGCTGCCTACCATGGCATGCAGGTCTTGCAGGTTGAGCTTAAAAAGGATCTGCTTATAGGTAGATTCAAAGTCCCAGGCCTGGTGCGCGTCCATCTGTTCGAAAGCCTTTTGGTAAGCATCGGCATCTTCAGGATTCTCAAGTGCCTTTTCATAGCGCTCGATAACTTTCAGGATCTCATTATCTGAAGCAAAAATAGTTTGCTCGACCGTCAGCTTCGGATCCAGATTTGGTTCCTGCGGAAGAAAAGCAGTAGTAATATCTTTACGAAAGACCACATTTCCCGCATCGGGCTTATCGGCACCCGAAAGTATATTTAAAAGAGAGGTCTTCCCCGTTCCATTCTTGGCTACAAATCCGACCTTGTCCCCTTCATTGATTCCGAAAGATAGATTAGAGAACAGCTCCCGCTCCCCGTAAGCCTTGGCTACATTTTCAACAGATAAATAATTCACGCAGATATTTTTTGCAAAAGTAGGGAAAACAATGAGCAATTAACAATTAACAATTAGCAGGAAGCAATTTCCAAATTACAAGCACCAAATTCCAAAATGTATTGTTGATTTGAAGATTTGGGGATTTGAAGATTTGAGATTTGGATGACGAAAATCCTTCTTGTTACCTGAAATATTCTTTAAAGAGTCCCCTCCTTCGGAGGGAGCCTGTCCCGAACTTGTTTCGGGATGGCCGCAGGTCGGGGTGGGAAGCGCTAAGACCTGGAAGTCACTTTACCACGTTTTTGCGAGGGAGGGGACAGCCCGACCGCGGCAATCTCATGATGGAGAAAAGAAATTAATCTGTTTTCCGCGCTTCTTTGCCCCTCCCGATAGCCACCTTAGGTTTGTATTGATACTTTTTTAATTAAAAGTAGTATAATTGAAAACCTGTCAGCGATCCAGCGATAGCCTTAGAAACGCACTATCCCGATATTTGGAACTGACAGGTTTTAATGAACCAAGACCTGTATAAGATATCAGCCCTGACCTGTTAAGGTTTTTAGGTAAAGGTTCTTCTTTTTTAACTCAATCTAAACTATGAAATTTAAATCATTTATCGGAGTCGATGTTAGCAAATTATCCCTGGATATTTGTTCTATCACAGAAGACGGCGAAATTAAAAATTTTAAAATTGACAACACTTCAAAGA
>NZ_KE384060.1:0-2968 GCF_000423585.1 Salinimicrobium xinjiangense DSM 19287
GTAATCACGTTAGATGATGATGTTGATATTACAATGCCAGATCAGTTGACTTTAAATTTAACCCCCACAGATGGAACTTGTGCCGGAGGAGAATTGTCGATTTCAGCTGCTGTTACGGGAACTCCTCTAAGTGATTTAGAGATAAGTATAGACGGGGAGCCATATGCAACAGTCACATCCAGTCCTATTAATTTTAGCAGTCTTAGTGCAGGAGAACATACTGTTGTTCTTCGCAGGATTTCAGATATTACTTGTAGTGTTACAAAGAAAGCGACAGTAAATCCACCAACGAATTGCTCACACATCTTCCCGACTAACACGACCTGTCAAATGTACGTGAATGATCCTGACGCCTGGGTGTTGGATGAAGTTTGTGTAACAGTTTCAGGAAGTACTATTACAAATGGAACTCCAGGAGTATTTTTCTTCTATGGTGACATTGTAGCAGGGGAACCAGGTACTACATTTGCTAATGGAAATTATGAAGTTATAATTGAGCAGCAAGTTCCGGGTGGAATGAGTCCATTTGCTCTGGTAAATACTAACAACGTATGGGTTTATGAAAATGGCTGCAGTAAAAGTCTTAAGATAAAAGTTGACCCTCTTCCTGACGGTGATACTAAGGTGACATTCAAAGGGAAAAAAGGAAATTGGTATATAATTTCAGCCAAATACGATGTAAAATCTCTTAATAATACACCTGCTCCTAATGGTACACAGCATTATAGATTTGGAATTCTTAATGCTCCCGCCAGCTACGGGAGCATAGCGGTGAGAGATTGTAGTGCTGCAAGTTCTTCTATCCAGGCTACTTCGATTGAAGAGCCTGTAACGGAAAGTCTGTACGTCGAAGTAGTAGACAACGACATCTCAGTCTATCCAAACCCGTTCAGTGACGTGATCAATGTTAAGTATGACATCAATTATACATCAGATGTGGTCATTGAGATCTTTGACTTTGGAGGTAACTTGTTGAGAACTATAACTGATAAAGGAGTATCCGCAGGATCGGTCACTTCAATCAACGTGGATTTCTCCATTAGTGCAGATCAAATGTATGTATTGAGAGCGAGCACAGATCGTGAGGTCTATGTGAAACTGATTCTTTCAGGTAAATAAAAATTGTAACACTTAAAACTGAAAAGCAGCCCGAAACGGCTGCTTTTTTATGAGCCTTCTAAAAATTTTTAGGTCTCAAAAGGTGGTGTTAAGAAAGAATTTTTATGGAAAAAACAAATTTTATCCTGTAAAAGCTGCATTTCATCTAAAAGAACTGGTTTTTAACAAAAATTTCTGATAATCAGATATTTACCTGCTAATATTTATTTTACATTTAAGCTAACTTTAATAAGTCGAAGTTGATTCTTACAAGGCACACCCTGGGATTTTTACTTCAAATTATTATTACTTGTCTTTCCCCCACATATAATGGATTATTCCCCTGCAGTAAAGACAATGTCTTTAGAGCCTGACAGTCCCATCCCCCGGGGCTGATGATTTGCCTCCCTCGTTGAATTTTTACATAATAAATTTCTAAAAATCTGCTTTTGCAGTAGTTCGCCCTGTACCTACCTTTCTTTTCCATCTTTTGTTGGCAATCATTCTAACCAAAATTATTAATTATGAAAGATGATACTTTTTGTCCGGAGAATCGCCGGACTACCAATTCCCTGTCCCGAACCCGGGAACGAAACGGAAATTCCATGATCAATGGCCTTTCCGGCTTTCTCCTTATCCTACTTTTGTTCTTTCTCCCACCTCAGGAGTTACAGGCACAATGTGAATCCTCTCCGGCTATTTGTCAGCCGGATATGCTAAATGGACATGGACCCGATCCCTGTGATGCCAAAGTTTACTGTTCCAACAGTGGGGCGGTAGAATCCGGTCTTATAAGCTGTACTAATGCAGCAGATACAGATGGATGTGGGATCGAAGCCGATGACCCTCAAATAGGACTTTACGATGCAGACGCAGCTGCCCAATACGACCATCTGTTTGATGGAAGTGGATGTGAGACCGGAAACTATCTTCAATGGATGGTTTTTGCGACTCCTCCTAATGTCGACGGTACAAAAATTCAGGGCGTAGGTGCATCTGACTCCTGGTTCCTGTTTCATGCCGGCTCTTTTACCGATACTGCAGGGGATATGCAAAGTATCGCCGAGCGGCTTGCAGATCCAATAGCATGTCAGGCAGATTTTGAACTTATTGCCTGCAGCGACGCTAACCAATATGAGGAATGGACTAATGATAATGCCGTACTGGGAGACGATGTTTATAATGTATATTATATCGCTTTTTTCTATGATAAACCCACAAACGGATCCCTTAACTTTAAAGTAAAAGAGTGTGAATATGAATGTCCTGCATTCGTTTTTAACTGTCCAACAGACGTTATTGAAGAGTCCTGTCAATCCCAGGCCGATATCGACCTGGCTTTTGGGGACTTCCTTGACGATTTCTACGCAAGTGGTGGATGGAACAGTAGTGTGGAATGGTTTGTAGATGGGCAATCAGTGGGAATGACAAAACCGGGATTAGATCTTGCACCAGATGAGTGCGGTGGTTCCGTGACCATTGGTTATACTATAACAGATGACTGTAATGAACCTTACTCCTGTGAAGCAACCTTTACGGTGATTGACCAAATGGGTCCGGTAGCACCTTTGGATGGCGGCTCAACTGTAGCTTGTTTGTCTGAAGCAGTACCACCTGTTCCGGCTACTGTGACAGATGAATGTGGAGTGGAACTAAGTCCCGTTGGACCTGTAATCACAGATGAACCCGATCCTTTGACTTGCGAAGGAACCCGTACCTATCAGTATTCTTATTCTGATGACTGTGGGAATACAGTTTACTGGTCCTATGTGTACACCATCGAGTACGAACCATTCACTATTGAAGATATGAATGGATCTGAAACTGTAGCCTGTGAGGCAGATGCCGACGGTGTTGGTATCACCCTTCC
>NZ_KE384060.1:4455-13983 GCF_000423585.1 Salinimicrobium xinjiangense DSM 19287
ACAGATTGCGAAGGCAATACTGCCGACTGGTCTTATGTTTACACTATCGAATACGAAGCATTCACTATTGATGATATGGATGGATCTGAAACTGTAGCCTGTGAGGCAGATGCCGACGGTGTTGGTATTACACTTCCAACAGTTATGGATAACTGTGGCAATACTTTAACTGCAGGTACTCCTGTGGTGGTTGATGCTCCGGATCCGCTTACCTGTGAAGGAACCCGTACGTATACCTGGACATTTACAGATTGTGAAGGCAATACTGCCGACTGGTCTTATGTGTACACTATCGAGTACGAAGATTTCACAATGCCAGGGAACGAAAGTTCTAATGTGGAATGTCTTGCTGATGCTACAGAACCCACCCCTCCGCTTGTGGATGATAACTGTGGAAATGCACTAACGCCCACAGGGCCTGTAGAAGGAGGTGATTTTGATGGTTGTAAGGGTACGAAAACTTACACCTGGACTTATGCAGATTGTGAAGGCAATGAACATGATTGGGTATACACCTATCACATTGAAGACACAACAGATCCTGTTATTGTCTTAGGCGAATATCCTGAAACCGTATGCGAAACAGAAGTTCCTGCAAGTCTTACGGCTACCTGGACAGACAACTGTGCAGCGGGAGGTGAGTTGACAGCTTATCCTGTGCCAGTAGGGGGAGATGATTGTTCTCAAACCTATGAGTACACTTTTACAGCAATGGATGACTGTGGTAATACTGCACAGGAAGTGGTAACTATTATAAAAGAGTGGGAGCTTGTTGACAACTGCGAAACCATCTATGGATATAACGCAGATGCAAGTACCTGCTTCTCTGACTATGGATTCAAGCGTTGGGGTTGGACAAACTCTATCTCTGAAGGAGAAAGTTTTGACCTTACACTTTATGCCGGAGCAGCACAATGCATAACTGGTAAAGGTACTCCAACGGGTACTGCAACGGTGACCTATGAGGACGGCTACATTACCGTTGAGTATAATCTCATGGAAAATTATGTGCTTAATGAAGCTCACGTGTATATTGGCTGTGACCCTGTTCCAAGCATGAAAAATGGTAAAGGAACAGTTGCTCCGGGACAATATAATTTTAATCCCGACTTAGGTGGCGGAGTGCAGAATTATACTGTTGGTCCTATTGAGGCCACCGGTGACCTTTATGTCATAGTACATGGAGTAGCCTGTGAGATCATTTGTGAATGTACCGTTAGCGGAATAATTGATGGAGATGAAGGAGGCCAGTCCTTTAGCGGAGCACAGGTGCTTTGCGGAGATGCAAGTGCAGATGCTGAGCTTAGTGCTACCAATAAAAAGGAGACTAAGGCTCAGGTTGCTTCAGACGTGAAAACCTTCCCGGTTCCATTTAAAGAAACCGTGAACGTGGAATATGATTTTGAATATACTTCAGATGTTCAGATCGAAATATTCAATATGCGAGGAAACCACTTAAGGACCTACAATGACAAAAATGTCACCAAAGGTTCTGTGACCAGTCTTCAGGTTGACTTTGCACTTAAGGCAAATCAAATATATATCCTGAAGGTAACTACCGATAGAGAAACTTTTGTAAAACAAATAGTCTCTTCTAAAAAGTAGAGAATAGAATTAATTTAAAAATGAAAAGCAGCCGGCAACGGCTGCTTTTCTTAATTTAGAAGGTTTTATCGTCAAGCAGAACTTGTTTCAGCTTCTTTTAAGATCCTGAAATGAATTCAGGATGACGGTCTGTTCCTTTTGTCAAGCTGAACTTGTTTCAGCTTTTATAGATCCTGAATTGAATTCAGGATGACGGTTTGTTTTCTTTTGTCAAGCTGGACTTGTTTCAGCTTCTGTAGATCCTGAAATCAATTCAGGATGACGTTCTGTTTTCTTTTGTCAAGCTGGACTTGTTTCAGCTTCTTAATGATCCTGAAATGAATTCAGGATGACCTGAAATTAATCTCTCAGGATACTTCTTGAAATGACGATCTTCTGGATCTCAGAAGTCCCTTCATAGATCTGCGTGATCTTTGCATCTCTCATAAGACGCTCAACGTGGTATTCTTTTACATATCCATTTCCTCCATGCACCTGTACAGCTTCAATGGTAACGTCCATCGCAGTCTTGGAAGCAAATAATTTTGCCATTGCCCCGCTCAGGTCATAATTTTCTCCATTGTCCTTATCACAGGCAGCTTTCATCACCAGGTGACGGGCAGCTTCAATGGAAGTGTGCATGTCGGCCAGCTTAAAGGCAATTGCCTGGTGGTTCATGATCTCTGTTCCAAAAGCTTTACGCACTTTTGAATATTCCCTGGCCAGTTCATAAGCTCCTGCCGCAATTCCCAAAGCCTGGGCAGCAATTCCTATACGTCCTCCCGAAAGTGTTTTCATGGCGAATTTAAATCCAAAACCATCTTCCCCGATCCTGTTCTCTTTTGGAACCTTCACGTCATTGAAATTAAGAGAATGGGTATCACTACCGCGGATTCCAAGTTTCTGCTCTTTTGGTCCGATCTCGAAACCTTCCATTCCTTTTTCCACAATAAAGGCGTTTATTCCCTTATGTTTTTTCTCTTTATGTGTTTGTGCAATCACTATGTAGTAATCGGCAGTACTTCCGTTCGTGATCCAGTTCTTGGTTCCGTTCAGCAAGTAGTGGTCATCTTTTTCAATGGCCGTAGTTCTTTGTGAAGTGGCATCACTTCCGGCTTCAGGTTCAGAAAGACAAAAAGCCCCTATAGATTCTCCTGTAGCCAGTTTAGTAAGATATTTTTGTTTTTGCTCCTCGTTTCCGAATTTCTCCAAACCCCAGCACACCAAAGAATTATTAACAGACATCACCACAGAAGCCGAAGCGTCAATTTTAGAGATCTCCTCCATTGCCAGCACATAAGCCACAGTGTCCATTCCGCCCCCGCCATACTCCGGAGAGACCATCATGCCTAGGAAGCCTAGTTCCCCCATTTTTTTGATCTGTTCCTTCGGAAATTCCTGTTTCTCGTCTCTTTCAATGACTCCTGCTAACAATTCGTTCTTTGCAAAATCACGAGCTGCATCGCGGATCATTATATGTTCTTCGGTTAACTTAAAATCCATTCGGTGTAAAGTTTAGAAATGTTCAATTTTGGTTGCCAAAGATACCGTTTTACATGCATTTTTTCAATCGTTATAGCTAAATTTACGTTTATGAAGCAAAATAGCTATAACGTTATAGGAGTTATGTCGGGGACATCTCTGGATGGGATCGATCTTACATATGTAAAACTCGAATTTTCAGGAAATTGGCATTACAGGATTTTAGCTGCTGAAACTGTTCCGTATTCTGTCGAATGGCAGCAGAAGCTAAAGGAAGCAGTTACCTACGATAAGGCACAACTGGAGCAGTTAAACTATGCCTACACCAATTATTTAGCCGAAGTCATTTCAAAATTCCTTTCCGAAAATGACATTTTTGAGCCCGATGCTGTTTGTAGTCATGGACACACTGTAAAGCATGAACCGGAAAATGGCTACACTTTACAAATTGGGAATCTGCCGCAACTTGCAAACCTCATGAAGCATAGGGTAGTGTGTGATTTTAGAGTAAAGGATGTAAAACTGGGAGGGCAGGGCGCACCTCTGGTACCCATTGGAGATGAACTTCTTTTCTCGGAATATGATTATTGTCTGAATCTTGGAGGATTTGCCAATGTTTCTACTTCCGTAAATCACAAACGGATCGCATATGACATTTGTGCCGTAAATACTGTCCTCAACTGGCTGGCAGGAAAACTTTCCCTTGCATATGATGAAAACGGAGAGATTGCAGCTTCAGGTGAACTGGACCGGGGTCTTCTTGAAAGGCTTGAAAAAATTTCGTTTTACGACCTGAAGCCACCAAAATCCCTGGGGATCGAGTGGGTGAATGAGCAGGTTTTTCCTCTTTTTAGAGGAAAACTGGATATAGCTTCAGCTTTACATACCTATGTGGAACACATTGGTCGACAAATTGGCAACAATCTGGGTAAAGGAAAGGTGCTGGTTACCGGCGGCGGTGCTTTCAACTCTTTTCTGATCCAAAAGATCCGCCAGCATACTTCTGCAGAACTCATTATTCCCTCTCCCGAAATCGTCAATTATAAAGAGGCGCTGATTTTTGCTTTTTTGGGAGTGCTAAAACTGGAGGGTAAAGTAAATGTACTTAGTTCGGTAACGGGGGCTTCAAAAGATCATAGTTCGGGAGTTATTTATGAACCACGGTAGAACAAAAAATCAAAAAATCCTGGTATTCATAAAATATTACTTCATTTCCTACATCTGATTATTAGTTTTTTATATTTGTGCAGCAATTTTTAAATTATCATGAAAGAATTACTCGATTTATATCAGGATAAAGCTCCTGAAATTGTTTTTAACTGGAAAGATCCTGAAACCGATGCCGAAGGTTGGGCCGTAATTAATTCTCTTCGCGGTGGTGCAGCAGGAGGGGGCACCAGGATGAGAAAAGGCCTTGATATGAATGAGGTGCTTTCCCTTGCTAAAACAATGGAAGTGAAATTTACAGTTTCCGGTCCTGCCATTGGTGGCGCGAAATCGGGAATTAATTTCGATCCCAATGATCCGCGTAAAAAAGGAGTGTTGGAACGCTGGTTCAAAGCCGTGTCTCCTTTACTAAAGAATTATTATGGAACCGGGGGAGACCTCAATGTAGATGAAATTCATGAAGTGATACCAATTACCGAGGATTCCGGAGTATGGCATCCGCAGGAAGGAGTTTTTAACGGTCATTTTAAGCCAACAGAAGCCGATAAGATCAATCGCATTGGCCAGTTGCGCCAGGGCGTGATCAAGGTGCTGGAAAATCCGAAATTTTCACCCGATGTTTCCCGAAAATATACGGTGGCCGATATGATCACCGGTTATGGAGTGGCCGAAGCTGTTCGCCACTACTATGATATTTACGGCGGAA
Source organism: Salinimicrobium xinjiangense DSM 19287 (assembly GCF_000423585.1). Taxonomy (GTDB): domain Bacteria; phylum Bacteroidota; class Bacteroidia; order Flavobacteriales; family Flavobacteriaceae; genus Salinimicrobium; species Salinimicrobium xinjiangense. Next base: position 9,395 of record NZ_KE384060.1, read on the forward strand.
ATGTGCAGGGAAAGAGAGCTATTGTGCAGGGCTTTGGAAATGTAGGTTCTGCTGCAGCTTACTACCTGGCCCAGATGGGAGCCAAAGTCGTGGGAATCATCGACCGGGTTGGGGGAGTGATCAATGAAGAAGGATTCAGCTTTGATGAGATAAGGGAACTCTTCCTTAACAAAGAAGGGAACACCCTTAAAAGTGAAAATATGATCTCTTTTGAGGAGATCAACGAGCGTATCTGGTCCCTGGAAGCCGAAATCTTTGCACCCTGTGCAGCTTCGAGATTGATCACCCGGGAACAGGTGGATAAAATGGTCGATGCAGGGCTGGAAGTTATTTCCAGTGGTGCGAATGTTCCTTTTGCCGATACGGAAATCTTCTTTGGTCCCATTATGGAATATACAGATGAACGCCTGAGTTTACTTCCCGATTTTATCGCGAACTGCGGAATGGCAAGAGTTTTTGCTTATTTCATGGAGCGCAGGGTTCAAATGACAGATGAAGCTATTTTTAATGATACTTCTATCACCATTAGGAATGCTATTCAAAACACCTTTAATAACAACAGTAAGAAAACCAACATTAGTAAAACTGCTTTTGAGGTGGCACTGAAGAAATTAGTATAATCATTTTATGATATCTTGTTTCATATCAGCACCTTAGGGTGCTGTTTTGAGTTAAAACAGATTTTATTAAAAATTCTGTGTTATCCCTAAATTGTTGCACCTTTGAGTCGGGATAACTAATAAACTTAGAGATTAAATTCCGGGCTCCCGGCACATCCAGAATTTAATGTGGAGGGAAGGTTGGAAAAAATTAAAGGCTGTTTATCTTTACAATTAAAATACGATTCACACGTTACATAAAAAACCCAATACACAAATGCTAAACTTTTTTCAGGAAGATGGTCTTGCCCAGGCAGCACAGGAGGCAGAACCGGTAGTAGAGGAAAAAACCCTCTCTTTGTTTGATCTGTTCCTAAGCGGCGGAGTTGGAGGACAGGTGATCATTCTGATCCTTTTCATTCTACTTTTTGCTGCCATCTATATTTATTTTGAAAGGCTTTTCGCTATTAAAGCAGCTTCAGAGACGGACTCTAATTTTATGCACCAGATCAAAGACAGTGTTTTAAATGGTAATATAGAATCTGCACGTATACGTTGTGCGCAGGCAAATTCCCCGGTGGCCCGCTTAACGGCAAAAGGTCTGGATAGAATAGGCAGTCCGCTGGAGGATATTAACACTGCGATTGAGAATGCAGGACGTCTTGAGGTATACAAGCTTGAAAAAAATGTCAGTGTACTGGCAACCATTGCCGGTGCCGCACCTATGATAGGATTCCTCGGAACCGTAATTGGAATGGTTATCGCTTTTCACGAACTTGCTACCAGTAGCGGACAAGCAGAAATGGGAGCTCTGGCCGAAGGTATTTACACAGCAATGACCACCACCGTTGCAGGTTTGATAGTAGGTATTATTGCTTACATTGGGTATAATCACCTCGTGGTGAAAACAGATAAGGTAGTACACCAAATGGAAGCTACTGCTGTAGATTTCCTTGACCTTCTAAACGAACCGGCATAATATGAACTTAAGAGGAAGAAATAAGATCAGTCCCGAATTCAGTATGAGTTCCATGACTGATATTGTATTCCTGCTGTTGATCTTTTTTATGCTCACCTCACCGGCAATTACGCCCGAAGCTCTTGATCTTATTCTACCAAAGGCAAAAGGCAAGACCACGACCAAGCAAAATGTTGCGGTGAGTATTACGAAAGACCTGCAGGTTTATATAGATAAGGAAAGAGTTAGTAACAGCGCCCTGGAAGCCCGACTTAAAGAAGCTTTGGCCGGCGTTGAAGATCCTACTATTATTTTAAGAGCCGAAGAGGGAGTTCCTATTGAAAGGGCGGTAGATGTTATGGACATCGCCAACAGGAACCGATATAAAATCGTTCTGGCTGTTAAACCGGAATAATTTTCACAATTCAGCCTTGAAAGCTCATTTGTGGAACCAAGTTTGCTGAAGATAATTTAGAAAAAAACAGAGGTGAAGTACCTGGAAACAGAACATGAAAGAAAATCAATGGCGATAACGGTGGTACTCCACGTATTGCTCATCCTTCTATTGTTGTTTTTTGGATTCACTTATCTTGACCCTCCTCCTGAGAATGGAATAGCCATAAACTTCGGGACTTCCGAGGTTGGTTCAGGTGACGAGCAGCCTTTGGAGCCCGTAAAATCTGCTCCGCAGACAACCAGCACGCCTGTTACTCCGGTAGAAACGAATATTCGGGAAGAAGTAGTGACCCAGGATGTCATTGAAGCGCCGGTTGTGGAGAAGAAGAAAGAGGAGAAGGTTGTTCAGAAGGTAGAGGAGCCGGTAAAGAAAAAAGAAGAGCCAGCCAAAAAGCCAGATCCGCAGCCGTCTAAATCAACCACCGATGCTTTAAGCAGTATTCTCAATGGTCCCGTTAGTGACGGGCAGGCGAGAGGCGGGGAAGGTAACGACGAAGCCGCAGGAGATAAGGGAAGTCCCGATGGAGATCCAAATGCCAAATCCTATTATGGTACCGGAATGGGACTTGACGGGGACGGCAATTACCGCCTTGGCGGAAGAAAAGCACTTAATAAAGAAAAATTTGTTCAGGATTGTAATGAAGCCGGAATTGTAGTGGTGCAGATCGAAGTAGATCGCAGCGGTAGAGTTACCCGGGCAATCCCCGGAGTAAAGGGAACCACCAATAATGCAACCTGTCTTACAGATCCTGCCAGGAGAGCGGCTTTAGCCACACGCTTTAACAGCGATTCCGATGCACCTGCAAAACAGGTAGGAACAATTATCTATAACTTCAAACTTACCGAATAACTTGATTTCTTATTCAGAAACTGTTGAATGGATGTTTCAACAGTTACCTATGTATCAGCAGGTGGGAAGCAAAGCCTATAAAGTAGATCTTTCGAATATCAATAAACTGGTACAGCATTTAAAGAACCCTCATCAGCAATTCAAAACTATACATGTCGCCGGTACTAACGGTAAGGGATCTGTTTCCCATATGTTGGCATCTGTGCTGCAGGAGGCTGGCTACAAGGTGGGCTTATATACCTCTCCTCACTTAAAGGATTTCAGAGAACGCATAAGGATCAACGGTGGGATGATCCCGGAAGATACTGTTACTGCTTTTATCAGAAACAATAAAAATTTCTTTGAGCAGGAAAATCTTTCTTTCTTTGAAATGACTGTAGGTATGGCTTTTCAGTTCTTTGCTGAAGAAGAGGTAGATATTGCTGTTGTCGAAGTGGGTCTCGGCGGAAGACTGGATTCTACAAATATTATTTCTCCTGAAGTTTCTGTGATTACGAATATAGGCTTTGATCACATGGCTATTCTGGGTAATACGCTGCCGGAAATAGCTGCGGAAAAAGGTGGGATAATTAAACCGGAAATTCCTGTTGTTATTGGAGAATATCAGGAGGAGACCTTTCCGGTGTTTAAAAAATTAGCTGAAGCTAATAAGGCTCCTCTGCATTTAGCTGAAGATTTCTCCGGAAGAAAATTAACCTCCGATCTTAAGGGACATTATCAAAAAAAGAATATTCGAACTGTTTCTACGGCTATTCATGTTCTGAAAAATAATGGTTGGAATATAAATCCTGAAGCAGAAGAAAAAGGTCTTCAAAATGTCATTTTCAACACAGGTCTCCGTGGCAGATGGGAAATATTAGGGGAATCTCCAAAGATCATTTGTGACACTGCACATAATAAAGAGGGTCTGGTGTACGCCCTGAAACAATTGCAGGAGGAGGAATATGATCAACTACACCTGGTGATAGGGGTAGTAAACGATAAAGATCTTGATGCTGTGTTGCCATTATATCCAAAATCTGCAAAATATTATTTTTCAAAACCTAATGTTCCCCGCGGTCAGGAGGCGGAGATCCTTCAAAAAAAGGCAGGTGAAAATGGCCTTTTTGGAGAGGCATTTAATTCAGTTTCTGAAGCTTATGAAGCCGCGATTTCACAAGCTTCAGAAAGGGATGTGATCTACGTTGGGGGCAGCACTTTTACGGTGGCAGAAATAATTTGAATTTTTTGAAATTATTCTTTGCATAATTGAAATTGTGGTCTATATTTGCATCCGCATTCGGAGAGATACATGCTTCAAGAATGCAGACGTTCAAATAAATATTAGGGCAATTAGCTCAGTTGGTTCAGAGCACCTCGTTTACACCGAGGGGGTCGGGGGTTCGAATCCCTCATTGCCCACAGAATATCAGGCTTCCTCCAGGAGGCCTTTTTTGATTAAAGTCAAAGGGTGATTAGCTCAGCTGGTTCAGAGCACTACCTCGACAAGGTAGGGGTCACTGGTTCGAACCCAGTATCACCCACAAAGTGGAAATTTCAATTTCCAAAAAACAAATTCCAAATTGTAAAAAAACCTCACAGGTATCAAAGACTTTTGAGGTTTTTTATTTCTGATAAATTTGTGGGTCGGGAGTTCCCCCGAAGCCTCGGGGCTCATTGCCCACAGAATATCAGGCTTCCTCCAGGAGGCCTTTTTTGATTAAAGTCAAAGGGTGATTAGCTCAGC
>NZ_AUIG01000038.1 GCF_000423585.1 Salinimicrobium xinjiangense DSM 19287
GGAAACAGGCCATGTTGTTTGTATTCCGTATAAACACGAGGAAAGATAAAAGAAGATATTCCTTAAACTTTAAACATATTATGAGTAAACTAATTATTGGTATTGACATTTCGATGAATGACTTCTATGCCTGTATTAAAGTAAGAACAGAAGATAACAGTATTAAGATAAAAGGAACTCGTTCCTTTGAAAATACAGATCAGGGATTTGAAAATTTCTTATCCTGGTCTTTAAAACAAAAAAAAGATGATGAGTGGTCGGTAAGATTTGTAATGGAAGCAACAGGAGTATATTACGAAAACCTTGCTTACTATCTTCATTCTCAGAACCAGAAGGTGTCAGTGGTGTTAGCTAATAAAATAAAAAACTACATTAAAAGTCTGAATGTGAAAACCAAAACAGATAAGGTAGATGCAAAGACCATTGCCAGTTTTGGAATAGAAAGAGAATTGGAGAACTGGGAGCCTATGTCTCCAATGTATAAAACTTTGAGAGATTTGTGTAGAGAACTGCTAAGCCTAAAGAAAGAAAAACAGAGAGCTCAATCCCAATTACATGCTCTTGAAAAGGCTCACCAAAAATTGCACACTGTAATAAAGCTTAAGAGAGAACAAATAGCCTTTTTGGAGAAAGCTATTGATGTTATAAGAAAGGATATTAAAGCTACTGTAAAGAAGGATCCAATACTTGAGAATAGAATTAAAAAGCTTGAAACTATTCCTGGCCTTGGGTATGAAACAGTGGTTATTTTAGTATGCGAGACAAATGGTTTTACTTTATTCAAGAATATCCGACAGGTAGTAAGCTACGCAGGAATAGACATTACTCACTTCTTTAGTACAAAGTTAAAAAATCAAGAGGAAAAAATGAGGAACATTAGGATTTAATCATAGTATCTCTGGGGCTTTTTTTGCTGTCCGAACAAAATCTTCTACAGTCATATTCCGCAGTAATCCTGCTGTTTTAGCGGGGGAGGTACTGACCACTGACCACTGACCACTGACCACTTTCCTTCTTAGTTAACAATAAAATTCGTCCTGTCCACTCCAGTATTTCCGCTAACCGGATCATAGGCGTAGATCAGTAATTCATAGTTGCCCCTTTCGAGATTCGTTTCCGCGGAAAAAGTACTTGGCTTCTCTTTAGCCTCCAATTTTATTTCGCTGATCTTTGAACCCTCCCGACTAAGTACAGCTTTGATTTCATATTGGTTGGCATCCCATATTCCGCCGGGGGTGATCGGACAACCGCATATCATCACCACATTTGCTTCTATTTCGATTTGGGAGGCACTGTTTATTCGCTCGTGAGTTTGAGGAGAAAGAATATCTACAACAAAACCGGGCGCCTCCAGGATGAGTCCGTCGCCGGTGATGTGTTTCCCGGGCAGCAGCCAAAGCTGGGTGCTACTCATCACCCGGGCCTGTTTTTTATTATATGGTGCATAGGCTTCGACTGTAACAAAGACCGGCTCCTCCAGCTTAATTTTAGCTAAAAATCCCGCTGTATTTTCATCGGTTAGTCTCTGATTCCGGTTGTGGGCCTGCTCCATGATAAGCCCGGTATCTCCCGTGCTTCCCGATGTCATACCACTCGCAAGTAATTCCCCCGTTTCAGCATTTTTTATGAGGATCTTTGCTCCACCTATGGAGCTGCCAATAAATTTTGCATCCTTCGACTGCACCCTTACCATTAGTTCTGTTTCCTGTGCCTGTAAATTTGGACTCCCTATCTGAAGCCCCACCAAAACCAACAGGTAGATATACCACTTTTTCATAATTTCTTCTTTTATCACTCTAATTTACGTCTATGCATGAATATTTAAAAGACCTTAAGTTATTCTTTAAATATGTATCGTAAAAATATCTTGCTGTGATAGTTCTAAGCCCACGGATATTTAGCTGACTTACTCTTCCTAATATGCTAATCTTAAGCAAAATAACACCGTATTAACAATTTTTGCACCTGAGTATTTTAAATTTAAGATACTAACCCAAAAAAGAAAAGAGATGAAAACTAATAATATTTTAAAAACCGTTATGGTACTGCTGGTACTAGTACTTGCCAGTTGTGGATCGGCCAAAAAAACAGGAGATGATCTTCTTGCCGATGCCAGGGAAGAAAGAGCTATGATAGAAAGAGAATACCCTATGATGGCTAATTATTTTAATGAAGCCGAAGGTTATGCTATCTTCCCTAACGTAGGGAAAGGCGCGTATATTATAGGAGGAGCCTCGGGTAACGGTGCCGTTTATGAAAATGGAAACCTGGTAGGTTATGCCGATCTTAAACAAGTAGATGTAGGTTTACAATTAGGAGGAAAATCCTTTGTAGAAGTCCTCTTCTTTGAAACTGAAGAAGCACTTGAAAGATTCAAAAACGGAAGCTATGAACTTGGTGCTAATGCCTCTGCAGTAATTCTTGATAAAGGTTTCTCAAGAGACCTGGACTTCCAGGATGGAGTAGCTGTGGTTACAGTTCCAAAAGGGGGTGCCATGGCAGGAATCTCTGTCGGCGGACAAAGATTTGACTTTACTCCGGCACAGTAATAATATCAAACAACTTATAATTAAAAACGGCCTCCTCGCGGAGGCCGTTTTTCTTGTCTATGATCCCTCTTTTTTAATACTCTGGCTTTTAAAAAATGAAGTGACTTCATTTTCAAAGAATTCCACCGGAATGTTATGACCCATTCCCGGCACGAGGTGCAGGTGAAAATGAGTCACAGGATTGAAATTACTCATAAGATAATCCATGGTATCTCTGGGATTAACCACCTCATCTTTCTGACCCAGCACAATGTGCATGTGTGGGGTGTAGTTACTGGCATTCTCCGGAATATTTTGTTCAACCGACCTGTACCTCAAGGCCGGGTTGTATAACAATGCAGGTTTACCCAGGATGTTCGCCACATGAAAACCGGCAAAACCACCCATACTACTACCCATGACAATATCAATTTCTACTTTAGATATGGATTTGAGGATAGTATCAATGGCATTTTTATCCTCGTAATAATTAAGATCGGGGGAATAGACATTACCAAAGCGCTCCAGAATTTCTCTTTTTTCGGCACTTAATTTACTGTCAAGGCCATGTATATAAAGTATGTTCATACCATTAAGTTTAAATGAAAAATAAACAAAAATTCCGGTTTTAATATTGGGTGGTAATCCATCTAAACTCAACTATCTTAAAAATCAGTTAATTAGCATTTTTGGGGAGTAATTTTAGATGAAGATGGACGTAATTTGTATTTATATAACAGGCTGAATTGTAAAGGAAAATCCTGCAATTTTTAACTCTCCCCCTTCGGGAATAAAACTTAACTGTCATGGAGATCAGAAGAACCTACCCGCACCATCTTCTGTCTGCAGATCCAAAAGCGCGATCTAAAGAAGAGGACAAAAAAGAACAACTGAGAAAGGACTGGGGTTATACCAACCAGTATCGCAGAATGATGCAAAGACGCAGAGAAGAGAAAAAGGAAATTTCTTCTGAAGATTAACGTCTCATCAAATCTGCTGTTCCTGTTCATTTCCTCTAGTGGAATATGAACCTGATGAAATTAAATAAGGCCCGGAACTACTTCCGGGCCTTTTCTTTAATCTTAAATACAGCAGTTAAACGATCTCTGCAGTTAGTCCTTCTTCAAGTAGTTTTCCACAGCGGGGCTCCAGTTCTTTGTAGGGGCCGGTTTTAACTGTGCATTTTCCTTTATAATGTACCAGAAGCGCACATTGTTCAGCCTGTTCGGGGGTGTGCTCGCACGCAACGATCAGGGTTTCTATAACATGATCAAAAGTATTGTAATCATCATTGTACAGAATGATCTCGTGTAACTTCGATTCTTTGCTTTTAATCTCCTTCTTCTCAAGAATTTCTTCCTTCGTACTCATAATCAATCATTTTCAATAGCAATAAGGGGCTAAATATAACAATTTCTTCCCAAACTTATGCTTTGAGAAATCTTAAAGCCACCCATTCATCCCGCTCGGTATAATCACTGTATTCGAGTCCTAACCTTTCACATTCTTCACGTATGGCAGGTATATCTTTGGCGTAAAACCCACTCAGGTACAACCCTCCGCCGGAATTCAAACTCCTGTTGTAGGTTTCCATATCTCCCAGCAAAATATTGCGGTTGATGTTTGCAATAATAATATCATAAATGCGTCCTTCCAGCAATTCGGCTGCCCCTTCAAAAACTAAAATCTTTGAGCATTCATTCCTTTCCATATTTTCCAGGGTGTTTTGATAGCACCAGTTATCAATATCAATGGCATCCACTTCGCGGGCACCTTTTTTTTCGGCAACAATAGCAAGTACTCCCGTGCCACATCCCATATCCAGAACTTTCTTATCCTTTAGATCATATTTTAATAAGAATTCGATCATCATGTGGGTAGTGGCATGATGGCCGGTCCCAAAAGACATTTTCGGTTCGATCACAATGTCATAGGTCACATCGGGTTTAGGATGAAAAGGGGCCCTTACGCCGCACTCCTCATTCACAATAATAGGATGGAAATTTTTCTCCCATTCCACGTTCCAGTTCACCTGCTCAATCTCTGTTTGAGTAAAGGAAATATCGAATTCCGGAGACTGGAGGATGTGAATTCCGCTCATCGTTTCGGCTTCATATTCCTCGGCCGGAATATATGCCGTAATTCCATCTTCATTCTCCACAAAACTTTCGAAACCCGCCAATCCCAGTTCGGCAATCAGGATCTCAGAAGCTGGTTGTGGAGGTTCAATCACAAATTTAAACTCCAGGTAATTCATATTCTTCATTTTAAAAGGCATTCACTATAGCAAGGAAATCCCCTGCTTTTAAACTGGCGCCGCCAATAAGCCCCCCATCCACGTCTTCCTTAGCAAAGATCTCCTGCGCATTATCGGGTTTTACGCTGCCTCCGTAAAGTATAGAAACCTCATCCGCGACTTGCTGCCCGTATTTTTCGGAAATTGTTTTTCTAATAAAGGCATGCATTTCCTGTGCCTGCTCGGGGGACGCGGTCTCTCCGGTACCAATTGCCCATACAGGTTCATAAGCAATGATCACCTTTTCCCATTGAGCTGCACTTAGGTGAAAAAGTCCCTTTTCAAGCTGTGTTCTTACAACATCAAAATGCTTTTCAGCTTTTCTTTCATGGAGTTCTTCTCCCACACAAAAGATCACTTCCATTTCATTTTCAAGAGCCGCATCCACTTTTTTAGCCAATAGTTCATCTGTTTCCTTATATATGGCCCTTCGTTCGCTATGACCAAGAATTACCGTTTTCACGCCAATGCTGGTAAGCATTTGTGCAGATACTTCACCGGTAAAGGCACCGCTCTTGTTCTCATTCATATTTTGAGCAGCCACATCAACAGGCCGGTCCCTCAGGGATTCAAAAGCGTGGTAGAGATTTGTAAATGGTGGCGCAACGATTACGCGCACACCTTCTTTAGGTTTTAATTCATTTTTTATATTACCCAATAGATCTTCGGTCTGGGCAAGATCATTATTCATTTTCCAGTTTCCTGCTACTATTTTATCTCTCATATTTAAATTATTTAGGGGAAGTTAATATTCTGATTTTGAAGGTCAAGCTAAAACTATTATAAAATCCTTCGGAAAGTCTTAATTATTAGCAGTTTAGATCAGGCTATAATTCCAGACTCCTTTGGCAACGTAAATATACGGCTGAAGGCGCTAAGAACCTGCGAAATCCTGCAAAATAACTACGGAAATTTGCTTCAGAAATACCTTTTTTGGAACCTGATATTTAGCCGGGGACAAATTTAGTTGACATACTATCGAGCAGGAGTTATTTCAGCCTGAAAATCAAATTGAAAGCTTTAAATAGCTGAAGTCGCAGCCACCACTTTTAGAAAATATCCTGACGCTCCGGCTTCGGGCAGGTTCAACTCCTCAATTAATAAATCATGTCTGCTTTACGAGATACGATCAGAAGAAAAGCTCCTCAAAAATGTTATTTTTGACACCTCTTAAAACTGAAGATCTTCGATATCATTCCAATGCACCTTCTGTTTAATGGTTCCTTCCTCAAGTCTTACCAGTCCTGGATTACTTCTAATGATTGTCTTTAAAGCAGTTTCATCACTAAAGTACCATTCCACATTAAGATTATAACGTTCATTCACTTCTTGCTTTAGCTCTTCTGCCGAGGCAGATAAGCCAATGACGCGGTAACCATTTTTACGCGCTTCTTGAATGAGGTTCCGCAGACGTTTTAATCCGTCGGCTTCACTACGGTTAAGACTGTAAGCTACGATCATAAGCAATTTGTCTTCCTGAAGGATCTCTGTTGTAAAATTCTCCCCATCCTTTTCAATTGAAAAATCATGAATGGGTGGCTCATAACCTTTTTTTACCAACTCTGTCTCCACTCCAATAAATTCCCCCTGCACCGATGGATAAGAACCCCGGGTAGTATAGATCTTTTCTTCCCCGTCAATATTGAATTTCCAGTGGTAATCATAAACTGCCTCCTGTGCTCCTTCGGGCGCTGTCATTGCCTGCTGGATATTTGTTCCTTCCTTATAAGCGCGGAAATCTATCCAGGGCAAGTGCATCAGAACGTAATAAGCAAACAAGAAGCATAGCATAAAGGAGAGAAAGACGATCCAGCGATGGGATGCCTTGGCAAAATAGGGAGTAATGTACTCCCTCTTAAAAAAGAGGATCAAAATGAGTACCAGGAGGAACATATCCTTATAGAAAGATTGCCAGGGAGTAAGAGGAATTGCATCTCCAAAACATCCGCAATCTGTAACCTTATTGTAGTAGGCTGAATAAAAGGTGAGGAATCCGAAGAAGACCACCATGAGCAGGAGCGCCCAGGTAGTAAATTTGGGCAAATAACCTATAAGCAGCATGATTCCCAGTACCAGCTCGAAGATCACCACAAAAAGAGCGATCACCAGGGCGAAAGGTGCCAGGAACTCCAGATCCAAAACAGACGGACTGAAATATTCCTCCAGTTTAAATGAAAAACCAATAGGATCATTAAGCTTTACAAATCCTGAAAAAATGAATAAGATCCCAACTATCCACCGGGAGATTCCTACAAGTATTTTCATGTTACACCGTTTATGTTTTACTTAATTCACTGTTTTCGTGTATGTGTATCAGGGCAAACACGGCGTAATTGATCATATCTTCATAATTCGCTCCAATCCCCTCACTTACCAGGGTTTTGCCTTTATTATCTTCTATCTGTTTAATGCGAAGCAACTTTTGCAGGATGAGATCTGTGAGGGAACTCACGCGCATTTCGCGCCAGGCTTCCCCATAATCATGATTCTTATCTTCCATAAGTTGCTTTGTACGTGCAATCGTCTGGTCGTACAATTCTTCTACTTCCTCCTGCACCAGGTCCGGCTGCTCGGCAACTCCTTTTTGCAGCTGAATGAGTGCCATTACTGAATAGTTAATGATGCCAATAAACTCCGGCACTTCTCCTTCATCCACCTTTCGCACCTCATTCTCCTGAAGTCCCCGTATACGCTGTGCTTTAATAAAGATCTGATCTGTTAGCGAGGGAAGCCTTAAAATGCGCCAAGCACAGCCATAATCCTTCATCTTTTTCATGAAAAGACCGCGACATTCGGCGATCACAGCATCATATTGGGCAGAGGTATCCTTCATAGAAACGGGTAATTTGTGTAAATTTCGCTGATTTAAAACTTTTTTTCAAAGTTAATTTTTCCATTCAAAAAACAGCATTTTTCAGCATGTATATAAATTGTAAAGGTCAACTTATCGACTTATCTACTCCCAGAGTAATGGGCATTCTTAATCTCACGCCCGATTCCTTCTACGATGGAGGCCATCGAGAAAGCCGGGAGGAGCATTTGCACCAGGCAGAAAAAATGCTGAAGGAAGGAGCAGATTTCATTGATGTGGGCGCCTATAGCAGCCGTCCCGGAGCCACAGATATTTCAGAAGAAGAAGAACTTCAGCGAATTCTTCCGGTGGTGGAAAATCTGGCAAAGGAATTTCCGGGAATAATAATTTCGGTTGACACCTTCCGCAGTGAGGTAGCGCGGCAATGCGTAGAAGCGGGAGCTGCCCTGATCAATGATATTTCGGCAGGGAACCTGGACGAAAAGATGATGGAGACTGTTGCTCAACTCCAGGTGCCTTATATCATGATGCATATGCGGGGAAATCCTCAAACCATGAAAGATCTGAATCATTACGAGGATCTAATTCAGGAAATCATCTTCTATTTTTCAGAGAAAATTGACAGGGCAAGAGCTTTGGGAATTAATGATCTCATTCTTGATCCCGGTTTTGGCTTTTCAAAAAATATCCATCAAAATTTTGAGTTGTTGTCAAAAATGGAACTTTTTCAGACACTTGATCTGCCCCTGCTCGCCGGTCTCTCCCGAAAATCCCTTATTTATAAAACCTTTCATACCATTCCCGATGAAGCTCTAAATGGCACCAGTGTCCTTAATACCGTTTCTCTTATGAAAGGAGCCCGGATTCTGAGGGTTCATGATGTGAAGGAAGCAGTGGAATGCGTGAAATTGGTGGAGCGGCTGAAAAACTAGCTTAATATTTTTTACATTTACCAAAAAGCAACCTACTTTGGATTTTCTAGACCTCCGCATTCTCGATATAGTTGACATCATCTTTATCGCGGCCCTGCTTTATTACATTTACAAACTGGTCAAAGGCACCGTAGCGGTCAATATTTTCATTGGGATCGTGATCATTTATTTTGTGGGGAAACTCACTCAGTTGCTACGCATGGAGATGTTGAGCAGCGTACTGGGGGAGTTTATCGGAGTAGGAATGTTTGCACTGATCGTAGTTTTTCAACAGGAGATCAGAAAATTTCTACTCATGATCGGCTCCACCAATTTTGCCCGCAGAAGGCGCTTTCTTCAGACTCTCAAGCTTATTAAAGATGACCTGGAGACCCCTAATGATGTAGAAGCCATTGTTAAGGCCTGTGAACACATGGGGAAAACCAATACGGGAGCTCTTATTGTGATCCAGCGGAATACCAGCCTGGATTTTGTCAAATCCTCCGGAGATCCCATGAAGATTTTGGTAAACCAGCCCATTATAGAATCTATTTTTTATAAAAACAGTATTCTCCATGATGGAGCTCTGATCATTGAAGACAATTACATTACTGCAACCCGGGTAATCTTACCTGTTTCCAATGACCGCACTATTCCGTTGCGCTTTGGATTGCGGCACCGGGCTGCAGTAGGAATTACGGAAAAAACTGATGCCGTTGCCCTGGTTGTGAGTGAAGAAACGGGACAGATCTCCTATATAAAGGATGGGGAATTTGTGATGTATGAAGACCGGGAAGATCTGATAAAAAAGGTCCGTGCCGATCTCGTTTAAAGTGTCTCCTCTTCCTGCATGAACTGTACTTCATACAGGTTTTTGTAATGACCGTTTTCTTTCTTAAGAAGTTCTGAATGCGTACCCATCTCTACTATTCTTCCGGCATCCATAACCAGGATCTTGTCTGCTTTTTTTACTGTTGCCAGCCGGTGAGCAATAACTATAGAGGTTCGACCCCGGGTGATCTTATCTGTTGCATCCTGGATAAGCTGCTCGCTATAAGAGTCCACTGAAGAAGTAGCTTCGTCCAGCACAAGTATACTTGGCTTGCTCACATAGGCTCTCAAAAATGCAATTAATTGTCTTTGTCCCGAAGACAACATGACCCCGCGTTCCTTGACATTATAGTCATAGCCACCGGGGAGACTAATGATGAATTCATCTACTCCAATCTCCTTAGCTGCTGCAATAACCGTTTCTTTTGTAATCGAAGGATCATTTAAAGTAATGTTATTTAAAATAGTGTCTGCAAATAAAAAAACATCCTGCAGTACTATGGCAATTTCATTCCGAAGAGATTTTAGGGTAATATCCTTTACATCAATGCCATCCACCATTATACGCCCACTGGAGATCTCATAACTGCGGTTCAGTAAATTAATGATCGTGGATTTTCCTGCCCCTGTAGCTCCTACAATAGCGACGGTTTCTCCCGGCCTGGCTTGAAAAGAAACTCCTTTAAGCACCTCTTCCTCTTTTACATAACTAAACCTTACATCTTCAAAGGTGATCTCCCCTTTAAGATGATCTACTTCAATTGTTCCTCTGTCGGGTATAGAAGCTTCAGTATCCAGGACACCAAAAACACGGTTTGCAGCTACCATCCCCATTTGCAGGGTATTAAATTTATCGGCTATTTGACGTAAGGGTCGGAATAACATCTGGGTCAATTCAATAAATGCGACGATAACCCCCAGGGTAATGGCTTCATTTTCTGCTACAACCTGTAGCCCTCCGTACCATACGATGAGACCAATAGTAATGGAAGTGGACATTTCGGCAATAGGAAAGAATATTGAGTTATACCAAACAGTTTTGATCCAACCTTTGCGATGCTTATCATTTATCTCCTTGAAATTTTCGTATTCTTTCTCCTCCCGGGTAAAAAGCTGCACGATCTTCATTCCCGTAATACGCTCCTGCACAAATGTATTGAGATTCGCCACCTGGGTTCTCACCTCTTCAAAAGCCAGTTTCATTTTTTTCTGAAATACCCTGGTTGCATAGAGAATGAAAGGCAGTACAACTAAAACCAGTAAGGTTAATCTCCAGCTTTGATAGAACATAAACGCCAATACAACAGTCATCTTTAACAGATCGCTGATGATCATAAAGAGTCCTTCACTAAAGATACTGGCAATGGTTTCGATATCACTTACTGCCCGTGTCACTAATCTTCCCACTGCAGAATTGTCAAAATACTTCATTTTGAACTGAAGCATGTGTTCGAACAGGTTTACCCTAAGGTCTCTTATCACTCCCTGCCCCAACCAATTGGCAAAATAGATAAAACAGAACTGGAAGATCACCTCCAGCAGCAATACCCCAACCATTAACATGATGTAGAATAGCAACTGGTCATTATTCTGCGGCACAATGGATTCATCAATTGTGATTTGCAGTAAATAAGGCCGCATGACCCCGAGCAGGGACAACAGAATAGCTGCGATGGCTACAAAGTAGAAGGTTCCTTTATAGGCACGGGTATAAGCAAGCAGTCGCTTAAAAAGTGTAAAATCAAATGCGTTACCCGTTGATGCAGCCATTAATTATAAATACTATTTGGATATTCTATTTTTGTAAGGTATAAACCATGTGCCGGAACCGAGGCTCCCGCTTCGCTCCTGTTCTTACTTTCAATGATCCCATGCATCTCCTGCACATCCATCTTTCCCAGACCTATTTGTAAAAGCGTACCTACTATAGCACGAACCATATTCCGCAGAAAGCGATCTGCCGTGATATGAAAGATCAGTCTGTTTTCCTGTTGTTCCCAATAAGCCTTTTTCACGATACAATTGTAAGTAACGACATCTGTTCGGGAGCGGGAAAAACATTTAAAATCGCGATATTCCAATAAAATTTTTGCCGCTTCATTCATGCGCTCCGCATCAAGATCCCTCTGCACAAAATAGGCGGTGTCTATAGCAAAAACATCCTTTTTAGTCACAATATGATATTCATAGGAACGGGAAACGGCATGGAATCTTGCATGTGCATCGGCCTTTACCGGCACAAGAGATCTCACACTGATATCTTTAGGCAGCAAGGAATTTAATCTGAATATAATTGCTTCTGAAAAACCCGCATCATAATCAAAATGCGCATAAATCTGCCTCGCATGTACTCCGGAATCTGTTCTACCTGCTCCCACAATCTCAATTGTTTCCCGAAGCAGGATACTCAAAGCTTCTTCCACTACCTGTTGCACAGAAACCGCATTAGGTTGGCGCTGCCAGCCATGGTAGGCTTTTCCGAAGTATTCCAGCTCCAAGAAATATCTCAATCTAAATTTTTACTTTTACAAATTAAAGACACAAAGATAAGCCATTCATGGCAACTGCTCATTCTCCCGTGTCTTTAGATTTTAAATCTCACTATAAAAAATCCCGATGAAAAAAATACTACTACTTAGTGACACCCATGGCCATTTAGACGATGCAATAATTAAATATGCTCAAAAAGCTGATGAGATATGGCATGCGGGGGATATAGGCACTACAGCAGTAAGTGATGCGCTACAGAAGGTTAAACCTTTGAAAGCAGTGTACGGAAATATTGATGGCACCGAAATACGTAAGGAATTTCCGCTGAACAACCGGTTTAAGTGTGAAGAGGTAGACGTTTGGATCACCCATATTGGCGGATATCCCGGCCGCTACTCTCCTGCCGTTAAGGAAGAGATCAAAGCCAATCCCCCGCGGATCTTCATAAGCGGGCATTCCCACATCCTAAAGGTCATGAATGATAAAAAGCTGGGCGTCCTTCACATGAATCCCGGTGCTGCAGGGAAGCAAGGCTTTCACCTGGTCCGTACCATGTTGCGTTTTGTAATTGACGGCAAAGACATCAGGGACCTGGAGGTGATTGAATTGGGGAAAAGATAGTTTTAATTAGTGTTCAGTGTTCGGTGATCAGTGGTCAGGAAATTGAATTTACGAAGTTTCTTTTTTGTCACCTCGAGCGGAGTCGAGAGGTTGAAACCTTGAATCTTGAACTTTGAGTCACCTCTAAAAAGCCTATTTTTATTAAGCTCTGAGAAGTTTATATTTGTCTTCAAATTCGGGGTTTTTTGTTTGCTCCATGATAAACGAGAAAATCAAACAATCTTTGATGTTTAAAAGGTGAAAAAGCACAGAAAATGCGGAGTTTTGGCCTTTACCCGGACTCCATGGACACATTTTCTCCATATTTTTGGCTATCCTCACTAGATTTATCCACATTCCGCGGGCAAAGGCCCACATCCGGTTTTTAATAAGACCACGGTATTTAGTCTTTTTATTTCTGATGTTTACCACAAACTGAAAAATAGTGGCTTCTACATTGTTTCTTCGCTGCTTT
>NZ_AUIG01000039.1 GCF_000423585.1 Salinimicrobium xinjiangense DSM 19287
AGTTTTTCTAAACATGATAGTGAGTTGGAAAGTGGTTTAAAGATAGTCCATTCTTAGTATTATTCGAGTAATTTTGTTTTTAGAGTGGACTCAAGGTTCAAGGTTCAAGGTTGTGGTTCCAGGATTAAATTTGTGGAGTCAAGATTTGCTCCGGTAAAATCTTCCATCTTGATTAAGACCCTTGAAAATGTTTCGTATCCTCTGGGCTGATAAATGCATAAATATCCCCACTTCTAACTTCGTAGCTCTAATTTCCCTTTTACTGCCTACTTAAAACTGCCCACTGCCAACTTCTGACCACTTACTACCGAGACAAACCCCCAACCCTCCCGATAAAGATCGGGACAAGCTCTGAAGGGGCTATAGCTGTTTATAAAATTCCCACATTTCAAACATACGAGGGGACTTAGGGGTAAAAAAGGCACCGACCACTGTCCACTAATTCACCTCATAAACCACCACTCCATCATCTTCTCCCTGCACCACTAGTTCTAAAGCGTTATCGTCATCGGCATTGGAAAGGTCTATAGTAGAGGTTCCATAAACGGGAAAACCATTTAAAAGTTCGGCGTTACTGTCAAAAAGATATACTTTTTGTGACTGGAGGTCTGTGACCGAGACATAGATCTTATTATTGATGTAGAAGATCTGAGGTTCGGTGTAGAGTCCGAAATCAAGGGTCACTGTATTGCCTTTTATGCTGAGCTGGTTTTCGGAGAGGGTCACGAGGGTTTTGGCTGTGGCTGTGATCCGTGTATTTTCAGCAAGATCAAGATCTTCTGTTTTGATACTTCCCTGCTCGTTAAGCTTCAGTATTTTTCCGGAAGCATTTGTGGAAACAAAATTGTCATTATAATCATACCAGTCATTTTCAGAAAAATCAATTTTTTCTTTAACCGGAACCCTTATTTTACCTGTACGGCTAAGAATGTTCAATCTTCCCGAACTTTCGGGTATCAGAATATAATCTTTACGGCCTATTCTTATGTGTTTCGGGGGCTTAATAATTTCAGAAGCAGCTTTAGAGAAGTTAAATCCTCTCACACTTTTTCCTTTGCGGTCGTACATCAGTATTTCCCTGCCTTGGGTAATAACGAACCTGTAATCCCGCTTGTTATCGTAATCAAAAATAGCAACCGGTTGAGTGATGGCGTCTCTAAACTTAAGCGGAAAAGGCTTTACTGCATTCCCGTCACGATCGATTACATGAAGTTCATTTTGAGTAGCGAAAGCTAACTGGTACCTCCCGTTTCTTAAAATGTCCACCGTCTGTACTTCTCCGAGGATCCTGGATCCGATATTTTTTTTCCAATGGATCTTTCCTTCAGGAGAAATCAGGTACAAAATATTTTGAATATCCTGTACCGCGATGTCCATTCCTTTTGTACGATGATTTCTGAAGAAAACAGGTCGGCCGGAAAGCGTATTTCCAAGATCGATCCCGGCCTGTTGTGCAACGGGTTTTTCTGTTTTTAAAGCTGAACTTTTGATCAAGGTACTGTGGACATGCGCAAAATTATCCTGGTAGATAAACTGAATTGCAGATATAGGATAATCCTTGAAATCAAATTCATCAGCAGATGAATTGTTCTGTGCCTGGTTATTTCTCACAATTAAAAGAGATGCTTCTGAACTCAGGTTTTCTGAAGAGGCTTTGTAAGCTTCAGTATTTGCCAGCACCAGTTCGTTTTGTACGGCAGTGATCACTTCCTTTAGAGCCTCAGTTTTTTCGGCATATAATATATAGGTATCGAAAAAGGTAAAATAATGGAGATCTTCAGGCTTAAGTAAAGGCTGGAAAATATCCTGAAAGGCTTTTGTATTGGGATTACTGTATATAGCATAACCTCTGAATTCCTCCGTTTGCTGAAGTTCAAAATCAAGGCTGAGTCTTGCTGCTTCGGGATCAAGGGTTTTGATCGCAAAAACGGAATTTTCTGAAAGCTGGATCACACCTGCCTCTATGGCCGTGTCAATTAAAGATCTTTCGGAGGTAATAGCGGGTTGTGAAAGAGAAGTGTCAGGCTGAAGTTGCTGTAAAAATTTTTCAGAATTTCTAAAGCTGACCGAAGTAAAACCTTTAGCGGCAACTGGTGTAACAGATGCTATACTGTTAGTGGCAACTCCTACTCCGCGAAAACTATTGATAAGTCGGGAGGAGGAATCCCCTGCAACCGATATACCATTTAATATTATGTCTGACTGGGAAAGATCTGTATCCAGGACTGTCCAGTGACTAAGACCTGGAAGTTCCAGGGGTAATAATTGATTCAGGATAGAGGAAGCTTTGTCATGATTGATAAAAATGGATGGTGATTTTTGTGAAGCCGCCTTAAAAGCTGTGGTCAAGTCTGGAGAAGGGGTATAGGTCGCTCTAATGCTTTCTTCAAGAATTTTCCGGGAACTACTTAAAATAGTAACACTGTCAACTAAAGTTGAAAATGCTGTTTGTCCTTCCAGGATGTATTTGGTGATCTTGTAATCTTTTGCAGTAAAAGTTTCTACCTGTACATTTTGGAGGGAATCAATAGGGATGGTGGTAATATTTCCCCGACCAATAAAGGTAAAATCGATTGAGTTATCCACCTGATCCGTTGTGAGGGCCAGCAAAGCCTCCTTTTTATGAGGGAAATATTTTAGTACTGAGGTTTTATTCTGAATTTCCAGATAAAGAGGACGATCTTCATTGATCTTTAAAAATTCATTGTTTTGAAGATTGCTGAAGAAAAGATCTGGATTCTGTAAGTGAAGAATGACCGCCGAATCCTGAGGAAGATAATCGGTCAATTCACCCGATCCCTGCTTGTGTTCGGTACAGGCACTAAAAAGGGCAATGAGAAGCACCGGTAAAATTTTTCTCATGGGATGGATTTTTTACCAAAAGTAGACTTTAAAAGGAAAGTTCCAGTTGCTCCGGTAATAGTTTAAAACTCTTTCTGTGAAATTTTGTGACTCCGTATTCTTTAATTGCCTCCCTGTGCTCCTGTGTGGGATATCCTTTATTTTGTTTCCAGTTATACATTGGATATTCTTCATGAATCCTCATCATAAATTCGTCCCTGTAAGTTTTTGCTAAAATAGAAGCAGCAGCAATACTCAAATATTTTCCATCTCCCTTTATTATACATTCGTGAGGGACATCGGGAAAATCTTTAAAGCGGTTCCCGTCGACAATAATAAATTCGGGTACAGGATTCAAATTCTCAATACATTTATGCATGGCCTGTATTGAGGCGTTCAAAATATTAATTTCGTCTATTTCCTCCATATATATATGTTGTACGGAAAAACATAATGCTTTTTGTTCAATTACTGAACGAAGCCTGGTTCTGTTAATTTCGTTCAATTTTTTTGAGTCATTGATTAGCTTATTTCTGAAAGTCAGAGGGAGCATTACTGCGGCTGCAGTAACCGGCCCGGCAAGACAGCCTCTTCCTGCCTCATCGGTGCCACATTCTAAAGCTAACCTGGAGAAGCTTTTCTTTAACATCTTTTAAACATTAGTTTCCTGAAAAGGACAATTTCACATGCCCTTTATAACATGTAGCGGCAAATGTAAAAATTTCTTGTCAGCCTGTAAGGCAAAGAAAATTTAGACTGTTTAAAATTATACATTTTAATACTTTCTGTTTAATTTTTTATGAAAGAAGCAAAATTCAGCTGTTAATGCAGAATTCGAAAAAAAAATTTATCAACTATGAGGTTGTAGTGATGCACTTTGATCAACTTCTTAAATAATTAACAAACAAGTTTCGTCATTAGCCTTGTTTTATTAAGAATTTATTATCATTTTTGGCCTTGGCTAATTCAAATAATTCATAAAATGAAAAGAAAATTAAATGGAATTCTAACGCTGTTACTGGTGTTAGTGGCGCAAATTACGTTTGCGCAGCAAAAAGAAGTCGCCGGGACGGTGGTTGACGATCAAGGTCTGCCACTACCAGGGGTGACTGTTTTGGTAAAAGGTACTACAACGGGTACTCAGACCGATTTTAGTGGAGAATATATTATTTCTGCCGCACCGCAGGATGTGCTTGTATTTTCTTATGTAGGTTTCCGTACTGTGGAAAGAGCAGTGGGAGCTGAAAATGTTATTAATGTAACGCTTATGACCGATGCCGCAGAACTTGAAGAAGTTGTGGTAGTGGGATATGGTACTGCAACAAGACAATCTTTTGCAGGAACGGCAACAACCATTAAGGCAGAGAACATTGAGGCGAAAAGTTTCTCCAACGTTTCTCAGGCTTTATCCGGAGAGGTTGCGGGGGTAAACGTTATTAATACTTCAGGACAACCTGGTACTACTTCTACTATTCGTATTCGTGGTTTTGGATCTGTTAATGGAAACAGAGCTCCTTTATTTGTAGTTGATGGTGTTCCTTTCTCAGGAAGTTTGAACTCTATCAACCCTGCAGATATTGCATCTACTACAGTACTTAAAGATGCAACTGCAACTGCTATTTACGGTTCTCGTGGTGCAAACGGGGTTGTATTGATCACTACTAAAAAGGGTTCAACTACAGGTGAAAGCTATATCGAAGTTGATGTTAAGACTGGTGTGAATGATCAGGTTATCGACAGATACGATGTAATTCGCTCACCTGAAACTTATATTGGACTTGTGTGGGAAGGAATCTACAACCGTGGAAACATTAACGGTGTAGCAGACCCTGTTGCATATGCTAATGACAGATTATTTTCAGACAACTATGTTCCTGCAGGTTATAACATGTGGAATGCTACTGCTGCAGAACTTATTGATCCTGAGACCAGAATGGTGCGTGAAGGTGTAACCCGTCGCTACACTCCGGAAAGTTACATTGATGCTGCTTTTGATGCTGCAATCAGAACTGAAGGAAACGTGAGATTTGGCGGAGGAGATGACAAGACTTCTTACTTCACCTCATTTGGATATCTTCAGGATAACGGATATGCGATCAATACAGGCTATGACAGGTATACTACCCGTCTTAATGTACAGTCTCAGGTTAAAGAGTGGTTAAGTGTTGGAGCAAATATCGGATACGCTTATTCTGAAAGCCAGAACAACGGTCAGACAGTAGGTTCTGAGAACTTATTTGAATTCGCTGATAAAACTGCGCCTATTTTCCCAGTATATTTAAGAGACGATGAAG
Organism: Salinimicrobium xinjiangense DSM 19287; assembly: GCF_000423585.1. Classification (GTDB taxonomy): domain Bacteria; phylum Bacteroidota; class Bacteroidia; order Flavobacteriales; family Flavobacteriaceae; genus Salinimicrobium; species Salinimicrobium xinjiangense. Next base: position 5,136 of record NZ_AUIG01000039.1, read on the forward strand.
GGAATCTTGTTCCTGATCCAATCTTTGGAGGAAATCAATTAGACTACGGAAGTGTTTCCGGTTTCAGAACAAGACCTCAGTCAGATAACCTTAACCCTATTGGTTCTGCGTTATATGACTTCGTAGGGACAGACAGAAATGAATTGAATGGAAACTTCTCTTTCGATATTGATTTCACTGAAAATCTTAGATTTGAAACAAGATTTGGTGCTCAATACGCTATGAACAGATATACCAGTGCAGATAACATGTTCTACGGAACTGCAGTGGGTGATGGAGGTTCCTTATTTAAATCTGATACAGAAACCCTAACACTTAACTTCCTTCAGTTGTTACGTTATGACAACCAGTTTGGAGATCACTCTATTGAAGTATTGGCGGCTCATGAATCAAATGATTATGATAGAGATTACAACTCTGCTTTTAAAACAAAGGCGGTTGCATCAAATCTTTATCAATTCAACAACTATGTAGTAAATGCATCTCCTCCAACCGGATATAATGAAGGTAGATCTATAGAATCTTACTTCGGGCAAATCAACTATGATTTTCTCGATAAGTATTTCCTAACCGGGTCTGTACGTCGTGACGGTTCTTCAAGATTCGTTAATGAGAAGTGGGGAACTTTTGGATCTGTAGGTGCTGCGTGGGTAGTAACCAATGAAGATTTCCTTTACAATAACAGCTTATTTACCTTCTTAAAGCTTAAAGCTTCTTACGGTATTACTGGAGATGAGAATGGTGTAGGCTTTTACTCAGGTTATGATACATTCGATATGAATAACCTTAATGACGAAATCTCTCTTTCTGCAAGAGGAAACGGTAACCCTAATCTTACATGGGAAACTTCAGAAATGTTCCAGGCAGGGGTAGAATTTAGCCTCGGAAGATGGCTGGATGGTACTATTGACTATTATGTTAAGAACACTACAGACCAGATCTTCAGTAGAAGGGTAGGTCCTTCTCAGGGTATCGCTATTATTACAGTTAACGATGGAGACATAAGAAACAGCGGTCTTGAATTTAACTTTACCGGTCATTTAGTTCAGACTGCAGATTTTAATCTGGATCTTAATATCAATGGGGAAGTTCTTAATAATGAGATCACAAGAATGCCTATCGATCCTTCAACAGGTGAAGAAAGAATTCTTGATCCTTCAAACAGTCCTTTCGCATGGTCAAAAGGAAGTTCAATCTTTGACCTTTACATTAGAGAATGGGCAGGTGTAGATCCTGCAAACGGAGCTCCTCTTTGGTACCGTTATTTTGATGACGTGAACGGAAACGGTGTTTTCGATGGAGATGATGTATCCATTACTTCCATGGTTCCTTATCTTTCTGAAAACCCTGATGCTAATGTTGAGAGAACTGTAACTAATACCTATGCGGAGGCTACAGATAAATACATTGATAAGAGTGCAATTCCTGATGTAAGAGGAGGTATTCGTCTTGGAGGTAACTACAAAGGTTTCAATTTCTCTACGCAATTTATTTACAGCCTTGGAGGTTATGCAGTTGACTTCCAGTATCAGGAGTTAATGAGTGATCGTTTTGGTGCAGTAGGGAACAACTTCCACTCAGACATCCTTAACAGATGGCAGAGACCTGGTGACATTACAGATGTTCCTGCATTGACAGATAACAGATTTGTAAACGGTGGTGCAACTTCAACAAGATTTGTAACAAGTACAGATTACCTTGCTTTGAACAACGCTCTTGTAGGTTATACCTTCTCAGACAGAGTGTTAGGAAATTCCGGTATTGATTTTATTAATATCTTTGTTTCCGGTGATAACCTATTCGTGAAGACTGCCAGAGACGGATTCCTTCCAAACACAAGTGAATCTGGTAACTCAGGACGTCGTTTATACGCTCCGCTTACTACGGTTACTGCAGGTGTTAGAGTTAAATTTTAAAAAAAATATTAATATGAAAAACTTATTAAAAATAACAGGAGTTGCGGCTGCTCTTTTACTTGGGGTAAGCTGTAGCGAGGATTTCCTGGAAAAACAGCCCTCTGAATTCTTAACAGCCGATCAGGTTGAGGAGGCTGCTACGAATAATCCTGATGTACTTGCAGGAACGCTTGCAGGGATTTATACACTCCAGTTTACATCTGGAACCGGAGGAACGACAAACCATGATGACTTCGGTCAAAAAGGTTATGACATTTACGGAGATATGCTTTCCGGAGATTTGGCACTTTCTGTGAGTTCTTTTGGTTGGTATCGTGCAGATATCACCGAATTTCAGGCTCCATTGGATTTTACAAGTACACGTAATTATATGCCGTGGAGATATTACTACCGTATTATCCGTTCGGCTAACGTAGTAATCGATGCCCTTGGTGGGCAGGATGCAGTGCCTGAAGTTCAGGCTAATCAGTATATCATGGGACAGGCAAAGGCGATAAGAGCTCACTCTTATTTTTACCTTACTCAGTACTATCAGAATGAATACAATCCTTCTCAGGAGATACTTCCTTTGTATGATGAATCTGCAGATGAAAACGGACCTAAAGTTGCTGCTTCTGAGATCTATGCCCTTATGGAAAGAGATCTTAATGATGCGATCACATTATTAGACGGCTTTAACAGGTCTGCAAAGAATGAGATCAATCAGGATATCGCTAAAGGTATTTTAGCTTATGTTCTTGCAACTAAAGGTACTAACGAAGCCTGGCAGAGAGTTTACGACCTGACTGGTGATGTTATTGCTACCGGAAATTATCCTATCATGACTGCTGAGGAAGTTGCTCCGTTAGATCAGGCAGAAACAAACAAGCAAAATAATTCAGGTTCTATTGTAGGTGGTGGATTTAATGACGTAAATACTCCCGGCTGGATGTGGGGAGTTGATCTTACAAGTGACTCTGGTGTAGGTCTTGTTTCCTGGTGGGGACAAATGGATTTCTTCTCTTACAGTTATGCCGGCTATGGTGACTATAAAGCTATTGATTCTGGTTTATTTGCTCAAATGTCAGCTGATGATGTGAGAAGGAGACAATTTAACACTTCTTCCGGTTCGAACCGTCTGCAGCCATGGGGTAAGTTCTATGATCCTGCAAGAGTTCCGAGAGGGCCTTCTGTAGTAATTGATGAGGATTATGTATATATGAGAGTTGCAGAGATGTACCTTCTTAATGCCGAAGCGGCTGCAAATCTTGGAATGGATGCTGAAGCAAGAGAGTCTCTTAGAGCTGTGCTGGACCTTCGTCTGTCTGATACTTCATATTTAGATGCATTATCAGGTCAACAGTTGATTAATGAAATCTACCTGCAAACCAGACTTGAGCTTTGGGGTGAAGGTAAGAGTTACCTGGCCATGAAGAGAAATAAGGCAACTATCGTTAGAGGGTCAAATCACCTGTCTTTTGTAGGTGAGCCAATCCCTCATAATGACGAGAGACTTACCTTTGAGATTCCTGAGGCAGAGATCCTATATAATCCGTTTATAGATTCTCAAAACTAAGTCATTAATTTAAAAGCAATAATAATGAAGAAACAATTTATAATGTTATTAATGGCGGTCTCAACGGTTTTTGTTGGGTGTCAATATGATGATGATTTCACGCCACCAAATTATGTGACATTTGAATCAGATGAAATGTCTTTCAATATCGATGAAAACACAAGCGGTTCATTTGATGTTACAGTATATACTGCTACTACTACAGGATCTGACAGGACATTTACGATTAACGTAGATGAGTCTACGACCATCAACGCAGATTCTTATAGTTTGCCGCAAACTGTGACGGTTCCTGCAAATACTAATGAAGTGACTTTTACTGTAGAGGTTACAGATAATAGCATTGGTAATTTTGGAGAAGTTCTTGTTCTGGAGCTTGCTGAGGAGCAAGGATTATCCGCCGGTGCACCGTTAACCGTGGATATAACTAAGATTTGTGAATTTGAGCCTGTAGGAACTTTTATTAACGACTCCGGATGGTTCGAGGCAGAGTATCCTGTGACTGTAGAAGCAGGTGCTTCAGCTAATCAGTATGTTGTAAAAGACATGTTTGCTGAAGGTACTGACGTCACTTTTACTGTAAATGCTGACTATACTGTTAGTGTTCCCAAGCAGAATGCGTGGGTAAGCGGTACATATGGGCAGGCTTCAGTAACCGGTCAAACTGGTTCTAAGTTCAATCCGTGTAGTAGAGAAGTTACCTTAATTCTTCAACATACAGTTGCTGCAGGTAGTTTCGGTACATATACAGAACTTCTTACTTTTTCTGCTGACACAGATGGTGGTGACACTGATGGTGGAGACACAGATGGTGGGGACACTGATGGTGGAGACACAGATGGTGGTGACACTGACGGTGGAGACTCTGATGCATAATATCTGAGTAATAAAAAATGAAAGGCTGTCTGAAAGGACAGCCTTTTTTTATGCTCAGTTTTTTTAAGGAGACGTCAAATAATCCTCATATTAGAATGATGAGTCTGTAAAAGAGTGCATAAAGGGAAGGAGGGATTTACTATTAATCTGAGAATAATAGGCCTGTAATTTTTTTATTATTTATTTTAGCTCCTCATTTTAACCCTTGATGAAACAAGCCATAATTTTTTGTTTTCTTTTTTTTACCGTGACAGCTTTTGGACAACGAAGGCTGGGAGGTAGTGTAGGAAACCGTGAAGACGCTAACCGGCAGACATCAACACAACCTGACATAGAAAAAGCGCCAATAGAGCTGTACAAGATTATATCTGTAAAGAATGATACAACACATGTAGACACCACTCTTAATATATATAAAGATTACAGGTTCAATTATCTCCGAAAGGATAATTTCGGATTGCTGCCTTTCTCTAATGTAGGTCGTACCTATAACCGGCTTTCCTACAACTTTTTCACAGAGCAAAATGTGCTTCCGGAATTCGGAGCCCGGGCCAGACATTTCAACTTTATGGAAGTTGAGGATGTTTTCTATTATAGTGTCCCCACTCCTTTAACGGAGCTCTTTTTCAAAACTGTATTCGAACAGGGACAGCTTGTGGATGCTCTTTTTGCCATCAACACTTCCCCAAATCTTAACCTGTCTATTGCCTATAAAGGACTGCGTTCTTTGGGGAGATATCAGCATCTGCTAACGAGTACCGGAAACTTTCGTACTTCTGTAAGTTATAATTCGCCGAACACGCGGTATAATCTTAAAACTCATTTTGTTTCTCAGGATCTTCTAAATGAAGAAAACGGAGGTTTGACCCCAAATTCCCTGGAACAGTATATAGCCAAGAATCCTGAATTTGATGACAGGGCCCGTCTGGATGTAAATTTTGAAGATGCTCAATCTACCTTGTTTGGAAAGAGATTTTATCTCGATCATAATTATAAGTTGTTTCAGGGAGAGGATGCTTCAGGAAGAAACTTTGCGGTTGGACACAAACTGAATCATACCTATAAAAAATATCAATTTCAACAAGCTGCTGCCAATGAAATATTTGGTCCTTCTTTTGAGCAGACTTCTCTTCGGGATGAAACAAGGCTCACATCCACATATAATGAAATTTATCTCTCTTTCGCGGCAGGTGCATTTGGTACAGTTGTAGCAAAAGGTGGAGTCACCCACTATGACTATGGCTATAATTCTGTGGTTAATCTCGAGGATAAATTCATAATCAACAGGCTGCAGGGAGATATAGTTTCTGCAGGGGGTAGTTACACAGGGCGATTAGGAGCTTTTAATTTTGAAGCTGATGGAATGCTCAATGTTCTCGGAGATTTTAATGGTTATAATCTTCATTCCAGATTGTCTTATGCGTACTCCCCGGATTTTATCGTAGCTGCAACTGCGAATTTGAATGACCGAACTGCTGATTATAATTATTTACTCAATCAAAGTGATTATATAAATTATAACTGGCAGAATAATTTTTCCAATGAAAGCAGGCAATCTCTGGGGTTTGAGTTATTCGCTCCGGCACTTCTGAATGGGTCTGTTGAATTTTCCACTATTAATGATATGGCCTATTTCGGTCTTAATGCTGAAGGGTATGTAGCACCTTTTCAACACTCGGGGCAGGTAAGTTATCTGAGGGTGCAGGGACAAAGGGAATTTACCCTTGGAAAATTTTCTCTGAATAACACGCTTCTTTATCAAAAGGTTCTGGATGGGGAACAGGTATTTAAGGTTCCGGATTTTATTACCAGAAACACCCTTTATTATAGCGATCACTGGTTTCGCCGGGCACTTTTCCTTCAAACAGGCTTTACGCTAAACTATTTTACCTCTTATGCGATGAACGGCTACGATCCTGTTTTGGCTGAGTTCTATGTACAGGATGAAATAGAAATGGATGGGTTTCCAACGGTAGATTTTTTCTTTAATGGAAAGATCAGACAGGCCAGGGTGTTTTTCAAACTGGAACATCTTAATGCGCTCCTGGATGGAAATAACAATTTCTCAGCCCCTCTTTATCCCTATCGCGACTTCGGAATAAGATTTGGACTGGTGTGGAATATGTTTATGTAGTTCTTTTTGGGCGTTCCTTCGCCATAGCTCCAGGCGAAGGCGGGGTCGGTCTATTCGCTCCAATCTTTTTGCTCGTGCCTCTCAAAAAGGATTTTCCGCTGCTACCTGCCTGCTGTCTTAACGGGATCTAACCCTATCAGCGGCTCCAAGCCCTGACAGCGGTTTAGACTGGTGATCTAAATTTAAAACCTTCCCAACCCTGTCAGCAGCTTTAAGCTCTGACAGCGGTTAAAGAAATTATTTTCAACAACATTTTTTTTAGCACCTATATATAAAGGAGGATATAACCCGTTCTTCTACCTGTAATTGGGTAAGAGAACTCCTGGTGCAAAACTCCTAACTTCGTAGATCTAACTTTTTTTATTCCTCCCAAAAATGTCATTTTCAGCACCTTATTTCCCGGAGTTTCAAAAATGTCAAAAAAAGCTTAAATTATTTTTAGAGGAAGCTTGCGGAAGTGGAATTCGGTTGTATATTTGCAGCCGCTTTGAGAGCGAGTGACAGGAGAGGGGGAGCAACCGCTGAGCCTTGATTGAGCCAGACTTCGAAGCGAATAAGTCCACCTTGATCGGTCGGCAAGTTCTCTGAAAAATTATTGAATTTTTGCTTGGATTGTAAAGGAGATTGAGTTTATCTTTGCAGCCGCCTTTGAGCTCTTGAGCTTTAGCGAAAGAAATCTTTCAAAAACAGT
>NZ_AUIG01000040.1 GCF_000423585.1 Salinimicrobium xinjiangense DSM 19287
TACATTTGCTTGAGTCGACGGTTCTCTTCTTCAAGTTCTTTGAGTCGCTTAAGTTCTTTGCCATTCATTCCGCTAAAACGCTCTCGCCATTTATAAAAGGCAGCGGTGCTTACACCATATTCACGACTGATCTCGGCAGCTGTTTTACCGTTATCAAATTCTTTAAGGATCTTAGAGATTTGCTGTGGAGAAAATTTGCTTTTTTTCATACTGTTTAAAATTAAGAATTATTCTACTTTTAAACAGTTCGGTTTTAAGGGAAGCTTACATGCTGACTTCGTGATTTTAAATTCTACCTTCTACCTTCCAACTACCTGAACACTGAACACTAAACCGTTACTGCCTACTCTGCACTGCGCACTGCCTACTAGACTTCCTACTTCTCGAATCCAATTTCTAAATTCCTGATCACTGACCACTGATCACTGAACACTAATTCCTGTCTTCCAGCAAAGGCACAAACCTGAAATTTCCGAATTCAGTTTTTTCAAATTCAGTTTCAGATATTCTTTCGAACAACGTCATTACCTGGGTATCCTTACCAACGGGAATGACCATTCTTCCTCCTACTTTAAGTTGACTGAGCAAGGGTTTGGGAACAAAAGGTGCTCCTGCGGTTACGATGATCCTGTCGAATGGAGCGTAATCGGGTAATCCTTTATAGCCGTCTCCAAAAGCCAGGTACTTAGGCCGATAACCTATTTTTGCAAGGAACAGCTTGGTTTTTTTAAAAAGTTCCTGCTGCCTTTCAATGCTGTATACCTTTGCTCCGAGTTCACAGAGTACGGCAGTTTGATAGCCGCTCCCCGTTCCTATCTCCAGCACAAGATCTCCTTTCTTCACCTGTAAAACTTCAGTTTGGAAAGCTACGGTATAAGGTTGAGAGATTGTTTGATCTGCTGCAATGGGAAAGGCTTTATCCTGGTATGCGTGATCTTCAAAACTACTGTCCATGAACAGGTGACGCGGGATCTTTTTAATTGCATCCAGCACCTTTTCATCTGTAACGCCTTTATTCTCCACAACCTTAGCCAGCTGCAATCTCTTTCCCTGATGTTTGATCGTGTCCTTTCGCACTATTTAATCTTTATCGCCCAAAATTACATAAAGATTAACTGAGGTTAAAGAAAAAATGAAAACAGTGGCCCGTATTAGCTGCAAATTGGCATTGGCTTTAGACCAATAAATATTATTTTTGTTGAAAACCATAAAATTATGCTGAAAGCCGGCGTCCTGGGTGCAGGACACTTAGGAAAGATCCACCTTCGTCTTTTACAACAATCCGAAGAATATGAACTGGTAGGATTTTACGATATAGACGAAACAAGTGGCCGTAAGGTTGAAGAAGAATGCGGTTATAAATATTTCAAGGATCTTGATGAGCTCATAGCCGCCGTAGATGTGGTAGATGTAGTTACTCCTACTCTTTCGCATTTCGAAGCTGGCAAAAAGACCATCCTTGCCGGGAAACATCTCTTTATAGAAAAGCCTATAACAAATACCGTTGAAGAAGCCGAAGAACTCACCAGGCTTGCACGGGTACATAAGGTGAAAGGACAGGTAGGACACGTGGAGAGGTTTAATCCGGCTTTTAAGGCAGTGGCCGGCAATATTCATAACCCAATGTTTATAGAAGCGCACCGCCTGGCAGAATTTAATCCGCGGGGAACAGATGTTCCGGTAGTTCTGGATCTCATGATCCACGATATTGATGCCATTCTGAGCGTGGTAAAATCTGAAGTAAAATCTATTCACGCAAGCGGGGTTTCTGTAATTAGCGATACGCCCGATATAGCTAACGCCCGCATTGAATTTGAAAACGGATGTGTGGCAAACCTTACCGCCAGCAGGATCTCATTAAAAAATATGCGGAAAGCGAGATTTTTTCAAAAAGACGCTTATATATCTGTGGATTTCCTTGAGAAAAAATGTGAAGTGGTAAAAATGAAGGATGCTCCCGAAAATCCGGGAGATTTTGATATGATCCTTCAAAATGCCGAAGGTCTTAAGAAACAGATTTACTTTGATAATCCGGAAGTCAGTCCCAATAATGCTATTTTAGAGGAGTTAAATTCCTTTGCTCAGGCTATTAAAAATGACACCACTCCTGTTGTAAGCCTGGAGCAGGGAACAAATGCTCTTAGGGTGGCCAAACAAATAATACAATCATTTTAACTAACAACATTATGAAAAATATTGCAGTAATTGGAGCAGGAACCATGGGGAATGGAATTGCCCATACTTTTGCCCAGTTCGGTTATAAAACAAATCTCATCGATATTTCAGAAAAGAGTCTGGAGCGTGGAATGAATACCATTTCAGGCAACCTAGACCGTATGGTAGCTAAAGAAAAAATTTCTGAAGAAGATAAAAACAGTACACTTAACAATATTACCACCTTCACACAACTTTCTGAAGGAGTGAAGGATGTAGACCTTGTAGTAGAAGCGGCTACAGAGAATGTGGATCTAAAATTATCTATTTTCAAACAACTGGATGAAAGCTGTTCAGCGGATACTGTGCTTGCCTCTAACACCTCCTCTATTTCCATAACAAAGATCGCTTCTGTGGTTTCTAATCCGGAGCGGGTAATAGGTATGCATTTTATGAATCCGGTGCCGGTGATGAAGCTGGTAGAGATCATTCGCGGGTACAACACCAGCGATAAAGTCACTGCCGACATTATGGAACTTTCTCGAAATTTAAAAAAAGAACCTGTCGAAGTCAATGATTATCCGGGGTTTGTTGCCAACAGGATCCTTATGCCCATGATCAACGAATCTATTGAAACCCTGTATAATGGTGTGGCCGGAGTACAGGAAATTGACACGGTTATGAAGCTGGGAATGGCACATCCAATGGGCCCGTTACAGTTGGCCGATTTCATTGGTCTTGATGTATGCCTTTCTATTCTGGAAGTAATGTACAGCGGCTTTAAAAACCCGAAATATGCACCCTGTCCCCTTCTTGTGAATATGGTCCAGGCAGGCAAACTGGGAATTAAATCGGGTGAAGGTTTTTATGATTACTCCGAAAGCAGGAAAGCGGAAAAAGTTTCCGGTCAATTCACCTCTTAAAATCGCATTTTAAGAACCTATTCAATTAAAAGTATTTGGCAAAAATAATTCCTTTTAAAGCGGTGAGACCCGCCCGTGACAAAGTGGGTCTTGTTCCCACACGTCCCTTTCAGGAGTATTCTGTAGATGAAATAAAATTTCAGCTGGAGCACAATCCGTTCTCATTTCTGCACATCATAAATCCGGGATATAAATTTCAGAAAGAAATATCTGGAAGTGAACGTTTTCAGCTGGTAAAGAATCGCTACCTGGAATTCAAGGAAGAAGGCATCTTTATCCAGGATGAGATTCCCGCTTATTACATTTATAAGACCATCTCCCGAAACCAGTCGTACTGCGGAATAATAGCCGCCACCAGTGCCGAGGATTATGAAAATGATGTGATAAGAAAGCATGAAGACACACTGTCTCACCGCGAAAAACTTTTCAAGGATTATCTCAAGACGGTAGGTTTTAATACCGAACCGGTTCTCCTCACCTATCCCGATAGTGAGGTTATTAACGAGATCACAACGCAGGTGATGAAGGAAAGACCGGAATATGAATTTTCCTCGCTTAACCGGGATATTCACTATCTGTGGGTGGTGAACGATACCGAAAGAACACAAAAAATAAGGAGAGAATTCGAACAGATGAAAGCTGTTTATATTGCCGACGGGCATCACCGCAGTGCTTCTTCCTGGCTTCTTGCCAAAGAGTCGCGGGAAAAAAATCCTGAACACACAGGAGAAGAGCCTTACAATTTTTTCCTCAGCTATATGATCGCCCAGAGCAACCTAAAGCTCTACGAGTTCAACAGGCTTGTTCGGGATCTAAACGGGCTGGGCAAAAAAGAATTTCTAATGCAGCTTGATGAATGGTTCAGGATTGAGAACAGGGGAACCGAATTCTATAAACCTTCCAAAAAACATCATTTTTCGATGTACCTGGATGGAGAATATTATTCCCTGTACCTGCGAAAAACAAATTATAAATTCACCGATTCCCTGAGCAGCCTGGATCCTTATATCTTGTTCATTAAGGTGTTGCAGCCGCTTTTAGGCATAGATGATCTCAAAAATGACCGCAGAATATCTTATCTTCCGGGTAGGAATGAGACCTTCGACGTTAAAAAATTAGTTGACGAAGGGGAATTTGCTGTCGGATTTGGAATGCTGCCCCTCACTTTTGAGGAAATAAAAGAAATAGCAGATGCAGGGCTCACCATGCCTCCAAAAAGCACATGTATAGAACCTAAACTCCGCAGCGGACTTACGGTTTATGAATTCTGAAGCAGATAAAAAATGGACATTGCAGAAAACATTCAAAAGATAAAAGCTGAAATTCCTGAAGAAGTCACTCTTGTGGCGATCTCAAAAACGAAGCCCGAAAATGACATTTTAGAAGCCTATAATACAGGGCACCGTCATTTTGGGGAGAATAAGATCCAGGAAATGACAGAAAAATGGGAAAGACTTCCCAAAGATATCAAATGGCACATGGTGGGACATGTCCAACGGAATAAGGTCAAATACATGGCAGAATATGTGGAGCTTATTCATGCCGTTGATTCCCTGAAGTTGCTGAAGGAGATCGATAAACAGGCAGCCAAATATGACCGAAGCATAAGTTGCCTGCTTCAGATCAAGATAGCCGAAGAAGACACGAAATATGGAATAGATGTTGATACTGCACGGGATATACTGGAGTCTTCAGATTATCAGGAAATGTCTCATGTTAAGATAGTTGGATTGATGGGAATGGCTACTTTAACAGAAAAAACAGAAAAGATAAAAGAGGAATTCAGCTATTTAAAGACTACATTTGATGAATTCAAATCCAGGTATAAATCCTTCACAACATTGTCAATGGGAATGAGCGGCGATTATAAAATTGCAATTGAATGCGGAAGTACAATGATCAGGGTAGGAAGTTCAATTTTTGGAGAGAGAAATTATAATTAGAGAGGCTTAGCATTTGTACGCAATTTTAGACATAGAAACTACCGGCGGGAAGTATAATGAAGAGGGAATTACAGAAATAGCTGTCTATAGGTTTGACGGTCATAAAGTTGTAGATCAATTTATAAGCTTAATAAATCCCGAAATTCCAATACAACCTTTTGTTATTGGCCTCACAGGCATTAATAATGAAATGCTTCGCAATGCACCGAAATTCTATGAGGTGGCAAAACGTATTGTAGAGATTACCGAAGGTTCTATCCTGGTAGCTCATAATGCAAAATTCGATTACCGTATTTTACGCACTGAATTTAGCAGGCTGGGCTTTGAATTCGAAAGAAAAAGCCTTTGTACGGTAGAACTATCTCAAAAACTTATCCCGGGTCAGTCCTCCTACAGTCTAGGAAAACTCGTAAGGGCTCTTGGTATTCCCTTAAGTGACCGACACCGCGCCAGTGGAGACGCCCAGGCCACAGTAAAGCTTTTTAAAATGCTTTTGGCTAAAGATCTTGATAAGGAAATCCTTAAAAGCTCTGTACGCAACGCGCCCAAGCTTAGAATGGAGACTAAATTGATCGAAATGCTGGAAGAGCTTCCATCCATAACCGGTATTTATTACCTGCACAATGCAGATGGAGACATCATTTACATTGGGAAAAGCAAGAATATCAAGAAACGGGTAAATCAGCATTTTACCAGCGAAAACAGAAAATCGCTGGAGATACAAAAAGAAGTTGCATCTGTGAGTTATGAAGCTACAGGAAATGAGTTAAATGCACTTCTTAAAGAAAATGAAGAGGTTAAACGCAACAAACCCAAATACAACAAAGTTTTAAAGGGTTCTATATTTTCCCATGCACTATATCAATCTAAAGATAAGGATGGATATATCCACTTGAGAATAGGTAAGATAGACAAGCGTAAAAAATATATTAATGCTTTTGCTAATCTTCAGCAGGCAAAAATTGCCCTGGAAAATATTGTCCGGGAACACAGGCTTTGCGAGAAATACACTAGCCTGCATAACGGCAATGGCAACTGCTTTAATTACGGCATAAAGGAATGTAACGGAGCATGTTCAGGAGAAGAATCTGCTTCAGAATATAATGAGCGCGTAAACCAGGTGCTCGAAAAATACAGCTACGAAAAACAGAACATGCTGGTCATTGACCGCGGCAGGGATTTGGATGAGAAGAGCGCTTTACTGGTGGAAGAGGGACAGTTCAAGGGAATTGGTTATTTTAACCTGAATTATCAGCTGAACAACATGGAGATCATCAAATCAATTATTACTCCCATGAAGAGTGACAGAGATGCACAGCAGATCATTCAGAATTACCTGAAAAAAAATAACCGATTGAAAATCATCCACCTCAATACTTATGACTAAATTTTTACTCCTCTCATTCTTCCTATTTCCTATTATCATCACAGCACAGGAAGATCTTTTTAACACCAAAGATCTTGATGTAAACACCGCCGAACTCGAGGCTACCGTCTACAGTAAGGACTCCACCGCAAACGCTTTCTACATTTTTGAAGATGGTTACAGCCGCTTTCAGTCCGGCGGGGATTATAATATCCTTTTCGACTATAAGGCAAAAATTAAAATTCTGAACAAGGAAGGCTTTGATCATGCCAATATTGAGATAAGACTACATAAAGGAAAGTCAGGCAAAGAGAAGATAGAAGATCTTAAAGCCGTGACTTACTATATGCAGAATGGCAGACAACATGTTCGCCATCTTCATCCTGATGTTGTATATACCGAAGAAAATCCTGAATACGATCTTGTGAAATTCACTTTCCCCTCGGTTCAGCCGGGAGCAGTTCTGGTTTATTCCTATAAAAAAGAGTCTCCCTTTATTTTTAATTTTCAACGCTGGTGGTTCCAGGAAGACATTCCGAAAATGTACAGCCGCTATATTGCAGAAATTCCCGGAAACTTTAAGTACCACATTAAAATGATAGGTCATCAGCCCCTGGATGTGGAAAACAATGATGTAAAAAAACGCTGTTTCCAGTTCGACGGAATTGCGGGAGAGGCAGATTGTATGCGATCTGAGTATGTAATGAAGGATATTCCGGCCTTTAAGGAGGAAAAATATCTTACTTCCCGATATAATTTTATTTCCCGTATAGAATATGAACTAAAGGAGATCATCAGAACAGACGGGGCGGTAAAAAAATTCACCCGCAGCTGGGATGATGTGGACAGAGAGCTTAAGACAGATAATGATCTTGGCAAACAGCTGCGGAAAACTAAATGGGTGCGGGGAGTACTTCCGGAGGAGATAAGCAATAAAAGTAATTCCCCTGAAAAGGCCAGGGAAATTTACGAATATGTTAGAGACAACTACCGTTGGAACGGAGAGTACCAGATCTTTCGCAATGTGAGTATCAAAGATCTACTGGAAGAAAAAACGGGAAATGTTTCGGCTATAAATATTTTGTTGCACAATCTATATGTTGAAGAGGGATTTGAGGCACTTCCATTCCTTAGTTCTACCCGTGGAAATGGTCTGCCAACGCAGCTCTACCCGGTGCTTTCAGAATTTAATTATCTTATGGTGCAGCTGGAACTGGAGGGAAAAAAGTATTTGCTTGACGCAACAGAAAAAAATGCAGATTTTGGTATTACTCCTTACCGGTCCCTTAATAAATATGGCAGACTTCTGGATTTCAAGAATGGAAGCAGCTGGGCAGACATAGAACCAGAAGGTTACTCCACTGTCATCCTCCATGATTCCATTAAAGTAAATACAGATGGGACTGCTACAGGAAAATCGGTTCATTCCTTTTCGGGATATCATGCTCTCGCCGTGAAAACCCGACTTGAAGAAATCAAGCCCGAAGAGATCTTTAATTCACTGTCCAATCCTAATGACCACACAAGAAGCCTCTCTGCCGTGCCTAACAGTATGCCAAATGAAGTGAGTATAAAATTCGCTCTTCATAACTCCAGCCAAAAGATCAATGATCTGATCTACATCAACCCCTTCAGTTTTAAATTTTTTAGTGAAAATCCATTTAAGCTGCAAGAAAGAACCTACCCTATTGATTTCGGATACAAAGATGCCTACACCTACAATGTAAGCCTGGAAATTCCGGAAAACCATGAATTTGTTGAAATTCCTGAAAATAAAATAATTGCCCTGCCGGAAAAAGGCGGAACGCTTCACTTCATGGCTCAAAAGATAAGCGAGCATTCTGTGATGATACATTGCAGGGTCTCCTTTCCCTTCACAGTTTACAGCCCGGGATTTTATCCATACCTGCAAAAATTCTTTTCAGAAATGATAGAGTTACAGGAGCAGTCAATTGTTCTGGTGAGAGAAAAAGCGTAAGAAATTGATCAATCCTTGATGAGAGAATGTTATGTCCACAATTCTCCCGCAAGAAAAATGTGGTTCTGCTTAAAAATTCTATTTTTACGTATCTAATTTTAGTTAATGGCCGATCAAAAAATTTCTCCCTGGAGATTAAAACTTCATGAGATCATCTATGAAGCAGATACTCCTGCGGGAAAAGCATTTGATGTTGGTCTACTCCTGGTAATTGTTCTTAGTATTGTTCTGGTGATGTTAGAAAGCATTGGAACTCTTAACGAAAGGTACTATTGGGAATTCTATACAGCTGAATGGATTATAACCATAATTTTTACTATAGAATATATTCTGAGAATTATAGCAATAAACCGCCCTTCCAGATATATTTTCAGCTTTTACGGAATTGTGGATCTTCTTTCTACTCTACCAACTTACATCGCCATTTTAGGCGGAGGACATAATCTTTTATTCGCAGTAAGGGCCTTAAGACTGCTCAGGATCTTCAGGATCTTAAAAATTACACGTTATATCGGGGAATCGAACAGGCTGCTCCTTGCTTTACGCAATAGTCGTGCAAAGATCCTTGTCTTTCTATATGCTGTTGTTATACTGTGTGTAATTATGGGAACAGTGATGTACCTGGTGGAAGGACCAGAAAACGGGTACACCAGTATTCCAATTGGAATTTACTGGTGTATAGTTACCCTCACCACAGTTGGATTTGGAGATATTCATCCTGTAACACCTTTGGGACAATTCATAGCCTCTCTCATTATGATCACCGGTTACGGAATAATTGCTGTACCTACCGGTATTGTAACTGCTGAATTTTCCAAAAAAATGAAGGATGTACCCATTAACACCCAGGTCTGCCCTCATTGCAATGAATCAAAGCATCTTGATGAAGCTGAATACTGCCACAACTGCGGAAATCTTTTAAATGAATAAGAAATTCCTTTTTGTTGTGGTTGGTCCTACGGCTATAGGAAAAACAGCCCTTGGCATCACACTTGCTGAAAATTTCCAAACTGATATTATTTCTGTTGATTCCAGGCAGTTCTATAAAGAAATGAAAATTGGTACCGCAGTTCCTTCTGAAGCTGAATTAAAGGCCGCAAAACATCATTTTATACAGCATATTTCAGTAAAGCAGGAGTATTCTGTAGGAGATTTTGAACGGGA
Organism: Salinimicrobium xinjiangense DSM 19287; assembly: GCF_000423585.1. Taxonomy (GTDB): domain Bacteria; phylum Bacteroidota; class Bacteroidia; order Flavobacteriales; family Flavobacteriaceae; genus Salinimicrobium; species Salinimicrobium xinjiangense. The sequence goes on from NZ_AUIG01000040.1 coordinate 9,529, forward strand.
TGCCCTCCAAAAACTGAAGGAAATTTATTCTGAAAAGGATATAGCTGTCATGGTTGGCGGCAGCGGATTGTATGTAGATGCAGTAGTGCATGGGCTGGATGAATTTCCTGATGTTGATCCCTCAATCCGGGAAAGTTTGAATTACCGGCTGGAGAATTCGGGTATAGCATCCCTTCAGGAGGAACTAAAAACGAGAGATCCCGAATATTTTTCCGAAGTAGACAAACAGAATCCTCACCGGTTGATCAGGGCACTGGAAATTTGCATAGGTACCGGAAAACCATATTCTTCTTTCAGGAAAAGGAGCAGCAAAAATCGCTTTTTTGAGCCAGTATATATCGGACTCACTGCACCAAGGGAAATGGTTTATGAGCGAATAAATCAAAGGGTTGACCTCATGATGGAACAGGGACTCCTTGAAGAGGTGAAACAATTGGATGATCTTAAACACCTAAATGCACTGAACACGGTAGGATATAAAGAACTCTTCAAATATCTCAAAGGAGAATGGGATCTCGAAACCGCGGTAGCCGAAATAAAGAAGAATACCAGACGCTTTGCTAAGAGACAATTCACCTGGTTTAGGAAAAATGAACAGATCAATTGGTTTGAAGCTACTACTCCAAAAGAAGAGATCATGACCTTTGCAGAAGAAAGGCTTTTTAATTTTTAATTATAGCTCTCTTTAAAAATTCTCTTCCATTTGTATGGATCAGGAGAGAATATACACCCGACTGGTAGGCTCTAAGGTCGAGCCTATAATCAAATATTGAGATGTTCTCATAAGTCTGCTCAAATAAAAATCTGCCTCTCATGTCAAAAACTTCTATTCGTTCAATAATAAGTTGGGGAGATGTTTGGAGACGTACCAGACCCAGACTGGGGTTGGGATAAAGGATCACATAATCCCTCCCAGGCTCTGTTGGGATTTCACACCTGTTTTCGGGATCTTCTACAATTATTGTGATCTCACAGGAACCTTCCTCTGTTGGGGTGGAATAGTTGAATACCACGGTATTTTCACCCAGGTCCATACAATTAAAAGTATCCCTACTTACAGTAAACTGAGCTGTACCGGAGCCTCCTGTAAACAGGTCCCTGGGATCAAGAATTGCACTTCCATTGGCTCCAATTTGAATTACATGCAGATCCACACATTCCACCGGCTGCACATCTTCATTAGGAAGAACATTCACCGTTACGATACAGGTACCGGTATTTCCTGAACCATCGGTGGCAGTAAAAGTAACCTGCTGATTTCCTATATCTGCAGTCGTAAAGTTATATTTACTAAGGCTAAATTCCGCTATCTCACAATTGTCATAGGAGTTTAAATTCAAGTCTTCGGCTGCCAGGCTTGCCGTCCCCGATGAATTTAATCTAAGCTCGATTTCCTGAATGCAGTCGGCTATCGGGTCAATGTCGTCAATCACTGTGACATTCATTTCACAACTACCTGTATGCTCACCCCAATAATTTACTGTAATCACCTCATTACCAATATCATTACAAGTGAAATAATCTTTACTCACTTCATAATCTATATAATCTTCATTTCCAGAGTATTCAAGCACCAGAGTATATTCCCCATTCTCATCAAGTCTCACAATTTTATCTCCACAATTTACTCCTCTACCCTCTTCATAAGGGACCACAGTGACAATGGTTTCACAAGTATCGGTATTACCTACAGCATCTGTAACGGTTAAGATAACATCATTAACCCCGGCATCTGAATCTTCGAACCTGGTTTTACTTAGATTCATTACAATAGATCCACAGTTATCTGATGAACCATCATCAAGAATATCTGCTGAAAGTATTCCATATCCATCTTCATTTAAATAAAGAGTAAATTCTGAAACGCAGGAAGCAGTGGGATCAATATTATCATCAGCCTGTAATATAAGATCAAAATTACAGGAAGCTGTTTCGGCTCCCAGTGTGGCAGTAAGAGTGATAGTTATATTTTCACTGACTACGGTTCCTTCGGGAGGGGATTGAGTGATCACTGCATCAGGATCGTTTGTTACCGCCAGTGCTGTAAAGTCGGGGATTTGGAGCTCACAATTATCGTCCAGATCCAATGTTTGGTCAGCCGGACAGGTGATGGTCAGGGGATCGGGCTCTTGAGTAGCCTCAACAGTGACATCTACAGTACAAGTATCTGTTAATCCTGCTTCATCGGTAACTGTCAAGGTTACGGGAACTACTCCTATGTCTGCTGATGTAAAATTATACTGGGAAAGGGTTCTGTCAGCTATTGTGCAATTGTCGGCAGAATTATTTTCAATGTCGTTTACTGTTATTGAAGCCTGTCCATTTGCATCCAGGGTTACTGTGAAAGGAGCGACACAATTGGCAACAGGGGCAGTATTATCAACAACTGTAATAGTGGCGGTGCAAGTACTGGAAAGACCTGTTGCAGGATCTGTGACAGTAAGTATAACCGGATTCCCTCCTATATCTGAGCAATCGAAGGAGGAAACATCAATAGCCAGATCTAAAGAACTATCTCCACCACTATAAACCTGAGCAGCAGTAATAACAGCTGCACCGTTTGAATCTAAAGAAACAGTAAAATTATTACAAGTAGCTTCAGGCGGCTCTGGTCCTGCAGGAGCCTCAACAGTCACATCTACAGTGCAAGTATCTGTTAATCCTGCTTCATCGGTAACAGTCAAGGTCACAGGAACTACTCCTATGTCTGCTGAAGTAAAATTATACC
>NZ_AUIG01000041.1 GCF_000423585.1 Salinimicrobium xinjiangense DSM 19287
ATTAATATTGCGCCCCGCTGGGGCTTTTTTGCTGTCCGCACACAATCTTCTACAGTCATATTCCGCGGTAGTCCCGCTGTTTAGCGGGGGAGATATGACCACTGACCACTGACCACTGACCACTGACCACTGACCACTGATCACTCTTTAAGGCCACACTTGACTCTTCCTTCAGATTTTTCTACCTTGTAGAGATGAGATTAATGAGTATTATTTTTATAAGCCTGCTTCTTTTTTCCTGCCGAAATTCTGCCGGAAGCGGGGAGAAGGAGGAGACAACTGCAGCTCCCGAACAGGACACTACAATGACCATGGAAACCTATACCTCTCAAAAATGGCATTTTTCGACTAAAATTCCGGAAGGCTTTATAGTTTACGAAGGTAACCTCCCCGGAGAAGCACCCGTGATCAACTTCTATGACCGCAGTATTGAGCAGGAACCTCCGTTTGGTATCCATAATGATGCATCTATGGCATATATCGCTGTGCTTCCGGAAGGCTATGGCGTCGATGGACCCGGAGGACCGCGAAAATCTTTTAAAGATTGGGATAGCAGCCTGAAACTTGATTTTAATATTGATCCCAATGAATCTTATGCTTATTTGCTGGAGTCCGGGGAGGCCTGGGCTGTAAGTCTTAAATTCTTTTCTCCTCCGCAGGTATGGAATGAATACGGGGGAATCTATGTTTTTTATGAGGTGAACAATTTTAGGGCCGAATGTTTTAGTGCAAATACCGGAGAGGAAATTTCTATGGAAGAATGTAATGCTTTAGGTGGTGATGCCATGAAATTTTACGGAGATGTTTCAGAAGAAAAAAAGGAAGCTTTAAATGCCATTTTAGAGAACCTGTATTTTACAGATCCTAAGCGGGACCGTGAAGAAATTGGAGATCTTGTAAGGGTTGAGCAGCCACGGGAGAATGCCGTGGTGAGCTCGCCTCTGGAGATTAAAGGAGAGGCAAAGGGCTATTGGTTTTTCGAAGCCAGTGCCCCGGTCGAGCTTTTAGATGAAAATGGAAACCGGATTGCCGAAAAGTACATTACTGCAACTAATGATTGGATGACCGAAGATTGGGTGCCGTTTGAAGGCCACCTTGAATTTGAGACAAAAGAAAAGCGCGGCTATTTAAAATTTAACCGCGCCAATGCTTCAGGAAAACCGGAACACGACAGGACCTTTCGCATTCCCGTAGTATTTAATTAATCTTTCTTTACCAGGTATCTCCAACCAAATTTATCTTCGGTCTTGTTGTACTGTATCTCCATAAGTTTCTTTTTAAAGAAGGAGGCATAAGAATTTTCAAGTTCGGGTAATTCGTATCTCTTGCCTTTATTTCCAAATCCTTTCACGGGATTAATAGTAGCGGCAGTACCTGCTCCAAAGATCTCTTTTAATTCTCCTTTTTCAGCAGCTTCAACAATTTCTGAAACTGTAATCCTTCTTACTTCTGCTTCTATTCCATATTCTTCTGCGAGAGTAAGAACACTTTTTCGGGTTACTCCGTCAAGGATACGATCACTGGTTGGGGCGGTAAGAAGTTTATCTCCAACTCTAAAGAAGATATTCATAGTACCGGCTTCTTCCAGGTATTCGTGAGAATTGGCATCTGTCCATACAATTTGCTGGTAACCTTCTGCTTTGGCCAGGTTGGTAGGATAGAACTGGGCACCGTAGTTACCTGCAGCTTTCGCGTATCCCACACCACCATCTGCAGCACGGCTGTATTTATCAGAAAAGAATACTCTTACCTCTCCACTGTAATAAGCTTTGGCTGGAGAACAAATGATCATGAATTTATAGGCATTGGATGGGGAAGCAGAAACTCCCGTCTCCGTAGCTATTACGAAAGGACGAATATATAGTGAATTTCCAAATCCTTTTTTGATCCAGTCGCGGTCAAGATTCAGTAAAGTTTCAAGTCCTTCAAGGAAAAGATCTTCAGGGAATTCGGGAATTGCAAGTCTTACTGAGGATTTATTGAATCTTTTAATATTTGCCATTGGTCTAAAGAGCCATACATCATCATCATCATCTTTAAAAGCTTTCATTCCTTCAAAAATGGCCTGCCCGTAGTGAAAAACTTTTGCTGAAGGTTCCAGTTGAATGGGCCCATAAGGTTTTATAACCGGATTTTGCCATTGACCATCCTTATAATCGCATTCCATCATGTGATCTGCAAAGACGTTTCCAAAAATCAGATTTTCAAAATCAACCGAATCTATCTTTGAAGTCTTTGCTTCAACTACATCGATTGCGAGAGGTACATTTTTCATGGTGGTATATTTGCTGCAAATTTACCGAAATAAATACAGGTTCTAAAGGTGCGATTTAACTAATTTTATCTTAATTTGATTTTTCTAAACCTTTAACAGGATCATTATGAAAAATTTCAACCTTTTATTGCTATTATCTTCATTAATGATAAATTTTTCGGCTTTTGGTCAGGAAAAAAATACAGGTAAAGAAGACATTTATTTTTCTGTAGGAGAGGAGGTTGAATTGAAAAATTTACTTTCAGCTTATCAGATGCAGGAGCGTTATGAAGACCTGGAAATAGGAGATACCCTTAATGTAAGCTTTCGTGGAGAGGTAGCTTCGGTATGCAAGGCAAAAGGCTGCTGGATAAAAATAGCCCTGGAAGACGGTCGCGAGGTGATGGTAAAATTTAAAGATTATGGCTTTTTTGTGCCGAAGGATATTGAGAACAGCGAAGTAGTCATGGCAGGCAAGGCCTATGTCACTGAAATGTCTGTTGAAGATCAAAGGCATTATGCCGAAGATGCAGGAAAATCTTCCGAAGAAATTCATGCTATTACCGCGCCCGAAATCACGCTGTCTTTCCTGGCCAATGGAGTAAAGATCAAAAAGTAAGTTTGAAGAGGGAAATCATTAAAACCGGTGACGGTTCGTATACTATTTATCTGCCCGATTGGAATGAACATTATCACTCCAAACACGGCGCTGTGCAGGAAGCTCTGCATGTTTTTATAAAAACCGGTCTGCATTTCTATCTTGAAAAGAATTCATCCAAAGAAGTGAATATTCTCGAGATTGGTTTCGGTACCGGATTAAATGCATTACTGACCTATATGGAAGCCGAAGCATTAAAAGTTCGGGTGAAGTATACCGGGGTGGAAGCATATCCTGTTTCGGCCGGGGAATTAGCGGCTTTGGACTATGCCGAGGTTGTTCCGGGAGAAAATGCTTCAGAAGTTTTTGAAAAACTTCATGCTTCACGCTGGGAAGAAAGAGAGGAGATTTCGTCCTTTTTCAGCCTTCAGAAGGAAAAGAAATTTTTTCATGAAATTTCAGCAAAGGAAGAATTCGATCTAATATTCTTCGATGCCTTTGGACCAAGGGTCCAGCCGGAACTGTGGAGCGAGGAGGTGTTTAGGAATATGTTCAGAGCATTAAGGAAAAAAAGTGTATTAGTAACCTATTCGGCCAAAGGTGATGTGAGACGGGCAATGCAGGCAGCAGGTTTTGAAGTGGAACGCCTGCCCGGTCCTCCCGGAAAAAGAGAAATGTTACGTGCCACTAAAGGCTGATCTGAAAGTTTTGCTGTTAAACCTTTAATAATCTACTTTTGATAAATTCATATTTCCTGTAACTTAAAACAAAAATGCGCATTTTAATTACCGGTGCTACCGGACTTGTGGGTTCAGAGATTACCCGACTTTGTCATGAGAAGGGTATAAGCGTCAATTACCTTACTACCAGTAAGTCCAAATTAGAAAAAAGTGAAACTTTCAAAGGCTTTTACTGGAATCCTGGGGAAGGGAAAATAGATGAGGGCTGCCTGGAAGGGGTAGGGGCTATTATAAATCTTGCAGGGGCTAATGTTTTTCAGCCCTGGACTTCTTCTGCAAAAAAGAAGATCCTTGATAGCAGGATCGATTCTCTACAGTTACTACATCGGCTTTTAAAGGAGCATACCCATGAAGTGAGGCAGCTGGTTTCAGCCAGTGCTATTGGTATTTATCCCAGTTCACCAACGAAGATGTATGAGGAAGATGAACAGGAGGTGGCAGGTAATTTTCTCGGTGAGGTTACCCGAAAATGGGAGGCGGCTGCCGATGAGATCAAGGAAACCGGAATCTTTGTTTCAAAGGTGAGAATAGGAATTGTTCTTGCTGCAGATGGGGGAGCTTTACCGCAGATCATTAAACCTGTGAAATTTAACCTGGGAGCAGCATTAGGTTCGGGACAACAGTGGCAATCCTGGATACATATCAGCGATCTTGCCCGCATCTTTTTATTTCTTATTCAGCAGGGATTAGAAGGTGTTTATAACGGGGTTGCTCCAAATCCCAAGACTAATGAGGATCTTACAAGAGAAGTTGCTTTAGCCCTTGATAAAAAATTATGGTTGCCTAAGGTGCCAGGATTTGCTCTTAAGCTGGCAATGGGAGATAAGTCAAATATCGTTCTGGGAAGTCAGTTAGTAAGCAGTAAAAAAATTGAAGACAAAGGTTTCGATTTTCATTATGTAAATCTGCGGAAGGCTATCAGAGATATTATGCATAAAAAAACCGGCAATTAAGCCGGTTTTTTTCTGAATTATTTGATTTTACTGTGCTCTTTTGGCAGTAACCTTAAGGGTCAATTCCATGTCATCACTTATAAAATTATCTCCTAGATTGTCAAATACAGATTTAGAGCCATAATTTACACCCCAATCTGTTCTGTCAATTGTAAAAGTATCACTTTCCAGGGTCAGTTCGTTGTCATCAATATCTGTACTCACAGGAAACTGAATATTTTTAGTAGAATCTTTTAGAGTAAGATTTCCCTGAAGCATCTTTTGTCCATTTTCTTCGGTTACTCCTGTAATTTCAAAAGTTGCTGTAGGATATTTTCTTACGTTAAAGAAGTCAGTTTCCTTTCCTTCAACAGTACCTTTCAAATGGTTTTCCAGGCTTGTTCTGTCTTTGTCATCCATGCCTTCATCGGTTACTTTGAGTGACTCCATGTCTATAGTTACACGACCACTTGTGATTTTTTCACTGGTGGCGGATAGACTGCCCTGCTGGATGTCAATAGTACCTCTATGTTCCCCGGTAGGTTTGGTACCTCGCCATTCTATAGTTGATGCTGTAGTATCGATCTCATAGGTTACCGCTTCTCCTGAAGCTACTGCGGCTTCCTGTGCCTCACCGGGCTGAACGCGGTTTGCCTTATCATCTTTACAGGCTACACTTCCAAAGGTGATTCCGGCTACGAGTACGAAATTTAAAACTCTTTTTTTCATTTTAATATTTAATATGATTAAGAGAGCAAAATTAGAATTTTAACAATCCTTTTTTCCTAAATCTATATTAAAAGATTCTGGTGACATTTTGGCATTTAAGCTTTCTTGGCAGTACTTTTGCCTGATGTCTCACGGAATAAAATTTGTTTGAAATGAGTAAAAAAGATCATACAGAAGAGAATATATCACAAGATGAGAACCTGAAAGATCAGGTAGAGGAAATACTTGACGACGCTATTGAGGAGGCCGACCATAAGGATGAGGAAAATGAAAAAGATAGTCCGGAGGCTGGTGAAGCATCAGAAAAAGAAAAATTAAAAGCAGACCTGGAAAAGGAAAAGGATAAGTTCCTACGCCTGTTTGCTGAATTTGAGAACTACAAACGCCGCACAAGTAAGGAACGGGTTGAATTATTCAAAACTGCAGGCCAGGATGTTATTTCTTCTATGCTTCCTGTTCTTGACGATTTCGACCGCGGGCTCAATGAAATCAAAAAAGCAAATGACAAAGAGCTTTTAAAAGGTGTAGAGCTTATTCATAATAAATTACGGGAAACCTTACGTGCAAAAGGGCTTGAGCAAATGGAAGTGAAAGAAGGAGATGCCTTTGATGCCGAGATCCATGAAGCCATCACCCAGATCCCTGCCCCTTCAGATAAATTAAAAGGCAAGGTTGTTGACGTAGTAGAGAAAGGTTATAAACTGGGAGACCGAATTATTCGCTATCCAAAGGTAGTGACCGGCAAATAGTTTATCATCTTAAATACTCAGACACAAAACAGCAATGAAACAGGATTATTACGAAATATTAGGGATTAGTAAAAACGCAAGTACGGCTGAGATAAAAAAAGCTTACCGGAAAAAGGCTATTGAATTTCACCCCGATAAGAATCCCGGGGACGCGAAAGCAGAAGAGATGTTCAAGAAAGCCGCCGAAGCTTATGAAGTGCTCAGTAACGAAGACAAGCGTGCACGCTATGACCGTTTTGGCCACCAGGCATTTGAAAATGGCGGCTTTGGTGGTGGCGGCGGAATGAACATGGATGATATCTTTAGCCAGTTCGGTGATATTTTTGGCGGCGCCTTTGGCGGTGGCGGAGGTTTCTCTGGCTTTGGCGGCTTTGGTGGTGGCGGAGGTCAGCGCCGGGTCAAGGGTAGTAACCTGAGGATTCGTGTAGCGCTTACCCTTGAAGAGATCGCCAATGGCGTAGAGAAGAAGATAAAGGTTAAGCGTAAGATCCAGGATAAAGACACTACATATAAAACCTGTTCAACCTGTAACGGGACGGGACAAATCACCCGGATTACAAATACCATTCTGGGAAGAATGCAAACTGCTTCTCCCTGTACAACCTGTGGCGGTAGTGGCCAAATGATCGACCATAAATCTGTTAATGCCGATGCCCAAGGTCTTGTAATGAATGAGGAAACGGTTTCCATAAAGATCCCTGCAGGGGTTGTGGAAGGTATGCAATTGAAAGTTGCCGGAAAAGGTAACGATGCACCCGGGAATGGAGTGCCGGGAGACCTGCTGGTGGCAATCGAAGAAAAAGAGCATCCGTTCCTGCAAAGAGAAGGGGATAATCTTCATTATGATCTTTATATAAGCTTGTCTGAAGCTGTTTTGGGTACATCCAGAGAGATAGAAACTGTATCGGGAAAAGTACGGATAAAGATAGACGAGGGAGTGCAGTCAGGAAAGATCCTTCGCCTTCGCGGAAAAGGTATTCCGAACATTAACGGCTATGGGAAGGGAGACCTGCTTGTGCATGTAAATGTCTGGACTCCAAAAACCCTGAACAGAGAACAGAGAGATTTCTTTGAACGTATGGCTAATGATGAACATTTCCAACCCAAGCCGGAAAAGTCGGACAAATCATTCTTTGAAAAAGTTAAAGATATGTTTACATAATTTGGAATTGTTAAAAATTTTTACATATATTTGAGCATCACTAATTCAGGTTAGTGGTAAATTTTTCTTTTTCATAGCAATTTTTTTCCCATCCTTAAGCGATTAAGGGTGGGTTTTGCTTTTAGGACCTGACACTTTTCACATTTTAAGGAATCCTTAATTTCTTCCCAATAAAAAAGAGCAGTTTCTTCAATTCTCTATATTTACCTAAAGTTCATTTATGGATCATCTTTTAGTAGCAGAAAATGTCTCGAAGCGTTTTGGAGATTTCACTGCACTGAACAATATATCCCTTGAAATTCCGAGAGGAAGCATTTTTGGCCTTCTCGGTCCAAACGGAGCGGGGAAAACCACATTTATTCGAATAATAAACCAGATCACAATGCCCGATAGCGGCAGAATGTTGCTGGATGGTCATCCCCTGCGTCCGGATGATATCGCACATATTGGATATTTACCCGAGGAACGCGGACTTTATAAATCCATGAAGGTAGGAGAACAGGCGTTATATCTTGCTCAACTTAAAGGTCTTTCAAAGGCTGAAGCCAGAGAGAGGCTGAAATACTGGTTCGAAAGATTGCAGATCCAGGACTGGTGGGGAAAAAAGATTCAGGAATTATCAAAAGGTATGGCTCAAAAGGTTCAGTTTGTTGTAACTGTCCTTCACCGGCCTAAACTTCTTATTTTTGATGAACCTTTTAGTGGTTTTGACCCTGTAAACGCTAATCTAATTAAAGATGAGATCCTGCAGTTGCGAAAGGAGGGAGCTACAATTCTGTTTTCCACTCACCGTATGGAAAGTGTTGAAGAGATGTGTGATTACCTTGCCCTTATTCACAGAGGGCACAAACTTCTCGATGGAGAGGTGAATGAGATCAAGCGACAATATAAGAGCAATACTTATGAAGTGGGCCTGATTTCTAATGAACCGGAATTGCTGCGAAAAGAACTTGAAGAAAGATTTGAAATCTCTGAAACAGAGTTTAAGAGCATTAATGATGATCTTAAGCTCAAGATAAAAATAGAACCGGAGGCATCTCCCAATGATCTATTGGTTTACCTCACTTCAAAAGCACAGGTCAACCATTTTGTGGAGGTGATCCCCTCTGTAAACGATATCTTTATAAAAACCGTCACCTCAAATGCGTAATTTAAAACTGATCATTAAAAGGGAATACCTGGCGAGAGTGCGAAATAAAGCTTTCGTTGTAATGACCTTTTTGAGTCCGCTTATCCTGGTAGGGATGATCGTTCTTATTGCATACCTGGTTAATCTCAATGCCGAAACTCAACATACGGTGGCAGTGAGTGATGAGAGTGGACAATTTGTAAAGGATTTTAGGGATTCAAAAGATGTAAAATTTATAGATCTTTCTGCCATTGATCTGGAAGCTGCCAAAACTATTGTCAGGGAAAAGGAATATTACGGGCTACTTCATATACCTGCTGTAAAAGAAAATACTATTCCCGAAATACAATTTTTCGCAAAAGAAGCTCCTGCCTTTGGTTTTCTCTCGCAGATGGAGAAAGCGATAAGTGATAAACTTACGAACCGGCAGTTGTTAGCTCAGGGAATAGATGTAGATCTTATTGAAGCTTCACAGGCAAAGGTGGAAATAGGGATTCAAAACTTTTCAGGTGAGAAGACGTCCAAAATGTCCACCTATGTAAAAATGTTCTTTGGAGGGGCAGCCGGTTATTTGTTGATGATGTTTATCATTATCTATGGTAATATGGTGATGCGGAGTGTCATTGAAGAAAAGACCAACAGGATCATTGAAATTATTATTTCTTCAGTAAAACCAATTCACCTCATGTTGGGAAAAATATTGGGTACATCTCTTGCCGGGATCACACAGTTTCTTATCTGGGTAATTCTTGGAGGGATCATGCTTACCGTAATTACAGCCATTGCCGGCATCGATGTTTTTACTCTACATGGTCCCCAGCAACAAGCCATGGAACAGGTTTCAGACAATGAATTAAGACAGTTGGTGATAGATATTGCAAGGCTGCCAATGGCATTACTGCTGGTGAGTTTCCTGGTCTATTTTATAGGTGGATACTTTTTATATAGTGCGATTTATGCAGCAATTGGTGCAGCTGTGGACAATGAAACAGATACGCAACAGTTCATGCTTCCGGTGATACTGCCGCTCATGCTGGGAATATATGTAGGCTTTTTTGCCGTTATAGAAAATCCGCATGGAATTGTCTCCATTGTTTTTTCCATGGTTCCTTTAACTTCACCCATTGTTATGCTTATGCGTATTCCTTTTGGAGTGCCATGGTGGGAACTGGCCATTTCTGTTGGCATATTGATCATCACCATTGCCGGAGTGGTATGGGTGGCTGCCAAGATCTACAGGATAGGAATTCTCATGTATGGGAAGAAACCAGGTTACAAGGAATTATATAAGTGGCTAAAATATTAAGATTTTATTGAGAGGGAGAGGCGGAGAGTATTCGTTACTTTATAATTAAAATAACGAAAAATGAGAATCTACCCCTGTTTCCTCTTTTTCGCACTGGTCATATTTTCTTCCGGAAATATTCAGGCGCAGTCAACAGATCTCGGGAGGATTGAATACACCTATTTTCCTCAATCAGATTCAGACAATTCCTTTCGAAGGTTCAGGACCTTCATCAATTTTCCGATTCAGGTTGGCAGGGAAGGTTCTTACCTGGTTCCCGGCATTGAATATGAAAATATAAACTTCAAGTATAAGGACCTTAGCCCTTTCAGCAATATGGAAGAGCTGGATCGCTATCAATCCTTTCAGCTAAGCCTGGGATATACTTTTCCCCTGAATAATGACTGGAGATTTGCTGCCAGTGCAGGAGGAATGCTGGCATCAAATTTTGAAGAAGGGAAAGCCATTAAAGACGATCTTTTATATACTGGTTCCCTCTTTTTTATAAAAGATAAGACAGGAGAAGCCGAAGCAGCAAAACCCTGGCGACTTATCCTGGGGCTGCATTATTCAACCACTTCAGGTTTTCCTTTTCCGCTTCCCGTAATTAATTACTATCGGGAGATTTCTCCAAAATGGTCTTATTCTGCAGGTGTTCCGAAGTCTAATCTGAAATATTCTTTCAACGAAAAGCACCACCTGCAGGCCTTCGCAACTTTAGACGGATTTTTTGCCAATATACAGGAGAACAGGCTGCTCCCTTCCAATGGTAAGATAGCCGAAAATATTTCCATGACCATTGTGCTTGCAGGACTGGGTTATGAGTATAACTTTACTAAACATTTAGTATATTACCTCTATGCCGGTCATACCCTTATGAACGATATACGTCTTAGAGATGCAAATAAAGATGATGTCTATGTGATCAACAAGGTCAACACCTTTTATGGTCGCAGTGGATTAAAATTCAAAATATAAAATATGCCAAAAATTTTATTAATAGAAGACGAAGCAGCTATTAGAAGAGTATTGATCAAGATCCTAACCGAGGAGAATAATTCCTATGAGGTGGAGGAGGCAGCCGATGGTCTGGAAGGAATAGAAAAGATCAGGGAGCAGGATTACGATCTAATCCTTTGTGATATTAAAATGCCTAAAATGGATGGGGTGGAAGTTTTGGAAGCCGTCAAAAAGCTGAAGCCAGAGATCCCCATTGTTATGATCTCCGGCCACGGAGATCTCGATACAGCCGTTAACACCATGCGACTTGGTGCCTTCGATTATATATCTAAACCACCAGATCTTAACAGGTTGCTGAATACAGTGCGGAATGCTCTCGACAGGAAAGAACTGGTGGTCGAAAATACGAGATTAAAGAAGCAGGTAGGTAAGAACCTCGAGATGATAGGGGAGTCTGAAGCCATTTCACGCATAAAAGATATTATTGACAAAGTGGCGCCGACAGATGCACGGGTGCTTATCACCGGACCCAATGGTTCAGGAAAGGAACTGGTAGCTCACTGGCTGCATCAAAAAAGTGATCGTTCTGCCGGACCTATGATCGAAGTGAACTGTGCAGCGATCCCTTCAGAGTTAATAGAGAGTGAGCTTTTTGGACATGTCAAAGGTGCATTTACATCGGCCAATAAGGATCGTGCAGGGAAATTTGAAGCCGCTAACGGGGGAACTATTTTTCTGGATGAGGTAGGGGATATGAGTCTTTCTGCCCAGGCCAAAGTATTACGGGCCCTTCAGGAAAGTAAGATCTCCAGAGTGGGAAGTGATAAGGACATTAAGGTCAACGTAAGAGTGATCGCGGCTACTAATAAAGATCTTAAAAAAGAGATTGAAGAGAATAAATTCCGTGAAGACCTTTATCACAGGCTGGCGGTTATTCTCATTCAGGTTCCCGGGCTCAATGAGCGGCGAGAAGATATTCCGCTACTGGTCAATTTCTTTGCCGAAAAGATCTCTACAGAACAGGGGGTGAATCAAAAGACCTTTTCTGAAGGTGCCCTCAATTTACTGAAGGAGTACAACTGGACCGGAAACATCAGGGAATTAAGAAATGTCGTGGAACGGCTTATAATTCTCGGAGGTCAGGAAGTAAGTGAAGAAGATGTGAGGTTGTTTGCGAGTAAGTAACGAAGTTAGATTTTAGAAGTGCGAAGTTAGAAGTACAAAGGAGTAAGCACCAAATTTCAAGCACCAAATTCCAATTTAAAACCAACTTCTAAAAATGGTCAACTCTATTTAGGACTCTACACTCCACAAACCTTGAATCTTGAACTTTGAGTCACCTCTAAAAAGCCTATTTTTATTAAGCTCTGAGAAGTTTATATTTGTCTTCAAATTCGGGGTTTTTTGTTTGCTCCATGATAAACGAGAAAATCAAACAATCTTTGATGTTTAAAAGGTGAAAAAGCACAGAAAATGCGGAGTTTTGGCCTTTACCCGGACTCCATGGACACATTTTCTCCATATTTTTGGCTATCCTCACTAGATTTATCCACATTCCGCGGGCAAAGGCCCACATCCGGTTTTTAATAAGACCACGGTATTTAGTCTTTTTATTTCTGATGTTTACCACAAACTGAAAAATAGTGGCTTCTACATTGTTTCTTCGCTGCTTT
>NZ_AUIG01000042.1 GCF_000423585.1 Salinimicrobium xinjiangense DSM 19287
CAACGTCCCGGTTAACGCAAGTACGGAGTAGGGGAACGAAATTGATCTTTTAATTTCTATTTTTAAAGGTACTCAAAAATGCCATTTTTGACGAGTCAGCCGTATTTGTGTTAACCGTTGTTGTGGCCAGTTATATCTTATACCGAGTTTTATTTTTATCTCCGATTTTCTCAAATAAATTTTGTTCTACACCTTTCTTGAGATCTCTGCTTGCTGTTGCTCCAGAAATATCTTTAAACACCTCCATATAATCCTTCCTGGTGAATTCTCTTTTATTCAAGGACAAAAAATATTCGAGTCGGTCTTTCTCAGTAAGTGTTCTATTGGTGAAATTGAGTAATTCTTCTAATGATCTGTTTATTACCCCAAGCATATACTCAATGAATGCTGTTGAATTTCCTGCCTTGTCACTAACAGATAATGCAGAATAATATTTGTCCTGGTCATTACTAATTAATGTCTCGAAAGGTAGATATTCAAATACAGGATACTTCTGCATTAAAATTAAAGTCTGCCACAGTCTGCCCATTCTTCCATTTCCATCTAAAAACGGATGAATAAATTCCATTTCATAATGAAATACACAGCTTTTAACCAGTTCAATTTCTTCTGAAGTCTGTAAATATTCGAATAGATCTTTCATCAAGAAAGGTACATTGTGATATGGAGGAGCATAATGTTCCACTGCGGAACCTTTCATAATGCCTACACCTTGTTTTCTATATTTTCCTGCATCAATTATCAGGTTTTGCATTAGATCTTTATGAGCTCTCAAAAATGATTTTTCATTAAAAGGATCATATTTTTCTAAATGTTCGTAAGTCTCAATGGCGTTTAAAACCTCTTTTACATCTTTCTTTGGACCTATGATTCTTTTGTTTTCTATAAGTGCAGTAATTTGTTCTACAGTCAGCGTATTTCCCTCAATTTTCAATGAAGAATGAATTGTTTTAATCTTATTTTCCTTTCTTAATTTAGGAGAGGGTTTATTTAAATAAGTCGCATTAATAGCTCCTAATTTCTCGGCAATAGAAGTTATGATCTTTAAAATGTTGGGAGTAATTTCGTAGGGAGGTTTCATCTTGATACTATCATTTGATATTATCAAAAGTAAGATCATTTTATTTCAATTGAAAGGAAATCAGGTTTTAATTGGCCACAACGTCTCGTATAAAAACTGTGCGAGCTGGCGAGCTTGATTGTCCGCAGGACAATCCGCTAAGCAAGTGAGCAGAAAATTTCGAATTGAGACAGGTTTGAGCATTGTTTTTATACAGTGTTACCTGCTGGCTTTATTCCTTTAGTTGTTTTAATCTCGTAATTGCATTTTGGTTTTCAGGATTCAATTCCAATGACTTTTTGTAATTAGAAATAGCATTTTTAAAATCCTTATTATGTAAATAAGCCTCAGCTAAACTATCATATAAATTTGCTGATTCCGGATATATATGTAATGCTAACAAAAAGACATTAACACCTTGTTCTATTTCTTTGGAATTGAATGACAATTGCAAACCTAACGTGTTCAGCATACCTTCCTTAAGCTCAAGCTCTGGATATTTGGCAATTGTTCTATTATATAAAGGAATTAAATCCGTGTAATTTTGATTAAATGCTAAGTCATTAAAATCTTTATAATCAAATTCCCTCGTATTTGCTTTTTTCATTTTTTTTGAAATTAAAGCATCGGAGAGGCCATTTTTATCAGGGGTATTTTCAATAAATTCCTTTGCAAATTTGTCGTTTTGAAAAGTCGCATTTAAAAACTGTAAAGTATGTTCAGAAAGTAGTTTATAGGAAGCCATAATCTTAGCATCACTTTTATCTTGTCTTTTATCTCTGTTTGCAAATAAAACACCGAACGAACTAAAATAGGAATGAGTTAGGTCGTGAAATCTATAACTGTAAGCATTACTATATTGCAAAGAGTCATATAATTGGAATTTATAATTCAATTCGGCAGGGATTTTATCGGTAGTCAAAATTTCTTCTGGAATTTCTTTTTGACCAAAATGGATGTAAGGAATATTAAACTTATCCAAATTGAAATAAGGTGATTTTTCCAGGACTGGATAATTGTATCTTTCAGTTCCATCTAAACTCACTATTGCGCTTACGTTCTTGTTTTTCATAACGGTAATGGCATTTGATAGACCGCCAAAACTAAAGCCCATAAGAGCTATTTTATCAAAGTCTATATGTTTGTATTTATGAATTTCTTTTAAGAGAAATTCTACATCTGTAGATTGTGTTTCCATATCTTTTGTAGTTCCTCCTTCCAACCATCTTGTGTCTGTCCCTCTTGAAGGACTAGAGATTACTACAAAACCATTACTAGCTAAATATTCGAATAATGCAAAGTTTTCAATTGATGAGGCTTGATAACTTGGCGCGTAAACTACAACTGGAAATTTTCCGTCTAAAAAAATAGCATTTGAAAAGGCTCCTGCTTTTTCAGAAAGATGTGCCTTGTTTTCAGGCGTATTCCATAAATAAGGAAACCAATCTAATAAAAATTCATTCGGTAAGTTTTTCCATTCCTCCTCTTCTTTTAAAATCTCTAAATAATCTAAAACAGCTAACTGTTTGGAATCTTCTTTCTCAATTGTTGCAGGATACCAAATACTAATAGGAATTGGTCTATTTATAAATTGATTGTTAAAATCATTTTTAATTTGGTAAGTTCTTGTGCTATCGATAGCTGTGTAATGTTTGAAACCTACTTTAAACTTTCCGCTTTTCAGATTTATCTCTTTTAATGATGTCTGACCATACGAAATTGTAGTTAGAATGAAACAGGTTATTAATATTCTCAATCGCATTATTTAGTTTTAAGGTTAATATTAAGATGAAACATATATTTAACATTACAGGTTTTTCTTCAGCTTGCAGGTAACGTCCCGGTTAACGCAAGTGCGGACTTGGGGAGCGAAATTGATCTTTAAATTACTATTAATAAAGGTACTCAAAAATGCCATTTTTCAGTACTCTGCCGTATTTGTGTTAACCGTTGTTGTGCTTAGTTGTTTGCTGTCTTTAGATAGCTCATTGTAGTTGGAAATCCTTTAGAGTCTACGCTTAAACTGGTACATTGATCCGTTGTAATTGTTTTGTATTTAAGGATTTGATCATTTAGAAGTTTCACCTCCTCCTTTTCGTGGGTATAAAGTTCTATCAATCCGTTTTTAACAGATGGCGGTGGTGGAGGTGGTGATAGTTCACCAGAATTCTTTTTATTAATTTTAGCCTTAGTAAATTTTTCAATTTTTTCTCCGAAAATCAAATATTTTTCCCCGATTTGAAATATCTGGGTGCAGTTGGTTTGAAATTGGTAAATAAAAAGTTTTTCTTTTAACTTCACATCTCCTTTTATAACAGATTCTACCTGCAAAAGCACATTTATGCCCTTATTTTTAGCATTTAAAGACTTATCAAACTGAGAGTCAAGGTCAGGGTTAATAATTGCAGTACCTATAATTACATCAGTCAGCTTTTTCAAATAATTCTTCTGTCGTTTCTTTATTTAACCCATCACAAACACAAGCTGATGCTGGATCAAGTGATGCTAAAAAGAGTAGAATTGTAAAGAGTATTTTTTTCATCAGGTTCAATTAAGCACAACGTCCCGGTTAACGCAAGTGCGGAGTAGGGGAACGAAATTGATCTTTTAATTGCTGTTTTTAAAGGTACTCAAAAATGCCATTTTTGACGGGTCAGCCGCATTTGTGTTAACCGTTGTTGTAAATCAGTGGCGACACATCTGAGTGAGCACCAAAGATTTGCCATTTTGTTTTTATTAGTCATCTGATTTTTCTTTTTCAATCCCGCAATTTGAATTTTACTCCGCAAGAGTGAGAAAATTATCCGCGGCTGAGTAAGGTGAAATGTTCGAAACTATCTCGTTGTTCCGCTTTATCTTAATTAGCTAATTAATTTTTGCGGCAGAGTGGAAGTCCGCTTTATTTTATTTTTTAATCGGCCGAGTGATTGTCCGTTTCTGATCTCCAGGAGTGAGGTCAGATTAATTTTTTATCAGATTTGAGTAAGTCCGGAGCTATTGCAGGTAACGTCCCGGTTAACGCAAGTGCGGAGTTGGGGAACGAAATTGGTCTTTTATATTCTATTTTTAAAGGTATTCAAAAATGCCATTTTTGGATGGTCTGCCGCATTTGTGTTAACCGTTGTTGTGCAAAGTTTTTACTTGATTAACCTCTTTTCAAGTTCAATATTAATTTCTTCTGAACTCGGGTTGATAGCAATCAATTTTCCAGTCTGATCGATCAAAAACATTCCACCACCTGCACCGTCGACTCCATATTTTTGCCAAATATTATTCTGGCGGTCTAATTCAACCAGATTTATTCCAGGCCATTTTTCATTTTCAAAAAATTTCTCCAATCTTTGGGTATCTCTAAATTCTCCAGCAACATTTATTAGGGCGAAATCTTGATCTTTATATTTCTCATAAATTGGAACTACTTCTCTGCTTTTTTTAATACAAGGCCCACACCAGGTTGCCCATAGGTTTAGTAAGGCTACTTTTCCTTCAATTTCAGTTGATAATTTAAATTCGTCACCGTTCATATCGGGAGCAGAAAAATCTATATATTCATTTCCGATCTTGACATTTTCCATTGCCTCCAAAAGATTTTTTGCCAGTTCGTTGTATGGGTGCATTTTATTGGACTCCGACAAGTCCTTGTAATAAACTTTGGCTTTTCTTAGATCAACAAATTCTGGAAAATAAATGAGATTGCTTAAAAAAAGGTAATATGAAACTATGGAGGAATTTATTCTAATATGGGAATCACCCAAAGCTAATTCATCCTCGAATTTAAAATCGTGCTTTTTGCTGGAAATAGAATCGATATAATTTTGAAAACTTTTGTATTCTTCATTCAATTTCCCACCCTGCACTTTATTTTTTTTAAAATCTTCTTCTGGATGAACTGTCAATTCTACATCTGAGTCCTGAAGAAATAAAGGCATGAATCTTCCTCCTCCGTTTTCCTTTGCGCTTCCTAACATCAAGTCAAAAGCCATAGGTTGATCAAATTCAAATTGATAATGAAATTTACCATTTTTGACGGGGATTTCGATAATGGAATCAAATCTCATGTCCTGATTAATTCCTAATAGCAGAAGGGACTGTATTTGTGGATCGGTTACTTTCCCAGTCAAATAATTCGGAGAACTATGATTGCAGGCTGAAAAGAGAATAATTAAGCAGCCAATTAAATTGACTTTGAACAAGTATTTCATTTTTTTAAATTTTGCACAACGTCCCGGTTAACGCAAGTGCGGAGTTGGGAAACGAAATTTATCTTTTAATTGCTATTTTTAAAGGTACTCAAAAATGCCATTTTTGAAGGGTCAGCCGCATTTGTGTTAACCGTTGTTGTAAACAGTTTTTATCCGATTTCCAGGTAAACAAGAAAAAATTGAGGGATTTGATATTTTTCATACCACTTTGCAATTTCAATTCCGCCTTGGGAAACTTCACAGTAGCCTAAATTTCCTTTACTTGGATCTCTGTTTGGTGGAGTGATCAACGCTACTTGAAAAGGTTCATTAAACTGGAAATTAAGATGTTCTGAGCCGACATTAATTTGCCGTAAACTAAAATCGCCATCTTTAAAAGTGTCCTTTGTCTGATAAATTTTCTTATTCATAAACCTTGGAAAGAAGAAGGCAATCTTTTGATAATTCAGTAGATTTTGTGCGAATAAAGTGAATTTGAAAGTAGAATCAATTTTTGGGAGTCTTTCTTCCTTTGTATCTAACACAATCTTTTCAGAGTGTAATTCTCCGTCCTGATATTCTTTAATCACGATCCTATAATCCTTGCCATTTAAAGCTGGATTATTGTCCAGCGAAAATTGAATTTTCTGAATGCCCTGAAAAAGTTCCATTTGAAAATCTTCCTTTGTTTCTGGCGCTTCATATTTTGCTTTCAATTCAAAAGTCTCGTTGGATTGGGCTGTTAATATGGTAGTATTGATTAGCAAACAGAGAATTAATAATTGTTTTTTCATAACTAGGTATTAGGATGGTTTTTAAATTGTTTACAACGTCCCGTATAAAAACTGTGCGAGCTGGCGTGCGTGATTGTCCGCAGGACAATCGGCTTAGAAAGCACACCAGCATTTCGATTCGGCACAGGCTTTAGCATTGTTTTTATATACTGTTGTGTGCAGGCTTTATTTAATCCGTTTTAGTTTTAATGTATAGTCGAATTGGCTGTTATCACTCTCAGCTGCTGAGTTTTTTTTAAATTCTACAACTTCGAATTTGTCTTGAATGCCATTTTGATTTTGAACTAATAAATTGATTTTACCATCCATCTCTTTTATCAGAAGTTGAAAATTATCTTCATCTTTGGATGCTAATTTTGTCGGTGGTTCATTACAATAGTCCGCAACTTCAAGTCTGAATTTATTCCATTTGTAGAAAGTCCAGTCAATTGTTTGGCAATAATCTCTTTTATGACTTCGAGCAGTATTTAAAATCAAAGTATCCCTCGTCTTATAATCATTCTCACTATTGTCGTAAAACCAAGAATTAGTTGCATTTGGCACAAAATCTCGAGATTTAGAGAGTGTTTCTTCAAGTACTTTTTTTAGTTCGTTTTTGGAAATCTCCTGTCCAAAAGTCGATGTACAGCTAAACAGAAATATTATTATAGTCAGTTTTATTTGCATCTTAATTTTTGTTTTGCTTGCACACAACGTCCCGTATAAAAACAGTGCGGCGATTGCCGGCGATGATTTTCCGCAGGAAAATCAGACGCAGCAAGTGCGCAGAGAGTTTCGATTCAAGACAGGTTTAAGCATTGTTTTTATACATTGTTGTGTGCTGGCTTTTCCTCCGATTTGTTCTTAAGGATTTGGACTTTTTGTATTCTCACAGCAGGTTAAGGTCAGAGTATCCTTTTCAAGAATAAATTGAAAACGTTCATTTCTTGCCATTTTTTCATAATCCGCTCTTCTTTCGTACCTCTTCTTTAACATAAAGTTCTGTCCAATCTTTTCATTAACTACGAACCAGTACTTTCCAGGACCGGCTATTTCGAGTCTGTGGTCAAGCTCAATTTGGTAATCCTTGAAATGCCAAGTCTTATCAATTCTGGATTCGTATCCAAAAATTTCCCACAGAAACACTCCTGAAAAAATGAAAAAAAGCGGAATAACAGTTACCAAAATTTTCATCCAAACCCTGCGAAAAGGATAAGTCAGATGAATTAGTAAAGCAATTAGGAACATCGAGAATGTTACTCCGTTAAGATTATCCGCACTAAAAGAGATCTGAAAAACGTAATTAAGAATTACGAAAATCAGTGATAGAATTAAGATTATGAGTAGAGTTCTTTTCATTTTTTAGCTTGCACACAACGTCTCGAATAACGCAAGTTGCGGTTTGGCAACTCGAATTTGTCCGTTAAAAATTAATTCTAAAGGTAGTCAAAAACGTTATTTTTGGAAGGAATCCCGCAATTTGGGTTATTCATTGTTCTATGCAGTTTTCCTTTTAGGATACCTTGACCGAGAAATTAGGATTGAGGATATTGTTTATCAAATTTCTTGTTAGCATATTCATTAAATTCCTTCAATTCTTGATCAGTCAGTTTCGATTTTAGCGAATCTAATTGTATGCTCAATTTGGAACCATATGGAGCCATTATTGTTGAGTCTGATTTGTTCTCGTAATGATGTGCGTTTTCAAAAATTTGATCTATTGTTGATTTGGCTAATTCTAAGTTAGAAGCAACTTCCGTTGTAGTTTTTTCGAAAGATTTGTTTTCATTAGAATTACAGCTAAAAAGGACGAATGCTACAGACAATACAAATAGTTTTTTCATTGATTAAAAGTTATTGATTAGTATTTAGTTTTATTAGTGGTTGTTCTAAATTGCATAGAACGTCTCGTATAAAAACTGTGCGAGCTGGCGAGCTTGATTGTCCGCAGGACAATCAGGCGTTGCAAGCGAGCACGGAGTTTCGTATCTAGACAGGTTTGAGCATTGTTTTTATACAGTGTTAGCACCAGTTATTTTATCAGTTTGAATGGTGTTGGATACCCTTCTTCAATTTGTCCCTTTTTTGTTTTAATTGCAAAGACTATTGGTAATATCATATTTACAGCATAAAGTGCAAAAAAGATATAGAGCATTATATCCAGCGTTCCATAATGCATAATCTTTAAAAATGCATAACCTGTAATTGATAGGAAAGTCAGGATTGTCCACACTATTTGAAAGTTTAGAACATTCGCTCCAATTCTTTCTAAACCTATTACCTTATCTTTTTTGGTCAGCCAAAGAATCAAGGGCAGTATTATATTTCCAATCGGTATGGCTAAAAAGGTCAGAACTGAGAGATGAAAATAAATTAGATAATTTTTATCAGGCTGCCTGCCGTAATCTAAAATGTCCTTTGCATTAATTTCCAAGACATCGCAAATCAAACTCAATGTCTTACCTCTGGGTTCGTTCTGATTGTTTTCAATCCGTTGGATTGTTCTTAGATTAACTTTTGCTAAATCCGCTAATTCTTCTTGGGAAAGACTTTTGGTTTTTCTTGCCTCTTTAATTTTGTCACCAATCTTATTCATAGTTCATATTTAAAAGTTCTGGACAAATCTACCTGAGATAGTGTGTAATTGGTAACGGTTTAAAGGCGACATTTTTACGACATTTGTGTCAATTGCTCGATTTAATTGGTGCTAACGTCCCGTATAAAAACAGTGCTTGCTGGCGAGCTTGATTGTCCGCAGGACAATCAGGCGATGCAAGTGAGCACGGAGCTTCGATTCGAGACAGGTTTTAGCATTGTTTTTATACAGTGTTGGCACCAGTTATATTAACTAAATATTTCCGGATTGTCCATTATTGATTTTGCTCCTTTTAATAAACCTTTTACTCCTTGTTTAATTACTTCTTTTTTAGTTTCGGATAAAAAATCCTTCATTAGTTGAGGACCTTCTTTGGTTATTTTAGCCCATATTTTCACCACGTTTTCAACTACCCAAGATTTATCCTTTCTTGTTAGGTTTTGGCGAAGTGTAGAAACATCATTTTTAATTTCCTCAATTCTTTCTTCATTTTCCTCTGTTTTATATTGATCAATGTTTTTCTCAATATTTTCAAGATGTGCATCAAGTAATAGAACTTGTTTAGAGCTGAAGGGAGAATTATCTGCATCTTCATCAATAATTTCAAATTCTGCAAAATATTCTTCTTCGTAACTCTTTAGAATTGGGTCATCAAAAAATGAAGGGATACTATCATACTCTTTTAAAATATTTAACCAGCTATAAAAATCCTTTTCTAAGGTTTTCGCTTCTATCCAAGTTCTATGGGGAGTGACATCAAATCGACTTTTTGGTTTATAATTTATTAGAAGTTTAAATACATTGTTATTGTTCTGATACTGTTCTGCTATATAATAAAAATCAGATTCTGGATCTTTATCTATTATTTTTAATAGATAATTGCCTGGATCAACAACCTCAAATTTATCATCTTTTAAATCGACAAAATCCTTTAGGGCATTTAGAATTTCAATCGGAAATTGCTTTTTTTTCATACTAAACAGAGGTTTTATAATGTAGAATTTTTTAGTCAGATCAAATTAATGAAAAAAACTTATAGAAGAACTTTAGTCGTTTTCTTGAAATCTGCTTTTAATTGGTGCCAACGTCTCGTATAAAAACTGTGCGAGCGGGCGAGCGTGATTGTCCGCAGGACAATCCGCTAAGCAAGCGAGCACGGACTTTCGTTTCGAGACTGGTTTAAGCATTGTTTTTATACGTTGTTAGCCACAGTATTTTTTCATTCTTTTCCAACTGCGATATAGATATCGTGTCCGTATTTCGGTGTCGTAATTTTTATTTCTTTTTCTTGTCTGTTCTGTAAGGACATTTTTAATCCCTTTTTGAGCAGACTTTCATATTCTCTCTTGTATATTTCCTGTTCTTTGGTTTCACAGTCTTCATATTCCTTTTTAACAACCAAATTTCCTGTCACTAAATTGAAATCTACTTGTCTCCATTGTTCACAGGGTTTTCCATCAGAACTGGTGTATCCAATTAAATAAAATTCTCCGTCCTGAAATCGGTATTTGTCTGTAAAGCCCCATTTCCAGCTACTACCACCATTTTGACTGATAAGTAATATTCCATTTTGGATTTCAATTTGACCAAAGGGGTCCCCCATCATTCCGCCATCTCGACTTCCGTACAAAGCTTGGCTGGACGCTTTCCATACCGTCCATTTCTTATCTTTAAGCTTATATATTATTAGCTCCCGTGAAACTCCTTCGATTCCGTTTTCAGGTGCGGTGTTGTAGGCAACAACGAGTTCTTTGATTGAATCTTTGTCCAGATCACCAGTTACGGTGTCGACTATTGAATAGTTGGTAGGAATCGGTATATTCTGTCCGTTTACAAACTGGATAGTAATCAGTAGAGTGGTGAATATGTAGATTGCTTTGTTCATATTGTGGCTAACGTCCCGGTTAACGCAAGTGCGGAGTAGGGGAACGAAATTGATCTTTTAATTACTATTTTTAAAGGTACTTAAAAATGCCATTTTTGACTGGTCTGCCGTATTTGTGTTAACCGTTGTTGTGGCACGTTTTTTCTGACTTTTAGGGTTGAATTGCTTTTAGTTCTTCCAAAATGTTTTTGTCAATAACACCGCGGTGAGCTATAAAAGTTTCCTTTTGGTCGCTTTTATTTACCATAACTATAACTGGATCTCCCACGTTAAAAATCAAGTCAGTATTTTCAGTTCCGTCACGTTTAGTTTTAGATTCTCCTCCGTAAACATAGTGGTAAGTCCGCTTATATTTCTCTGTATAATTAAAGTGTGTTTCGATCTCAGTAATTAGACCCTGGGTTCTAATAAAATTAGATTCATCAAATTCAGTTTCCGTATTGTTTTTTTCTTTGCCACAAGAACTCAACACGACTAATATTAAAATAAAGAGTTTATTCATCTTTCGTTTGTCTTAATGTGCCACAACGTCCCGTATAAAAACAGTGCGGCGATTGCCAGCGTCTGATTTTCCGCAGGAAAATCAGACGCAGCAAGTACCCACAGACTTTCGATTCGACACAAGCTCCCGCATTGTTTTTATACAGTGTTGTACACAGTTATTTTACCTCTTCGCTGTGGATCCACCCTTGGTAAGTTTTTCCATTATATTCAACTTCCACTTTATATCTTTTAATCTCCGCGCCACCCACAAGCTTCTCTGAATATTCATCTATAATCTTAGCCTTAGAATTATTGGGAATCTCAACTATTATTTTGTCATCTGTCCATTCTCTAATTGCGTTTGAAAGGGGAACAGATTCGGCTTTTACAAATTCTTTTTTGACATTGTCCCATTTAGTGTCTCTGAATAATTCTACTTCTCTTATTTCCTTTTCTACCTCATTCACATCATTCCCTCCAAAATAGTTTTCTCTGTACTCGATATCTAAGTTATATGTTTTAAGTTCATATTCTTGGTCATCGGCAAGCCATCCCATTTGAGGAAGAAATTCCGCTCTTGCTACTGTCGGATACTGGTCAATAGAATCTCCTTTTAAATAGGCTTTAATATGAAGTTTTGTCTGTCCATTTTCTGAGAGGTAGTCTAAAATTAATTTTTGAATATTTTTTTCGATTCGTTCCCTGGTCAGATTTGGAGGAACGGTTATTTTAATAGTCCGCATTTGTGAATTTTCATAACTATCGTCTGTTATTTCTTCTATAACATAATCGCCTTGAAAACCTTCTTCTAAATTAAATTTTTGTCCGAGAACTGCTATTGCCTCCTCATCTGAAGATTTGCAAGAGCATATCAATAGGAAAAGAGAAAATAAAATTGTAAGCTTCCCCTAATTAGAACTGCTTGATGATATAAAATTATTGTTTTTGGTTTTATCTGTAGTCGCTAATAGAGAATTATATTCTGCATATTCTATTGGAGCCATTTTTCCTAATGCATCGTGAGGTCTTTGATTATTGTAATCATCGATCCATACCTGTGTTTGTTCTCGTACCTGATCCAGATCTTCAAAAATGTATTTATTTAAAACTCCTCTTCTATAACTTCCATTGAATCGTTCAATGAAAGCATTCTGTGTAGGTTTTCCTGGCTGGATATATTGGAAGTCGATTCCATGCATCTGACTCCATTCTGAA
>NZ_AUIG01000043.1 GCF_000423585.1 Salinimicrobium xinjiangense DSM 19287
TAGCGTCCAAGCCTAACAGGTCTCCAAGACCTGTTTTAGGTTTCTTCTAAAGATCAGCCTTTTCAGGTCCGACCTTTTAAAGTGTTTTAAACCCGGAAAGGCGGCATCGGCTATTTTTGTATTTTTATACTCCAGTTAAACCAGGATCTATGAATTCTCCTACTTTTCTCCGCACAGACGCTCAAAGAACTACCATAATAATCAGGATCATGGTGGGCGCCGTTTTTCTGGTCGAGGGTATTCAAAAATTCTTATATCCCGCCATGCGTGGACCCGGCCGATTTGAAAAAATGGGATTTCCGGAACCGGAGATCCTTGCATACCTTGTAGGAGCCTTTGAAGTAGTGGCCGGGACTTTAATCCTTATTGGTCTTGTTACCCGCGGTGCAGCACTGGTGACCCTGCTTATTATGACTGTGGCTGTAATCACAACTAAAATTCCCATTGCATTTGGAGAAAGCTTTGGTCCCTTTGTGTTACGGGAGCTGAGAACCTACGGTTTCTGGAGTATGACGCACGAGATGAGGACAGACTGGGCGATGTGGCTGGGATCTCTTTTTCTTATTGTAAAAGGCGGGGGCCGATGGTCTGTGGATAGATATATTACCAGATAATTAGCTTCAGGCAGAGCTGTTATTTTGTGACTAACAATTAAATGAAAGGGTCTCAAAAATGGCATTTTTGAGACCCTTTCATGTTTGATATTTTATTGTTCGGAAAAGATTTCCGTACTAATCCTCCTCATCAAAAGGATTATCCCATGGGATATTGTCATCGGGATCAATATCATCATAGTTCACTCCGGGCGGATTGAATAAACCCCAGCGGTCAATAACATAGTTCCATTGGTCAAAAGTTTTGACCCATTCTGCGAACAGCACCCGAAACTCATCAATTTCACTTCTCAGCATCTCAAGATATTCCACCTCCTTAAAATCTTCCATTAAAAAACCGTTACATCCCACGTAGATTTCTCTGGCACATTTTCGGATAATAGCGGCATTTTCCATTTTGATGTCATACAGATCCACTCCTTCGGCTCCTGCAATTTTCGGCGCCAGTTGTAAAGCGTCAGAATACATGTTACCTGCCACGGTTGCCGTGAATTCATTTTCTTCCGGAACCAACCTGACAATACGATCTACAATTTCCAGAATTTCCAGGGCTTTCCGGTAAAGAGGCATAGCCTGCAGTTTTTCTCTATTCATTTGGTGTATGGAATGTGTGTTAACTTAAGGAACTGTCATCTCTGCTTTCCATATTCTGGTTTCGGAGAAGTTTCCATTTTTCGTATGCTACCAGATCATCACTAACCAGTTTTAAACAAGCGGCTATGACAGCTGCGTCATCAAGTAGACCAACAATTGGAATAAAATCGGGGATCAGGTCTAACGGCATAAGCACATAAAGCAGAGCACCTGCCGCTGCGGCAATGGTTTTCCAGGGCACATTGGCATATTCTCCGCTCCAGTAGTCCCGAATGAGATTAAACATGCTTTTTGCACGATCCAGGTAACTACTTATTGAGTCACTATTCCGGAATTTATCTTCTATTTTTTGTTCCTTGGTTAAAAGTCTTTCCAGGTCTTTTTCTTTTACTTTTTCACCTTGTTCATTTACTACTCTGTTAGCCTCTTCCGGGTTTATCTCTTTCATTTTTATTAGTTTAATTATTTATTTTTAATTGGCCTGTTCTTCTAAATATGTTTTCAATGTGATAATGAGCTGAACTCTTCAATTTTGAAAGTTCCTCCCAGCCAACAGGAGTAGCAATTCCCGCTTCCTCATTGGCTCTAAGCGAATAAGGGCACACAGCGGTTTGTGCATAGGCATTTCGCAGGTAATCGACGAAAATTTTTCCTTCCCGTTGGTCCTTTCTTATTTTTGTGGTGAGCAGAGAGGGATGTTCACTTGCCGCTTCTTCTGCAAGCCTGCGCACCTCCTCCTTTACTTCATCAAAATCTTTTCCCCTCCTTCTCGAAAAATATAAATGTAAGCCGCTTTTTCCACTTGTCATAAGAGAAGGATCAAATCCTTTCTTCTGAAGGAAACTCCTCATCACTTTTGCAGCTTCCTTGACCTGTTCAAAAGAATTGGCAGGAGGGTCAAGATCGAAGATCACTTTATCTGGTTCCCGAAGTTTATCCCTGCGGCTAAGCCAGGTGTGGAATACCACCGTCCCCTGATTGGCTAGGTAGACCAGGGTTTTAACGTCATTACAGATAATCTGTGTGTTCGTTCCTTCTTCAGTCTCCACTTCAATGGTTTCAATATAATCGGGAAAATAATCGGCAGCATTCTTTTGGTAAAATCCGCTTTCATCTATTCCGTTAGGAAACCGTTGCAGAGTTAAGGGACGATCTTTTAAAAATGGCAGCATAAGGGGAGCGATCCTTTCATAATAGGAAACCATATCTCCCTTGGTGATCTTCTTCTGCGGAAAAATGATCTTATCGGCATTCGAAATTTCTACTCCTGCTACCTGCATCATTCTTTATTTTTTTCCTCTTTCTCAATTTGTTTCAGCGTTCTTCCTGAAACTACACTTTTATTCTGTGTACTCACAGGGTTGCGACGGGCATCGGCTTCGGCATCATCCTGCTTCATTAAAAGCCAATTGCCTTTCATATTTCCGCCTTTCATTTCTACCAGATTAAAACCTCCCTGTAATTTTTTTCCGTGGAGAATCACTTCAATGCTTCCTGCTTTGAAACTGTCTTCCAGGGAAATTATTTTTCCGTCTTCATCTTTCTTATTGCTTTCGATTTTTCCCTTATCCCATATCATTACAGTTCCCCCGCCATACTCTCCCTGCGGAATGACCCCTTCAAAATCTGCATAAGCAATAGGATGATCTTCTGTTGGAATGGCCATTCTTTTTACTGAAGGATCTGTACTGGGACCTTTGGGCACAGACCATGATTTAAGGGTGTTATCGATCTCCAGGCGAAAATCGTAATGGAGATTTGTAGCGTCATGCTTTTGAATGACAAAGATGGGCTCCTTATTTTTCTTTTTTGAAGGGATATCCTCTGGTTCCCCTGTCTTCTTGAAATTTCTTTTCTCGTTGTAATTCTTCATGGTACCCGATTCCAATTTGAAAATGTACAAAAATTGACCCTGCAGCTTCGTTAAAGAAGTCTCAAAACTTCCCAGGCCAGCTTGACGGACTGAAAGGAGGAGGCATTGTTTTTTCAGGTGGTTTATTTTAAATACTTTTACCCCTTTAAATTTTGAACACAAAGAATAATAAATGGAAGGGATCTGGGTATTTGCCATCGCTGTTTTCACCGGATTTATAGCTATTAATAACCCGGTTGGGAAT
This sequence comes from Salinimicrobium xinjiangense DSM 19287, assembly GCF_000423585.1. GTDB lineage: Bacteria > Bacteroidota > Bacteroidia > Flavobacteriales > Flavobacteriaceae > Salinimicrobium > Salinimicrobium xinjiangense. Next base: position 3,326 of record NZ_AUIG01000043.1, read on the forward strand.
GTGCCTATATTTCTTAGTCTTACGCGACAGGCAGACAGACCTACCAGAAAAAACATCTCCCGAAAAGCAACTTTTACGGCATTTATTATTGTCTCCGGATTCATTATTCTTGGAAAATACATCTTTGACTTCTTCGGTCTAACTATTCCCGCCTTTAAGATCACCGGGGGGATTCTGGTCTTTTTTGTCGGCTTCGAGATGATTCGCGCACAGGTGTCGAGTATAGATAACCAAAAGGAAGTGAATTTCAATGAGGAGATCTCTATTTCTCCCCTTGGTATTCCAATCCTGGCAGGACCCGGTACGATAGTTACGGCTATGAACTTTACAACTACGGCAACCTATCTTCAATTGGGGATCATTCTTGTGATGTTTGCACTGGTAATGTATCTAAACCACCTGGCTTTTCTCTCAAGTGAATACCTGGTTCGCTATATAGGAGCCAACAAGATCGTGGTGGTGGAGAAAATTATGGGACTTATCATCGCGATTATTGGAGTTAACATGTTGATACAGGGGATCCACATTGCTTTTTTGGAGTAAATAAATAATAAATTGATTTATAGTAGGTTATCGTTTTTATTGTTGTATCTTCGCCTCCAATTTAAATTTATATAATGAATAAAGGTACAGTTAAGTTCTTTAACGAATCAAAAGGTTACGGATTTATTAAAGACGAAGAATCAAACGACGAGTATTTCGTACATGCTAACGGTCTTGTAGACGAGATTAGACAGGATGACGAAGTAACTTTCGACCTTGAAGAAGGTAGAAAAGGTGTAAATGCAGTAAACGTGAGACAAGCTTAGTCTCAATTTTTGATATTTTATTCCTAAGCCTTACAATTTGTAAGGCTTTTTTTATGTCCTCAAGTGAAATTCTGTAATGGCTTTGGAATTTTTATTAACTTAATTCCATGAAACAACTTGTCTTTTTTTTATTACTGAGCCTTCAGCTCTCTGCTCAGGATTTTGTGGCTAAAAAAGGAGTAGTTATAGATGATCTCAAGGTTTCTGATACTCTTGGGGAATCTTATGCCTTATATCTTCCTTCCAATTTTCAGAACGAAAGGTCCTGGCCTGTAATATTTATTTTTGATGAGCAGGGTAGAGGGAAAGCCTCTGCATTACTATTCAGGTCTGCCGCCGAAGAGCAGGGTTATATACTTGTTGCGTCCAAGGATATTGATCAACAAAATGATCTGGAGAAAAATGCTTTGGTTGCAAGCCGGTTAATACAATATATTGGCAGAATGCTCCCTGTGGATTTTCAGCAAATTGCCACTGCAGGTTCCATGACGGGTGCTAAAACAGCAACTTCCATTCCGCCAATATTTGATAATATTCTTGGAGTTATTGCTGTTGGAGACCATTGGATGAATTTTAACCTGCTTGAGAAGAAAAATAATTTCGTCTTTATTGGTATTGTGGGAGATGAGCAGTTTTCTGTTGCCGGAATGAATCATACGGCTAATGCTCTTTCCCGTCTCAGATATCCCAGTCAGGTATATTCTTATGAAGGGGACAAGGAATGGCCAGATACCGAAATAATTAACAGCGCAGTAGGTTCTCTCACGCTTGATGCCATGCGAAGAAAGTTACGTCCACAGGATCAGGAAATAATAGGGAATTTGTATAGACAGGATCTGTCCCGGGTGAATAAATTGATGAGTCAGAATCGACTTCTGAATGCCGAAAATCTTCTGAAGATCATGGATGAGAAATATTCTGGATTAATAAGCACTACAGAAGTAAGATCTCAACAGGATCAACTTATGCGTTCCCGTAACTATTCCCAACAGAAGAGGGAGCAAAGCAGGGTGCTTGAAAAAGAAAACCGGCTTATTGATGACTTTACCTATTACCTTGAAGAGGATATTCGAACAGCTAATTTTGAAAATTTGGGCTGGTGGAATTATCAGAAGAATCAGCTCGATTCTCTGGCTCAGAAGAACGACGCCGAAGCTAAAATGGCTCAGAGGCTTAAAGGGTTTATCAATGAATTTGTAAGGCTTAAACACAATGAGCTTAGGGAAAGCCGAAGGAGTTCGCTTGAAAGTAAATTATTGGCAAATATGATTCAAACCATTTTTGATCCCCGGGCTTTTGATGCGTATAAGAGTATTATTTCCTTAAGCGCCCAGGACAATGATTTCCAAACTGCATATTTTTATCTGGAAGAAATGCTGAAGCACGGGTATAAAGACATGGAAGCTCTCTATGAAATTGAAGGCACGTTGGGATTGCGACTTACTCCTGAATATAACACTCTGATCGAAAAATATTTGGGAGAATCTAAATTTCATGACTCAACCAGGCCATAGCCAAAAATGACATTTTTGAAGTATTATTGGTCATCTTCCTCTTTCTGAAGATAATATGAGGTGGCTTACAGGATCTTAGAGATATACAATCCCGAAATGACCGCCGCAATTCCCAGAAAAATACTTCCGGCAGTATAAAATCCGAAGTTCAGGAAGTCCCCTGCTTTTAAAAGCTCCTGATTTTCATAGCTAAATGCCGAAAATGTGGTGAATCCACCACAAAACCCGGTGGCCAGAAATAAAGTGGCATTGGGAGAAAGTATCTGCTGTTTTAAGCCTAATCCCAGGATGAATCCAATTAAAAGGCTACCTGCCATATTCACCAGAAAAGTTCCCAGGGGAAAACTCCATAGCGGGTTAAGTTTACCAGCAATTAAAAACCTAAGGACACTACCGGCACCTCCACCTAAAAAGACAAGGAGTACCTGCTTCATTACTCTACAGGAATATAGATCTCGGTTACCCAAAGCGCAGGATTCTCCACCTGCGTTGGATCTGTAATAAAGATTTCAAAAGGTTGCCCCTGTGCGTCGACGATCAGGTTATTACTTTCGATGTAGCGGTATGTGTTTTCCCAGGCTTCAGAAACATTCTTATGGTGACCTCTCAATGTAGTTTTTACCACTTTTTGAGGTTCCAGATATCCATTGAGGATTTCACTTCCGGCGGGAGTGATCACCTGGCTGGGAGTAGGGACTCCTGTAGAAAAAATAGTAGTGCCATTTGAATCATCACGCTGATTGTAAATAATAAGAGGTTTACCGCTGATAGAGATATTATTCTGATCCATGTAGATCTTCACCTGTTCGATCATATTTGCGGCTTTACTGCTCACCTCGCCCATCCTGGAAGCGGTGGTAGTGAACATATAATAGCCGCCGCCGTGCTGCGTCACTCCGTCAACGTTAATGGTATATTCTTCCATTCTGCGAACAACGTTTTGCTCGAGGTTTTCCAGGCTCTGTTCAAAAAGGGGGTGGAATACATCGGAAAGATCATCGTCCTGTATCGTATATGCCAGTTTATCTTTAAAATTTTGTTCTCCTTCCAGTCTCCAGGTCACCCGGGTTTGATCCCCTTCAGGTTCAAAGCTCCATACCACCTTTCCTTTTGCTTCTCCTATAATAGTTTGCATTACTAAATCCTGCTCAATTTTGCTGAAAGGAATGACCGAAGTGTTTTCTATTCTGCCATCCCGGATCTCATCAGCTTGCCAGCTCAAATATGCATTTTCACCGGAAGGTTCACCTGTAACGTCTATATTCATTCCTTTCTTCTCCCGCCAGGCATTCCAGGTTTTCCAATTGGATAGATCTGCTACTTCTCTGAATAACATTGGTGCCGGCGCGTTGATCACTCTGCTGGATTCGGTAGAAAATTCCCCGTCTTTTGTAGCTACATAAATGGAACCTGCTATAAAGATAATGAGCAGGAGGAACAGGAGGTACTTTAAAATTTTCATTGGGTGGCAGGTTTATTGTATTTAATACGCTAATATAAATAAATTGAGTATGCTAATTCTTACATTTGTTAAGATTTGGTAAAACTGCAGTGGGGAACTTATCCCACTGCAATTTCTAATTACCGCATAACATTATTCACAATTAATTATTTGAAAATGAAATTTAAATTTTATTTGCTGCTGTTACTGGCATCAACAACTTTGATTTCCTGTGCAGATGCAGGAGTTGAAAATCCTGCAGCAGTAGGAAAGCTTGCTCAGAACGGGGATTTTGATTATCAGGTAGATGAATTCGCTGATATAAAAGTTCTTCGGTACCAGATTCCGGGCTGGGAAGATCTTAGCCTAAAGGAACAAAAACTGGTATATTACCTTGTAGAGGCGGGACTAAGTGGAAGAGATATTATCTGGGATCAGAATTATCGTCACAATCTGAAGATAAGAGAGGCACTGGAAAACATCTATACCGGTTATGAGGGCGACAAGACGACCGAAGACTGGAAGAATTTTGAGATCTATCTTAAAAGAGTATGGTTCTCAAATGGGATCCACCATCACTATTCAATGGACAAACTTAAGCCGGCTTTTAGTCAGGAATATTTTGATAACCTATTGTCTGAAACGGGAACAGAACTTACCGGAGAGGCTTATGAAGTGATCTTTAATGATAAAGATGCTAAAAAAGTCAACCTTGATGAATCCAAAGGTCTTGTAGAAGGTTCTGCAGTAAATTTCTATGGAGAAGGTATTACCGCAAAAGATGTGGAAGAATTCTACGCTGTAAAACAATCACCTGATCCTAACAGGCCCCTTGCCTTTGGTCTTAATTCAAAGCTTGTGAAGGAAAATGGAAAGCTGGTAGAAAAGGTCTACAAAAGTGGCGGGATGTATGGACCTGCTATTGACAAAATTGTCTACTGGCTGGAAAAAGCGCAGGGTGTAGCCGAAAATCAAAAGCAGGCAGAAGGTCTGGGTCTTTTGATCGAATACTACAAAAGTGGCGATTTACAAACCTGGGACGAGTATAATATTGCCTGGGTGCAGGCAACAGAGGGAAACATTGATTACATCAACAGTTTTATTGAAGTTTATAATGATCCTCTTGGATACACAGGTTCCTTTGAAAACATTGTTCAGATCAAAGACTTTGATATGAGCGAAAAAATGAGTGTTCTCGAAGAGAATGTGCAGTGGTTTGAAGACAATGCTCCGTTAATGGAAGAGCACAAGAAGAAAAGTGTTGTTGGGGTAACCTATAAAACTGTAATTGTTGCGGGAGAAGCGGGAGACGCATCTCCGGCCACCCCGATTGGTGTTAATCTTCCAAATTCCAACTGGATAAGAAAAGAACACGGAAGCAAATCTGTGTCTCTTGGAAATATTATTGAAGCCTATAGTAATGCCGGTAGTACCGGAAGGCTTCAGGAGTTCGCTCATGATGAAGAAGAAATTGCTCTTGAAGAAGAATATGGAGAACTGGCCGATAAACTTCACACAGCTTTACATGAGGTAGTAGGTCATGCTTCGGGACAAATCAATCCCGGAGTGGGAGAGACCAAGGAAACCTTGAAAAGCTACGCTTCCACCTTAGAAGAAGGACGTGCAGATCTTGTGGGGCTTTATTACCTGATGGATCCAAAACTGGAAGAGCTTGGGCTGGTTGATGATCATGAAAAACTTGGAAAAGCAGCTTATGACGGCTACATCAGGAATGGTCTTATGACTCAGCTTATCAGGATCGAACCAGGAGCAGATATAGAGGAATCTCACATGAGAAACCGTCAGTGGGTAAGCGCCTGGGTATTTGAAAAAGGTCGTGACCGTGGTATAATTGAAAAGGTGAACAGAGATGGCAAAACCTATTTCAATATTACCGATTATGCTGCGCTACGCGAACTATTTGGAGAATTGCTTAAAGAGACCCAAAGAATTAAATCTGAAGGCGATTATGAAGCGGCTAAAAACCTTGTAGAAAACTATGGCGTTAAGGTCGATCAGGATGTGCACCGGGAAGTTATTGAGAGGAATAAGCAATTTAAATCGGCGCCTTACAGCGGATTCGTGAATCCTGTACTGGTTCCCGAAATGGATGAAGCCGGGGAGATCACTTCAATAAAGGTAGTTCAGCCTGTATCTTTTGAGGAGCAAATGCTTGAGTATTCAGAGAAATACGACGTGCTTCCGCTGGAGAATTAAACATATAACCATGTGAATTAACCGTCATTCTAACAAGGATGGCGGTTTTTTTCTGCGGAAAATTATCCTTTCAGGAAATATTTTAAAACAAACAACAGCAGGATAAAGACAATGAATCCCCCGAGGATGTAAAGGGAGCCTTTGTAATATTTGCGATGAAGCTTTAAGTCCTTACGATAGCTGAAGAAGATCACTCCCGCAAAAACTATAAAAAACAATACGCCGAAAATTATCTGTCCGGTGCTAAACATTTTTCTAATTTTATGCGAATTTAAAGCATTAGGATGAAAAAAAGGCTAAAGGCAGTACAGGAGTTTCATGAGTCATTCGGTCTGGGAGTTGGAGAACAACCCACAGCTCACTTAGGAGAAGCAAAAATCAGGCTGCGTTATGAACTTATGAAGGAGGAAAATGAGGAATATCTGGAGGCAGCCGGGAAGGGAGATGTGGTAGAAGTGGCAGATGCTTTGGGAGATATGCTGTACATCCTGTGCGGCACGATAATAGAACATGGCATGCAGTATAAAATTGAAGAGGTCTTTGATGAGATCCAGCGTAGCAATATGAGCAAGCTCGGTGAGGACGGGAAGCCGGTGTATCGGGGAGATGGAAAAGTGCTGAAAGGACCGAATTACTCCCGGCCTTCTCTGGAAAAGATTCTCGGAATTAAAATTCAAGGTTAAATTTCTCTGCCCGCTGTCCTCTGACCTCTGATGTCTGACCTCTGATCACTATGATATCACTAAACATATAATTTGATGTATATCTCGCCCTTACAGGGCTTTTTTCAGGTGGCTATTTAAACCCCCGGGGTTGCACCCCGGGCTATTAATATTGCGCCCCGCTGGGGCTTTTTTGCTGTCCGCACACAATCTTCTACAGTCATATTCCGCGGTAGTCCC
>NZ_AUIG01000044.1 GCF_000423585.1 Salinimicrobium xinjiangense DSM 19287
GGCGTAAATTTGCTTGTCATATAGGTGTAGCTCCTTTTTCTTTTCATTCGGGAACAAGTCAAAGATCAAAAAATAAAGTGTCTCACAGAGCAAATAAAAAGCTTAAAACACTTTTCCATATGGCTGCCTTGTCAGCAATAAAAATGAAGGGTGAGCTCAGGGATTATTTTGAAAGAAAAATAGCAGAAGGAAAGAACAAAATGACTGTTGTTAATGCTGTAAGAGCAAAATTAATTAACAGGATCTTCGCCTTAATTAGAGAAAACAGGCAATATGAAAAATCCCTTAATTTAACCTTGGTTTATCCATAAGAATATCGGGATGAACCCGCACTGAACTTCACAATTAGTTTTAATCTCATTTCTTCATAGGTTTTGAGGAGATTTCATCCTTTTGATATGAGCTTCTATTTGCCTTGCCGCTGAGTATGAAAGATTTTCAATTAAAAGAAATTTCTGCCAGTCATTGGCTCTTTTTGTAAAAGCCCTTTCGAAAACACCGCTTAGATGTTGTTCCAGCCGCAACTCAAAATCTTCACAACTTCCTATATAAAAAGAATCTAAAGATGGAGAATAAAGTACATAAACCTAGCCATACAATTGTAAATTAATACAAATTCTATAAATCAAAAAGAATAAAGAGGAATTGAAAATATTCGGAGCGGGCCCCGATAGTCATCGGGATGACCCCACACTTGGTTTTCCATAAAACAGAAAACCCCTGTTTTACAGGGGTTTATCTAGTACTCGGAGCGGGACTTGAACCCGCACGACCGTTGCTGGTCATTGGATTTTAAGTCCAACGTGTCTACCAATTCCACCATCCGAGCCTGGTGCTTCCAAAATAAAAACCCCGAAAAAACCGGGGTCTTAAAATGGTCAGAGCGAAAAACAGCCCCGAAGTCTCGGGGGAACCCCTGTCTGCCGGCAGGCAGGCGCGACCTCAAAAGAAGTTTTTCTCTTTCAGAGCGAAAAACGGGATTCGAACCCGCGACCTCCACCTTGGCAAGGTGGCGCTCTACCAACTGAGCTATTTTCGCATTTTAAAGAACATTAAAAATAGAGAGACCTGGTGGCGCTCTACTCCCGAGTACTCGGGAAGCTATTTTCGCGATTTTAAAGAACATCTCCGTTGTGAGGAGTATTGCGGTGCAAATTTAATACATTTCTGAAACTGGCAAAGATTTTTTTCGCAAAAACATCAGGCTTTTTCTGCTTATTTTTAAATCCCTAAACCCCTGCCTTTTGTCCTTTTGTAAGCATCCTTTTTATTTCATTCAGCTTCATTAAAGCCTCAACAGGAGTAAGTGTATCTATATCTGTATGTAAGATCTCATCCTTTAATTCTTCCAGAATAGGATCATCCAGATTAAAAAAGCTTAGTTGCAGATCGTCTTCAGCCGATTTCTTCAGCTTTCCGGCTTTATCCTGTATGCCATGAGAGTCTTCAAGTTTTTTCAGGATTTTATTAGCTCTCCTCAAAACCTGCTGCGGCATACCTGCCATACGGGCCACATGTATCCCAAAACTGTGTTCACTCCCTCCCGGTACCAGCTTCCGGAGAAAAAGGACGTTATCTTTTAATTCCTTTACAGAGACATTAAAGTTCTTAATACGACCAAAGGTTTCGGTCATGTCATTTAACTCATGATAGTGTGTGGCAAACAAGGTCTTTGCTTTTGAAGGATGTTCATGCAGATATTCTGTGATGGCCCAGGCAATGGAGATCCCGTCATAGGTACTGGTTCCCCGGCCAATTTCATCCAGGAGCACCAGACTCCTCTCAGAAAGATTATTAAGAATATTTGCTGTCTCATTCATTTCTACCATGAAAGTGGACTCCCCCATGGAAATATTGTCGCTGGCCCCTACACGAGTGAATATTTTGTCAACCAGACCAATCCTGACAGCTTCGGCCGGAACAAAGCTTCCCATTTGTGCCATCAGCACAATGAGCGCAGTTTGACGAAGAATAGCCGATTTACCACTCATGTTAGGTCCCGTGATCATGATCACTTGCTGACTTTCTCTATCCAGGTAAACATCATTTGCCACGTAAGATTCAGAAAGAGGTAATTGTTTCTCGATCACAGGATGTCTCCCATTTGTGATCTCCAACTCAAAGGAATCGTCAATTTGTGGCCTGCAGTAATTTTGGGAAATAGCCTGTTGTGCAAAAGAACACAAACAATCCAGTTGCCCAATTAAGATTGCATTTTGCTGCACGGGATGTATATAATCTCCAATCCACAGAACAAGCTTATTAAAGATCTCCTGTTCCAGCTGCAGGATCTTCTCTTCGGCTCCAAGGATCTTGGCCTCATATTCCTTTAGCTCTTCGGTAATATATCTCTCGGCGTTTACAAGGGTCTGCTTTCTTATCCAGCCTTCGGGCACCTTATCTTTATGAGTATTTCTGACTTCTATATAATATCCGAAAACATTATTACTACCTATTTTAAGAGAAGTAATACCCGTAGCAGTACTCTCCCGCTCGAGAAGTTTATCCAGATAATCCTTGCCCGAAAATGCAATTTTTCGCAGCTCATCCAGCTCAATAGAAAAACCTTCGGCTATAGTGTTTCCCTTCAGGATGTTAACAGGGGCATCTTCAAATAAGGTTTCTTTTATTTTATTCCGCAGCAAATCACAACTGTGTAGATTATCTCCAAGCACTTTAAGCGATTCATTATCTGAAGAAATTGCCAACCCCTTTACCGGGACCACAGCCTCCAAAGAATTTTTGAGCTGAATAACTTCCCGCGGACATACCTTTCCTGTAGCAACCTTGGAAATTAGACGCTCCAGATCGTTGATCTGTTTTATTTGATTCCGCGTTTTCTGAAGCGTTTCGGGCTTATCCATTAGATATCCCACCACTTCATGCCTTTTTTTTATTTTTTCAGCATTCTTTAATGGCAGCGCCAGCCAGCGCTTCAACATCCTTCCTCCCATGGGAGAAATAGTATTGTCTATGACATCAAGTAATGTTACTGCATTCTGGGCATGGGAATTATAGAGTTCAAGATTGCGGATGGTAAACCTGTCCATCCACACATATTCCTCTTCTGCGATGCGGTTGATGCCGGTAATATGTTGCAGGCGATGATGCTGGGTTTCCCCGAGATAATAAAGTACTGCCCCGGCGGCGATCACTCCTTCTTCCAAATGATCAACTCCAAACCCCTTTAAAGACTTGGTTTTAAAGTGAGTATTTAAGTTTTCAAAGGCATAATCAAGCTTGAACACCCAGTCTTCCAGAAAAAAGACATGGTATTCTTCTCCAAAATTTTCAAAAAACTCTTTCTTTTTCTGCTTGGGCACAAGTACTTCACTTGGATTAAAATTCTGAAGCAGTTTGTCTATATATTCCACAGAGCCTTCAGCCGTGAGAAATTCCCCGGTAGAGACATCCAAAAATGAGATTCCAAGGGTTCTTTTTCCGAAGTGCACGGCACAGAGAAAATTATTGGTTTTGCTTTGAAGCACCTCGTCATTCATGGCTACTCCGGGAGTCACCAATTCGGTCACCCCGCGTCTGACGATTTTCTTAGTGAGTTTCGGATCTTCCAGTTGATCACAGATTGCCACGCGCTCCCCCGCTTTTACAAGCTTAGGTAAATAAGTATTTAAAGAGTGGTGTGGAAAACCCGCTAATTCACTGCGCTCGCTCCCGTTATTCCGGTTGGTGAGAACGATATTGAGAATACGGGCGGCCCTAACCGCATCTTCTCCAAAAGTTTCATAGAAATCTCCTACCCTAAAGAGCAGCATCGCATCTGGATACTTCTTTTTGATAGCATTGTACTGCTGCATTAAAGGGGTGATCTTTTTCTCCGGTTTTCCTGACACGCGATTGTTTTTTTTGCTGAGGGCTAAAGTAAAAATTCTACTCCTTTAAAGATAATCTTCCCCTTTCTCATTTTCAAACTTTTATCCACAACCTGTCAAAATAAAATCTCTCTCTGTGGGAGTCTCAATTCTCTATAGATAGAATTATTATATACCATTGATTTTCGCGGGAAATCTTTTACAAATCTCTTTATATTACTTAAAATAAAAATGATCATCGATTGCGACTAGCACAGTTTAAAAGGCACTTCGCACATGAATAACTTTTGAAATTTCTATTTTTGTTCCATGGAAAAAAGAAAGCTGAAAAACAGCGAACTCGATCGGAAATCTGCAGAAGAATTCAAGGCAGCCGAAAAGACTCCAATTATTGTCATTTTAGACAACGTAAGAAGCCTTAATAATATAGGTTCCATCTTCAGGACTGCTGATGCTTTTTTGATTGAGAAGATTTACCTCTGCGGAATTACTGCAACACCGCCTCACAAAGACATTCAAAAAACCGCTTTGGGTGCTACAGAAACTGTAGCCTGGGAATATGCTGAAGATGTTCTCGCTTTGGTGGAGAAACTAAAGGCAAAAGACATGAAGATCTTTTCTGTGGAACAGGCAGAGAACGCCACCTTTCTGAATGAATTTATGCCTGAAGCAGCAGCCAAATATGTTTTTGTCTTTGGGAACGAGGTCAAGGGAGTACAGCAAAAAATTGTTTCAGCCAGTGACGGGGTTTTGGAAATTCCTCAGCTCGGCAGCAAACACTCCCTTAATATTGCCGTAAGTGCAGGAGTGGTTTTATGGGATGTTTTCAGTAAAATAAAATTCTCTCATAGATAGCGTCGATTAAATGGGCGCGGATTGCAAATCGGCGCCATCACGGATCCGCCATCACATCCTACTAGAGCAACCCTTCAGGGTTTGGAACCCTCTGAAAGGGTTACCATGACAATAGAAAGGAACCAGACCTTCCCTGTCAGGCCTTGTCGGCCCGGGGAGCTGACAGTCGTAATTTCAATTGACTTTAGGGTATAAAAAAAGCCTCAACATTGCTGTTGAGGCTTCTGTAAAAAAGGCGGCGACATACTCTCCCACGAGATGCAGTACCATCTGCGCTAACGGGCTTAACTTCTCTGTTCGGAATGGGAAGAGGTGAGCCCCGTTGCTATAACCACCTTAGATCTTTAGTATGCAGT
>NZ_AUIG01000045.1 GCF_000423585.1 Salinimicrobium xinjiangense DSM 19287
AATCCCAATTCACCAATCCCTAATTAACCAGTTAACTATTTCCGATTCCCGAATTAACGAATTAACGATTTACGACTCTCGACCTCTCTAATCCCCAATCCCCAATCCCAATTCCCAATCACCATTAACCAATAACCAATAACCAATAACCAATAACTCTTAACAAATTTCCAAATCTACCGTCAGCGTCCGGGAAAAAATTCTAAAAATCTGCAACTACCTGAAGCTGAATTTATTATATTGTAGGATATTTCCGGGAGAGAATGGCTTCCTCCAGCTTAATAGTTCTTTTCTCATATAGGAACCCTCTGCATTTTCCCTCACTTTTCCGCAGAGAAGACATTTGTTTTTCCCCTTAAATGCTTTCTGACTGAGTTAATAATACCTGGTCATCATCTTAAAAAGACCTCTTTATGAAAACATCAGACCATCCAAAAAAGGGAATTTATTCGTTCATTTTTTTCTTCAGCTTCCTGCTTATCCAGCCGGTGGTAAGTCAGGATACAGGTGATGAGGAAATAAGAACCGGCGCTTCAGAAAAATATACCGGACCCATCATTGACATGCACCTGCATTCCTATTCCGATGACTTCTGGGGTCCGGCACCAAGCCCCGCAACCGGAAATCTTTCAGGTACAACAGCCAAAGAGCAGATGGAACAAACATTTGAAGTTATGCGGAAGCACAACATAGTGCTCGGTGCAGTCTCGGGAATTGATCCTTCCAGTGGAAATGACTGGCACAGCTTTGACCAAAGCAGAACCCTGCGGGGCATCGAACTCCGGGAGCCATCGGAATTTATGTCGGCAGACAGCCTCCGGATGATGATTCAGCAGGGGAACCTGGACATGTTGGGGGAAGTGGGTGCTCAGTATTTTGGATATTCTCCTTCAGATCCAGGTTATTATCCCTTTTACAAGGTGGCGGAAGAGGAGGGCATTCCCGTAGGCATACATACCGGGGCAAGTTTCCCCGGTACTCCTTTCAGGTGCTGCCCAAAATTTAGATTGAAAATGGGAAATCCGCTGCTCCTGGAAGATATGCTTGTGGAATTTCCGAAGCTCAGGGTTTTTATGATGCACGCCGGTGGGGCGGGACCTTATTCAGAGTATGCCTTAATGATGATGAATATGTACCCGCAGCTCTATACAGATATTAGTATAGTTAACTGGATCCCAGGCATGGAGCCGGTACTGGAATCTTTTCTGCGACAGGCTAAACAAATGGGAATGCTCGACCGGATCCTTTTTGGAACAGATCAAATGATATGGCCCGAAGCCATTGGAATAGCAGTGGACAACATCAATTCCCTGGACTTTTTAACCCTGGAAGAAAAAGCAGATATCTTCTATAACAATGCGGCTGAATTTCTTGGTCTTGAAGAGGATGTCATTAATCAGCATCACGAGATGCTGGCAGGAGGGAAGGGGAAATGAAACTTTTAAAAGAAAACCCACCTGGACAGAGGAAGGATGGGCTGAAATAGAAAAACTGATAGAATTTACATCAAAGAGATCAAAAAAAGAAATATGAAATCAGTATTCACTTTATTATTACTCATTGGGATAATACCGCATCTATCTGCACAGCCTGTTCCTGCTACCCCACAAATTGTTGAAGTAGAGGGAGCAAAAATGAATATAATGACGGCAGGATTTGAGCACCTCCGGCAAGGAGTACCTGTTGTAGTATTTGAGAGTGGGGCGGGCACCTCAATTAATAACTGGAGAAATGTTTTCACTGAAGTTTCTAAATTCGCACCGGTAATTGCATACGATCGAGGCGGCATTGGTGAATCTGAATGGGATGGACAGCCGCCAGGCCCGGATCGGGTGACAGACAAGCTGCAGGCCCTTTTGAATGTCCTGGAGGCGCCACCACCCTATGTTTTAGTTGGCCACTCCTGGGGAGGCCACCTGATAAGGCATTTCTCCGGACGTTATCCCGATAAGGTGGCAGGTTTGGTTTATGTGGACCCGACCGACTTTACGCAGAGCCGTGCTGAGGAATTGGCTGCACTTACCGAGATTGGTGTAGTTGATGGCGAGACAGCGCTGGAAGCAATGGACCAGGCTTACAAGTTCTACACTTTAAAAGCACCACCTGCCATAAAAGCTGAGTATGCTGTTTTCGATAGTCTCGCAAAGTTAGCTCCTGAGGAACGGGGCCTTCTGCCTTCCCCCTCTGTCCCTGTGGCAGTCCTTCTTGGAGCGAGATACAGGACACCTCCTCCCAGTCCACCGGGGATCGAATTTGGATTTGAATATCGTGACTACTTTGAGGCTACTATCCGGCAGAGAGTTCGGAAAATGAGCGGATGGGTAACCACGGCTCCCGAAGGATTTTTAGTGTTGTCGACCCAGGCCAGCCATTATGTTCACCAGGACGACCCGGCTCTTGTCGTGGATGCCATTGAGCGTGTCGTCTTTCCTGATATAGCACGTCAAATTCGGGAGGCATTAGCTAATGGAGGTCAGGAGTTAATGACTGAAACTTACCAAAAGATAAAGAGAAGCTACCCGACAGACCAATTGGAAGAGAAACTTCTCAATTCGCTTGGTTACGAGTTGCTGCGGGAGAGACAAGTAGAAAATGCCATTGTGGTCTTCAAATTGAATAACAAGGAATATCCTGATTCGCCAAATTCTTATGATAGCCTGGCTGATGCTTACAATGCTGCAGAACGGCTGGAAGAAGCCAAACAATACTATCAAAGGGCTGTGGAGCTTGCGGGGGAACAGGGTCATGAAAGGCTGGAGACTTATCGGAAAAAGTTAGAGCGGGTGACAAAGCAACTCGAAGAGCAGTAGAAAGTAATTTGATATTAAACCGGATGCCGGAAATGGAACCGGTGCCGGAATCTTTTCTGCGGAGAACATTTTTAAAAGTTCAGATCTATGACAATTAAAAAGAAAATCTCTATTGGTATCCTCAGCCTGGTTTGTGCTGTAATGCTCTTGTTCGCAGGGGAGATATTTTGGATGGCCAGCAGTGGGAATTTAATGCCTGTCATGGAACAGAATATTGGGAAAACCTCCACTGAACTCAGAGCTTATAGTCCTGGTTTACTTTCAGTTTTCTTTACCTCTATAAAAGCGGTATCAGCTCTGTTGCTAAGTATATCTGTCGGGATCCTGATCCTGATCTATGGGCCGTTCAGGAAACAAAGAAAATGGGCTTCCATAGTTATTTACGCGCTGCTCTTTGTGTGGCTTATCCCCGCCATTCTTATCTACTCCTCCCAACCTAATGCGCCCTGGATGCTATGGGTTGCTCTTTTAGTGCTGGTGGTGATCTCCCTGGTTTTGGAAATATTGGAAAGTAAAAAAGTGGTGTAATCTAAAGTGTTTAAGATGAAAAGAATTTCAAGGATATCATTATTCACATATGTAGGCCTTAGCTTGCTCCTTTTTGCTGCTCTACCTCTTACTGCACAAAACTCCGAAATAGCAAAAAGTGAAAGCCTGCTCGCTCTCACCAACCTCACTGTGATATCCGGTACGGGAGAAGCACCGCAGCCGGGGCTGACAGTACTTATTAAAGGAAATGAAATCGAAAAGATCTTTCCCACAGAGGAGGAGTCAGTCCCGGATTCGGCCGAAATACTCGATCTGTCCGGCAAATTTGTGATGCCGGGAATGATCAACACTCATTTTCACCTGCCCATGATAGGATGGAGCAGGGATTCTGTAGCACCCCAACTGGAACGAATGCTATATGCCGGAGTAACTGCTATCAGGGAACTTGCGGGGGATGCACGTTTAGCGGCCGAATTAGAACGTGCGAGGCTAATTGACGATGCTCCATTTCCAAAGATCTACTGGTCTGCCCGGATGGCCGGTCCGGAGTTTTATAGAAACAGATCGGGAAACAAAAGCTGGATAGGCTATGAAGCAGGTAAGGCACCCTGGGCACAGGTCGTAACGGGCGACTCCGACATGGAAAAAGTTGTTAGTCTTGCCGCGGCTACGGGAGCCAGCGGTCTAAAACTATATACCAATCTATCGCCGGAGGTAGTTCATCCACTCATACAGGAAGCGAAGCGGCAGGGAATGCAGACCTGGGCCCATGCCACTCTTTTTCCGGCCGGACCACTGGATGCTGTGAGGAGTGGAGTAAATACTTTATCTCACACCTGTCTCATCCCTTTTGGATTAGGTCCCAATGTTCCTTTCAATCAGTCTGATCTTGTACCTCTGGATCCCGATAACTTTGATTTTGAAGATCCTTTACTTTTGGAGCTACTTGATGAAATGAAAGAGCGGAGAGTCATTATGGATGCGACTGCCCGGAATGCTTCCCTGGGTCCCGCATCCAAACGCCTGCGCTGCACACCTGAACTGCAGAACAGGATCCTGAAAATGATGCACGCAAAAGGAATTCCCATTTCCACCGGCACAGATTTTTTCCTGGCCGAAGGGGAACCCGATCCCACACTTTTTTCAGAAATAGCGTATCTGGTGGAGGGAAAGGTACTCACTCCTCTGGAAGTTATCACAGCAGCAACCTTAAAGGGGGCAAGAGCACTGGGAATGGAAGACACCTACGGAAGCATAGAAGCAGGAAAAATAGCCGATCTTGTAATACTGAATGGAAATCCAACAGAAGATATTGCCGCTCTAAAGAAGATCTTTGCTGTAGTTAAAGAGGGGAAAATATACTACCGAAGTGAGTATGAT
>NZ_AUIG01000046.1 GCF_000423585.1 Salinimicrobium xinjiangense DSM 19287
TCCTGGAAGTAAAAAAAAGCTACTGGTTAGACACTCACTCAGCCGCAAAGTGGCGCTTTTTTTTTATCATTTTTGGATGGCTAGTGACGGACATTTTTAACGAAGGCCAAAACAGCCGGAAATTCCAGAGGTTTAAAACATATAGGAACGGAAAAAAACGGTGCGCAACAACGATTAACACAAATGCTGCAAACCTCTCAAAAATAGCATTTTTGAGTACCTTTAAAAATAGAACTTAAAAGATCAATTCGTGTCCCCTACTCCGCACTTGTGTTAACCGGGGCCGTTGTAGAAAATGCCGCTGACTAACTCAGATAGATAAATATTCGTGAAAAATAAATGAAAAAATTAAATCAAAACCAGACCATCGGAATTGGAATTATAGTGGTAGTAATAACTGCTTCCTTATTAATTGATAGTGAAAGTTTATTAATAGGGGTTCCATCCGGTTTGGCTGCTGCTGTGGGTGTCGGACTAATTTTGAAATGGATACCTTTTAAAAAAAGCACTTCCTAAAAAATTCCTGTTTGGATTGAAATTCGGCGGACCATCTCACTCAAGTGGAGAAAAAGTTCGGACGAAAAAATCCTCTTTTGAGAGGTAATAAATTATAAACTTTAAAAGCAAAACGCAGCGGATTGAAAAGCGAAATGGTTCACTCGGGCGGGCGGCACATTCTACAACAACATATAAAAACAATGCTTAATTTGCTCTTGAATCGAAACACCGTGCTCGCTTGCTCAGCGGATTGTCCTGCGGACAATCACGCGCGCCAGCTCGCACTGTTTTTATACGGGACGTTGTAAAACATTTAAAAACATATTATTCTAAAATATGACCGACGAAGAAAAAATTGGTGATTTAATTAATAAGTACAATAATTTGGAATTATTAATTAATCACGTAATCTCTAATTATTTCTCACCCAATAAAAATGAAAAAGATTTTCACGAAATATTACTGAATGGAACTGTGATTGGAATGGGACAAAAAATTAAAATATTGGCCAATATGACCGGGTTTGACAATAACAAATCAATTCATAATTTGGGTGAAATTTTAAGAATTAGAAATGCAGTGGTTCACAATAATCCTTATGTGATTATTGACCCAAATATGAATCCAGATGAGCATATTTCATATAAACATATGCAACGTAAACTGGACGTTATGAATTCTTCCGGGAAAATTAAAACGAAAGATTTCGATGAAGAATACCTGAGATTTAATGAATTGCTTGATTCTGTAGTTCCTAATATTCAAAAATTTAATTTAAGCATTACCCACTTATAAATCGTGTAGGTTAAAACGTTTTACAACAATGTATAAAAACAATGCTTAAATCAGTCCTGAATCGAAACTTCTTGATTTCTTGCTTAGCGGATTGTCCTGCGGACAATCACGCACGCCCGCTCGCACAGTTTTTATACGAGACGTTGGCAGCAAGTTAGCAGAACATCCAAAAAACGAATATCTAAAATGAAAAGAATTACTTTCCTAATCATTCTTCTGATTTTGACAGGTTGTAGATATTTTAACGTCAGCCCAGTCAACGGACTTACGATTAAAAACTTGACCGAAAAACCGACTCAAAAAGAGATTGTGGGACTTTGGGAAGTTGATAAAATCAGCTACGATTTGATTGAAGAAAAAGGTTACGAAAAGAAGGAAATTGAGTTAAATCTAAAAAGTAACGGAACTTTTGAAATAACCAATCTGCCGAATTTTATTAATGTATTTGATCAAACATCAGAAAAATACGTGGACACAGACGGAACCTGGCAAATTGGAAAAGATTCTAAAGAAGAAAATTGGGTATTACATATGCGTTTTAATGATAGTAATTTATATGAAAATGGAATGTCGACTTCATATGATTTGTTCTTAGAAGAGGAAGGTATTATTATTTGGGATTTTATCGGAGACCCAGATTCAGGAGAAAGATTTTTATATCGGAAAAAATAAAAAACCTGCTGCCAACACTGTATAAAAACAATGCTAAAACCTGTTCCAATTCGAAACTCCGTGCTCGCTTGCAGCGCCTGATTGTCCTGCGGACAATCAAGCTCGCCAGCTCGCACTGTTTTTATACGGGACGTTAGCCACAAGCTAAAATGACGCATATTCCAGATAATCCGAAAACGGACATTACGCCGACTGAGTTTGAAAAATTAATCCACGATTACTTTTCAAATCTTGGAAAAAATTTAAGTGCATTTAAATCGACCCATAACCTCATAATTAAAAAACCCGATGGTGATTATCAAATAGATGTTTATGCCGAATTTGAAGTTTTTGGTTCAGTAATCAAAGTACTTGTTGAATGCAAAAAGTATAAAAATTCCGTAAAAAGGGAAACTGTACAATTACTATTTGATAAGCTGCGAGCTACCGGAACACAAAAAGGATTGATTTTTTCCACCAGCGGATTTCAATCGGGCGCAATTAAATATGCTCAAGAACACGGAATCGCTTTAATTAAGGTTTTTGAGGGCAGACTTAATTATTTGACAAGAAGTAAAAATTCAAGTTTAGCAACTCCTCCTCATTGGGTCAATTTACCTGCTTATCAAGGAGAATTTACGTTTGATGGCTACATTAATTACCTTCAGGTCGGACATTTAGATTCATTAGAAAACTTTATTTTCGGAGATAAAGCCAGTGGCTAACAACGTTTAACACAAATGCGGCAGAACAGTCAAAAATGGCATTTTTGAGTACCTTTAAAAAGAGTATTTAAAAGATAAATTCCGTTCCCCAACTCCGCACTTGTGTTAACCGGGACGTTAGGCAATATTAAATACAGCACTAAAATTAAATTATGATAATTAAAGAACTACAATTGCTTTCAGAAGCTTTGTGGGAAAGCGTTAAATCAGACTTGAAATTTTTTGCACCAATAAAAGTTTTCGTAAAAAAGCTTTCCGAAGTAGATTATACAGATTCAGAAAGTCTTCAAGACATCAAAATGTATTCTGATAAAATCGAAGAGTTTTTTAAGAAATACAGGCCAAAACCAGGAGTATTTTATATACCACCACCTCAAACTTCCAAAAATGACACTACGGTTAAAAACATTTATACACTGACTCAACAACTTTTATCTTTATCAGAAATTGAATTACAGAAAGAGTTTGACAGTATAAAGCCGTTACCTCAAAAAAAATCAAGCGGATCAGGACAAATATTTATTGGGCACGGTAGAAGTAAACTTTGGGCACGACTTCAAATTTTCCTAAAGGACGATTTAAACTTAAAAACACTGACTTTTGAGGATGAATCAAGAACAAGTGAAAGTATAATTAATGTTCTGGGAGAATTTTTGGACAAATCTTCTTTAGCCATCTTAGTAATGACCGCAGAAGATGACACAGCAGATGGTAAATTGAGAGCAAGACAAAATGTAATTCACGAAGCTGGTTTATTTCAAGGCCGTTTAGGTTTTGACAAGGTTATTATACTCAAACAAGATGGAATAGAGGAGTTTTCAAATATCGCAGGCTTACAATATATTCCTTTTTCTGGTGACAATATTGAACAATGCTTTTATGAATTACAGAGAAAATTCAAGAAGTTAGGACTGATAAAATAACATTGCCTAACAACGTATAAAAACAATGCTTAAACCTGTCTCGAATCGAAGCTCCGTGCTCGCTTGCAACGCCTGATTGTCCTGCGGACAATTAAGCTCGCCAGCTCGCACTGTTTTTATACGGGACGTTGCCATTAATTTAAAAAACCAATGAACAAACTATTAAAAATTGTCTTTGTTGCTCTTGCATTTTATAGTTGTACCGACGCAAATCAAACTGAGAACACTATCGCACAATTAGAGATTCTGCGTGCAGAGAATGATAGCCTGAGAGACATAATAGCGGACGTAAATACTAAATTTGTGTTCGATAGTATTTCCTTTCGTGAAATATATGGTAAAGACAATAGAAATGAATTAAATACCGACTTCGAAATGGAATTACTGGTGGTGGGTTATAATCCAAACAAGAGCTACTTTGTTAAATACGACTCGATTGTTAACGGACAAAAATTTAATTCCGATACTCTTTTGCAGCGCAATGGCGGATTCAAGTACAGCACTAAACTTGATGAAAAAGAAAACGAAATTTTTATTGAAATGGATATTGATAACGAATATGGGCAAGAAAGGAAAGCACTTCTTTATGATGTCATTCGGACAAAAAACTAATGGCAACAACGTATAAAAACAATGCTCAAACCTGTCTCTAATCGAAAGTCGGTGCTCGCTTGCAACGCCTGATTGTCCTGCGGACAATCACGCTCGCCAGCTCGCACTGTTTTTATACGGGACGTTGTACACAATTATAAAAAAATGAGAGTAAAAAACAGCATAAATCTAAAGCAAGTAAACCTAATTTTGTAAGCTTCCCTTAAAACCGAACTGTTTAAAAGTAGAATAATTCTTAATTTTAAACAGTATGAAAAAAGCAAATTTTCTCCACAGCAAATCT
>NZ_AUIG01000047.1 GCF_000423585.1 Salinimicrobium xinjiangense DSM 19287
CTCAAAAATAGCATTTTTGAGTACCTTTAAAAATAGAACTTAAAAGATCAATTCGTGTCCCCTACTCCGCACTTGTGTTAACCGGGGCCGTTGTGAGCAAGCTAAAAAAAATAATGAGAAACATTCCTGACTTAATACAAGAGCTAATTCCACCGAATAACTATCAAAGCCGGAATGGATTCAGCAATGAGCATATTGTTTTAAGCTTGAGCGAAAAGGAAAAAGTTGAAGTTGAACGCAGATTAATCGAAATGCTTGATGAAACGGATGACGATTTAATCGGTGAAACCTTGGCAATAATGAATTCCACCGATTCTTTACCGATTATGAGGAAGAGATTGGAATCGGCAAAAAATCCTTCTCAGAAGATCATTTGGGCAAACTATATCAATGAGATAAAAGGCGGAGACCAGGAGATGAAAGATATTGCGCTCCAAGAAATGGACCGGGTAACGGAAAAATATTCCTTGACTTCAATCTTTTACTATTTATCACGATTTATGGATTCGCGGATTAATGAAAAAATTCGAAGTTTTACCAATGATAAAGATTACCTGATAGCTTACAACGCCAGAACCTCTCTCGGAATAGATACTGCGGACCTGATTAAACGCTGATCATAAAAGGATATCTGGAAAAAAGCCTGCTCACAACAACGGTTAACACAAATGCGGCTGACCCTTGAAAAATGGCATTTTTGAGTACCTTTAAAAATTGAAATTAAAAAATCAATTCGTGTCCCCAATCCGCACTTGCGTTAACCGGGACGTTATGCAGCAGTTAAAAACTTTTGAACAAAGAATATTATTTAAGTTCTTAATTGTAAATTTGAGATATGGACATAGATCTTCAAAATAAAAAAATAGAGTTAATTCAGTGGTTATCCACTCTGAATGATAAATCCATCGTTGAAAAAATAATGAAGCTGCGCGAAAGTGAGAAAACCGATTGGTGGAAAGAAATCTCAAAAGAAGAAAAAAAATCCATTGAACAAGGAATTAAAGATGCTGATTCCGGAAAATTAAGATCTCATTCAGAAGCAAGGAAATTATATGAAAAGTGGTTATAAAATTCAATGGTCTAACCACGCACTCTCCGAATTAGAAGATACGATTGAATATTTAGAAAAAAACTGGACAGAAAGAGAACTCAAGAATTTCTCTCAGGAACTTGATCATACTATAGAATTAATTTCTAAGAATCCAGAACTTTTCCAACTCTCCAAAAAAAATAATACAGTTAGAAGAGCGGTGGTTGCAAGATTTAATAATCTTTACTACCGACAAAAGAATGATGCCGTTGAAATTTTATCTCTATTCTCCAACAGACAAGATCCTGAGAAGATAAGAATCTAAAAAACCGCTGCATAACAATGAATAACACAAATTGCGGAATACCTCTCAAAAATGGCAATTTTGAGTACCATTATAAAACTGTCATTAACTGACAAATTCAAGTCTCCAAGCCCCAACTTGCGTTATTCGGGACGTTGGCAAACATATGAAAAGACAAATTATAACTTTCGTCGTAATTCTGATTTCAATAGTTTCTTGTAAACAAAATGAAACCAGTAAAGTTCAAATCACTGAACAAAATCCAACAGTTGAGTCAAGAGCTGGAAATGGAATAGAAGATTCTGCAATCGTTAATTCGAAGCAATTTGTTCAAAATGATAGCCTACAAATGCAGTTGTATTCGGACTTAGAAAAACTGACTGACAATCATAATTTTGAAGTTGAAAAAAAACCTGTTAATAACCGACACGTAGATAACGTAGTTGATACAATTATCACTCAAAAAGCGGACAATATTGAATTAACTTCCTATAAAACTGCCAGTGAAGAATGGGTTTACAAGGCTGTAATTACAAACCCTGATATCAAATTTTCAGAATCTATTCAAGTTGGAATGGAGAAAGATGTTCTGGGGAAAATTTTGAAAAAGGAATTAAACTCTGACCTCATAGAAGTTGGTAATTTGGAACGAACGTCTGGATTTATATTCTTCTTCGAAAATGATATCTTAAGAGAGATTGAATATGACGGATATTTAGATTAATACGTTTGCCAACACTGTATAAAAACAATGCTCAAACCTGTCTCAAATTGAAAGTCCGTGCTCGCTTGGACGCCTGATTGTCCTGCGGACAATCAAGCTTGCCAGCAAGCACTGTTTTTATACGGGACGTTGGCGTGCATTTAAAAAAAAATTCTATGAAAAAAATTCAACCTTACTTAATCCTTGCCTTATTTTTTATCAACTGGATTGCCTTCGGACAAGAAACGGACAATAAAGGAATGACGGAAGAACAGGCAAAAGCAGTTCTTAATGAAGCACTTTCGGACTCTGCTCTACATAATGTAATTGGCAACGGACCAAATTTAAAAGATAAAGTTCAAGCTGTAGAATTTGCAGAATTGGTTCTTTTCCAGACTTATGGAAAAGTGAATATTGAAAAACAAAAACCCTATAGTATTCATAACATCGACGGCTATTGGCTAATCTGTGGGAATCTACCAAAAGGTAAAGTAGGAGGAACTTTTTTGATTATTATAGATTCTCGTAATTATCAAATTATCCGGCTGACTCACGGAAAGTAAAATAAAACGACACGCCAACAACATATAAAAACAATGCTTAAATCAGTCTCAAAACGAAACTTGCTGCCCGCTTACTACGCTGATTGTCCTGCGGACAATCACGCACGCCATCTCGCACTGTTTTTATACGGGACGTTAGGCATCATATAAAAAAGATGGAAGAAAACTTTTACTGTATAAATTTTAGTTCAGGTAATAAAGATTTAAGGCTTGAGACGTTAATTGAATATGACGATCAAAAACTTCTCACTGGGGAATATACACCCGACCTACTACAATTAAAGTGGAGCGAAGGAAGAAGAGTAACGGACATTATTCGGCTGCAGGATATCTTCAACTTTCTGATCTCAAATGGCCTTAAAGCGGACTTTGAGAAAGAAGAACTTACTGGATGGAGAACTTATCCTGTAGAATTTGAAGGATTAGAAGATGATTATTTCGGATTCCAATGTTTAGGAAAATGTGGTAAAATCATTCCCCCCAAAAACACCGGCTTTACGATCGGATTATCATTCGATAAGCAGACTTGGGATGGAAGCGATTTCTTTTTACCCGCCGAGAGTTTAGGAATCCTTTGTACTGAGAAAGCTTATAGAGTTTTGGAAAAAAGAAAAATTAAAAACATCAAGATTGAAGACATTGATAGTCATAGATGGTACGGAATTGCAGATGGGAAAAATACGATGCCTAACAACATATAAAAACAATGCTTAATTTGTTCTTGAATCGAAACACCGTGCTCGCTTGCTTAGCGGATTGTCCTGCGGACAATCACGCTCGCCAGCTCGCACAGTTTTTATATGGGACGTTGCACACCATTTAGGCAAAGGCCTGTAATGATCAGCCAAAATATTACCTCCTGGAAGTAAAAAAAAGCTACTGGTTAGACACTCACTC
>NZ_AUIG01000048.1 GCF_000423585.1 Salinimicrobium xinjiangense DSM 19287
TAGGGGAACGAAATTGATCTTTTAATTTCTATTTTTAAAGGTACTCAAAAATGCCATTTTTGACGAGTCAGCCGTATTTGTGTTAACCGTTGTTGGCACCAGTATTATTACTTCCGTTTCCTGTTTTTTCTGAGAAAATCTTTGAATAAATCCTCGGTAGTAATTGTTCTTTTAAATCCTTTTTGGGAAAGTCCGTTTAATAGTTTCTTATCTCCTGTCCAGATTTTGCATTTTAAAAATAGAGAGAATGCTACAAAGGCAGAATCTGCAGGATCTACGTCTTCACAAAGATCAAAAGCTTCAAGATATTTTTCTTTAGGTGCGATGGAGTGATTAAGAATCGTAACATTCTTGAGAACTAACTCATATACCTCCAGGAATTCATCATCACTAAATTTTCCAATTTTCTTGATTTTTTCCTGATGTTCCCAGATTTCGTTTCTTAAATATTTTGGAGCATAAAATTCATAGAAGTCTTGACCAGTCAACAAAATTTGTCCTATTCGACTGTTTACATTTAGGATTGCACTAAAAATGATGTTTGAATCAACAATAATCTTAGTCATCCAATCCTACTTCTTTTTTTATTTTTTCCCAGCGATCAGATTTGGATTTCTTGGTTAGAGCCTCAATATCTTTTTCCGTTGCTTCTGATTTTGAGGTAAGTTCCTCATATCTTAGATAGTCCAAAATAGACTGAATTTTAGAAGCTTTTGTACCCGCAGAAAACCGCACCAGTATTTCATTATTATTTCGTTCTACTATCATCATTCTCGTTTTCTCAAATTTATAGATAAATTTTTACTTTTTAATCGCTGGTGATTTATATTGGTGCCAACGTCCCGGTTAACGCAAGTGCGGAGTTGGGAAACGTAATTGGTCTCTTAATTACTATTTTTAAAGGTACTCAAAAATGCCATTTTTGAAGGGTCTGCCGCATTTGTGTTAACCGTTGTTAGGCAAAGTGCGTTTACCGGTCTCTCCATTTTCTAATTAACATCAGGTCTCTTAATGACTTACCTAAACCATCCAATCCCGGGAAAAGACTTTCTGCGCTGATATTCATTGTTCTAAGCCTTGCTAAAAATTCCAATTTTAGTTCTGCCGGAATTCTTATTTTGAAAAGTCCATCAAATTGTTCTGGTCCGTCTGTTATTTTATTTATAATTTCTTCGTGGTCAGCCAACAAATTATTTGATACGTGGAAACAGCCTTGTTGACGGACAATACGATGGTTCTTTTTAGTTGCATAAAATACATCCAGAACGTCAAAACCCTCGAATTCAAATACGTCAGCACCTCGAGGGATATTTTCCTCTGGAATCTTTTTCTTCAAATTTTCCCTATAAAGCCAAGAATCAAAAGCATATAAAGCTCCGTCTTCTTCAAAATTTTCACTTACTGAGAAATATAGTGCGACGTATGGTGAAAGGGTCCAATCTATTAATCTTGTTGGGCAAGAGTAATGTTGCATATCTATCAGAATTGAAGAAGGATGTGTAGAATTCTCAAAATTCATGTTTTCATCGAGCAAATGTGCTTGAGACATGAATTCCATCTGAGTTTGCCTTTCATAAAATTTAGCATTCTTTTCACTGTTTTCACTGCCTCGAACAATTCGAGATAGGGAAGAAGATATACTCCATTTATAATCGGATTGCCCGCGGAACTGAATTCCATCACCAAAATCTATTATATGGCTATCAATTCCGACTTCAAGGAAACTCACCAAGCCTTTCCAATTTTTTATTTCAATTTCTTTCATATGGCATTTTGCCTAACGTCCCGGTTAACACAAGTGCGGAGTAGGGGACACGAATTGATCTTTTAAGTTCTATTTTTAAAGGTACTCAAAAATGCCATTTTTGAGAGGTCTGCCGCATTTGTGTTAACCGTTGTTGTGGGCAGTTTTTTCAATAATTTTCTTAACCTCCTTTTCATTTGGAAGCCACAGCCACAAGCCGATGATTCCTGTAAAAATTGCCATTTTAAAATTGTCCTTATTTTTCTTTTGAGTAACAGGCATATTTTTTCGCTCGTAAGATTTAAGACGATAGGAAAATATTAACTGGAAAACGGACAGGATAACACCGCCTAGAAATATTCCTGCGAACCAGAGTGTGATTAAGCCACCATCCGTTATTTTATTCTTAACAATAAAGATAAAACCTCCAATGATGACAATTCCTATAAATCCGAGGTATAGTGTAGTCAAAATTATTAGAGCAA
Organism: Salinimicrobium xinjiangense DSM 19287; assembly: GCF_000423585.1. Classification (GTDB taxonomy): domain Bacteria; phylum Bacteroidota; class Bacteroidia; order Flavobacteriales; family Flavobacteriaceae; genus Salinimicrobium; species Salinimicrobium xinjiangense. The sequence goes on from NZ_AUIG01000048.1 coordinate 2,230, forward strand.
TCCGAAATCTCCTTATGTCGGATCTAAACTTTTCTGGAGTTATTATTTCAAAATACAATTTATGAGTTTTTCACGATGTATTGTTTTTCAAATTGCCCACAACGGCCCCGGTTAACACAAGTGCGGAGTAGGGGACACGAATTGATCTTTTAAGTTCTATTTTTAAAGGTACTCAAAAATGCTATTTTTGAG
>NZ_AUIG01000049.1 GCF_000423585.1 Salinimicrobium xinjiangense DSM 19287
ACCATCCAAAAATGGCATTTTTGAGTACATTTAAAAAGAGTAGTTAAAAGATAAATTTGGTTCCCCCAATCCGCACTTGCGTTAACCGGGACGTTAGCGGCAAGTAAAAATAAATGAATGGGTAGAAGAAAAATAGAACTTGGCGATATCTTCGAATTACCAACTGGTAAAGGTTTTGTTTATCTCCAATGCGTGCGGATTCCTGAAGATAGACGGCAGGATGTGGAGTTAATTCGTGTTTACTATAAAGTACATCCGACTCAGACAACGGATATTGCTCTTATTCAAAAAAGCTCTTTTTTTTATTTAACTTTTGTACTTCAAGCAGCATACAATAGAAAAATTGTAGAAAAGGTGGGGAATGCTCCTTTAGAACCTGACTTTAAACCACCCCGATATTTCAGAACGGAGAATATTTTCGGAGAGGGATGGCACATCGTGGATTCGGTAAATTGGCACAGGGAAACCGTAGAAGAATTAACAGATGAACAGAAGAAGTTATCTCCCTGGGGAGGCTGGAATGATACTCTACTTATAGAGAGAATGGACGAAGGTTGGACTCTAGAAAACTGGGAAATAGAAAAATAAACCTGCCGCTAACAACGTATAAAAACAATGCTCAAACTTGTCTCAAATCGAAACTCGTTGCTCGCTTGCTCAGCGGATTGTCCTGCGGACAATCACGCACGCCAGCTCGCACTGTTTTTATACGGGACGTTGTGAACAATACCCGAATTCGCAATGAAGAAAATATTAATATTAATGGTAATAATGGGTTCAAATTTTTATGGACAGGAAAAAAAGATCCAATTTGAATTTGATACTTCTTACCATCAGTTTTACATAGCGGATAAGAACTCCACTCGAACCGCTGACTCAAAAGATTTTTGGACGGATCAGGCTCTATCTGATAAACTTGCCATCGGAGAAAATATCTTGGGAGTAAGCACGGCTTCTTACGGACCCATAAAAGGAGAAATTACAGTCTTAAAAAATCAACCTAAGAAAAGAGATTTTTCGAAATATGACCACATTGTTGAAGCTGGAATTAGGGTTGATTCAGGTATTCTTCAAATTGCGGATAGCCCCAATTTTCACGTCGAAAAAGAGATAGAGCTACAACCTGGTTCCTATAGAATACGGATATATTTCTCGGATTTAGATATTCAAGACGAAGATGAAGGAGGAGATTTTTATTCAATAGAAATCTGGAGAAGTGAGGAAACTGAGAAAACAATAATAAAGATGCACCCAAAAAGTACTGCTCACAACAACGGTTAACACAAATACGGCAGACCAGTCAAAAATGGCATTTTAGAGTACCTTTAAAAATAGAAATTAAAAGATTAATTCGTGTCCCCTACTCCGCACTTGCGTTAACCGGGACGTTAGCACACATCTAAGAAAACCAATGAAAACAATACTTTTTTTCCTGACTTTAATTCTGGGAATTAACCAGGCGAACGCACAAACTAACTCAGAAAAAATACTGGTTGGAAATTGGATTTTAGTTGAGGAAGCCGATTCTTTTCCAAGTGATATAGAGCCACTCGAGGAAACTGACTCTGACTCGGACTCTGAATCTGACTCAGAAACCGATTTAAAAACCTATCTGACATTTAATAATGACGGCTCAATTTTGGTCAACCAAATGGGAAATTGTAAGCTTCCCTTAAAACCGAACTGTTTAAAAGTAGAATAATTCTTAATTTTAAACAGTATGAAAAAAAGCAAATTTTCTCCACAGCAAATC
>NZ_AUIG01000050.1 GCF_000423585.1 Salinimicrobium xinjiangense DSM 19287
AGAAAAGGTTCAACTCCTTTTATTTCAACAACAAGAAGCCTTCTGGTTAGTCGGAAGTTTTCTCCCCATTGGGGAGATGTCCGATAGGACAGAGGGGCCGTTCATTGACATATTGAATTGACAGCGCGTATCATACTATTTATAGTATGATGCAAATAATAAGAATTAAGACTAGAAGAACGTTTTGAGCTTTGATCCCCGATAGCTATCGGGGTGAAGAAGAGGAATTCCTTAGTAATTGTAAATTTATTTAAGATTTAACGATGAAGAGTTTGATCCTGGCTCAGGATGAACGCTAGCGGCAGGCTTAACACATGCAAGTCGAGGGGCAGCACGTCTTCGGATGGTGGCGACCGGCGCACGGGTGCGTAACGCGTATACAATCTACCTTTTACAGGGGCATAGCCCGGGGAAACCCGGATTAATATCCCATAGTATCATTTAGTGGCATCACTTGAATGATTAAAGTTTCGGCGGTAAAAGATGAGTATGCGTCCTATTAGCTAGATGGTAAGGTAACGGCTTACCATGGCTACGATAGGTAGGGGTCCTGAGAGGGAGATCCCCCACACTGGTACTGAGACACGGACCAGACTCCTACGGGAGGCAGCAGTGAGGAATATTGGACAATGGGCGAGAGCCTGATCCAGCCATGCCGCGTGCAGGAAGACTGCCCTATGGGTTGTAAACTGCTTTTATACGGGAAGAAACACCCCTACGTGTAGGGGCTTGACGGTACCGTATGAATAAGGATCGGCTAACTCCGTGCCAGCAGCCGCGGTAATACGGAGGATCCAAGCGTTATCCGGAATCATTGGGTTTAAAGGGTCCGTAGGCGGGTACGTAAGTCAGTGGTGAAAGTCTGCAGCTCAACTGTAGAACTGCCATTGATACTGCATACCTTGAGTAATTATGAAGTGGTTAGAATATGTAGTGTAGCGGTGAAATGCATAGATATTACATAGAATACCGATTGCGAAGGCAGATCACTAATAATTTACTGACGCTGATGGACGAAAGCGTAGGTAGCGAACAGGATTAGATACCCTGGTAGTCTACGCCGTAAACGATGGTTACTAGCTGTTTGGCTCGATTGAGAGCTGAGTGGCTAAGCGAAAGTGATAAGTAACCCACCTGGGGAGTACGTTCGCAAGAATGAAACTCAAAGGAATTGACGGGGGCCCGCACAAGCGGTGGAGCATGTGGTTTAATTCGATGATACGCGAGGAACCTTACCAGGGCTTAAATGTAGTCTGACAGGGGTGGAAACACCTCCTCCTTCGGGCAGATTACAAGGTGCTGCATGGTTGTCGTCAGCTCGTGCCGTGAGGTGTCAGGTTAAGTCCTATAACGAGCGCAACCCCTGTGGTTAGTTGCCAGCGAGTAATGTCGGGAACTCTAGCCAGACTGCCGGTGCAAACCGTGAGGAAGGTGGGGATGACGTCAAATCATCACGGCCCTTACGTCCTGGGCCACACACGTGCTACAATGGTAAGGACAGAGAGCAGCCACTGGG
>NZ_AUIG01000051.1 GCF_000423585.1 Salinimicrobium xinjiangense DSM 19287
TGTAAGCTTCCCTTAAAACCGAACTGTTTAAAAGTAGAATAATTCTTAATTTTAAACAGTATGAAAAAAAGCAAATTTTCTCCACAGCAAATCTCTAAGATCCTTAAAGAATTTGATAACGGTAAAACAGCTGCCGAGATCAGTCGTGAATATGGTGTAAGCACCGCTGCCTTTTATAAATGGCGAGAGCGTTTTAGCGGAATGAATGGCAAAGAACTTAAGCGACTCAAAGAACTTGAAGAAGAGAACCGTCGACTCAAGCAAATGTATGCAACCCTTTCTCTGGATCATGAGATGGCTAAAGAGATCATCGAAAAAAAGCTCTAAAGCCTTGCCGTAAGAGAACGATAGCTAAAGAACTTGCTCATTACGGTATAAGCAGGGCGTGCCGTGTCTTAAAAATGAGCAAGAGTGTGTTTTATTATGCTCCTCTCCCTAAAGATGATAAACCCATAGAAGAAGCCTTACAGCAAAAGGCAGAGAAGTATAGTGAGGAAGGCTTTTGGATGGCTTATGAGCGACTGCGTAAGGAAGGAAAGCCGTGGAACCACAAAAGAGTTTATCGTGTATATAAAAACCTTGGCTTAACCTTAAGGCGTAAAGTGAAGAAAAGATTACCAGCAAGAGTAAAAGAACCCTTAAAAGTACCTGAGACACTCAATCATACCTGGAGTATGGATTTTGTCACAGATGTCCTGGATAATAAAAGAAGGTTTAGGGCCTTTACCATTATTGATGATTACAACCGGGAGGCACTTCACATAGAAGTTGATTTTTCCTTGCCCAGCAATAGAGTAATTTGGGTACTAAACCACCTAATTAACCGAAGAACAAAACCTCAGAAGATAAGAATGGACAATGGTCCTGAGTTTATTGCTAAAATAGCTTCAGAATGGAGTCAGATGCATGGAATCGACTTCCAATATATCCAGCCAGGAAAACCTACACAGAATGCTTTCATTGAACGATTCAATGGAAGTTATAGAAGAGGAGTTTTAAATAAATACATTTTTGAAGATCTGGATCAGGTACGAGAACAAACACAGGTATGGATCGATGATTACAATAATCAAAGACCTCACGATGCATTAGGAAAAATGGCTCCAATAGAATATGCAGAATATAATTCTCTATTAGCGACTACAGATAAAACCAAAAACAATAATTTTATATCATCAAGCAGTTCTAATTAGGGGAAGCTTACA
>NZ_AUIG01000052.1 GCF_000423585.1 Salinimicrobium xinjiangense DSM 19287
GCTAACATCTCCTCTTAACCTTCCAGCACCGGGCAGGTGTCAGACCCTATACGTCATCTTTCGATTTAGCAGAGTCCTGTGTTTTTGATAAACAGTCGCCTGGACCTTTTCACTGCGGCCCACATTGCTGTGGGCGACCTTTCTCCCGAAGTTACAGGTCAATTTTGCCTAGTTCCTTAGCCATGAATCTCTCGAGCACCTTAGAATTCTCATCCCAACTACCTGTGTCGGTTTGCGGTACGGGCTGCTTTACTCGCTTTTCTTGGAAGTCGATATTCAGGATTATCACCGCCGCCGTAGCTTTGGTGTACTATCGCCGTGTTACCACTGGCTTCAACGCACAATTCCGTCTGTGCGCACCTAATTCTCGCCTCCGTCACTTTTAACGTAAAGCAGGTACCAGAATATTAACTGGTTGTCCATCGACTACCCCTTTCGGGTTCGCCTTAGGCCCCGACTAACCCTCAGCTGATTAGCATAGCTGAGGAAACCTTAGTCTTTCGGTGTGCGGGTTTCTCGCCCGCATTATCGTTACTTATGCCTACATTTTCTTTTGTAACCAATCCAGCAAACCTCGCAGTTCACCTTCAACTTTGTTACAATGCTCCCCTACCACTCTATACTAATGTATAGAATCCATAGCTTCGGTAGTATGTTTATGCCCGATTATTATCCATGCCGAACCGCTCGACTAGTGAGCTGTTACGCACTCTTTAAATGAATGGCTGCTTCCAAGCCAACATCCTAGCTGTCTAAGCAGTTCAACCGCGTTTCTTCAACTTAACATACATTTGGGGACCTTAGCTGATGGTCTGGGTTCTTTCCCTCTCGGACATGGACCTTAGCACCCATGCCCTCACTGATCAACATCATTTTATAGCATTCGGAGTTTGTCAGGAATTGGTAGGCGGTGAAGCCCCCGCATCCAATCAGTAGCTCTACCTCTATAAAACTAATTAATCGCTGCACCTAAATGCATTTCGGGGAGTACGAGCTATTTCCGAGTTTGATTGGCCTTTCACCCCTACCCTCAGGTCATCCCAAGACTTTTCAACGTCAACGGGTTCGGTCCTCCACTATGTGTTACCACAGCTTCAACCTGCCCAAGGGTAGATCACACGGTTTCGCGTCTAACACTACCAACTAAAGCGCCCTATTCAGACTCGCTTTCGCTACGGCTCCA
>NZ_AUIG01000053.1 GCF_000423585.1 Salinimicrobium xinjiangense DSM 19287
CTCAAAAATAGCATTTTTGAGTACCTTTAAAAATAGAACTTAAAAGATCAATTCGTGTCCCCTACTCCGCACTTGTGTTAACCGGGGCCGTTGTGTGCAATGCCAATCAGAACTTTAATATGACCTCCAAAGAAAAAATTAAAAAAGAAATCGCCGAATGTACTAGAGAAGCTGCTGTATTATTGCTGTATCTACAGAATAAATTGAAAGCAGATAAAGCGAAAGAGGTGGAATTCCATCGAGATTATCAAAAATGGTATTCTAAGGCTTTAAAAATAGTCGAATTCCTTGCCCCTGACCGATTTCAGGAATTTAAGAGTTACTACGAGGTGGATCCCAAAAGAAAAACAATGGGGTATGGCAGTTACTACATTCAGGATTATTTAAAAGGTGTCGCTCCCAATTCATTTCACAACCCCAATTTCGACACAAAGGAACAGACTTTACAGAATATGTACAATCAGTACACAATTTTGTTAGCGGTTGATGAAAGGAAGGATATGGCCCTAAATGACCTCAAAAGCTCCTTAATGATTGAACTTCAAGACAATGAGTTGGACACAGCAAAAAGCCTTTTAAAAGTCAATTTACGAGCAAGCGGAGTTGTAGCAGGAGTGGTTTTAGAAGGTTATTTAGAAAATGTTGTGGCTCACCATAAATTAAAAATTGCAAAACGAAATCCGACGTTGTCTCATTATAATGAAGCTTTAAAAAGCAACGGAATTTATGACACAACTGTTTGGAGAAAAATATCCTATTTGGCGGATATAAGAAACATTTGTGCACATAAAGGGAAAGAGCCAACCAAAGACCAAGTTGAGGAATTAATAGATGGAGTTCATTGGACAACAAAAAACGTGTTCTAAAGCACTGCACACAACAATGAATAACCCAAATTGCGGAATAGCTGTCAAAAATGGCATTTTTGACTACCAAGAAAATAAAGTCTTTAACTGACAAAATCGAGTTCCCAAGCCGCAACTTGCGTTATTCGGGACGTTGCACACCATTTAGGCAAAGGCCTGTAATGATCAGCCAAAATATTACCTCCTGGAAGTAAAAAAAAGCTACTGGTTAGACACTCACT